>NZ_JOHY01000001.1 GCF_000721495.1 Streptomyces sp. NRRL F-5123
GAGTCCAGCGGTGACCCCAAGGCGATCAACCTGTGGGACATCAACGCCCGCAACGGCATTCCCTCGAAGGGTCTGCTGCAGGTGATCGACCCGACGTTCAACCGCTTCCACGTGGCCGGCACGTCGCACAACATCTACGACCCGGTCGCCAACATCACCGCCGCCTGCAATTACGCGGCCGACCGCTACGGCACGATGGACAACGTGGACTCCGCGTACTGATCCGTCACTGACCTTTCATTGATCCGCCACCGCATGTGAAGGGCGGCGGGGCCACACCGGCCCCGCCGCCCTTCGGCGTGTCCTGAGGCGGTTACTTCAGCGCGTACGCCCCCAGGACGGTCTGGCTGACGGTGTTGCCCGCGTCGTCCTTCGCGGTGGCCCGCAGCGAGACGCGGGTGGCGGAGTGCGGGGCCTTGACCGTGGCGGTCCAGGTGGCGCCGTGCCCGCGGGAGAGGTGGAGGCCGGTCCAGCTGGCGCCGTCGTCGTAGGAGACCTGGAGGGTGGCCCCGGTGATCGTGCCGGCGCCGGTGACGCCGGGCAGGTGGGAGGCGGTCAGGGTCAGCGTCGCGGTCCGTTGTGCCCGGCCCGCGAGGTCGGTGGGGATGCCGTAGTCGAGCTGCAGCAGCGGCAGGTTCACGTAGCCGCTGCCCGAGGTGAAGCCCCATTCGGTGCGGGTGGTCGGCGAGCTGGGCAGGACGCCGTCCTGGCTGGTCTCGGCGACCAGCCGGTAGGGCAGCGGGTCGCTGCTCGGCGCGTCGGCGGCGAGCTGCTGGTAGACCGTGGACCCCAGGTTCTTGTCGCCCTGGTAGAGGGTGACGGTCTCGTGCAGGTTGTCCTCCTCGCCCCACAGGTTGAGGTCGAAGCCGTTGTGGCCGGAGCCGGAGTCCCCCCAGCCGGGGACGTTCAGGACGAAGAAGTCGCCCTGCCGGTTCGGCAGCGACTGGCTGTCGTTCATCCGGGGGTGGTAGACGGGCAGGAACCAGTCGCTCTGCGTGGTGGAGCCCTTCGCCGGGCGGGTGATCAGGGAGCGCTCCTGGACCACCGGATTGTCGGACTCCTCGTACCAGCCGAAGCGGTCGCCACCCGGGGTGACCCAGTCGGTGCGGACCGTGCCGAGCGTCTGGGCGGTCTGGAAACCGACGCCGTATCTGTCGAAGTCCTGCATGTCGTAGCGGCCGTTGTCACCGGCGTCGGTGGCCTTGCCCGCGAAGCGCGAGTCGATCCTGGCCAGGTCGCGCTCCTTCGGCGCGTAGGTCAGGTCGGTCGCCGGGACGGCCCCGTCGTGCCGCTCGACCAGGTCGTAGACGTACGGCGAGGCGGGCGTCGAGGTCACGTCCACGGTCAGCCCGGGGCGGGCGGCGGCAGCGACGAGCGCGGCGCCCTGTGCGGCCTGCAGCGAGGCCACCTCGGTCGGTGCGGACGAGGCGTAGTCGTCCGCCCCGTACCAGGCCGACAGCCGGCCCGCCGTGTCGCCCACGACCAGCAGCAGCCTGGCGCCCGCGGCGACCGCCGCAGCGGCCTGCGCGGTGTCGGTGGCGGCCTGGACCGCCGGATCGGCCTGCCGGTCGTAGCGGACGACCACGGCCTTGCCCTCGGCGTCCAGGCCCGCGTAGTCCGCGGTGGCGCCGAGGCCGGCGTAGACGACGGGGAGCTTGCCGCGGCCGGCCGGCAGCAGGGTGGAGCCGGCCTGCACGAGCAGGCCCGAGAGGTCCAGGGCCTCGCCGCGCGGCCCCTTGGCGGCGGCGGTCAGCAGCGGGGCCGTCTTGCGCCAGCGGGTGTCGAAATTGAAGCTGCCGCTGGTCACCTCGGCGGTGGACTGCGCCCACACGCTGGTGTACGAGACGGGCAGCAGGAGGTTCTCGTTCAGGGCGAAGCCCCCGGCCTCCCTGTTCCACTCCACCCGCGTCAGCTGGTCCTCCGACCGCTGCGGGGCGACCGCGGAGACGCGGTGCGCCCTGCGGGCGTCCAGCGCGGCCGTGCGGTCGCCGTCCAGCTGCAGCTGGGGCACCGACAGCACACCGAGACCGAGGTCGTCGGGCCCGGCCGCGCCCGGCAGGTCGGCGTACATCAGCACCGAGTACTCGCCCTTGGGCAGCCGCATCACCAGCTTGCCGCTGTCGGGGACCTCCACCTGGTAGGGCGTCGCCTCGCCGGTTCGGTAGACCACCGCGTAGCCGGCGACGGGGGCGCCGGACCGGTCGGCCGTGGTGATCGTCAGGTTGTAGCGCTCCTCCTCGCGGTCGATGCCGATGAGGGTGTGCGCCACCACCGAGCCGTCCGCCGCCGAGGCCTCCAGCTGCCCGTCGCTCACCCCGTACGGCGCCTTGGCCGGGTCCGCGGCGACGTCGACCGAGGCGCTGGCGCCGGCCGGGACGGTGACGGCCGGCGCGGAGAGCGTGAAGGCCGCCGACGCGTCGGCGCCGTCGGGGCCGGCCGCGGTCGCCTTCAGGGCGAGGGTGACGTCGGCGGTACCGGTGTTGGTGTACGTGACGGTCCTGGTCGCCGGGGCGTCCGCGGTGTGCGGCCACGGGTAGAAGCCGGCCCAGGCGGTCGCCGTGGCGCGCACGCTGCCGAGCGCCGCCGCCTCGGCGTCCAGCCGCCCGCTGCCGCCCTGCGTGACGGGGATGTCCGGCGTCTCGTGCGCGGTGCTGACCAGGGCGTCCTTGATCTGCTGCCCGCTCCAGTCCGGGTGCCGCTCGGCGACCAGCGCGGCGGCGCCCGCGACGTGCGGGGTCGCCATGGACGTACCGCTCATCGCGATGTACGGGCCGGAGCCCTCGGTGGAGAACTGCGACCGGGCGGCGAGGACGTCCACGCCGGGCGCGGTGATCTCGGGCTTGAGGCCGCCGTCCCCGGACCGCGGGCCCCAGCTGGAGAAGTACGCGAGCTGGTCGGCGGAGTCGACCGCGCCGACGGTCAGCGCGGAGGTCGCGGCGCCGGGCGAACCGATACCGCCCGCACCGGTGTTGCCCGCGGCGATGACGAACAGCGCGCCGGTGGAGTCGCTGAGGTCGTTCACCGCCTGGCTCATCGGGTCGGTGCCGTCGCTGACCTCCGTGGAGCCCAGGCTCATGCTGATGACGCGGGCGTGCTGGGTCTGCGCCGCCCACTGCATGCCGGCGATGATCCAGGACTCGTCGCCGAAGCCGTCGTCGCCCAGCACCTTGCCGACCAGCAGCCGCGAGCCGGGGGCGACCCCCTTCTCCTTGCCGTCGGAGGCGGCGCCGGTGCCGGCGATCGTGGAGGCGGTGTGGGTGCCGTGACCGAGGTGGTCGGTGGTGTCCTGGCCGGGGACGAAGCTCTGCGAGGCGGCGACCTGGCCCGCCAGGTCGGGGTGCTCGGCGTCGATGCCGCTGTCGAGGACGGCGACGTCCACGCCCTTGCCGTCGTCGCCCGCCTGCCACACGCCGGGGGCGCCGATCTGCGCGGTGCTGTCGGCGAGGGACGCCTTGACCTTGCCGTCCAGCCAGATGTGGCTGATGTTCGCGCCGAAGACGGCCGTGCCGCCCGCGGACCGGGCCTTCGCGCCCGCCGCGCCGCCGTCCGCGCTCTGCCGCTGGGCGGCGCGGCTCTTCGCGCGGGTCAGCGCCGCCGCCGGGGTGACGGCCTGCCAGAAGGCGGCCGCTCCCGACCGGCTCTGGCTCACCGCCTTGCCGTGCACGGCCGGCAGGTCGAGCCGGGCGGACAGGCCGCGCGGGACGGCGGGGGCGGTGCGCGCCGCCGTGTCGCCGTACTGCACGATCAGCGGCAGGGACGGCGCGCGGGCGTCGTCGTAGCCGTCCGCGATCAGGGCGGTGACGTCGAACAGCCGCTGGTCCAGGACGCCGGCTGCCACGTAGGGGAGGACTTCCGACGGGTAGACGTACAGGTCCTTGCCGACGGTCCTGGTCTGCACGCTGCCGGTCAGGTTGGCCGGGCGGGTGACGGTGGCCGCCGCGCGCCCGTCGGCGAGGGGGGTCACGGTCACCCGGTCGCCGGTCACCAGGGTGACGGTGCTCGCGGTGGCGGCCGGGGCGGCGGCGGCCCGGGGGCCGGGTGGCGGGGCGGTCCGGGACGGTGTGGCCTGCGCGATCGACGGGGTCGCCGCTATCGCCGCCAGGACGGCGCCGACGGCGGTCAGCAGCCGCCGGCGCCGGGTCGGGGATCTCACGTGGTGCCCTCCATATGGTGCGTGGAACGCGGAAGCCGGAACGCAGCACATTCTTCGGGCGCGCGTGTGCGCGCTGAACACTTCGGAGTGACGGTTCACCGCCAAGACGGAAGCCTGCCGTCACTGACGGTGCGTCAGTCGGCCGGATGCGCGCGGGTACGGGTGGATACGCCCCGGGCGTGGGGTCAGCGCTGCAGCCAGCCGCGGGCGACGGCCTCGGCCCCGAGCTGGAAGCGCGAGCCGACCGAGGCCATGTCCATCAGGGCCCGGATCTTGCGCTCGACGGTGCGCAGGGACAGGTCGAGCTGGGCGGCGATCGTCCGGTCGGCGACGTCGAGGGCGAGCAGTGCGAGGATCTGCCGGTCCACATCGCCCGGCTGCGGGCCCGCGGGCTCGGGCCCTTCCGGCTCACCGGGCACGGGGAGCGGCCGGGCGCGCTGCCAGTACTCCTCGAAGAGCAGCACCAGGGCGGCCACCAGGCCCGTACCGTGCACGACCACCGTGTCGGCGTGGCCGGGCTCCTCGCCGAGCGACAGCGGCACCATGGCGTTGGCGCGGTCGGAGATGATCAGGCGCATCGGGATGTCCGGCGTCACCCGCATCTTCATGCCGAGGCCGACGACCTCCCGCACGTCGTCCCACATGCCGGGGACCTCCAGATGGCTGCGGGTGATCATCGCGCGGAAGTCCACCCCGCGCAGCAGGGCTTCGCGCTCCATCGGGTAGACGCTGTCGCGTTCCACCGCGACGACCGACTCCGCGAGGAAGATCAGCACCTCGCGCCGGGCACCGCCGATCAGCTGCCCGAGCCGGTGGCGTATCGGGACCGGCCCCGACACCACCTCCACCACCCCGCCCGCCGCGCGGGACGAAGCGCTGCGGAACTGCTCCCCGAGCGCCGCCACCGCCGCGCCCGCCTCGTCCAGCGAGGTGCGGCGGCGTACCAGCAGCGGGGCGAGCGCGACCGAGGGCGATGTCGCCCGGTAGGTGCGCACGCCGGACTCCCGCAGCCCCGCGTCGCCGAAGGGCGGCGGCTCCTCGCCGACGACGAGCCCGCCGGCCGCCATCTCGTCGAGCCGGGCCACCGCCTCCTCGACGCCGATCCCGGCGCGTTCCGCCACCTCGCCGGCTGAGCTGCCGGGCCGGCCGATCAGCAGCACGTACAACCGCTCCTGCTCCGGCGGGATCCCGAGCGGAGCCAGCATCGGCACCCCCCGGAGCTGGAACAATCCGTGCCGGAATCTTCATGTCCCGTACAACCGTTGTCAACACCCGCCGCCCGCACGACGGGTGGGGACGGGGCTCACGGCGGCCCGTCGGCGCGGCTCCGCTCCTCGCGCAGCAGCGCGTCGAGGCCGCCGAGGCGGTCCGGTCCGGAGACCGCGCGGGCAGCGCGCGGACCTGATCCAGGCCGTTCACCAGGGCCAGCGCCGCGCGGGAGGTGGGATGGTGCAGCGTGACCGGCCGGCGGGGACCGCCTCGCGCAGCCCCTCCCGATAGGTGTCGGCCCGTACGTGGCGGACCCGCTCCCCGAGCTCGGCGGCGCACGGCCGAGAGCACCAGACGGGCCTTGGCACGGTGGAAGCGCCGGCGCCCTCCGGTGGATCGGCGGCCGGGGAGGCGGCGCCTGGCGTTCCGGTCGGAAGCGGGCGCCGTTCAGGCGCCGTACACGCACTTTCCACGTTCCGTCTCCAGAGTTCGGCCTCGTGCCTACAACTCACTCGCGTGCCGGCGCCGCTACCCTGTGCGCCGCTGCTTTGACGTTTTCCGGTCTCGCCGTCACCGGGGTGCTCGCCGCGCAGCCCGCGGCGGCCGCCGACCCGGCCGGCTACCAGAACGTTCGGATCAACGAGGTCAGCTCCTCGGGTGACGACACCGTGGAGCTGTACAACACCGGCTCGACCGCGGTGAGCATCAGCGGCTGGAAGATGTCGGACGACGGCTTCTCCGCGCAGTCCTTCAGCCCGTCCGCCGGCAGCGTCCCGGCGGGCGGCTTCGTCACCTTCGACTCCCCCAAGGGACTGGGGGATTCGGACAAACTGGTGATCTACACCTCCGGCGGCACGGTCGTCGACCGCGTCGACTGGGCCACCGACGAGGCGAAGCCGGCGATGGCCCGGTGCGGCGGCGACGGGACCGGGGCATGGGTCACGACGGCCCCGGCGACCACGTTCGGCTCCGCGAACGCGCCCGGCTGCCCTTCGTCGGTTCCGGCGGCGAGCAGGGTACGGGTCAACGAGGTCACCTCGAACGGCTCGGACACCGTGGAGCTGTACAACGGCGGGACGAGCGCGGTCGGCATCGGCTCGTGGAAGTACGTCGACGGCGACACCGGCCATTCCGCGGTCACGGTCTCGTCCTCCTCGCCGAGCGCGACCAGCATCCCCGCGGGCGGCTACGCCACCTTCGACTCCACCATCGGCCTGGGCGACAACGACTCGCTCGTCCTCCTCGACGGCAGCGGCAACACCGTCGACTCGGTGACCTGGTCGACCGACGCCGCCAAGCCGTCGGACGAGCGCTGCGCGAACGGCACCGGCTGGTTCCGGACCGCCGCGGCCGCGACCCTCGGCAGCGCGAACTCCTGCTCGGGTAGCGGTGGCGGGACGACCGGCGGCACCACCGGCGGGACGACCGCGGGCGGCACCGCGGGCGGGACGACCACCGGCGGCGCCACGGGCGGGACGACCACCGGCGGGACCGGCGGCGACCCGACCGGCCACCTGCTCGGCGGCGGCGGCTCGCTCACCAGCGGCTGCACCCCCGAGGCGCCCGGCGGTTCGCACTCCGCCCCCGCCGGCACCCAGGCCTGGCCCGGCGGACCGGACGTCACGATCGCCGACGACGTCTGCGCCTTCACCACCTCCACCGGGCCCGAGGGCCGTGACGTGAGCGGTCTGGCGTTCGACCCGGCGAACCCGTCGACGCTGTGGGCCGTCAAGAACAAGAACTGGCTGTTCAGGCTGGTCAAGAGTGGCAGCAAGTGGGTCCCGGACTCCTCGTGGAGCGCGACCGGCAAGCAGATCCGCTTCTCGGGCGGCTCCGGCGAGCCGGACTCCGAGGGCGTGACCGTCGGCGGCAACGGCCACCTCTACGTGACCTCCGAGCGCGACAACACCGAGAACACCGCCCCCAAGGACACGATCCTGGAGTACGACCCGTCCGCGACCGGCTCCACCCTCTCGCCGCTCCACCAGTGGGACATGACCTCGCAGTTCCCACAGCTCGACACCGGTGACAAGGACGACGCCAACCTGGGCTTCGAGGGCGTCGGCTACGTGCCGGACAGCTGGCTGACCGCCGGCGGCTGGGCCGACCCGCGCACCGGCGCCGCGTACAACCCGGCGAACTACCCGCTGCACGGCTCGGGCCTGTACTTCGCCGGCCTGGAGTGGGACGGCACACTGCACGCCTACGGCCTCAACTCCGACGGCACGTTCACGGCCTTCGGCACGATCGCGACCGGCGAGTCGTCCGTCATGGACGTGGAGTTCGACGCCGCGACCCAGCGCCTCGTCGCGAGCTGCGACAACACCTGCGGCGAGACGCACACCTTCATGAAGATCACCGGCGGCGCGATCGTCCCGGACGTGACCTGGACCAACCCCGCCGTCATGCCGGCGGACAACCTGGAGGGCTTCGCCCTGGCCCCCGCCTCGACCTGCGTCGGCGGCTCGCGCGAGGCGGTCTGGTCCGACGACGGCGTCTACGGCTTCGGCTCCAGGACCTCCTCCAGCGGGCACGCCCTCTACAGCGGCACCTTCCCCTGCTGAGCCTGCCGACCCCGCCGAACCGCGTCTGACGGAGCTCCCGGCCGCGCCCCGCGCCCGGGAGCTCCGGCGTGCGCGGGCCGCCCCGGCCCGCCGGCTCCCGCCGGGGTCTCAGACCTCGACGACGATCTTCCCGGCGACGTGGCCCTCCTGGCTGCGGGCGAAGGCCGCCGCGAGGTCCGCGAGCGCGAAGGTCTCCGCGACCTCCACCGTCAGGTCGCCCGCGTCGGCGAGCCGGCCCAGCGCGGCGAGGTCCTCGGCGACCGGCCGCACCCACATCCACTGGCCGCCGGCGCCGAGCACGGCGGGGTCGGCGATGGACGCGTGCCGCCCGTCCGCGGCAAGGACCGCCAGGGTGCTGTCGAGGACCCCGCCGACGAAGTCCGCGACGACGTCGACCCCGTCCGGGGCCAGGGCGCGGACCCGCTCGGCGAGCCCGTCCCCGTATTCGACCGGCTCGCAGCCCAGCGCGCGCAGCCGCTCGTGGTTGCGGGGGGAGGCCGTGCCGATGACGCGGGCGCCGAGGGAGCGGGCGATCTGCACGCCGAGCGAGCCGACGCCCCCCGCCGCGTTGTGCACCAGCACGGTGTCGCCCGCGCGGGTGCCCAGGCGCGTCAGCACCTGGTAGGCGGTCAGCCCGGCCAGCGGCAGTCCGGCGGCCTGCGACCAGTCCAGCGCGGCGGGCTTGGCCGCGAGGGTCCGCACGGGCGCGCTGACGTACTCGGCGAAGGTGCCGCCGTGCACGTAGTCCTTGCGGGCGTACCCCATCACCTCGTCGCCGACCGCGAACTCGGGGGCGTCGATGCCGACCTCCGCGACGGTGCCGGACACGTCCCAGCCGGGGATCGCCGGGAACACCACGTCCATCATGCTGTCCAGCCCGCCCGCCATGAGCTTCCAGTCCACCGGGTTGACCGCGGCGCAGCGCACCTTGACCAGGACCTCGCCCGGGGCGACCTTCGGCATCGGCACCCGCGCCTCCCGCAGCACCTCCGTCCCGCCGTACGTCTCGTAGACGATCGCCCGCATGGTCTTCCCGGCCATTTCCCGACCTCTCCGCCGAAGCTGCCCCCCGCCGCCCTCATCCCATCACGGGCCCCGCCGCCGATCCGGAAGGCGGTGCGGCGCGTCCCGGCGTACGCCCGCGTCGGCGGTGCCATCGTGGAGGCATGACGCTTCCGTCCGGCGGCGCCCTGCCGGACGGCGCGGGGCACGGCACGCCCGCCGCCCCCCTGGGCGTACCGCTGCAGCGGCTGCTGTTCGGCGGCGTGTACGGGACGGTGCTCGCCAGCGCCCTCGCCTCCGCCCTCGACGAGGGCAGCGGCAAGCCCAACGCGGGCTACGACGCGCTGTGGATCCTGGTCGCGGCACTGGCCGCCGCCGCGGCCCACGGTTACGCGCACGCCATCGCCCACTGGACGGCCGGCGGGAAGCGGGCCACCGCGGAGAGCGTCCGCTCGGTGCTCGCCGAGTGGCCGCTGGTCGCCGCGGTCCTGCCCACGGTGGCCGCGCTGCTGGGCGCCGCCGCCGGATGGTGGGAGGAGTCGAGCGCCGTCGACGTGGTCCTCACCGTGAACACCGCCGCCCTCTTCGGCTGGGGCCTGCTGGCGGCCCGGGCGGCCGGCCAGGGCTGGGCGTCGGCCTGCCGCGTCGGCCTCGTGGACGTCCTGCTCGGCCTCTTCATCGTGAGCGCGAACGCGCTGACCCACTGAGCGCGTCGGCCGGGGCGGGGGGCCCGCGAAGGGGTCTGCGGGCCGCCGGTCACGCCGAGGACAGCTGCTCGGCTATCTCCTTGACCCAGGCGGCGGTCCTCTCCGGGTCGTTGAGGGACCCCGCCCATTCCTCGGGGGTCAGGCGCTGGTCGGCCGGGCCCGCCTTCAGGGCGACGAGCAGGGCCCTGGCCGACTCCCGCATCTCGGCGGAGGTGTCGCCGCTCCCCCCGACGTCCGGGCCCGCGGCGAGGGCGTAGATCTTGCGGGCCATGGCCTGGCGCTCGCCGTTCTCCACCTTCTTCCAGAACTTCAAGGCCTCCTTGAGCGCGTCCCCGCGGGAGGCGGGCTCGGCCGCGGCCCCGCCGTCCTCGGCCCAGCGGTCGGGGTGGCGGGCGCCGTCGTAGCGCTTCGTGCCCGCGCGGCCCGCCTTGTACGCGGTGACGCCCAGGATGAGGCCGGCCGCGCCCGCGGCGAGGCCCCAACCGACCGGGTTGCTTGCCAGCGCGGCGCCGCCCGCGGTCGCGGCGATCGCCGTCACGATGCCGCCCGCGGCCTTGGTGGACTCGCCCACGGCCGTCAGGGCCTGCTTGCCCATCTTGTTGCGCTGCTTGCCGAGCGCGTACGTGAGGACGGTGTCCATCGTGTTCCCGTCCTCGGCGTGCCGGAGGTCCCTGGCCGCGTCGTGCGCCTCGCCCGTCGCGGACCAGGCCGCGTCGATCGCGTCCGACACCCGGTCCAGCCGGTCCTCGCCCTCGTGGTCCCACTGGGCGTCCAGCGCGACGTACGCCTCGTCAGCGGCCCGCTCCGCGTCGTCGCGCGCTTCCTTGAGCCGGTTCAGCGCCCCCTCACCCGTGCGGCCGGGCTTCTCGATGCCCTTGAGGGCGCGGTACTTGCGGGCCGTCAGGCCGAAGCGGCGGGCGGCGCGCGCCCCCTTCACCGCACCGACCACGCTGGACCCTATGCCGCTCACCTCCGCCGCCCCCGCGGCGTGCAGCGCCTTCTCGGCCTTCGTCAGCTCCTTGGCGACACCGAGGGCGTTGTTCGCCGCGCCGGCCGAGCCGACGACCGCCTCGGCCGCCTTGGAGGTGAACTTCTTGTTCGCCCCGTGGAAGGCGGCGCCCTTCTTGTGCTTGGCGGCGTCCTTGCGGGCCTTGGCCGCCTCCATGCCGCCGAGCGCGGCGCCCACGGCCTCCGCGACGAGGCTCTCCGCACCGGCGGCGCCCCCCGAGGCGGCGGCGGAGTGCTTCAGTCCGTCGTCGACGGTGGCGGCCGCCTGCTGGGAGAAGCCCGCGTTCGCCGGGACCTGGACGTTCTTGACGAAGGTGTCGATGAACTCGAAGTTCTTCTTGAGCCGGTCCAGGACCGCTGCGATCCGGTCCCGGTACCCCGGCGACGGCGCCGCCGCGCTCCCGTCCTCCGGCGCCTTCCCCTTGCCCTTCCCGCCGTCCGCGGCCCTGGCGCGCTGCACCATCGCCGCAGCGGCCCGGTTGCCCGCCCCGGCCTGCACGCCGAGGAGCCCGCGCTCCGCCGCCCCGCCGGACGACCCCCGCTCCTGCCGCCGCCGCCCCGGCGCGACGACGCCCCCGGACTGCCGTTCCGGAACGCGGTGGACCGGGGTGCTCATGGACGTGCCTCTCCGCCGCGGAACCGGGCGAGTGGACAGTAGCCGCGCAAGGCGAACGGTGGCGGACGGGCGGGCAAAGCTTTGGCCTCGTCGGTTGCCGGTTCCGGCCTGGAGCCCGACCCTCTGCGGATGGGGCTCATCCTCTTTCCCGGCGACGGGGACCCCGGCAGTCCTGACGCCTCCTGGTCCTGCCGCGGCTTCGCGGACTTCCGCCGGCACCTGGCAGAGGCGGAGGGATTCACCCTCGCCGAGATGCGAGGATTCGGCGGCGATCGCCCGTGGAGCGAGGTGCGGACGGCCCTGGAACCACTCCTCGACCACCCCGACACCGGAGGTGACGCCCTCTCACCGGCCGACTGCGCGCCGATCCTGGTCCGGCTGGAGGCGATCACCGACGAATGGGTCCGGGAAGGGGACGACTCCCGACTCCGCGCGCACATCGAAGCCGCCCGCCGGCTGGGCGCCGTCCTGCGCCTGTGCGCGGCCAGGGGCGTCCCGCTGCTCTTCGGCTGAGCGCCGCCTCACGCGGCAGCCGCACCGCGCCGGGCGCGGCGCTCGCCCTCGACCGCCGCGGCGCACGCGCACACGACGGACGCCAGCGCGAACCCGGCCGCGGCCGGACCGACCCAGCCGGGCACCGCCCCGGCCGAGTAGTCGTTGCCGTCCGTCGTCTCGCAGACGAAGCGGAGCGGCACGTACTCCACCCGGTAGCCGGTCACGCGCGCGGCCCGCTCCGGCTCGCCCGCCACCCGGCAGGGCCGCAGGGGCGAGGAGTCCGCCCCGCCGTCCTCCGCGTCCATCACCGCGAGGGCGAGGGCGAGCAGGCCGACGGTGTAGACCGCCGCCGCGGCGGAGCCCGCCAGCGCGGCCACGGACCGCAGCCGCGCCTGCCGGCCGGCCCGCCGCAGGCGGTGGCGCCCGAATCCGTATCCGGCCAGGGCCAGGGCGGTGATCGGACAGCCGGGCAGCAGAAGGAACAGCGCGTACGCCATCGGGCGAGTCCAGCAGGCCGGCGCCCCGGGCGGCTGTGACGGAGGCCACACTTCCTGCCACAGGACTGTCACCGTTTCGCCCGGACCCGACTCACGCCCGTCGCCGTCGCCGTCGGCGCGTCACGTCGTGCCCTTCCCGGCGGCCCGGAGGAAGGGCGTGCGGGCCGCCTGCCGCGGAGACGGTCTAGCCGGCCACGGATGCCAGATGCTCATCCGCCCATTCGGCGAAGGTGGTGAGCGGGATGCCCAACTCCCGGGCGAACTCGGGCCGGGCGGGCTGGAGGACCGCGTTGTTCCACTCGTGACCGGCTCCCCACGTCGGCATGCCCGCGTCGAGGGCCTCTTCCAGGCTCATGGAGGGCGCGGTCACGGGCACGCCCCAGGCGGCGGACAGGGTCTGCGCGATCTGCTCCACCGTGCGCAGGTCTCCGGCGAGTTCCAGTTCCACCCGGTGGAACCGGTCGGGGTCCTGGAGGGCGTGTGCCGCGGCCGCGCCGATGTCCTGCGCGGCCACCAGAGCCAGCTCGGTGTCCGGTTTGAGCACCGTCAGCAGTCCGCCGCGCGGCCCCCTGGGGGCCAGCAGGGGCAGGTTCTCCATGAAGAAGGCGGGCTTGATCACCGTCCAGCGGGCGAAACCCGCGCCACGCACCGTCTCCATGATCGCCTGCTTGGTGCCGAAGTAGTCCGCCATCGCCGCCCAGCGGCCCTCTGTCCAGCCGGGGGCACGGGTGTGCTCACCGACTCCGCTTGTCGAGGACTGCACGAACTGCCGTACTCCCGCCGCCTTCGCCGCCTCGACCAGGTTGGTGGCCTGGGCGAGTTCGCCTGCGAAGTCCACCCCCGCCCCGGTCATCGGCGGCATCTGCACCGAGAACACCGCGCGGACCCCCTCGACCGCCGGGTCGAGGGAGGCCCGGTCGGAAAGATCCGCCCGCACCAGTTCGGCGCCCAGCGCCGCGATCGCCCGGGCGGGCTTCGACCGCGGGTCGCGTACGAGTGCACGGACGGGCACCTCGGCGGCCAGGAGCGCGCGAGCCGTGGCTCCGCCCTGCTGTCCGGTGGCTCCGGTGACCAGGACGGTGTCGCTGCCGATGGGCATGGTTGCTGCTCCTCACGGGCGGAGAAGAAAACGGCGGGGCCCGCCGGTTTCGTGCCGCTACGATATGGCGGGCCCCGCCGTTTAGCAATGAGGAGATCATGACCGGTCAGCGCTCGGACGCCCGACGCAACTACCAGCGCATCCTCGCCGTCGCCGAGGCCGAGGTGGCCGCGCGCGGCGCCGAGGCCTCCCAGGAGCAGATCGCCCGCATCGCGGGCGTCGGTTCGGCGACCGTGCGCCGTCACTTCCCCACCCGCCGGGCCCTGCTCGAAGCCGTCTTCCAGGGGCGCATCGAGGGCCTGTGCGAGCGCGCCCACCAGCTGGCCGCGACCGAGGACGCCCGCACCGCCCTGCTGGAATGGCTCCACGCCCTCGTCGCCTACGCCGTCTCGGCCCGCGGGTTCGCCGACACGCTCAGCTACGAGCCCCCCGCCGGGGAACCGTCCGCGCACTCCTGCGGCAGCAGACTCACAGCGGCCGGAAGTCCCCTGCTCCAGCGGGCCGTTCGAGACAAGGCGGTCGCGCCGCACGTCACCTTTCACGACCTGCTGACCCTCGCCACCGGCATCGCCCTGGCCACCGAGCACCACAAGGACCCGGGGGCCCAGGCCGACCGGCTCTTCCGCCTCGCGGTGGAAGGGCTCAGCCCCGCGCGAGGCATCGCCGAGGTGCCCGGGAAGTCCGGAGGGGCGGCGCCGGCGGCAGAAGGGGCCGCCGGATAGGCCCCGGTGGCGGCTCCTGGACGTCGGCTCCCGGCGCCGGCGCGGACGGAGGTCCCGCGGGCTCGGGTGGCGGCCTTCTCGCGCACTGCCCGGGGCCGCCGCCGGATCATCGACGGGACAGCCCCTGGGCCGTGCGGGGACCCGTGTCCGCGTCCGGGCCGTCGAGGTCGGTCGGCGGGGGTGTCTGCGTGCGGTAGGAGTGGCCGAGTTCGGGGCCCAGGCCGAAGTAGTGGCGGAAGTTGTAGATGAGGGGGCGCCAGGCGGTGGGGGAGACGTGGTCGGTGCCGGGGACGACGACGGCGGGGTCGGCGTGGACCGTGCGGACGTCGGCCTCGACGACGACGAAGCCGCCGGAGGCGTCGGTGCGTACCTGCGCGGCGCGGGCCTCCAGCTGGAGGGGGCAGCCGGCGACGCGGGGCGGGCGGACCAGGCGGGAGGGTTCGGGGGTCAGGCCCGCCGCGGCGAACTTGTCGGGCTCGAAGCGGCAGCCCGCAGGCTTGGTCGGGGGTACGGGGAAGCGGCCGGTGAGCGGGGCGAGCCGTTCCACGGCCGGCCACTGCTCGGCGGAGGGGAGGCTGATCACCAGGTCGGGGCGGCGGGCGAGGTTGCGGGCGGTCTGGCCCTCGCGGCCCAGGCCGATGACGACCGTCCGGCCGAGCGCCCAGGCGGAGGAGATGGGCGCGAGGTTGAACGAGCCGTCGTCGTTCTCCGTCGACAGCAGCACCACCGGCGTGCCGAAGTAGAGGATGGCGGGCTCGATCTCCACGGAGGCGGCCGGGGCGTCCTGCGGTGCGGTGTCCATGGCGGGGAGCGTAGAAGCGCGTCGCTTCGGCGGCGGCCGAAGCGTCACCGGGGACAATGGAGCGTATGGACGTACGGAGCGGACGCGGGACGGGACCCGACCTGGCCTCGGTGGCGGCACTGCTGGCGGACGGCACGCGCGCGGGCTTCTGCGTGGCGCTCCTCGACGGCCGGGCATGGACGGCGACGGAGCTGGCGCGCCACATGGGGGTGGCCCGGTCGACCGCGACCGAGCACCTGCACGCGCTCGTCCGCGGGAATCTGCTGGCCGAGGAGCGGCAGGGCCGCCACCGCTACGTAAGGCTGGCCGGACCGCAGGTCGCCGAGCTGATCGAGAGCCTCGCGGCGCTGGCCCCCGAGCGCACCCCGGCCCCGCGCACGCTGTCGGCGGACGGCCGGCGGCGGGCCCTGGCCCACGCCCGTACCTGCTACGACCACCTCGCCGGGGCCGTCGGCGTGGCCGTCACCGACGCGATGGTCGAGCGGCGGCTGCTGGACCTGGAGCACGGGCTCGGGCTCACCGGCGCCGGGGCGGCCTGGCTCGCGGACCTCGGCGTCACCGTGCCGGCCGGGACACGGCGGCCCTCGGTGCGGCCGTGCCTGGACTGGACGGAGCGCCGCCCGCACCTGGCCGGCGCCGTCGGCGGCGCCCTGTGCCGGCACGCGCTCGACGCGGGCTGGATCGCCCGCGTCGGCACCACCCGCGCGGTCACCGTCACGCCCCTCGGCCGGCAGGAACTGCACCGCCATCTCGGCCTGCCCGAGGGCCTGTTCGGCTGAACCGGTCATGCGTCTTGCCGGACGCCCGGCTGATCCGCAAGCTGTGTACATGACATGCCCGTGCGGCGGCACCCCGCGCGGCGGTCCGACGTACGCCCGCGCGCCCCCGCGCGGTGAACATGCGGACATCACGCCTTCTCCCTGGAGTTGGACCTATGCGCTGGAATTTCGTACGAGCGCGCCGCGGCGCGTGGAAGAGAGCGCTCTCCGCGCTGCCCGTCGTCGTGGCCACGGTGGCAGCCACCGTCACCGCGTCACCGGCCGCCGAGGCGGCCGTGCCCGCGCCCCCGTCGGGCTTCTCCCTCACCTGGAGCGACGACTTCAACGGCGCCGCCGGCACCGGCATCGACCAGGGCCTGTGGAAGTACGACACCGGGCCCGGCAGCAGCTTCGGCACCGGCGAGATCGAGACCATGACCAGCAGCACGTCCAACGTCTACTACGACGGCCAGGGCCACCTGGTGCTGCAGGCCCAGCACTCCGGTTCCGACCCGCGCAGCGGCTGGACGTCCGGCCGCGTGGAGACCCAGGCCGCGACCTTCGGCGCCCCCGCGGGCGGCGTCGTGCGGATCGAGTCCGTCCTCCAGCAGCCCAACGTCAGCACCGCCAACGGCGCCGGCTACTGGCCGGCGTTCTGGATGCTCGGCGCGCCGCTGCGCAGCGGCGTGACCTGGCCGAGGTCCGGCGAGGTCGACATCATGGAGGACATCAACGGCCGCAGCTCCGACTTCAGCACCATCCACTGCGGGGTCAGCCCGGGCGGGCCGTGCAACGAGTCGACCGGCATCGGCTCCGGCGAGCGCGCGTGCTCCGGCTGCCAGACCGGCTTCCACGACTACGCGGCGGAGATCGACCGCTCGGTGTCGCCGGAGCAGATCCGCTTCTACCTCGACGGCAGCAACTTCTTCACCGTCAGCGCCAACCAGGTGGACGCGACGACCTGGTCCGACGCGATCGACCACCCCTTCTTCATCATCTACGACCTGGCGATCGGCGGCGGCTTCCCGGACGCCTTCGGCGGCGGCCCCAACGCGGCCACGGTCTCCGGCGGCAAGCTCGTCGTCGACTCGGTGGCTGTCTACAACAAGGGCCCCGGCTCCGGGGGCGGCGGTGGCTCGGTGACCGGCCAGACGATCACCGGACCGGGCGGCAAGTGCGTGGACGTGTCGGGTGACGACACCGGCGGCGACGGCACCGCCGTCCAGCTGTGGGACTGCCAGTCCGGGGCGAAGGACCAGCACTGGACGTGGAGCGGCCAGACGCTGCAGACCCTCGGCAAGTGCCTGGACATCGCCGGCGGCAACAGCGCGGCGGGCACGAAGCTGCAACTCGCCACGTGCAACACCGGCGGCTACCAGTCCTGGGTCCGGCAGCCCGACGGCTCGCTGCGCAACCCCGCCAGCGGCCGCTGCATCGACTCGCCCTCGGGCGCGACCGCCAACGGCACCCGCCTCCAGATCTGGGACTGCAACGGCTCCGGCGCGCAAGGGTTCGCCATCGGCACCCCGGTCTACGGCCCCGGCGGCAAGTGCGTGGACGTCGCGGGCGACGACACCGGCGGCGACGGCACCGCCGTCCAGCTGTGGGACTGCCAGCAGGCGACCTCCCTGGACCAGAAGTGGACCTGGAGCGGCCAGACCCTGCGCACCCTCGGCAGGTGCCTGGACATCGCCGGCGGCGCCAACGCGAACGGCACCCCGCTCCAACTCGCCACCTGCAACGGCGGCGGCTACCAGAACTGGGTCGTCGACGCGGACGGCTCGCTGTCCAACCCGACCACCGGCCGGTGCGTCGACTCGCCCTCGGGTGCGACCGCCAACGGCACCCGCCTCCAGATCTGGGACTGCAACGGCTCCGGCGCCCAGAAGTTCGCCCTGGCCTGAGCCCTCGCCCGAGTCCCGCGGCAGCGCCCCGGGGCGGAGGGTGCGGCGTCACCCTCCGCCCCGGTCGGTGCCGGGGCAGGCGCCCGGTCAGCCGGTGGCGAGCGGGGCCATCGTGTCCTCGATGCCGGGGTTCTTCTCCAGCCAGGTGCGCACGCCCTGCGCGGTCCTGCCCTGGCCGGCCTGCTGGATGTCGGCCTCCAGGGAGCCCAGCTGGGCGTCGGTGAGACGGAAGTCCCGCATCCACGCGGTCACCTGGGGGAGCTTCGCCGCGCCCGCCTTGTTGGCGAGGGTGTGGATCGAGTCGCCCTTGCCCCACAGCCCCTTCGGGTCGGACAGCTTGGTCAGCTGGTAGGTGCTGTACGCCCAGTGCGGCGACCACAGCACGACGGCCACCGGCTTGTGCGCGGCGTAGTCGCGCTTCAGCTCGGCCAGCATCGCCGCGGTCGAGCTGTTGACGAGCTTGTACTCCTTGTCCAGGCCGTAGCCCGGCAGCACCTTCGACGCCAGCAGCTTCGTCTCGCCCGCGCCGGGCTCGATGCCGATGATCCGGCCGCCGAACTCCGCACTCCGGCCCTTGAGGTCGGCCATCGTCCTGACGCCCTTGACGTACGAGGGGACGGCGACCTCCAGGGACGTCTCGTCGTACCAGGCGCCGAGGTCGGTGTAGTCCTTGCCGTACTGCTGCAGGTACGACGCGTGCGTGGTGGGCAGCCAGGCGTCGGTGATGTAGTCCAGCACGCCCCGCGACAGGCCGGTGAACGCGGCGCCCGGGTCGTACGTCTTGACGTCGGCCCGGTAGCCGCGGTCGTCGAGCACCGCGTCCCAGAGGTTGGCCGTGGCCACCGACTCGTCCCAGTTGAACGCCCCGATGTGCACCGCCCGCCCCTTGCCCGCGGTGGCGGCGGCCGAGGTGCCCGGCGAGGAGCCGGAACCGGAGCCGGAGAAGACGCCGGTGCCGCAGGCCACGAGGGCGAGGACGACGACGCAGGACAGGCCCACTGCCGGGCGCGGACGGTAGCGCAGCACGGCCGCGCCGTGCAGTCCGGAGCGCACCCGGGCCAGCGCCCGGCGGCCCAGCGGCGAGACCTGGTCGCCGAGGGCGCCGGTCACCCGGTCGAGGTAGATCGCCAGCACGACGACGGCCACGCCGCCCTCGAAGCCCAGGCCGATGTCCACCTGGCTGATCGCGCCGAACACGGTGGAGCCCAGTCCCTCGGCGCCGACCATGCCGCCGATGACGACCATGGACAGCGCGAGCATGATGACCTGGTTGACGCCGGCCATGATGGTCGGCAGCGCCAGCGGCAGCTGCACGCGCAGCAGCGTCCGGCCCGGCGAGGTGCCGAACGCCTCGGCGGCCTCGACCAGTTCCGGGTCGACCTGGCGGATGCCCAGCTCGGTCATGCGCACCCCGACCGGCATGGCGAAGACGATGGTGGCGATGACCGCCGGGACGGTGCCCAGGCTGAAGAAGATGATCGCGGGGATCAGGTAGACGAAGGCCGGGAGCGTCTGCATGACGTCCAGGACCGGGCGCACCACGGCGCCGGCCGCCTTGCTCCTGGCCGCCCACACACCGAGTGGCACGGCCAGGAGGAGCGCGATCACGGCGGAGACGAGCACCAGCGACAGCGACTGCATCGCCTCGTCCCACAGTGCGAGCGAATCCACCAGGGCGAAGCCGGCGAAGGACAGCACGCCCGCGGTCGCGCCGCGCAGCCAGAAGGCGACGGCGGCGAGGACGGCCGCCATCAGCAGCGGCGACGGGCCGCCGAGCACCCACTCGACGGCGTCGTAGAGGTGGTTGACGACGGCGGAGACCGCGTCGAAGAGCCAGGACAGATGGCGGGTCAGCCAGTCGACGGCGTCCTCGGCCCAGTCGCCGAGGTGGATCCTAGGCACCGGCGGCCTCCTTCCGGAGCGGTACGGCCGCCGGCACGGCGGCTCCCGGGCCGTTCCCGGCCGGGGTGCGGGCCGCGGTGGCGGCCGTACCGGGCTGGTCGCCGAGCGCGGTGGCGGCCGGCTCGGGCTGGTCGCCGAGCGCGGCGAGCAGCGTGCCGCGCGGGATCACGCCGGTCAGGCGGCCCTGCTCGTCGACCACCGCGAGCGGCACCTCGGAACGGGCGGCCGGCGAGAGCAGCTCGGCCAGCGGGGTGTCGGCCTGCGTCACGGCGCAGTCGGTGTGCATGACGTCGCGCACCCGGTCGTGGTCCGCGCCGAGCGCCCCGGCCGCGTCCTCCCCGGTGACGTGGCCGACCAGGCGCTGGTCGGGCGCCACCACGAAGGCGGCCGGTGCGTGGTCGTCGCGCAGCGCGCGGATCGCGGCCTTCGCGTCGTCGCCGGGCTCCACGGTCATGCCCGGCTCCTCCATGATCGAGGCGGCGGTGAGCACCCGGGAGCGGTCGACGTCCTGGACGAAGCTGGCGACGTAGTCGTTGGCGGGCCCGACGAGGATGTCCTCGGCGGTGCCGACCTGCACGATCTCGCCGTCACGCATGACGGCGACACGGTCGCCGAGCCGCATGGCCTCGTTGAGGTCGTGGGTGATGAAGACGATGGTCTTGTGCAGCCGGCGCTGGAGCTCCAGCAGCTGGTCCTGCATGTCGCGGCGGATCAGCGGGTCCAGCGCGGAGAACGACTCGTCCATCAGCAGCAGGTCGGCGTCGGTGGCCAGCGCGCGGGCGAGGCCGACGCGCTGCTGCATGCCGCCGGACAGCTCGTCCGGCCAGGACCCCTCCCAGCCGGCCAGGCCGACCAGCTCCAGCGCCTCGGTGGCGCGGCGCTCGCGCTCCTCGCGCGGCAGGCCCTGGACCTCCAGGCCGTAGGCGGCGTTCTCCAGCACGCTGCGGTGCGGGAAGAGGGCGAAGTGCTGGAAGACCATGCTGATGCGGCGGGCCCGCAGCGCGCGCAGCGCCTTGCCGGGCAGCGCCGCCAGGTCCTGGCCGTCGAAGAGCACCCGGCCGGCGGTGGGGGTGCTCAGCCCGTTGAGGGTCCGCAGCAGCGTCGACTTGCCCGAGCCGGACAGGCCCATCACCACGAAGATCTCGCCGGCCGCCACCTCGAAGGAGGCGTCGATCACCGCCGCCGTGGTCCCGTCGGCGCGCAGCCGGGCCCGGTCGGCGCCCTGCCGCAAGCGGCGGACGCCTTCTCCCGGTCTGCGTCCGAAGACCTTGTACACGTTCTCGACTGCAAGTTTCGGCACGACTGCCTTCCTGCCCGGTCACCCTCCGTCGTCCGGCAGGTGACCGCGCCGCTCCATGGACGTAATGGTCCTGGCGCGCGTACCCAGGCCCGTGTATCGGGCAAACATTTTTCCGGTGCCCGTGTGGTGCGGGTCACTTCCGGTCCCCGGTGCGGGTGCTCTCGCAGGTCCGGCCGCCTTGGCGGCACCCCGCCCGCGGGCGGGGCCGCTGCGCTCGGCGCAAGGGGAAAGGGGTTTCCGCGCGCCGCTGTGTACGACGAACCTATACCAACACGGCGAGGCTCCCGTGCATCGGGCGAACGTGAGGAATGCCGCACCTGGCAGTCGTGGCACCCTCCGTGAGGGTCCGGTTCATGACGGTCCGTGACCGGCGGACGGGGCGGTGCCGTCCCCGGCCCGCGCCCGCCACCGGCCGCCGCTCACCGGTCCGGGCCCGCGGACACCTCGGGCATCGACGCGATCACCCGGCCCGCGGCGTCCCACACGGTGACGCCGGGGGTGTCGTACGGATCCTGCGCCGCCGCGGCCGACGGGACGTCGAGGTAGCCGCCCACCCACCCCGGGTGCACCGCGAGCGTCACCACCGTCGCGGGCCGGACCCGGCCCCCGAAGGTGACGCCCATCCGCGCGGGCATGTGGGTCCCCCGGTAGACCAGCAGATAGCGCATGCCGCCCGCGTAGCCGTACGACTGGACGTTCACCGATTCCGGCGGCTGGTTCCCGTCCGCGTTCGTCTCGTCCCGGCAGTCCCAGCTGGCGCCGTCGTCCCCGTCGACGCAGCGCTCGCCGGCGGTGACGCGCATCCGGTCCCCGTCGCCGATGCCGAAGGCCTTCCCCGGCGCGACCACCCGCACCGCCGGCCAGACGACCCGGGGGGAAGGGGGTGCGGCGGGGTGCGTGGGGGGCGCGGGGGCGGCCGGGCCCGGCCCGTCCTGGCCGCGCGTCGCGCCCGCCAGCACCGCCGCGACGGCCACGGCGGCGGCCGCGCCCAGCGCGGGCAGACACACCGCGATCCGGCGGTTGCGCCGCCTGCGTGCGGCGCGCCCCCGCACCCGCCCGGCGGGCCAGGGGCCCGGTGCGATCGTCCCCGCGGCGTCGGCGAGGGCGGGGCGCAGCCGCTCCTCCATCCCGTGCGCCTCCTCGGGAGCAAGCCCGCCGGAACCCTCCCGCTGGTTGCCGCTCACGCCTGTCACCTCTCCCCGCTCTCCGTTGCGGCGAGCGCCGGATGGTCCCGTAACTTGCGCAGGGCCCGGCTCGCCTGGCTCTTCACGTTGCCGACCGAGCAGCCCAGCACGTCGGCGACCTGCTGCTCGCTCAGATCCTCCCAGTAGCGCAGCACCACCACCGCGCGCATCCGCGGCGGGAGCGCGGCGAGGGCGACGACCAGCGACGCCCGGGTCTCGACCCGGCCGGTGGCCGCCGGCCGGCTCCGCTCCGGCAGCCGGGCGGTGAGGAGGTGGACGACGCGGCGCCGGCGGAATCTGCTGAGGTTGTTGTTCGTCAGCGCGCGGTGGACGTACGCGTCGGGCTCGTCGAGCCGGCTGATCCGGGACCAGCCGAGGTAGACCTTGGCGAGGGTCGTCTGGACGAGGTCCTCCGCCTCGTGGTGGTCGCCGGTCAGCAGGTACGCGGTCCGCACCAGCCGGGGCCACCGCGCCGCCGCCCAGGACTCGAAGTCCGGGCCCGGTTCCGCGGCGGCGGCGCCGTCCCGGGACGGTTCGGGTCCCGGAAAGGCGCCGCCACGCGCGGGAATGTCGAGCAACGGGCCGTCAGAAGTGCGCAAGGACCGTGCCCGAGGCGTCGTAGACGGTGACCTCCGTCGTGTCACCGGGGAAGCCGCTGCTGGGGGCGCCCCAGACGTAGCCGGTCGCGTAGCCCGGGTGCCCGCCGAGCGCGACCACCTGGACCTGGTACGTGACGCCGTCGGCGGTCACGGTCATACGGGCCGCCCGGCCGTCGCCGATGTAGAGCGGGGAGTACAGGGTGCCCGAGGCGTCTCCCGTGCTCTGCAGGCTCACCGTGCCCGCGGGCTGGTTGCCGTCGACCACGCTCTTGCAGGTGGCCCACCCCTCGGACGGCTCCCCGAGGCAGCGCTCGCTACGGGTCAGCTCGAGGTACTGCCCGTGCCCGGCGTTGACCAGCTGCCCCGGCCGCACCACCAGCACGCCGGGGGTCTTGGCGGCCTCGGCGGGAGCGGCCTGGACCGGAGCGGCCTTCGCGGGAGCGGCCTGGGCAGGGGCCTTCGCCGGGGCCTCGGCGGCAGCGGGAGCCGGCGCGGCGGACGCGTGGGCGGTGGCGGCGGCGACCGTGGCCGCGGTCGCGACAGCCGCGGCCGATGCGAGGTGACGCAGTTTCATGGAGATCCTCCGTAACGGTGTTTCCGGTCTCACGGAGGAACTCCCCTGTGGCTCCTCCGCACTCCTTCACTCCCGTACCGCCACCGAGGTTGCACGCCTGCCGCCATTTCCGGCGCCCCTCGCGCGGGGCGCCGCCCGTGCGGCTCCCCGCGCTACTGCTTCGTGCCCTTCGCGACGAGCTGGACGGGCAGTGCCCCGCTGGAGAGCGCCGCGGCGAGGTTCTCCGCGCCGTCACGGGTGAAGCTGCCGCTGATCCGGGCCTCGCCGCCAGTGATGGCGGAGTAGACGGCGGGGGCGGAGACCACCTCGCCGTCGACCACGATCGCGAACTGGTTGGTGGGCGTGGCGTTCTGCGACAAGGTTCCGGTGACCTGCGAGAACTGCGCGGAGCCGGCCGGGGTGAAGGTGAGGTTGACGACCCATCCGCTGCCGTTGGCCGAGTCGAACGCCGCCGTCGCGCTCTCCACGTCCGTGCCGGGCAGCGCGGTCGGGCCGAGCAGGTACTTCTCCTTCATCCGGTGGTCGCAGGCCACGCCCGGGCCGTCCGGCAGGGAGGTGAGCGTCCGCGTGGACCCGTCGCAGACCAGGGCGCCGTAGGCCTGCTCGAGGCCCTTCTGCGCGGCGGTCGCCGGGTCGAGCACCGGGCGGAACTCCAGTAGGGCCGTCGCCGTCATCTGCGCCACCCGGTCGGAGTCGGCGCGGCGCGCCTTGATGGTGACGACGCTGCCGGCGACCGACACGTCGGTGTCCTTGAGACCGAGGGAACCGGCGCGCTCGCGCAGCCGGGCGGCGGTCGTCCGCATGTCCTCTGCGGTCGGGGTGCCGGAGTCGGCGCGGCTCGCGGTGTACGACGTGGTGGTGCGGGCCTGCGGGGCGTCGGAGGGCGGCGCCGGCTTCGGGCTGCCACCGGACTGCGAGCAGCCGGCGACGGCGGGCCCGAGGGCGAGCACGACGGTGGCGAGCGCGGCGGCGTACGCCTTGCGGTGATTGAGCATGAGCCCAGTGTGGCCTGTCGCCCCTCCACCGGGTGCGGGTGTTCCGCAACCCGGCCGGAGGAAGGCTGACGAGCGGTCAGCGCGGGCACTCCCCGCGGGGCGGGGGCGTGCAGCGGGCGGGCGGGACAGGCGGCAGGCGGCCGTCGAGCTGCACGAGGGCGAGCATGGTGACGGCGCCGGTCCAGGCGAGTGGGACGACGGACGCGGTCTCGGGGCCCCAGCTGTTCACCTCGGGGCGGTGCGAGGTCGCCGCCGGTCCCTCCCGCCGCCGCCCCGAGGCGGTGCGGTCCCGCGCGACCGTCAGGCGGACGCCGAACGGCGGGAATTCGCAGCCCCGATCAGGAAGTGCGCGCGTACACGCGTACTCACGCGGTAGTGAACGACGGTGTGTCGGGCGAGGTGCCGCGCGGTCCTGCTCCATTCGGGTGACGGAGCTGGCGAGTGCTTGCCGGGGCGGGTTTCGTGCGCCAGTATTCGCACATACGTTCGTTGACGCTGTGTCGAGGGGTGGGGATCGCGCGTGAACACCAGGATGCGTACGCTCGGCAGGTTCGAGCGGAAGAACGGGCGCCGATGGGCGGCCGTTGCGGCAGGGTGCCTGCTCGCCGTGGTTCCACTGACCGCGGCACACGCGGACGGCGTGCCTGCGCCCGCCGTGCCGACCGAGCAGGGCATCGTGCAGGGCAGCGGCGTCATGTGCGCCGGGGACGAATCCGCTCCCGGCGTCGTCGCGAGCCCGCGGCCGCAGCTGACCGCTCGGGTCCACGGCGCGGCGGACGGCGCGCAGCCGCCCCGCCTCCGGGCCGACTTCGACGTGGCGAGCCGCAACGTGGACGGTTCGTGGACGCCGGTCGCCAACCAACTGGCACCCTCCGCGGGTTTCGTGGGCGACGGCGTGGTGGAGACGACGACCCTGGTGACGACGCTTTCCACGGGCACCGTCTACCGGATATCGGCCGTCACCTGGGCCTACGCCTCCGACCAGACCCAGTACACGGCCTCGGGCGCCACCGAGTACTGCTACTTCACCGTGGATCCGACCGGACCGCTCGCCCCCGGGGTCACTTACGGCGGCCCGTACAGCGAGTGCACCGCTGACGACTGCGGGCCCCACGGCGGGGCCGGAGTCCCGGGCACCTTCACCTTCGCGCCCGCCGACGGGGACTCACCTGTCGTCGGCTACCGCTACAAGTTCGCGACCGACAGCACCTGGACGATCGTCGCCGGATCCCCGGCGACCGTCGTGTTCACCCCGCCCTACGCCACCTTCGAGCAGTTGCAGGTCTCCGCCCTGGACGTACTGGGCCGCTACGGGTCCACCACGACCACGGAGTTCATGGTCGGCTAGTCCGGCGGGCCGGGTCCGCGGCGCCGAGGAGTGCACGCCGGAGCGGTTCGCGCCAGGCGCCGCGTACGAGGTCGAAGGCCCCGAAGTCGGTGCCGAACTCCCAGTAGGCCCAGCTCATGCCGAGGCGGTCGGCCTCGGCGCGCACGAAGGCCGTCCACCGCTCCCGGGAGTCCATGGCCGCCCCGCAGAAGGCGCCGAACTCGCCGACGAAGAGCCGGAGGCCGTGCTCGCGCCCCCACGCTGCGGCCCGCTCCAGGTCGGACCGTACGGCGTCCTCGTCCGACGCGCCGCCCCAGGTGCGGCCGAGCCAGCGGTCGGCGCCCGGGACCCATCCGGCGCCCTGGTGGGTGAAGTCGAAGGGGGCGTAGTAGTGGACGGTGGCCAGCAGACGGGCGTCGTCGGGGACGGCGAGCGCAGGCAGGGCGTGCAGGTCGTTGTGCCCGGCGGGACCGATGATCACGGTGCGCTCGGGGTCCGAGGCGCGGACTGCGGCGAGCGCCTGCGCCAGCACGGCGTTCCAGCGGCTCGGGGTGAGCCGGCCGCCCGGCTCGTTGAGCAGTTCGAAGGCGAGCTGCCCGGGGAGGCCGGCGTAGCGGGCCGCGATCTGCCGCCAGAGGGCGAGGAAGCGCGGCAGGTGCGCGTCCGGGTCGGTGTTCATCTCCTGGTAGTGATGGACGTTCACCACGGCGTTCAGGCCGCGGTCGAGCGCGGCCCGCACGCCCGCGTCCACCCGCCGGAAGAAGGCCGGGTCGATCGTGTACGGGGCGGCGGCCGCCGCGTGCGCCGACCACCGCACCGGCAACCGGACGGTGTCGAAGCCGGCCCTGGCCACCTCGTCGAAGTACCGCTCGTCCAGCGGCAGTTCGGGCCCGCCGCCCAGGGCGTCCAGCGCGTTGCCGAAATTGATCCCGCGTCCGGGTCCGCTCTCCATCCACGCCTCCCGGCGGCAATGTACTACCCGGCGGCGGCGCCGCCCGCCGCGAAGGGGTCCGCGGGCTGCCAGGGCACCGGGAGGGCCACGTCCACCCGCTCGGCGGCGGCGCGGCGGAGGAGGAAGTCCATGCTGGTGGCGAGGTCGTCCGCGGCACGGGGGAGCGGGAGGAGGGGGCGGTCGAGGGGCCGCGTGAAGTCGTCCCAGTGCACGGGCACCACGCGGCGGGCCCCGGTGGCGGCCACGACCTCGTCCCAGTACGCCGCCCGGAACCCCGCGCTCTGCCGGCCGAGCGCCCCGACCCCCAGGTAGACGGTCTCCGCCCGCACTCCGGCCAGGGCGCCGGGGCGGTAGTTGGCGCTGGCGTGGACGAGCAGGGCCCGCCCGCGGTGGCGTACGTGGACGGTGTACGACGTGCCCGTCGCCCAGGCGCGCGGCCGGGCCGGGGGGACGAGCGGGCGGTCGACGGTGCCCGGGAACCGGTCGCCGGGACTGTGCGGGGACACGAGGAGCGTCACCGTGAACGCGCCGAACTCCAGCGGTTCCCCCTCGGCCGGGACGGTCAGCCGGTCCTCCGGGAGCCCGCCGCCGCGGCCGATGTTGGCGGTCGAGGCGGAGCCGACCAGCCGGGCGCCGGTGAGCCGGCACACCAGCGGGGCGTCGAGCGCGTGGTCGTAGTGCGAGTGGGCGCAGACCACGGCGGCGAGGCGCGTGACGCCGAGCCGTTCCAGGCAGCCCCGCACCAGGCGCTCGTCCGGGGCGATCAGGGTGAGGCAGCGCAGGAGCCCCGGGCGGGTGAGGAAGGCGTCGGTCATCAGGGCCGTCTCCCCGTCGTCGAGCAGCAGCGTCGACACCCCGAGCCACGTCACCCGCAGCCCGCCCTCCACCGGCGGGGCGGCGCGCTGGAGCCGCTCGCGGTAGGGAGCGAGCGCGGGGCGGCTGAACGGCCAGGCCATGCGTGGAGCCTAGTCGCGTCCTGCGTCCTGCGTCCTGCGTCCTGAGCCGCCGGGCGGCCCGGGAACGCCGCCTCGCCCACCCCACCCTCACCAACTGGTCTGGACCTATTGAATTCCGCCCTCCGCACCGGCCAAGCTTCGTGCTGCGCGCAGCCCCAGGCGCCAGGCACCGCACACCACGCGAGACGCACAACGCACCACCTCCCCCTGCCGGTTCAGCGCCTGTCTCTAAAGCCTGGATCAGTAGGTAAATGCCCGCCGGCCCGGAATGGGAGCCCTGCGCAAGCGTTCGGGGAACGGTCACGGTGACGGTTCCCCGAACGGGAGCCTCTGCGGCTGGTGTGACACGAGGGGAGGGAGCAGCGAACGCCGCGCATTGGCCGCGATCAGCGCCCCTTGCGCGGCAACGCCCGCATAGTGGCCTGAACCAGCGCCATCCATCAGGCGGCGAGGACTGTCTACACATGCACTCGGCTCCGAGGGGGAGTCCGAATCCCGGGGATTGATGAACCTGCGTGCGAAGAAAGCCAAGCTGGCAGCGTGTACCGTCGGTGCGCTGAGCGCCGCCGTCCTCGCGGTCAGCGCTGCGCCTGCATCAGCGAACACCGACAACGGCTGCGGTTACCCGCAGGTCTGCTTCTACAAGACCTCGTCCAACTGGGACGCCCGGCAGTGGACAGCGGCCTACAAGGACGTCACCAGCTATTTCCAGAACCTCAGCTCCAAAGCCTACGGCTCGTTCTCGGTGTTCAACTCCCGCAACGACGACGGCGCCCTGCTGCACTACACCAACGGCGGGCTGCGCTGCGCGGAGCCGGGCGACATCGTCTACAACAACTCGTGGGTGGTGGACAAGATCCGCATCATGGACGACCCCCACTGCGATGGCATGGGGGCTTGGTAGCCTCCGGGCCGTCCGACCACCGCTGACTTCGAGGACCACCACGGAACCCCCGGACCGCACCCGCGGCCTGGGGTTCCCGAATCACCGCGGCAGGGCCGTGGCGCCGCCACACCCACCGGCGTCCTGCGTTCGGCTCGTACCGGACCCGGCCACCGCCCCGGTGGCCTGTCACCGGGTGGCCCGTGAGCCAAGTTGGTCGCGACCGACCTGAGAACGATCACAGATTTCCGGCCCGCTGCCCGATTCCGCGGACCGCCGGGTGAAGGTGCTGACCATCACCTCCAGATCGATCAAGCCGCTCAGTTCGGGTGAACCGTCACCGTGACCGTTCCCCGAACGCTTGCGCAGAGCACTCATTTCGGACTCGCAGCCCTTGACCTGGAGAAATCGTCAAGACTTGTGGATCGAGTCAGGGCGGTGTTGATCTGACTGTTGCAGTCGGCGGCTCGCTGCGTTCCGAACGCGGCGGGTTCGGCCCTGTTCGGCGAGCAGGCCGAGGGCCTCAGGTGAGGTGACAATGAGTACGACCGAGGCCGTGCGCTGGAACCAGTCGGATGCGGTCGTGAGTTCCTCGGCGGTCCATGGCTCGTCCAGCGCGATTGCCCTGAGAAGGGTCCACTCGCGCAGCCGACGGGCGAGGAAGGGACGGTCCCCGATTACTCCAGCCAGGGTTTGTGCCCAAGCGGTGAACGCCGGGTCGGTCAGCAGGTGGGCTGCCCGACGTTCAAGATGGCGGTTGACCGCAGCCTCCGCCATCGACACGTCCGGATCATCCAGGACGGTGGCCACGAGGGCGGCCTCGTCCGCCTCCGGGACATCTTCCAGATCCTGCAGGCAACTGAGGTAGCGGAGGTAATCGGGAGGATCCTCGTCGAACGGCTGGTCGGTCATGCGGCAAGCCCTTCCGGTCGCTCCGCCAGCTGGCCCCGTTCGAAGCGGGCTCCGGCGCGGACCAGGGCGACCAGGTGGGGTGCGTTCACGGCCCGCCAGCGGGCTTGAGAGGACTCGACGAGCTTGAAGACCATGGCCAGTCCCGCGGCGCGGGAGCCGGCGCCCTTCGTGACCTTGGTGCGGAGCCGGACGGTGGCGAAGGTGGACTCGATCGGGTTGGTGGTGCGCAGATGGATCCAATGCTCAGCGGGGAAGTCGCAGAACGCCGGCAACTCGTCCTCATCGTCCATGATCCGTTGGACAACCCTGGGGTACTTCGTCCCGTAGGCCCGCTCGAAGCCGCGGGCGGCCTTGACCGCGTGGTCCTTGTCCTCGGCGTTGTAGATCTCCTGCAGTGCCCGCTTGGCAGCGGGCTGGGCGGATTTCGGGAGAGCGTCGAGCACGTTGGCGGTTTTGTGAACCCAGCACCTTTGATGACGGGTGTCGGGGAACACCTCCTTCAGCGCGTTCCAGAAGCCGAACGCGCCGTCGCCGACGGCCAGGACCGGAGCCCGCATGCCCCGGCGAGCACAGTCCCGCAACAGGCCCGCCCACGCCTCGGACGACTCGCGGTATCCGTCCGTCATCGCGATCAGTTCCTTCGTGCCGTCCGCGCGCACACCTATCAGCACCAGCACCGTGGCCTTCGCCTCCTCCAGGCGTATTCGCAGGTGGACGCCGTCCGCCCAGACGTAGACGTAGTCCGCGGCGGACACGTCACGGTCCTGGAACGCGGTGCGGTCGCCCTGCCATTGCGCGGTCAGCCGCGTGACCGTCGCTGGCGAGAGACCAGCCGCCGAGCCGAGGAACTGCTCGAGCGCGGGCAGGAAGTCTCCCGACAACAGGCCGTGCAGGTAGAGCAGCGGGAGCAACTCGCTGACCTTCGGGGACTTCCGGCACCAGGGCGGCAGAATCGCCGAGGAGAACCGCTTGCGCTCGCCGCTGACCTCGTCGACTCGCTTGTCGTTCACCCGGGGCGCCTTGACCTGGACGGCCCCGGCGACGGTGGTGACCTTCCGCGGCTGGTGATAGCCGTTGCGAACGACTAGCCGGCGACCGTCGCTATCCCGCTCATCAGCCAACTCAGCGATATAACTGTTGACTTCAGCTTGCAACGCGGCTGCCGGCATCCGCCGAGCTCCCTCACGGACGATCTCGTCGATCAAGGAGCCGTCTCGCGTGGAGCCATCCTCATTCACTACGGTGAGCACGGGCGTACCTTCCCGACCGACGCGCCAACGTCGGCCCACTCGATGACCATCGCAGATCATTCGGGAAGGTACGCCTTTCGCGTGTCTCCCCGACACCGGTCCACAGATCTTGAGCATTGCTCCTTGACCTGCACTCACGGGGTTCAGAAACAGGCACCTTGTTCTTTGTCTTCCGGTGCCGACACACTCATGAAGAAATCAATATGAGGGTAGGGAGCACCGCACGGTTCGGTGCATCAGTAGCGGTGGCCGGGCCAGTGAGCGTCCTCCCAACGATCGTCGCCGGTGAGACCGAGCAGCCGTATTCGGTGGAGCAGTTCCCCTGGAACGCCGTGGGCCCGGAGCCGCGCAGGGACATTGCGGACCAGCCAGGCGCTCAGCTCGATGCGTGTCTCTTCCTCGTTCTCCCAGGTGTGCCAGGGGAGTTGGTCCCCGAGCAGGTCGTACTCCCACTTTGCTGCCGCCTCGGCCAGGTGGTCGTCGGCCGGGCGGTCAGTCAGCGTTTCCCATGTGGTGAGCCACGGGCTAAGCGTGGCAGATGCCTCGGTGATCACTGCCAGGACCTCGTACGCGGGTACTGCGGGATCGGGATCGGCGAGCGTGTCGGCCCACCAGGCGTGCAGGAAGTCCCTGACTGCTTCGGCTTGCACGGCGGGCCACTGCTGCCAATGACCGCGGGCAAGCGAGCGGCCGGCTTCCTCCAAGCCGAAGAGCGGCTCGACGGAGCCTTTGACGAGGGCCGTGGCGAACTGGGGCAGGATCCGGCGTAGTACGGATGCGTGGTCGTTCCAGTCGGGGGCCTGCCAGGTGCGGCGTAGGAGGTCAAGGTCCAGCTCCGTATCCGGAACCTTGAGCTGCGCGAGTTCTTCGGCGCTGCCCCAGTGACACTCGCAGTTGTGCTCGTCGGGATGGGCCGTCATCCCGACGAAGGCAGCGGTCAGGCCGTCGAGCGCGGTAGCGAGGCGAAGTCGTGCGGGGGGCCGGTCGGGGTTCGTCATGGCGTTCGCATTCAGGGACTCCGGGAGCTTCTGCCATCCGAAGATCGCTAACTTACCCGGGCGGTTCCCAGGCCGCCATCGACATGATGCATCCCGACTCCCGCGACGCTTGTGATCGCCCCGGGATGGGTCACAAGGTCGGCGGCAGTACCTGTGCGCGCCGGCATTCCGGACTCGAACGGCGTCTCGAACGAGGCCACCCACCTGGAGATTCACCGGACGTGGGAGAAACCCGCCACCTCCGACCGGCTCACCCCGGCCCGGGTCCGCCGAGGGTTTCGGAACATCCGCGTTCACTTCGCCTGCCCGGCCCGTGTTCCCAAACCCCGAGGCGCCGGCCCCGGACGGCCACCCGGCGTTCGCCGCACGGGTGGGCACGGCGGGCTTCCGGCCTGAGCGCGAAGGAGCCGGTCGGCCGCCTCCGCCACGGCGTCCGTGGTCACAGGGTCGTCGGTCATGCCGATCAGGCTCGCAGCGCGGCAGGGCCGCGACCAGGAAGACGTTCCGCTCAGCGGGACGCTTTTCGTGTGGAACCGGAGCTCGACACGGTACTCGGGAAGGCCGTTGGCCGTCCTGCGGTTGTTCACCGGCGACGACCGCGTCCTCGGCCTGGCCGAGCTGGCACGCCGCACCGGGCTCCCCCAAGGCCACCGGCCTGGGCAACCAGCTCGCCCGCCGCCGGATCCCCTCGCACACCGCCACGCTGTGACACCGCGGGGTGGTGCGGGGGAGGCTTCCCCCGCGCCACCCCCGCGGTTCAGTTGAGGGCGAACTTCTGCGCCGCGGTGCCGTTGCACTCGTGGATCTGCAGCGGCGTGGCGTTGGCCGTGGCGCCGCCGACGGCGTCGAGGCACAGGCCGGACTGCGGGTTGAGCAGCGAGCCGTTGGTCTGCAGCTGCCAGACCTGGCCGCCGTTGCCGTCGCAGTCCCACAGCTCGACCGCCGTGTCCTCGGCGGTCGAGTCGCCGGTGACGTCGAGACAGCGGCCGAGGGTGGTCAGCGAGCCGTTGGTGTTGTGGTACCAGTGCTGGTCGGCGGCGTACGCCTGGCAGTCGTAGAGCTGGGCGGCGGCGCCGTTGCCGCCGTTGTCGTCGCCGTGGACGTCCAGGCACTTGCCTGCCGGGCCGGCGACCGCGCCGCCGCCGTTCACCGCGAACTTCTGCGCCGCGGTGCCGTTGCAGTCGTGGATGCGCAGCCGGCTGCCGTTGGCGGTGGAGCCGCTCGGTGTGTCGAGGCAGCGGCCGGACTGCGGGTTGTACAGCGCGCCGTCGACCTGCTGCACCCACTTCTGGCCCCCGACACCGTTGCAGTCCCACAGCTCGACCTGGGTGTCCTGGGCGGTGCCGTTGCCGTTGACGTCGAGGCAGCGCCCGAGGGTGCGCAGCGAGCCGTCCGACTCGTGCGTCCAGTGCTGGTCGGCGGCGGCGCCCTGGCAGTCCCACATCTGGACGGCGGCCCCGTCGCCGCCGATGTCGTTGCCGGAGACGTCCACGCACTTGCCGCCGGGCGCGCCGATCGTGGCCGGGGCGACACCTGCGGTGTCGCCCGCGTAGCCGGCTGCGACGATGCCGGCCTGCACGGCGTCGTCGGCTGCGTCGGAGGGGTAACCGGCGGTGATGGCGCCCTCGAAGAAGGAGCCGCCCGCGCGGTTGCTGTTGTCGCCGCCCGTGCCCAGGACGATCGAGCCCTCCTGCTGCATGGGCGCGTAGCCGGGCGGCAGGGCGCCGTTCCACCAGGTGGTCAGGCCGCCGGAGCGGGAGTCACCGCCCTTGAGGGCGAAGGTCCGCTGCCCGTCGTTCTTCAGCAGCGCGGTGACGAACGGTGTGGCGTTGCCTCCGTTGCGGCTGTGGGCGTTGGTGTCGGCCTGGAAGATGCCGTCCTCCAGGTCGGCCTGCACCCACGGGCCGTCGCCCGTGCAGGGGTCGCAGGCGCGTGCGGGGGAGATGTTGAGGGCGTCCATGTGGCCGGCGTGGGTGTCCTCCTCCTTCGCCTCGACGTTGCCGAAGTCGAAGCAGCAGTCGTGGATGGTGTGGGTGCCGCTGGTGACCATGTACATACCCTCGGGCCGGCCCTTCGTCGCGACGCCCGAGCCGACCGCGTGCCGGTAGCCGACGCCGGGCTGCACGTAGACCCCGTACACCGAGTGGCCGGCGAGGGTGACGTGCAGCGCGTTCGCGAGCGCCCCGGCGTTCGCGGCGCCCGCGGTGCCCGCGCCGGCAATCGTCAGGTCGTTGCGCTGCGGCGACTGGTCGTAGATCCGGGTGATGACGCAGGCGGTGCCCGTGCAGAATGCGTTCTGCGCGCCCGCGTCGGCCCAGCCCCCGGTGGAGGCGAGGCCGATGTCGCGGGCCGCGCCGTCGCTGACCCGGGTGACCTGGTAAAGACTGCCGCCGTAGCCGGAGTAGAGCGCGCGCACCGTGCTGTAGGCGCCGACGCACGGGGTGCCGGCGTTGCCGTAGATGTCGCAGGGGAGTGAGCCGGCCGCCTGCGCGGGACCGGTGGTGCCGAGGAGGAGGCCCGCGGCCAGGACGAGCGTGCCGCCGAGCGCGAGGAGGGCCCTGCGGCAGCGGCGCAGGGCGAGGCGCAGGGGGCCGCGGTCGCGGGTGGGGCTTCCGGCTCGGTTCCGCCGGCGGTTCGGGTGCTGATCGCGGGGAGGGCGAGCGGTCATCGTCGACCCTTTCTCCGTCGAGTGTGCGTCGAGGTGACGCCGGGTCGTGCGGGTGCTGCCGTGCGGCGGACGGGGCGCGTGGTGCCGCGGCCGCCGCATGATGCGGTGCGGTCCTACGACGGAGAAGCATGCCCTATCCAGCGATGTGACGGTTGCTCACCCTCGTTGCGGAAGGGGCGGCGGGCGTCCGCGCGCGGCCGGGCGGCGGCCCCGCGGCGGAAAAGGGATGCAGCGGGGTGCCGGATCGCGCAGAATCCCCTGATGGCTGTCATGAACGTCGACGGGGCCGGCGCCCCGTCCGCAGGCCCTCCCCCCTCGCCGACCGCGCTCGCCGGGCGCGCCTTCGGCGCCGTGCCGCCGCCCGCGCTGGTGCTGGTCGGCATCGTGAGCGTCCAGGTCGGCTCGGCCCTGGCCAAGCACCTCTTCGGCGCGGTCGGCAGCTTCGGGACGGTCGCGCTGCGGCTCTTCTTCGCCGCCGCGGTGCTGTTGGCGGCATGGCGGCCGTCGCTGCGCATGGGCCGCCGCGCGTGGACGGCGGTGCTCGGCTACGGCGTCGTCCTGGGCGTGATGAACCTCTGCTTCTACATGGCGCTGGCCCGGCTCCCGCTGGGCATCGCGGTGACCACCGAGTTCCTCGGCCCGCTCGCCGTGGCCCTGGGCGGGTCGCGGCGCTGGCTGGACGCCCTCTGGGCGCTGCTCGCGGGCGGCGGCGTGGCCCTGCTGACGGAGGGGCGCGGCGATCTCGACCTCGTCGGCCTGCTGTTCGCCCTCGCGGCCGGAGCCTGCTGGGGCCTCTACATCCTGCTCGGCGCCGCGCTGGGCCGGCACACCACGGAGGGCAACGGGCTCGCGCTGGCCATGGCCGTGGCCGCGCTGGTGGCCGTGCCGTTCGGGGTGGTGGACAGCGGTACGGCCCTGGTCACGCCGTGGGTGCTGCTCGCCGGGCTCGGCGTGGCGCTGCTGTCGTCGGTGGTGCCGTACTCGCTGGAGCTGGAGGCGCTGCGCCGGATCCCGCCGCACGTCTTCGGGATCCTGATGAGCCTCGAACCGGCGACGGCCGCGCTCATCGGCCTCGTCGTGCTCGGCGAGTCGCTGCACTGGTCGCAGTGGGTCGCGGTGCTGTGCGTGATGGCCGCGTCGGCGGGCGCCACGCGCGGCGCCCGCCCGGAGGCGTGAGGCGCCGCGCCCGCCCGGAGGCGTGAGGCGCCCGCGCCCGGTCTGCGCACCGCCGCGTCCGGTCCGCGCACCGCCGCGGGCGCGCGTCCCGCCCCGGTCACGAACCGCAGCAGCCGCCGCCCTCCGCGGCCGGGAGGACCGCCGGTGCGGCGCCGATGCGGAGGAGCTGCGGCGCCGGGGCGCAGCAGCCGCCACCGTCCTGCGCCGCGTCGTCGAAGAGGCCCGCGCCGCCGCAGACGCCGGTCTCGGGGAGGGTCAGCTCGACGCGGTCGGCCGACTCCAGGTCGCCCGCGAGGGCGGCGGCCACCGAACGGACCTGCTCGTAGCCGGTCAGTGCCAGGAAGGTGGGGGCACGGCCGTAGGACTTCATGCCGACCAGGTAGAACCCGTCCTCGGGGTGCGCGAGTTCGCGGTGGCCGTGCGGGCGGACGCTGCCGCAGGAGTGCTGGTTGGGGTCGATCTCGGGGGCGAGCGCGAGCGGTGCCTGGAGGCGCTCGTCGAGGCCGAGTCGCAGCTCGGACAGGAAGGACAGGTCGGGGCGCAGGCCCGTGAGCACGACGACCTCGTCCACCGGGTCCAGCCGGCGGCCGTCCTCGGCGGTGAGCACCAGCCGCCCGTCGCCGTCCCGCTCGACGGACCCGGTGCGGAAGCCGGTGACGGCGTCCGCGTGCCCCTCGTCGACCGCGGCCTTCGCGGCCAGGCCGAGCGCGCCGCGGGCGGGGAGCTGGTCGGCCTCACCGCCGCCGAAGGTGGAGCCGCCGATGCCGCGGCGCAGCACCCACACCGCCCGGGTGCCGTCGCCGGAGCGGGCGAGGCCGGCCAGGGCGGCGAGCGCGGTGAAGGCGGAGGCGCCGGAGCCGATCACGGCGGTGCGCTTCCCCGAGTACCGAGCGCGTACGGCGGGGTCGGACAGGTCGGGGACGCGGTAGGAGATCCGGCTCGCGGCGGCGCGCTCGCCGAGCGCGGGCAGGCCGTCGCCGCCCGCGGGGCCCGGTACGGCCCAGGTGCCGGAGGCGTCGACGACCGCGCGGGCGTGCAGCCGCTCCTCGCGGCCGTCCGCGGTCTCGACGTGGACGGCGAAGGGCCGGCCGGCGCGGTCGGCGTCGACGACGCGGTCCCGGCCGGCGCGTGCGACGCCGGTCACCCGCACGCCGGTGCGGACCCGGTCGCCGAGAGCGTCCGCGAGCGGCTGGAGGTACCGCTCGGCCCACTCGCCGCCGGTGGGGTACGCGGCGGGGTCCGGCCGCGTCCAGCCGGTCGGGGCGAGCAGCTTCTCCGCGGCGGGGTCGGTCAGTTCCGCCCACGTCGAGAACAGCCGGACGTGCGCCCACTCGCGTACCGCCGCCCCGGCCCGGTCGCCGGCCTCCAGGACCAGCGGCTCGATGCCGCGGCCGGCCAGCTGGGCGGCCGCGGCGAGACCGACGGGTCCGGCTCCGATGACGACGACGGGCAGCTCGGGGGCGGCCTGCTCGGGGGTGGCCTGCGTGGTCACGGCGGCTCCTTCTTGTTTCGATGTCCATCGATGCGTGGTGGTTCCAGGATGCCAGCTGTTTCGACGGATGCCAACATAGACAATCATCAAAACAATAATGCGGCCGCCGCCCCGGCCTGGCTGGTTCGACATGTGTCAACATGGATCCATGGCGAAGACCGGGGCGCTGCCCCTGCTGGAGACCGGCGGTCGGGAGGCCGTGCCGTGCTGCCCGCCGCTCACCGAGCACCCCATGTCGGCCGCCGAGGCCGAGGCCGCCGCGCGGATGTTCAAGGCACTCGGCGACCCGGTGCGGCTGCGGCTGTTCTCCGCGGTCGCCTCGCACGACGGCGGCGAGGCGTGCGTGTGCGACATCTCCGACGTGGGCGTGTCGCAGCCGACCGTCTCCCATCACCTGAAGAAGCTCAAGGAGGCGGGCCTGCTCACCTCCGAGCGGCGCGGCACCTGGGTCTACTACCGCGTGGAGCCCTCCGTGCTCGCCGCGATGGGCCGGCTGCTGGCGGCCCCGCCCGCCGCCTGACCGCCGCGCACGGGAAAGCTCCGCCGCCACGCCAGCGAGACGTGGACCAGCGCGATCAGGGCCGGCACCTCGATGAGCGGGCCGACCACGCCGGAGAGCGCCTGGCCCGAGGTGGCGCCGAAGGTCGCGACGGCCACCGCGATCGCCAGCTCGAAGTTGTTGCCCGCGGCGGTGAAGGCGAGCGTGGCGGTGCGCTCGTACGGGAGCCCGGCCGCCCTGCCGAACGCGAAGGAGCCGCCCCACATGAGGGTGAAGTAGGCGAGCAGCGGGAGCGCGATGCGCGCGACGTCGCCGGGCCGGTGGGTGATCGTCCGCCCCTGCAGGGCGAAGAGGATCACGACGGTGAACAGCAGCCCGTACAGCGCCCACGGCCCGACCCTCGGCAGGACCCGCCGCTCGTACGCCGCGCGGCCGAGCCGCCGCTCGCCGAGCCGCCGGGTGAGGAACCCGGCCGCCAGCGGGACGCCGAGGAAGACCAGGACGTTCACCGCGATCCGCCAGAACGGGACCGACAGCTGCTCCCCCCTGCCCAGCCCGAGCCACCCGGGCAGCAGGTCGAGGTAGAACCACCCCAGCAGCCCGAACGCCAGCACCTGGAAGACCGAGTTGAGCGCCACCAGCACGGCGGCGGCCTCCCGGTCGCCGCCCGCGAGGTCGTTCCAGATGACGACCATGGCGATGCAGCGGGCCAGGCCGACGACGATCAGGCCCGTGCGGTACGCGGGCAGGTCCGGCAGGAAGGCCCACGCGAGCGCGAACATCACCGCGGGACCGACGACCCAGTTCAGGACGAGCGAGGACACCATGAGCCGCCGGTCGCCGGTGACCGAGTCGAGCCGGTCGTAGCGGACCCTGGCCAGCACCGGGTACATCATCACCAGCAGGCCCAGCGCGATCGGCAGCGAGATCCCGCCGACCTCTGCCCGCGCGAGGGCGCCGCCGAGGCCGGGAACGAGGCGGCCCAGCCCGAGGCCCGCGGCCATGGCGGCGAGGATCCACACGGCCAGGAAGCGGTCGAGGACGGACAGCCGCCCGGCGACCGGCCCCTCCCCGGCAAGCACGCCGGCGCGCGTCACGGGCACGCCCGTTTCGTGCCGCCCGTGGCCCGCGCCTCGGCGGCGAGCCCGGCGAACTGCCCCGCGAGGGTCTCGACGACCTCGGGGCGCAGCCGGTAGTAGGTGAAGCGGCCGCACGGCTCGGTGTCCACCACCCCGGCCTCGCGCAGCACCTTCAGATGGTTCGACAGGTTCGTCTGCCGGGCGCCGGTCTCCGCGACGAGGTGCGTCGTGCACAGCGTCTCGCGGGCCAGCAGTGTCACGATGCGCATCCTGAGCGGGTCGGCCAGGATGCGGAGGAGATCAGTGTCGACTGACATCAGCATGGGCTGATATTTTCACATCGGCGGCGGCTGATGCCACCGCCTCCTTCCGGACCGGCAAGGAAACACCAGGAAGACCGGGGAAGACCGATGCCCACCGACAAGCCCACCGTGCTGTTCGTCTGCGTCCACAACGCCGGCCGCTCCCAGATGGCCGCCGCCTGGATGTCCCGCCTCGCCGGCGACCGGGTCGAGGTCCGCTCCGCCGGCTCCGCGCCGGCGGCCGAGGTCAACCCGGCCGTCGTGGCGGCCCTGCGCGAGGTCGGCATCGACATCGCCGCCGAGACCCCCGAGCTCCTGACCGCCGGCGCCGTCCGCGCCGCGGACGTCTGCGTCACCATGGGCTGCGGCGACGCCTGCCCCGTCTTCCCCGGCAGGCGCTACCTCGACTGGAAGCTCGACGACCCGGCGGGGCAGGGCGTCGAGGCGGTGCGGCCGATCCGCGACGAGATCCGCGCCCTCGTGGCGGACCTGCTCGCCGAGATCGCGCCGGAGGGGGACGCGTGAGCCGGGGCCGCGCCCCGGGTGCGGGGCGCGGCGGGGCGGTCAGCGGTAGAGGCGGACGTCCGCCAGGCTCCACCAGTTGGCGGCCGTACCGGTCTGGGTGACGCGCAGGTAGCGGGCGTGGCCGGGGTGCGGCAGGCGGACCGTGGTGAGCTGGCCCGTGCCGGGGCCCTGGGCGGCGGTGCGCCAGTGGGCGCCGTCGTCGCTGACGGAGAGCTGCCAGCCGCGGGCCTGGTCGCCGAGGTTGTCGCCGGTGTCGATCGCGACCGTGCCGAAGGCGGTACGGCGGCCGAGGTCGAGCTGCACGTACTGCCCGGGTGCCTGGGCGGCGCCGCTCGTCCAGCGGGTGCTGCCGTCGTCGTCCAGCACGGCCGCCGCCGGGCCCTGGCCGGCGGGGGAGGCGGTGGCGTTGGCGCCGGACAGACCGAGCTGGTGCAGCGTGGTGTGCAGCGCGCTGGACGCGGGCCAGGTGAAGGTCGCCAGCGCCCCGCCGGGCAGCGTGTAGTCGAAGGACTCGTCGCCGACGGCGACGGTGAAGGACCGCGGGTCGTCGTTCTCGTTGTGGACGACGAGCGCGGTGGAGCCGTCGGGGTTGGTGAACGCCACATCGGTGAGCTGCCCGTTCCAGCCCGTGGTGCCGTAGCTGGTGCTGGCGATGCGGACGGCTCCGGGCTTCACGAACTTCGACAGGTGCCCGATGGTGCTGTATTCGGCGTTGGCCGTGACCGTGCCGTCCGGCTGGACGGTGAGCAGCGCGGTGCAGGTGTCGCAGCCGCCGTTGTGCGGGCCGCCGTCGGCGTCCAGGGCGAGGTTCCAGTCGGCCACGGACTTCGCCCAGTTGCGGGTGGTGCCGACGGTGATGGTGCGGGCGTGCCAGGTCAGGGTGCCGCGGAAGATCTGCGCGGGGGTGTCGGCCGCTCCGTGCGAGCCGGAGCACTCGGTGAACCAGATGCCCTTGTCGGGATGGGCGTCGTGCAGCGCGCTCTGGGCGCTCGGGTCGCCGGAGTAGCAGTGGTAGGCGGTGCCGGCGACCCACCGGGCGGCGGGGCCGTCGAGGATGTCGTACGGGTAGTCCGTCTGCGGGTCCTCGCCGAGCTTCTCCGCGGTCGCGATGTCGCCGGGGTGCGTCGTCCAGTTGTGGTCGTAGGCCAGGATCTTCGTGTGCAGCCCGGCGGCCCGCAGCATCGGGCCGAGCGCCTCGATGACCTTCGCCTCCTGCTCGACCGGCATGTCCGTGCCGGGGTACGCGCTGGGCGTGCGGTTCTGCGGCTCGTTCTGCACGGTCAGGTAGTCGACGCCGACCCCGGCGGCGGCGTAGGCCTGCACGAACTTCACCAGGTAGCGGGCATAGGCCCGGTAGACCGCCGGGTCGTCCTTGAGGTGGCCGCCGACCAGGGAGTCCGAGTCCTTCATCCACGCGGGCGGGCTCCACGGCGTGGCGAGCACGGTGAGCTGCGGGTTGAGCCGCTCGGCCTGCCGCAGCAGGGGGAGGATCAGCTTCTCGTCGTGCGCGACGCTGAAGTGGCTCAGCGCGAAGTCGGTCTGCCCGGCCGGCATGTCGTCGTACGTGTAGTGCTCGGCCTCGGCGGTGAAGTCGGAGGACCCGACCGGCTGGCGCAGGAAGCTCACGCCGATGCCCGACGCGGGGTCGAACAGCCGCCGCATCGCGTCGTCCCGGGCCTGGTGGGGGAGCGAGCCGAGCACCGCGGCCGAGGAGTCGGTGAGGGCGCCGCCGAAGCCGTCCATCCGTTGGAAGCGCTGCGTGGGGTCGACGGTGATCGTTGTGAGGTCGGACGCCCCCCGGTGGAAGGCGACGGGCGCCTGCCGCTGCAACTGCGCGGAGTCGTCGGCGGTCGTGAGCCACACCTGCGCCTGCGGGTCCGCCGGTCCGTGGGCCGGCTGCGCCGCCGCGGTGGCGGTGGACGGGAGGCAGGCCATGCACAGCGCGGCGGCCGTCAGGGCCGAGGCACCGAAGGCGCGTTTCATGGACGGTTCTCCTTGCTGACATGACCCGACCGCCGATCTCGCGACCGCGCCCGGGTGAAACAGAATGAAACAGAATGGAAACCATTGCGTGCGGGCATCAGCAAAGACGGCACGCCTCTCGGGTGTCAAGAGGCGTGCCGTAGGGGGCGTTGCATGGCATGGTGAAACAAATCGATGTAACAAGAGCGGGCGGCGGAAAACGGCGTGGGCCGCAGCGGACGGACCCGCGCGGTGAGCCGCGGGGCGGGGGCTACGCCTCGGCGGCCGGCGTCCCGGCCTGCTTCTGCGTCTCGGCCTGCTCCGGTACGGCACCGGGCAGCTCCGCCCGCTCCTCGGACGCCGCGAGCTCACCGGTCCCGTCCGCCCCGCCCGCGGGCTCCGCCGGGGAGGGCGCCGGCGCCGGCTGCGGGACCGTACCGCCGGAGGCGCCCGCCGCCGCGCGGTCGAAGAACCGCAGCAGCTCGACCGGGAAGGGCAGAACGAGCGTCGAGTTCTTCTCCGCGGCGACCTCCACGACGGTCTGCAGCATGCGCAGTTGCAGCGCGGCCGGGTTGGCGTCCATCGTGCGGGCCGCCTCCGACAGCTTCTGCGACGCCTGGAGCTCGCCGTCCGCGGTGATGATCCTGGCCCGCCGCTCGCGGTCGGCCTCGGCCTGTCGTGCCATCGACCGCTTCATCGACTCCGGCAGCGCCACGTCCTTGATCTCGACCCGGTCGATGTGCACGCCCCAGCCCGTCGCCGGGGTGGCCAGCATCAGCTCCAGGCCCTCGTGCAGCAGCTCCCGGCCGGACAGCAGGTCGTCCAGCTCGCTCTTGCCGATGATCGACCGCAGCGAGGTCTGCGCGACCTGCAGCATCGCGAACTGGTAGTTCTGCACGTCGACCGTCGCGCGGATCGGGTCGACGACGCGGAAGTACAGGACGGCGTCCACGCGTACCGACACGTTGTCGCGGGTGATGCCCTCCTGGGAGGGCACCGGCATGGTGACGACCTGCATGTTGACCTTGGTCATCTTGTCGATGAAGGGCACCAGCAGTCGCGGGCCGGGCTGCTTCGGCAGCGGGTTCACCCGGCCGAAGCGGTAGATCACCCCGCGCTCGTACTGCTTGACGACCCGCATGCTGCTCGGCAGCACGATCAGGCCGACCACGGCCAGGACGATCAGCAGTACAACGACGATCTCCATGTCCCACTCCCCAGTCCGGTGCGTGAGGGTACGGCCTGCGCCGGGCCCGCCGCACAGGCAACGGCCTTTCCTTGGCGAGGGTTTGACGCTCGGTCCGCACCCCCCGGTTGCGGCGGCCGCCCTCCCCGCCACGGCGGCCCGGCTCGCACGGTCACCGGGCGGGCCGCCCTAGGCTGGGGCGATGGCACGCTACTTCGATGTACATCCCCAGAATCCCCAGCCGCGCATCATCAGCGGCGTGGTCGACAGCATCCGGGCCGGTGCGCTGGTCGCGTACCCCACGGACTCCTGCTACGCGCTGGGGTGCCGGCTGGGCAACCGTGAGGGCGTCGACCGCATCCGCACGATCCGGGGCCTCGACGACCGGCACCACTTCACGCTGGTCTGCCGGGACTTCGCGCAGCTCGGCCAGTTCGTGCAGATCGACAACGACGTCTTCCGGGCGGTGAAGGCGGCCACGCCGGGCAGCTACACCTTCATCCTTCCCGCGACGAAGGAGGTGCCGCGGCAGCTGCAGCACCCGAAGAAGCGGACCGTCGGCGTCCGCATCCCCGACCACGTCGTGACGCAGGCGCTGCTCGCGGAGCTGGACACGCCGCTGGTCTCCAGCACCCTGCTGCTGCCCGACGAGGCCGAGCCGCTCACGCAGGGCTGGGAGATCAAGGAGCGGCTCGACCACGTGGTCGACGCGGTGGTCGACTCCGGCGACTGCGGCACCGAGCCCACCACCGTCGTGGACTTCTCCGGCGGCGGCAGCGAGATCCTGCGCCGCGGCGCGGGCGACACCGCGCGGTTCGAGTAGCCGCGCGGCCGTACGCCCGGTGGCCGTACCGCCCGGCCGGCGGGCGGTACGGCAGCGGGCGGTACGGCCACCGGGTCACAACGCCGGGGCCGCGGCGATCAGTTCGCGCGTCCACGGGTCGGCCGGATCGGCGAAGACCTGCTCCACCGGGCCGCTCTCCAGGACCCGCCCGTCCCGCATGACCATCACCTCGTCGGCGATCTCCCGGATCACCGCCAGGTCGTGCGAGATGAAGAGCACGGCCAGGCCCAGCCGGTCCCGCAGGGACGCCAGCAGGTCGAGGACCTGGGCCTGGAGCGACACGTCCAGCGCGGAGACCGGTTCGTCGCACACCAGGACCCGGGGGCGGGTGGCCAGCGCGCGGGCGATCGCGACGCGCTGCCGCTGGCCGCCGGACAGCTCCCACGGCCGGCGCCGCAGGTGCTCCGGCGCCAGCCCCACCATCGTGAGCAGCTCGGCGCAGCCGGCCTGCCGGTCCGCGCGGGCGACCCCCGCGGCGGCCAGCGCCTCGCCGAGCAGCCGCCGTACCGGGTAACGCGGGTCCAGCGCGCTGAGCGGGTCCTGGTCCACGAGCTGCACGAGCCGCCGCCGCTGGCGCCGGGACCGCTCGGGGCCGGGACTCCACGGGGTGCCGTCCAGCCGTACGGTGCCCGCGTCCGGCTGCTCCAGCCCCAGCACCAGCCGCGCCAGCGTGGACTTGCCCGACCCGGACTCCCCGACGACGCCCAGCGTCCGGCCCGGCGTGAGGGCGAGGGAGACCTCGTGCACGGCCTCGCGCCAGCCGCCCCCGGGCCGCCGGTAGCGCAACCGGAGTCCGCTGGCTTCCAGTACCGGCCCGGGCCCGCCAGGCTTCGCCGCCTCCGCGTCCTGCGCGTCCCGGACCTCCGCGACCTCCGCGACCTCTCCGGTCTTCGCGGCCTCCGCGTCCTGCGCCTCCCTCCCGGGTCCCGCGGCCGTCCCGGCCTTCGCGTCCTCGGGTCCCGCCGGCTCACCCGCGGTGGCGGGGGACGGCTTCGCCGTCCGGGTGCGTGGCGGGCGCCGCCCGGGCACGGCGTCCAGCAGCGCCCGGGTGTAGGGGTGTTCGGGCGCCGTCAGGATGCGCCGGGCCGCGGCCTGCTCCACGACGACGCCCTCGCGCATCACCGCGATGTCGTCCGCCACCTGCGCCACCGCGGCCAGGTCGTGGCTGATCAGCAGCACCGCCGTACCCGCGTCCCGCAGCTCCCGCAGCAGCTTCAGGACGCGGGCCTGCACGGTGGCGTCCAGCGCGGTGGTCGGCTCGTCGGCGATCAGCAGCCGGGGGCCGCCGGCCAGGGCCGAGGCGATCAGGGCCCGCTGGCGCAGGCCCCCGGACAGCTCGTACGGGCGCTGCCGGGCCCGCTGTTCGGGCTCGGGCACGCCGACCCTGGTGAGCAGCTCCAGGACCCGGGCGCCCACCTCCTCCCGGGAGGCGCGGCGGTGGGCGGTGAGCGACTCGGCGATCTCCCGGCCGACCGGCCGCAGCGGGTCGAGCGAGACGAGCGCGTCCTGGGAGACCAGCCCGACGTCCACGCCGCGGATCGCCCGCCACTCGCGCTCGCCGTGCCGGCGTACGTCGTTGCCACCCACCTCCAGGCGCTCGGCCCGCACCTCGGACCGGCCGCCGACCAGCCCCAGCAAGCTGCGCGCGGTCACGCTCTTGCCCGAGCCGGACTCCCCGACCAGCGCCAGAGACCGCCCGGCGGCCAGCCGGAACGACACGCCCCGCACGGCCTCCACGGGCCCGCCCGCCGTGTCGAACCGCACGTGCAGGGACGCGACATCGGCGACGAGGGGCCCGCGCGGGCCCGCACCGTCGGATCCGGCGTCGCCGGCGACGGTCTCGATGGCGTCGGTCATGAGCGGCCACTCCTCTCGCGCGGGCGGACAGGCCCCGCCGCTGCCGGGCGGTTGGCCGGCGGTCGTGTCGTGGTGCGTCGCCCGACCGGGACCGGTGCCGGGACCGGGACCGGCACCGGTGCGTCGGGTGCCGGCGTTGCAGGGCGGCGTACGGGCGATGCGTCGGGTGCCGGCGTCGCCGGGCCGTGCGCCGGTGGCCGTGTCGTGGGGCGCCGGGTTCCCGGGCGGGGTGCGGCGGGCGCCCCAGCCGCCCGGCGGTGGGCGGGCGGGCGTGTCCGCCGCGGGCTCATCCGCCGCTCCGGCCCGCGAAGCGGTGGTGCAGGGCGCGGCCCGCCACGCTGATCGCGACGGCCGCGACCGTGACGGCCAGGCCGGGGAAGACGCCGGTCCACCAGGCGACCGGCAGGTACTGCTGGCCCTGGGCGAGCATCGCGCCCCACTCCGGGGACGGCGGCTGCGGGCCGAGTCCCAGGTAGCTCAGGGCGGCGCCCGAGGTGATCGCCGAGCCGGTGCCGATCGCGGCGACGAGCGCGAGCGGTCCGACGGTGTTGGGCAGGACGTGGCGTGCCACCAGGACGGCCGGCCGCTGGCCCAGGCACACCGCCGCCCGCACGTAACCGGACTTGCGCACCGACATCGCCTGGGTGCGCACCAGCCGGGCGTACCCCAGCGCCGTGGGCACGGCGATGGCGATCGCCTCGCTGCCCGAGCCGCGTCCGGCCAGGGTCAGCACCAGCAGCGACACCAGCAGCGCGGGAAGCGCCAGCAGCGCGTCCACCAGCCGCATCACGACCGCGTCCGCGGCGCGGCCCGCCAGCGCCGCCACCATCCCGATCACCAGGCCCGCGACGGCGGCCAGCGCGGTCGCCCCGAGCCCGGTGGCCAGCGACTGCCGCGAACCGTACGCCACCCGGGTCAGCACGTCGCGCCCCAGCTGGTCGGTGCCGAACGGGTGCGCGAGGCTCGGCGGGCGCAGCACCGCGTCGAGATGCGGGGTCAGCGGTGCGCCGTCGGTGAAGAGCCACGGCAGCGCGGCCACCGCGGCGATCGCCACCAGCACCGCGACCGCCAGCGCGGTGCCCGGCCGTATCCGCCGCCACCGCTGCCACTGCGGCCGCCACCGCCATTGCCGCAGACCACGCAGCGGGCCCGCGCCTACCGGGAACTTCGCGGCCGGCTCCGCGTCCACGTCGGTCATACCGCCGCTCCCTTCACCCGCAGCCGCGGGTCGACCACCAGGCACAGCAGGTCCACGACGGTGCTGACGGCCGCGTACGCCAGGGCCGCGACGATCACCACGCCGAGCACCACCGGCATGTCCCGCGTCCCGACCGCGTCGAGCGCCACCTTGCCGAGCCCCGGCCGGGCGAAGACCGTCTCGATCAGGACCGCGCCGCCCAGCAGGTGGCCGACGAACCATCCGGTGAGGTTGAGCGCGGGCAGCGCCGCGTGCCGCAGGGTGTGCCGGGCCCGCACCACCCACTCCGACAGCCCGCGGGCGCGGGCGGTGAGCGTGTACGGCTCCTGCCAGGCCGCCTGCATGCCGTCCCGCAGCACCTGGGTGAGCAGCCCGGCGGCCGGCAGCGCCAGCGTGACCGCCGGGAGCACCAGGGCCTCGAAACCGCCGGCGCCCGCGGCCGGGAGCAGCCGGAGCCGGAAGGAGAAGGCCGTCAGCAGCAGCATCCCCAGCCAGAAGGACGGCAGCGAGATCGCCGTCAGCTCCGCACCGGACAGCACGCCGCGGCCCAGCCGCCCGAGCCTGGCGAGCGGACCGCGCCCGCTGCCGGTGCCCGCGGTGGCCACCGACAGCACCACCGCGACCAGCAGGATGAGCACGGTGGCCGCGCCGGCCAGCTGGAGCGTGGGCCCGAGCTGCTCGCCGATGATCGCGGTCACCGGCCGCTGCTGCTGGTAGGAGGTGCCCAGGTCGCCGTGCAGCAGCCGGGTCAGGAACCGGACGTACTGCACGGCGAACGGCCGGTCGAAACCGTAGTCGTGGCGGATCCGGGCAGCCATGCCGGGCGAGGCGGCGTAGCCGTTGCCCAGCATGATCTGCACGGGGTCGCCGGGCAGCAGGTGCAGGACGGCGAAAGCGACGGTGGCCGCCGCCCACACCACCAGCACCGCCGCCGCGGCGCGCCCCGCGAGGTAGCGTGCGACGCCCGCGCCTCTCACCGGCCGGTGGTCCAGGCGCGTGCGAACTGCGGCCAGCCGGAGACGTCGAAGGCGACGCCCTGCACCGACTTCGACGTGCCCAGCAGATACGTGCCGACGTACAGCGGGACGGTCACGGCGTGGTCGATCACCCACTGCTGGACCTTTGCGTACGCGGCCTTGCGCTGTGCCGGGTCGGTGGTGGCGGACGCCGCCAGCAGCCACGAGTCGACCTGCGGGTCGTCGATGCGGGAGGCGTTCTGGCCGCCCTTCTCCAGGTTGGCGCCGCCGAAGTAGAGGCCGCGCAGGATGTCGCCGTCACCGCGCGACCAGCTGAGGTCCAGGACGTCGTAGTCGGCGGAGTAGGCGGCCTTGAAATAGCCGCCGGAGTCCACCACCACCTGCTTGAGCTCGATGCCGACCGCCTTGGCCTCGGACTTCATCCCGTCGGCGAGGGCGCCGCGCTGGTCGCGCGTGACGTTGGCGGCCAGGATGGGCCACGACAGGGTCAGTCGCTTGCCGTCCTTGGTGCGGTAGCCCTGCTTGTCACGGCCGGTCCAGCCCGCCTGGTCCAGCAGCGCCGAGGCCTGCTTCGGGTCGTACGCCCAGGAATCCTTCAGCGCAGAGTCGTAGGCGTTCGGCGTGGAAGGGCTCAGCGGGCTCCAGGCCCGCTGGTAGATGCCCAGGTAGATGGCCGTCACGAGGCTGTCGACGTCCAGCGCGTGCAGCAGTGCGGTGCGTACCCGCTGGTCGGAGAGCGGCGCGCGGGTGGTGTTGAGCTGCAGGCCGTAGACCGCGCCGGGAGACTGGTGGGACAGCAGCCGCAGCCGCGGGTCGGTGCGGACCTGGGTCGCCGCGATCACCGGCACCACGGCCGCGTCGATCTGCCCGCTCGTCAGGGTCCCCAGCCGCGTGGTGTCGTCGGTGAGGAAGCGGATGGTGAAGGTGTCCAGGTGGGCGGGCCCGTTGTAGCCGCCGTCCTGCGGGCCCCACTTGTAGGCGGGGTTGCGGTGGAAGACGATCTGCCGGCCCACCGTCCGCGAGGCCTCCACGAAGGGCCCGCTGCCGACGGAGTGGGTGCCGCCCGCGCACAGCGCGCTCGATCCCGCCTTGAGCGCCTTCGGCGACTCGATCCCCAGGTAGGTGGTGCTCACGGCCTGGAGGAAGGGGGAGAACGGTCGGCTGAAGGACACCCGCACGGTGTTCTTGCCGGTGACGGTGGTGCCCTTGTAGGAGGGGCCGAACAGGCTCGCCGCGTAGGCGGACTTGGTCTCCGGCGCGGTGATCTGGTCGAAGTTGGCCTTGACCGCGGCGGCGTCCAGCTTGGTGCCGTCGTGGAAGAGCACGTCCTCGCGGAGGGTGAAGTCGTAGCTGAGCCCGTCGGGGGAGATCTTCCAGGACGTCGCCAGCCAGGGGTGGACGGTCCCGTTCCCGTCCTCCGAGACCAGGGAGTCGAAGACGCCGCGCTGGATGACGGCGGAGGCGTCGGTGGGGGAGACGTGCGGGTCGAGGCAGGACGGCTCGGAGCCGACGGCGAAGGTCAGGCTGCCGCCCTTGACGGGCTTGCCGCCCGAGCCGTCGGCGCTGGAGCCGCCGTCGGCGGAGCAGCCGGTGGTGGCCGCGAGGGCGACCGCGAGCAGGGCGGCGCCGGCGGTGGACGCGGCGCGGCGGAGCGGGGTGGGCATGACGGATCTCCTCCGGGGGCGGGTGGGGTGCGGGGCGGTGGACGGGGCGGTCGGCCCGGACACGCCGCGGTGCAGACCCGCAGCAGGTCGATGTGGCGCCGCCGTACGAGCGGTGGCGCGAGACGGAAGGGCATCAGGCCCCCGCCGCGGGCACGGGAGCGGGCCGGGGCCGCGTTACGGGTGCGGTCCTGGCCGGCGGGCACGGGCCGGAACCGGGCCCGGACCCCGCGCGGGGCGGCTGGGTCGTCATGGTCACTCCAGCTACGTGAACGGTCGCCGCACAGTCTGCGGTGTGCGGAGCCCGGGGTGCCTCGGCCGCAAGGCGGGACTGCGAGCCCGCCGAAAGGCCGTCATCCGGCTTCGCGGCCTGGACTTTGGTCGGGGGTCCTGGTGATCGGGAACGCCGGCGGCGGGCGGGACCGGAGGATGTCCCGGGGCCTGCCCGACTTGCGGGCCGCCGGCCGCCCCCCGGTCGCGCCCGGGCAGGTACGGGTCCTGGCGCGTACGGATCCCGGACGGGGCGCTAATTCGGGAAACGTGAAACAATCGAACTCCAGGCGTGCCCGGGGTGCTCGGCCCCCGCACGCGCGGCGCCGCCCGCCCGCGGCGACACCACAGGGGAGGATCCATGGCGATGTCCCACCTGGCCGCGGAAGCGCCGGTGCATCCGGCCGACGCCGCGGCGTTAGGCGGCGACTTCCCGGTGCCCGGCGCGGCCCGCGTGCTGCTGGGCGCGGGCAGCCCGGTCATGCGGACCGGGCTGCGCACCATCTTCCTGGCGGCCGGGGGCATCGACGTGGTCGCCGAGGTCTGCCAGAGCCGCCACGTGCTGCGGATGGCCGTCGACGCCCGTCCCGCCGTGGTCGTCCTGGAGGACGGCGGGCTGGACGGGGACACCGCCGATCTGGTGCGGGCGGTGGTCGGCCGCACCGCGGGCGCCGCAGGCGCGGTCGTGATCACCTGCCGCAGCGAGCTGCGGGTCAGCGCGCTGCTGCGGGCCGGGGCGAGCGCGCTGGTGCACCGCGACGCCAGGGAGTACGAGCTGCTCGCCGCGGTGCGCGCGGTCGCCGCCGGGCACGCCTACTTCTCGCCGCCGCTCGCCCGGGTCGCCCTGGACCTCGCCGCCCCGCACCTGCCCGTACCGCCGGGGGAGGGGCAGGAGCCGGCCGTCGAGGAGGGTGCGCTGCGCGAACTCACGCCCCGCGAGCGGGAGATACTCGACCTGGTCGCCACCGGCATGTCGAACGCGGAGGTCGCGGCCGCGCTGCACCTGAGCGAGAAGACGGTGAAGTTCCACGTCTCCAACGTGCTGACCAAGCTCCGGGTGCGCAGCCGCACCCAGGCCGTCGTCTACTTCCGCACCCTTCCGGCAGCCGCCTCCTGACGAAGGTCGAGTATCCTTGAACCGTCAAACGACAGGCCGCGAGCAGCCCGCGAACCGGGAGCCCGCCCGCGGCCGGTGGTTACGGGAAGGGAGGAGCCGTCCGTGCGCACGCCGGTCCACCCCAAGGTCGACGACCTCGAACTCGCCGTGCTCTTCCACGCGCTGAGCGACCCCGTGCGGCTGGCCATCGTCGGGCTGGTGGCGGGCGGCGAGATGTCCTGCGGCGCGATGGCGATCCCGCTGTCGAAGTCGACGCTCTCGCACCACCTGAAGATCCTGCGCGAGGCAGGCGTCACCAACACCCGCCTCGAAGGCACGCACCGCTACATCTCCCTGCGGCGCGACGACCTCGACTCGCGCTTCCCCGGCCTCATGGGCGCGATCCTCGCCCAGCTCCCCGACGTTCCGCTCACGCTGCTCGCCGCCGCGTCCGCCTGATCCCCGGCTGATCCGGGCCGTGCCCGCCCGATCCGGGCGGTGCCCGAGGCTGTTCCGCGCGCCCACCAGCTGATTTGTATGCGTGCTGATCGTCTGCTCTAAGATGATTTCCGTGACCTTGGATCTGACGCCCGACCAACTCCTGTCGACCACGCGTGCGGTCCGCCGGCGCCTCGACTTCGACCGCCCCGTCCCGCGCGAGCTGATCGAGGAGTGCGTGGACCTCGCCGTTCAGGCTCCGACCGGCCGCAACCGGCAGCGCTGGCACTTCGTCGTGGTCACCGAGGACGTCCAGCGGCACGCCGTGGCCGACCTCTTCCTGCGCGCCCTCTCCGTGGCCCAGGGGCAGCGACTGACCGCGCGCGACACCTGGCGCATGGGCTACCACCCGGGCTCCACCGAGCGGGTCTTCGACGGCCTGCGCCACCTGGCCGCGAACATCCACCGGGTGCCGGTGTTCGTCATCCCCGCCGTCGAGGGGCGCACCGACCGCGCGAACGTCGCCGAGCAGGCCGGGACCTGGGGCTCGATCCTGCCCGCCGTGTGGAGCTTCATGCTCGCCGCCCGGGCCCGCGGCCTCGGCACGACGTGGACGACCGCGCAGGCCCCGCTGGAAAGGGAGCTGGCCGGGGTGCTCGGAGTCCCCTACGACGAGGTCATGCTGGCCGCGTTCATCCCGCTGGCCTACAGCATCGGCACCGACTTCAAACCGGCTCCGCGCATCCCCCGCGAGCACGTCCTGCACTGGGACGGGTGGAAGCAGGGCCGGCCGTAGCGCCCGCCCCGGCGGCCCGCTCCCGCCCGGCGGGCAGCTGCCTCGAGTCCGCCTGCCGTGCCGTGCACGGGAGTTAGAGTCACCCCATGCCGCCTTCCACCTCGCCGGAAGCCTCCCCGGAGGCGTCCTCCGCGCCCCCGCCGTCCTCCCGTGGCTCGCTCGCGGGCGCCGGATGGGAGGACCGGGAACCGGGCACGTACCCGGAGCTGATGCCGGAGCGGGTGTCGAACCTGTCGTGGCTGAACCCGGCGACGCTGTGGAAGGCGCGCAACGGCCCGCTCGCCGCGCTGCTGGGCGATCCGACCGGGGCGCGGCGGCAGCAGTGGGTGCGCGGGCAGGTCGAGCGGGGCGCCGCGGGCGAGGACATGCTGATCGAGCGGGACGACCCCGACACCTTCTCCTTCCTCCTGCTCGGCGACACCGGCGAGGGCGACGCCCCCCAGTACGCCGTCGTCCCCGGCATGCTGAAGGCCGGGGCGGGCACCCGCTACACGGTGCTGTGCAGCGACGTGCTCTACCCGGTGGGCAGCGCCGACGAGTACGGCACGAAGTTCTTCCGGCCCTACCGCGACTACGACGCGCCGATCTACCCGATACCCGGCAACCACGACTGGTACGACGGCCTGACCGGCTTCATGCGGGTCTTCTGCGACGCCCCCGAGCCGCCGGCCCCGCCCCGCCCGCGGTTCGGGTCGGCGGCGTGGTGGCGGTCCCTGCTGTGGCGGGCGCCCGCGGCGATCGACGAGGAGCGGCTGGCGCGGGCGCGCCGGATGCGGGACCGGCCCGCGCAGGCCGCACGGTGCCCCGGGCCGTACTGGGCCATGGACTCGGGGCCGCTGCGGATCATCGGGATCGACACCGGGCTGCTCGGCGGGATCGACCGCGAGCAGGGCGAGTGGCTCGCCCGGGTGGCACGCGGGCCCCGGCCGAAGATCCTGGTGACCGGCTCGCCCCTCTACGTCGACGGCGAACACCACCCCTGCCCCATCGAGGGCGGCGGCACGGTCGACGCGATCGTGCGCGACCCGCGGAACCACTTCGTCGCGGCGATAGGCGGCGACATCCACAACTACCAGCACTACCCGGTCGACGTGGACGGGCGGCGCATCGAGTACGTCGTCTCCGGCGGCGGCGGGGCCTTCATGCACGCCACCCACACCATCCCCCCGGTCACCGTGGGCGGCGTGACTGAGGACCGCTTCCGCTGCTACCCGCTGCGCGCGGACTCGCTGGCCTTCTACAGCCGCCTGTACGGCCGCAGGCTGCGGCTGCGCAGGCTCTTCGACCTGACGCCGGACCAGGCCGCCGCTGTGATCGCCGCCCGGCTGGGCCTCGCCCCCGCCCGCACGGCGGCGGCCGCCGAGGTGACCGTGCGCACCCGCTTCGTGGCCGCGGTGCTCGGTGTGGCCTCCCGCCCCGGCCGCAGGCGCCGGCTGCGGCTGCCGGTGCGGCAGTTGCTGACCGGCGTGCTGTCGCCGGGCTCGGCCACCTACAGCCCGCCGTTCTTCAAGAACTTCCTGCGCCTGGACGTGACCCCCACCGAGGTCCGCGTCCGCTGCTTCGCCGCGACGGGCCTGCGCCCCCACGAGCTGGAACCCCCCGTCGAGGACGACTTCACCATCCCCCTCACCGACCCGGCGCTCCCGCACCCGCGACCGGCGGCCCCCGGCGCGGACAGCACATGCTGATCTGGGTGAACGGGGCGTTCGGCAGCGGCAAGACCACGCTGGTCGCCGAACTGCGCGGCCACCTGCCCGACGCCCTGGTCTTCGACCCGGAGCAGGTCGGCGGTCTGCTCACCGGGATCGTGGACTGCCCGACGGGCAACTTCCAGGACATCCCGCTGTGGCGGCGCCAGGTGGCCGGCCTCGCGGCGGGGCTGCACCAGGAGTACGGCCGGACGGTCCTCGTCCCGATGAACCTGATGACGTCCGCTTACATGGATGAGATCTTCGGCGGCCTGCGGGACGCCGGCGTCCCCTACCGCCACTTCTGCCTGCGGGTGCCCACCGAGGTGCTCCTCCGGCGGATCGACGAGCGGCACCGCGGCGCGGACGGCGACCCCGCGCGCGTCGAGGCGGGGCGGCGCTGGTGCCGGGAGCAGATCGAGGCCTACGCCGCCGCCCCGCCGCGACTGCCCGGGGACACCGTCGTCCTGGACGGCCTGCGCCCGCCCGCCGAGCTGGCGGCGCAGGTGCTGGCGGCGGTGCGGGGCGCGCCGGTCGCCGGGTGACTACGGTGAGTCGGGCGGGACGGTGCCGACGGCCACGACGTTGCCCTCGCTGATGTAGGCGTCGGGGGAGCGCAGCGGGTGGGCGGGGTGCTCGGGGGTCAGCAGTGGGGCCCATGCCTGCTCCGGGAGGCCGCTGTCGAGTGCCTGGCGTGCGACGCTCGCCGTGGCCAGGCCGTAGAAGTGGGCGGCGGCCGGGGTGAGCGGTGCGTAGTGCTCGATCAGCAGGGTCTGCTGGCGGACGCCGGTCAGGCCCGCCCGGCGCAGCCACAGATGCAGGTCCCGGGTGCGCAGCAGCTGGTGCGCGTAGCCGGGGACCCGGGCGGCGTGCCGGAAGAAGTCGGTGAGCCGGAAGGGGTCGCCGGGGCGGAGGGTGAGGAGCGCGGCGTCGAGGTCCTTGACGGCGACGACCCCGCCCGGGCGCACCACCCGCCGGAACTCGGCCAGTGCGCGCGGCAGTTCGCCGTCGTCGAGGTACTGGACGGTGTTGGCGCACCACACGGCGTCGAAGCTGTTGTCGGGGTAGGGCAGGTCCAGGACGTCGCCGGTCCGGACGTCGGCCGGCGGCGCGCTGCCGCCGCCCGGCAGCTCCTGCCGAACGCGGCGCCCGGCGAGCGCGGCGTTCTCCGGCGCGAGGTCGACGGCGGACAACCTGCCCTGCGGGCCGACGCGTTCGGCCAGCAGCGGCAGGAAGGTGCCGCTGCCGCACCCGGCGTCAAGCACGTGCCAGCCGCGGTGCAGCCCGGCCAGGTCCAGTGCGGTGCGGTAGGCGTCGGCGCACGCCGCGAAGTGCGCGTCCACCACGTTCCCGGTGGTGAAACCCAGCCCGGTGGAGGTGGTGTGGCCCCATGCCGCGTGGTCGTCGGTCAGCACGGCAGGTCCTCCTGGCGGACGGTGACGAGGGTGCGGTGCGCGGCGCCGGGCACGGGGACGCGGGAGGTGCCGGCGACCTCGTCGAGCAGGTCGGCGAGCAGCGCGGTCAGGGTGTGCGGGGTCTCCAGCGGCGGCAGGTGCCCGGAGGTGGGCACGACGGCCAGCCGCGCGCCGGGGAGGCAGCGCGCGGTGGCCTCCGCCTCCCCGACCGTGACGAGGGAGTCCTCCTCGCCCACCGCGACCAGCGCGGGCACCGTCAGGCCGGCCAGGTGCGGCCCGGAGTCCGGGCGTCCGGCGATCGCGCGCTGGGCCCAGGCGACGGACTCGGGCGGTGCGGCCACGCCTGCGGCCCGCAGTTCCGCCGCGACCTGCGGCCGGCGGTCCCGGGTGGTGGCGCCGAAGAGCCGGTCGGCCGCGGCCGCGGCCCAGGCGGGCGCGGCCGCGGGATCGCCCATGGCGGCCGCGAACGCCAGCCGCCCCTCGCGGGCCGCCGCGTCGTCCGCGGCGGCCCGCGAGGAGACCAGCCCGAGGCCCAGCACGCGGTCCGGCCAGCGCCGGGCGAAGGCCATGGCGACGTACCCGCCCATCGACACTCCGGCCAGCACCGCCCGCCGCACGCCGTGGCCGTCCATGGCACGGCGCAGGTCGTCCGCGAGCAGGTCGACCGAGGGCGGTTCCGAGCCCAGCGCCCTGCCGCCGAACCCGCGCTGGTGCGGGGCGAGCACCCGGTGCCCGCGCGTCGTCAGGGCGTGCTGCTGGGCCCGCCACATCGTGGCGTCGAGCGCGAGCGCGTGCAGCAGCACCACCGGCGGCCGGGTCCCGCCGCCGGTACGCGGCGCGGTCATCGGGCAAGCTCCGGGGTCGCGGTGCGGCGGGCTTCGGCGTTCTCGGCGTCCCGCACGAAGCGGGCCACGTGGTCGGGCAGCGGGGCGCCGCGGAGCCACGCCAGGGCGACAGGACCCGGCGGGAGACCCCGGACGGGAAGCACCTCGACCCCCGCGGGCACGGCCGTGGCCAGCGACTGGAAGGAGAGGTGGACGGCGTCGCCCGCGACGAGGACGTCCGCCATGGCCTGCACCGTCGTCATGGGGTGGACGCGGCGGATCGGGCGCCCGGACGGGGCCGCGCGGGGCACCACCTCGTCCCACACCTCGGGCGGGAAGTCCGTGGGGCAGCGGAAGTCCGGGAAGTCGGCGACGTCCTCCAGGGTGATGCCGTCCCGGCGGGTCAGCGGGTGGTGCGCGCCCACCGCCACGGCCCGCGGGTCGTGCCACACCGGGCGGCTGACCTCCAGGTCGGGCGTGCGCGGCAGGTACTTGACGACCATGAGGTCCATCTGCCCGGCACGCAGCGCGGTGAAGGGGGCGTCCACCTCGAACGGGAGCCACCGCACGGAGTCCGCGGGCCATCCCGCGCCCGCCACGATCCGGTCGGCCATGGTGTGGGAGGCGTGCAGCCCGCAGCGGATCGGGGGGCGTTCGGTGCCGGGGCGGTCCGCGTGCGCGGGCGGGGCGGAGACGGTCACAGGCGTTCTCCTCGGGTCAGGGCGGCCCACGCGCGCAGGCGGGGCGGGGCTGAGCTGCCGTGGGCGGACGGTTCCTCGGTGTCGACGCGCAGCGCGGCGAAGTCGGCGCGCAGCCCGCCGAGCGACGGGACGTGATGCAGGGTGAGGCAGTCGCCGGGTTCGACGAGGCCGTCGAGCACCGCCTCGACGAGCAGGTGGTGGGTGTGCACCAGCAGGCGGGGGAGCGGCGTCCGCGCCGTGGCGACGTAGAGCTGACGGCGCACCGGCGCCCGGCGGGCCGGGCGGTCGGCGTCGGGGACGCGCACCGGGGTCGGCGGGATCGCCGGGACCCCGCCGGAGGCACGCAGGGTCTTGAGCAGCCTGCGCAGCGGCGCGGTCGCGGCCGGCGGCGCCGGTGCGCACCACCCGACGGACCCGTCGGGAGCCAGATGGTGGAAGTCGAAGCGGCGCTGGAGGCGGCGCGGGTCACCGGCCAGGAAGACGGTACGGGTCAGCGAGCGGCGCCAGGCCGCGACGTGCTCCGCGCCGTGGCGGGACTGCAGCGACAGGCCGAACGCGCAGGCCTGGGCGATCCAGCGGGCGGGCGAGTAACTGCGCACCACCGCGACGGCCTGCGCGCCGCGCGGATCGCGCTCGTCCTCCTCGGCGAGGGCGTCCCCGGCGCGGAGCAGCCGCTCCAGATCCGCGTCCGCGCCGTCCAGCAGGTCCGGGCGGGCCCGGTGCAGCCGGGCCGCGGCCGCGCGCCGCAGCTCCTCCTGGCCGAGGGCGCCGGCCGCCTCCGCCGTTCCGGCCGTTCCCGCCGCGGTCACAGGAACACCTCCCGCAGGGTGTCCGGGGGCAGCCGGATGGGGCGCCGGCCCAGCAGGCCGGACGTGAGCCGGTAGGCGTCGACGTACGCGTGGCCGCGCCGGTGACGGCCGATCAGCTCGGCGGCCTGGGTGCCGGGGGCCTCGCCGGCGTCCAGGATGCGGCGGGCCCGCCGGACCTGCTGGACGAGGAGCTCGGCGCGGAAGGACTCCCGCTGCCCCGCCCCGAGGCAGGCCAGGAAGTACAGCCGGGCCCCGAGGGCGACGGCGGCGCGGTCGTGGCCGGCCAGCAGGGCGTCCAGCAGCGCCCCGGCGTGCAGGCCGTTCCAGCCGCCCTCGCGGGCCGAGCGGATCTGCCCGTCGATCGGCACCCGTCCCACCGGCACCCGGTGCACCGCGGGGCCGCGCGCCTGCAGCACGCGCTGGAGGAGCTGGTAGTCCGCGTCCAGATCCGGGTCGTACAGCAGCACGATCTCGTCGTGCCGGGCGGCCAGCGGGAGCAGGTCGCGCAGGGCGCACGCCAGGTAGTTGGGCTGCCCTTCGGCGGTCACGATCTGCCGCAGCGGCAGGCCCTGCGCCGTCAGGTCGAGGTAGACCGGCCCGCCCATGGGGCGCTGGTCGAGGCACAGCCCGTCGGCGGCGAGGAGTTCGAGGGCGTCGTGCAGGGCGAGGCCGGGCGGCTGGTGGGCCGTCAGGCCCGGGTCGTGCATGCCCAGCCGGGCGTAGTGCCGCTGCCACAGTTCCAGCACCCGAAGCGCCGCCGGGTGCGTCCAGCCCTGGTGCTCGACGGCGTCGGCGTAGGGGCGCAGAGCCGCGGCCGGGGCGCGCCGCCCCTCCTGTCGGAAGCGCACGTACAGCGCGCCGATGCCCTCCTCGTCCATGGCGCCGAAGTCGGCGTCCCCCACCGCGCGGTCGAGGAACTCCCAGAAGCCCAGGGTCTGTTCGGTGGGGTGGTAGGCGGTGTGGCTGTAGCGGAGCGCGGTGTCGGCCACCTGGCCCGTCGCCCGGTACATCACGTCCGCCCACAGCAGGCCCTTCAGGTGCGAGGGCGTGAGCGGCTTGGACGGCGTGACGGTCACCGGGGCGATGAGCACGCGCGGCCGCCGAGGGGCCGCCGCGGCAGCGGTGACGGGAGCGGACGCGGGCTCCGCGGGAGTGGTGAGCGCCGTCATGTCCGGGCTCCCGCCGGGGGCCGCTCCCGGCTGCTGAGCGCGGCCCGTACCCGCGCGGCCAGGGCGTCCGCGGCGAACGCCTGCTGCGGGGTGTCGAGGCTCATGAGCGTACGGGTCAGGGTCCGCCACACCGTGCCGTCCACCGCCGCTGCCGCCGCCAGTTCGCCCGCGGTCACGCCGGGCAGCCCGAACGCGGGCGAGCCGGCGGCCGGGGTCCCGGCGGTCCAGGCGGCGGTGCGCGACCGGTCGGCGGCGGCCGCGTGCTCGAACCACGGGCGCAGCGTGGTCTCGGCCAGCCGCCCGGCGGCGGCGCGCTGCGCGGCGTCCACCGCGGGGTGCGCGTCCAGCAGGCCCGCCAGCGCGAAGGCGTGGGAGAACGCCAGCGACATGCCGCGCCCGAAGATCGGGTCGGTGACCGCCGCCGCGTCGCCCACCGGGTAGAGCCCGGCCACCGGCGGGTGGACGGCCGCGGCGCGGAGCACGTTCGGCGGGCAGGTGAGCGCGTGCACGGGGGAGACCGGCTCGGCGGCGCCGGGCGCGAGCCACGGGCCCAGGAAGGGGCTCGCGGCCGCCGCCCGGGTGAAGTCCTCGGCGTCGCGCAGCCGTCCCAGGGTGCGGTCGGCGGGGAGGGTGCCCAGCGCGACGGTGAAGGTCGCCCCGTCGCCGAGGTGCAGGACCGCGGCGTAGCCGTCCCAGATCCCCCCGGCGGCGTTGCCGCGGTTGAGCGGGCCGGGCAGCCGCGCGGAGTTGCGGCGGTACAGCCGGGAGAAGCTGGTGATCGCCGAGCGCTCGACCCGGTCCGCAGGCAGCGGGATCCCGGCGGCCGCCAGCCAGCCGCGGGCGGCGCCCCTGCGGCCGGTGGCGTCGACGACCAGGTCGGCCCGCACCTCCTCGCCGCCCAGCCGCACCCCGCGCACCCGCTCCCCGTCCACCACCACGCCGGTGACCGGGCGGCCGTGCCGGACGCGGACGCCCGGCCGCGCCGTGACGTGCCGGTACAGGACCTGTTCGAAGACGGTCCGGCGGCAGGCCAGGCCGATCAGGTCCGGGTCGGCGACCGGCGGGCCGCCGCGCGGGGCGGCCGCGTTGAGGTCCAGGAGCGTGGCGCCCGCCGCCAGCAGCTCGTGCAGCAGCTCGGGGACCCGGTCCCGCAGCAGGCAGGTGCCGAGCGAGGTGAAGGTGTGCGCGTGCAGGGCCTGCGGTACGGCCGCGCGCCGCCATTCGCCCGGTTCCTTCGGCGGCGGTGGTGCCGCCTCCAGGACGTCGACCCGGTGCCCCCTGGCGGCGAGCGCGAGCGCGGCGGCCAGCCCCGCGACGCTTCCTCCGGCCACGACGACGCGCATCAGCGTTTCGCACCGTGGACGAAGAACACCCGGCGGACCGGCCCGGCGGCGCGCGGCGGCACCGGGTCGGGCCAGCGGCCGTAGTCCGCGGCGCCCTCGCCGGGCTGCGTCGCCGTCACGTCGAAGCCGTGGCGCGCGAAGAGCCCCTCGGGCTCGTCCTCGCCGAACAGCCAGGGGCAGCCCCAGCCCGCGAAGACGTCCAGCAGGCCCCGCATGTCGGGCAGCGTCAGCGCGGCGCGGTTCACGATGTCCGCGACGATCCGGCTGCCGGGGGCCATCAGCGCGGCCACCCGGTCGAGCATCCGGTGCGCGTCCGCCTCGGGGATGTAGTAGAGCAGACCCTCCAACAGCCACACGGAGGGGGCCGCCGGGTCGTACCCGGCGGCGGTCAGCCGGCTCTCCCAGTCGGGGGAGGTCAGGTCCGCGGCCACCGCGTGGTGGTCGGTCCGGGGCGCGGCCAGGCCCGCGAGGCGCCCGCGTTTGTACGCCAGCACCGCGGGGCGGTCGACCTCGAAGTACCGGACGTCGCCCGGCCAGTCCAGCCGGTAGGCGCGCGAGTCCATCCCCGCGGGGGCGAGCACGATCTGCCGCAGGCCCTGCCGGTGCGCGGCGTCCTGGAGGAGGTCGTCGAACAGCCGGGTGCGGATCGCGTTGTAGTCCGGGGTGCTGGGCAGGGTGCGCTCCGCGTCCTGCGGGAAGGTCACCGCCCGGATCTCCGCGAGGAGTTCGGGGCCGAGGTCGCCGCAGAGCGCGGCGGCGTACGGGTCGTCGTAGATGCGGTCGGGGCGCCGGCTCTCGGCGGCGCGCAGCGCGGCGGTGAGCAGGGCGGTGCGCTCGACGGCGTCCAGCGCGGTGTCGGCGGGGGAGTGGGGGGCGTGGTCGGGGAGCCGGGTCTGCTGGTGCATCATTCACCTCGGTCGGCGGGAGCGTGGCCGGGTGCGGTCAGCCGGTCCCACTGCCGGCTGTCCTGGCGGAAGAGGCGGTCCTTGACCTGCGTCGGGCGGGTGCCCTCGGCGACCGCGGCCAGCCAGTCGCGGTCGAAGGCGTCCCCGTCCAGGAGGGTGACCCGCGCGGGGGCGAGGCGCGCCTCGCGGGCCTCCCGGTAGCCCGCGGAGCCCTGCCGCAGCTCCTCGTCGAGGCGGGCGCCGAAGCGGTGCAGCTCGTCCTCGCTCCACGGGCCCGCGGGGGCCAGGGCGAAGCGGTAGCCGGGGCGGCCGGTGCCCGGGTCCGGCTCGACGCGGCACGCGGCGTTGCGCACGGCGAGCCCGCCCGCCGCCGCGGCGCCGCCCAGCGCCCTGATCACCTGCGCGTCGCGCAGCCGCTCGCCGGCCGCGTCCGAGCGCGTCGCCCGGCCCGCGTACTCCAGCCGGGGGACGCCGTCGACCCGGTCCACCACCCGGACCACGTCGCCGACGGCGTATCGGTACAGGCCGCCGATGTGGCTGAAGACGACGTGGTAGTCGTGGCCCGTGTCGAGCTGCTGCACGTCCCACGTGGGGGTCTCGGGGCGGATGTCCTCGTCGGCGTCCGCGAATTCGAGGACCGAGGCGGTCAGGACGGGGCTGCCCGCGGTGGGGTGCCGGTCCAGCGCGGTGCCGACCGGTCCCTCGGACGCGGCCACCGGCGCGGGCAGCGCCGTCACCGCGGTCCCGTACTCCTCGCGCAGCCGCGGCAGGTACAGGCTCGCCATGCCGGTGGTCCAGCAGAACAGCGCCCGCATCCGCGGCCACACGACGGCCGGGCGCGGCACACCCGCGCGGCGCGCCGCCTTCTCCAGCTCCGCCGCGCGCCGCGGGTTGGGGTCGCGGGCGGGGACGCCGTCGACGGTGCCGTCGCGGATGTCGCGCAGCAGCCGCGGCCACCACAGGCGCAGCTGGAAGGGCAGGGCGGCGACCATGGCGGGGTTGATCCCGATCACCAGCCGCACGTCGCTCTCCACGGCCAGCCGGAGCCGGGCGTACATCTTGCCCTCGTGGTCGTCGGCCGCGAGCGGGACCGGGAGGGTCGCCCAGGGGGCGAAGGAGCCCGGCTCCGCCGCCAGCGGCTCGCCGAACCGCTCCCCGAAGTCCACCTGGCTGGCGCCGACATGGGGCCGGCCGTCGGCGAGCGTCGGCGGGGCCGCCAGCGGGTCGTGCTTGAGGTTGAGCACCGCGTCCGGGCGGTCGAGCACCTCCGGGAAGTGCTCCAGCAGGGGCGCCCAGGCGGCGAAGTAGAACGGCAGGAAGGTGTGGCGCACGAAGCCCGGGGTCACCGGGATCTTCTTGTGCGCCCCGGTGCTGCCGCTGCTGGTGAACCACACCGCGGGCGGATCGGCGCTCAGCACGTCCGCCTCGCCCGCCGCGGCCCGCTCGATCCAGGGCTGCAGGTCGGCGTAGGCGTGGATCGGGACGGCCTTGCGGAAGTCGTCCAGCGAGCGGATCCGCCGGAAGCCGTGGGCGGCGCCGAAGCGGGTGCCGGCGTTGAAGTCCAGCAGGTCCTGGAGCACCTTGCGCTGGTGGGCGGCCGGGTCGGCAAGGGCGTCGCGCAGCCGGGCCCGCTCGGCGAAGACCCGTGCGCGGTAGCGGGCGTTGCGGTCGTGGAAGGCGGCGGGGTCAGGCTCGGACATCGGCGAGTGCCTCCTGGATCCGGTGGGCGGTGACCGACGGGTCGCCGATCGCGGGAAGGCGCCGCAGCGGCAGGTGGCGGACCTCCTCGCGCATCAGCCTGCGCAGGTCGCTCTGGTAGTCCTCGAAAGCGGGCCGGACCGGCGAGGCACCGTAGAACTCCAGCGCGTTGAGGCCGGCGCCGCGGCCGCAGCGCTCCCACGCCGTGGCGAGCGGCACGTCCAGCTCGATGACGCGGTGCGGCTGCGGGTAGGAGCGCCACCAGGCGAACAGCGGGCTCTCCTGGGCGCCGGCCAGCCGGCACTTGGCGAGGAACTTGTAGTAGTAGGAGTCCATGATCACCGGACGCCCGGGATCGCAGCGCCGCAGCTCGTCGCGCAGGTGCACCACCGCCGCGTGGAACAGCGCCGCCAGGAAGTCCGGGGTGTAGTCGCCCCCGACGTGCGGCAGCAGCCGCCCGGCCAGCCGGCGCAGCTGGCCGACCTGGACGTGCCGCGGGCCGAGGAACCCCTCGTCGGTCGACAGCACCTGCACCGCGGGGTCCGCCGCCGCCAGGGCGCCGAGGACGGTCGACTTCCCGGCGAAGTCACCGCCGATCAGGACGGTGAAGTCCGAGGGGCCCGGCGTCGCTCCCTTCGGCTCCGCCGGCTCCTGCGGCCCGGTCCGGTCAGGGCGGGGGTGTGCGCTCCGCCGCGGGCCGGTGCTCGTACAGCTCTCCTGAATGCCCGTCATGGCTCAGCTCCAAGGCTCGCATCACGTGCTCGGCGACCTGGTCCGGTGCCAGGCCGTCGGTGTCGACCACCGCCCGGGCCACCGCGGTGTAGAGGGGGCGACGGCGGTCCGTCAGGGCGCTCCACCGGGTGATCGGGTCGCCCGCCAGCAGCGGCCGGGTGCCGCCGCGGCGCAGCCGGCCGAGGGCGGTCCCGGGTCCCATCGACAGGTACACGACCGGCCGGCCGGCCAGCCTCCCGCGGGTCCGCGCGCGCAGCACCGCCCCGCCGCCGAGGGAGAGCACCCCCGCGTGCTCGGCGAGTGCGGCGGCCACCGCGCGCTCCTCCACCTCCCGCAGGTACTCCTCGCCCTCGGCGGCGAAGATCTCCGCGACGGACCGGCCCACGGCGGCGGCCACGTCCGCGTCGGTGTCGCGGTACGGCAGGCCGAGCCGGGCGGCCAGCAGCGCGCCGACCGTGGTCTTGCCCACGCCCGTCGGCCCCACCAGGACGACCCGCGGGCCGTCCGTCGGCGCACCGTCCGTCGGCGCTCCGTTCGTCAGCGCACCGCCCATCAGCGCACCGTGAGATGCGCGAGGAATGCCGCGGCGTTGCGCCGGGTCTCGGCGACGCTGTCGCCGCCGAACTTCTCCACCACCGCGTCCGCGAGCACCAGCGCGACCACCGCCTCGGCGACGATCCCGGCGGCCGGCACCGCGCAGACGTCGCTGCGCTGGTGGTGGGCCCGGGCGGCCTCGCCGGTCGACACGTCCACGGTGGCCAGTGCGCGCGGCACGGTCGCGATCGGCTTCATCGCGGCGCGCACCCGCAGGGTCTCGCCGGTGGACACCCCGCCCTCGGTGCCCCCCGAGCGGCCGGACCTGCGCCGGATGCCGCGGGGGCCGGGCTCGATCTCGTCGTGCGCCAGGGAGCCGCGCACCCGGGCGAGCCCGAAGCCGTCGCCGACCTCGACGCCCTTGATCGCCTGCACCCCCATCAGGGCACCGGCCAGCCGGGCGTCCAGCCGCCGGTCCCAGTGGGTGTGCGAGCCCAGGCCCACCGGGACGCCGTAGGCCAGGACCTCCACCACGCCGCCCAGGGTGTCGCCGTCCTTGCGGGCCCGCTCGATCTCCTCGACCATCGCCGCGGAGGCGGCGGCGTCCAGGCACCGCACGGGGTCGGCGTCCAGCCGGTCCTGGTCGGCGGGCAGCGGGGCGACGCCGGGCGGGCTTTCGGACTCGCCCAGCCCGACCACGTGCGAGACCAGCTCGACCCCGACGGTCTCCGCCAGGAAGGAGCGGGCCGCGGCGCCCAGCGCGACCCGGGCGGCGGTCTCCCGGGCCGAGGCGCGCTCCAGGACCGGACGGGCCTCGGTGAAGCCGTACTTCTGCATCCCGGCGAGGTCGGCGTGCCCGGGCCGGGGGCGGGTCAGCGGGGCGCTCCGGGCCAGCCCGGCGAGGATCTGGGGATCCACCGGGTCGGCCGCCATGACCTGCTCCCACTTGGGCCACTCGGTGTTGCCGACCATGACGGCGACCGGCGAGCCGAGCGTCAGCCCGTGCCGCACCCCGCCGAGCAGCGTCACCGCGTCCTCCTCGAACGCCATCCGGGCGCCGCGGCCGTGGCCGAGCCGGCGGCGGGCGAGCGCGGCGGCGATCATCCCCGTGGTCAGCGGGGTGCCGGCGGGTAGCCCCTCCAGCGTCGCGACCAGGGCCGGCCCGTGGGATTCGCCGGCGGTGAGCCAGCGCAGTCGGTTCATGCGGTGCTCCTCGGTCGCGTCCCGGTCTGCTCCCCGCCGCCCGCGGTGCCGCGGGCCGCACCTCCGCGGTGCGGGTACATCTCGGCCACCAGGAAGGCCAGGTCCAGGGACTGGCTGTGGTTCAGGCGCGGGTCGCACGCGGTCTCGTAGCGCCGGTGCAGGTCGTCGACGAAGACCTCGGCGCCGCCGCCGACGCACTCGGTGACGTCGTCGCCGGTCAGCTCCACATGGATGCCGCCGGGATGGGTGCCGAGCGCCCGGTGCACCTCGAAGAAGCCCTTGACCTCGTCGAGGACGTCGTCGAAGCTCCGGGTCTTGTGACCGGAGGGGGCCTCGTAGGTGTTGCCGTGCATGGGGTCGCTCACCCACGCCACGGTCAGGCCGGAGGCGGTGACCTTCTCCACCAGCTCGGGCAGCCGGTCGCGGATCCGCTTCGCCCCCATGCGGACGACGAAGGTCAGCCGGCCCGGCTCGCCGTCCGGGTCGAGCCGCTCGGCGTACTGCAGCGCCTCGTCCACGGTCGTGGTCGGGCCGAGCTTGACGGCGACCGGGTTGCGGATCCGGGCGGCGAAGGCGATGTGCGCGCCGTCCAGCTGCCGGGTCCGCTCGCCGATCCACACCATGTGGCCCGACACGTCGTACAGCTCGCCGGTGCGCGAGTCGACCCGGGTCAGCGCCCGCTCGTAGTCCAGCAGCAGCGCCTCGTGGGAGGCGAAGAACTCGGTCTTCTCGAACTCCTCCGGGCTCGCCCCGCACGCGTGGATGAAGCTCAGCGCGCTGTCGATCTCGCGCGCCAACCGCTCGTAGCGCTCCCCGGAGGGGGAGGACGCCACGAAGTCCCGGTTCCAGGCGTGCACCTGCCGCAGGTCGGCGAAGCCGCCGGTGGACAGGGCGCGTACGAGGTTGAGCGTCGCCGCCGAGGAGTGGTACATCCGCCGCAGCCGGGCGGGGTCGGGCGTACGGGACTGCCTGGTGAAGTCGAGTCCGTTGACGGCGTCGCCGCGATAGCTCGGCAGCGTCACCCCGTCGCGCGTCTCGTACGCGTGGGAGCGCGGTTTGGCGTACTGCCCGGCGATCCGGCCGACCTTCACGACCGGCACCCGCGCCGCGTACGTCAGTACGGCGCTCATCTGGAGCAGCGTCCTGAGCTTGCCCCGGATCTGGTCGGCGGACACCGCCTCGAAGGTCTCCGCGCAGTCGCCGCCCTGGAGGAGGAACGCCTCCCCGCGGGCGACGGCCGCCATGTGCTCGCGCAGTCGGTCGCACTCCCCGGCGAAGACGAGCGGCGGGCAGGTCTCCAGGTCGGCGACCACCTCTTGCAGGGCCTGCGGATCGGGGTAGTCGGGCTGCTGCGCCGCGGGCAGGCCGCGCCGGGCGGGCAGCGCCGGCACCGGGCCCTCCGGGTTCGCTTGCATGGCGGGTTCTCCTGGGGCGCGGGAAGAGGACCGGGATCGTCGGGCGGCGGCCCCGGGGAGGCCCTTGGCACGTCTTCCCGGGCCGGGCCCGGCGGGTGCGGCTGCCGCACCCGCGGTGGCGCACTGCTCAGGGGGCATCGGGGGACGCTCCCGCGGCAGCCGCCTGCAGCGTGCGACGGGGGCCGGGGAGCCCGAGCCCGTGGTGGATGTCGAGGGTCGCCTCGGGCCGGTTGAGGGTGATGAAGTGCAGTCCGGGGGCGCCCTGGTCCAGCAGCCGCGCGGCCAGCGCGGTCGCGTGGGCGACCCCGACGCGGTGCCCCTCGGCCGCGTCGTCGCCCGCGTCCCGCAGGCGGCGGGCCAGGTCCTCGGGGAAGGCCGCGCCGCTCAGCTCGGCGAAGCGCGCGATCTGCCGGTAGCGGGTGGCGGGCATGACCGCGGGGACGACGGGGATGGTGCACCCCGCCGCGTCGAGCCGGTCGCGCAGCCTGAAGTAGTCCTCGGCGTCGAAGAACATCTGCGTGACGGCGAAGTCGGCGCCCGCCCGCGCCTTGGCCGCGAAGTGCCGGATGTCCTCCTCCCAGTCGCGCGAGCGCGGGTGCCGCTCGGGGAAGGCCGCCACCCCGATGCCGAAGTCGCCGGACTCCCGCACCAGCCGCACCAGTTCGGCGGCGTGGCGGACGCCCTCGGGGTGCGCGGTCCAGGGGCCCTGCGGGTCGGACGGCGGGTCGCCGCGCACCACGAGGAGGTCGAGCACCCCCGCCTGCGCGTAACTCCCGACGATCCGGCGCAGCTCCGCGACCGAGTGCCCCACCGCGGTGAGGTGGCCGAGGACCGGGAGCGTCGTCTCCTGCACCAGCCGCTCGGCGAGCGCGAGGGTGCGGTCACGCGAGCTGCCGCCGGCCCCGTAGGTGACCGAGACGAACGCCGGGCGCAGCGCCTCCAGCGCCCGGACGGTGCGCCACAGCGCGGTGGCGCCCTGCGCCGTCTTCGGCGGGAAGACCTCGAACGACAGGACCGGGCCGCGGCCGGCCAGCGCGCGGCGCACCCCGCCCGGGGCCCGGCGGGGCGCCGTCACGTCCGCCCCCCGACCCGCCCGAGGCAGGCCGCCAGCTCCTCGGCGCACCCCGGTCCGTAGACGTCACGGCACTGCGCCAGCAGGTCGTCGACGCGCACCCGGTACTCCTGCGACCCGACGGAGCGCAGCACCGCCGAGGCCACCGCGCAGCCGAGCTGGGCGGCCCGCAGCGGGCCGGCCCCCCAGGCGACGGCGGCCAGGAAGCCGGCCCGGAAGCCGTCGCCGACACCGGTCGGATCGGCCGGCCGCGCGACGGGCACCGCCCTGATCTCGGCGGGCGGCTCACCCCGCCGCCGGATCCGGCAGCCCTTCTCGCCCAGCGTCGTGACCCAGACGCCGACCCGGTCGAGGACGTCCGCGGCCGACCACCCGGTCTTGTGCAGCAGCAGGGTGCTCTCGTACTCGTTGGTGAAGAGGTACTCCGCCCCGGAGACCAGCTCCTTGACGGCCTCGGCGGTGAGCCGGGCGAGCTGCTGCGAGGGGTCGGCCGCGAAACGCAGCCCGGCCGCCCGGCAGTCCTTGGTGTGCCGGATCATCGCCTCCGGGTCGTTCGCCCCGATCAGCACGAGGTCCACCGCGGCGGACGACGCGACGGCCCGCAGGTCGATCACGGCCGCCTCGCTCATCGCCCCGGCGTAGAAGGTGGCGATCTGGTTCCCGGCCTCGTCGGTGGTGCACATGAACCGGGCGGTGTGGCGGGTCGCCGACACGTGGACCGGGCCGATGTCCACGCCGTGCCCGGCGAGCCGCGCCCCGTAGTCCGCGAAGTCGGCTCCCGCAGCCCCGACGAGGAGCGGGGCGAGCCCCAGCTGCCCCAGGCCGAAGGCGATGTTGGCGGCGACGCCGCCGTGCCGGACGTGCAGCTCGTCGGCCAGGAAGGAGAGGGACACGTGGTCCAGCTCCTCCGGTACGAGCTGGTCGGTGAACCGGCCGGGGAAGTGCGTCAGATGGTCCGTGGCGATCGAACCGGTGACCGCTATGCGCATCTCATCCTCCGGTTGCCGTCTGCGGTGCCCGCGCTGTGCCGGGCCGGCCGGTCACAGGACCACCCGCACCCCGTAGCGGCGCATCCAGTCGTCGAGCTGGAGGGCTCGCGGCAGGATGGGGGGCGGGGTGAACGCGCCGTTGAACCAGTCCTTGCTGTCGACCATGGCGCGCAGCGTCCCGGCGTCCAGCAGGTCCATCGCGGGCGAGCCGGGGTCGCCGATCATCGCCGACACCGCCTCGCGCACCGAGTCCAGGTACGCCGAGCTCTTCCCGACCGGGAAGCCGCTCTTGGGCCGGTGCACGACCTCGGCGGGCAGCAGGTCCTCGACCGCGCTGCGCAGCAGGCCCTTCTCCTGGCCGCCGAGCCGCTTGACCTGCCAGGGCACGTTCCACACGTAGTCCACCAGGCGGTGGTCGCAGAACGGGACCCGGACCTCCAGCCCGTTGGCCATGCTCATCCGGTCCTTGCGGTCGAGCAGGAAGGGCAGGAAGCGGGTCTGCTGGAGGTAGTACACCTCCCTCATCCGCCGGTCGGTCCCCGTCTCGCCGTCCAGCCGGGGCACCTCGGCCAGCGCCTCCCGGTAGCGGTTGTCGAGGCGCTCGTGCAGGTCCAGACTCTGCCGCAGCTGCGCGGACAGCACGGCGTTGCGGTCCTGGACGCCGGCCGACCAGGGGAAGCCGTCCGTCGGCTGCCGGGTCTCGCCGACGAACCACGGGTAGCCGCCGAAGGCGTCGTCGGCGCCCTCCCCGGACAGCGCGACCGTCAGATGCCTGCGCACGTCGCGGAAGAGCAGGTACAGCGACGCGTCGAGGTCGCCGACGCCGGGGACGTCCCGGGCCGCCAGCGTGGTCCCGGAGACGCTGAGCAGCGAGGCGGGCTCCACCAGCACCTCGGTGTGCTTGGTGCCCAGGTGCCCCACGACCGCCTGGACGAACGGGGCGTCCCGGGAGACGTGCAGCGCGTCGGCGGTGAACTCCTCCTCGCTGCCGGCGAAGTCGACGGAGTAGGTGGCCAGCGGGTCGGCGCCCGCGGCGGCCAGCGCCCCGGCGCCCAGCGCGGTGATGGCGCTGGAGTCGATGCCGCCGGACAGCAGGGCGCCCAGCGGCACGTCGGCCTCGGTCTGCTCGGCGACCGCCTGGCCCAGCAGCTCCCGCACCCGGGCGACGGTCGTCGGCACGTCGTCCTCGTGCGGGGCGCTGCGCAGCTGCCAGTAGCGGTGCACGCGGCTGCCGCCGGCCTCGAAGGTCAGCAGGTGGCCCGGCTGGACCTCGCGCATGCTGCTGAAGACCGCGTCACCGGGGCGTTTGGCGGCCACCGTGAACACGTCCACCAGGCCCTCGGCGTCGACCTCGGCCGCGACCAGCCCGCTGGCGAGCAGCGCCTTCGGCTCGGAGCCGAAGACCACGCCGGTGGCGTGCTCGGCGTAGTAGAGGGGCTTGATGCCCAGCGGGTCGCGCACCAGCAGCAGCTTGCGCCGGGCGACGTCCCACAGCGCGAAGGAGAACATCCCGGCGAACCGGGTGACGGCGTCCTCGCCCCACGCCTCGTACGCGGCCAGCAGCACCTCGGTGTCCGTGCCGGTCCGGAAGCGGTGGCCGCGGGAGGCCAGCTCGGCGCGCAGCTGCCGGAAGTTGTGGATCTCGCCGCTGAAGGTGACGACCGCGGTCTCCCGGCCGTCGTCCGGGCTGTACGCCGCCATCGGCTGCTGCCCGTGGTCGACGTCGATCACCGCGAGCCTGCGGTGGCCGAGCCCGATGCGTTCCTCGGTCCACGCCCCCGCCCCGTCGGGGCCGCGCAGGGCGAGGGTCTCGGTCATCCGGGAGAGCACGCCGGCCTGGCCGGACATGTCGCGTTCCCAGTCCAGCCAGCCTGTGATGCCGCACATGTCGAAGGCTCCTCAATGCTGGGATGCAGGGGCCAGGTCGGCCAGGGTGGTCTCCACGACGCCGCGGATCGGGGCGGGCAGCCGGTCCCAGTTGCGCGCGTCGTTCAGGTCGAGGACGCGGGACAGCTTCCACCCCAGGTACTGGCCGAGGGACGCCAGCGGCGGCAGCTTCTCCACCGCACGCAGCGCCAGGTCGTAGCCGGGGAAGAGGGTGCCGAGCCGCTCCGCGGTGCCGCGCGACCACTCCTCGTCGACGTCCTGGTCGGTGGTCGCCAGGCACACGATCGCGTCGCCGCGGATGACCAGCATGTAGTTGAGCACGGTGGGCCCGGTGTGCTCGGCCGGCCACAGGGCGGCCTCGAAGTCGTTCTGCCGGATGCCGTTGCCCTCCAGGACGATGAGGTCCTGGGAGCGCCCCAGCGTGCGCAGCAGCGGGGTGGCCACCCCGCACGGGCACGGCGTGCCGGGGATCTCGACCAGGTCGCCCGTGCGGTAGCGCAGCAGCGGCCGGGCCGGCATGTCCAGGCTGGTGACGACGAGTTCGCCGCGGTCGGCGCTGCCGTCCACGAACCGCGTCCCGGAGTCGTCGGTGAGCTCCAGCAGGTAGCTCTGCGTCTGGAGGTGCAGGTTGTTGCGCTCGCAGGTGACCGCGGTCGTACCGGTCTCCGACGACCCGTAGGACGCGACGTAGGCGGTGGCGCCGGTGAGCCGTTCCAGGTGCCGGACGAAGCCCGGACCGGTCTGCTCCGCCATCAGCAGGAGCTTGTCGAAGGCCGGGACGGGCTCGGCGTTGCGGTAGGCGAACTGGATCATCTCCAGCAGCCGCGACGGCGGTCCGACGAAGACGTTGACGGCCAGTTCGCGGGTCAGCCGCAGGACGCGGGTGTAGTCGCCGGTGATGTTGTCCACCCACGGCCGCATCGACATGACCTGGAGGTACTCCAGGACCTTCTCGAACTGGTAGGCCGCGGGCGCGAACGGCGCGTTGATGAGGATCAGGGCCCGGTCGCTGCGGTCCAGGACGCGCGCCCACTGCTCCCCGATGTTGATGGTGTTCACGATCAGGTCGTCGAGCGACTTCGGCGCCGCGACCGGGTTGCCCGTCGTCCCGGAGGACTCGTAGTAGTGCAGGAAGTCCGACAGCTCCCGGGTGAAGGCCTGGTGCCCGGCAGAGCTGAGACTGGTCTTGGGCAGGAACGGCAGCTGGGGGAGGAGTTCCGCCACGACCGTCTCCGGGTCCGCCGACCGCGCCTTGTCCGCCACCTCGGCGAGGGGCGCGCGGTCGTACAGTCCGGACCGGAGGGCGGCCTCCAGGGTGGCGGTGAACTTGCCCCCCAGGGCGGCGGGATCGGTCGTCCCCGCGTGGCTGGCGCGGACGAGTTCCGTGTGGGAGGTGGCAGTGCCGTGGAGAGCCTGCCCGGATCGGGTGTCACGCAGCAGCAGCATCGGAGTCCTTGTCAGGGGAGAAACCGGCGGCACGGGCCAGCTCGCCGTTGAAGATCAGCTCGCTGACGGCGGTGATGTCCGGCTCCATGCGGCGGTCGCCGTCCGCGAACGGCGCATGGGCCCGGATGATCGCGTGGACGCGCTGTACGGACGGGGCGGCCTTCGAAAGGCCCCTCAGCTCGACGGCCTGGGCCCCGGCGAGCAGCGCGATCGCCGCCACCTCGCCCGTCAGCTCGTTGACGGTGCGGGCGTCACGGGCGGCGATGGTGCCCATGCTCACCTTGTCCTGGTTGTGTGCTTCGGTGGAACGGGAGAAGACGCTCGCGGGGGACGAGGTCTTGAGCGCCTCGGCGGTCAGGGCGGAGGCGGCGATCTGCATGCCCTTGAAGCCGTGGTGCAGGCCCGCCTCTGCGTCGAGCGAGGGCGGGACGAGGTTGGCCGGCAGCCCGGCGCTGAACTTCGGGTCGACCAGCAGGGCCAGTTGGCGGTCCAGCAGGTCCGCCACGCCGGCCGTGGCGACCTTGAGGCTGTCCATGGACTGGCCGACGTGCCCGGCGTAGAAGTTGCCGCCGTGGTGCACCCGCTGCTCGTCGGCGGAGAAGAGCGGGTTGTCGGTCGAGGCGTTGATCTCGGTGGTGAGCCACTGCTCGACCCAGCTCAGGGTGTCGCGCAGCACCCCGATGACGTGCGGCGCGCACCGCACCGAGTAGTGGTCCTGGATCCGGTGGTCGAGCCGGCGGTAGTCCTCGTGCAGCGGTTCCGTGCTGTCCAGGATCGCCTCGTAGGTCGTGGACAGACCCGAGCCCGCGGCCAGCCGCCGCAGGTGCGCGGCCGACGCCTGCTGCCCGGGGTGCGGTTTGGCGTCGTGGACGAACGCCGCGTAGTGCGAGGTGTTGCCGAGCAGCGCCTCGCCGGCGAAGGCGGTGGCGATCTCCGCCGCCTCGCTGAGGCGGGCCGCGTCGTGGGCGGCGATCGCCGCGAAGGCCGCGGTGAAGGACGTGCCGTTGATGAGCGCGAGCCCCTCCTTGGCCTCCAGGGACACCGGCGTGATGCCCGCCTCCCGCTGGGCCACCGCGGCCGGCACGGACTTCTTGCCGAAGCGGACCTCGCCGTCGCCGAGCAGCACGGACGCGATGTAGCACAGCGGCACGAGGTCCCCGCTGGCTCCCAGGGACCCGCGCTCGGGGACGCGCGGGAGGATGTCCGAGTTGAGGTGCTCCAGGAGCTTGCCGATGACCTCGGGGCGGATGCCGGAATTCCCGCGGGCCAGCGCGTTGGCGCGGATGAGCAGGGTCGCGCGGACCACGTCGGGCGCGGTGTCGGGACCGGTGCCGTTGAGGTGGTAGCGGATCAGGTTGCGCTGGAGCTGGGCGGCCCGCTCGGGGCTGACCTGGCTGGTGACGCTGTCGCCGAACCCGGTGGTCACACCGTATATCGGCTTCCGGTTCGCGATGAGGGAGTCGCGCAGGCGGACGCTGCGCTGCGCCGCGGCGACCGCCCCGGGACTCAGTGCCGCCGTGACGGCCTTGCCCTCGCGTGGCGGCCTTGCCAGCCGCAGCACGTCACGGAGAGTGAGAGATCGGCCGTCCAGCTCCACTGACCCGCCATCGGGCCGCGCGGACTTCGGGCCATCCCCGGACCCGCTTCGATTCATCATGCCGGTAATCGTCAGCGAAATGCCGTGGCCTGCGCTTCGTCCGCCCGGCCAGTCCGCCCCTGGTCCAAGGGCCAGGAGCGGGTCGCCGAATACCCTTGAAATGTCGGTATTTTGACCGCGATGCGACATTTTGGGGGCCGCCGGATTATTGTGAACTCTATAATAAATTCATTGTGTCGCAGATTGTTTGCGGGTTAGCATCTGGCGGTCAATGGGGAGAAGGCTCGCTGCTGCGCTTCGCAACCGGCGAGTGATCCCCGTGGGGTCGTCACAGGGGACACAATGATCGATTTTGCGAACGGTCTTGAAGAACCCATCTGCGTCGTCGCCCCCCGGGGGACGACGATCCTGGCCGCCGGCATAGCCGCGGCGCTGCGCTCCGTTTCGAGCGTGAAGGTCGTGGGGCCGGCCCAGTTACACGAGGACGATCCGGGCGGCGCCGGCATGCGCGGCCGGGTCCTCCTCGTGGCGGACGACCCGGCGTCCTCGCCCTCCGAGGTCATCGCCGGGAGCCTCGCGGCGGCCGGGGAGTCGAGCCGACGGTGGCTGAGCGGCGTCGCCATGGTGATGCAGGGCGCCTGCCCCCAGCGCATCGTGGAGTACCTCCAGCTGGGCGCGCGCGTTTTCGTGTGCCATGACGCGCCGCTCGACGATCTCCTGGGCGCGGTGCACGCGGCTGATCGCGGCGAGGTGTTCCTGCCGCACGGAATCGCCGTGCAGATCATCGACAGCGTGCTGCCGCACCTGCCTTTCTTCAGTCCCGGCACTCCCGCGCCGGTCGACAAGCTCACCGGCCGCGAGCGGGAAATCTACTCCCACATGGTGGCCGGCCAGTCGAACGCCGAGATCGCCCTGGCGTGCTATCTGAGCCAGAAGACCGTGAAATTCCACGTCTCCAACATTCTGCGCAAGCTCGGTGTCAGGACCCGGCTCCAGGCCGTCGCGCAGGTCCGCCAGCCCGGGCGCGCGGAGGTGCCGGTCCGCAGGCTGCTCGACCTCGCGTGACGTGACGGGGCCGCGGTCCGACCGCCGGCCCGGGGTGCGCTGATCGGTTGCCCGGTCGTGCGCACCTATGGTTCGATGCTTAGCGAACGTTGGAATATGGACTCCTAGACCCGGAGCGCTCCATGACCACGGCTCCTCGCACGCGGACCACCCGCTCCCGGCTTCCCTCCCTCACCGGGCTGCGCTTCGTCGCGGTGCTCTTCGTCTTCGCGTTCCACGCCTCCCTGGAGGGGCCGTTCGCCGACGCCGGCATCAACCGGCGGTACGCGGACGTCGTCGCCAACGCCGGCTGGCTGGGCGTCAGCTTCTTCTTCGTGCTGAGCGGCTTCGTCCTGACCTGGTCGGCCCGCCCCCACGACACGGCGGCAGGGTTCTGGCGGCGCAGGGCGGCCAAGATCTACCCCCTGCACATCCTCATCTGGGGCGCCGCCCTCGCCCTCGTGGCCTGGGCCGGCACCGCCGCCACACCGCACCAGGCGATTCCCAACCTCTTCCTGGTCCACGCGTGGTTCCCCACCCGCCCGGTCTTCTCCAGCCTCAACGACGTGACCTGGTCGCTGTCCTGCGAGGTCTTCTTCTACTTCAGCTTCCCGCTGATCCTGCGGGCGGTGCGGCGGATCCGCGCCGGGCACCTGTGGGTGTGGGCCGCCGCCACGGCGGTCCTCGTCCCCCTGCTGCCACTGGTGTCCGAACTGCTTCCCGCGTCGCCGGCGCTGCCGTTCGGCTCCGGCTCGGTGTGGCAGTTCTGGTTCGTCTACGTCCTGCCCGCCAGCCGCCTCCCGGAGTTCTGCCTGGGCATCCTCCTGGCGCAGCTGCTGCTGTCCGGGCGGCGCGTCCCGATCGGGGTGCTCCCGGCGGCCGCGCTCGTCCTGGCCGGCTACGCCGTATCCCTGCAACTGCCGTTCCTCTACGGCCTGACCAGCGTGACCGTGCTGCCCGTCGGGCTGCTCATCGCCGCGGTCGCGCAGCGCGACACCAGCGGGGCGGCATCGGTCCTGGCCACCCCGACCGCCGTGCGGCTGGGCGAGTGGTCCTTCGCCTTCTACATGGTGCACCGGCTGCTGCTGGAGTTCGGCCACCGGTGGACCGGCGCCGGACGGACCTGGTCGACACCGTCGGCGATCGGCATGCTCGCCGCGGCCTTCGCCCTGTCCCTGCTGCTGTCGGGGGCGCTGCACGTGGCCGTCGAACGCCCCGCCATGCGCTACCTCAGCGGGAAGCGGGCCGCCCCCGCCGCCGTACCGGAGCCGGAGCGGGATCCGGCGGCGCAGCCGGCCGTCCCGTCCTCCGCCACCCCCGGACCCTCTCCTTCCCCCACCGCCTGAAAGGTGGTCGACAGCATGTCCGACGACGCGCTCCTGCCGTACCCGCTCCCGCTCGGACCCCTGAGCGAGCCCCCGCAGGAATACTCCGAGCTGCGCGACCGGTGCCCGGTGACCCGGGTCCGGCTGCCCAGCGGCAGCACCGCACTCATGGTGACCGGCTACGACGAGGTCGAGGCCGCGATGTCCGACCGGCGGCTGTCCCGGGCGGCGCTGCGCGAGCCGGGAGCCGTCCGCACGGTCGCGGGCGAGGACTTCTCCGACAACCCGTACAACCTGCTGAACATGGAGGGGCCCGACCACTCAAGGCTGCGCCGGCTCATCTCCCCGGCCTTCACCCCCCGCAAGGCCGAGCTGTGGCGGGCCAGGATCGAGGAGATCGCCCACGAGCTGATCGACCGGCTGGAGGCGGGGCCGCGACCGGCCGACCTGCACCACGACTTCGCGGCCGTGCTGCCGGTCTGGGTCATCTGCGAGATGGTCGGGGCGCCGGTCGAGGACCGCGCCAAGCTCCAGGAGTGGACGGACCGCCTGGTCAGCATCACCGCGCACACCCCCGAGGAGCGCCTCTCGGCGCGCGAGGAGTCCGCCGCCTACGTGGCCGGCCTGATCGCCCGGCACCGCGAGAACCCCGGCAACGACCTGCTCAGCACGCTCATCTCCGCACGCGACGACGCCGACCGGCTGAACGAGCGGGAGATGGTGTGGCTCGGCATCAACCTCCTGGTCGCCGGGCACGACACCACGGTCAGCGCCATCTCCCGCAGCCTCTTCCAGCTGCTCCGCCACCCCGACCAGTGGCGCCTGCTCGCGGAGAAGCCCGACCTGGTGCCCGCGGCCACCGAGGAACTCCTGCGCTACGCCCCGCCGTCGGAGATCGGCTTCATGCGGATCGCCACCGAGGACGTGGAGCTGGCCGGAATCCACATCGCCAAGGGCGAGGGCGTCATCCCGGTGATGCACGCCGCGGGCCGGGACGTCCGCCGCGTCGCCGACCCGGAGACCCTGGACCTGACGCGTACCGACACCGCCCACCTCGCCTTCGGGCACGGCCACCACTACTGCCCAGGCGCCGGTGTCGCGCGGGTGGAGCTGCAGACGGCCTTCGGTGTCCTCGCACAGCGGCTCCCGTCGCTGCGCCTGGCGGTGCCGGCCGAAGAGGTGGAGTGGCTCGGCGGGCTGCTGACGCTGCGTCCGAGGTCCATGCCCGTGGTGTGGTGACCGCTCCCACCCGCGCCCGCCGGGGCGGGACCGCCGCACGCCGCGGCGGTCCCGCCCCGCGGCCACTTGTCCCGCCCGCCTCCGCGCGGCGAAGCTCACAGGATCAGGAGAGCGCGTCGGGCTGTCGGAGGCGGTAGGGTGCAAGAAATAGAGCAGAAAACATTCTTGGTACCCCATATCCTGTCAGCAGGAAGAGCCGCCCGAGGGAATCCAGATGAGCAACCCGCCGAAAATCCGCCGTGCCTCGCCCAGCAGGGTCGTGGGCGACATCAAGCGCGAGCAGTATTTCGCCAGGCTCGCCCTCGACCGGCCGGACGTCGGCCTGTGCCGGGCCACGACCTTGGTGGCGAAGTCCATCGACGCCGATCTGACCGGCTACGACATCTCGGCGGCCCAGCACCTGGTGCTGAAGATGCTGAGCGACGTCGGCCCGTGCTCGCAGCAGGAGCTCAGCGAGCAGCTGCGGATCGACCGCAGCGTGATGGTCGGCTGCATCGACGGCCTGGAGGACTCGGGGTTCGTGCGCCGGGAAAGGCATCCGAAGGACCGCCGGGCCAACGTCATCGTGCCCACGCCGGACGGTTTCGCCGCCCTGACGGAGGTGGAGAACGGGGTGCCCGGCTTTCTCGACCGCGCCTTCCAGGCCCTCACGCCGGCGGAGCGCAGGACCCTGGCCCGGCTGATGATCAAGATCCTCGACGTGGCGTGAGCCCCCGTCCGCGGCGCCCGGCGGCCCCGCCGCGTCACACGGGCGCCAGCGCCCGCAGCGCCCGCAGCATGCCGTCCGGACCCGCCCCGAACTCGGGGGAGGGGAAGACGGCGAGCAGCGGTGTCACCACGCCCGCCCCGACGTAGTCCGCGACCTGCGCGCGGCACTCCTCCGGGCTGCCGTGCACGAGCAGCGCGTCGACCAGTTCGTCCGGCACCGCCGCCGCGGCCCCGGCGAAGTCGCCGCCGCGCCAGGCCCGGTGGCTGGCCGCGAGCACGTCCCCGCGGCCGAGCCAGTCGTGGAAGGCCGAGTACGTACGGGCGTTGAGGATCCCGCCGAGCATGGCCCGCCCCTGGGCCCGGGCGTAGTCCCGGTCCCTGGTGGGGCAGACGAAGATCCGGGCCACCACCTCCTTGCCCTTGCCCTCGGGCCCCATCGCCTCGACGACCCGCGGAACGTCCCCCACCGTCAGGAAGTTGATGATCAGCCCGTCCGCCTCGCGGCCCGCGAGCCGCAGCATCTGCGGCCGCAGCGCGCCGACCATGACCGGCGGCGCCGGCGTCGGTACCGACGCGAGCCGGAAGCCCTCGATCGTGAACGAGTCGTACACGCCCGCGACGAACTCGCCGGCCAGCGCCGACCGCAGGAAGCGCACGGTGTCCCGGACCCGGCGGTAGGGCTGCTCGAAGGGGATGCCGTTGATGCGCGTCACGAACGGCGGCCCGGACGACCCCACCCCGACCACCACCCGGCCCGGCGCGGCCTCGGCGAGCGTGGCGGCGGTCATCGCCAGCAGCGCCGGTCCGCGGGTCTGCACCGGGACGACCGCCGTCCCCACCCGCAGCGACGGCGCCCACGCGGCGGCCAGGGCGAGCGGGGTGAAGCCGTCGTGGCCCGCTGCCTCGCCCGTCCAGGCGTCGGTGTAGCCGAGGTCGGGCAGTTGCTCGACGACGCGCCGGTGCGCGGACAGGGGCACCGTCCGCAGCGGGATCGTCACTCCGTACCGGTCCACTGGATCTCTCCCTCGGGCAGGCTGGGGCAGGTTCTGACGTGCTCGGGCAGGGGCTCCCGGCAGGCGGATCAGCCGGAAGGGGACGGCTCCCGGCGCAGGGCGACCTCCAGCAGGCCCGGGAAGCGGGCCTCCAGATCCTCGCGGCGCAGGGACATCAGGCGGTGGGTCCCCTCGATTCGGGTGTGCGTGACCCCGGAGTCCCGCAGCACCTTCAGATGGTGCGACAGCGTGGACTTCGACAGCGGGACGTCCAGGCCGCTGCACGAGCGCTCGCCCACGCCGTCAAGGCCGCGCACGATGGCCAGTCGCGTCGGATCGCTCAGCGCGTGGAAGACGTCGGTGAGCTGGATCTCGCTGCGGAGCGGGTGCTTGAGCGTGCGCACCTACCACCGGTCCCAGTGGGCCACCTCTGCCGCCGCGACGCGCGGTCCCGGCCGGAAGTCGGTGCCGATCGTGTACGCGAGCGGGATCAGCGCCGTCTGGACGACCGTGGCGTACGGGATGCCGAGGAGTTCGGCGGCCTCCTGCTCGTACTGCAGGTGCGGGGTCGTCCAGGCGGTGCCGAGCCCGCGCGAGCGCGCCGCGAGCATGAACTGCCAGACCGCCGGGAAGATCGAGCCGTAGACGTTGGCGCGGCGCACCGGCCAGTCGAGGTCCTTGCGGTCCGCCACCCGGACGCAGGGCACGACCAGGACGGGCACCTCGTGCAGGTGCTCGAACAGGTGGTGGGCGCTGTCCGCGATGCGCTCCCAGCCCGCGGTGTCGCCCCGGTTGACGGTCGAGCTCGCGGCGGGCTCGCGCGGGCTGGTGAGGCCGGCCCGGTACAGGTCGGCGAGCGCCGCCCGCTGTTGCGGGTCGGTCACGAACAGGAAGTCCCAGTGCTGCCGGTTGCGGCCGGTCGGGGCCTGGACGGCGAGGGTCAGGCACTCCTCGATCACATCGCGTCCGACCGGACGCGTCAGGTCCAGCCGCTTGCGCACGGCCCGTGTCGTCGTGAGCAGTTCGTCGACGGACAGGTCAAGTGGACTCATGGCCCGGGGCCCCTTTCGCGGACGATGGTCATGCCAACTCGGCCCAAGGAAACCCTTGTTGTGCGAGCCGCCTTGTTCCTATAGTTCCATACGTTGCGAACTTGCGAACCATGGTACCGGGGATCACGAGGAGACAAGGTGCCTGAGCTCAAGATCGAAGTCGACCCCGCAGAGGTCGGCCTGGACGCCGGACGGCTGGAGCGTCTCGACCGCTACCTGGCCGCCTACGTCGACGACGGCAGGCTGCCCGGCTGGCAGATCGCGGTGACGCGCAAGGGCCGGGTGGCCCACCTGGCGCAGTACGGGCACCGCGACATCGAGAACGGCCTGCCCAGTGAGGGGGACACCCTCTACCGGGCGTGGTCGATGACCAAGCCGGTCACCTCCGTCGCCGCGATGACCCTGGTGGAGGACGGCACGATCGGCCTCCAGGACCCGGTCAGCCGCTACATACCCGCGTTCGAGAACGTCCGGATCTACCAGCGGGGACCGGCCTCCCGGCCGGTCACCACGCCCGTCGCCGGGCCCATCAGAATCCAGCACCTGCTCACCCACACCTCAGGCCTGACCTACGGCTTCCACCGGGCCCACCCGGTGGACGAGATCTACACCCAGAACGGCTACGAGTGGGCCACCCCGCCCGGTCTCTCGCTGGCGGAGTGCTGCGAGCAGTGGGCGTCCTTCCCGCTGCTCTTCGAGCCCGGAACGGCCTGGAACTACGGCGTGTCGAGCGATGTGCTCGGCCGCGTCGTGGAGGTCGCGTCCGGCAGCGGCCTCGACGACTTCTACGCCGAACGCGTCCTGGAACCCCTCGGGATGACCGACACCGCGTTCTTCGTCCCGCCGGAGAAGGCCGACCGGCTGGCCGCCTTCTACACCGTGGACCCCGCCACCGGACGCGCCGTGCGGGCCGACCACCTGGGGGCCGGTGCGCTGCACCGCCCCGCGTGCCTGTCCGGCAGCGCGGGCCTGGTCACCACGCTCGCCGACTACCACCGCTTCACCCAGATGCTGCTCGGCGGCGGCACGTTCGACGGCGCCCGGGTCCTCGGGCCGCGCACCGTGCGGCACATGCTGCGCAACCACCTTCCCGGCGGCGCCGACCTGGCCTCCGTGGGGCGGCCGGTCTTCTCCGAGATGCCGACCTCGGGTGTCGGGTTCGGGCTCGGGTTCGCCGTGGTCGAGGACCCGGCCGCGGCCGGCGTCCCGGCGAGCCCGGGGGAGTACGCGTGGCACAGCGTGGCCGGGACGGTCTTCTGGGTGGACCCGGTGGAGGAGATCACCGTCCTGTTCTTCACCCAGCTCATGCCGTCGAGCGCCCATCCGCTGCACAGCCGCCTGCGGCAACTGGTCAACCAGGCCCTGGTGGACTGAGAGCGGAACGAGAGAGGGAGCAAATCGCCATGTGCGGTCCTGAAACGATCCTCGGGGCGGCGTCCCCGGAGCCGCCGAGCCGGCAAACGCCCGTCCCCGCCCAGCCGCCGGAGCAGGCGCAGCGGTCGCAGCCCTTGCCGGAGGGCGCGGCCCCGGTCCACGTCCCCCGGGGCGTCCTGCGCGACCTCACGCACGTCCTGGGCGAGGACTGGCCGGTGTTCGACCTCTACGTGCAGCCGATGAAGATCACCCGGCTGGCCAACCTCTCGGAGCACGAGTACAACGCCTTCGAGCTGACCTTCAACGAGCACATCGGCACCCACATCGACGCGCCCGCGCACTTCGACGACAGCGGGCTGACGGTGGCGGAGATCCCGCCCGAGACCCTCGTCGCCCCGCTCGCGGTGGTACGGGTGCGCGAGCGCGCGGCGCGCGACAACGTCACCGAGCTGACCGTGGACGACCTGCTGCGCTGGGAGAGCCGCAACGGCCGTATCCCGGACAAGGCAGTGCTGGCGGTCGACAACGGGTGGTCGGAACGGATCGGCGTCCCCGGCGCCTTCCTCAACTTCGACGAGAAGGAGGGCCACTACCGCTACCCCGGCATCTCCGTGGAGGCCGCGCACTTCCTCGTCACGGAGCGGTCCGTCGTCGGGGTCGGCACCGACACGCCGAGCCTGGAGCCGGGCACCCGCCCGGCCGACCCGTTCACCCACCGGGTACTGCTCCCGGCGGGGAAGTACGGCATCGAGAACCTGGCCAACCTGGACACCGTCCCGGACGTCGGCGCCACGCTCGTCGTGGGAGCGCCCAAGCACGCCGGGGGAACTGGCGGTCCGGCGCGCGTCCTCGCGTTCGTATGAGCGCCTCCGCGGGCCGCCGGGCCCGAGCCGGAACCGACCTAGGAGAACGCACGTGACCTCATCATCGGGTACGTCAGCCTCCGTGCACCCGCCCCGGGAGCGCTGGGAGTGGAACGAGGAGCGGTACAGGGACGGCGTGTTCAGCCATGCCGTGGGCACCGAGCTCGAGCGGCTGCGGCTGCTGGAGTCCGTGCTGGACGAGCACACCCGCGAGAGCTTCCGGCGCCGCGGCCTGCGCCCGGGGCACCGCGTCCTGGAGGTCGGCGGCGGTGGCGGCTCGGTCGCCCGCTGGCTGGCCGAGCAGGGCGCCGAGGTGACCGTCACCGACCTCGACACCACCTACCTCGACGAACTGGCCGAGCACGGCGTCGAGGTGCTGCGGCACGACGTGTACACGGAGGACTTCCCGGCGGGGAGCTTCGACTTCATCCACACCCGCTACGTCGTCATCCACCTGCCCGACCCGGAGAAGGCCGTGGCCCGGCTCGCCGGCTGGCTCAGGCCCGGGGGTGTGCTGCTGCTGGAGGAGCCGTCCTTCTTCCCCATCCAGGACTCCCCGCACCCGGCCTACCGCACCGTCATGCGGGCCTTCCGGGACCACCTGGAGAGCGCCGTGGGCACGGACACCGAGTGGGCCCGCAGCCTTCCGGTGCCCCTGGAGGGCAAGGGCCTCACCGGCATCGGCTACGACGCGCGCTTCCAGCGGATCGCCGGCGGCGACGCGGAGGCGGCGTGGTGGCAGCTGACGCTGGAGCAGACCCGGGAGGCGGCGGTCGCCGCGGGCCGGGCGACGGACGAGGACTTCGAGGCCGCCTACCGGGAGCTGAACGACCCCGGCTTCCACGACCTCTCCCTCGCCGTCTTCACCGCCTGGGGCACCAGGCAGGACTGACGGGCCGGCCCCGGGGGCGGCGCCCCCGCCCCCCCCGGATGCCGCGGCACGGCACCCGGGGGGCGGGGGCGCCGCCCTGCCGCGTCGCGCACCGGCTCCGGCGGCGGGAAAGCCGACCTCCCATCTACTGTCAAACAGTTGGATGGAAGATGATTGCACTGCTACGTTTATGACCCAATCATTGAGCTGCAGACCATGTCTGCCGCAACGGAACGGTGGGGACGATGACGGAGCGTCAATCTCAAGCCTCGGCGCCGGGCACGGGCAGCAGCGGCAACCTGCTGCTCCTGGTGCTGTGCGCACAGCTCTTCCTGGACTCCATGGACGTCTCGCTGATGGGCGTCGCGCTGCCCAAGATGCAGCACTCGATGCATCTGGACGCCCAGCAGCTCCAGTGGGTCATCTCGGGCTACGCCGTCGCCTACGGCGGCTTCCTGCTCCTGGGCGGGCGGGCGGCCGATCTCTTCGGCCGGCGCCGCATGTTCTTCTGGGCCACCGCGGTCTTCGCCGTCGTCAGCCTCGTCGGCGGCCTGGTCTCCAGCGGGTCGCTGCTGATCCTCACCCGCGTCGTCAAGGGTGTCGCCGCCGCGTTCATCGCCCCGGCCGCGCTGTCGATCATCACCACGACCTTCCGCGAGGGGCCGGAACGCAACCGGGCGATGGGCGTGTTCGGTCTGACCGGTGCCAGCGGCTACGCGGCGGGCCTGGTCTTCTCCGGGCTGCTCACGTCGATCAGCTGGCGGCTCACCTTCTTCGTCCCGTTCGTGGTGGCCGCCCTCGTGCTCGCGCTCGTGCGCAGCGTCGTCGCCCCCGACGAGGCCCGCCAGGGGGCGCGCCGCGGCTTCGACGTCGTCGGCGCCGTCACGGCGACCGCCGGGCTGCTGCTGCTGGTGTTCGCCCTGACCCGCGCCTCCGACGTCGGCTGGGGCTCCGCGTCCACGGTGGCCGGCCTCGCCGTGGCGGTCGTGCTGCTGGTCGCCTTCGTCCTCATCGAGGGCCGCCGCAAGGACCCCCTCGTCGACCTCGCCATCTTCCGCTCGCGCACCCTGTCCACGGCAAACGTCGTCGGCGTCGTCTGGGCCTGCGCGACCATCGGCTGGCAGTTCGTCGCGCTGCTCTACCTCCAGGACGTGCTCGGCTACAGCGCGCTGCAGGCGGGCATGGCGATCGTGCCCATGGCCGCCTCGATCCTGGTGGCCGTCAACCTCGCGCCCCGGCTCATCCGCCGGGCCGGGCTGCGGGTGCCGGCCGTGATCGGCATGGTGCTCCAGGGCCTCGGTATCGTGCTGTTCCTGCGGGCCGGAGCCCATGCCTCGTACGCCGCCGCGCTGCTGCCCGCCCTGATCCTGCACGGCCTCGGCAACGGCACCAGCTTCCTCAGCTTCAACATCGCCGGTGTCGGCGGGGTGCCGGACGAGAAGCAGGGCCTGGCCGCCTCGCTCATCCAGTCCGCCGTGCAGCTCGGCGGCGGCCTCGGTGTCGCCGTGGGCGCCGCGGTGCTGGCCGGCTCCAGCGGCTCCGGGGTGCAGAGCTACCACCACGCCTTCGTCGCCGTCAGCATCTTCTCGCTGGTCGGCGTGATCGCCTCCGCGGTGGGCCTCGGCGCGCCCAGGGGCGCGGCGGCCGGCAAGGGCGACGCCGGGGCGCCCGCTGCCGAGCCCTCCGACGCCGGGCTCCAGAGCGAGCACGCATGAGCGGGACGGTCGCGCCGCGCGTCGACGCGGGACCGGTGGAGTGGTTCGCGCCCGACGACCCGGTGCTGTCCTGGGACGGGGTCGCCGATCTGGAGCGCACCGCGGACGGCTGGCTGCCCCGGCGGATCCCGGCGGAACGGCTCGCCACCACGCCCTCCGAGGGGTTCGCGAGCTGCGCGGCCATGCCCGCCGGCGTCCGGTTCGGCGTCCGCACCGACGCAGCGGAGCTGACCCTGCGGCTGGACGTGACCGGCGGCAGCGCGCCGCTGGACGTCCGGGTCGACGGCGCGCTGGTGCGGCGGGCCGCCGTCTCGGGCGCGTGCGAGGTCGTCGTCCCGCTGACGGAGGGGCCGGCGGCCGGCGGCCCCGGCCCGCACGACGTGGAGGTGTGGCTGCCGCACCTGGGCCGCACCCAGGTGGCGCGGGTCGGCTTCCGCGGGCACCGCGCGCTGCTGGCCGCGGAGCGCCCGGGCCCGCGCTGGGTGGCGTACGGGAGCTCCCTCACCCACAGCATGTTCGCCGCCGGGCCGTCGGAGACCTGGGCCGCGCTGACCGCGGCCCGGCGCGGATGGCGGCTGCACAACCTCGGCTTCGCCGGCGAGGCGCACCTCGACCCGGTGGTGGCCCGCACGATCAGGGGCCTGCCCGCCGACCTGATCTCCGTCGAACTGGGCATCAACGTCTACCTGCGGGAGAGCTTCTCCCCGCGCAGTTGGGGCCCGGCGGTGTGCGGCTTCGTGGAGACCGTCCGGGACGGGCACCCCGACCTGCCGCTCGCCGTCATCACCCCGCTGGCGTCACCCACCCGCGAACGGGTCCCCAACAAGGTCGGGCTGACGCTGGAGCAGGTGCGCGACCACACGGTGGCCGCGGTGCGGGTGCTGGAGGGGCTCGGCGACCGGAACCTGCACATCGTCGACGGACTGTCCGTCGTACCGGTCGACGAGGCCGGCGATCACTTCGCCGACGGGCTGCACCCGACCGCGGACGGCGAGCACGTCCTGGCCGCCCGGATCGGCCCGGCGCTGGAGGGCCTGCTGCGGCCGCCGGCGGCGCCCTGAGGCGGGCGCGGCAGGCCCCGGACCCGGTCCGGAGCGGCGGGACGGACCCCCGGGCCCGTCCCGCCGCTCCGGACCTCCTGTCAGGCCTGCTCGTCCGTACCCGAGTCGAAGCCGATACGGGCGAGCACGCCCCACCGGCCCTCCTGCCGGGTCACGACGTAGACCGAGTCGAAGACGCCGAGCAGCCGGCCGTCCGCGTCGTACCGGCCGAACCGCACCGCGGCGTGCACCTGCACCGCGGAGACCTGCGGGTACCCGACCTCCAGCCAGCCGCTGCGGCGCCAGCCGGACGCCAGCAGCGCGGTGAGGTCGCCCTGCGACTCCTTGAGGTACTCCTCGGGGGTCTGCCAGACGGTCACCGCGCCTTCGTGCACGCGGATCTGCGGGAAGTGCAGGGTGGCGGTCCACTGCTCCATGTCGTGGCTGTTGAGCCCGTCGAGGAAGGCGTCCAGGGCCGCCCGGGCCTCCTCGATGACACCGGTCCGGTCGGCGGGAGATAACGCGGTCATCGTGCGCCTCTGCTTCCTTCGTCGTTTCGTCGTTTCTTCGTGCCCGGTTTTCCGGCGAATCCGGCGGAAACGCAACGGCGGTGCAACGGCAGCGCTGTGGCGGTGTCCTTCGGCAGCGGGACGAAAACCGCCGGGTCGCGTTCACCGCTCCGCTCCGACGCTATCGCAGAACCGCCTTGCGGGAACAGTGCCCCAGGCCGCCCCGAGGGACACCCGCCAAGTGCCGGGGACGCGGCCGACGTGCGCCTTCCTGGTCCTGGGACCAGGTTCCTCCCGGCCGTACGACCGGTATCCGGGGAATCCCCGGGAGATGCAGAATTGCCGTGCCGGATGCTGCCTCCCCGCGAATGCCCGGGCTGTACGGGCGAGGGCCGAATTCCTTTTCCGGAACGGCGCCGCCGGTCCCGCCGGACGGCGGTCGGAACGTCCGCGCAGGCGAATCGATTTAGGCTCCCGACGACGAGGAAACGAGCCCATGGACCGCTTGCCAGCCGCCCCTGGGGCCCGGCCCGGGGCCGGGTCCTGGTCCGGGACGAGGGCCGGCGACCCGGGAAGGGCGCTGCTGCAGCTGGACTGGCGGTCCCGCCCCGCCGCCGCGGCCCCGCCCGCCGGGCGGACCTGGAACGTCCTCGGCGGCGGCGCACCCCTGGTGGCCGCCCTCCGGGCGCTCGGGGACACCGTCGCCGTCCATCCCGACGCGGCCTCCGCCGTAGGCCACCCCACGGTGCTCGCCCCCTTCCTGCCGCCGCCGGGCGGCGCGGGAGCGGCCGGGGCGTCCGGGGCCGCGCCCGGCGCGCTGGTCCTGCTGAAGTCCTGGCTGGCAGGCCGCGGCCGGACCGGTGCCCGGCTCGTCGTGGTCACCCGGGGCGCGGTCGCCGCCGACACCGACGAGGACGTGCCCGACCTCGCGCACGCACCGCTGTGGGGTCTGGTGCGCGCGGCCCTCGCCGAGCACCCGGACGCCTTCGCGCTGCTGGACGTCGACGGGACGGAGGCGTCCTGGAAGGCGCTGCCCGCGGCCGTCGCCTCGGGCGAGCCGCAACAGGCGCTGCGGGAGGGCGTCGTACGGGTGCCCCGGCTGGTCGCCGCGCCGCTCGGCGGTGCACCGGGCGGCAGCGGGTTCGGGCCCGGGAGCACCGTCCTGGTCACGGGCGCGGCGGGCGCGCTCGGCGGGCTGGTCGCCCGGCACCTGGTACGTGCCCACGGCGTACGGCGGCTGGTGCTCGCCGGCCGGAGCGCCGCCGACGCGCGGCTCACGACCCTGGCCGCGGACCTGCGGCGGCTGGGCGCCCGGGCGGTGGTCGCGGGCTGCGACATGACCGACCGGGCCGCCCTCGCCGACCTGCTCGCGCCCGCGCCCGGGGCCCCCGCGATCACCGCCGTCGTGCACTGCGCGGGCACGGTGGACGACGGCGTCCTGACGCGGCTGACCCCGCACCGGATGGCCGGTGCCCTGGCCGCGAAGGCCGAATCCGCCCGGCATCTGCACGAGCTGACGCAGGACCTGGACCTGACCGCGTTCGTCCTGTTCTCCTCCGCGGCCGGGGTGCTCGGAGCGCCGGGCCGGGCCAACCACGCCGCCGCCGGCGCCTTCCTGGACGCCCTGGCCCACCACCGCCGGGCGCGTGGACTGCCCGCACTGTCCCTGGCCTGGGGCCCGTGGGCCCAACGCGGCGGCACGGCTGGCCCGCTGGAACTCCACCGGTCGGCTCGCAGCGGCGTCCTGGGGCTGACCCCCCGCCGGGGCCTCGCGCTGCTCGACGCGGCCCTCGGCGCCGGCCGGCCCGTCCTCGTACCCGTGCGGCTGGACACCGCACGGCTGCGCGCGCCGGCCGCCGACCCGGCGCGGGTGCCCGGGGTGCTGCGGGCGCTGCTTCGGCCCCTCCCGCCGGCGGCGTGGGCCGCGGCGTCCGAGACCCCGGTGTGACCCGAGGGGCCCCGGGCCCCGGCAGCCCCGGACGGCTGCCCCGCCGAACCACCAGAACACCCGCCCCCGCAGCAAGCACGCCCGCCCCCGTCCCCCGACGCACCGACACCCCGCCCCCGGGCCCAGGAGATCTGCGCATGCCCTTCCTCGAACTCGACGACGTCCGGCTCTTCTGCACCGACGACCTCCCGGACCGCGCCCCGGCGCCCGGCTGGCTCGGCGTGCCGACCGTGCTCGTCCACGGCTGGCTCGGGACGTCCGACAGCTGGATCCACCTCCTCCCGGCGCTGCGGCGGCGGTGCCGGACGGTGACGGTGGACCTGCGCGGGCACGGGGCCAGCCAGGCGCCCGACTCCCGTTACGACGCGGCGGAGTTCGTGGGCGACCTCGTCCGGGTGCTGGCGCGGCTCGCCCCGGGGCCCGCGGTCGTCATGGGGCATTCCATGGGCGCCTCGCTGGCCTCTCTCCTCGCCGTCGAGCACCCGGAGCTGGTGGCCGCGCTCGCGCTGGTCGACCCCGACTACGGCGGCAGGCCCGAGGAGCGCGAGCGCCTGCTGCCGATGGCCCGGCAGTCCGATCCGGCCCGGGTCGCCGGGGACGCCGCCGGCCTGATCGCCCGGATCGACGCCGCCACCGGGCCGGAGCACCTGCGCGAGTGGCACCGGCGCGACATCGAGCGGATGCCGCCCTTCGTCGTCGCCCGCAGCCTGCGGCAGAACCTGGACGCCCCGAGCTCCCTGCGCTTCGCCGCGCAGGCGGGCCCGCTGCTGGCCCGGCGGCGGCAGCCCGTCCTCGCCTTCCACCGCGACCCGGGCCGCGAGGCGCTCGAACGCTCCCACGCCACCGCCGCCACCACGGTGCTCGCCGTCCGGGACACCGGCCACTGGATCCACCAGGAGCGACCGGAATTCGTCACCCGCGAACTCGAGGCATGGTTGCGCGGGCTGCCCCGGGCGACGGAATGAAGACGGTGCGCGCCGTGCGGTGATTCGTTCCGTCCCGGCCCGGCGCAATCGTCCGCAGCACCTCGCGGGCGGGCTGCTTCGACACGCGAACCACCGGGTCGGCCCCCATTGCTCCGCTTTTTCTGACAATGCACTTGGCGTCGGCTTGGCGCCGCCGCTCGCCACCGGACGCGTGAATTCTGCACTGCCGCCCGTGAAGTCCGCCCGATCCACCGCAAATCCCCGCCGCGGCGGGCGAAGCGAGGCTGCGTCCGCGGGGCGATAACGGATGGAGTCGCCTGATCCGGACGAGCCGGTCGTACGGGGTGCAAGCCCGTAAATCGAGTGCCCATAACGCCGGGTCGAACGGGCGGCCCACAATGGCAGCCGCGCGTGTCTTGGACGTCTGATACTGTCGAAAACGTCCACCAGCAAAGGGCTGCACGGAAAGTCGCGGTCCGAACTGAGGGCAATGGGACGGGAATAGGAACTCGGCCGGTGTGCTTCCTGGTAATTCACCGGGATTCACGGGTCGGGCGGAATGATTTCACATTGATTCGAGTGACGCCGCCGTGGTCGGCTGCGCCCGAGAACAGCTGATCCGGGCATCGGGATCGAGCCGTCCCGGCAGGGGACGGCGCCTCCCGCGCGCCGCCGGCCGGGCGTCCGGCCGCAGGCGACGCGTCGTATCGCACGTGTGGAGATCGGGGGACGGTCTTGCGAGGGCAGGAAAATTTCACCGAGCTTGTGCTGCGCCATGCCGCCGAGCGGCCGGACGAGGAAGCGTACGTCTTCCTGCCCGGCAATTCGCCCGACGCCGTCGCGCAGCGGCTGACGTACGCGCAACTGGACGCCGAGGCCCGGCGGATCGCCTCCTGGCTGCAGAGCAGGGGCGCGTCCGGTGGTCAGGTGCTGCTGCTTTACCCCTCGGGCCTGGAATTCGTGAAGGCCTTCGTCGGCTGCCTCTACGCGGGTGCCGTCGCGGTGCCCGCGCCGCTGCCGGGCGAGAACAACCAGTCCGCGCGGCTCACCGGCATCCTGCGGGACGCCGAGGTGCGCGCCGTGCTCACCGGCTCCGCCGACGAGCCGGACGTCAGCGCCTGGCTGCGCGCGGCGTGCGCCACCGGGATCGAGGTCCTGGCGAGCGACGACCCCGGCCCGGGCGCGGCGGGGGAGTGGACGCGGCCGCGGCTGGCGGGTGATTCGCTGGCGTTCCTGCAGTACACCTCCGGGTCCACCAGCGAGCCCAAGGGCGTCATGGTCTCGCACGCGAACCTGCTGGCCAACGAGCTGGCCATCGCGCACGCGCTCGGCACCGGCGAGGGCGTCAGGATGGGCTGCTGGCTGCCCGCCTACCACGACATGGGCCTGATCGGGCACATCCTCCACTCGCTCTACGCGGGTGGCTCGACCGTGCTGATGGCCCCGGTCACCTTCCTCATGCGACCGGTGCGCTGGCTGCAGATGATCGGCGAATACGGCGTCGCCGTGAGCGGCAGCCCCAACTTCGGCTACGACCTGTGCGTGCGCCGGATCACCGACGAGCAGCTCGCCACCTTGGACCTGAGCAGCTGGCGGCACGCCTGCAACGGCGCCGAGCCGATCCGCGCCGAGACCGTGCGCGCCTTCACCGAGCGCTTCGCCCCGGCCGGCTTCCGCGCCGAGAGCTTCTTCCCCTGCTACGGCATGGCCGAGACCACCCTGCTGGTCTCCGGCACCCCGGCCGACCGCAGTCCCGCCTACCGCACCGTCGACGCGGCGGCGCTGGAGCAGGGCCGGCTGGCCGAGGCCGCACCGGACGCGGGCACGCGCACGCTGGTGAGCAGCGGAGTGGTCGACCCGGCCGACTTCGACGTGAAGATCGTCGACCCGGACGCGCACACCGAGCAGCCCGAGGGGCAGGTCGGCGAGATCTGGGTCAAGGGCGCCAGCGTGTCCTCCGGTTACTGGAAGCGCCCCGACGTCAACGCGCGGATCTTCGACGCCGGCGTCGTCTCCGCGGCGGGCACGGACTCCGGCTGGCTGCGCACCGGCGACTTCGGCGTGCTGGAGGCCGGGCAGCTCTACGTGACGGGCCGCCTCAAGGAGATGATCCTGATCAACGGGCGGAACATCTACCCGCACGACGTGGAGCGCGCGGTGCAGGCCCTGCACCCGGCCTTCCGCGGCGGCGCCGGCGCCGCCTTCTCGGTCGACGGCGGCGAGGAGCACCTCGTCCTGGTGCAGGAGTTCCGCCGGGCCGCGGCGCAGGACCCGTCGGCGCTGTGCGCCGAAATCCGCGCCCACGTCCGCCGCGAGTTCCAGGCCAGCTGCAGTGTCGTCCTGGTCCGCCCGGCGACCGTGCGCAAGACCACCAGCGGCAAGATCCAGCGCACCCTGATGCGGGCGCTGCTGCTGGAGGACGCGCTCGACCCCGTCCACCAGGACCTGGACCGCCAGGTGGCCCGTCTCGTGGCCGCCCCGCTGCCCGCCCCGGTGGGCTGAGCCGTGGACCGGACACCGTACGCGCCCCTGGAGGCGTACCCGCCCTACCGCCTCGCCGAACAGCTGGAGTGGGATCTCGGCGACCCGGACGAGCCGGCGACGCCGCTCAGCCACGCCCGCAGCCTCGCGCTGGACGAGCACGAGGACTTCCCCGCAGGACCCTGCGACCGGCTGGACGAGCTGGGCCTGCACGACTTCTACGTCCCCGCCGCGCACGGCGGGCGGCTCGCGGACTACGAGCAGCTGATGCAGGTGATGCGCACCGTCGCGCGCCGCGACCTGACCGTCGCGGTCGCCCACGGCAAGACGTACCTCGGGGCGGTCTGCGTCTGGGTGGGCGGCTCGGCGGAGCAGTGCCGGCGGCTTGCCGACGCCGTCGCCGCCCGGACCCGGGTCTCCCTCGCGCTGACCGAACGTGCCCACGGCAGCGACCTGCTGGCGGGCGAGGTGGTGGCTGAGGCGGACCCGGACCGGAGCGCGGGCTACCTGCTCAGCGGGGAGAAGTGGCTGATCAACAACGCCACCCGCGGCAGCCTGCTGTCGGTGCTCTCCCGCACCGACCCGGCGGGCGGCCCACGGGGCTACTCCGTGCTGCTGGTCGACAAGCGCACCCTGCCGGCCGGCACGTACCGGCACCTGGACAAGGTGCGCACGCACGGCATCCGCGGCGCGGACATCTCCGGGATCGCCTTCGACCGCGCCCCCGTCGGCGCGGACACGGTGGTCGGCGAGGTGGGCGGCGGCCTGGAGACCGTGCTCAAGGCGCTCCAGCTGACCCGCACCATGTGCGCCGCGCTCTCGCTGGGCGCCGCCGACCATGCGCTCGCCCTCGGCCTGGACTTCGCCGCCGGGCGCAGCCTGTACGGCAGGCCGCTCGCCGAACTGCCGCAGGCCCGCCGGACGCTGGCCGAGGCCACCGCCGACGTGCTGGCGGACGAGGCGCTCGCCCTGGTGGCCGCCCGCGCGGTGCAGACCCTCCCGGCGGAGCTGTCCGTCGTCTCCGCGGTCACCAAGTACCTCGTGCCCACCCGCACCGAGGGCGTCGTCACCGCGCTGACCCGGCTGCTGGGCGCCCGCGCGTTCCTCAAGGGCGTTCACGCCGGCGGCCGCTTCCAGAAGGTCGACCGGGACCACCGCATCGTCGGCCTCTTCGACGGCAACACCCTGGTCAATCTCAACTCGCTGATCAGCCAGTTCCGGTTGCTGGTCCGCGCGCACGAGCGCGGCGCAGGCGACGTGCGCGGTGCGGCCGCGGCCTTCCGGCTCGCCGCGCCGCTGCCGCCCGCCGACCTCGGCCGGCTCTCGCTCATCGCCCGGCAGGGCAGCGGCGTGCTGGCCGCGCTGCCGGCGTGCGTCGCGCGGCTGCGCGGCCTCGCCGCGGGCGATCCGGCGTTCGCGCCCGCCCTGCGCGCCGCCGAGCGCCTGGTGGCCGCGGTGGACGGGGTGCACGCGCAGATGGCGGCGGTGCGGGACGTGCAGACCGAGGTGCCGCCCGCCGCCTTCGACGCCGCCCGCCGGTTCGCGCTGTGCTTCGCGGGCGCGGCCTGCGTCGGCCTGTGGACGTACAGCCACGCCGAGGCGGAGGCCGGCGGCACCGCGCCGCTGTGGCGGGACGCGCTGTGGCTGCGGGCCGCGCTCGCCCGGCTGCTGGCGGCGCTGGACGTCCCGGACGCGGCCGACCCCGAGGCGCTGGACGCCGTCCTCGACGCGGCCACCGCCCTGCACTCCGGCGGCCGGCTGGTCTCGCTGCTGCCCCTGTCGCTGCACCCGGCCGCAGCGGCCGAGGACGGGACGGGCCGGCCGGCCCCCGCCGTCCGCGCCACCGAGCCGGCCGCGGGGAGGGCGTCATGACGGCCGCTCAGGCGGAGTACACGGACCAGGAAGCCCGCGTCGCCGCCCGGGTCGCCGAACTGGCCGCCGCGTTCGGCGATCCCGGCGACCCGGCCAACCCGACCGGGGACGCCGCGATCCTGGCGGCCGACGAGGCCGGGGAGCTGTCCGCGGCCGGCGAGAAGCTGCTGGACGCCTTCGGCCTGAACGCCGAGTTCGTCCCGGCCGCACTCGGCGGCCGGCTGGAGCGGCTCGACGGCCTGGTCCGCGTCCTGCGCGAGGTCTTCCGGCGCGACGTCGCGCTCGGCCTCGGCTACGGCGTCACGTCCTTCATGGCGTCGGTCAACGTGTGGGCCGAGGGGGACGCGCGGCAGCAGGCCCGGCTGGCGGAGATCCTGCTGGGCGGCGACCGGGTCTCCGTCGCCTACCACGAGCTGGCGCACGGCAACGACTTCCTGCGCAACGACTTCGCGGCCCGGGTGCAGCCCGACGGCTCCTTCCTGCTGCACGGCACCAAGCAGGTCATCAACAACGCCGCCCGGGCCCGGGCCTGGCTGCTGTTCAGCCGCACCGACCCAGCGCCCGGCCCGCGCAGCCACTCCGTGCTGATGGTCGAGCGCGCCCAGGTGGCGCCGGAGCGGCTGACCGTCCTGCCCCGCTACGGCACCGTCGGCGTGCGCGGCTGCCACCTGTCCGGGCTGGAGCTCGACGGCGCCCCCGTCCCGGCGACGGCGCTCGTCGGTACGCTCGGCCACGGCGCCGACGTCGCCCTGCGCTCCTTCCAGCTCACCCGCAGCGCCCTGCCCGGCATGGCACTGGGCGCTGCCGACAGCGCGCTGCGCACGGTCGTGTCCTTCGCCACCGGGCGGCACCTCTACAAGCGCACCGTGGCCGAGATCCCGCAGGCCAGGGACACCCTCGGCGGAGCCTTCCTGGACCTGCTCACCGCCGACTGCCTGTGCCTGGCCGGCACCCGCAGCGTGCACCTGCTGCCGGGCGAGGCGAGCGTGTACGCCTCGGTGGTGAAGTACCTGGTGCCCGCACTGCTGCAGCAGGCCGTGCACAACCTCTCCGTGGTGCTCGGCGCCCGCTTCTACCTGCGCGAGGGCGAGACCGGCACCTTCCAGAAGCATCTGCGCGACCTGCCGGTGCTCAGCCTGGGCCACGCCGGCGCCGCCGCCTGCCAGGCGACGGTCATCCCGCAGCTGCCGCGGCTCGCCCGGCGCTCCTGGTTCACCACCGGGCCCGCACCCGACGCGCTGTTCGAGCCGCACACCGGCCTGCCGGAGATCCCCTACCGGCAACTCGCCCTGGCCGCCGACCGCGACAGCCTGAGCGCCTCGCTCGTCGCCGCCGCGGACACCCTGCCCGACGGCTCCCCGCACGAGGCCGCCGTACGCGCCCTGGCCCGGCAGCTCACCGCGGAGCTGCGGCTGATCCAGCAGGAGAGCCTCGCGCTCCCGCCGGTGGACCGCACCGCGCTGGCCTCCCCGGCGAGCTTCGCGCTGTCCGACCGCTACGCCGTCGTGCTGGCCGCCGCCGCCGTGCTCGGCGTGTGGCGCCGCGCCCGGGACCAGGGCGCGGACCCCTTCCTCGCCGACCCCGCCTGGGCCGCCGCGGCCCTGGACCGGCTCGTCCGGCGGCTCGGCCGCCGCCCGGCCGCCCTGCCCGCGGACTGCGCCGGGCGCGTGCAGGAGGAGCTGCTGCGCCGGCACGCCGAGGGCCGCAGCTTCGACCTGTACGCCACCGCGCCGGCCGGCTGACGGATCCCGCCGCCCGGCCCGCGAACCCTCATCCGGATCTGGAGGAACCCGTGATCGACACCACCACCGACGGCTCGGCGCAGACCGGCCCCGCGAGCACACCGCAGCCGCACACGGCCGAGTCGCTGGCCGGCTGGCTCATCGGCCGCGTCGCGGCCTACACCCGGCTGCCCGCCGCCGAGATCGACCCGGCCGAGCCGCTGACCGGCTACGGCCTGGACTCGGTTGCCGCACTCAGCCTGTGCGGCGACATCGAGGACGAGTTCGACCTGATCGTCGAGCCCACCGTCGCCTGGGACCACCCCACCGTCGAGGCGCTCGTCGGCTACCTGCTGGGCGAGTTCGGGCAGCAGCCGGACGGCGCGTGACAGGCAGCCAGCCGCCGCCGGCCTGAAGGTCCGCCTTCCGGCCGCCGGCACCCCCGGCCGGAGGGATCCCGGCGCCACCGGCAGATGCCGACCCCCTTTCACCTAAGGAACGAGAATGCACCTCAGTCCCAGCCCCTCGTGGCCGCAGATCGCGCTGGCCGTCCTGCTGGCATCGGACGTCCTGCTGTCCGTGCGCCCGCTCCCGTTCATCCAGGCCTGTCTCGAGGGAGTCAAGCTGCCGCGGGAGTGGTGGTGGGTGCTCCTGGTGGTGAAGACCCTCGCGATCGTGGGCCTGCTGGTCGGCATCAAGCACGACGGCATCGGCTTCAGCGCGAACGTCGGTGTGATCGTCTACTTCCTGTGCGCGTCGATCGCGCACATCCGGGCGCGGTTCACCAAGCAGGAGTTCTGGGTCAACTGCCTGGGATTCCTCGCCTGCGCCGTCGCCGCCTTCGTCATCTCCTTCGCGGTCTGAGGACATCCCATGAAGAAACCGCCGAAGAACCTCGGCCTGCTGTTCGACTGGCACGCCGAGCAGTCACGTACCACGACCATGATCCTCGACCGGCCGTTCGACATCGCACCCGAGGCCGGCACCGAGTACGACGCCGCCGCGCTGGCCGGCCTGGTGCGGGAGATGTCCGGCCGGCTGTACGCGGCCGGCGCGCGCAAGGGCGACCGGATCGCCGTCGTCAAGCGCAACCACTTCGACATGGTCCTGCTCGCGGCAGCCGCCGCACGCATCGGGGCCACCGCGGCGACGATCTCGGGCGCGAACTACCCCGAGCACCTCGGCGAGATGCTCGCGCGGCTCGACCCCGCGGTCACCCTGGTCACCGCCCAGGTGCTGGAGGCGGCCGAGCGCGCAGGCGTCGACCTGGTGTCCTTCGGCAAGACCGTGCTGATCGACGGCGGCGCCGGGGACACCGGAGCCGGCCTGCCGACGCTCGACGGGCTGGGCGGCAGCCCCGTGCCCGCGCTCGACCTCAAGGCCGACAGCGACCTGATGATGATCACGCACACCTCGGGCACGACGAACACGCCCAAGCTCGTCGCCCACACCGCGGACTCCTGCCGGGCCGGCACCAAGCTGGAACTGCTGCCGATGCCGATCGCCGTCAACGGGCCCAAGGACATCTGCCTCAGCTCCATATCGTTCGCCCACTCGCGCGCGTACGCCTGGGCCATGGCGCAGCTGCGGTGGGCCCCCAAGGCGCTGCTCATCGCCAGCAGCCACGAGGCCGAGGACGTCGAGCGGCTGCTGGAGCGGGTGCAGCCGACCACGATCGAGGCCACTCCGAACGTCTTCCAGGCCTGGGTGCCGCTGGTACGCAGGCGGCCGGAGCTGTTCGCGCGGGTCCGGTACTACATGAACACCTTCGACCTGATGCACCCGTCGATCGCCCGGCCCTTCGTGAACGCCTCCAAGCGCCGCTTCCTGCTGTGGGGCCACAGCTGGGGCCAGAGCGAGGTCGGGCCGATGGCGGGCTTCGGCTACACCCGCGGCCAGATCAACCGCCGGGCCGCCGCCGGCGGGGACATGAACATGATGGGCAACCCGTGGCCCGGGCTGGTGAGCGTCAAGGCCGCCGACCCCGAGACCGGACGGCCCGTCAAGCGCGGCCAGGTCGGCGTCATGTTCGCGAAGGCCAAGTCGATCTGCGTCGACTACGTCGGCGAGACCGACCGCTGGACCGAGAAGTGGAAGGGCGACTGGTGGAACACCGGTGACGTCGGCTACAAGGACGCCCTCGGCCGCATCCACTTCGTCGACCGCGCGGTGGACGCCATCCCGGGCGGCAGCGCCACGGAGCTGGAGAGCAAGCTCCTGGAGCGGATCGACAACGCCGTCGAGGTCATCGTCCTGACCCGGGGCGAGCAGGCCCCCGTCCCCGTCATCAGCCTCGACGGGCCCGACCTCGGCGCCGAGCAGTGGGCCGAGGTGGCGCGCGGGCTGCCGGACATGGCGGCGCCGGTGTTCATCCCCTGGCACCGCCTCCCGCGGACGTCCACCTGGAAGGTGCGCCGCAAGGAGCTGCGGTCGATGGTCTTCGCCGACAGCCCCGACACCACCGTGCTGGAGGAGCGATTCACGTGACGCCGACTTCCGACCCGTACGCCGCCGCCCTGGAATCGGTGCTGCGGGGCGTGCCGTACAACAGCGCGACGGAGTACCTGCACTGGTACGACAAGAGCGACCCCGACCCGCGGCACGGCGTGGCGTGCATCCACCAGACGCTCTACGTCGCGGAGCGGGCGGCGGCGCTCGGCGCCCCGAAGGCCGCGATCCTCCAGGACATGCGGCACATCGCCGCGGTCTTCGAGGACGGCGGCGCCGTCGTCGTCCTCGACCCGTACCTCATGCACCTGACGCCGATCGTCTTCCCGGCCGACGAGGTCCGGCGCGGCCACTCCGAGGTCGAGGTCGACGCGGCGCCGGTGCGGCGGGACGAGCAGGGCGGGGAGCACCCCGCGCGGCTCGCGGCGGTCTACCGGTCGTCCGGCGAGGGCTACCGGATCCGGCTGAGCTACTCGAAGTACAGCGTGAAGAACGGCGCGCACTTCCTGAGCCGGCACTTCACGCTGCGCTCCGAGAACCGCTTCGACTTCGCCGTGTTCTCCGCCGACATGCTCGCGCTGCTCACCCATCCCGAGCAGAACAGCGTGTCGATCCGGGCCATCGTGACGGACACGGCGGGCGCGGCGGTGACGGCCGAGGCGATCATCCCGCTCAAGGGCTTCGCCGAGTGCGAGTTCTCCGCCCGGGACGTCTGGCTGCGCTCCGGCCAGGGCGTGGCGACCCCCAACGGCGGCGGCGCGGCGGCGGAAGCGGTCTGGACGGACCTCGAACGCACCACGGGCCTGGGGCGCCAGGACATCGAGGAGCACCTCGTGTCCGCCGCGCAGGTCTACCAGAAGATCGCCGACCACCGGACGGAACTCCCCGACTACCGCCTGCAGGACGCATGACGAACCGACACGGCATCCACCTGCGACGGGTCTTCGTCGCCGGGACCATCCAGGGCTCCAACGAGGGCCTGCGGACCGACGACCAGTCCTACCGCGAGCAGATCGCGGCCCTGGTCGGCGCCCGCTTCCCCGCCGCGGAGTGCTTCGACCCGAGCACCGAGGTCACCCGCCGGCTCGCCGACCCGGAGACCCTGGCGCTCGTCGGCAAGCTCATGAGCGACCCGCCCCCCGTTCTCGACCTGGGGTCGCTGCCCGCGGAACTGGCGTCGCTGCGGGCGACGTTCAACGCGATGACACGGGAGGCGGCGGCGTGCGACCTGTGCGTCGCCTACCTTCCCGGCCGCACGCTGAGCATGGGCACGGCCATGGAGATGCAGGCCGCGTTCGCGGCGGGCGTCCCGATCGCGACGGTGACGTCCCTGGTCGACAATCTCGCGGTGATGTCGGTGTCCTCGTGGGTCGTACGCGACCTGGACGCCCTCGCCGAACTCCTCGACGGCCTGGCCTGACCGGGCGGCCGACGCCCCGTGCCGCGGACCTGCCTGCCCCAGGTCCGCGGCACGGGTCACCGCGGTGCGGACTGCCCTCCGGCGCCCGCCGCCGCCGCGGCCAGGTCCTGCCGCAGGCGGGTGAGGCGGGCGATCTCCGCGTCCAGGGCCGCCAGCCGCCCGGCCACGACGTCGCTGAAGCCGCCGTCCCCGCAGCACTCGCGGGGCGGGTCCTGCGTGAGTGCGTCCAGCCGGTCGGCGCGCCGCCGGACGTCCTCCAGCGTCAGGCCCAGGGCCAGCAGCTCGCGGATCACGACGACCCGGGCCACCTCCTCCGGGCCGTACTCCCGCTGGCCCGACGGGCTGCGCGGCGGGGGCGGGAGCAGCCCGCGGGCCTCGTACAGGCGCAGCGCCCGCGGTGTCGTCCCGGCCGCAGCCGCCGCCTCGCCGATCCGCATGCCCGCTCCGCCCTGCCGCGACCTACAACTCCACCACCGCCGCCCCGAAGGACTCCCCGGCGATCAAAGCGGGCAACGCCCCCGGGGCGCGCTCCATTCCGCGGACGGGCGTGTACGGGAAGCGGATCGCGCCCGCCCGCAGCCACTCCCCGAAGCGCTCCTCCCACTCCGCCTCGACGTCCTGGTGGTCCACGCCGTTGTAACCGGCGACGGTGACGCTCCGCGTCAGCAGCCGGTAGGTGTCGAGCACGGCCGGCGCGCTGCCGCCCGCGCGGTCCGGGTCCAGCTGCCCGTCCAGCGCCCCCACCAGGGCGATCCGGGCACCGCGGTTCGCCGCGAGGACGGCAGCCGTCAGCTGCTCGCCGCCCACGGTGTCCACGACGACGTCGACCCCGTCCGGCGCCGCCTCGGCGAGCAGCTCCCCGAACGGCCCCGCCCCGCGCAGCACGGCGGCGTCGTAGCCGAGCTCCCGCCGCAGCCGCTCGGCCTTGGCCGGCGAGCCGGTGCTGCCGACCACCCGCGCGGCACCCAGCAGCCGGGCTGTCTGCCCCGCGAGCGTGCCCACCGCGCCGGCGGCACCGGTGACCAGCACCGTGTCGCCCTCGCGCACGGGCGCCAGCCGGGTCAGCGCACCGTACGCCGCGGAGCCCTGCGCGAGGTACGCCACCGGATCGGGCAGCCCCCCGTCCAGCACCCGGCACTCGGCGGCGGCGGGCACCCCGTACTCCCGCCACCCCTGCAAGTGCATCACCAGCCGCCCCTTCTCCAGCGGCCCGTCCACCACCTCCCCGATCGCGGGCCCGAACAGCACGTCCCCGGCATGCAGCGGCGGCAGCGGGACATCGCGGGTCTCACCCCCGATGAGGGTGCGCAGCCCCGGAAAGACCAGGAAGTGCGTGTTGCGGACCAGCACCTGCCCCTCCCCGGGGCGCGGCAAGGGCTCCTCCACCAGCTCGAAGTCACCGGCCACGGGCAGCCCTTCGGGGCGGCGGGCCAGTCTGACAAGACGATGCGTCGCGTTCATGCCCGGACGCTAATCCCTGCCCCACGGGTCAGGGGCAAGCCCGCCGTGGGGGCAGGAGCGCGGGCGGGCCGGGCCCGGGGTCAGGTCGACTCGCGGATGATGAGTTTGCACGGCACCGTCCGCGGTCCCTCCGAGGGGCGGCCGTCGATGGCGTCGAGAAGGCGGAGGGCGGCGATGCGGCCGATCTCCGTGAGGTTCATGTCGATCGTGGTCAGGGGCGGGCGGGAGGCCAGGGCCATGGTGTCCCAGTTGTCGTAGCCGATCACGGCGATGTCCTCGGGGACGGGGTGGCCGCTCTCGCGGAGGGTGTCGGTGACGCCGCGGGCGATCTGGTCGTTGCCGCAGAAGAAGGCGTCCGTGCCGGGCGCGGTGCGCAGGACGGCCTGCGCGGCGCGGCGTCCCCACGCCTCGCTCCAGTCGCCGAAGTGGACGCGGCCGCCGGAGAGTTCGAGGCCGGCATCGGCGAGCTGGGTCTGCGTCAGACGGGCGCGGTGGCTGGCCGCGGCGTGGTGGGCGGGGCCGGTGACGTGGGCGATGCGGCGGCGGCCCGACGCGATGAGGTGCTCGACGGCGAGCCGGGCCCCGCCCTCGTCGTCGGAGGTCACGGACATGTCGGCCGGGTCGGTGGAAGGGGCCAGGGCGTAGACGGTGGGGACGCCGTGCAGGCCCTGGAGGGGGTCGCGGGGGTCGGTGCGGCGGCCGGTGACGATGATGCCGTCGACCCGGCGGGCCAGCAGCGTCTGGACGTAGTGGCGTTCACGGATCGCGTCGCCGCGGGTGTCGCACAGCAGCACGGAGATCTTGCCGGCGCCGAGCGCGTCCTCGGCGCCGAGCAGCACGGGGGTGCTGAAGCGGCCGATGCCGTCGGTCGTGACCAGCCCGACGGTCCATGTCCGCCCCGCCAGCAGGATCCGCGCGGCCTCGTTGGGCTGGAAGTCCAGCCGCCGCGCGGCGTCGAGCACCCGCTCCCGTGTCTCCGGCCGCATCCGGCCGTTGCCGCTCAGCGCTTTCGAGGCGGTGCCGACGCTGACCCCGGCCAGCGCGGCGACATCGGTGAGCGTCACGCGTCCGGCGGCGGCGGGACGACGATCGGTCTCAGTCACAGGCAATCCTTTGCTCGTTCCACGGCAGCGCTCATCCTGCCAGCACCCGGCGCATGCCCCAAGCCCGGGGAACGCGCACCGCCGGGGGCGCCGCCTCCCGCGCCGCACCGGCGGGCGCCTCACGTCCCGTCAGGTGCCTCTCGGACGGCCGGGAGACGGGATCCTTTTCCTGTTGTTCACAGCCTTGACGCGTCCAGCGCGTCGCCCTAGGTTACCGGCCAAGAAAACCTTTGCGCACAGCAGGAAACGCCACCGCGCGGGCCGGTGACCTGGCCGTCCACCCCGCCCGTGCCCCCGCTTTCCCTCGCCGCACCTACCACCACCCGGGGAGATCCATGTCCCGCACCCGCCGGATACCCGTCCCACGCGGACCCGTACGTCCCGGCGCCGAGGCGCGCTCGGCCCTGTCGCCGGCCGTCGGCGCGGCGATCACGGGCGGCTTCTGGCACGCGCGCCGCACGGTGAACGCCACGGTCAGCATCCCGCAGGGGCCGGGGCTGCTGGAGTCGGCGGGAAACCTGCACGACCTGCGGCTGGTCGCCGGCGCCGCCGAGGGCGCCTTCGAGGGCGACTACCCCTTCATGGACTCCGACGTCTACAAGTGGCTGGAGGCCGCCGCCTGGCAGCTCGGCCAGCAGAGCCCGGCGGGCGCGCCGGGCGCCGGCGACTCCGCCGCCCTGCAGAAGGAGGTCGACCGCATCGTCGCCCTCGTCGCCGCGGCGCAGGAGTCCGACGGCTACCTCAACACCTGGGTCCAGGCGGGCAAGGGCGGCGCCCGCTACGCCGATCTGCGCTGGGGCCACGAGCTCTACTGCGCGGGCCACCTCATCCAGGCCGCCGTCGCCCACCACCGCAGCACCGGCGGCACCGAACTGCTCGACGTGGCCGTCCGGTTCGCCGACCAGATCGACGCCACCTTCGGCCCGGGCAAGCCGCTCGACGGCTTCGACGGCCACCCCGAGGTCGAGACCGCGCTCGTCGAGCTCTACCGCGAGACCGGCGAGCGCCGCTACCTCGACCTGGCCGGCTGGTTCGTCGACCGCCACGGCCACGGCGTGCTCGGCGGCGAGGCGTACTGCCAGGACCGGGTGCCGCTGCGCGAGCAGGAGAACGTCGAGGGCCACGCCGTACGCCAGCTCTACCTGCTCGCGGCGGCCGCCGACCTGGCCGCGGAGACCGGGGACGCGGAGCTGCGCGCGGCGTGCGAGCGGCTCTGGTCGGCGATGGTGGCGACCAAGACGCACATCACCGGCGGCCTGGGCGCGCACCACCACCACGAGGAGTTCGGGGACCCGTACGAACTGCCCACCGAGCGCGCCTACTGCGAGACCTGCGCGGCCGTCGCCTCGGTGCACTACAGCTGGCGGATGGCGCTGCTCACCGGCGACGCCCGCTACGGCGACCTCATCGAGCGCACCCTCTTCAACGGCTTCCTCGCCGGGGTGTCGCTGGACGGCGACCGCTGGCTCTACGTCAACCCGCTGCAGGTGCGCGACGGCCACACCGACACCGGCGGCGACCAGTCCGCCCGCCGCACCCGCTGGTTCCGCTGCGCCTGCTGCCCGCCCAACGTCATGCGGCTGCTGGCCGGCCTGGAGCACTACATCGCCACCGGCAGCGCCACCGGCCTCCAGCTCCACCAGTACGCCACCGGCCGCTACACCGTGGACGCCGCAGGCACCGCCCTGAGTGTGAGCGTTAACACCGCCTACCCGGACCACGGCACGATCGCGGTCACCGTGGAGGGAATCGACGGTGAGGGTGCCGACGGTGACGCAGCCGCGGCCGCCCGGCCCTGGACGCTCTCGCTGCGCATCCCCCAGTGGTGCCGCGACTTCTCGGTGACCGTGGCCGGGCAGCCGCCGGTGCACCCCGCGGTCGAGGACGGCTGGCTGCGCGTCGAGCGGGCCTGGGCGCCCGGCGACGAGGTCGTGCTGGACCTCCGGCTGGACGTACGGCGTACGGCCGCCGACCCGCGGGCGGACGCGGTACGCGGCTGCGTCGCCATCGAGCGCGGCCCGCTCGTCTACTGCCTCGAACAGGCCGACCAGGACGGCGGCGGCCTGGACGACCTGGTGCTCGACCTCTCCCACCCGCTGACCGCGGCCGAACGCCCCGACCTGCTCGGCGGTGTCGTCACCGTCCGGGCCACCGGGCGCAGGCCCGCCGTCCGCGCCGCCACCGGCTCCGCGTGGTGGCCCTACCGGGAGGCGGACAACGGCGCCGGCGCGGAAGCCGGTGAGCCCGTGGCGCTCACCGCCGTCCCCTACCACGCCTGGGCCAACCGCCGCGACGGCAGCATGCGCGTCTGGATCCCCACCGGGCAGCCCGCGGAGCGCCCCACCGGATGACCCGGCAGCCGGCCACCCCTCCCACGCCCCTCCCACCCCTCCCCGGCGGCAGCCCGACAGCCGCCGCCGGGCCCTCGGAAAAGTCAAGGACGACACGACCATGAGACACTCGCGCACCGCCCTCGTCGCCGCGGCCGCGGCATCGCTCGCACTGACCGGCGTCAGCGCCTGCGGGGGCTCCGGCTCCGGCGGCTCCTCCTCCGCGGCCTCGGGCACGTACACCTTCTGGGACCCCTACCCGCAGTTCGGCCCCACCGACGCCTGGGCGAAGCTCGTCACCTCCTGCGGCAAGCAGGCCGGGGTGAGCGTCAAGCGGACCGCGATGGACACCACGGACCTGAACAACAAGGCACTGCTGGCGGGGCAGAAGGGCAACCTGCCGGACGTGATGCTGGTCGACAACCCCATCGTCTCCACCCTCACCGAGGCCGGGATCCTCAACAAGACCACCGACGTCGGCCTCGACACCGCCGCCATGCAGAAGAACATCGTGGGCGCGGGTGTCGTCGACGGCTCCGCGTACGGCGTCCCGATCGGCGCCAACACGCTGGCGCTGTACTACAACGCCGACATCCTGAAGAAGGCCGCGGTCGACCCCGCGTCGATCACCGACTGGGCCTCGCTCACCGCGGCCCTGGAGAAGGTCAAGGCCGCCGGCTCCAAGGGCATCAGCTTCGGCGCCATCGGCACCGAGGAGGGCAGCTTCCAGTTCCTGCCCTGGTACTGGGGATCGGGCGCGGACCTGAAGAGCCTCGACAGCGCTGCGGGGGTGAAGGCGCTGACGCTGTGGAAGGACTGGGTGGACAAGGGCCTCGCCCCCAAGGACGTGCTCACCAACACCCAGACCACCGCGTGGCAGGAGTTCGCGACCGGGCAGTACGCCTTCGGCGAGAACGGCACCTGGCAGCTCGCCAACGCCAAGAAGGCCGGTTTCGGCTACGGGATCATCAACATCCCCGGCATCAACGGCGGTGCGGCGCCGGTGCCGACCGGCGGCGAGTTCGTCACCGTCCCCGTGCAGGACGACGACAGCCGCTACCCCGTCGACAAGAAGATCGTCGAGTGCCTGACCAGCAACGCCAACTACCTCAGCACCGACACCACGCTGTCCTACGTCGCGCCGGTCGCCGCGGTCCAGGGCCAGCAGGTCGCCGCCGACCCCGGACTCAAGCCGTGGGTGTCCGCCCTGGCCTCGGCCCGCGGGCGGACGAGCGACGGGCTCGGCACCCGCTACCCCGTCATCTCCGAGCAGCTGTGGACGGCGGTGCAGAGCGCGCTGTCCGGCGCCAAGTCCCCGCAGGACGCCCTCTCCGCGGCCCAGCAAGCCGTCAAGAACCACCAGAGCTGAGCCGCGACGGCAGACCGAGGAGTCACACGCATGGTCACCACCCGCGCCGGCGGCCTGGAGCGCCGGCCGGCCGTCCCCGGGACGGAGCCGGCCGGAGCCCGCCCGCACCGACAGCCCGCCCGGCGCCGCCGGCGCGGGGCGAACCCCTCCCAGCTGGTGGCCTGGGCGTTCATCGCCCCGGTCGTCGCCTACCTGGGAGCCTTCTACGCCTACCCGCTGTACCGCAACGTCGACCTGTCGGTGCGGCACTACACCGTCCGCTCCTTCGTCCAGGGCGGCGCGCCCTACTCGGGGCTCGACAACTTCCGCCAGGTCGTCGACGATCCGGCCTTCGCCGGCACGCTGCGCAACACGATGGTCTTCACCGTCGTGTCGATCCTCTTCCAGTACGTCCTGGGCCTGGCGCTCGCGGTGTTCTTCAACCGGCGCTTCCGCCTCGCGCCGACGCTGCGCGCGCTGTTCCTCGTCCCGTGGCTGCTGCCGCTGATCGTGTCGGCGTCCACCTGGTCCTGGATGTTCAACAGCGAGTCCGGGGTCGTCAACTACGCCCTGCACTTCGCCGGGGTCGACCCGGTGGCCTGGCTCGCCTCCCCGCACTGGGCGCTGACCTCCGTGATCATTGCGAACATCTGGATCGGCATCCCCTTCAACCTGGTCATCCTCTACAGCGGCCTGCAGAACATCCCGGCCGAGCTGTACGAGGCCGCGAGCCTGGACGGGGCGAGCGGCTGGCAGCAGTTCCGGCGGATCACCTTCCCGCTGCTGCGGCCGGTCTCGGCGATCACCCTGCTGCTGGGGCTGATCTACACGCTCAAGGTCTTCGACCTGATCTGGATCATGACCAAGGGCGGGCCCGGCGACTCCTCGTCGACGCTCGCGACGTGGTCCTACCGCTTCGGATTCGGCTCGCTGCTCCCGGAGTTCGGACCCGGCGCCGCGGTCGGCAACATCCTGATCCTGATCGCCCTGTTCTTCGGGCTGTTCTACATCCGCGTCCAGAGGAGGCTGGCGTGACCTCCCGCGCCCGGCGTTCCCGCCGGTACACCGCCATCGGCGTCGTGCTGACCGCGATCATGCTCTTCCCGGTCTACTGGATGATCAACGTCTCGCTCACCCCGCAGCAGGACATGCGCAAGGACCCGCCCGACCTGCTGCCACTGCACGCCACCTTCAGCGGCTACCGGGCCGTCGTCCAGGACCAGTTGCCCAACCTGGGCACCAGCCTGCTGATCGGCCTCGGCACCGTCGCGCTGACCCTCGCGCTCGCCGCCCCGGCCGGCTACGCGCTGGCCACGCTGCGCCCGCGCGGGGCGGGGGCGGTCGGGCTGCTCCTGCTGGTCGCCCAGATGATCCCGGGCATCGTCATGGCGATGGGCTTCTACGGGATCTTCCTCGACCTCGGCATCATGGACACCTGGTGGGGCCTGGTGATCGCCGACTCCACCATCGCCGTGCCCTTCGGGGTGATGATCTTCGCGGCCTTCATGTCCGGCATCCCGGACGAGCTGATCGCCGCGGCGAGGATCGACGGCGCGAGCGTCTGGCGCACCTTCACCTCCGTCGTGCTGCCCGTCAGCCGCAACGCCGTCGTCACCGTCTCGCTGTTCAGCTTCCTGTGGGCGTGGTCGGACTTCGTCTTCGCCAACACCCTCGACAGCGGCGGCAGCATGCGGCCCATCACGCTCGGCATCTACAAGTACATCGGCAACAACAACCAGGAGTGGAACGCCATCATGGCCACCGCCGTCGTGGCGTCCGTCCCGGCCGCCGTGCTGCTCGTCCTGGCCCAGCGCTACGTCGCCGCCGGGGTGACGGCGGGCGCCGTCAAGGACTGACCTGCCGGCCGTCCGCCGCCGCGCCCGGCGCGGTGGCGGGCCGCCGGTGCGGGAGGACTTGGCGCTCCCGGGAGGGCCGAGGACACCCACCGCGTGCCAGATGGTTACGCAAACCTGCGTGGTCCATCCCGCTTCGACTCCCTGAGAGGTGACGCGATGTCCGCCCCACCGGCTCTGCGCACACCGTCCACCCCGTCCCCGTCCCTGCCCTGGTCCCGCGTCCGGACGGCCCTGCGCCGGCTGTGGCTGCCGCTCGTCGTGGCCCTGGTCGCGGTGACGGGCGGCGCCGTCACCGGCGCGGGCCCCGCCGCGGCTGCGGGGACGGCGACGTTCACCCCGGGCGCCGCCTGGCAGGACACCGGAGGCAACGCACTCCAGCTGCACGGCCTGGGCATCGTCAAGGCCGGCTCCACCTGGTACGGCTTCGGCGAGAACAAGGCGGGGGAGTCGTCCTCGAACGCCGCCTTCCAGTCCGTCGCCTGCTACAGCTCCGCCGACCTCGCGCACTGGACCCGGCAGAACGACGCCCTGACCCGGCAGAGCAGCGGCGACCTCGGCCCGAACCGCGTCGTCGAGCGCCCCAAGGTGCTCTTCAACGCCTCCACCGGCACGTACGTGATGTACCTGCACATCGACAGCAGCTCCTACGGCGAGGCCAAGGTCGGCGTCGCCACCAGCAGCACGCCCTGCGGGCCGTACAGCTACCGCGGCAGCTTCCAGCCGCTGGGGCAGCAGAGCCGCGACATCGGCCTCTTCCAGGACACCGACGGCTCGGCCTACCTGCTCACCGAGGACCGCGCCAACGGGCTGCGGATCGACCGGCTGTCGGCCGACTACCTCTCCGTCACGTCGTCCGTGCACGTCTTCGGCGACTACGAGGCCCCCGCGATGGTGAAGGCGGACGGCCGCTACTACCTCTTCGGCTCCAGCCTCACCGGCTGGTCCACCAACGACAACGTCTACGCGACCGCGACCTCGCTCACCGGCACCTGGTCCGCCTTCCGTCCCGTCGCGCCGGTCGGCACCCACACCTACAACTCGCAGACGGCCAACGTGATCCCGGTGGCGGGCAGCGGCGGCACCGCGTACGTCTTCGCCGCCGACCGCTGGACCACCTCCGACCTCGGCTCGTCGCCCGAGGTGTGGCTGCCGCTGACCCTCGGCGGCGGCACGGCGGCGGTCTCCTGGCAGAACTCCTGGACCCTCGACACCGCCGCCGGCACCTGGACCGGCACGAGCAACCCCGCCGACGGCACGTACCGGATCACCGCCGCGAGCAGCGGCAAGCGCCTCGACGTCAAGGACGCCGCGACCGCGGACGGCTCAGCCGTCGAGCAGTGGAGCGCCAACTCGGGCACCAACCAGCAGTGGACCCTGCACCGTGTCGCCGGCAGCACCTACACCGTGACCGGCGTGGGCAGCGGCAAGCAGCTGGACGTACCCGGCGGCTCCACCGCGGCCGGCACCCGGCTGGACATCCGCGGCGCGGACGGCGCGGCCGACCAGCGCTGGGTCCTCCAGGCCGCCGGCGGCTACACGTCACCGTCCGGCTCCTCCTACGTCCTGGTCAACCTCGGCAGCGGCCTCGTCGCCGACGTGGCCGGCGGATCGACGGCGGACGGCGCCCTCGTCGAGCAGTGGGACGCCAACGGCGGCAGCAACCAGACCTGGTCGCTCGGCTGACGACGACCGGGAACCCCGGGGCCCCGGCGCGGGCCGGGGACCCGGGCGACCCGTTCTACCCGGCGGCCAGCCGGCGCAGCGCGGCGCGCGCGGGCGGGCCCCAGGTGGACTTGCCGCCAAGGCGCCCGTGGTCGCCGGCATGACCGATGTGCAGGCACATCAGGGCGCGCGCCACCGCGTGACCGCGGGCCCGTCGCAGCATCGCCGGGTCGGGGGAGGGCCGGTAGGCCTCGTGGAAGCGGTCTGCGGCGCCGTCCGGGAGCAGGATCCAGGCGGCGGCGAGGTCGAAGGCGGGGTCGCCCGCGAAGAGGTCGCCGAAGTCGATCACGCCGCAGAAGGTGCCGTCGGCGGTCAGTACGTTGGCCGGGTGCAGGTCGCCGTGCAGCCACATCGGCGGGCCCGCCCACTCGGGCGCCGCGGCGGCGTCCTCCCAGACCGCCCGGATCGCGTCCGGGGCGTCCACCAGGCCGAGTTCCGCGGCCGAGGCGAGCGCGCCCTCGACGTGCTCGGCGGCGGCCGAGAGCGGACCGCCGCGGCCCCGTCCCGCGGGCGCGCCCTCGGGGGCCGGGCGGTGCAGGGCGGTCAGGAAGGCGGCCAGGGCGTCGGCGGACTCCGCGGCCCGCGTCGCCGGGGCGCGGTCGGCGGGCTCGCCGGGCACCCACGTGGTGACGATCCAGCTGCGCGGGAAGCGCGCGGAGGGTTCGCCCAGGTGCTGCGGGACGGGGACCGGGAGCGGCAGGCCCGGGGCCAGCCCGGGCAGCCAGGCGTGCTCCTTGCGCAGCAGCTCGTCCGCGGACTGCGTCGCCCAGGGCAGCCGTACGGCCAGGTCGTCGCCCAGCCGCCAGATCTGGTTGTCCCATCCGCGCGCCCCGAGCACGATGGGCCGGTCGGCGAGGTCGGGACGCTGCTCGCGCAGCAGCTCCCGGATCAGTTCCTCGGTGATGTCCGTCTCGGTGGCTGTCATGCCGGGCAACGCTAGTGCTGTGACCGGGAGGGTTCCACCGGCTTGCGACGCCCGGCACGGCACCTCGCTGCGTTGCCGCATCGACCGAGTAGGCCCACTACGAGGCCGATCCGGCGCCTTGCGACGCACCGCACGCGGCGCCGGCGCCCTGGGCGGACGCCCGGCCTCCGGCGCCTGCGGCCGGCTTGCGCGCGGTGGCCGTGCCTGCGGCTGCGGCGCCCGCCGCGGTGCTCGCCGCGGAGCGGCGGCGTCCGGGCTGGGCTGCGGCCTTGGTGCCGGACTGGCCGGCGGACCTGGCACCCGACCTGCCCCCGGACTGGCCGCCGGACCTGCCCCCGGACTGGCCGCCGGACCTGCCGCCGGACTGGCCGCCCGACCTCGCGGCGGGCTTGCGCGGCGGGCGGGACTTGGCCGGGGCGGGGGGCTGCGGGACCTCGATCGTGACCGGCGTGCCGGACGGCACGCGGGCCCCGGTGATCTCGGCCAGCTCGGCGTCGCTGGACGTGACGCGGGCGATCCGGGGGCGGATGCCGGCGTGCGACATCAGCCGGGTGACGTCCCGCTTCTGCTCGGGCAGCACCAGCGTGACCACGCTGCCGGAACCCCCCGCGCGGGCGGTACGGCCGCCGCGGTGCAGGTAGTCCTTGTGGTCGGTCGGCGGATCGACGTTCACCACGAGGTCGAGGTCGTCGATGTGTATGCCGCGGGCGGCGACGTTCGTGGCCACCAGCGCGGTGACCTCGCCGCTGCGGAACTGCTCCAGGGTCCGGTTGCGCTGCGGCTGGGAGCGCCCGCCGTGCAGGGCGGCCGCGCGGACCCCGACGGACAGCAGCCGCTTGGTGAGCCGGTCGGCGGACCGCTTGGTGTCGAGGAAGAGGAGGACCCGCCCGTCACGGGCCGCGATGTGCGCGGTGACGGTCTTCTTGTCGGTCTCGTCCTGGAGGTGGAGCACATGGTGCTCCATCGTGGTCACCGCACCGGCGGACGGGTCCACCGAGTGGACCACGGGGTCCGTCAGGAACCGCTGCACCAGGCGGTCGATGTTGTGGTCCAGGGTGGCCGAGAAGAGCATCCGCTGGCCGTCGGGCCGCACCTGCCGGATCAGCTTGGTGATCTGCGGCAGGAAGCCCATGTCGGTCATCTGGTCCGCCTCGTCCAGCACCGTGATGCGGACGTCGTCGAGCACGCAGTCGCCGCGGTCGACGAGGTCGTTGAGCCTGCCGGGGCTCGCGACGACCACCTCGGCGCCGCGCCGCAGCGTCGTGGCCTGCTTGGTGATCGACAGCCCGCCGACCACGGTCGCCAGCCGCAGGTTGACCGCGGTCGCGTACGGCGCCAGCGCGTCCGTCACCTGCTGGGCGAGTTCGCGGGTGGGGACCAGCACGAGGGCCAGCGGTGCCTTGGGCTGCGCGCGCAGCCCGGCGGTCCGGGCCAGCAGGGCGAGCCCGAAGGCCAGCGTCTTGCCGGAGCCGGTGCGTCCGCGCCCCAGCAGGTCGCGGCCGGCGAGCGAGTTGGGCAGCGTGGCGGCCTGGATCGGGAAGGGTGTGGTCAGGCCCTGCGCGGTGAGCGTCGCGAGCAGCCCCGCGGGCATGTCCAGGTCGGCGAACTCCTCGACGGCGGGAAGTGCGGGCGTCGTGTTCTCCGGCACCCGGAATTCCCTGGGCGACGACGGGGCCGACGAGGGCGCGGCGGCGCGGCCGTTCGGCTTCTGGGACCTGCGGGACATGGGGCTGTCTGCCTTCCTGGATACAACACAAACCGGGATCCGCACCGTGACGGTGCGGATCCCGGTGAGCTACTCCGCGTTACGGCTTCGCGTTACGGCAATCAGGCGGGAACGATGTTCTCCGCCTGCGGGCCCTTCTGGCCCTGCGTGACGTCGAAGCTGACCCGCTGGCCCTCGTGGAGCTCACGGAAGCCCTGGGAGGCGATGTTCGAGTAGTGGGCGAAGACGTCCGGGCCGCCGCCGTCCTGCTCGATGAATCCGAAACCCTTTTCGGAGTTGAACCACTTCACGGTTCCCTGTGCCATGACTTTCTCCTTCAGTAGGCAGAGGCCCCATCCGGAGATGCCGGAAAAAACTAATGCGCCTGCAGGAAACATTTCCGTCAGGCGCACATAGGTTCATGGGTACCACAACTGCAACGCATTCATCGTAGCATGGCGGCGGGCCCGCGCGCATACCGGCCGGGAGCGGCCGCGGGCGTCACGCGGGAGCGATGCCGGTGCCGGCCGCCAGATGGGTGGCGACCCGGTCGTGGAAGCTCCTGCGCTCCAGGGCCCGCTCGATGTCGGCGACGGCGCGGGAGAGGGGGTAGGGGATCTCCGCCTCCAGCTCGGCGAGGGCCGCCTCGGTGGCCCGCCACTCGGCCGCCAGCCGGTCGACCACCCGGCGGGCCTCGTCGGTGAGCGCGACCTTCCGGGTCCGCGCGTCGTCCCCCGCGACCGTGGTGACCCACCCGGCCTTCCGCATCGCGGCGACCTTCTGGCTGAGCGCGGAGTGCGTGCGCTGCACGGACTCGGCCAGCTCCGCGATGGTCATGGGCCCGCGGGCGTGCAGCCGGAGCAGCTCCATGACGAAGGCGGGCCTGAGCCCGTCGATCCGCTGGTCGGTGTAGATCCGCGCGATGTCGGCGTCGATCGCGGCCTGGAGCAGGCGCAGCGGCCGCCAGAGGCTCTGCTCCGTGGGGTCGCCCGGGTCGCTGTCCGCCATGCGGGCATCCTAGCCACAGGGCGGGCGGGGCATTCCTTCCGGCAGTCTTGCCGCCCGTCGGGCGCATGGATAGCGTGCCGGTCGTGGCAGATGCGGCGGATTCCGGCGGCGCGTCCCCGGACAGGGCCGACAAGTCCGGTAATGCCGACAGGGCGGATAAGACCGGCGAGGGCGGGAGAACCGGAAAGGCCGGTAGGGAATCCCCGGGGCTGCCCAGAAAGCTGCTGGTCGACATCGGGCCGTTGCGGGATTCGCCGGATTTCCGGCGGTTGTGGTTCGGCCAGACCGTCTCGACGGCGGGGAACATGGTCACGGGCGTCGTGGTGCCGGTCCAGGTCTACGCGATGACCCGGTCCCCGGCGGCGGTCGGAGCGGTGAGCCTGGTGGAGGCCGTGCCCACGATCGCGCTGGGCCTCTTCGGCGGGTCCCTCGCGGATTCCTTCGACCGCCGCCGGCTGTTCGCCCTGACCTCGGGGCTGTCGGCGCTGGTCTCGGTCCTGTTCGCGCTCCAGGCGGCGCTGGGCGTGCGCCGGCCGTGGGTGCTGCTGGTGCTGGCGGGGATCCAGGCGAGCCTGTTCGCACTCAGTACGCCGGTGTCGCGCACCTTCATGCCGCTGCTGCTGCCGGCGGAGCGGTACACCGAGGGCGCGGCCCTGCAGCAGATGTCCTTCCAGGCGAGCATCGTCGCCGGCCCGCTGCTCGCCGGGGTGCTGATCGCTTCGGCGGGCGCGGGGACGGCTTTTGCGGTGGACGCGGTGAGCTTTGCGTTCGTCGTCCATGCGGCGCTGCGGCTGCCGCCGATGCCCGCGCGGCGGAAGACGGAGGCGTCCGGGCTCGCGTCGGTGGGCGAGGGGCTGCGATTCGTGCGCGACCACGCCGCATTGCGGTCGATCCTGCTGCTGGACGTGAACAACACGGTGTTCGGAATGCCGTTCGCCCTCTTTCCCGCATTCGCGGAAGGGCAGTTGCACGGCGGCCCGCGGACCGCCGGCCTGCTCTACGCGGCGCCCGCGGCCGGCGGGGTGCTCGCGGCCGCGATGTCGGGCGGGCTGCCGGGCGTGCGCCGCCAGGGGCGGGCGCTGCTCGCGGCCGGCTGCTGCTGGGGGCTGGCGGTCGCGGGATTCGGGCTCGCGCGGTCGCTGTGGCTCGCGGTGCCGCTGCTGGCGCTCGCCGGCGCGGCGGACATGGTCGGCGGCGTCCTCCGGTCGGCGATCCTGCAGACCCGCACCCCGGACGCCCTGCGCGGCCGGGTGAACGCCGTGGGCTTCGTGACGGGCGAGGCCGGACCGCGGCTGGGCAACGCCGAGGCGGGCGCGGTGGGCTCCCTCGTCTCACCGGCGTTCAGCGCCGTCAGCGGGGGAGCCGCCTGCCTCGCGGGTCTCGTCCTCACCGCGGCCACGACCCCCGCGCTGCTGCGGTACGAGCCCGTCCCGCAGCCCGGACCGTCCGCCCCGGTGGCGAGCACCTCCTGACCCGGCGGGGTGGCAGTCCGTTCCCGCGGTGGGCCACCTTTCGCACATCGAGCGGCCGGACGCCCCGGACGCCCTGGTCGAGGCCCACCCGCGCCGTACCGCCACCCGCCCGGCGCCAGGTGAGCCGTGGCCCCGCGCGGCCGGCCCGCCTCAGCCGCCGGAGGCCTCCTCAGGGCCGGATTCCGGGCGCAGCCGAGGGGTGCCGGGCGGCTGCGGGGTGATCAGGCGCTGGACGCGCTCGGCCATCAGGCGTTCGGAGTGGCGGACGGCGGCGGTGGCGCGCAGCAGGGCGTCCAGCCGGGTCATCAGGGCGTCGGCGTCCCGGTAGCCCTGGTCGTGCAGGGTGCGGTAGCGGCCGGGGGAGAAGTCGAGGGGGCCGCTCACGCCGCCGAGGGGGCCAGGGGGGACCAGCGGGCGGGCGGGGCGGATCTGCAGGAGGGTGAGGCCGTCGTGCTCGTCGGCGCGGACCGTTTCGCCCGGGGCGAGGTGGACGACGATCACCACGTCGCAGTGGTCGACGTCGGCCAGGGCGCGGATCGGGGTGTTGTCGCCGCCGAGGAAGCCGTCGCGGTAGTAGCCGCTGCCGGCGCTGCGCGGCGGGAAGAGCAGCGGCAGGGCGGCGCTGCCCAGCACCGTGTCCACCACCTCCTGGTCGGAGAGCGTGTTGAGTTCCACCATCCGGGAGCGCAGGCCCCGGTAGCGGCGGAGCACCTGTGCGGCGGCCTGCGCGGCGCGCAGCCGGAAGAAGATCAGCGGGATCGGCGCCTCCACCGGGTAGACCGCGACCCGGCACGGTATTCCGGTGCGCAGCGCCGCCGTGTCGACGGACGCGCGCACCAGGCGTTCGAGGTCGCCGCGCCGCGACAGCATGCGCAGCAGCCGCGGGGCCAGGTTGCCGAACTGGACGGTGAACTCCTCCTCCGTCCCGTCCGCCGGACCGAACGGTCCTGCCCCGAATCGCCCGGTGAACCACTCCCACGCCTCGCCGAGCCGGTCCGCGCCCGCCGCCAGGTCCGGGGAGGAGGCCAGCACCGCCGCGTTGAGGGCTCCGATGCTCGTCCCCGCCACCGCGGTCAGCTCCACCCCGGCCTCCGCGAGCCGGCGCACCGCCCCGACCTGGTACGCGCCCTTGGCCGCGCCGCCCGCGAGCACCAGCCCCACCCGGTGCTCGGGCGGCGGCGCGAGCGGCAGCGGCTGCAGCCCCTCGCGCCGGGCGGCGACCGGCGGCACGGGGCGCGCGGCGAGGGCCTCGGCCCGCGCGACGAGCGGGGCGACCTCGTCCGGGCCCTTCGCGGGCGTGGCGCCGCCCATCACACGCTCCCTTCCCCGACGGGATCCGGGACCGGCACCGCGTCCGCGACCGCCTCCGGGAGGGTGCCGGGTCCGCCCGGCGCGAGCCCGCGGCCGACCCGCCCGCGGGCCGCCCGCGCCGCGTCCGCCTGCTCCTCCACCGCCCAGCGCACGAACTCCTGCGCGGTCATCGCCCCGGGCCTGGTCAGGCACTCCGCGAAGGTGTCCTGACGGGCCTGGTGGATGAGGTGCGCCTGCTGCTCCTGCGGCCGCAGCACCGCGAGCTCCAGGGTGCGCGCGGTGACCAGGGCGAGCGGGCCGTGCGGCGGGCGCAGCCCGGGCGGCAGCCCCGCGCCGAGCAGCTCGGCGACCATCAGCCGGTCGTCCGCGCCCGGCAGCCCGGCCAGCACGTGCGAGAGCAGGGCCGCGAGCGGCAGCCGCTCCCGCCACCCCAGCGCCTCGCGCAGCTCCCCGTACCCGGGGTCGGCGAGCAGCTCGTCGGTCAGCCGCTCGCGCCACTCCCGGTCGCCGGTGGCCGCCTCGTGCTCCCCGGGCTTGCCCGCGGCGAGCTGCCGGGCGAGCAGCAGCGCCTGGACGGGCCAGGGCAGCGAGCGGTAGGCCCCGTACGTACGCCACTTGCGCATCAGCGCGTCCACCGTGTCCCGGGAGTTCTGCCACAGCTCGCCGTGGACCTGCCGCCGCTCCAGCTCCAGCAGGGCGGCGGCGTGGACGTCCAGGAGTGCCGCGTGGGTGTCGAGGCGCTGCTCGACGGCGTCCAGCCGGCGGGAGGTGATGTCCATGAACGAGGCCACCACCGACGCCAGTTCGGAGACCTCGCCGAGGCTCTGCCGGGCGAGCAGGCCGCTGTCCTCGGTCTCCCGCGCCAGCTCGTCCAGCCGGGTCGACACCAGCGCCACGTTGAGGTTGGTGAAGGACAGGTGCTCGCCCAGGTCGCGGACCAGGTCGACGGTGAGGCGCTGGGCGCGGGCCAGCGCCTGGGTCCCCTGCACCTCGCGCTTGCGGTCCGCGCCCGTGCCCTTCGACCACAGGCGCCGGAAGAAGCCTTCCCCGGCCCGGTGGTCCGCGAGGTGGCCGGCGGTCTCGGTGCTGTTGACGATCTCCACGAGGGCCCGGTCGGCGACGAGCGGGATCCGCTCGGCGAGCACCCGCAGGTCCATGACGCTCATGCCGTGTCCCTCCCCGTGCCCCCGGCCGCGGTACGGACGACCACCGGCACGGTCCGCTCCCCGGCCGGGGCGGCGCGGTCCGTCAGCACGGTCGGCAGCGTGAGCCGCTTGTCGTTCAGCCGGTATGCGGGCAGCACCACGTATGCGGCGCGCCGCCCGTAACCGCACTCGGGCGAGAAGAGGATCGCGGTCTCCGGCGTCACCACCGGCTCCGGGGGCGAGAAGTCGAAGGCGGGGCGGTACTTCAGCCCGCTGGCGGCGCGGTGCAGCCCGGCCGCCCTGGCGGCGAGTTCCGCGACCTCGGCCCGCTCCCGCGTGCCCTCCGCACCCGCGGGGACGAGCAGCCGCTCCAGCGCGGCCAGGTCCACCTCGTCGGCCGCGATCAGCAGCTCCGCGCTCGCGCGCCGCGCCGTCGCCTCGTCGCGCACCCGGGCCCAGTGCGCGTCCGGCGACTGGTCCGCGGGATCCCACGTCCGGCCCGGAGCGAGCGTGACGGCCTGCTCCACCAGCCGGACGAGTTCCCGGTCGCCCAGCAGCTTCTGCCACTTCGCGCCGAGTTCGGCGTGCCGGTCGTGCTGGTCGTCCTGGAGCCGGCTCAAGGCGCCCTGGATCAGCGCCAGCTGCGCCTGCTGCCGGGCGAGCACCTCGTTCGCGGCCTTCAGCTTGTCGTCGAGCTCCTTCGCTGTCTTCGTCAGGTCAGCGGTCGAGCGGACGAGCAGTTTCAGCTTGTCCTCGACATCATTGGGTCCACCGGTCAGCAGCCAGCGGAACATGAACAGCAGTCGGCGCAGCACCTCTTCCACTTCCTTTTCCGTGAGGTCCTTCAGATCCGCCGGGTCGACCAGACCCAGCAGATCCGTCAGACGGTGTCCGGCAGATGCGCCCCCGTGGCGCGCCTGCCTGAATCCCGGCCCGGTCCTGTCGTGGTCGTGCACGTCGTGGGCCTCCTTCCGTGCTCGGCTGCCCCGGCGGCGGGCGGTTCCCGTGCCGGGCGTGGTGGCGTGCGCTCCGTCGCGCGGACTCAGCGCATCCGGGCGAAGGCGACGGTGCCCCTGGTGATCTCGCCGGTCCGGTCGTCGCGCATCTCGACCCTGATCTGGGTGTCGCCGAAGTACATCCGCAAGGTGAAGCAGTCCTGGCTGCTCCTGCGCCGGAAGTGGCGGGGCACAGGCACCATGAGGGTCCCGGCCTGCTGGCATCCGGTGTCGTCGGTGTAGCGGGGGGCGGTGTCCCTGGTCCGGTAGAACTCCAGCTCCACCTGGGTGGACCTGCGGTCGACCGGGCGCAGGTCGGGCACCTCCACGTACTCGCCGACCTCGACCGTCTGCCCCCGGACGACGGCGATCTGGAAGCGGTTGCCGCACAGCGCCTGGCCGTTGACGACGCCGCGCCGCTCGGCGCCGTCCTGCTCCTCCCACGGCTGGCACAGCGCCACCCCGTAGGTGAAGCGGGCCTGGTGGGAGGCGATCATTCCCGGGTCGTAGGCGTAGTGCACGGCGCCGTCGAGGACGGCGCAGTCATGACGGGCGGGGCGCAGGATGCGGATGCGGTCGCCGAACCGCCGGTGGATGCGCTCGCGCAGATAGCTGCTGCCGGAGAAGCCCCCGACCAGCAGCAGGTACTCCTGCGGCGCGCCGCCCGCGTCGGGGGCCTTGGCCGGGGTCCTGGCCATGGCCGCCAGCTGCTTGTCGATCTGCGCCAGGATCGGGTCGACCAGGCCGTCGTAGACGCCCTGCACCTCCGCGGCGGTGAACTCCAGGCGGTAGCGGCGGCCGCTCGCCGCGGTCAGCTGCTGCCGGTGGTCCTCGCCGAGCAGCTCCCAGACCGTGCCGGGCACCTCCACCCGCAGGTAGCTCGAATCCGCGAGCCGCAGCTCGCCGGTCGTGCCGTCGGAGACCGTGACCAGGTCGTCGACCTTGTGGCGCTCCCACTGCTCGACCATCCGCTGCAGCTCGTCGGGGTGGGTCGTCGCCAGCCGCGACACCAGGTCCGCGCCGAGCCGGTCGGCCAGCAGCTCGGTCCTGAAGGCGTGGTCCAGGAACTCGGAGCCGAGCCGGCCCCCGCAGACCGCGCCGATCTCGGCCAGCAGGATCGTTCCGTCCTTGAGGGATTCGTAGGCGGTGATGTCGACGGTCCCGCCGCCGCAGTCGACCACCATGAAGCGCGTGCCGGCTTTCATGAGCGGCACCCGGTCGGTCTGCCCGGTGCCGTCGATGGCCAGCGCCAGCGAGAGGTACGCCGTGATGGCAGCGGCCTCCGGCTCGTAGGCCAGCAGCAGCCGCTCCTCGTCGTCCGGGAAGCCGGCCGTGACGGCCGCCTCGCGCATCAGCTGCTTGTCGTGCTCGTCCCAGATCGCCGGGACGGTCAGGCACCAGCGCACCTGGTGGGGCAGGACGCCGGAGCCGGACATCTCCTCCTCGGCGGCGGCGCGCACCTTGGCCAGGCACCCGGTCACCAGCGCGCGGACCGCCGCCGTGTCGTGGATGTCGGCGGTGCCCAGCGCCTGGGCGACGCCCATCTCGCCGGTGTCCGCGCGCAGCGCCATCTTGTAGCCGGTCGCGTAGCCCCAGCCCTTCGTGGCCTGGGTCTCCAGCAGCTGGATCCACCGGGCACGCGCCGCGATGCCCCATTCGGCCACAGCGCCGTCCGCGTCGGTGAGCAGCGCGGAGAGGTTCTTCGCCGGAGTGATCTCGTACTTGCCGATCGGTTTGTAGGACGACCGCACGATGGTGCGTTCGCCGGGGACGTCGTTCAGCGGCTCGATGACCGACCAGGCGTAGCCCGTGCCGTGGGTGCCGAAGTCGACGGCGGCGGCGACCCTGACAGTGCCGGTCTCGGGTGTGGTGTCCATGGCGTGCTCCCCTGTGCGCGGGCGTGCGCGGCGGCGCGGGCCGCGGGCGCTCCTGGTGTGCGCGATGGGTCCAGTCTCGGCCGGTTCGCGCCGCCTTCACGGTGTTGCGGTGTTGCCTGCCGCGCGGGCGCGCTACGCTCCCCGACCGTGCCCAGGCTGACCTGTTTCGCACCGGCCACCGACGGCGGCCAAGACCTGCTGGACCGTCATGTCGCCCCGCTCGCCGAAGCGTTGTGCGCCGAACTGCGCGTCGTACGGCCGCCCGCCGACCGGCGCGAGGGGATGCGCGCGGAGTTCGGCCGCACCGACGTGACGATCTGGGACGCCTCACTGGAGGACGAGCGCGGCGTCTACGACGCGATGACGATGTGGACGAAGCTGCGCCGCAAGAACGTGATCGTCAGCCGCACCCCGCTGCCGCGCAACGTGCTGACGTGGCACCAGTTCGCACCCGTGCACGGCAGCACGTTCGGCAACGACGCGATCGGGGCCTGGCTCGCCCGCCACCTGGCGGCCCGGTTCGGCGTCCCGCTCCCGGAACCGGCCCTGGACGGCCCGTCGCCCGCGGGGCACTACTGGATGTACGACCGGCCCGCCGAGCACTTCCTGAGCTTCCGCGGCACGCACCAGCAGGCGGCGGAGGCCTGGCGGGAGGCCTTCGAGCGGGACCGCGGCACGACCGTGCGGATGGTGCCGCCGTGCGAGTTCTCCTACCCCACCGAGGTGGTCACCCGGGCCCAGATGTGGGAGGGCGTCGCCCGGCTCCAGCGCGAGATCGAGGCCACCTCCCGCATCCTCGTCTACCTCACCGGCGACTACGCCGACTCCTTCTGGTGCGCCGGCGAGCTGATGTGCGCCGCGTACATGCTGCTGCACACCCAGGGCGTGCGGCTCGGCCGGCTGCCCAGGATCGCGGACGCGCAGGTCGTGCTGCCCGGCGTGCCCGGCACGACACCGCTGACGGAGGCCGCCGCCCGCGGGCTGCTCCGGCTGCCGGACCACGGGCAGGTACGGCGGCTGACCGTGCTGCTGACCAACTGCGACCCGGTCTCCGCCGCGCCCGAGAGCCGCATCGCGCCGACCGGGCCCGCCCGCCCGCTCTCCCGGGTGCTGCGGCGCTGGGGCTTCTACGACCCGGAGGTGGTGCAGGAGCACTTCTGGTCCCGGGTGCGGGTGCCCTGCCCGCGCTGCGCCCCGCACGGCCGCGCGCCGGACGCGCTGGACTGGGACGCGTTCCTGCGCGCGCCGGAGCAGTCCGGCGGCGTCGACGCCTTCGGCTACTTCGACGCCCCGCAGGACGGCCTGACCGCGGGCCGCGTCGCCTGCCCCGGCTGCGGCCGCGACTGCCGGCTGGTCAACCGCCGGGGGGTGCGCACGCTGTGGATGCCGCTGCTGACGACGGAGGCGGACCGGGACCGCCCGGTGGTCGTCCGCACGCCGGTGTGGGAGGTGCTGACGGACGGCTGAGCGCCGGCTGCCGGGAGCACCGCGACCGGTGCGCCGCCGGGCGCGCTGCCCTGCCGCGGAGGGCCGGTACGCGGCCTGCCGCGCTCAGCGGGGGGCGGGGACCCAGGGCAGGGCCAGCCGGTCGCCGTCCCGGCGCGGGACGACGTGCAGGTGCAGGTGGAAGACCGTCTGCGTGGCCTCGGCGCCGCAGCTGGTGATGATGTTGCACGACGGATAGCGGCCCGCCAGCCGCGCCGCGTGCCGCATGGCCGCGGCGGCGACCTCGGGGTCGGCCGCCGCGTCGGCCACATGGCGGCGCGGCACGACCAGGACGTGGCCCTCGGTCACCGGGCCGCGCGGTGTCAGTGCCACCGCGTCCGGCCACCGCTCCACCACGGCGGGGTGGCCGGGCGTGTCCAGCAGCTCGCAGAAGGGGCATCCGGCCGCCGGGCCCCCGGCCCCGTCACGCGCTCCCTCGGCCATCGTCGTCCTCACCGCAGTCGCCGTCCCTGCGGCCATTGTCACCGAACGCGTGGGGAAGCGCGTAGGCCGCGGAGACCCGGCTACGGAGTGTCGCCGGGTCCGGGCAGCGCGCGGATCGCCCGCACCAGGTCGGTGGCCGGGCGGTGACGGGGGGCACGCTCCAAGGACAGGGCGAGCAGGCGCAGTTCACCGCGGGCGGTCGCGGAGTGGGTGGCGGACGTGGCCCGCAGTGCGCGGCGGCCCAGCTCGACCGCCTCCTGCAGCTCGCCGCCCTCCGCCAGCGCCCGCGCGGCCCTGGCCCCGAACAGCGCGCGGATCCGGCGGCCCTCCACCCGATGCGCGGGGCCCAGCGCGGAGTGCAGCAGCTCGGCGGCCAGCCGGGGACGCCCGAGGTCGGTCCAGCACCAGCCCGTCACGAGCTGCCCGGGGTCGCCGATGGCGGCGGAGCCGATGAGCAGGGCGTCGGGCCGCTCGTCCGGCTGCGCCGACCACAGCTCGCGGGCCTGCTCCAGCGCCCGCATGGCGGCGACGACCTCGCCGCGCATGGCGTGGCCCTGGGCGGCGCGCTGGGCGGCGAAGGCGCGGACCCGCACGCCGTACTCACGGGTGTGCCGCACGCGTTCGCACAGCTCGACCACGGTCTCCGCGCTGCCCGCGTACATCGCCAGCTCGGCCTGCCGCACCCTGCTGTAGGCGCGCAGGTCGTGGAATCTGCCGAGGGAGGCGAGCCGGCCCGCTTCCGCGGTCCAGCGTGCCGCCTCCGCGGGGCGCCCGCTCTCCTGGGCCATCCAGCCGGCGAACTCCGCGGTGTGCGCGGCCAGCCTGAGCAGGGTGCGGTCGAGGGTGTGCCCGGCGAGGGCGATGTCCCGCAGCGAGCGGGCCTGCTCGGCGACGCTGGGCAGCACGACGTGCGCGGGCACCTGCCGCCCCAGCACCCGCAGATGCCAGGCGGCGGCCCCGAACGCCGCGGCGACGGCGGCGGAGTCGCGCGGGTCCGGCACCCACGGGACGGGGCCGGCCGAGTCGTCCGGTACGTCGTCCGCGCCCTGTGAGCCGCCGCCCGCGGGCTCCGTACCGTCGCCCGGCAGCAGCGCGAGCAGCCGTCCGCGGGCGTCCACCGCGCGGTCGCACAGCCGGGCGACGCCGTGGCCCGGCTGCCGCAGGCCGCGCTCGATCCGGCTGATGTGCGCCGGGCTGCACTGCGTCTCGCGGGCGAGCGTGCGCAAGGACATGCCGGCCGCCTCGCGCAGCCGGCGCAGCTCCTCCCCGAACCGCGGCTCCGGCTGCGCCCTCGGTCCCGCCTCGTGCCGTGCCCCGTGCTCCGGCCCTTCCCCCGACCCTTTCCCCACCCCTGGCTCCGCTTCCTGCTCCGACTCTTGCTCCGTACGGCCGTGGCCGACTGCGCGCTGCACCACCTGCCCGCTTCCCCCCGGGTCGGTACTGCGACGGTATGAGATATCGTCAGATTACCCTCTTCATGACCCCTCTCGGGGGCACTTCGGACGAATGAATTCCGCCACCGGCGGGGACGTTTCCGCCCGGCAGTACCGGAGGTGTCGGTCGCGTGGTAATGCCGACGGGTAGTCGGTAGCCCGCGTCGGCGCCGCCCACCCGGGGGGCCGCGGTGTCCGTCCGCTCCGCCCGGCTGCTGTCCGGGCTGCTCGCGGGGACCGCGGTCACGCACCTCGCGGTGCCGAAGCCGCAGGACGCGATCGTCCCGCGGTTCCTGCCCGGCCGCCCCCGCGACCGGACGAACGCCGGCGCTGCCGAACCCGCCCTCGCCGCAGCCCTGCCGGCCCCACCACGGCAGCAGGAGCAGCGCCGCGAGCCCCGCGGCTCCCCGATCCGCTGCCCGCCCTCCGCCGCCGCGTCCCCGGCGGGGAGATCGTCACCGGGCGCGGCGCACGCCCTCGGGGCCGCCCGCGAGCCGCCGGGTCACCTGCGGCCCGTCCGGTCCGGGCATCCGGACGTCCACCAGGGCCGTGTCCGGCCGCAGTTCGCAGGCCGGCGCCGGCGTCGCGACCCCGTTCGCGGCCTCGCCCGCGACGGTGACGTCGGGCTGGTTCTCCAGGGCCGGCCGCAGCCCGCGCCGCACCATTTCCTGGTCGTCGGCGATCGGCGCACGTATGGTCGTGATCGGCCCACGGTGCCAGGCGGCCGGGTGGGGCGGGCGGGGCGGACCGGCCATTGTGTGCGTGTTCACGCCAGTTGGCACCGGCTTATCGCGACATCGGTTGTATTAACATAGCGTCATGACACATGTGCGCCCAGCAAGTGAATCGGAAGCCGCAGGTCCCGCGGGGGCCCGGCGCCGGCCGGGCGGCCGCACCCGGCGTATCCGCTTACAGGTGATCGAGGCGGTGCTCCTGGAGCTGGTGGAGTCCGGCTACGACACCCTCACCGTGGACGCCGTTGCGGCCCGTGCCGGTGTCCACCGTACGACGGTCTACCGCCGGTGGCGGGACATCGGCGGTCTGCTCGCCGACGTCGTCGACGCCGCGGCCGGCGCCGACTGGCAGCCGGAGAACACCGGTTCGCTGCGGGGCGACCTCGCCGCCCTCAACCAGCAGATCCAGACGGTCCTGACCGGCGAGCCGCCGGTCACCGCGGCCCTGATCGCCGCCTCCTTCCGCTCCGAGCAGGCCTCCCGCGCACTGCAGCGCTTCTGGGACGACCGCTACGCCCGCTTCGAGATCCTCGTGCACCGCGCCGCCGAGCGCGGCGAGATCCCCGCGCGCACCCATGCCCGGCATCTGCTCGTCGCCGCCACCGCGCCGCTCTACCACCACCTGGTGCTCCTGCGCATGCCCCCGGACCCGGGGCTGGCCGACCGCGCCGCGACGGCCGCCGCGGTGGCCGCGGCCGCGGGCGCCTTCAGTGACCCGCCGCCGGACGTCGCGTGACCACGTGCCGTCCCGGGACGCCGGCGCCCGGAAACGCGGACGTTCCGGCCCCCGCGGGGCGCGCGGGGGCCGGAACGGGGAGGGGCGGTGCGGGTCAGGAAGGCAGCGTCCAGTGCTGGTTGGAGCTGTTGAAGCAGGTCCAGATCTGCAGCCGGGTGCCGTTGGCGGAACTCGGCCCGGTGGCGTCCAGGCACTTGCCCGAGCCGGTGTTGACCAGCTCGCCGTTGGACTGCTTCTGCCAGGACTGCGCCGCCGTCCCGTTGCAGTCGTAGAGCTGCACCTGCGTGCCGTCGGCGGTGCCGGCGGACGCCACGTCCATGCACTTGCCGAGCGCCTTGAGCGTCCTGTCCGAACCGACCGTCCACTGCTGGGCGCCGGTGCCGTTGCAGTCGTAGAGCTGGACGGCCGCGCCGTTTGCCGAACTGGCGCCCGCGACGTCCACGCACTTGCCGCCGTAACCGGTGATCTGGCCGGTGCCGCCGCTCGGCGGCGGGGTGGTGCTGCCGCCGGTGATCTGGTTGAAGATCCGCGAGTACGCGTAGCCGGTCGGCTTGTCGTAGTAGTCGACCTCCCAGAAGGACAGCTCCTGCACGCCGTTGGTGGCGGCGAAGCTCTCCAGCGTCTGGGCGTCGGACTGCGAGAAGTACTCGCTGTCGTCGTTCTGCCCGGCGATCGGGGTCAGGCCGAGGCGGTTGTACGCGGCCGTCGTCGATATGCCGTACAGGCCGGCGAGCTGGCTCGCGGTGCCGCGCGCCGCGGACAGGGCGTCGTTGAGCGCGTTCTGCCCGTTGCCGAAGTCCATCGTCATGATGTTGACGGCGCCGACATTGACGCCCTTGCTTTTGGCGTCGCTGAGCACGTTGTACTCCTGGGAGGGCAGCCCGCCCGGGTCGACCGCGAGGGTGTAGGCGACCTGGACCGCCGGGTTCTGCGCCTGGAGGGCGGCGAGCGCCTGGTTGCGGCGCTGGTTGGCGGCGGTGTCGCCGAGGGTGCCGCCCTCGATGTCGAAGTCGAGCCGGTTGACGCCGTAGGTGTTGACGATGTTGGCGTAGGCCGCCGTCAGCGAGGAGACCGAGGTGCAGGTCTGGGCCAGCTCGCCGCCCTCGGCGCCGCCGGAGGAGATGATCACGTTGCCGCCCGCCGCCTGGAGCGCGCTGATCTGCGAGGCGTAGGCGCCGATGCCCTCGCCGCTCGCCTCCCAGTACGGGGTGCAGCCGGACCGGGGGATCAGGAAGGCGAGCGTGTAGTTCTTCAGCCCGGTGGCGTTCATGTCCGCCGCCATGTCGTTGGCGGTGTTGCCGTCGATCTGGAGGTAGGGGGCGGCGAAATGGGCCGGCAGTGCCGGGCCCGCCGCCTGGGCGCTGCCCGCACCGCTGATGACGGCGCCGGTGGCGGCGAGGCCCAGTGCTGCTGCGGTGGCGATGCAGTGTTTGACGCGCATGATGTGCTCCATGGGGGCCGGGGGGTGGGGTGTTCTCGGCCGAGCAGACCGGAGTTTGCGGGTCGCGGTGACACCGCGTCAAGGCTTCTGTCAGGAAGCTTTACTGGCAATTGAGGCCGTCACCACTCGCATCCATCCCGCCGGATGCGCTGACCTGTGCGTTCAGGTTGAGCGGTCACGACGGCCGGGACCCCTCGCTGGAAGCCTTTGTCCGTACAGGAGTTGAAGCCGAGTTCCTACGGGAGGGCTCAGGGGACGCGGCGGACGCGTGCCGCCCGCGGTCGGCCGCGCACCCCGGCGGGGCGCGCGGCGTGGGAAGGCGGGGCGGGCGGTGGGCTGACGTGACCGCGGCAGTGGTGGAGGCGGCACTGCCGCATACCTGCCGCGTCGTGCTGCCGTACTGCCGTCGTACCGCTGCCGCGACCCCTGCCGTGTCGGCTTCGGCGACGGCTGCCGTGCCGGTTGCCGTGTCGTGCCGGGGTACGCCGCCGTGCGGCGTCAGACGGTCCGGCAGTACGTCGCGTAGGCGAGCGCGGGCACGCCGGCGGTGAAGGACGTGCGGCCCACCCGGAGCGTCACCCGCTCCGCGGTGTCCGCGGAGTTGCCGAGCACCACCGTCCAGCGGCCCCGCCCGGCGGAGGACGACGTTGCCCACGCCGTTCTCGGCGGCACTGGACTCCACCGGTGTCGGCCGGCGTGAGGTACTTCGCGAACTGCCCGATGCCGTACAGCCCGTCGCGCACGCTGAAGCCGCGGGTCGGTGGTGTCCACCGTCACCGGCCGGTCGGGCCACGTGTCCGTCGCCGCGACCCGGCCCCGGTCGACTTGTTGTCCCGGTCGATGCCGCGCTGGATGGAGAAGTGCTCCAGGCCGAAGTCCTCCTGGCCGAGGACGTCGTCCTCGGCCAGGAACGGCAGGTGCCCGATGTCGCGGAGGGATCGGACCGGCGGACGCATGACAAGTCAATGCCTGCGGCAAACGCGGCAGCCACTGACGCCCCCGTGATTCGGCAGTGAGCCGGCCACCGCCCCGGGCACGGGTGTTGGCCAGCGGTGGGCGTCCCGTTCCCGGGCGGGACGACGGCCGCGGCGGCGCGTCAGCGGCTGCTATAGACTGCCGCGCCATGAAGCGGAGCTCTGTCCCGGTTGGGTAGGCGGCCGGGGTCACGGGTCACCATCCGGGCCATCGCCGACGAGGCCGGCGTCTCGGTCGCCACCGTCTCCCGGGTGATCAACGGGCGGGACGCGGTAGCGCCCGCCACGCAGGAGATGGTCCGGCAGGCCGAACGGCGGCTGGGCGGAGTGGCCGTGCCCGGCACCCCGGAGGCGGCCGTGCTCCCGGTCTTCGTGTCCTGCCCGTACAAGCTGACCGACTACTTCGGCACGATCGTCACGTCCGTCATCGAGACGCTCGGCCTGCACGGCCGCCAGGCGGTCGTCCAGGCCGGCGGCAGTGCGCCGGGCAGCCGCAGCTCGCTGCTCGAACTGCCCCGCCGCCCCGGCTTCGCGGGCGCCGTCCTCGTCCTGCCGCCCAGCCCCACCGAGGACCTCCGGACGCTGCACGCCCAGCACTACCCGCTGGTGGTGATCGACCCGCGCGCCGAACTCCCCGAGGACGTCGCCTCGGTGTCCGCCGCGCACGCCGCCGGCGCCCGCCGCCTCACCGGCCACCTCACCGGCCTCGGCCACCGCCGGATCGGCTTCCTCGGCGGCCCCGGCGACTGGCTCGCCAGCAACAACCGGCTCGTCGGATACGCCTCCGCACTCGCCGAGATCGGCGTTCTGCCCGACCACGAGCTGATCCGGAACGTCACCGAGCCCACCGCCGACGAGGGCAGTCGCGCCGCCCTCTCCCTGCTGGCGCACCCGCAGCCGCCCACCGCGATCGTCGCCTTCAACGACAAGACCGCCGCGGGCACGCTCCGCGCCGCCAGGAGCCTCGGACTGCGGGTCCCCGAGGACCTCTCCGTGACCGGCTTCGACGACAGCGAGCTGAGCGACAGCGTCACCCCGACCCTCACCACCGCCCGCCAGCCGCTGGAGGAGATGGGCCGGATGGCCGTCTCCCTGCTGATGCGCCTGGTGGCCGGCCACGCCGTCGACACCCTCCACGTCGAACTCGCCACCCCCCTCGTCGTCCGCGAGTCCACAGGGCCGGTGCCGCACCCCGCATGAGCCGGGCCCCGATCGCGGTGCCGGTGCCGTTGCCGTAACGCCTTCCGCATAAAACTTCCGGCGGGCCCCGCCCGCCCCCGCGCGGCTCCCCCCGTACCGCATACCCCTGCCGGTTCACCTGGCCGGATAGGGGTTGCCGCGCTCCGGATAGGGGTTGTCGATCGACGTATTCCGCAGCTAACGTCGCATTCAGTTCTTCGTCCAGTTTTCCGGCGCTGCTCCGCGGGTTGCCGGCGGCCGAATTATCCAGCCTTTATGCCGCTTCAAGTGCCGTCTTGGGGTGCGATATAGGATCGGGGAGAAAACATGGCTCGTACGAAAACGTTCGCGCTGAGTGCCGAAGAGCTCGAGCAGTTCGCCCGCGACGGTTATATCGGTCCATTCGACCTCTACAGCGAAGAGGAAATGGAAGGATATCTCCGGCAGACCAGGCCGAAGCTGCTGAAGACCAGCAACTCCGTGTACGCCGACGGCCAGACCGTGTCCGGCAACACCAACCTGGCGGCCAGCTACGACCGGCACCTCGACGTCGACTTCCTGTCCGAGCACGTCACCCGGCCGGAGATCGTCGACCGGGTGTCGAGCCTGCTGGGCCCCGACACGCTGTGCTGGCGCACCGAGCTCTTCCCGAAGTACCCGGGCGACGAGGGCACGGACTGGCACCAGGCCGACAACTTCTCCAGCGTCGACGGCGCCAAGCACCCGCACATCGTGTGGCCGGAGGACGCCGAGTTCGGCGGCACGATCACCGCCTGGACCGCCTTCACCGAGGCGTCGGTGGAGAACGGCTGCCTCCAGTTCATCCCGGGCACGCACACCTCCATGAACTACGACGAGTCGAAGATCATGGAGTACAACCCGGAGATCATCAACCAGATGGACAAGGACGGCGTCAAGCGCGGCCTGTTCGGCTACGACTACCGGCAGCTGCAGAAGGACCCCGACTGGCGTCCCGACGAGGACAAGGCCGTCTCCCAGGTCATGCGCCAGGGCCAGTTCATCCTCTTCTGGTCCACGCTCATGCACGCGTCGCACCCGAACAGCAGCGACACCAAGATGCGCCTCGGCTTCGCCTCCCGCTACCTGCCGACGCAGGTCCGCGTCTACCCGTACTCCGACGAGCTGCTGGAGTTCGGCGCGCGGGCGAGCCTGGACAAGTTCGGCTGCGTCCTGACGTCCGGCGAGGACAAGTACGGCCACAACCGCTTCGTCGACACCAACGTCAACGGATTCCGATTCCCGGTGCACTAGGAGAGATGAAAATGAGCGAGACGGACGACCGCATGGCACCGGACGCGCTGCTGGCGTGGGTCATCGACGAGTGCAAGCAGCTGGGCCTGCGGGTGTCGGCCGGCGAGGACGACTTCTTCGAGGCCGGCGGCACCTCGCTGAGCGCGGTGAAGCTCATGGAGCGCGCGGAGCGCGAGTTCGGCGACGACTCGCTGCCGCCGGACGAGCTGTTCACCGAGAGCCGGCTCACCGAGATCGTGGCCAGCATCCAGCGCAACGCCAAGCCGGCCGACGCGGTAGCGGACTAGCAGGCCCGGGCGTGGCGGCGACCGACGACAGGTGGGTGACGACCCTCAAGGCCGCGGCGGCGGAACCCGCCAGCACGCTGTTCTGCTTTCCCTACGCCGGCGGGAGTCCCGAGACCTTCCGCAACTGGTGCGACGGGATCGCGGACGACGTCGAGCTGGTGTGCGTGATCCTGCCCGGCCGGGGCCGGCGCCTCAAGGAGCCCCGCTACGAGCGGTGGCAGCCGCTGGTCGACGACGTCTTCGAGGCGCTGTCGCCGCGGCTGGAGCGCCGCCACGCCTTCTACGGCCACAGCTTCGGGGGGCGGCTCGCGTACGAGCTGTCCCACCGGGCCGCGGCCGCGTACCCGGGAATGACGCGCAGGCTGTTCGTCTCCGGCTGCCGGAGCCCGGACTCGCCGCAGGCCCGGCCTTTCATGCACGAAATGACGGAAAGTGACTTCCGCGGTGCCGTCGAGGGAATGGGCGGCACACCGGCGGAGCTGTTCGAGAAAGAGCGGCTGCTGCGCCTGCTCCTGCCGACGGTGCGCAGCGAGATCCGGCTCGCCGAGATATGGGACCACCGCCACGCGGACGGCGTGGACGTTCCCATCACCGCGCTCTACAGCCTGAACGACCCTATTGACAGCTGGCAGACGATGCGCGGCTGGAAGAGGTTCACCCGGCGGCACTGCGAGTTGGTAGAGATTCCTGGCGGACATTTCTTCGTGGACAGCCACCCAGAGCACGTCACAAGAGTCGTCAACACACGTCTGGGGAATTCGAATGGATAAGATCACCCTTTCGGATGAGGCTCTCGCCGTCCATGCGAAGATCAACGGGACGGCCGCCGACTACCCGGCGGAGAGCCTCAAGGAACTGTTCGAGGCCGCCGCCGCCCGGCGGCCGGACGCCGTCGCGGTCGTCCACCAGGACCGCAAGGTCACCTACCGCGAACTCAACGGACTGGCCAACGGCCTGGCCGCGCGGCTGCGTGCGGCCGGGGTGAACCCCGGCCAGGTCGTGGGCATGTGCGTCAAGCGCTCGCCGGAGATGATCGCCGCCATGCTGGCGATCATCAAGTGCGGCGCCACCTACCTGCCCTTCGACCGCAAGTGGCCGGACGACCGGCTGGCCGGCATCTTCGGGCAGGCGGGCTGCACCACGATGCTGACCGACGCACCCGACCCGATGGCGGCCCGCTTCCCACAGGCCCGGGTGATCTCCGCCGACCCGGCCGGGCTGGACACCGCCGCGCCCGACCCCGACCTGCGGGTCGCGCAGGACTCCGTCGTCTACATCGTCTTCACCTCGGGCTCGACCGGATCCCCCAAGGGGGTGCCGATCCGCCACGAGGGCATCGTCCGGCTGGTGTTCAACTCGCGCTTCGTCGCACTCGACGAGAACGCCGTCGTCCCGCAGCTCGCCGCGGTCGCCTTCGACGCCGCCGAGTTCGAGATCTGGGGCACGCTGCTGCACGGCGGGACGTGCGTGCTCTACCCGTCGGACTACGTCCGGCTGTCGGAGCTCAAGCGGATCGTGCAGGACAACGGGGTCACCGCGGTCTTCGTCACCACGGCGCTCTTCAACGTGATCGTGGACGAGGCCCCGGCCGTCTTCGACGGCGTCGCCACGATCCTCACCGGCGGCGAGGCGCACTCGCTGCGGCACATCGAGAAGGGCCGCACGTACTACGGGGACGGCCGGGTCGTCAGCGTCTACGGGCCCACCGAGTGCTCGGTGTTCGCCACCTACTACCCCGTCCGGGACTCCGTGCGGGGCGAGTCCGCGCTGCCCATCGGGCTGCCCATCCAGAACACCTCCCTGTACGTCGTCCGGGACGGCGTGCTGTGCGCGCCCGGCGAACTGGGCGAGGTGTGCCTGGCGGGCCCCGGACTGTCGCCGGGGTATCTGGGGATGCCGGAGCTGACGGAGAAGAAGTACGTCGAGTACGACATCGACGGCGAGAAGGTGCGGCTCTACCACACCGGCGACCGGGCCTTCGTCCGGGAGGACGGCAACGTCGTCTTCCAGGGGCGGCTGGACGACCAGGTGAAGGTCAACGGATTCCGGATCGAGCTGGGCGAGATCGCGCACTTCATGAACGAGGCGCCAGGCGTCAAGCAGGCCTTCGTCACCGTCGCCGAGAAGGACGACGGCGAGAAGGTCGTGGTGGCGTTCGTCGTGCCGGCGGGCGGGGACTTCACGCCCAAGGCGTGCACCGACCACCTGAGGAGCAAGGTCCCCGGCTACATGCTGCCCGGCGAGATCCACGTGCGCGAGAGCTTCCCCCTGACGGGCTCCGGCAAGGTCGACAAGCGGGCGCTGCTGGCACAGCGGCACGCGCAGGCCTGACCAACACGCCTCGACGGCACCACCGACACGTAACGCCTGAAAGAACACGAACGAAGGGTGAGGACACAGTGACTGCGACGGGGCTGAGCATCAAGGCGGCGACCCTCTGGCTTCCGGAAGGCAAGGAGGGCCCGGCCGAGGGTGCGCTCAGCGCGGCGGACATCGAGCGCATCGGCATCTCCGAACTGCACGTCGCCCCGGCGGACATGGCGCCGCCCCGGATGGCGGTGGCGGCCGCGGGGAGCGCGCTGGAGAAGAGCGGTGTCGCACCGGCCTCCGTGGGCTGCGTGGTGCACTCGCACAGCTACCACCAGGGCTTCGACATGTGGTCGCCGGCCCACTACGTCGCCCACCACGCCGGGATCGACGACGCGCTGCCCATCAACGTCCAGCAGCTGTGCAACGGCGGTGCGGTGGCCCTCCAGGTCGCGTCCAACTGGCTGGTCGCCAATCCCGACGCGAGCGCGGCCCTCGTCACCGCGGCCGACCGTTTCAGCCTGCCCGGCTTCGACCGCTGGGGCAGTGACGACGACGCGACCTACTCGGACTCGGGCACCGCGGTCGTGCTCGGCCGCACCGGGGAGGGCGAGGACGCCCTGCACCTGCTGTCGCTGAACATGGTCACGGACTCCCAGTGGGAGATCCAGATGCGCGGCGAGGCGGAGTTCACCGACGTCCCGCTCGGGCACGGCGCGCCCATCGACATGCGGTCCGCCAACAAGGTCTTCCGGGAGTCCGGTTCGGCCGCTCGGATGGTCAAGCTCTCCGTGCCGAAGATGTACGAGCTGGTCATGGGCGCGCTGTCCACGGCGGGCGTCAAGCCCGAGGACATCAGCGTGGTCGCCCTGCCGCGGCTCACGCGGAACATGCGCGAGGGCATGTTCAAGCCCGCCGTCAAGGAGTTCATCGGCGACCACCCGCGCCAGCTGGAGTGCACCACCGGCTGCCTCGGCGCCGGCGACTTCCTGGCGAACCTGGTGGACATCGAGGCCGAACTCAACCCCGGTGAGTACGGCATGCTCGTCCAGGGTTCCGGCGGCTACACCTTCACCTGCGCCGTGGTCCAGGCCCCCGTCAAGTAACGCCAGGCACCGCCGACCCCGGAAGAGACGGCCATGACGACGCCGAGCACATGGGACCGCGACGACTACCCCCTGTGGCACGGGACGGTCCCCACGTCCACGATCCTGGAACGGAACACCCCGCAGGACCTGTGGGTCAAGGGGGAGGGCAGCTGGCTGATCGACGCGGCCGGCAACCGCGCCCTCGACGCCCGCGCGGGGGTGGGCAACATGATGCTCGGCTACGGCCGGGCGGACGTGGTGGACGCGATGTGCCGGCAGGCCCGCGAGCTGCCGTACGTCTGCATGGTGCGGTGGGAGCTGCCGGCGCCGGTGGTCGTCGACCTGGCGCGGGAGCTCACCCGTATCGCCCCCGCCGGCCTGGACCGGGTGCGGTTCTGCCACACCGGCGGCGCCGCGGTCGAGAGCGCGATCCTGATGGCCCGCTCCTACCAGCGGAACACCGGCCACCGGGACCGCCGGCTGATCGTCGGCCTGCGCGACAGCTACCACGGCAGCCCTACGGCGGCCATGGCGGCGAGCGGGCAGCGCATCATGCACTGGACCTTCGGGCCGATGCCGGAGGGCTTCCGGCACATCCCGGAGCCGGCCGCCGACGACACCGGCGCCGAACTGGCCGGGCAGCTCGACGCGCTGGGGCCGGAGAACATCGCCGCGTTCGTCGTCGAGCCGGTGAAGGGGCGCAACGGGCAGCCGCTCCCGACCGCCTACCTGCGCGCCGCGCGCGACTACTGCACCAGGCACGGCATCCTGCTCGTCTTCGACGAGGCCTTCACCGGCTTCGGGCGGATGGGCGAGATGTTCGCGGCCGGCATCTCCGGGGTGTCACCGGACATCATGTGCCTGGCCAAGGGCATCACCGCCGGCTACGCGGCGCTGGGCGCGGTGCTCGCGACAAGCGCGATCCACGCGGCGTTCGACACCGGCAGCACGGTCTTCGCGCACGCGTCGACCACCGACGGCCACCCGGTGGCGTGCGCCGCCGCCCTCGCGGCGATCCGCGCGTACACCGCCGAGGACCTGGTGGCACGCGGCCGGGCGCTGGGCGCTTACCTCGGCGACCGGCTCGGCGACCTGCTCTCGGGGGCGCCCTCCGTGAACGGCATCCGGACCGTCGGCGCGTACGTGGGCCTGGACCTGGTGGACGACAACGGCAGCCCGCTGTCGATGCCGGACCGGCGCGACCTGGAACGGGCGTGCCGGGAGCAGGGCCTGCTGGTCCACTACACGCCCGACACCGTCGTGCTCATGCCGCCGCTGACGATGGTCACGGAGGAGGCGGAGTTCGCGGCCGAGCGGTTCGCGGGCATCGTGTCGGCCCTGCGTCCGGCGGCCGTCTGACCGGTCGCGCACGAGGCTGCGGCGGCCCCACCGGAGCGATCCGGCGGGGCCGCCGCTGCGTGCGTGCGGGCGTCAGGAGGACGAGACGGAGAAGGAGTTCGTCGTGAAGTCCAGGCCGCCGGAGGAGGACGTGATCTCGTAGCCGAACTGGACGTTGCCCAGCGTGATGTCGCCGAACCACTTCTTGGTGTTCTTGATCCAGTTCAGCACCGCCAGCACGTCCACGGTGGAGGAGCTGGTGTTGGACGAGCGGACGAAGGAGTAGACCGCGTTGGCGCCGTTGCTGCCCCGGTAGACCGTCCAGGTGCTGCCGCCGACGGTGACGTTGCCCTGCGAGGTGCCGAGCGGGCCGACCGCGCCGGTCCTGTTCATCCAGAGCATGATCTCGTAGGCGTTGCCGGTGTCCCAGATGTCGTACGCCGTCTCGTACGCGCCGCTCGACGGCACGGTCACGTCGAAGCTGGAACTGACCGAGTGCAGCGCGCTGAGCTTCTTGCCCACGTAGCGGGTGGCGTTGGGATAGGACTTCACGCCGCCGGTGTTGGGGTGGTTCGCCCACACGCCCCAGTTGCTGTACGAGTTGGCCCAGATCGTCTGCGGGCCGGCGCCGCTGCCCCAGACGTCGTTGTAGAGGGTGTAGCCGCCGTTGGACCAGGTGGCCCACTGGTCGCTGGAGGACCAGGCCGCCGCGTACGCGGGGGCGGCGGCCAGCCCGACCGCGGCTGCCGCGGAGGCGGCCAGGCCGAGCAGGAGCATGCGGGGCTTCTTGCGCAGGGCTGTGCGCATGGGGGCTCCAATCTGGACTCCGGGGCAGCCGCGGCCGGCGGAGCGCAGCGCGGGGCGGCGCGTGTGGGGATCCGGGATGCGGGGGGAGAGGGGGCGGGCAGGCAGGGATCAGCCTGCCCGGGCGCCGGTTTCGAAGCGCTTCGACGGACGATGTGTCAGGTCCGCTGCTGCCGTTGGGGGGATGCGGCTTACGATGACAGTCGAATAATCGAAGCGCAACACCTGCTGCACCGGAAATTCCCGCCCCTCCGGCACCACCGGACGCCCTGGCCACGACACGCGGGGAGCGGCCCGTCCGGGCGTGGTTACGATGACGGCTCTCCCCGGCACCGGCGGCCAGGGCGGACCGGAGGGTCGACGATGGCCAGCATCAGAGACGTCGCGCGGCGCGCGGGCGTCGCCCCCAGCACCGTGTCCTACGTGCTGAACGGCGACCGCAGCACCACGGAGGAGACCCGGCAGCGGGTGCGCGAGGCCGTCGAGGCGCTCGATTACCATCCGCGGGCCGGGGCACGCATGCTGCGCAGCGGGCGCACCCACGTGGTGGCGCTGGCCCTGCCCCGCGGCGGCGGGGCGGGCGGCCCGGCCGGCGGGCGGCACACCGTGGACGGCCGGTTCGCGATCGAGACCGCCGACGCCGCCCACCGCCTGGGCTACGACCTGCTGCTGGCGACCTCGGGGGACAAGGCCTCGGGGCTGCGCCGGGTGGCGGTCAGCGGCCTCGCGGACGCCGCCGTGATCATGGCCGTCGACCTGGAGGACCCGCGCATCGAGGTGGTCAGGGAACTGGACTTCCCGGCCGCGCTGATCGGGCGCCCGGCGGACGAGGCCGTGCTGCCGTGGATCGACCTCGACTGGGAGCAGGCCGCCGTGCTCGCCGTCCGCGAACTCGCGCTCGCCGGCCACCGCGAGGTCGTCTACCTCGGCTCCGCCGAGGAGGAGGTGCGCGCCCGGCGCAGCGCCGCGCTGTACGGGATCGCGGGTGCCCGGCGCGGCGGGCGGGAGACCGGCGCCGCGGTCCGCGTCGCGCACGCGGTCGACGACCCCGCTGAGACGGCCGGCCTGCTGCGCAGGCTGCCCGCCGGGCCCGCCGGCCCGCCGTCCGCCCTGGTGGTCCAGCACCCGACCGCCTGGAGCCACGTCGTGGCGGCGGCGGGCGCGCTGGGCCGCCGGGTGCCGGAGGACCTGGCCGTCGTCGTCATCGGCTCGCTGCCGGGGGACTCCTCGTGCGCGCGGCTGCCGCGGATCGAGCTGCCCGTGCCCGCGATGGGCTCCACCGCGGTGGAGCTGGCCGTCGAGGACGCCGACGCGCGCCGTCCCGCCAAGGGCCGCGGGCGCTCCCGCGAGCAGGCGGCGGCGCCCGGCGGGGCCGCCCGGCAGGTGCTCCTCGCCCCGGAGTTCCTGGGCGGCGACGCGCTGCGCCCGCCGCAGGCCTGACCCGTACGGCGGCGGGGCCCGCTCCCGCATCCCGCGGCGGCCGCCACCCCGCGCCCGAGCCGGGCAACAGGTCCTGCCCGGTACGCCCTTGTCGCCCCGCCCGGCAGTGCCTAACCTTGCCGGGGCGGTCAGGAAATCGATTCGACAGTCGGTCGGCCGGCCGTGCCCGCCCGCCACTTCCGGCGACAGAGCGACAAAGCGACAGAGCAGGAGACCTCCATGAAGTTCACCGACGGCTACTGGCTGCTGCGGCCGGGGGTCACCGCCCGCTTCGCGGCCGAGGTCGCCGACGCGAGCGTCACCGAGGACCGCGTCACGCTGTCCGCGGCCGTCCGCGCGGTCGGCCACCGCGGCGACACCCTCAACAGCCCGCTGCTGACGGTGGAGTGCTGGTCCCCCGCCGAGGGCGTGATCGGCGTGCGGTCGACCCACCACGCCGGCGGGAGGCGCGCGCTCCCGGAGTTCGCGCTGCCCGGTGAGGGGCGGTGCGGGAGCGCGGTCCGCAAGGACTCCGTGGTCGAGCTGACCTCGGGCGAGCTGAGCCTGCGGATCGACACCGAGCAGCCCTGGCACCTCGGCTTCAGCGCCGGCGGCACGGAGCTCACCTCGTTCGGCGAGAAGAGCCTCGGCTTCGTCACCGACGCCGAGGGCCGCCACCACATGGTCAGCCGGGCGGCCCTGGGCGTCGGCGAGTACGTCTACGGCCTCGGCGAGCGCTTCACCTCGTTCACCAGGAACGGCCAGAGCGTCGACATCTGGCAGGAGGACGGCGGCACCAGCAGCGAGCAGGCCTACAAGAACATCCCCTTCTACCTCACCAACCGCGGCTACGGCGTCTTCGTCAACCACCCCGGCCGGGTGTCGTACGAGATCGGCTCGGAGCTCGTCGGCAAGGCGCAGTTCAGCGTCGAGGACCAGTCCGTGGAGTTCTACGTCGTCCACGGTCCCGGGCCGAAGGAGATCCTCGCCCGCTACACCGCGCTGACCGGCCGACCCGCGCTGCCGCCCGCCTGGTCCTTCGGCCTGTGGCTGTCCACGTCCTTCACCACGGACTACGACGAGGACACGGTCACCGGTTTCGTCCAGGGCATGGCCGACGCCGGGATCCCGCTGAGCGTCTTCCACTTCGACTGCTTCTGGATGCGGTCCTACCAGTGGTGCGACTTCACCTGGGACCCGGCCGTCTTCCCCGACCCGGAGGGCATGCTGGCCCGACTCAAGGAGCGGGGCCTGCGGATCTGCGTGTGGATCAACCCCTACATCGCACAGAAGTCCCCGCTGTTCGCCGAGGGCGCCGCGAACGGCTACCTGGTCCGGCGGCCGGACGGCAGCGTGTGGCAGTGGGACCACTGGCAGGCCGGGATGGGCCTGGTGGACTTCACCGACCCCGACGCCCGCGCCTGGTACGCCGACAAGCTGCGCGTCCTGCTGGACCAGGGCGTGGACTGCTTCAAGACCGACTTCGGCGAGCGGATCCCGGTGGACGTCGTCTGGTCCGACGGCTCCGACCCGCAGCGGATGCACAACTACTACACCCAGCTCTACAACGAGACGGTCTTCGACCTGCTGCGCGAGGTGCGCGGCGAGGACGAGGCGGTGCTCTTCGCCCGCTCGGCGACCGCCGGCGGGCAGCAGATGCCCGTGCACTGGGGCGGCGACTGCGAGTCGACCTTCGAGGCGATGGCCGAGTCGCTGCGCGGCGGGCTGTCGCTGGGCCTGGGCGGCTTCGGTTTCTGGAGCCACGACATCGGCGGCTTCGAGGGCACCCCGACGCCCGAACTCTTCGCCCGCTGGGTGCAGTTCGGCCTGCTGTCCTCGCACAGCCGACTGCACGGCAGCCGGTCCTACCGGGTGCCGTGGGAGTACGGCGACCAGGCCGTCCCGGTCACCGCGGCTTTCACCCGCCTCAAGCACCGGCTCATGCCGTACCTGTACCGCGCGGCCGGGCAGGCCCGGGACGCGGGCACGCCGGTGATGCGGGCCATGCTGCTGGAGTTCCCCGACGACCCGGCCTGCGCGACCCTGGACCGGCAGTACATGCTGGGCGGCGACCTGCTGGTCGCCCCGGTCTTCAGCGCGGACGGCACGGTGGAGTTCTACGTCCCCGCGGGCACCTGGACCAGTGTGCTGACCGGCGAGCAGGTCGAGGGCCCGGGCTGGCGGCGTGAGACGCACCCGGTCGACACCCTGCCGCTGCTCGCCCGGCCCGGCGCGGTGATCCCCTTCGGGGCCTCCTCGGACGCGCCGGTGTCCGACTGGGCGGACGGCGTGACCCTGCGGGTGTACGCCCCGGCGGACGGCGCCACCGCCGTGACGCCGGTGCCCGCGCCGGACGGCTCGGCCGCGCCGGTCACCTTCACCGTCACCCGCACCGGCGACGAGGTCGTCGTCGAGACCGACAGCACCCTGCCCTGGAACGTGCTGCTGGCGGGCGTCGAGACCCCCGGGCACGGCGAACCGCACCCGCTCGGCACGCTGCACCGGTGCGCGGCCGGGGTGCAGAGGCTGGCGGCGCGCCGAGCCTGACGCACGGCTGCTCCGGCCCGGCGCCCGCCGTTGAAGCGCTTCAACGCCGGGCGCCGGGCGCGGGCCGGTCGTCCAGCTCGGCGCGGACCGCGCGGGCGGCCGCCACCAGGTTCTCCAGCGACGCGCGGGCCTCCGGCCAGCCGCGGGTCTTCAGACCGCAGTCCGGGTTGACCCACAGCCGTTCCGCCGGGATGGCCTCGAGCCCCGTGCGCAGCAGCCGGGCCGCCTCGTCCGCGCCGGGGACGCGGGGCGAGTGGATGTCGTAGACGCCGGGACCGGCCTCGCGCGGGTAGCCGTGCGCGGCCAGCTCGTGGGCGACCTGCATGTGCGAGCGGGCGGCCTCCAGACTGATGACGTCGGCGTCGAGGTCGTCGATGGCCTGCACGATGTCGCCGAACTCGGCGTAGCACATGTGCGTGTGGACCTGGGTGTCCGCGCGCACCCCGCCGGTGGTGAGCCGGAACGCTCCGGTGGCCCACGCCAGGTACGCGGGCCGGTCGGCGGTCCGCAGCGGCAGCGTCTCGCGCAGCGCGGGCTCGTCCACCTGGATGACGGCGGTGCCCGCGGCCTCCAGGTCCTCCACCTCGTCCCGCAGCGCCAGTGCGACCTGCCGGGCGGTGTCGCCGAGCGGCTGGTCGTCGCGGACGAAGGACCAGGCCAGCATGGTGACCGGGCCGGTGAGCATGCCCTTGACCGGCCGGTCGGTGAGCGACTGTGCGTAGGACGTCCAGCGGACCGTCATGGGCCCGGGGCGGGAGATGTCGCCGGCCAGGATCGGCGGGCGCACGTAGCGGGTGCCGTAGGACTGGACCCAGCCGTGCCGGGTGGCGAGGTAGCCGGTGAGCTGCTCGGCGAAGTACTGGACCATGTCGTTGCGTTCGGGCTCGCCGTGCACGAGGACGTCCAGGCCGGTCCGCTCCTGGAAGGCGATGACCTCGCGGACGGCGTCGCGCATCCGCTCCTCGTAGCCGGCGGTGTCGATGCGCCCGGCCCGCAGGTCGGCGCGGGCGGCCCGCAGGTCGCCGGTCTGCGGGAAGGAGCCGATCGTCGTGGTCGGCAGCAGCGGCAGCCGCAGCCGGGCCCGCTGGGCGGCGGCGCGCTCGGCGTACGGCTGCGCCCGGCGGGCGTCGGCGTCGGTGACGGCCGCGGTCCGTGCGCGGACGGCCGGGTCGCGGGTGAGCGGGGAGGCCGCGCGCGAGTCGAGGGCGGCGCGGTTGGCGGCCAGCTCGCCGGCGACGGCTTCCGCGCCGCGGGACAGGCCCGCGGCGAGGGTGGCGATCTCGGCGGTCTTCTGCCGGGCGAAGGCGAGCCAGGGCAGCACCTGCGGGTCGAGGTCCGTTTCGGCGGTGGCGTCGAGCGGCACGTGCAGCAGCGAGCAGGACGCGGCGACGTCGACCCGGTCGGCCGGCCCCAGCAGGGTGCCGAGGGTGGCGAGCGCCTTGCGCAGGTCGGCGGCCCAGATGTTGCGGCCGTCGACGACGCCCGCCACGAGCCGCTTGCCGGGCAGCCCGCCGACCGCCGCGAGGTCGTCGAGGTTGCCGGCGGCCGGGCCGGTGAAGTCCAGCGCCAGTCCTTCGACGGGGGCCTCGGCCAGCACCGGCAGGGCCTCGCCGAGCCGGTCGAAGTAGGAGGCCACCAGCAGCTTCGGCCGCTCCGCCAGGGAGCCGAGCATGTGGTAGGCGCGGGCGGCGGCGTCGAGTTCGGCGGCGTCCCGGTCCTGGACGAGCGCGGGCTCGTCGAGCTGCACCCACTCGGCGCCCGCGGCGCGCAGGCCGGCGAGCACGGCGGCGTAGACGGGCAGCAGCCGGTCCAGCAGGCTCAGCGGCTCGAAGTCCGCGGGCGCGCCCGGCGCGGGCTTGGCCAGCAGCAGGTACGTGACGGGGCCGACGAGCACCGGCCGCGGGGTCAGGCCCAGCGCCAGGGCCTCGGCAAGCTCGACGAGCTGCTTGACGGGATCGGGGGCGAAGACCGTGTCGGGCCCCAGCTCGGGCACCAGGTAGTGGTAGTTGGTGTCGAACCACTTCGTCATCTCCAGCGGCGCGACGTCCCTGGTGCCGCGGGCCATCGCGAAGTAGCCGTCGAGCGGGTCCGCGGCCACCGCGGCGCGGTGCCGTGCGGGGATCGCGCCGACCATGACGCTGGTGTCGAGGACGTGGTCGTAGAGCGAGAAGTCGCCGGTGGGCACCTCGTCGATGCCGGCCCCGGCCAACTGCCGCCAGTTCGCCCGGCGCAGCTCGGCCGCGGTGCCGCGCAGCGCGCCGGCGGTGACGCGGCCCTTCCAGTAGCCCTCGACGGCCTTCTTCAGTTCCCGGTCGGGTCCCTGGCGGGGGTAGCCGTACACGGTGGCCCGTGCCGCCGCGTCTGCGGGCTTGGTGGTCACGGAGATCTCCTTCACGAGACGGATCCCCGAGATCCCGGCGACGGGACGGGAGCGTGAAGGGCGGCGCAGCCGGACGCGCGGGGAATACCCCAGCAGTGCGTACGAAGGCGGTCGTTCCCACTCGGCGCTGCGGGGCACTCCCGGAATCCCAGCGGGTTCCCTCCTGCGACGCGCCTGCCCGGCGGGTAGGGCGAACAGGTTGTGCCACCCAGCGTAGAACGCCGCGGGCGCTCCGGGATGCCGTTGCGCGCGTCCCGGAACGGCGCCGTGCCGCGGTGGGCCCCGCCGGCCCGTGCGGGCCCGGCGCCCGGTGAGGGCGGAGTCACTTCGCCAGGAACTCCAGCAGGTCCTTGTTGAAGCGCTCCTTGTCGCCCGGCACCAGCGCGATGCCGTGCGAGCCGCCCTCGTAGACCTTCAGCTCGGCGTCCTTGACCAGCTCCGCCGTCTTGGCGCCGGTCGCCGCGAAGGGCACGACCTGGTCGTCGTCGCCGTGCACGACCAGCGTCGGGATGTCGAACTCGGCGAGATCCGCGTGGAAATCGGTCGCCGCGAAGGCGTCCACGCAGGCCACGCCGCCCTCGATGGTCTCGTCCATCGCCATCAGCCAGAAGGCGTCCCGGTTGCCCTGGGTGGCCCTGCTGCCCTCGCGATTCGCCCCGAAGAACCCCTCCGAGGTGTCCTTCCAGAACTGCGAGCGCTCGGCGACGATGCCCGCCTTGATCTCGTCGAAGACCTTCTGCGGCACCCCCTCGGGATTGTCCGGCCCCTGGAGCATCAGGGGCGGGATCGCCGAGAGCAGCACCGCCGAGCGGACCCGCCCGGTGCCGTGCCGGCCGATGTAGCGGGCCAGCTCGCCGCCGCCCATCGAGTGGGCGACGAGTGTGACGTCCCGCAGGTCCAGCGAGGTCAGCAGGTCGTTCAGGTCGTCGGCGAAGGTGTCGAAGTCGTAGCCGTCGAAGACCGGCGTCGACCGCCCGTGGCCGCGCCGGTCGTGCGCGATGCCCCGGAAGCCCGCGTCGGCAACCGCCTTGAGCTGGTCCTGCCACGCGTCGCCGCTGAGCGGCCAGCCGTGGATGAAGACCACCGGCCGGCCGCGGCCCCAGTCCTTGTAGAAGATCTCGACCCCGTCCCGCGTCGTCACGAAGGGCATGGAGACTTCCTCTCGTCGCTCGCTCGCGTTCCCCCGCGCGCCGCGCGCGTCGCGGCGCCTCGCGGGCCCGGCGCGCCCCGCCCCTCGTTCCCGCCGCCGGCTGCCGCTCCTCCCATGCTGCGCCTGTCTCCAGTAACCGCAACGTGAGCGGCGCAACGGCCCCGCGGCTACCGCCGGGGTCTGCGGCCCCAGGCGGTGAGCAGGCCCGCCGAGAGCGCGGCGCACTCCGGGGCGTCGAGGTAGCGCAGGGCCGCGTCCAGGCCCGCCTCGTCGATCAGGCCGGTGGCGAGCATGGCCGGGCGGCTGCGCTGCCAGGTGTCGGCCCAGAAGCGGCTGATCGCGCTGCCCGGCAGCAGCGGCGGCACGTGGATCCCGGCGCCGACGGACTCCAGCCCGGCCGCCCGCAGCAGCGCCGGGTACGACGGCACCCAGGACACGTCCGTCCCGATGGCGGCCTCCAGGCCCTGCCACATCGCCCGCATCGCCGCCGTGTACGGGGACGCGGGCGCCCGGTCGCACGTGAGGTCGACCGCGTCGCCGAGGACCAGGACGCCGCCGGGCTCGACGAGCTCGGCCAGCCGCCGGACCATGCGCTCGCGCTCGGGCAGGTGCATCAGCAGGAACCGCGCGTGCACCAGACGGAAGGAGCCGGGAATCGCGTCCGGGGCCGCGGTGACGTCGGCCTCCAGTACGTCGAGGCCGGGCACCGGGCGGGCGGCGAGGAAGCGCACGTCGCGGTCCACGGCGAGCACGCCGTCCACCCCGGCGTCGGCCAGCAGCCGGCGCGCGACCGTACCCGTACCGGCGCCCGCGTCGAGGCAGCGCCAGCCCGGGCCGGCGCCGAGGGCGCGCAGGTGGGCGAGCGTGACGTCGTCGTAGGCGAGGGCGCCGTAGTCGATGCGCTCGCCCTCCCCGGACCGTCCGGGCGGGAAGGCGTCCTCGCCGTAGCGTCCGCTGCCGGAGGAGCTGCCGGACGGGGGAGCGGGCACGGCGGGACCTCTTCACGGGGCGGGGGCGACGGCGCCGGGTTTCGCGGGCGGCGGGGCGGGGCGCCCTCCATCCTGCGCGGGGTGCCGCCCGCACCGCCGGGGGCGCGCCGGGAGGGACAGCCCGACGGCGCACACCGCGCCGCCGTCTCAGCGCCCGGCGGGCCCGCGCACCCCTGGCCAGTCCAGCCGCAGCTGCTCGCCGCGCGGGAGCCTGGACACGATCAGGTCGTAGGAGTCCTCGATCATCTCGCGCACCTGGTCGTCGGGCAGCGCTCCGTCCAGACGCACCGTGTTCCAGTGACGCTTGTTCAGATGCCAGCCGCCGGTGATCTCCGGGTGGGCCGCGCGCAGTTGCAGCGCCACCTCCGGGTCGCACTTCAGGCTCACGCTCAGCGGCTCGGCGTCCAGGGCGGTGATGGCGAAGATCTTGCCGCCCACCTTGAAGACGGACGTCTCCAGGGTGAACGGGAAGGTCTCCACGGCCCCGTTCATTCCCAGGCAGATGGCTTTGAGTGCGTCCGGTGTCATGAGGGACAGTGTGCCGTGCGGCACCGACAACGGCCGGGCCCGGCCCACCGGGACAGGTGTGCCGGCAGGCGCCGCGGGACCGGAACGCGACCGGGAACGGGACCGGTCAGCCCTGCTCCGCGGAGGCCTCCGCGCCGGACAGGGCGTCGGCGATCATCCGGGTGGCGAACTCGCGGTCGTCGGTGAGGCGGTTGATGTGCTCCGCCAGCAGGAAGGCGGTCACCTCCAGCGGCTTGATCTCGGGCTCGGTCCAGTACCCGTACTGCAGGCGCCACAGGCTGGGGCTCAGGCCCGTGCCCGCCGCGACGACCAGGCCGGTCATGGTGGGGATGGCCTCGCGCGGCACGCTCCTGGGCATCATGCCCAGCGTCGCGACGAAGCTGGGCACCACGGACTCGATGACGTCCTTGCCGTGGTCCGCGTACGCCTGCTTGAGCCAGCACATGTACATGTAGACCAGGGTGCAGGCGCCGTCGAGCAGCGCGTCCGCGTCGTCGGAGTCCATCGACGCGGCGAACTGCTCGATCAGCGCCTCCTGTTCGGCGTCCGGCCCGGTCCTTCCCGCGTAGACGGTCCTGAGCCGGGAGTCGATCATCATGAGGGCCGCGCCCACATCGCCGGCGGGGGCGTTGCGGGGGTCGCAGGGAGAGGGCACGGTTTCCTCCTGGATGCTGACTGTTCGTAGTTCCCCGTGTCCGTACGGTAGCCCGTGGACTATGCCAGGGTCCTGGGAACGCCGATGCCTGCCTCCAACGGGCAGCCCGCGCGGTCCGTCAGCCCAGCGCCGCCAGCAGCTCGCGCTCGCGCCCGGCGCTGAGGCCCGCGCGGCGCGGCCGGTCGAGCCCCTCCGCGCGCTCCCAGCGCAGCGTGTCGGCTAGCATCTCCGCGCGCGGGCGGTGCCTCAGCCCCGCGCCGCGCGCGGCGGCCCCGCTGCGGGCCGACCAGCCCTCCCAGCCCGGCTCGGCCAGCCACATCGGCAGCGACTCGGGCCCCATGTACTGGGCCACGCCGTTCGCCAGCAGCCATTGGGAAGGGGCCGCGACCACCGGGCCGGTGTGCCCGCCGAGGGTGCGGGACAGCTCCAGCCACTCGCCGAAGGGGACGACCGGCCCGACCGCGTCGAAGGTGCCGGTGCGCCCGGCCTGCGCGGCGTCGAGCAGCCACCCGGCGAGATCCCGCACGTCGATCGCCTGGGTCGGTCGGTCCGGCGTGTCGGGCACGAGCATCGGGCCCTGCGGGTCGCGCGCGGCGCGGGCCACCCAGTAGCCGGAGCGGCCGCTCCGGTCGCCCGGGCCGCCGATGAGCCCGGCGCGGGCGACGAGCAGCCGATCGCCCAGCGCGGCCGCCGAATCCCGCTCGCAGGCGGCCTTCGCCTCCCCGTAGAGTTCCCTTTCCACCTCGTCCAGCTCGGTCGCGGCCAGCAGCGGTGTCGACTCGTCCGCGCCCGGCACGGCGTGCGAGGCGTAGGCGCTGACGGAGGAGACGTAACTCCAGTGCCGGGCCCGGCCGCCGAGCGCTTCGAGCGCCCCGCGCACGAACCCGGGCTGCCAGGACACCTCGACGACCGCGTCCCACTCCCGGTCGAGCAGCGGCCCGTACGCCGATGCGTCCCGCCGGTCGGCCGCCACCAGGGCGGCCCCCTCCGCCACGTCCCCGCTCTCGCCGCGGGCCAGGCACGTCACCGCGTGCCCCCGCCCGACCGCCTGCCGCGACAGCTCGCGCCCGAGCCATGCCGTTCCGCCCAGTACCAGGATCTCCATCCCCCCACCCAAGCACCGCGCCCCGCCCCCGCCCAGGCCGGTTCGCGGACGGCGGATTCGCGGAGCCCCCGCGGCCGTCGCGGCATCCGGGTTCCCGCCCCGGGCGCCCGGCGGCCCCGCCGCCCGCGGGCCCGTACTCTGGTGACGTGCCGTCCTCGCGCCTGCGCCGTATCGCCGTGCTGGTCCTGGAGGGGGCGAAGCCGCTCGACGTCGGCATCCCCGCGCAGGTGTTCACGACCCGGGAGAGCATGCCGTACGAGGTGCGGGTGTGCGGCGCGGCGCCCGGGCTGGTGGCCGGCGGCGACGGGCTGGCCTACCACGTCGCGCACGGGCTCGGGGCGCTCGCCTGGGCCGACATGGTCTTCGTGCCCGGCTACCGCTTCCCGGACCGCGAGGACCCGCCCCGGGAGGTCGTCGAGGCGCTGGTCGCCGCGCACGCCCGGGGCGCGCGGCTGGCCGCGATCTCGACGGGAGCGTTCGCGCTCGCCGCGACAGGGCTGCTGGACGGCCGGCGGGCCACGACGCACTGGCACTACACGCGCGCCCTGGCGCACAGGCACCCGCTCGTCCGGGTCGACGAGAACGTGCTGTTCGTCGACGAGGGCAGCGTGCTCACCTCGGCCGGCGCCGCCTCCGGCATCGACCTGTGCCTGCACGTCCTGCGCGGCGACCTCGGCATCGCCGCGTCCAACCACGCGGCCCGGCGGCTGGTCGCCGCCCCCTACCGCAGCGGCGGCCAGGCGCAGTACGTGCCGCGCAGCGTGCCCGAGCCGCTCGGCGAGCGCTTCGCCGCGACCCGCGAATGGGCCCTGCACCGGCTCGGCGAGCCGCTCACCCTGGAATCCCTGGCCCGGCACGCGGCGGTCTCCCCGCGCACGTTCTCCCGGCGCTTCGCCGAGGACACCGGCTACACGCCGATGCAGTGGGTGATGCGGGCCCGCGTCGACCTGGCCCGCGAGCTGCTGGAACGCTCCAAGCGCGGGGTCGAGCAGATCGCCAACGACGTCGGGCTCGGCACGGGCGCGAACCTGCGGCTGCACTTCCAGCGCATCCTCGGCACGACCCCGACCGAATACCGGCGGACCTTCGCGCGGGGCGAGTAGGGGGCTCCGCGCTGCCGCGGTGCGGCCTGGCGTGATCCTTGCGAACCATGGCGCTCGGGCCACGGCCACGCCCGGACCCGCCGCGCGAGTCTGGTGGTGCACCGAAGGGACGAAGGGACACATCACTCATGACTCGCATCGCCATCAACGGATTCGGCCGGATCGGCCGCAACGTGCTGCGCGCCCTCCTGGAGCGCGGCAGCGACCTGGAGGTCGTCGCCGTCAACGACCTCACCGAGCCGGTCGCCCTCGCCCGACTGCTGGCCTACGACTCCACCGCGGGCCGGCTCGGCCGCCCGGTCACCACGGACGGCGACACCCTGGTCGTCGACGGCCGCCGCATCCGGGTGCTGGCCGAGCGGGACCCGGCGCAGCTGCCGTGGGCGGAGCTGGGCGTCGACGTCGTGCTGGAGTCGACCGGCCGCTTCACCTCGGCGAAGGCCGCCCGCGCCCACCTGGATGCCGGCGCCGGCAAGGTCCTGGTCAGCGCGCCCTCGGACGGCGCCGACGCCACGGTCGCGTACGGCGTCAACACCGAGGTCTACGACCCGGCCGCGCACACCGTCGTCTCGAACGCCTCCTGCACGACCAACGCGCTGGCGCCGCTCGCCGCCGTCCTCGACGAGCTCGCGGGCATCGAGCACGGCTTCATGACCACCGTGCACGCCTACACGCAGGAGCAGAACCTCCAGGACGGCCCGCACCGCGACCCCCGCCGCGCCCGCGCCGCCGCCGTCAACATCGTGCCCACCACCACGGGCGCGGCCAAGGCGATCGGCCTGGTGCTGCCCCGACTGGACGGCAAGCTCTCGGGCGACTCGATCCGGGTGCCCGTGCCGGTCGGCTCGATCGTCGAGCTCAACACCACGGTGGCGCGGGACGTGACCCGCGACGAGGTCCTGGCCGCCTACCGGGCCGCCGCCGACGGCCCGCTCGCCGGGATACTCGAATACGCCGACGACCCGCTGGTGTCGTCCGACATCGTCGGCAACCCGGCCTCGTCGATCTTCGACTCGGCCCTCACCCGCGTCGACGGCCGGCACGTCAAGGTCGTCGCCTGGTACGACAACGAGTGGGGCTTCTCCCACCGCGTCGTCGACACGCTGGAACTCCTCGCCGCCGGCTGATCCCCGAGCCGGACCGGGCCCGGGCGGGCGGCCGTTGGGCTGCCTGCCCGCCTGCCCGCCTGCCCGCCTGCCCGCCTGCCTGCCCGCGTGCTCGCCTGCCCGCACGTCCCGGGCCGGGCTTCGGGCCCCGTGTTCCGGGCCGGGCCACCCTCCCGCGGGGCCGTTCCCACCGCGCCGTACGATCATCGGCAATGCCCGGTCGTAGCGCAGAGGCAGGCGCACCCCCTGGCTAAGGGGACGACGCCGGTTCGAATCCGGCCGACCGGGCAGGCACGGCACGCGGGACCCCGTAGCGCAGAGGCAGGCGCGCCGTCTTGGCAAGACGGATACGCCGGTTCGAATCCGGTCGGGGTCACGGTCTTGGACGAGGGGAGCTGGGCGTGACGGGGGAGGGGCACGTCCCCGACGACGAGCTGGCGGCCTTCCACCGCACGGTCGGCCGGCTGCGCGCGCTGCCCGCCGACGATCCGGTACGGCTGCGGGCCGAGCAGGTCGCGGCGTCGTTCGTGCGCGACGGGCGGCAGCAGCGCAAGCGGGTACGCGTACGGGAGCGGGCGGACGCCGAGGCCGCCGTCGCGGGGGCCACCGCGACCGGGGCCAGGGAGCGGCGCGAGGACGCGCCGCTCGCGCTGCCCGCCCCCGGCACCGGCGGGCCCGGCGACTACCCGCGGCCGCGGCGCTGCTACATCTGCAAGTCGCCCTACCGGCAAGCCGATTCCTTCTACCATGCGCTGTGCCCGGACTGCGCCGCCGACAGCACCGCGCGCCGCTCCCTCGGCACGGACCTGCGCGGCAGGCGCGTGCTGCTCACCGGCGGGCGGGTGAAGATCGGCTTCCAGCTCGCGCTGATGATGCTCAGGGACGGCGCCCACGTCCTGGTCACCAGCCGCTTCCCGCACGACACCGTGCGCCGCTTCCGGGCCGCCGAGGGAAGTGGCATGTGGCTCGACCGGCTCACCGTCGTCGCCGTCGACCTGCGTGACCCGCGCCAGGTCCTCGGGCTGTGCGCGGACCTGACGGCGGCGGGCGAGCCGCTGGACATCCTGGTCAACAACGCCGCCCAGACGGTGCGCCGCCCGCCGGAGTCGTACGCGGCCCTGGCCGCTGGTGAGGCGGGGCCGCTGCCCGCCGGGGTGCTGCGCGCCCCCGGCTACCGCCCGATGTCCGCGCTGCCGGGCGCGCCTGCCGCAGCGGAGGGCACGGCGGGCGTCCGCGCGGTGATCGGCCTCGCCCCAGTCGGCGGCTCCCTGCTGCCGGGCCCCGGGCACGGCGCGGTGACGGACGAGGCGGGGCTGCTGCCCGACCCCGCACCGGCCAACTCCTGGTCGGCCAGGATCGGCGACCTCGACCCGGCGGAGCTGCTGGAGACGCAGCTGGTGAACGCCCTCGCCCCCGCCCTGCTCGCCGACCGGCTGCTGCCACTGCTGCTCGCCTCGCCCCGCCCACGGCGCTACATCGTCAACGTCACCGCCGTCGAGGGCCGCTTCGCGGTACGCAACAAGACCTCGGGGCACCCGCACACCAACATGGCCAAGGCGGCCCTCAACATGCTCACCCGCACCAGCGGGCCCGAACTCGCCGCCCGGGGCGTCCACATGTGCAGCGTCGACACCGGGTGGATCACCGACGAGAACCCGGCGCCGAAGAAGTCGCGGATCGCCGCGCACGGCTTCCGCACCCCGCTGGACGTCGTGGACGGCGCTGCCCGCGTCTACGACCCGATCGTGCGCGGGGAGGCGGGGGATCCGGTGTCGGGGGTGTTCCTCAAGGACTACCGGGAGGCGGAGTGGTGACGCCGGGTCAGGAGGGCGGGGCGCCGGATGCGGGCGGGGCGGCTGCGGTGCCGGGTTCACCGGGGTCGCCGGGGGCGTCCGCGGCGGCCGGGCAGCCCGTGGCGCCCGGCCCGTCCGGGGCGCCGGGCAGCCAGGGGCCACCGTCCGGTGCCGGGACCGGCGCCGGGGCGTACGCCGGTGTGCCGCCCGTGATCCCGCGCTCCGTGCGGGACCTCGCACCGCTGCTGGCCTGGCTGCGGAGCGGCGGTCCGGTGGCGGGGCGGCTCGACTTCCCCGCCGGGACCGCGCTGCCGGACGGGCGCCTCGACCTGTGCAAGCAGGCGCTCGGGCCCGAGGGCGCCCGGCTCGTCGGGGAGGCGCTGCGGTCCGCGGACGGCGGGTCCGGAGCAGCCGCGGGCGGCGTGCGGCACCTGCTGCTCGGCACCGACGGGCTCGGTGACGAGGGAGCCGCCGGCATCGCGGACCGCACCGCGGGCAGCTCCGTGGAGACGCTCTACCTCGGCTGCAACGGCATCACCGCCGCCGGGGCCTGCCGGATCGCCGACAGCGTCCGCGCCTCCCAGCACGTCGTGACCGGCGTGTGGCTCAAGCGCAACCCGCTGGGCACCGGCGGCGGGCAGGCGGCCGCCGAACTCGTCGCCGCCGCGGCCTCGCTGCGCACCCTCGACCTCGTCCAGACCGGGCTGGACGCGGCGGGCGCCGCCGTGCTCGCCGAGGCGGTGCTCGCCGCGGCCGCGGCCGGCCGCCGCATCGAGCGGCTCTACGTCGGCGGCAACCCGCTGGGCGTTCCCGGGGCCGCGCCGCTGGCCGCCCTCCTCGCGGCCGGCGCGCTCGGCGAGCTCTACGCGTCCGCCTGCGGGCTGGGCGACGGCGGCGCCCTGCTGCTGGCGTCGGCGCTCGAACGCGCCCCCCACGGGCGGCTGGCCCGGCTGTCGGTGGCCGGCAACGGCATCGGGCCGCGGGCCACCGCCCGACTGACCGGGGTCGCCGCGGCGGCCGGTGTGGAGTTGCTCGACCTCGGCCGGGTCAGGGCCGCGGGCACCCTCGGCGCGCCCGACAACCGCGTCGACACCGAGGCTGCGACCGCCATCGGCCTGGCCCTGGCCGCCGCCCCGCACCGGCTGGCCCACCTCGTGCTCTCCCACACCGGCATGCGCAGCCGCGAGGCCCACCGGCTGCTCGACGCGGCCCCCGCGGCGGCGACCGCGACCCGCTTCGTCCTGGGCAAGGGCATCGCGACCAGCGTCCGCCGTCGCCTCGACGCGCTCAGCGCCCACCTGCCGATGCCCGCGACCCCGCCCGATGTCGCGGCCGTCCGCAGCGTCCACCGCACCGCGCCCCCGGCGAGCTGACCCGCCGGGGGCAGCCGGGGGATCAGCGCGGCAGCCCGGCGAACACCTCTATCCAGAAGCGCTGGTGCGCGTCCGACGCGCCGACCAGGTACGTTGCCCGGAGCTTGGGCGGCAGCAGCGCCACCAGCCGTGCGACCACCTTGCGGTGCCGGCGCAGCTGCGACAGCTCGGCGTTGGCGATGACCTGGTGCACCACGTCGCTGTCCGCGCCGCCCTCGCTCGAACCGCCGGCCGCCCGCCGCAGCCGCTCCTCCCAGCGGCCGACGTCCGCGGCCAGCTCCCGCAGACCGGTCACCGGCCGGTTGCTGAGCCGGTCGGCCAGCGCGGTCAGCGGGACGGGCGCGTACTCGCCGTCACCGAGGTAGACCGTGCCCATTTCCAGCGGCAGTCCCCGCTGGTGCAGCTTGACCAGCCGCTCCATCGTGCGCTTGGTGATCCAGGCGCGCCCCTCCTCGTCGATGTCGTGCTTCCACCACTCCAGTACCGTCTCGGCGACGGCGCCGTACTTCGCGATCAGCCACTCGTTCGCCGGGATGTCCTGCGGCTCCACCGTGAGCGACGCCGTGAAGCGGGTGGCCTGCGCGATGTTGTTGCGCGCCACCTGGAGCTTGCGGCCCAGGTGGTACGGCGGGTTCTGCAGGGCTATCTGCGCCCGCAGACCGGGTATCGGACGGCCCGCGAGCGACCACTCCTGGGTGATCTCCATGAGCTTGGCGAACGCCGCCTTGTCCTTGGGACGGTTGTACTCGTCCCAGACGATCACCTTCGGCTCCGGCCCGGTGAAACCCTTCGCCAGCAGGTTGTCCAGCGACCCGTCGGGGGTGGGCACCGGGGCGCACAGGTCCTCGACGTTGGTGACCGGCAGCGAGAAGTACAGCGCCTCCCGGCCGCCCAGCTCGTCGCGCACGGTCTGCCGCACCAGCTCCGTCTTCCCGCAGCCGGGCGGCCCCTGGAGCAGCACCGACCAGCGGTTGCGCAGCGCCGCGCGCAGCACCTTGCGCACCGGGTCGGCGACGGCCGCCGGATTCGGCACGCCGAGCGCGCCCGCGAGCCGGTCGAGCACCTCGGCCGTCCGGTCCGGGCCGGGCCTGCCGTCGGGCAGCGGCTCGGCGAGCCGCAGCCGCTCACCGTTGACCAGCGGCAGGCCCCAGCGCAGCGGGAAGCCCTCGCACGCGTTGGCGAGGATGTGGTCCACGGTCCGCGGCGACAGCGCCTCGCGCAGTGCCGGGGACAGCGACGCCCACACGGCGAACACCCCGGCCAGATCCCGGTCCCGGTACTTCTGGGCAAGCTTGACGCGCCACGCCGTGTCGTTCGCGGTGATCCGGACGGTCACCATGCGGTCCAGGATCGCGAGGTCGCTGCGCCGGGCGGCGGTCTCGGCCAGCGACTCGTTGTCGGTGAGGAAGACGCCGATGCAACCCAGCGCGCGCAGGTCGTACTCGCCCAGCGTCCAGTTGCACGCGACCTGCATCAGCTGGCTCTGGATCGTCTCGCCCGCCTGCAGCGAGTCGTCGATGAGCAGCACGAAGGGCTTGCCCGGCTTCAGCTGGCTCATCACCAGCTGGCGCAGCACCAGTTCGCCGGTCGCGGGATCCCGCACGGGTGCGTTGACGAGCAGGTCGTCGGGGGTCAGGTTGGCGGCGGGCACGAAGACCAGCGCGGCCTGCGGGTAGGCCTCGGCGACGTGCGAGAAGAAGGTCGCGGTCTTGCCGATGCCGTGCTCGCCGAAGACCTGGCCGGTCTGGCCCATGTCGATCATCGCGTCGATGAACGACTCGAGCCGGGAACCGGCCGCCGAGCCCTCCGGCGGCCGGGGGTAGGTGGCGTTCGGCCGCCACGCGCGCGGCGCCTGGACCGGACCCGGGACCGGCGGCGGGAACGGGGGCGGAGTGACGGCGGTGCTCATGTCGATCCTGTCGTGACGCGATGGCATGCCATCGGCGGGTGGTGGGCGTCGGGCCAGTCGTCGCCGCCCTCGGTGATGAGCCAGATCCACTTGTCCGGCTCCGCGGGGGTGATGTGCGGGGCGTAGCCGTCGGTGAGGACCACCACCGCGTCCGGCCGCTCCTCGAAGGGCCGCCCGTCGAGGGCGGTACGGCCCTCCACGTAGTCGGCGACGACGGCGAAGCTCGTGCCGCCCCCGCCGTGGACCCGCTCGCCGGGCCGGAAGGGCATCACCGCACCGTCGAAGGACAGCCAGTGCGCCTGCACCCCGTCGATCGCCCCGACCAGCCGGGTCAGCCACCGCACCACGTGGCCGGGCATCGACCCGGACGTGTCGTACGCGATGACCAGTACCTTGTCCCGGACCGGCCCGCGGCGCGACAGCATCGGGTCGGCGCCCAGAGCGGCCAGCAGCGCCCCGCGCTTCTTGGGGTAGACCAGCCGCTCGCCCTCCCGCAGCTTCGAGGCGAGCACGTCCACCAGCCAGCGCTGCCACCAGTCCACCCGGCCGGTCGCGGTGGTCGTGCCGCGCAGCGCGCCCGCCCCGAGCCGGCCCCACAGCCGGGACACCCGCTCGCCGGCCCCCTCCGTACGGTCCATCAGGTCCAGCAGTTCGCCCTCCGCCCCGGCGTGCCCGCGGCGGGCGGCGAGCAGCACGTTGAGCAGCACCGAGCCGGCCGTCCCGTCCACGGTCTCCTGGTCGGCCGGCACCGCGCCCTCCGTCAGGTGCAGGCAGCGCGGCTCGGGCACCGGCGGATGGCGCATGCGCTTCAGCTCGCGGTGGACGGACATGTCGGTGGCGGTGAACGTCGCGTAGTCCACGGGGTCCCGGCCGTGCGCCAGCAGATCCTCGGTGTAGGCGCGGTGGACGGCCGCCGGGTCGATGCCTGTGGGCTCGCCGTCCACCAGGGGCAGCGTGTCCCGGCCGAGCCGCACCAGGGCGACGTGGTTGATGGACACCTCGGCGGCGAGGGTGAACACCGGATCGGCCCGCAACTCCGGCTCGGCGAAAAGATGGCGGTGCACCAGATGCCGCGCCTCGTGGAAGAGCACGAACTTCACCCCGTCCAGACCCAGCGCCACGAAGAACTCCGGGTTGTACAGCAGCAGGCAGCTGCCGTCGCCGCTCGCCACCACCGCGGCGGTGCCGACCGCCGTGGTCGCGATCTGGTGCCGGCACTTCGCGTACAGCCAGGACGCCACCGCCGACTCGCTCAGCCCGAAGTCCAGCAGCGCCGCCTCCTTGAGCCGCTGCGCCTCGGCCGTGACGCCCGGGTCGGCCGGCTGCCACCGCTCCAGCGCCCGGCGGTCCGCCAGATCGACGACATGGCGGTGCCGACCCCGCTCCCCGTACCCCATCTGCTCCGCCCCCGTGCTCTTTCCCTGCTCCGTACCTGACGCATCCATTGGTACCAGTCGGCGGCGACAGCGCCGCCGGGTTTTCCACAGGGCGGCCGCCGCCTAGGATCACCACGCGGGGTCGTAGCGCAGAGGCAGACGCTCGGTCTCCAAAACCGGATCACGCTGGTTCGAATCCAGCCGCCCCGCACCCTCCGGCACCCGGTCCGTACGGGCGCACGCAGAGCAACGCGCCGCGCCCGTACGGCGGTTCAGGCGACGGCGCCGGCCGTCACGACCAGCTCGGGCACCGTGCCGGCGAATGTCGGCAGCAGCTGGGCGGCCACGGCCCACGCCTCCGTGTTCCCGCCGAGCCCTTCGCGGACCAGCGGCCGCAGCTCGGCCCGCGCCTCCCGCAGCCGGGACGGGAAGGCCCACCGCCCGGCGGCGAGCACCTCCAGCACCTCGCACGCCGGGCCCCACTCACGGACGTACGTGCCCGGCCGGGAGATGATCCCGGCCTGCCGCATCCGGTACGCGAACGACGGGTGCCCGGCGCCGAGCCGCTCGCGCAGCGCGTGCGGGCAGTCGATCCGGATCGCCAGCGCCCAGCGCGCGTAACCGGGCAGCGGGCGCTCGCGGTCCGCGGCGTCCACCGCGTCCCAGTGCTCGCGCCGGACGAGCGCGGCGGCCGTCCGGCCGGCCTTCATCGACGTCACCGCGCGCAGCGCGGCGACAGCGCCGTCCGCGTCGGTGTCGGCGAAATCGGTACGCGCCGTGCGGACCTGCCGGGAGACCGGCAGCGGCTCGGCGGTGCGGTCGCCGAAGGGCAGCCCGAGCCGGATGTCCCGGCGGACGGCCGGGCTCACTCGCGCGCCCATGAAGACGATCTCGTTGATCTCCGGCCGGTCGCACTCCAGCATCCACAGCGCGACGGCCGCGGGCACCCTGGCCGACGAGATCCACCGCACCGCGCTCCACAGCGCGGGTGGTCCGACACCGGACTCCGGTTCCCGCCCGGGCAGGCCGAGCCGTTCCCGTATCCGCTGCTCGTCGCCGGGCTCGGCCGCCGACAGCAGCACGTCCAGCCGCGCGTCCGTCACCCGCACAGCCTACGGCCCGCCGCCGACAGCCCGGCGCCCCCGTCTCCCGCCGCGGCGGCGGGAGTTCGGGGGCACGGTCCCGGTGTCACTGCCCCACCCGGCCGTCGACGCACTCGCGCAGCAGGTCGGCGTGGCCGCTGTGCCGGGCGTACTCCTCGACCCGGTGCACCAGCAGCTCCCGGATCGCGATCCCGTCCTTCCCGACCCGCTCGCCGAGGTCCGGGTGGGCGGCCAGCGCCGCGTCGGTCGCGGCCTGCTCGCGCTCCAGGTCGGCGTAGGCGGCGTCGACCACGGCCGGGTCGGCGACGGCGCCGAGGAAGTCCGCGTCCTTCCGCCCGTAGAGCCTGGGTTCCGGCTCGCCCTCTCCGAGCCAGTTGCGCCAGTCCCGCTCCACCTCGGCGAGGTGCCGTAGCAGGCCCAGCAGCGACATCGTCGAGGGCGGCACGGAGCGCCGGGCCAGCTGCTCGGCGTCCAGGCCCTCGCACTTCATCCGCACGGTGATCCGGTAGTTGGTCAGGTAGTCGTGCAGCGTGGCGGCCTCGCCCTCCGGGCTGTCGCCGTTCTCGCGGGGGTCGTCGTCCGGGTCGGTCCACATGTCGGGGTAGACGGTGGCCTGCGTCCATCGCTCGGGCTGATCGCTCATGACCTGCATGCTCGACCGCCACCGTGCCGCCGCGCCAGTGGTTTCCGCGCGGTCCGCGACGCGGACGGCCCGGGGCGAGGGAGCCGGTCCCCGCGTCCCGGGCCGTACCGAGGCGGCCGGCGGGGGTCAGGTCAGGGCGAACTGCTGGGCGGCGGAGCCGTTGCAGTCCCAGATGCGCAGGCGGGTGCCGTTGGCGGTGGCGCCGCTCGGGGAGTCGAGGCAGCGGCCGGACTGGGGGTTGACCAGCGAGCCGTCCGAGCGCTGGTTCCAGACCTGCCCGCCGGAGCCGTTGCAGTCCCACAGCTCCACCTGGGTGCCGTTGGCGGTGCCGTTGCCGTTGATGTCGAGGCAGCGGCCGAGCGTGCCGAGCGAGCCGTTGGCGTTGTGGAACCAGTGCTGGTCGACCGCCCAGGACTGGCAGTCCCACAGCTGCACCGCCGAGCCGTTGGTGCCGCTGTCGTCGGCGGCGACGTCCACGCACTTGCCGCCCGGGCCGGCCACCGGGGCGCCGCCGTTCACGGTGAAGCGCTGGGCGGCGGAGCCGTTGCAGTCCCAGACGCGCAGCCGGGTGCCGTTGGCGGTGGCGCCGTCCGGGGAGTCGAGGCAGCGGCCGGACTGCGGGTTGAACAGCGAGCCGTCGGCGCGCTGCACGAACCTCTGCCCGCCGACGCCGTTGCAGTCCCACAGCTCGACCTGGGTGCCGTTGGCGGTGCCGTTGCCGTTGATGTCGAGGCAGCGGCCGAGCGTGCCGAGCGAGCCGTTGGCGTTGTGCGACCAGTGCTGGTCCTCGGCATAGGTCTGGCAGTCCCACAGCTGCACCGCCGTGCCGTTGGTGCCGGTGTCGTCGGCGGCGACGTCCACGCACTTGCCCCCGGGACCGGTGACCGTACCCTGCGGGCCGTTGGGCACATCGGTCCGCCCGCTGTAGCCGGCCGCGACGACGTCCGCCTGCACGGCGCTCTCGGCCGCATCGGTGGGGTAGCCGGCGACCATGGCGCCCTCGAAGAAGGTGCCCATGTTGCGGTTGCTGTTGTCACCGCCCGTGCCGAGGATGATGCCGCCCTCCTGCTGCATGGGCCGGTATCCGCTGCGGGTGGGCAGCCCGCCGCTCCACCAGGTCGACAGCCCGCCGCTCTGCGAGTTGCCGCCCTTGATCGCGTACGTCGTCTGCCCGTCGTTCTTCAGCACGGCGGTGACGTACGGGCTGCTGTTGCCGAGGTTGGCGGTGTTGGAACCGTTGCCGCCCTGGAACATGCCGTTCTCCATGTCCGCCTCGACCCACGGGCCCGAGCCGGTGCAGGGGGAGAAGTAGCAGGTGGTGGCGATGCTGACGGCGTCCATGTGGCCGTTCCCGGTGTCGTACGGGGTGCTCTCGGCGTTGCCGTAGTCGAAGCAGCAGTCCGAGCCGACGTGCGTACCGCTGGCGACCATGTAGACGCCCTCGGGACGGCCGTCGACCGCGACGCCCGGTGCGACGCCGGTGTAGCGGTAGCCGACACCCGGTGAGACCCAGATCCCGTAGACCTTGTGGCCGCCCGCGCGGACGGCGATCTCGCTCGCGTCGGCGCCGCGGTCCACGCCGCCGGCGCCGCCGGCCGGACCGGGCAGCAGGTCGTTGTGCCGGCTCGTCTGGTCGTAGACCTTGCCGATGCGGCAGGTGGTGCCGCCGCAGAAGGTGTCCTGGCGCTCGGCGTCGGCGTAACCGCCCTGGGCCAGGAGCCCGATGTCGGCGGTCGCGCCGTCCGAGGCGCGGGTGACCTGGTAGAGCGGGCCGCTGTAGCCGGAGAAGAGGGCCCGCACCGTGCTGTGCGCGGCCACGCAGGGCGTACCCGCCGCGGCGTAGATGTCGCACGGCAGCGAGCCGGCCGCCTGGGAGGCGGCCGGCAGCGCGAGCAGGCCGCCCAGCACCAGCGCCAGGACGGCCACGGCCGATCCCAGGGCGCGGGCCGGCCGGCGGCGCGCCGCCGCGAGGAGAGCCGCCGTACGGGACGGCGCCGTGCGGTGCGGTGCGGTGCGGGGCGCTTCCGTGCCGGGTGGTGCGGGAGTGGCCCATGGGGTCTGTTGCATGACGCGCTCCTGTGGAGTGGGGGAGGGGAGCTGCCGCCCTGCCACCGAAACGGCGGGCGGCGGTTGCCGACCCGCTGGGCGCCGTGCAGGTGGCGGCGGCGGAGGCACCACCACCGCCGCCACCCGTCAGAGGGTCGTGCACTGCGCTCGTTCGATCATGCCGTTCAACGATGTAAAGCCTGGGGCAACACCGATGACAGCACGGTGCGCGCGGCATGTCCAGACCTTTCGCACCCGCAATTCGGGTCGGTGCGGCGGCTGTTCGGCAAAGACTGACGCCAACTCAATTTCTTCGCTGAGCTGCGGATTTGACGTTCCCCCGGCAAACCGCGGCAGCTCGGATCGGGTGCTGGGGTCCTCGGGAAGGTCCGCCGAAGGGGCGGCCACGCCGCGCTCCTCGGGCACTTACCGGAACGCCTTTCGTGCCGCGTCTTGACCCGGCCCTGCGCAATAATCGATGGTCCTTCTACATCGTTGTACGGCCTTGCTCCAGCGCGGTCGGCCCTCCCCGCGCGACCGCCCCGCCGGCGGTTCCGCCCCGCTCCGTCCCCGGCTCCGCCCGTTCCCGACCGCATGCCACGACCACCTCGACGAGGATGTGATCCGTCGTACGACCACCCGTCCGCCGACCGGGTCCGTCGCCGCCGCCGTGCGCGCCGCCGGCCCGTGCCCGGCCGCCACCGCCGTGCTGCGGCCGGCCGTCGTCCACCATCTGATCGACCACTGCTTCTCGCAGTACGGCCCGGCGTCCACCGACGCGGTCAACGGCGGTTTCCTCGCGGTGGTGGTGCTGCTGCAGACTCTGCTCAGCCGCACCCGGCAACTGGAGTGACCGCTACGGACGCCCGTGCCCGGGGTGCCGGCCCGGCCGTACCCCACGGCCGGGGCCGTCCCGCCACCCAGAGCCCGCAAGAAAGGAAAGCCGTGGGCGTCAGCCTCAAAGATGTCGCACTGCGCGCCGGCGTGTCGGTGAAGACCGTCTCCAACGTCGTCAACGACTACCCGCACGTGACAGCCACCACCCGGGCGCGGGTCCAGCGCGCGATCGACGACCTCGGCTACCGCCCCAACCTGACCGCCCGCCACCTGCGCAAGGGCCGCACCGGCATCATCGCGCTGGCCGTACCCGAGCTGGGCAACCCTTACTTCGCGGAGGTCGCGGGCGCCGTCATCGACGCAGCCGCCCGGCACGGCCTGACCGTGCTGCTCGACCACACCGCGGGCTCGCGCGAGCGGGAGGTGCTGGTCACCCAGGGCTTCGGCGCGCACGTCATCGACGGGCTGATCCTCAGCCCGATCCGGCTGGAGAACGAGGACCTCGCCGCCCGCGGCGACGGCCCGCCGATGGTGCTGCTGGGGGAGCGCGAGTACGACGCCCCGTACGACCACATCATGGTCGACAACGTCGGGGCGGCCCGCGCCGCCGTACGCCATCTGCTCGACATCGGCCGCCGCCGGATCGCCTTCCTCGGCGCCCGCCGGGAGAGTACCCGGCAGCCCGCCCATCTGCGGCTGCGCGGCTGGCGCCAGGCCATCCTGGCCGCGGGCCTGGAACCCGACGAGTCGATGGTCGTGGCCACCGAGGGCTTCGACCGGCGGGACGGCGCCGCCGCGATGGCCGCGCTGCTCGACCGTGAGGAGCGACCCGACGCGGTCTTCGCGTACAACGACCTGATGGCCGTCGGGGCGATGCGCACCCTGGTCGAACGCGGCCTGCGGGTGCCCGACGACGTCGCCGTCGTCGGCTTCGACGACATCGAGGAGGGCCGCTACGGGAGCGTGTCGCTCAGCACCGTCTCCCCGGACAAGGCGGCCCTCGCCCGGCTCGCGGTGGACTGCCTCGTCGAGCGCATCGAGCGGCGGGACGGCGCCGAACCGCCCGCGCCGCGCCGTATCGAGCCCGGCTACCGGCTCATCGCGCGCGAGTCCACGGCCGTGCGCAGAAGCTGAGTCCGGCCCGGCAACCGGGAACCCGCTGCTCAGCCGCCTGCCGGGCCCTGACATGCTGGTCCCATCCCCTGTCGACCGCGGCCGGTACCGGCCGCACGTACCCGAGGACGACCATGCCCCGTGCCTCCCTGGTCAGCGCGCCCTTCGGCACCGCGCCCGGCGGCGAGACCGTGCACCGCTGGACGCTCCGCTCCCCGAGCGGGGTCAGCGCGGAGGTGCTCACCTACGGCGCCACCCTGCACAGCCTGCGGGTGCCGGACGCGCAGGGGCGGGCCGCCGACATCGTCCTCGGCCTGCCGGGGATGGAGGAGTACGCCGCCGAGCAGCCCTTCCTGGGCGCGGTCGTCGGCCGCTACGCCAACCGCATCGCGCGCGGCCGCTTCACACTGGACGGCGCCGTGCACCGCGTCCCCGTCAACGACCGCGGGCACGCCCTGCACGGCGGACCGGACGGCTTCCACCGCCGCTTGTGGCAGGCCCGCCCCGGCCCGCGCCCCGACGACGGCACCGTCTCCGTCGTCCTCGACCTGCACAGCCCGGACGGCGACATGGGTTTCCCCGGCGCCCTCGACGTGAGCGTCACCTACACCCTGGACGCCGAGGGCACCCTCGCCCTGGACTACCGGGCCGGCACCGACCGGCCCACGGTCGTCAACCTCACCCACCACGCCTACTTCAACCTCGCCGGAGCCGGCGCCGGGGACGTCCTCGGCCACGTCCTCGCACTGGACGCCGCCTCCTACCTGCCCGTCGACCCGGAGGCCATCCCGCTCGGCCCCGAGGAGCCCGCGGCCGGCACCCCCTTCGACTTCACCGGCCCGCGGCCGATCGGGGCCCGCATCGCCGAGGACCACCCGCAGCTCACCGCGGCCGGCGGCTACGACCACTGCTACGTCCTCGACCCCGCCCCCGCCCCCGGGGCCCTGCGCCGCGCCGCCCGCGTCGACGACCCGGGAAGCGGCCGCCGCATGACGGTCTGGACCACCGAACCCGGCCTCCAGCTCTACACCGGCAACAACCTCGACGGCACCCACCGCGGCCCACAGGGCACCCCTTACACCCGCCACACCGGTGTCTGCTTCGAGACCCAGCACTTTCCCGACTCCCCGAACCGCCCCGGCTACCCCTCCACGGTCCTGCGCCCCGGAACCGACCTCCACACCCGCACGGAATTCCGCTTCCCTCATCTGGCCGCCCCGGTGACGGACGTATAGCACGCCAAATGCCCGGCGGGAATGTGGGATTCCCGCCGGGCATATGAGGGAAAGCGCTTGCGTGATCCGGTCCCAGCCCGACTGCGGATCAGGCGTAGGTCTCGAACTCGGCCACCTGGGGGGTGCCCGACGCGCCGGTGATCTGGAAGGTGATCTTCTTCAGCGAGGTCTGCGGGAAGCTGATGGTGCCCGCCCCGCTGCCGGACTTCAGGACCGCGCCGGTGTCGGCGTTCACCAGGCTCCAGGCGCCGATGCGGCCGGTCGCCCCGGCGGACTCGCGGATGACGGCCGAGGACACCGCCGTGGCGGAGCCCCACTTGACCGAGATGGAGCCGGTCGTGCCGCTCGGCGACCAGTAGGTGCCCAGGTCGCCGTCGCGGACGTTGCCGTAGCTGGTGCCCGAGGCCTTGCTGGAGCCGTCCGACCCGGCCCCGGGGAGCAGGCTGAGGTTGGTGCCGGCGGGCTGGGTCGGCGGTGTGGTGGGGGAGGACGTCGTGGAGGTGCTCGGGGTGGGGGTGGTGGGCGGCGCCGTCGGCGACTGGGTCGAGCAGTTGCCGTCCGACACCCGCAGGCCCTTGCCGGCGCCCGCCGTCTGGGTCACGACCGACGGCACGCAGCTCGCGGCGTCCAGGGCGTAGGAGTACGGGATGCTCACCGTCGTGTTGGACTGCGGGTCCGGCCCGGCGGGGTGGTTCTCGGTGCCGTCGGCGGTCCACGTCACGTTGTCGTAGATGTTGCCGCTGACCTGCCAGTAGCCCATCAGGTCGGTGTAGAACGTCCCGATGACGTCCTTGGAGTCCTCGAAGTAGTTGTTGTCGATCTTCGCGTGCCCGCCCGCCCGGGGGTTGATTCCCGACTTGTTCAGGCTCACGTAGTAGTTGTTGTACATGTGCGCCGTGCCGCCGCGCAGCAGCGGGGCGCGCGAGTCGATGTTCTGGTACAGGTCGTGGTGGTAGGTGATGAAGCTGCTCGACAGGTCGGTGTCGCTGTGGCCCACCAGGCCGCCACGGCCGGAGTTGCGCAGCGTGCTGTAGGACAGCGTCACGTACCGGGTGTTGTCCTTGAGGTCGAAGAGGCTGTCGTACCCCTCGTCCTCGCCACCGGACGCCAGCAGACTCACGTGGTCGACCCACACGTTGTGGACGTCGGTCTCCATGCCGATGGCGTCACCGCCGTTGGAGGTGGGCGAGCCGGACTTCTTGACGTTCTGGACGGTCACGTTCTGGATGATGATGTTGCTGGACTCCCGCACGTGGATGCCCAGCTGGTCGAAGACCGCGCCGCTGCCGACGCCCTCGATCGTGACGTTGCTGATCTGCTTGAGGTCGATGACGTCGTCGGCGGTGCTGCAACTGCCGGACGCCTTCGCGGTGTTGCCGTGGTTGATGGTGCCCTCGACCTGGATGACGATCGGGGTGCCGGTGCTCGCCCGGTTGCACAGGGCCGCGTTGATCTCCGCGCCCGTGGTGGCCCTCACGGTCTGCCCGCCCGCGCCGCCGGTGGTGCCGCCGTTCTGGCTCGCGTAGCCGGTGGCGCCGCTCGCTGTCGCCGCTGTCGCCTGCTCGCCTGACAGGACCGCGCCGGTCGCGACCGCGAGGGCCAGCGTGGCGCTGACGGCGCCGAGTCGCAGGGCTGCTGCTCGTCTCATCGTGGTGTTTCTCCTTCCGGAATAAGCCTCCGATTTAGAAAGCGCTTTCTGTTTTCCGTGAGGATAGGGCGGCTTCTGATGGGCTGGCAAGGGTTCTGCCCGAAACCGAAAAGTGAAACGGGGAGGGGGAATTACCGCGGTACGGCCGCGCGCGGGAGGTTCCGCCTCGCCGGAGCGGGCGCCTTCCGTCCGGCAACTCCCGTGCGGCGTGCTAGCGTTCTGTTAACAGAACGGCGGTGATGCGGGGTGGACGAGACGCTGGGCGCGCGGCTGCGGCGGCTGCGGGGCGAGCGCGGGTGCTCGCTCTCCGAGTTGGCGCGGCGCAGCGGGATCGGCAAGGGCACGATCTCGGAGCTGGAGAACGACCGGCGCGGCGCCCGGCTCGACACCCTCTTCGCGCTCACCACCGCGCTGGGCGCCCCGCTCGGGGCCCTGCTGCCGGACGCGCCGCCCGCCGCGGGCGCCGCGGGTGCGGGCGCCGTGCGCGGCGAGTCCGTCGCCGCCGTGCTGCTCGGCCGGTGGCCGGTCGGCCCGCAGCTCGTCGAGGTCTACCGGGCCGTGCTGGACGAAGCGCTGCAGGACTCGGCACCGCACGCGGCGGGCGTCGAGGAGACCGTGACGGTGGTACGCGGCCGGGTCCGCGTCGGGCCCGCGGGCGCCGCGCGGGAGCTGGGCCCCGGGGACAGTGCGCGCTACCCGGGCGACCGGCCGCACCGCTTCCGCGCGCTCGGCGGCCCCGCCGAGGTCGTCCTCCTCATGCACTACCCGGGCGGGGACGCGGAGGGCGCCGCCGTATGAGCGCCGGGCTCCTGCCCGGGCAATCCTGGGCTCATGCACGGGCCCGCTCCCGGGGCTCATGCCGCGGCCCGCTCCCGGACCCCCTCCGGATCCGAACGCACCGACATCCATGCCGAATCGGCGCGGGCCGGCCGAACGGCCCGCGCGGAAAGGGACGCTCCACCATGACCGACGACCAGCAACTGCCCGCTCGCAGCCGCATCGTGCAGCAGCAGCTCGTGGCCGCGGGCCTCACCGTCCGCGTGCGCGAGCTGCCGGACTCCGCCCGTACGGCCGCGCAGGCGGCGGCCGCGCTCGGCTGCGCGGTCGGGGCCATCGCCAGCAGCCTGCTCTTCCTTGCCGACGGCGAGCCGCTGCTCGTCATGACGAGCGGGCGGCACCGCGTCGACACCGAGCTGCTCGCGGCGAACGCCGGAGTGCTGGACGTCGCGATGGCCTCGGCGAACGAGGTCCGGCGGATCACCGGCCAGGCGATCGGCGGGGTGGCCCCGATCGGCCACCCCGCGCCCGTGCGCACGGTGATCGACGAGGCGCTGCGCGAGCACCCGGTGGTCTGGGCCGCGGCCGGCACGCCGCACACCGTGATGCCGCTGACCTTCGACGAGCTGGTGTCCCTGACCGGCGGTCAGCCCGTCAAGGTCGCTTCGGACTGAGTACGCGCCGGGCGGGTCGGCGGGCCCGTCTGCCGCCTGCCCGCAACGGGTCCGCGCCCGCGGCGACCGGGGCGACAGGGCGTCTTCGGCAGCGGTGCCGGGTGCCGGGTGCGTGGCGGATTCGCGGGGTTCGTTCCCCAGGGCCCGCCGCCGCCCCGGCTCGCCCCGCCGTTTCGCTCGCGGTTCGTGCGGTGCCGGGCGGCTCACGCGTGTGGTGCGGCTGCGGGGTCGGCGCCCGTGGGACCGCCGCCCCGCTCAGCCCGCCGGTTCGCTCGCGGTCCGTCCGGAGCCGGCCGGCGCCGTGCCGCTCGACGGGGCGTGCGTGAACGGCGGGCGCGGGGTGAGGAGCTGGGCGGCGGCCAGGGCGAGGGCCAGGGCCGCCATCGCGGACCACAGCGGGCCCGGCCCCGTACGGGCGAGCAACTGCGTGCCAAGCAGCGGGGCCGCCACTCCGGCGAAACCCCAGCAGGTGCCGAAGACGGCGAGGTAGCGGCCGGTCGCGGCGGGTGGGGCGAGGTCGGCCACGAGTGCGTAGGCCCGGCCCATGACCAGCAGCTCGCCCAGCCCGCAGGGCACGGTGGCGGCGGCCGTGCCGGGCAGGCCGTGGGCGGCCGCGTAACCGAGCAGGCCGCCCGCGAGCAGCAGGTGGCCCGCGACGAGCGCGGTGTGCGAGGGGAGTTCGGCCACCCGGCGCAGCCGCAGCAGCGGCTGGCAGCAGATCACCGTGACGGCGGAGACGGTGAAGATCAGCCCGGCGTCGGCGGTGCGCAGGCCGCGGGCGGCAAGGGAGAGCGGCAGCAGGGTGAGGATCTGCAGGCAGAGCAGGGCGTAGCCGGTGCCGAGGGCCAGCATGACCAGCAGCCGGCGGTCGCGCCACGGCGACGCGGCGGCCCGCGGCGGCCCGTCCGCGCGGGCCGCCCTCCGGTCGGCCGGGACGGCGAGGCGCACCAGGGCCGCGCACAGCAGGCAGCTCACCGCGTCGGCGACGAACAGCCAGCGCAGGTCCCAGCGGCCGAGCAGCGCCGCGAGCAGTCCCGCCCCGATGCCGCCGAGCGCGAGGGCGGCGTTGAAGAGGCTGAAGGCCCGCACCTTCCCCGCCGGTCCCGCGAGGTCGGCCAGCAGCGCCTGGCTGGGCGGCTCGTACAGCTCGAAGGCCAGCCCGAGGACGACGGCAGCGAGCGCGGCCGTCGTCAGGGACCGCGCGGCGGCCAGGCCCAGCTGGGCGAGGGCGCAGCCGGTGAGGCCGAGTACGACGGTGGCGCGGGCGCCCAGCGAGTCGGCGAGCCGCCCGCCGATCAGCCGGGAGGGGACCGACGCCAGCCCGAAGGCCGCCGTAACCGCCCCGGCGGAGGCCAGGCCGGTGTGGAAGTCGGTGGTGAGCAGGGCGGCGAGGAAGGGGACGGAGAAGGCGCCGAGCCGGTTCACGACGCGGGCCAGGAGCAGGACGCGGACCGCGCGTGGCAGACCCACCGGCGTACCTCCGTGACTGGCGAAACGGGTATCGTCGGTGACGACGTTACGTGCGAGGGGAGTAACTGGTCAAGTGCTGTTCGACAGTCACATGCAAGCGCTGCTGGAGGCGTCCGTGGCGTTGGTGAACGACCTCACGGACGGCCGGGCGCGCGGCCGCGACTACACCGCGCCGCGCGGTCCGGAGCGCTGCCGCGCGGTCGAGGCGGCGCTGTCCGTGCCGGCGCGGTACACCGTCACGCAGGGCGAGGCCGACGAGCTGGCCGGCACCGCGCAGCGGCTGCGCGCGGTGTTCGAGGCCGCCGGCGGCGGGCGGCTGGACGACGCGGCCGAGACCCTCAACGCGCTGCTGCTGGCCCGCGGCGCCCGGCCGCAGCTCGACCGGGACCCCGACCGCGGCTGGCAGCTGCACTTCCACGGCCGCGACGACTCCCTGGCGGTCGGCTGGGGCGCCGGCTGCGCCACCGGCCTGGCCGTCCTCCTCGGCGGCGGCCTCGCCGGGCGCCTCGGGGTGTGCGCGGCGACCGCCTGCGACCGCGTCTACGTCGACACCTCCCGCAACTCCGCCCGCCAGTTCTGCTCCACCGCCTGCCAGAACCGCACGAAGGCGGCCGCCTTCCGCGCCCGGCAGGCCCGCTGACCGCGCGGGGGTCGCCTGTCCGGGCGCGCAGACCCGGCGGGGTCGCCGGGCGCGGCCCAGGATGGGGAGTGCCCGGGGGTCACCCGGTGCGCCCGGGGCGGCGCGCCCGTACGCCCCGCCGTCCCGCGTGCGAGGGAGAGGCATGACCGAGAACGACACCGAGGCCACCGCGACGATCGGGCCGGACGAGGAGCCGGAGCGGGAGGCCACCGGGACCGCCCGCCGGGCGGGGGAGCGGGAGCCGGGCCGCGCCGCACCGCCCGACCTGCGGCGCGTCGGCCTGAGCCCCGACCACTGGTATCCCGTCGCGCTGTCCCGCGAGGTGCGCCGCGGCAAGGCCGTCGCGACCGCCTTCGCCGGGGAGCGCATCGCCCTCTACCGCGGGCGCAGCGGCACCGTGCACGCGCTGGAGGACCGCTGCGCCCACCGCCAGGTGCCGCTGAGCATGGGCGTGGTGGACGGCGACGCGCTGCGCTGCTGCTACCACGCCTGGGCCTACCGCGGGGACGGGCGGATCTCGCAGATCCCCTACCTGTCCAAGGGTGACGCCCGGCCGCCGCGCGGGGTGCGCGGCTACCCCGTCCGCGAGGCCTACGGCATGGTGTTCGTCTTCCCCGGCGACCCCGCCCTGGCGCAGACCGCCACGCTGCCGGAGCTGCCCGCGTACGGCCCGGCCGGCTACCGGACCATGACGTACTCGCGGACCGTGCGCTGCCACTACTCCTTCATGCACGAGAACCTGCTCGACATGAACCACCAGTTCCTGCACCGCGGTGTCGTCGGCAAGCTCCGCCCGCGGCTGCTGGACGCGCGCACCGGCCCGCGGTCGGTCGAGGCCCGCTACCTCTTCCGGCACGACGGCGGCAAGCGCAACCGCGGCGCCAACCTGCTGGCCCGGGAGGGCCTCGGCGGCTCCGACTCCAGCGACGTGATGACCATCCGCACCGAATACCCCTACCAGACCCTCGACCTGGTCCCGGAGGGTGCCGAGCGCCCGGCCTTCCGGCTGTGGGCGGCCTACGTGCCGGAGGACGCCGAGCAGCGCACCTGCCACGTCTACGGGCTGCTGATGATCGAGAAGCCGCGCGTCCCCGGCGTGCTCCAGCTGGCCTGGCCGCTCATCCGGCGCTTCACCGAACGCGTCTTCGCCGAGGACCGGATGGCCGTCGAGGCCGAGCAGCGCGCCTGGGACGAGCAGGGCGAGGACCGCAACCACGAGGTTTTCCCGCTGATCCTGGACGTCCGCGAGGTGCTGCGCCGCAACGGCGTCCCCCTGCGCCCGCGGCCCGCGGGCCCGCCGGCCTGCGCGCAGGCCGACCCCGGCACGCCCTGAGTCCGTACCCCCACCGCAAGGAGCAGCACGCATGCGTATCGGAATCATCGGGGCCGGCCACATCGGCTCCACGCTCGCCCGCCACTTCTCCGCGGCCGGCCACCAGGTCGCACTCGCCAACTCCCGCGGCCCGGAGACCCTCGCGGGCCTGACCGCCGACATCGGCGGCGGGGTGCGGGCCGTCACCGCCGCGGAGGCCGCGGGCTTCGGCGAGGTGGCCGTGGTGAGCATCCCCTACGGCCGGATCGACGAGCTGCCCCGCAACGAGCTGAGCGGCAAGATCGTCGTCGACACCTGCAACTACTACCCGCAGCGCGACGGCCACGAGGCCGACCTGGACGACGGCTCCACCACGTCCAGCGAGAAGGTCCGCGCGGCGACCGGCGGCGACGTGGTGAAGGCCTTCAACGCGATCTTCTGGGAGAACCTGCGCGACCGCGGCCGCCCCGAGGGCGACCCCGAGCGCCTGGCCATCCCGGTCTCCGGCGACGAGGACAAGGCCAAGAAGGTCGTGGCCGGCCTCATCCGCGAGATCGGCTTCGACCCCGTCGACGCCGGCCCGCTCGCCGCCGGCGGGCGCAAGCACGAGCCCGGCACCGACGTGTACACCGCCGAACTGCCCGCCGTGGACCTGGCGGCGGCCCTGCACGCGGCCTGACACCGCCGCGCGCCTACGGCACTTCCGCCACCGCGCCGCCGGACGCGTACACGGCGACGACCACGCCGCTCGGCGTCGGCGTCACCTCGACGGACTCGAAGGCGGCGGGCGCGAAGCCCTCCGCGAACAGCCGGCGGCCGGCGCCCAGCACGATCGGGTGCACGCACAGCACGTACGCGTCGACGAGGCCGTACGCCGCGAGCGACGCGACCAGCTCCGCGCTGCCCATGACGTGCAGGTCCCCGCCGGGGACCTGCCGCAGCCCGGCCACCGCGGCGGGCACGTCACCGCCGAGCAGAGCCGAGTTCGGCCACGGCAGCGGCTCGGCCAGGCTGCGGGAGGCGACGTACTTCGGGGCGGCGTTGAGCGCGTCGCGGAAGGGACCGCCCTCGGCGTTCCAGTGCCCGAGCACGTCCTGGTAGGTGCGGCGGCCGAGGAGGAAGCCGCTTCCCGCGGACAGCCGCTCGCCCCAGATCCGGGCGACCGTCCCGTCGCCGGCGCGCTCGGCCGCCCAGCCCCCCGCGGTGAAGCCGCCCCGCGTGTCCTCGTCGGGGCGGCCGGGCGCCTGCACCACGCCGTCCAGCGTCATGTGCTCGATGGCGACGATCCTCATGGCACTCCGTTCTCCTGGCCTGTCCGGGGAGACCGCCTCCCGCGGCCGCGCGGTCCTGAGACCCGCTCTCCCGTTGGACCGGCGCGGGCCCGGAAAATCATCGGCCGCCGGGGCTCAGGCCGCCTCCGCGCCCTCCGGCGCGCGCGGCACCGGCTGCGGCGCACCGCCGGTCCGCGCGTCGTACGCCATGAGCGCGGGCAGCGACGCCGCCAGCAGGCCGACCGCGGCGACCCCGGCGAGACCGCCGGACCACACCGACGTACGGGCCGAGGTCACCGCGGCGACCGCGCCCGAGCGGACCTGGCCGAGCTGCGGGCCGACCGAGTACGACAGCAGCTCGATGCCCGCGAGCCGGCCGCGCAGCGCGTCCGGGATCGTCTGGTTCCACATCGTGCTGCGGCCGATCCCGCTGATCATGTCCATCCCCCCGGCCAGCGCCAGGAAGAGCAGCACGAGCCAGATCTCCCGCACCCAGCCCGCACCCGCCATCGCCGCGCCCCACCCCGCCGCTGCGAGAACCACCATCCGGCCGTGCCGGTGCACCCGGGTCGCCCAGCCGCTCGTCAGGCTCACCAGCAGCGAGCCCACCGACCCGGCCGCGTACATCAGGCCCAGCGACCAGCGGGCGTGCAGGTCGTCGGCGAGGAAGGGGTAGATCGCTGCAGGGTAGGCGAAGAACATCGCGGCCAGGTCGATCGCGTACGTGCCCAGCAGCTCCTTGCGGCTCCACGCGTAGCGCGCGCCCTCCGCGATCCCGCGCAGCGACGGCCGGGCGGCGTCGTGCGCCGCCGGGGAGCGGCGCAGCCCGAGGCCGAGGCACACCGAGACCGCGAAGGTCACCGTGTCGGCGGTGTAGGCCCACTCCAGACCGGCCCAGGCGATCACCAGACCGGCCAGCGACGGCCCCGCGATCGCGCCGACCTGGTAGCGCAGCGCGTTGAGCGAGGCCGCCGCCGCGAGCTGGTCGCGCGGCACGATCCGCTGCACGATCGCGTCCAGCGCCGGGCGCTGCAGCCCCGTCAGCGCGCTGGACAGCGCCGCGACCACGTACAGCGGCCACACCCCCGGGTGCGGCAGCAGCGTGTTGACCAGCAGCGCCGCGGACAGCAGGCCCTGCGCCGCCTCGCTGGCGTTGATGAGCAGCTTGCGGTCCACGGCATCGGCGAGCGCCCCGCCGTACAGCCCGAAGACGACCAGTGGCACCAGCTCCACCGCGCCGATCGCCCCGACCGCTGCCGCCGAGCCCGTCAGGTCCTTGACCTGCACCGGCAGCGCCACCAGGGTCAGGAAGCTGCCGAAGGTGGTGATCACCCCCGCGAGCCACATCAGCCGGAAGTCCCGCGAGGTGCGCCAGGGTGTCACGTCCGGCAGGAGTGCCCGCAGGCGGCTCGGGCGGGCAGCGTCGTCATCCTTTTCCACAGCCGTGCATCGTTCCTGGCCAGGGGCCGCCGGGGCAAAGGCTTTTCCGGCGCCGCGCACGCCGCGGGTGTCATCGCCCGGCGGGGACGCGCTCCGGGACGCCGGGGTCCGGCAGCGCCCGCAGGGGCCGCCCGCACCGCCGTCGGCGGGCCCCTGCCCGGTCCTCCCGCCGCCTTCCGTACGCCTCCGGTGCCGCCTTGCGCAGTCCCTCGGCCCGGCTTCTCCACCGCCGAATCGGGCTACCACCGGGCCTTGTTCGCGAAGATCGCCGAGCGGGCCGGGCTGAGCAGTACGGGGACGGTCAGCCACCACTTCGACGGTCACGGCCGCCTTCCTCGGCGCGGCCGGGGCCGGTCTCGCGGCCCGGGTGGAGCAGCTCCGCCGCGGCCGGCGGGCGGGGGAGCTCCGCCCCTTCGACCGGCGGGCGGGGGCGCGGGTGATCCGCGCCGCCATCGACGACGTCGTGCGGCGCGCCGCCCAGGGCCGCGGCCTCGACGTGCGGGCCCCGGACGGCGAACTCGCCGACGTCTTCGACCGTGCCACCAGGAGGACGTCACGGGGGCTCCCGCGGGCCCGGCACACCGCACACCGCAGGGCGGCACGGAGGGCGCCGCCGCCGAGCCCGTACCGAACCGGACCGCGGCCCTGCGCTGTGGCCGGCGCTGCTCGGCGCGCTGATCGGCCTCCACAACTGGTACGTCACCCGCGACGGGCTCACGCTCTGACAGCCCTCCCGGGCCTCAGGAATGCATGCGGGCGCCCTTGAGGATCTTGTCCACCGCGTTGCGCGGGCCGTGCACCGCCAGCCCCACCAGGTCGAGCTGCTCGCGGCGTACCGCCCGCACGGCTGCCCGGTTGTCGCGGTCGTTGCCCGTCGCGAACAGGTCCGAGGTGAAGACGGACACCGGCAGCGCGCGGGACAGCGCCCGGCCGTGCGCGGCGGTCAGCGTCTCCTTGCCGCCCTCGAAGACCAGCACCGGCTGGCGGAACATCGGCAGGTAGGCGGTGCCGTCGGCGTCCTCGTACGGCTCCCCGACCACCTCCGGCAGGACGCTGCCCAGCCCGCTCACCAGGAAGGCGGTCACGTTCAGCCGCTGCCAGGTCGCGAGGTCGTCGCGCAGCAGGACGGCGATCTTGGTGTCGAAGCGTACGGGCGCGAAGCCGGCCCCGGCCTCGTCCACGGTTTCGTCCGGGGTGTCGTTCAGCGTTTCCATGCCTCCAGCCTCGCGGCCGCCGGCGGCGCCGGTCTTGTACGTTCTTTGCATGGCACAGGCGCACGAGACCTCCGCGTGGCGCCCGCCGGTGGCGGGAGTCGTGGAGGTCCTCCATGCCCGTTTCACCGCGCACTCCTACCCGATGCACGTGCACGACGCCTGGACGCTGCTGATCGTCGACGACGGCGCCGTCCGCTACGACCTGGACCGCAGCGAGCACGGCACCCCCGTCGGCACGGTGAGCGTGCTGCCGCCGCAGGTCCCGCACAACGGCTCGCCCGCCACTTCGCACGGCTTCCGCAAGCGCGTCCTCTACCTCGACATGACGCAGCTCGACGAGCGGTTCATCGCCCCGGCCGTGGACACCCCGGACCTCGCCGACCCGCTGCTGCGCACCCGCATCGGGCAGCTGCACCAGGCCCTCGCCCGCCCCGGCGACGAACTGGAGGCCGAGAGCCGCCTCGCCCTCGTCGGCGAGCGGCTGCGCACGCACCTGCGCCCCCGGCTCGTCCCCGCCCTCCCCCGGCAGGACACCGGCGTCGCGCGCCGGCTGCGCGACCTCCTCGACGCGCACCTGCGCGACGGCGTCACGCTCGACGAGGCCGCCCGCCGGCTGCACGCCCACCCCACGCACCTGGTGCGCGCGTTCAGCGCCGCCTTCGGCATCGCCCCGCACCAGTACGTGATGTCGCGCCGCGTCGACCTGTCCCGCCGGATGCTGCTGGACGGCCGGCCGCCCGCCGAGGTGGCGACCGCCGTGGGCTTCTACGACCAGTCCCACTTCAGCCGCCACTTCAAGCGCGTGCTGGGCACCGCCCCCGGGCGCTACGCCGCACGCGCGCGGGTCGCCGGCGGGGATCCCCGCCGGCGGCCCGCCGCACCCGTCCGCTCTCAGACGATGGCCACCGGGCCGTCCCAGTAGTCGCGGTCCACGGTGAGCGTGTAGCCCTTGCGGGTCTCCTTGCTGTTGACCTGGTACTGGTGCGCCCGGCTGTGGCCGGTGTAGAGCTGCGCGTTCCAGGGCCAGTCCGTCGTGGTGGTGACCTTGCCGTCATACAGCGCGTACCAGAGGTTGCCGGGCAGGTCCGTCCGGTTCGCCGCCGTGGCGACGGCCTTGGCGCTGGACGTCGAGAACCCGTAGTAGCCGGCGCGGTAGGTCTTGTCGCGCAGCGTCTTGCTGAACGAACGCACGTACGCCAGCACGGCGTTGTTGCACGACGTGTTGGTGACGTCGTACGACTCCATGTCCAGGTAGACCGCAGAACCGGCCTTCATCCCCAGCGCCGCCGCCTTCGCGACCGCGTCCTTGCCGTCAGTCGCACCGAGCGACGCGGCCGTGGCCGTGGACGTGCTCAGCTTCTCCGACTTCGTCCCCGTCTGGCACGGCGGCTGCGCCCCGACGTAGATCGGGACGAGCTTCCAGCCCGCCGTGTTGGCCGCCTTCACCCACGAGGCGGTCAGGTTGGGCTGTGCGCAGCCCCGGTTCCGCCCGCCCACGTAGACGGCCGCGCCGCCGTAGTAGCCGTCCGCCTTCCACGCCTTCATCGCCGCCTGCGACGGTGCGGTGCACGTGTCGAACGCCCGCCCGGTGAAGGTCTTCTGCGCGGGCCACGTGGTCGCCGCCATCGACGACTGCGCCATCACCACACCCCCCGCCGCGACGACGGCCGCAGCCGTACCCCACGCGATGTACCGCCCCTTTTTCGACAACCGGTGCCTGGACAATCCCCACCCTCATTCTCCGGCGGCCCTCCCGGGCCCGCCCCACGACCAACGCCCGGCCACGCCGGACGAGCCTGATCGTAAGGGCTCCGCGAGCCACTTCCGCACAGGGGTACGACCCGTACGCACCGCCCGTCCGGAAGGGCCTTCTCGACAGCCCGGGGGGAGCGGGGGACCGCGGGCGGGGAGGGGGTGGCGGAGTAGGCCGGACAGGTGGAGCACCGGCGATGACGCCGCCGGGCCGGAGAGCGGGGGGAGGCTCACCGCGGCCAGCGGGCCGCGGTGACGTGCCGGTTGCGCAGTCCGGCCGCGGTGACGGCGGCCTGGACGCCCGCGACCAGCACGACGGCGCCGGTCACGCCGAGCAGTTGCAGGGCGAGCCCGGCGACCAGTGAGCCGAGCGGGGCGCCCGCGCCGATGAGGGTCATCGTCGCCGCTATCGTGCGGCCCCGCCGGTGGTCCGGGGTCCGGCGGAAGACAAGGATGTCGACCAGGATCCGCAGCGCCGGCAGGCCGAGCGCGGCCAGCGCGAGCATCGCGAAGACCCACACCGGGCCGAGCGGCAGCGCCAGCAGGCCCACGCCCGCGGCAGTGAGCGCGGAGGCGGCCAGCAGCACGGTGCCGGGCCCGAGCCGCCGGTCCAGCCGCGGCACGAGCATCGCGCCCGCGAGCATGCCGACCGCGGTGCCGGTGAGGGCCAGGCCGATTGCGCCGGAGGAGTGGTGCTGGTGCCGCAGGGCCACCACGACCACGAGGACGGCCGCGGTCACGCTGAAGTAGAAGCCGCAGATGACGGCCAGGGCCGCGCGCAGCAGCCGGTCGCCGGCGACTTCGCGCAGCCCGGCCAGCGCCTCGGCTGCCGGCCGGGCCGCCCTCGCCGGCCGCGCGGCCGGGGGGGCAGCCGCGCCTGGACCGGCCGCCGGGTCCGCCGGGTCCGCGGCCGGGACGCGTACGGCAAGGGCGCAGCAGAAGGAGACCGCGAAGCCGAGGGCCGCGGCAGCGAACGGGAAGGCGCGCGAGGCCAGGTAGAGCGCGCCGCCCAGCGGCGGTCCGGCCAGCGCGGCGGCTCCGCCGCGCGCCTCGTCCCGGCTGAGCGCGGCGGTCAGCTGGTGGTCCGGCACCACCGCGCGGAGCAGCAGCATCCGGGCGGGCGCGCCGAACGCGGTCGCCGTGCCCAGGGCCACCGCGGCCCCGAGGAGCAGGCCGAGGTTGGCCACGCCCGCCTCCAGGCACCCGACGACGAGGGTCAGGGCCAGCGCCCGTACCGCCTCGGAGACCAGCAGGACGCGGCGCCGGTCGAGCCGGTCGACCACGACGCCGGCGGGCAACCCGGCCAGGATCGCCGTGCCGACCTCGGTGAAGCCGAACAGGCCCGCCAGCGCCGGGGATCCGGTCATTCCCAGGACGAGCAGCGGACAGGCGACCTCGACGGTCTCCAGCCCGAGGTTGGCGGCGGCGGCTCCGATCCACAGTGCCTGGAAGCGGCGGTTGCGCCGCAGCGGCAGCTCGGCAGGCGCACCATGTTCACGTTCGACGAAACATTCACTCATACGTGAATGGTAGGGATCAGGTGAACGGTTGACTAGTGTTGAACTGGGAAGAGCGCCGGACGCGAGGCGCCGGCGCACGCACGACGGGAAGGGCGGGACGACGATGGCCGAGGACGCCGAGGAGCCGGAGGGCGTGCGGACCGTCCGGGAAGTCGCCGACGTGGAGACGCTCAAGGCGCTGTCCGACCCGCTGCGGCTGGCGATCCTGCGCGCGATGATGACCGACGTGCACGCCGCGTACCGGGTCAAGGACCTCGCGGCGATGCTCGACCTGCCGGTCACCCGGCTCTACCGGCACATCAAGGTGCTGGAGACGACCGGCCTGATCCGGGTGGCGCGGACCCGGCTCGTCTCCGGGATCCAGGAGAGCCACTACCAGGTCGCGCAGTTCGCCCTGCGGCTCAGCCGCGAACTGCTCGCCACGCCCGGCAGCGCGGGTGAGGTCGCCGACGCCTTCGCGGCCGCCCTCAACGACGTGCGCGACCGCCTCGTCCAGGACGTGACCACCGGCCGCTTCCGGCGCGATCCCGCCCCCGACGGCTCCCCCGATCCGCTCGGCCCGATGATCGTCGCCCTCGACACCCACCTGTCCGCGGACCGCGCCGCCGATTTCCGCGCCCGCCTGGCCGCGCTGGTCGAGGAGTTCAACGGTCCGGCGGACAAGGGCGGCGCGGTGGTCCCGGTGGACTTCCTGCTGATGTTCTGGTCGCCCCGCGCCCCCGCGCCGCCCGCTGGCTGACGCTTCCCGGACGGGGCCGGCCCGGAGCGCGGTGGACCGGACCGTCCGCGGCGGGGCCGCTGGGCGCCCCGCCGCGGACGGTCCGGGTGGTGGTGGGTGGGCGGGGAGCTACCGGTAGGTGATGTCCGACGGCGTGTAGTTGCAGTAGTGGCCGTCGGCGTCGGAGCCGTTCTTCGGGGGCTCGGCACCGGTGTTGTTGCCGATGTACTTCTGACAGGGGACGATCTTGTGGCTGCTGTCCCCGACGATCGTGATGTTGCGCAGGGAGACGGTGTCGCCGTAGTTGGTGTTGATCCCGGCGATGGCGCTGCCCTTGTAGGTGGCCTCGATGCCGTTCAGCTCGATGGTCCGCTTGTACTGCGTCGAGCAGTTGCCGCACGACCGTACGAGCTTGCCGAAGTCCTGCACGGCGAAGTTGCTGACGACGAGCTTGCCCGCGCCGTTGAACTGCAGGACCTTGTCGGAGGCGTGCAGCGCGCCGCCGCCGGTGACGGTGTAGACGTTGGAGGACGAGGAGCCGCGGAAGGTGGCGGCGTCCTCGCCGACGTCCTCCCACCACACGTTCTGCAGCGTGCAGCTGCCCTCGCAGTGCACGCCGTCGGCCGCGGGCGAGCCGATGATGACGTTCTTCAGCGTCGCGCCGGGGGCCAGGTCGAAGATCGGGCCCTGGTCCTCCGACTGGCCGCTCGTGCCGAGGGCGCCGGTCCCGTAGTAGCGGGCGAGGCCGTAGTCCTTGGTGCCGGAGACCGAGATGGTGGAGCCGGTGCCGTGGTTGCTGGTGGGCGTGGGCCAGGTCGCCGCCGAGGCCGACGGCAGGAAGGCCCCGGTGGCGACCGCGGCGGTGCCGAGCGCGGTGACCGTGCCGAGGGCGGCGGCGAACCGGCGGCGTCGGCGGTGCGGGTGCCGGTGCGGCGGGTGGGGTGCCTCAGTGCGTGGGGACATGGTGCTCTTCCTTTGTGGGGGGATGAACCTCATGATCGGCAAGCGCTTGCTAATGATGTGGGGTCACACTCCGTCGAAGCGCTGCGGTGCCCAGCACCGTAGGACACGTCCGCCGGGCGGGCAACACCTTGCGCAAGGTTCGGGCCATGCGCACCTCTCGTCGCAACTATCCCGCGAATGCGCGGTTTCCGGTGGCGTGAGGTGTCAGGAGGTGCGCAGGTGCGCCGGTCGCCGCTGATGGTGAAGCGCATCGACGGAAGGGGCGGCCATCTTTCGAGTCAGCACACACAGTGGTAGTAAAGGCTTACTATTGCCCTGACGGGTTGTGCACGGACATGGATCCTGTTCATACTCCGGAACGTGCCGAGGGAAGCCTGCCCGCACGCCCCGAGGAGTGGCCCTGTGACGCTCACCCGCCGATCCCTGCTCACCGCCGGAGCATCCGCCGTCGCCCTCGGGGCGGCAGCCACCGCCGCACCCGCGGCCCACGCCCGCGACGGGCGGCACACCCGCGGCGCGCTGCACGTCTCCCCGGACGGGCGGGGCGACTTCACCTCCGTCCAGGCCGCCGTGGACGCCGTGCCCGGCGCGGGCGCGGTCATCGTCCTGGGCCCCGGCACCTACCGCGAGACGGTGCTGGTCACCGCCGCAGCGTCCGGGCTGACGCTGCTCGGCGCGACGGGCGACCCGCGCGACACCGTCATCGTCTTCGGCAACGCCAACGGCACACCCAAGCCCGGCGGCGGCACCTACGGCACCTCGGGCTCGGCCACCGTGACCGTCCAGGCCGCCGGCTTCACCGCCCGCGGCACCACCTTCGCCAACGACTGGCTGCGCGCCGACCACCCCGGCGTCACCGGCACCCAGGCGGTCGCGCTCAAGGTGCAGGGTGACCGGTCGGCCTTCCACCACTGCCGCTTCCTCGGCCACCAGGACACGCTCTACGCCGACAGCCTCGCGCAGGACGTCCTCGCCCGGCAGTTCTTCCGGGACTGCTACGCCGAGGGCGACGTGGACTTCGTCTTCGGCCGTGCCACCGCCGTCTTCGACCGCTGCCACTTCCGCACCCTGGACCGGACGGACCTGGCCGCGCCGCCGTACGGCTTCGTCTTCGCGCCCAGCACCACGGCCGCCGATCCGCACGGCTTCCTCGCGACGCGCTGCCGGATCACCAGCGGCGCCCCGGACGGCGCGTACAAGCTCGCCCGGCCGTGGGTGCCGAGCTCGGACACCACCGCGGTGCCGATGCTGACGGTGCGCGACAGCGTGCTCGGCGCGGGCATCGACGCGGCGCGGCCCTACGCCGACATGTCGGCCGGCCACCCGTGGCAGAGCATGCGCTTCGGCGAGTACGCCAACCGCGGGCCGGGAGCGGCAGTCACCGACCCCGCGGAGCGGCCGCAGCTGACCGCCGCGCAGGCCGCGGCGGCGACCCGCGAGGCGTATCTCGCGGGTGACGACGGCTGGGCTCCCTGGCGGTCAACGGGACGCTGAGCACCGCGGACCGTGGACGGGAGGTGCGCGGGCTACGCAGGGTGTGCGAGGTGCGCAGGGGTCAGGACACCAGGGGCCGGTCCTCCAGCTCGGTGAGCGTCACCGTGCACAGCCCGCCGCGCTCGGCGTGGACGTCCGTCACCTTCAGCTGGGTGCCCGGCAGCAGGATGAACTCCTCCTCGCCGGTGAAGGCCGAGAAGCTCTGGATGCCCGTCGCGCGCAGCGGCCGGACGGTGAAGAGGGTGCGCTTGCCGCGGCTGCCGAGGAATGCGCGGGCGACACCGACGTTCGGCGTGCAGGACGACACGCCCCACCAGGTGACGGTCCGGCCGAGCGGATACTGCGCCCGCAGGTCGAGCGGCACGCCGCGCCACAGCGGTTCGGTCCTGGCGGGGAGCCCGGAGACCGCCGAGAACAGCAGCCGCAGGTAGGGCAGGTACGGGACGACCCGGCTGCGGTCGGGCGCGCGCAGGACGGCGTTGATCTCGCGGTAGAAGGCCGACTCGCACGTGTAGAGGTAGAGCGCGGCGATGGCCTCCGGCGACAGGACGCCCGACAGCTCGTCCGCCCGCCGCTTGCCGAACTCGTGCGAGCGGCGGACGTGCCCGTCCAGCGCGGGCAGCAGCTCGACGACCGGGCCCACCGCGTCCCGGAAGTCCATGAGCGGCGTGTCGAGGACGCCGGTGACGGCGGGGAGGACGAGACCCTCGTCCTTCACGCCCGCGAGGCGTTCCAGGTAGAGCTGGTGCAGCTCCATCGTGGACGTGATGAACGCGCCCATCCGGCTCGCCACGTCGCCGTCCGCGCCGCCCGCTTCCGCCGCCGCGGCATTCCACCCCGCGCTGGGCAGCCAGTCGACGGGGTCGGCGCCGAGCGAGGCGAGGGCGTCGTTCACGACCGCGAAGTGCTCGCCGTCGCAGAAGATGTCGCCCTGAGCCGCCGGGTTGCAGTGGTCGATGTGCCGTACCTCGACACCGGGATACTTCTTCTGCAGCCGCACGACGACCTGCTTGAGACTGCGCGCGTGCGCCCCCCACCAGGCGAAGACCACCCCGCGGTCCTCCTCGGGGGCGTCCTGCTTGGCCTTGAGGATCTCCTCGACGATCCGTTCGGCCACCGGCCGCCAGAAGGCGGTGTGCCGGTCGGGCCCCGCGGAGCCGTCGCTGTGCGCGGTCAGCGCGGCGTTCAGCAGCAGCACGCCCTGGGTGAGCATCGCCTGGAACCACTCCGGCGGCTGGACGGTCTCCTTCTCCTTCAGCAGCGCCCGGACGTCCGCGATCGGGGTCTTCTTGGGTATCCCGTACTTCCACATCGCCGCCGCCTTGATGATGCAGCGGATGCTGACGACCCGTCCGAACTGGCTGTCCTTCCAGTCGTGGAAGGTGTTGTCGAACATCGCGATGCCGGTGGCGCTCTCCGGCCGCGGGTACGGGTTCTGACCGAAGACCACGACCTTCCATTTGTGCGGCGCGTGCGGCTTGAGCGCCTGGAAGGTCAGCTCGCGGACCGGGACGACCTCCGGACGGCGCTGCGGCCCGATGAAATCCGCCGCACCGGGCTGGGCCTCGATGACCGGCTTGAGGAGCGGCAGCCACGGCTCGCCGCCGCCCGCGAAGAGCTCCGCGAGAGCCAGCGGGTCGTCCGGTCCTGGCGTGGCGGGGGTGGTGGGGGCGTCGCTCATGGCGGGATCTCCGGTGTGTCGAAAGTGTCCAGCCGCGGCCGTACGGTGTCCGGCCCGCACGGCCGTCGGGCGGCCGGCTGCGGCACCTCTACTCATACCGGCAGGGTCTGACATCCGCTCACGCGCACCCGCCCGGCGGCCGGGTGACGGGTGGCGTGCCGTCAGCGGCCGTGCAGCGTGCGGCGGGGCGTTGTCAGTGGGGCGGGGTAGCGTCGTGATCGACAAGGGGAAAGATCTCGACCGTAGGGGGACCCATGACCGTGGACCGTGTGCAGCAGCCGCTCCGGGTGGTGCTGGCCGACGTGAGCGCGACGGTGGTGGAGTCGTGGCGGGCGGCCTTCGCGGACACGCCCGGGATCGAGATCCGCAAGGCCTCGATCCTCGACCAGGACGTGGACGCGTGGGTCAGCCCCACCAACTCCCGTGGCCGGATGGACGGCGGGGTGGACGCGGTCGTCAAGCGCCATCTGGGAGCGGGCATCCAGCTTCGGGTGCAGCGCGCGATCCGCGACGAGGCGGGCGGCCGGCTGCCGGTGGGCAGCGCGGTGTGTGTGCCGTCCGGGGCGGTCCGCCCCAAGTACCTGATCTCGGCGCCGACGATGGAGGAGTCCGCGCAGAACGTGAGCGAGACCCTCAACGTCGCGCTCGCCTGCGCCGCCGCCTTCCAGGCCGTCCACCGGCAGAACGCTCTGGTGCCCGGCAGCATCGGGTCCGTCGCGCTGGTCGGGATGGGCGCCCGGACGGGACGGGTGCCGGCGCGGGTGTGCGCCAACCTGATGTGGACCGGCTACACCCTCTTCCAGGACTACACGTTCGAGGACTACGACGACCTGCGCCGCACGATCGTCGCGCAGCTCGACGACATCGAGAGCGTGCCGGAGACCCGGCGGGTGCGGATATCCCCGCCGCAGGCGCGGTCCGCCGCCCGCCGCTGACGGCCTGGTGCCGCGGCGTGCCGCGGGCCACCGTCCCGCCACCTCGGGGGTGACGGGACGGCGGCCGGTGGCGGGACGCGCGCGGGTCAGCCGGCGCAGGTGAGCTGCGCCGTGCCCCGGTCCGCGTGGCCGAAGGAGGTGCGGTCGCCGCCGTCCCCGGCCGCGGGGGTCAGGATGTGGACACCCGTCGTGTCGGCGGTCAGGTCCACCGCGCCCTGGCCGCCGCGCAGAATTGCGTTGCCGAGAGCGGCTTGCCGTCGCCGAGCACGGTGATGGTCACGCTGCCCTTGCCGCCGGTCTCGTCGTCCACGCCGACATGCGCCTCGACACGGGTGCAGCGGGCCCGGACGTCGATGGCGACCTCGGAGGGGGCGTTCACGCCCAGGCCCTTGGCGTGGACGGTGCCGCCGATCGTGATCGGCTTGCCGACACCGGACCCGGTCTCGTCGTCGGACCGGTCGCGCTCGACCGGTCCCCAGCCGTTGGTGGCGGAGGCGAAGTCGATGTCGCTCACGTCGTTCACCCCGGAGGGCGGCGGCGGGTTGGTGACGCCCACCTCGGTGTCCTGGCGCGGCCACTGGGCGACGCCCGACTGCGCGAACGTCGCGGTGGCCCGCCGCCGGCCGCACCGACGGCGGGCAGCTCGTGCTGTGGGACGGCGACGGCGGCGCAGTCCAGCAGTGGACCGTCAACCGAGCCCGGTCCGTCCCACCCGTGACGGCCCTGTGGCGCGCCGCCCCCTCCCCGCGCGCCGCGGCGTCAGCCCCTTTCCGGTGGCAGCCCGAAGCAGCGGCGCAGGTGGCGGGCCGCCTGGGCGGTGGCCTCCGCGGCTGCGTCCACCGCGCCGGACATCGCGAAGAAGCCGTGCGCCATGCCCGGGTAGCGGGTCGCCTCCACCGGCACGCCCGCCTCGGCGAGCCGGCGCGCGTACGCCTCGCCCTGGTCGCGCAGCGGGTCGTACTCCGCGGTGATGACCAGCGCGGGCGGCAGGCCGCGGAGGTCGGGAGCGCGCAGTGGCGAGGCCAGCGGGTCGGCGGCGTCGGCCGCGCCGGCCAGGTAGTGGCGGGTGTACCAGGCCACCGAGTGGCGGTTGAAGAGGTACGGGTCGGCGTTGTCGCGCATCGAGGGGTCGTCGGCGAGCTGGTCGGTGTTGGGGTAGACCAGGAGTTGGCCGGACAGCGGGAGGTCCCCGTCGGTGCGCGCGAGCAGCGTCACCGCCGCGGCCAGGTTGCCGCCCGCGCTGTCGCCGCCGACCGCCAGACGGGCGCGGTCGGCGCCGAGTTCGGCGGCGTGCTCCGCGACCCAGCGCAGGCCCGCGTGGCAGTCGTGGACCGCCGCGGGGAAGGGGTGCTCGGGCGCGAGCCGGTAGCCGACGCCGACGACCAGGCAGCCGGTCTCCGCGGCGAGCGTGCGGCACAGCAGGTCGGCGGTGTCGAGGCTGCCGAGCGTCCAGCCGCCGCCGAAGTAGTAGAGGAGCACAGGCAGTTCGCGGCCGGGCCCGGGCCGGTAGACCCGGATCGGCAGCGGCCCGCCGGGACCGGGGACCGTCCGGTCGGTGACGTCGTGGAGCTCGCGCGGGCTGCCGCCCGACGCGCGGATCGCGGCGAGGTCGGCGGCGCGGGCCTGCTCCACCGAGAGCGCGTAGAGCGGTGTCGCTCCGCTGCGGGCGCGCTGGTCGCGCAGGTCCTGGAGTTGCGGGTCGAGCGGCATGGCGTGTCTCCGGGAAGGGGGCCGGGGTCGGGACGCGGAGCCTTCACGAGCGGGCCGGTGGCGGTGCGGCCGGCGGTGGCGGGCGCATTGTGGCGGTCGGCGGTCGGCGCCGGCGGGCGCGCCGTGGTGGTCGGTGGTGGCGGTGGCGCGGGCGCCGGGCGGATCCGCGGCGGGGTGTGCGGACGGGCGGGGCGGAGCCGTCACGGTGGTGCCGGACCGGGCCAGTCGTGGTGGGTGACGGCGAGGTCCGCGCCGCCGCCGGGCACGGCGACCGCCGCCCGGTAGCCCGCGGGCGCCTGGATGTCGTGGACGCGGTACGCCCGCGCCCAGGCGTCCGGCGCGGGGGTGTCCGGCGGCGGCCCGCCGGGCGGCACCGCGACGCGCAGGCCCTCGACGAGGCGCCCCCCGTGCGCCTTCGTCAGCGCCTCCTTGCGGGCCCACAGGCGGGCGAAGAGGCGCGCGCGGGCCTCCGGGCCGGGGGCCGCGGTCACCGCGGCCGCCTCCGGCGGCGGGAACCAGCGGCGGGCCATCGCCACCGCGTCCAGCCGCGGCAGCACCTGCTGGACGTCGACGCCGACCGGGCGGGACGGGCAGAGGGCGACCATCGCGACCTCGCCGGAGTGCGAGAGGTTGACGTGCACGCCGCACCACCGTCCGGCGGGTTCGGGCTTGCCGTGCGGGCCACGCGTCCAGCGGATCTCGCCGGGCGGCGCGCCCAGCGCCCCCGCGACGACGTGCCGCAGCGCGCCGTGCGCGAGCACGAAGCGCCGCCGGTCGTCGGCCGAGCGGTACGCCGCGGCGCGCCGCCGCTCCTCGTCGTCGAGGATCCCGAGCAGCTCCGCGACGAGCGGGTCCGGCCACCGGTCGCCCACGAGCCACACCTGCACCTGTACCTGCGCCTTTACCCCCGCCTGCGCCTGGACCGGTACGCCGTCGGGCCGCGCGGCCCCCGGGAGCGTCACCGGTCCGCCCCCGGGGCGTCCGCGCGGGCGCGGACCAGGGCGGCGAGGCGGTGGACGCCCTCCTCGACGCGGTCGGGGGGCAGGGCGCTGCACGACAGGCGGATCCGGTGGCGGCCGCCACCGGACCCGGCGGTGTAGAAGAAGCTCATGGGCGTCCAGAGCACCCCGTGCTCGCGGGCCGAGACCTCCAGCATCGCCTCGTCCGCGGTGAGGGGCACGTCCACGACAGCGAAGAAGCCGCCCGCCGGGGCGTTCCACCGCACCCGCGGCTCGCCCGCGAACTCCCGCTCCAGCGCGCCCAGCAGCGTGCGCAGGTTGGCGCGGTAGAAGGCGGTCTTCGCCTTGCCCGCCGCCCGCACGCTGCAGCCGGACTCGACGAGGAAGCCGCCCACGACGGCCTGCGCGACCGGCGAGGTGTTCACCGTCAGCAGGCTCTTGACGGTCGACAGCTCCTCGGCGAGCAGCGTGCGCCGCCCGTCCGCGCCGGCCACCACCTGGTCGGCGACCAGGAAGCCCACCCGCACGCCGGGGAAGCACGACTTCGCGAACGAGCCGAGGTAGACCACCCGGCCCCCGGCGTCGAGCGCCTTGAGGGTGGGCCGCGGTTCGTCGTCGAGGCCGAACAGGCCGTACGGGTCGTCCTCCAGGACCAGCAGGTCGGCCTCCTCGGCGACCTCCAGCAGCCGCCGCCGCGCGGGTACGGGCATGGACGCGCCCGAGGGGTTGGCGAAGCTCGGGACCAGGTAGAGGGCGCGCGGCCGCCGACCCGACGCCCGTACCGCCGCGGCGACCTCGCGCACCGTCTCCGGATCCAGGCCGTCCGCCGACTCGGGCACCGGGACGACCTCCACGCCGAGCACGCGGGCCGCGCCGGTCAGGCCGACGTAGCAGGGCTCGACGGCCAGCACCACGTCGCCGGGCCGCGCGCACAGCCCGCGAAGCGCGATGACCATGGCCTCCTGGCACCCGGCGGTGACCATCACCGCCTCCGCCGGCACCTCGACGCCCTCGTCCACCGCGAGCATCCGGGCGATCAGCCCGCCGAGGTGGCCGTTGGTCCTGCCGTACTGGAGCAGTTGGCGCTCGCGCTGCTCGCGGCCGAGGCCGAGCGCCTCCAGGTGGGCGAGGTAGCTGCGCAGATAGCGGTGCAGGTCGTCGGTGGTGTGGAAGCCGTCGTACGGGCGGCCGGCCGCGAGCGAGACGGCGTCGGGGAAGCGGGCGGTGATCTCGTTGAGGAAGTTCATCGACGCCGACTCCGGGTCGGTCACGGACACGTGCAGGTCCTCGCGCCGCAGCTGCACCGTCATCGGGCACCTCCTCCGGTCGTCACCGCCGAGGCGTCGAGGGACGCCAGGTCGGGGCGGCCCGCCAGGGCCATGGTGTGCGCCAGCTCCTCGGTCACCAGGTCCAGCACGCCCGCCACGCCCGCGGCGCCGTCCGTCGCGAGACCCCACAGCACCGGGCGGCCCAGCAGCACGGCGCGGGCGCCGAGCGCGAGCGCGGCGAAGGCGTCGGTGCCGCCGCGCACCCCACCGTCGAGCAGGACGGGGCAGGCCCCGCCGACCGCGTCCACCACCTCGGCCAGCGCGTCCAGGCTCGCGGGGGCGCCGTCGAGCTGCCGGCCGCCGTGGTTGGAGACGACGACGGCGTCCGCGCCGTGCCGGACGGCGAGCCGCGCGTCCTCCGCCGTCAGGATGCCCTTGAGTACCAGCGGCAGGGCGCTGCGTTCGCGCAGCCAGCCGAGGTCGGCCCAGGTCACTGCCGGGTCGACGGCCTCGGCGGCGTGCACGGCGAGCGCGGAGCGCCCGGCGGCGGCGACATGGGCGGTGGCGGTCAGCGCCGCGTCGAGGTTGGCGGCGCGGATGCCGGGGCCGAGCGCGAAGCCGTTGCGCGCGTCGCGGTGGCGGCGGCCCAGCCGCGGCGCGTCGACCGTCAGCACGATCGCGCCGCAGCCGGCGGCGGCCGCGCGGGCGACCAGGTCGGCGAGGGCCTCGCGGCGGCGCAGCCAGTACAGCTGCATCCACCGCGGGCCGGGCGCCGCGGCGGCGATCTCCTCCAGCGAGCGGCTCGCGTAGATGCTCACCACGAACAGGGCCCCGGCCGCCGCGGCGCCGCGCGCGGTCGCGATCTCGCCGTCCGGGTGGGCGAGTTGGTGGTAGGCGGTGGGCGCGACACCGATCGGGGTACGCAGCCGCGCGCCGAGCAGCTCGACGCCCGTGTCGCAGTGCGAGACGTCGACGAGGACGCGCGGGCGCAGCGAAACGCGCTCGAACGCACGGCGGTTGGCGGCGAGGGTGCGCTCGCGCTCGGCGCCGCCGTCGATGTAGTCCCAGACGGGGCCGTCGAGTTGCTGCCGTGCGGCGCGTTCGTAGCCGGCGAGGGCCGGCGCCGGCGCCGTCATCGGCGCGCTCCCGCGGCGGCGGTCTCCCACACGGCGACGGCCGGGACGTCGACGGCGGCCAGGGCCAGGCCGCCGGACCCGGGCGCGCGGTCCGCCAGCACCACGCGGCAGGGCCCGGCGGGCGGCGCCGCGAGGACGCCGGCCAGCTCCCACCACACCCCCGTGCCGGGCCGCCCCGCGGCCGCGCGGCGCACCTCCGCTCCGGCCCCGAGCCCCCGCCCGTCGACCCCGGCCCCGAGCACCGCGACCCCGCCGCCTTCGCCGAGCGCGTCGCGTACGTCCGCGGCGGTCGCGCCCCCCGCGCGCAGGGACCCGAGCCCGGCGGCCCGCTCGCCGGGCTCGGGCGGTCCGAGCAGCAGGGCGACCCCGTAGGCCGCGTCGGGCAGCAGTGGCGGGTCGGATGCGCGGGCGTCCGGGGCCGGCTGTGCGGGCGGCGGTTGAACACCGGCTCGGCGGGACGTCAACGGCGGGTAGGGCAGGGCCGGTTGCTCGACAGTCAGGAGGAGGGCGCGGGGGAGGGCGGCGGTCGCGGCGTAGGCGTGGATCAGCCGGAGGGCGGTGAAAGCGGCCGCCGGGCCCTGGTCGGCGACGGCGAAGGCCAGCGGGTTGCCGGGGCACACATGGCTCAGCCAGGTCGCCGTGGCCCGGCCCGGGGTGACGTCCGGGACGGCGTACGCGAGGACGAGCAGGTCGACGTGCTCGCCCGCGGGCACCGCCTGCCGGATCAGCGCCGCGGCCAGGTCGCCGTACGAGTGGCCGCCACGGTCCGGCGGCTCCTCCGCGTCGAGGGCGAGCCCGTACGGGTGCAGCAGGTCGGTGAGGTAGACGCGCAGCCGCTCGGTGCGCTCCGGGACCGGTGCGCGGGGCGCCGGGTCCGGGAAGGCGAGGCGGACCGCCCGGCGCACGCCCCAGCCCGCGGGGGCGGCGGCCGCGGCGGCGCCCGGCACGAGGGTCCGCACGCTCACGCGTCCGCGTCCGTCAGCAGGTTGCCCGCGACGTAGTCGGCGAGCGAGCCGACCGTGCCGAAGTCCTCGCGGCCCAGCTCCTCGACACTGATCTCCAGGTCGAGCTGCTCCTCCAGTTCGAGGACGAGTTCGAGGCCGGTGGTGGAGGTCAGCCCGAGCGCGTCCAGCAGCGCGGTGTCGGCGGTGACCGCGTCGACCTCGCGCTTGAGCACGCGCGGGAGGAGGTCGCGGATGCCGTCGACGAGCCGCTCGCGCAGCTCGGGGTCGATCGTGGTCGGGGCGGGGTGCTGCTCCGTCATCGGTCTGGCCTCTCAGGGGGGTTCGGGGATCAGTGGACGAGGACCGTCGCCGAGAAGGCGGCGCCGAGCCCGGCGCCCGCGGCCGCCATCACGTACGGCTCGCCCGGCCGCAGCAGCCCGCGGTCCAGCGCGGTGCGGTAGTTGACGAAGGCGTCGGCGCAGAAGACGTGGCCGGTGTCGGCGACGTTGTCGAGCAGGACGCGCTCGCGCGGCACGCCGAGGATGCGGCACACCTGGTGCCAGGCCACGCGGTTGACGTTGTGCGGCAGGAACAGGGCGACGTCGGCGGCGCTCAGCCCGGCCCCGGTCACCGCGGCGTCGATCGCCGCCGAGAGCGCGTCGGCGTACACCCGCTGGAATTCCAGGGCGAGTTCGGGGGCGTCGCCGTCGAACTCGCCGCGCTGCTCGACGGCGTGGCCGAGCACGCGGTCGCGCTCGCCGGACGCGGCCACCAGGCAGGCCGCGGCGCCCTCGCCGAAGAAGGAGGTGCCGGGGACGAGCTGGGCCTCCGGGGTGAACGCCTTCTCGCCGCTGAGGACGAGGGCGAGCCCGTCCGGGTCGCCGTCCGCCGCGAGCAGCCGCCCCGCGGCGTCCACGGCCAGCAGTCCGGACGCGCACGCGAGGTGGCCGACGGAGAAGACGGCCGCGTGGCCGAGGCCGTACTCCTCGCAGACCGCGCGCACCGGGTCGTACGGGTAGGGCGCGACGGTCGGGAAGGTCCGCGCGTGCAGCACGTACCGCACGTCCTGCTCGCGCCCGCGCAGGGCCCGGAGCCGGGCGAGCGCGCCGCGCAGCAGGTCCTCGACGGTACCGCCGGGATCGCGGGCGACCTCGCCCAGCCGGTGGTAGCGGCGGAAGACCTTGACCTGCATCCGGGTCAGCCCGAGCGGGCCGGCGACCTCCTCGACGGTCAGCCGGCCCTCCGGTACGTACGCGGCCACCTCGGTGAGAGCCGTCACCGTGCGGACCCCCCGGCCCCGACCGGCTCGCCGGCGCCTTGGGGCGCAGCCTCGTCCGCGGCCCCGTCCCGGACCGCCGCCTCGATCGCGGCCGCCTCCATGCCGTACGCGAAGGCCTCGGCCTGGGCGGGCGAGACGTAGTGCGTGTCGATGTGGATCTCGAAGCGCAGCCCGCCCTCCGGGGTGTCGTCGACGTGCACGAAGAGGCGCTCCGTCTGGTTCTCCTCCCGCGTGTACCAGTGGAAGACGGTGCCGCCGCGTGCTTCCTGCAGCTCCCGCGTGCCCGCCCCCGTGCCGTCGGCGGGCAGGGTGTAGCTGCTGCGGACGTTGAGGTACGTCCTGATGTTCGCGTCCGTGCCGCGCTCGACCGAGATCCGCCGGACCAGCTCGTCCAGCGCCTCCGGGTCGAAGTAGGCGTGCTTGTACGCGGTCAGGGCGCCCTGCCCGGCGCGCCTCACGACGTCCGCGGCGCTCGCGCCCGCCGTGTGGATCGCGCACACGCCCGCCTGCGCGACCATGCAGACCACGTCCGACAGGGCCGACCGGAAGCGGTTGCCGACCACCGGGCGGACGATCACCGGGCTGATCCCGGTGGCCCGGTACAGGCCGGTCGCGAACAGGCCCAGCAGGATGCCGGGGACCGTGGCACCCGTCCGCGCGGCGATCAGCGGCAGCGCCGCCGTGAGCGCCGGCGAGTGGAATTCGGCCCCCCAGTGCCGCGGCTCGCGCGGGTCCGTGGGACCGGGGAGCTGCCGCGCCGGCATGGTCCGCAGCACGCTCTCGAAGTGCCGCATCGCCCGGGCGTTCTGCCGCTGCCCCGCGGGCGAGCGCTGCCACCGCGCCTGCTCCAGCTGCTGCATGCCGCTGACCGGCGCGGTGTCCCGGGTCCGGACCTGGCCCAGCATGATCGCGCCGCCGAGCGCGTCCGTCGCCAGGTGGTGCATGACGGTGACCAGGTGGACCGGCACGCCGTCCCGGCGTACGACGCCCATCCGCACCGGCCACTCCGCGCAGAAATCGAACTCCCGGCTCCGGTAGGCCTGTTCGACCGCGGCGGCGACCTCCTCGGGGTCGGCGTCAGGAGCGGCGTCGTACACCTCCAGCGTGGTGCGCCCGGTGGAGGAGAGCCGCTGCAGGGCCCGGCCGCCGGGGGCGATGCGCAGCCGGGTGCGCATCGAGGGGAAGCGCTCCAGCAGGTAGCGCAGCTCGGCGGCCAGGTCGGCGAGCGTCGTGCCGGGCTCCAGCGCGGCGCGGCCGCCGATGGGCAGCGGCCCGCGCTGCCGTCCCATGGCCTGCCAGATCTCCCACATGCCCCAGGACATCTCGTCCTCGCCCTCGCCCTCCCCGGCGAAGTCGACCGGGATCCGCTCGGCGACGGCCGGCGCCGCACCGTCCCGGCTCCCGCGCTCCGGCACGCCGCCGCCCGCCTCCGGTTCGCCCGTCACGCGCTCACCTCCGCCGTGCGGGCCCGGTGCCGGCGGCGCATCAGGAACTTGCGGACCTTGCCCGTCGGGCCCGTGATCAGGTCGGCGTCCGAGATGACGACGACGCGGCGCAGCGTCGCCGCGGCCGCCGGGGTCAGGGCCGCGCGGACGGCCGGGGTGCGGTCGGCGTCCGGGTCGGCGCCCTCGTGGAGGGCCAGCAGGACATCGGTGACGACCTGCTCGCCGACCCGGTCGGAGACCACCGTGCAGTCGTGCACGTCCGGGCACGCGGCGAGGATCCGCTCCTCCGACATGGCCGTGTAGAGGCGTTCGCCGCCGCCGAGGTCGACCGCGTCCACCGCCCGGTCGACATGGAAGTAGTAGCCGTCCTCGTCCCGGTACATCAGGTCGCCGGTGAGGTAGTAGCCGCCCAGCCGGTTGCGGTACGTGGCCGCGGAGTCGTTCCAGTAACCCGGCGCGAGCGTCGGCGCCCTGAGCCCGAGCTGCCCGACCTCGCCGGGCGGGACCTCCCGGCCGGTCGTGGTGTCCAGCAGCGCGACCTCGGCGAAGCCGTGCGGTACCCCGACGCAGCGGCCGTAGCGCTCGGTCGTGCGGGTGTGGGTGATGTGGAAGGCGGAGTGGCCCATCTCGGTCGAGCCGAGGCCGTCGACGAAGCTGGAGCCGGGCAGCCGGCGGACGCCGTCGCGGGTCGCCGTCTCCCGGGAGCCGGCGGCGACCAGCCGCCGGATGTGCGGCTCGTGCGCGCAGTCCCCGGTGTTGAACCACAGCGACACCGACTCCAGGTCGCGCGCCGCGAGATCCTGCCGGGCCATCTGCGCCCAGGTGGCGGCGAACCCGAGGACGCCCGTGGGCCGCCAGCGCTCGATCGCGTCGACGACCGCCGCCCCGTCGTTCTGCGTGGACAGGAACAGCAGGTCGCTGCGCAGGCACAGTGCCATGTTCAGCGCCGAGATGCCCGCGGCGTGCGCGGCCGGGAGCGCGCTGAGCATCCGCGCGGCCCCGCGGGCGCGCGGCGCGGTCAGCCGGAAGAGCCGCATCGCGGCGAAGAGGCTGGCGTGCGAGTGCACCACGGCGGCGGGCATGCGGGTGGTGCCGGAGGAGTGGGTGATCGCGATCGGGTCGTCGGCATGGTGCCGGTACGGCGCGGGCGCGCGCTCCGGGTCGCCGGTGCCGGTCTCCGCCGCGTCGGCGTGCAGGGCGAGGCCGCCCGGATCCTGCCCGGCGAGCCGCTCGCGGTGCCCGGGGTCGGTCACCAGGGCGGTGGCGCGCAGCTTGTGCAGGTAGGCGGCGGCGGTGTCGCCGGCCAGGTACTGGTTCATCAGCGCCGGGATCGCGCCCAGCCAGGTGAGGGCCAGGAAGGTCAGCAGGGTGTCGGCAGAGCCGGACACGTACACCGCGACCGGGTCGCGCGGGCCGATGCCCCGCTCGTGCCACCACGCGGCCCGCGCGGCGACCCGCTCCCGGAGCGCGCCGAGCGTCAGCTCGGTCCCCGCGGGGTGCCCGTCCACGGGCTGGTCGAAGGCGGCGCCCGGCCCCCCGGGGTCGGCGCCGTGCTCGAAGAGCTTGGGCAGGACGTTGCCCGCGCCCAGGTCCGGGTCGGCGGCGAGCCTGGCCCGGATGTCGCTGCCGGTCACGGCATTCCTCCTGAGTGTCGCCTCGTCGTCATGTCGTCATACGGCTGTGCGGGCACGCCCGCTGGGGTGGCGCTCATCCGCCGCTCACCGCCTTCTCGACCGCCGTGCGCAGCTGCGCACGGGTCGGCTGGCACGCCAGGTCCAGCTCGCGGGCGAAGGGCAGCACTGCGCCGTCCGGGCGGGTGACCCGGCGGGGCGGGGCCGTCAGGCGCATCTCCTCGGCCGCGGTCGCGACGATCTCCGCGCCGATGCCGCACGAGCGGTTGGAGTCGTCCACGACGACCAGCCGCCCCGTCCGCTCCAGCGACGCCGCGAGGCCCGCCCAGTCGAAGGGGTGCAGGGTGCGCGGGTCGAAGACCTCCACCGACACCGTCCCGGCCAGCTCCTCGGCGACCGCGAGCGCGTCGTGCACCAGGTGCCCCACCGCCACGACGGTGACGTCCGTGCCCGCGCGGTGCACCCGCCCGGAGCCGAGCGGCACGGGCGCGAGCGCGCCGAAGTCGGTGTCCTCGCGCACCCCCAGCGCGGCGGACGGCGCGAAGACGACGACCGGGTCGTCGTCCCGGATCGCCGTCACCAGCAGCCCGTACGCGTCCGCGGGCGTGGCCGGCACCGCCGTCTTCACCCCGACGTGCGCGAAGAGGCTGTAGGGGTGGTCGGAGTGCTGGCCAGCCCAGCTGTCGCGGGAGCCGGAGCCCGGCAGCAGGTACGTCACCGGCACCCGGGTCTGGCCACCCGTCATGAGGGAGAACTTGTGCGCCTGGTTGGCGATCTGCTCGAAGGCGAGGAAGAGCAGCGCCGGGATCTGGAATTCGACGATCGGCCGCATCCCCGCCATCGCCGCCCCGGTCGCGAAGCCCGTGAAGGCCTGTTCGGAGATGGGCGTGTCCAGCACTCGGTCGCGCCCGAAGCGCCGCAGCAGGCCCGCGGTCACGTTGGTGACGGCCACTCCGACGTCCTCGCCGAGCACGACGACGGCGGGGTCCCGCTCCATCTCGTCGCCGATCGCCCGGTTGAGTGCCTTGAGGTAGGAGAGCCTGGGCATCACAGCGCCCCCGCCCTGGGCCGCAGCCCGGTCGCGTACAGATGGTCCAGCGCGGTCGCCGGATCGGGGTGCGGCGCGTCGAGCGCGTACCGCACGGCGGCGTCCAGCAGCTCCGCGGTCTCGGCGTCGGCCGCGGCGCGTACGGCCGCGGGCAGCCGCGCGCCCTGGATCTCCAGCGGGTCGCGGGCCCGGCCGGCCGCGGCCTCCTCCTCGGTGCGGTAGCGGGGGCGGGCGGTGTGCTCCCACGTGTGGTGGGCGTCGAAGCGGTAGGTCGTGCACTCCAGCAGCGCCGGGCCCGCGCCGGAGCGGGCCCGCGCGACGGCTTCGGCGGTGGCGTCCCTTACGGCCTCGGCGTCCATGCCGTCCACGGTGGCCGCGGGGATGCCGAAGGCCGCCGCGCGGCCGGTCACGGTGCCGGCCATGGTGTCGGCGGGGCGCATCGAGGTGGCGAAGCCGTTGTTCTCGCAGACCAGCACGAGCGGCACCCGCCACAGCGCCGCCAGGTTGCACGCCTCCAGCACCACGCCCTGGCTGACGGCCCCGTCGCCGAAGTAGCTGAGCACCACCCGGTCCGAGCCGCGCTGCCGCAGCGCCCAGGCCGCGCCCGCCGCGATCGGCACCGCCGCGCCGACGATGGCGTTCGCGCCGAGCACGCCCGCCGCGAAGTCCGCGGCGTGCATCGAGCCGCCCCGGCCCCGGTTGAGCCCGGTGGCGCGGCCCGCGAGCTCGGCCATCATGCGGGCCGGGTCCGCGCCCTTGGCCAGCACGTGGCCGTGGCCGCGGTGGGTGCTGGTGATCAGGTCGTCGGGGCGCAGCGCCGCGCACGTCCCGGCCGCGACCGCCTCCTGCCCGGTGCAGGGGTGGATACCGCCGCGGACGACGCCGGTGCGCACCAGCTCCACCGCCCGCTGCTCGAAGCCGCGGATCAGCGCCATCGTCCGGTAGAGGCCCCCGGCCCGGTCCGCGTCAGCCATGCGCCCCCGGCCCTTCCGCGCGCCACAGCACCGGGCAGTACGCGGGGTCGGCGTAGTCGGGGCGGCCGTCCGGCAGCCGCCGCACCAGCACGTCGTGGTTGTAGGAGGCCTCGCCGCCGCCCGCGAGCGGGAAGTGGCGGTATTCGTTGCCGCCGTCCTGGAGGTGGAAGGAGATCGCGCGGCGCGGCCGGGAACTGCGGTTGGGGCCGCTGCCGTGGTAGGTCATGCAGTGGTGGAAGCTCATGTGGCCCTTGGGGATGACCAGCGGCACCCTGCGGATCTCGGCCCCGTTGTGGGCGGCGTTGGCGGCGAGCACCGCGTCCAGCTGGTCGCGGTCGCGGTCCGCGAAATGCCGGGTCATCGAGTCCTCGCGGCCGGTCTCCTTCCACCGGTGGCTGCCGTCGACGACGGTGAGGGTGCCCATCTCCTCGTCGCAGTCGTGGAAGGGGATGAAGGCGGTGAGCATCCGCTCCGAGGTGGACGTGGACCAGTAGTGCTTGTCCATGTGCCAGGGCACGATGTTGCTGGGCTCGCCCGCGACCGGCGGCTTGAGGATGAGCGTCGACTGGAAGACCCGGATCTCGGCGGCCCCCGCGAGCCGGGCGGCGACCGCGCCGATCAGCGGCTTGCGCAGGATGCGCGCGATCGGGTCGCTCTCGACGTGCACGTAGTCGTTGTGCCGCTGCACCGGCCCGTCCGACGGCTGCCAGGCCGCGAGCCGCGGCGGGCGGACCGGCAGCGTACGGCTGCGCTCGCCCGCGTAGTAGCGCTCGCTTGCCGCCAGCAGCTCGTCGACCTCGGCGTCGTCGAGCAGCTTCTTCGTCAGGTACCAGCCGTGCTCGGCGTAGAAGGCCACCTCGTCGTCGTCCGGCAGCAGCGCGGCCTCCGCCTCGGTGAGGGCGTAGGCCCCTGCGGGCGCGGGAGCCGGAACGGGGGGCGTACGGTCCTGGTCGACGGTCATCACAGGCCTGCCTTCGTGGTCGCGCGGACGGCGGCGAGCTCGCGCTCCTTCGCCTCGTAGAGGGCCGGGATGTTGCTGGTCCCGAAGGTGCGGGCGCCGTGCCGCTCGATCAGCTCCCAGAAGTACGTGCGGCGCACGTGCATCGACCGGGCGAAGATCTGGTACATCTGCCCCCAGTGGTCGCGGTCGACGAGGATGCCGCGCGGCCGCAGCCGGTCCACCGGCAGGTCGACGGCCCCGAGCCGGCCGCCGAGCGAGCTGTAGTAGCTCGCCGGGGTCGGTGCGAAGCCGACGCCCCGCCCGCCGAGCGCGTCCACGGCCTCGACGATGTCGTCGGTGCTCAGCGCCAGGTGCTGCACGCCGGGGCCGCCGTGCCAGGCCAGGAAGTCGTCGATCTGGCCCGGCGTGCGGCTCAGGTCCGGCTGGATGAGCGTCAGTGTCGCGTTGCCGCCGGGGCTCTGCACCACCTGCGAGAACATGCCCTGGCCGCCGACCTCGATGTACTCCTCGAAGATCAGGTCGAAGCCGAACGCGGCCCGGTAGAAGGCGGTGGTGGCCTCCAGCGTGCCCGCCTCCAGGCACACCGCGGCGTGGTCGATCGTACGGAGCAGTTCCGGCCCGTCCGGCGGCGCGGGGACCGTGTCGGCGGACGCGGTGACGATCGCCCCGGGCAGGAAGTCGCCCGCCGAGCCGTGCCGTTCGACCAGGCGGTGCACCACGTCGCCGAAGCCGGAGACGGTCGCGGTGCGCACCGACGCGTCCGGGCCCTCGTACGTGCGCGGCGGTTCGACCGGGGTCGCGCCGCCCGCCACGGCCGCGGCGAAGGCGGCCCCGGCGTCGCGGGTGCCGAAGGCGACCACGGCCACCCCGTCGCCGTGCCGCGCGACGTAGTCGACCGCAGGGTGATCGGGGCGCAGGCCCGAGGTCAGCAGCACCCGGCAGTCCCCCTGGCCGAGCAGCAGGCTGCGCTGGTCCGGCAGGCCCGTCTCGGGGCCGCCGTGCCCGTGCACCCGGAAGCCGAAGGCCGAGCACAGGACGAACGCCGCCTGGCGCGCGTCGCCCACGTAGAACTCGACATGGTCGATGCCGAGGTAGTCCATTGCCGCTCCTAGGTCGATGACATGCGGTGCGGGCGCGGGGGCGGTGCCGCGAGGCGCCCCCCGGCGCCGTTCAGACGGTGCGGGCGAGCCGGGTGCCCGGCGGGCCGAGGACGAGGCTGACGTTGTGGCCGCCGAACCCGAAGGAGTTCGACATCACGTGGCCGATCCCCGGGGCCGGGCGCGGGCCCTTGCGGACGTGGTCGAGATCGCACTCCGGGTCCGGGTCGTCCAGGTTGTGCGTCGGCGGCAGCACGCCGCGGCGCAGCGCGAGCACCGAGACCGCCGCCTCGACCACGCCCGAGGCGCCGAGCATGTGCCCGGTGACCGCCTTGGTGGCGCTGACCGGCGGGCAGCCCTCGGCGCCGAACACCCGGCGGATCGCAAGGGCTTCGGCGCGGTCGCCGATCTTCGTGCTCGTGCCGTGCGCGTTGACGTAGCCGATGTCGCCGGGCGCCAGACCTGCGTCGGCGAGGGCGCGGCGCATGCACGCGGTGGCGCCCTCGCCTTCCGGGTGCGGGGTGGTGGGGTGGTGGGCGTCGTTGGTGGCGCCCCAGCCGGCCACGCCCGCGTAGCCCGCCGCGCCGCGCGCGTCGGCGTGCGCCGCGCGCTCCAGGACCAGCACCCCGGCGCCCTCGCCGAGTACCAGGCCGTTGCGGCGGCGGTCGAAGGGGCGGCTCGCCCCCGCCGGGTCGGCGGCCCAACCGCGGGCCAGGGCACGGGCGTTGGAGAACGTGTCGGCGAGCGTCGGGAAGAGCGGCGCCTCGCTGCACCCGCACACCACGATGTCCGCCTCGCCCGCGCGCAGCAGCCGCAGCCCTTCGCCGACGGACTGTGCGCCCGCCGCGCAGGCCGTCCCGATCGACGAGCTGTAGCCGCGGATGCCGTGCCGGATCGCGACCCGGGCGGCGCCCATGTTCGGCAGCATCCCCGGCAGCAGATACGGGCTGACGCCCAGCCGGCCGCGCTGCGTCCGCGTCACGACCTGCGCCTCCAGGGTGGCGAGGCCCCCGGTGCCGGACAGGATCACCCCGATGCGGTAGGGGTCGACGTCCCGGCCGACCTCTACGTGCGCGTCCGCCAGCGCGTCAGCCGCCGCCCGCAGCGCCATCACGATGTAGCGGTCCACCACCCGGGTCTCCGGCGCGGGCAGCACGGACGCCGGGTCGACCGGCGGGCCGAACGCGGCGACGTCCACACTGCCCTCCAGCAGGCTCCCGGCGGGCGGCCGCACCAGCCCCGAACGCCCCTCGCACATCGCCGCCGTGACCTCGGCAGCGGTCGTGCCCACCGGCGTGACCATGCCCATCCCGGTCACGACGACCTCGCCGTCCACACCTCGCGCACCCGTCACGGGGTATCCCCTCCACTCAGCAGTACGGCCGCGGCGCGGTCCCGCGCCCCGGCGGTCGCCGCCTGCTCCACCCGGATCAGCAGCACCTCGTCCGCGTCCCCGTCCTCGACGAGCAGCGCGGCCACCTCGACGCCCGCGGTGGCGCCGGCGACGCACACGACGGGCCCGAAGAGCCCCCAGCGGGCGGCCACATGGCCGGCCACGGCGTTCGGCACGGCCTGGAAGAACGCCAGCGGTCCCACCGCGCCCCCGCCGTCGACCGCCTCCGCGACCCGTACGGCCCCCTCCAGATCGCCCAGCGCGCTGACGACGACCACCCCCGTTGCCGCCGCCGGCCCGCCGGCCCGCCGCTCCAGGCACCGCCGTGCGACCTCCGCGGCGAGCGGGCTGAACGACGACCCGACGAACCCGGGCAGCAGGGGGACCTCCCGGTCCTCCACGCCCTCCGGCCACTGCCCCGCGGCCAGCACGCGCAGCCCGTTGCGCCGCGCGAGGGAGGCGAGCCGGCCGCGGAGCCCAGTTGCGGGCAACTCGGCAGCGGGCGGCGGCGGTTCGACGGCAGGGCATGCGGAGGAGTCGACGGCCGGCTCCTGCCGCGCGGACTCCGCACCGCCCCGGGGGCTCCCCGGCGCGTGCCGCTCGCCGCCCGGCCGCGGCGCGGGGGCGGGCCGTGCGTGCGGGGTCGCGGTGGCCTGCGGGTCGGTGGCCCGGGGTCGTTGGCGGGGGTCGGTGGTGGGGGAGTCGGGCGCCGGGCTTCCGGCGGGTGGCGCCTCGGCCTCGGGCCCTTCCGCGCAGCGGGTGGCGTCGGGGAGCGCGAGGCCGCCGGGGGTGTCGGGGTCGTCGGGCAGGGTGGCCGTCCGGGGGCGGCGGTTCTGGGCCACCGGAGTGCCGGTCAGGGGGGCGGGGCGCGCGGGGCGTGCCGCGTCGCGGGCCGTGGACGTCATGCGGCGGCCACCAGGAGTGCGGTGTTCGCGCCGCCGAACGCCGTCGTCAGGCTCAGCGCGTACGGGGACGTGGCCGGGGCCGGGGTGTCGAGGACCAGGCCGAGGCGGCATTCGGGGTCGGGGCCGAGCCAGCCCGCGTTGACCGGCAGCCGGCCCGCCGCCAACGCCGAGACGGTGACGACCAGTTCGAGCAGCGCGCCCGCCTCCAGGGCCTGGCCGTGCACGGATTTGGTGGAGCTGACCGGCAGCGTTTCTGCCGCCGGGCCGAACACCCGGTGCAGCGCCGCCGCTTCGGCCGTGTCGCCCGCGGGCGAGCCGGAGCCGTGCGCGTTGACGTAACCGATCCGCTCCGGCGCGAGGGCCGCCCGGCGCAGCGCGGCGGTGATCGCGCGGGCCAGGCCGGCGCCGTCCGGGCGGGGGCGGACGACGTGGTGGGCGTCCCCCGCGCGCCCCCAGCCCGCCAGCCGCGCCAGCGGCCGCGCTCCGCGCCCGCGCGCCGCGACGGCGGACTCGACCACCACCGCGGCCACCGCGTCGCCGAGCAGCAGCCCGCTGCGCCCCGCGCTGAAGGGTCGCACCCGCCCGTCGCGGGCGAGCGCCCGGCCCGCGTCGAAAACGGCGAACTGGTCTGCGTCGACGAGGTATCCGGCCGCCACCACGATCCGCTCCGCCCGCCCGCGGGCGACGAGCGCGGCGGCGTCCGCGACGGCGGTGCTCGACGCCACGCAGGCCGAGGTGTACGCGCGCGCCGCGCCGGACAGCCCCGCCCGCCGGGCGACGCCCTCGGCGAAGCGGCCCGCGCCGTGCGCCGCCCGCTCGCCCGCGGGCACCCGCGGCAGCGCCGGGTCGCCGTGCACGGCGAGGTGCAGCGGGCAGCGGGCGCGCAGCGCGGCCGACAGCCCGGCCTGCTCGCACGCGAGCCCGATCATCCGCGGCAACTCGTCGGTGAGCACGGGCGATCCGGGGTGCACGGCGGCGTGCCCGGCCCGCCGCCCGCCGACGCCGAAGCGCCCCACGGGCGCGAAACCCGGCCGCCCGGCGAGCACGGCGCCCATGAGCGGCTCCGTCCCGACCCCGAACGCGCTGAGCACCCCGGCCCCGGTGAGGACGACCTCCCCCGGCCCGCGCCGCACCTCCCCGCCCTCAGCCACGCGTTCCGCCGCTCCCGGCCGCGGCGCTGCCCGCCGCGGCGGCACCCGGGCCGGTCCCGTCACCCGCCGCGCGTGCCTCCGAGCCGCCCGGGCCCCTTCCGGGACCGGCGGCAGCGTCTGCCGCGTCCGCCGGTCCGCCCGGTCCCGCAACGGGGCCGTCCGCTCCCGGTCCTCCGGCCGCGGGGCCCGTCGTCCCGGAGCCGCCCGTCCCGGAGCCGCCCGGACCCGTACCTCCACCTGCGGCGCCACCTGCCGGGCCGCCTCGCTCCGCACCGCCGGACAGGCCCGCCAGGGCGGCGAGTTCGTGCAGCACCGTCGTGACCGTCGTCATGCGGACCAGGGAGGAGTCCGGGACCGTTGCGCCGTACCGGGATTCGAGCTGGTGGACCAGCCAGGCCAGCTCCATCGAGTCGACGCTCTCCGGGACCTCCTCCGGCGGGCGGTCGCCGAAGGCAGCGAGGATCGCGAGGATCTCGGCGCGGCCGGGTGTGTCCGGGGGCGGCGGCAGCTGCGACGGCGAGGGCTGCGGCACGGGCGCGCTCACTGGCCCGCGGCGGGGGCGGTCGCGATACGGGCGGCCAGCGCCGCGCCGAACTCGCCGAGCGTCATCGTGCCGAGCTGCTCGGCCTCGTCCTCCTCGAAGACGACGCCGAAGCGTTCCTCCGCACGGATGCCGAGTTCGGCCAGGGCGAGCGACTCCAGGTCGACGCCGGCCGGGCCGAGCGGGGTGTCGTCGTCGACGTCGTCGACGCTGTAGTTCATCTCGCTCAGCGCTTCGAGCACGAACGCGCGGATCTCATCGGTGGACATCGCGGGGGCTCCCTCTCCGGTGGCTTCCAAAGTGGCTTCCGGTGGCTTGCGTCGGGGCGGTGGCAGTGGTGTCGGGGGTGGCGGGGCCGGCGTCGGGGGCGACAGGGCGGCCGGTCACCCGGCGGGCGGCCGGTCCGGCGGCGGGGCGGGGGTGGCGGTGGCGGCCGCGCGCAGCACCGCGAGGTCGCGTACGAGCTTTCCGGTGGCGGTGCGCGGCAGCTCGTCGACGACGTGCAGCAGCCGCGGCCGCTTGTACGGGGCGAGCCGCTCGGCCAGCCCCGCCTCGACGCGTGCCCGCGCGTCGGGCGCGTGCAGCACCGCGTACGCCTCGACCGACGAGCCGAACACCACGACCGCGGCGGAGACGTCAGGGAGTTCGGCCAATGTGTGCTCGACCTCGGTGAGGTCGACCTTGAGGCCGCCGACCGACACCTGCGAGTCCAGCCGGCCGAGCACACGGACCCGCCCGGTGCCGGGGTCGACGCTGCCGCCGTCACGGGTGTGCAGCCAGCCGTCCGACCAGCGGGCCGGGTCGTCGAAGCCGATGTAGGGCGACCGCTCGGTGGCGATCAGCAGCTCGCCGCCCGCCTCCCGTACGGCGATGCCCGGCGCGGGCGTGACCTCCGGGCGGTGCTCGCCGAAGAGGTCGGTGGCGATGACGCCGACCTCGGTCATCCCGTACATGCTGCCGAGCCGGACGCCGTAGCGGTCGGTGAAGGCCTCGTGCACGCGGGCCCGCACCAGCTCGCCGCCGGTGGTCATACCGGTGAGCTGCGGCAGCCGCGGCGGCTGCGCGACCCAGCTGAGCAGCTCGATGTGGAAGGGGACGCCCAGCAGGGTGGTCGGCTCGGGCCCGGCGGCGACGGTGGCGAGGATGCCCTCGGCGCCCGCCCGCGCGGGGAAGGCGAGCCGCACCCCGGCGGCCAGGCTGTGCAGCAGGCCGCCGACGAGGCCGAGGACATGGACCATGGAGGCCATCGAGACGATGCGCTCGCCGGCCCGCGGCACCCCGTCGATCCGCGCATAGCGGCCGATCTCGGCGACGAGGTCCGCTGCCGTCCGGCCGATGATCTTCGCCGGTCCGGTGGAGCCCGAACTGAGCTGCACCAGTGCGTGCGGCGTGCGGGTCGGCAGGCCGCCGGGCCGCGGGCGGGCCACCGGGTGCTGGTCGTGGTAGCCGCGTGCGGGCCCCGGCCCGACGGGCTCGGCGGTGACCACGACCTGGGCGGCCAGCCGCTCCAGCGCGCGCCCGGTCTCGTACGGCGTGAGGCGGTGGTCGAGCAGCGCGACCTGCGCCCCGCTGCGCCAGCCCGCGAGCAGGTCGGCGACCAGCGCGAGCGAGGGCGCCAGGCTCAGCGCGGCGGTGCCGCCGGCCCGCAGCCCGGCGGCGGCGAGTTCGGCCTGCCGCTCCCGGACCAGGCGGCGCAGCTCGTTCCGGGTGACGGGCGCGTCGAAGACCAGGCAGGTGTCGGCGCCGGGGCCGGCGAGCAGGACGTCGTCCACCCATGAGCCGTCCCAGGAGCCGTCCCCGGCGAGGCCGCCGGCCTCCCGGCCCTCACGGCCTTCCCAGGGTGTCGTCGAGGCAGCCTTCATGAAGAACCCGGACCCCTTTCATGATTCCCGGTCTGGTGGTTTTCCGGCGCTCCGCCGCTCCCGTTTCCCGGAGCGCCTGCCGAATCCGGCCCGTGCGGACCGAACGCGCCGGGGCAATCGGAATGGTCCAGATCAATAGCGGACCGACCGAAATTCCCATGCCGAACTTTCAACTCAGAATTCCGTGCTGTCAAGCCCCGCTCCGTGCAGCGGCGACAAATTCCTCATCAATCTCTGGCGTATCGATCCGTCACACGCGACACAAATTTTCTCGTATTGACGATCCGCGACGCGCGCCGCTAACATGGCCGCTCATTGGCCAACTGCCGTGACCCGGCTGGAAGTTGGCAGCTCAGTACGGCACCGCCCTTTGCAGGTGATCCCCCAGCCGCCCCTCACGGCTCGGTGGTCTCATTTCCGCGGCCGCCTCCCGGCCTGCGCCTTCGCGTCCTCCTGCGCGCTTCGTACCGCACCGCCGTCCTGCACGATCCCCCACGTCCTGCTCCTGCGCTGCACCAACTCCGCTACTCGCGCTGCCCGCACTTCCTGCCCGCACTTCCGGGGCAACATTTGCACCGCGCCTGGTTTCCCCATTTACGTGTCCGCGCCCCGGCTGCCGCATCCCGCGGCACCCGCCGCCGGCCCGGTGCACGCTGCCCACGTCATTCCGCTTACCGCATTCCCGATTCCGCATGCTCTTTTTCCCGAGGATTGGCCGCCATTGGAACCTGGGACCGGCGCCGGCCTGAACACGGCCGTGGAGCGCTACTACGACATCACGCTCGATCTCTACGAGGACCTGTGGGGAGAACACGTCCACCACGGTTTCTGGGATCCGGGCGAAATACCCGGCGTCAATGGTGCCGACCGGCACGCCGCCACCGACCGGCTGGTGCGTGAACTGGTCGAATTCACCGGCGTCCCGCCCGGCTCGACCGTCCTGGACGTCGGCTGCGGCATCGGCGGCCCCGCGCTGCACCTCGCGGGAGCGATGGGCTGCACCGTCGAGGGCGTCACGCTGAGCGCCCGGCAGGCGGCCAGGGCCGGCGAGAAGGCGCAGGCCGCGGGCCTCGCCGGGCGCGCCCGCTTCCACCAGCTCGACGCGCTCTCCACCGGCTTCCCCGACGCGTCCTTCGACGTGGTCTGGGCGCTGGAGAGCCTGATGCACCTGCCCGACCGCCCGGCGTTCTTCGCCGAGGCGCTGCGCCTGCTGCGCCCCGGCGGCGTCCTCGCCGTGGCCACCTGGGCGGTGCGCGACGGCGAACTGGCCGAGGACGAGCGCGACCTCGTACGGCAGATCCTCCAGCACCAGGTCATGCCGCACTTCTCGTCACTGGAGGAGCACGAGCGGCTCGCCCGCGCGGCCGGCTTCGCGGAGGTCTCCGGGGTGGACTGGAGCAACGCGGTCGCCAACTCCTGGGATCCGTCCTTCGCGCAGATCGCCCGCTACGACAAGGGCCGCACCGAGATGCGCCGGCTGGCCCGCGAGCGCGGCGTGGACGTGCTCGGCTTCTTCCACGCGGGTCCGCTCATGACGAAGGGCTTCGAGACCGGCGTCATCACCTACGGCGCCCTGCGGGCCGTCAAACCGGGTCGCGCGGCGGACACGCCCGCACGGACCGGGAGCGCGGACACCGACAGGGACGCGGACGCGCTGGTACGGCCGGTCGCGGAGCTGCTGCGGCAGATCACCGGCGAGGACACCGCGTGGCTGGACGGCGTGACGCCCGCCAGCCGGGTGGACGCCGACCTGCTCGTCGAGAGCCAGGAACTCGCCGCCTGGAGCGCCGCGCTGCAGGCCCGCTACGGCGAGCGCGTCGACCTCGCGGGACATGTCGCCCGGCTCGGCATCGACGCGATCATCGCGCTCACCGCGGGCGACGTGGCCGCCTACGTCGCCGCCCACCGCGACCGCGGCGGCGACACCGAAGGCGACGGCGAGAGCGACCCGGAGGGCGAGGGCGGCACCGCACCCGCGGAGAGCGGCTGATGGGCCGCTACCTCTTCGTCTCGCTGCCGCTCACCGGGCATGCGCACCCGCTCGCCGCGGTGTCGAAGGAACTGGTCGCGCGCGGCCACGACGTGCTGTGGGCCGGCTCGGAGTCCTTCCTGCGGCCGGTGCTCGGGCCGGAAGCGGCGATCGCGCCCATCCCGCTGAGGGCGCACCGCGGGCAGGCCGACCGGGGCATGGCCGCGGCGAAGTCCCGCTGGGAGGGCTACATCGTCCCGCACGCCCGGGTGACGCTGCCGGGCATCGAGAAGGCCGTCGCCGCCTTCCGGCCCGACGTCCTCGCCGTCGACCAGCACGCGGTGGCCGGCGCGGTGGCCGCGCACCGCGCCGGGCTGCCGTGGGCGAGCCTCGCACCGACCACCATGGAGCTGACCCGGCCCTACCGGGCGCTGCCGGAGGTCGAGGCGTGGATCCACGCGCGGATGGCGGAGATCTGGACCGCCGCCGGGATGCCCGGCGAACCGCCGCACGACCTGCGCTTCTCCCCGCACCTGCTGGTGGCCTTCACCGGCGAGGCCCTGAACGGCCCACTGGACTGGCCGCACAACGCCCGCCTGGTCGGCCCCGCGCTCGCCGCCCGGCCCCCGGACACCGCCTTCCCGTGGAAGTGGCTGGACCCGGCGCGCCGTCATGTGCTGGTCACCGTGGGCACCCTGGCCCTCGACCTCGCCCAGGACTTCCACGCCCGGGTCGTCGAGGCGCTGCGCCCGATCGCCGGGAGCGTCCAGGCGATCGTGATCGCCCCGGAGGGCACGGTGCCCGCCGCCCCTGAGGCCGACGTCCTGGTACGGCCGCGGGCACCGGTGCTGGAGCTGATGCCGCGGCTGGACGCGGTCGTCAGCCACGGCGGCCTGAACACCGTCTGCGAGGCGCTCGCGCACGGCGTGCCGCTGGTGGTCGCGCCCATCAAGGGCGACCAGCCGCTCAACGCCGCCCGGGTCGCCGCGGTCGGCGCGGGCCGCCGGGTCAGATTCCCCAGCGTCCGCCCGCAGGAGCTGCGCGGCGCCCTGCTCGCCGTGCTCGACGACCCGTCCTATCGCGCGGCAGCCGGCCGCGTCCGCGACTCCTTCGCCGCCGCGGGCGGCGCCGCGGCCGCCGCCCGGCACCTCGAGACCCTCCTGGGCGCACCCTCCGAACCACGCTCCGCAGCAAGGGAGATGACGACGACGTGAAGACGCTCCGCGACACCTGGCTGGTCTTCCAGCGGCACATGCTGCTGCTGTCCCGGTCGCCGCTGTCCATCCTGCTCGGCGTGGCCCAGCCGGTCATCTACATGGCGCTGTTCGCACCGCTGCTCAAGCCCGCGCTGGCCTCCATGGGCGCCGACTCGATGACCGACGCCTACCGTATCTACGTGCCCGGCATGCTCGTCGCCCTCGCGCTCGGCGGCGGCCTCTACGTCGGCTTCGGCCTGCTCGCGGAGCTGGCGTCCGGCGTCGTCGAGCGGGCCCGGGTGACCCCGGTGAGCCGGGCGGCACTGCTGCTCGGCCGGGCGCTGCGCGACGTCGTGGTGCTGGTCGTCCAGGCGGCCGTCATCATCGTGCTGGCGATGCCGCTGGGCCTGTTCGTGCACGTCCCCGACCTGCTGCTGGCGTACGCGCTGCTCGCCCTCATCACGCTCACCAGCTCCGCGGTGTCGTACGGGATCGCGCTCAAGGTGACCGACCCCAATGCGCTGGGCCAGGTGGTCAACAACATCGCGCAGCCGCTCATGCTGCTGTCCGGCACCCTGCTGCCGCTCGCGCTCGCGCCGCTGTGGCTGCGCCGGATCTCGGACTGGAACCCCTTCAGCCGCGCGGTCATCGGCATGCGCGCGCTCTTCGCCGGGCACGCGGGCGACTCCTCGGTCTGGCAGAGCATCACGCTGCTCGCCGCGGTCGCGCTCCTCGCCCTCGCCTGGTCGGCCCGGCTGTTCGCCCGGTCCGTCCGCTGACCGCGCCGCCCTCCCTTCCCGCTCCTCCCGTGCCCCGCACGGAACACACCCCCGAGCACGACAAGGACGCCTCGATGATTGAGACCAGGGACCTGCGGAAATCCTTCCGCACCGGGCGGCGCCGCTCGTCCACGACCGTGGAGGCGGTCACCGGACTCGACCTGACCGTGGCCGCGGGGGAGATCTTCGGCTTCCTCGGCCCGAACGGCGCGGGCAAGACCACTACCCTGCGGATGCTCGCGACCCTGCTGCCCCCCGACGGCGGCGACGCCGTCGTCGCGGGCGCCGACCTGCGCACCGCGCCGGGCCAGGTGCGGCGCAGCATCGGCTACGTCGCCCAGGGCGGCGGCACCTGGGACGACGTCACCGCGCGCGAGGAACTCGTCCTCCAGGCACGGATGTTCGGCTCCTCCCGGGCCGAGGCACGCCAGCGGGCGGCCGAGGCGCTGGACGCCTTCGACCTGGCCGATTACGCCGACCGGCACTGCCGCACCTACTCGGGCGGCCAGCGGCGGCGGGTGGACATCGCGCTCGGCGTCGTCCACCGGCCCACGGTGCTCTTCCTGGACGAGCCGACCTCGGGCCTGGACCCGCAGAGCCGCGCGCACATGTGGGACGAGATCCGCCGGCTGCGCGCCGACGGCATGACGGTCTTCCTCACCACGCACTACCTGGACGAGGCCGACGCGCTGTGCGACCGGATCGCGATCATCGACGGCGGCCGCACCGTCGCCGAGGGCACCCCGGCCGAGCTGAAGCGGCAGATCGCCGGCGAGGTGGTAACCCTGGAGGTCGCCGACCACCCGGCGAAGGCCGCCGAGGTGCTGGCCGGCCTGGAGTGCGTGCGCTCCGCCGAGGTGCGCGAGGCGGGGGACCTGCGGCTGGCGGTGGACGCGGGCGAGACGGCGATGCCGCGGATCATGCGCGCGCTCGCCGACGTCGGGGTGGAACTGGCCACGATCGAGCTGCACCGCCCCACGCTCGACGACGTGTTCCTGACGAGGACCGGCCGCTCGCTGCGGGAGTCCTGACCGATGGAGCACACCGCGACCACGGGGGAGAAGCCGATGCGGCAGCCCGACGCGGACCGGCCCCGTACCCTTCGGCGGGCGGTGGTCACCGGCGGGGCCGGGTTCGTCGGCTCGCACCTGTGCGACCGGCTGCGGGCCGAGGGCGCCGAGGTCGTGTGCGTCGACAACCTGCTCACCGGCAGCACCGACAACCTGCGCGGCCTGGCGGACGACCCGGGCTTCACCCTGGAGGTCCGCGACGTCTGCGAGCCCTTCGACGTGGCCGGGCCGGTCGACCTGGTGGCGCACCTCGCCTCCCCGGCCTCCCCGCTGGACTACGCCCGGCACCCGCTGGAGACGCTCCGGGCCGGCTCCCACGGCACCGCCAACGCCCTGGACCTCGCCCACCGCAAGGGCGCCCGCTTCCTCCTCGCCTCCACCTCCGAGGTCTACGGCGACCCGCTCGTCCACCCGCAGCCGGAGAGCTACTGGGGCAACGTCAACCCGGTCGGCCCGCGCAGCCAGTACGACGAGGCCAAGCGCTACGCCGAGGCCCTCACCACCGCCTACCGCAGCACGCTCGGCGTGGACACCGTCATCGTGCGGCTCTTCAACACCTACGGCCCGCGGATGCGGCGCGGCGACGGCCGGGCGGTGCCCGCCTTCGTGACCCAGGCGCTCGCCGGGGAGCCGCTCACCGTCGCCGGGGACGGGTCGCAGACCCGCTCCCTGTGCTACGTCGACGACACCGTGGCGGGCCTGCTCGCCGCCGCGGCAGCCGATCACCCCGGCCCGGTCAACCTCGGCAACCCGGTCGAGCTGAGCATCCTCGACCTGGCCCGCCGTATCCGCGACCTGTGCGGTTCCGGCTCGCCGGTGGGCTTCGTACCGCGTCCGGTGGACGACCCGGGACTGCGCCGGCCCGACATCGCGCTGGCCCGCGCCGCGCTGGGCTGGCAGCCGGTGGTGGACGTCGACAAGGGCCTGGCGATGACCGTCGAGTGGTTCGCACGGCTCCTCGCCGAGCACGCGGCGGGCCCCCGGGCCTGAGCCCGGAGCCCCGCCGTACGGCCGCCGCCCGCCGGGAGCGGGCGGCGGCGCGGTTCACCCGTCGGGTGTGCCGGTGACCCGGAAGCGGCCGCCCGTCAGCGGGTGAAGAGTTCGAAGGCGACCGCGGGCCGCCCGCCGAACCGCGCGCTGTGGGTGCCCGTGCTGCCGGTGAGGAAGCGGCGGACGTACGTCTCGGGGTCCTCGCCGGTGAGCGCCTCGACGTACGTGCGGTGCCGCAGCAGCGACTGCACCGCGTACTCGAAACCGCGGTCGGCGGGGACCGCGTGGGTGGGGGAGGGCGAGCCGGCGACCGCCACCCACCGCGCCCCGTCCCAGGGCTCCAGACCCTGGTCGGCCAGCTCCGGGAAGATCCACCGGTTGCCCGCGTCGCCCGCCGCGTCCAGGGCCGCCTGCCCCACGGCGACGTGGTCGGGGGTGTTCCAGGTGCCCGGGCCCCACGTCCGGTGGTGGTTGAGCGTGACGACCAGTTCGGGCCGGTGGCGGCGCACGGCGGCCGTGATGTCGCGGCGCAGGGCCGGACCGTACTCGATCACACCGTCGCGGTGGTCGAGGAAGTCCACGTCCCGGACGCCGACGACCGCGGCCGCCGCCCGCTGCTCGGCCTCCCGGAGCCGCCGCGCCCGCTCCGGCGCCAGCGTGTCGATGCCCGCCTCGCCGCGGGTCGCCAGGACGTACACGACCTCACGCCCGTCGCGGGTCCACGAGGCGATCGCGGCCGAGCACCCGTACTCCAGGTCGTCCGGGTGCGCGACCACGGCGAGGGCGCGCTGCCAGCCGTCCGGCATCGGGAGCAGCGGGGGGAGGTCCGCGTCGGTCATGGCGCTGCCGCTGAGCCGAACCGGCCGGGCCGGCGGCTCCCGGCGGGTGTCCGGCCGCACGCGCCGACCCGGATGCGGGCGTTGACGGCGGCCGGCTGCGGGACAGGCGCCGCGAACTGCTCGGTGCCGTGGTGCTCGGCGGCCGCCGGGGCCGCGCGCGCGGCGTCGGTGAAGACCGCGGCCTCGCGCCACGCCCCCGCCAGGTCGGGCCGCAGCCGCGTCCCGCCCCCGTGCGGCAGGCCCGAGTCGCCGACGGCCGTGCCGCCGACCGCCGTGCCGGAGTGGTCGAGACGCGCTTCCATGGTGCGAACTCCTCATTCAGGTGCATTTCACACACTACCGACCGAGCCGGGACCCGGCTCGTGACACGGCGGCGTGCGGCACCGCGAATCCGGCGAGGGGCCCGGCCGGCCCCGCTCAGCCGGCCGCCGGGCGGGGGGCGACCGCGGCGCCGAGCAGCACCTCGGCCGCCGCGCGCGCCTGCCGGGCGGGGGCCGGGTCGCCGGTGATGCCGGCCATGACCATGGCGCCCTCCGCGAGCAGGCACACCGGCTCGGCCGGGATGCCGGCGGCGGCCGTCCAGGCCGCGACCTGCTCGTGGAACGCCCGCTTGTGCGACCGGACCTCGGCGAGCACCGGCCCGGAGGAGGATCCCAGCTCGCCGAAGGCGTTGATCCAGGCGCAGCCACGGAAACCGGGTTCCGCGAACCACTGCGCGAGCCAGTCGAAGACGGCGAGGACGCGTCCGCGCGGGTCGGCGGTGCGCTCGACGTGCGCGGCCAAGTTCGCGCGCCAGCGCGCGTCGCGGCGCCCGAGCATCGCCACGACCAGGTCCTCCTTGGTCGGGAAGAAGCGGTAGATCCGCTTGAGGGGCAGCCCGCAGGCCGCGCGGACCTGGTCCATGCCGACGGCCCTGAAACCCCGCTCGTAGAAGAGCTGTTCGGCCGCGTCGAGCAGCGCGTCGCGGTCCCGGCGGGACTGCTCCTCGGTGATCGGGGCGGGCATCCTTGCCTCCTTGACGTAGAGAACGGCCGTTCTCTACCTTAGTGCCCACGTAGAGAACGAGCGTTCTCCATGAAGGAGGCCACCGTGCCGGAAGACCGTCCGCCCTACCCGCCGTTCACGGCGGAGAGGGCCCGGCAGAAGGTGCAGGCGGCCGAGGACGCCTGGAACACCCGCGACCCGCAGCACGTGGCCCTCGCCTACACACCCGACTCCGTGTGGCGCAACCGCGACACCTTCGTCCACGGCCGGGAGGAGATCGTCGCCTTCCTCACCGCCAAGTGGCAGCGCGAGCAGGACTACGCCCTGCGCAAGAGCCTGTGGGGCTTCCGCGAGAACCGGATGGCCGTGCGCTTCCAGTACGAGTGGCACGACGCCCGCGGCCGCTGGTGGCGCTCCTACGGCAACGAGCTCTGGGAGTTCGACGAGCACGGCCTCATGCGCCGCCGTGAGGCCAGCATCAACGACCTCCCCATAGACCCCGCCGACCGCCGCATCTTCGGCCCCCGCCCCGCCGCGGAGCACGGCGCCGACCTGCCGGTGCTGTAGCCGGTCACGCCGCGGGCCGGACGTGACGGACGCCGGTCCACCCCTCCGGCACCCACCAGGCGGCCCGCGGGTCCGGCGTCCGCGTCATGGGGAGCGGCCGAACGGTCAAGCCGGGGACCGGCGGGGCCGGGAGACTGGGCCCATGATGTCTGAGGGTCGTACGACCGTTCCGGAAGCCGCTGTCGAGGCGGGCGGCAAGGTGGTGGTGTCCGGCACTGCCGGGGGAGAGGGCTCGTGGGCGCCGGTCATGGCGCTCACGCTGGGGATCGCGACGCTCGTCGGGAGCGAGTTCCTGCCCGCGAGCGTGCTGCCGGCCATGGCGTCGGACATCGGCGTCAGCGAGGGCACCGCCGGGCTGGCGGTCGCCGCGACGGCGGTCGCGGGCGCCCTGACGGCCCCGACCATCGGCGTGGCGCTGCCGCGCACGGACCGGCGGACGGTGCTGCTCTGGCTGCTCGCCCTGGCAGTGGTCTCCAACATGGTCGTGGCCCTGACCCCGAACTTCCCGCTGCTGCTGGTGGGACGGCTGGTGCTGGGCGCGGCGATAGCCGGCTTCTGGTCCTTCGCCCTCGGCGCGGGGATCCGGGCGATGCCCGGACGCGACCACGTGGTGTCCACCAGCCTCGCGCTCGGGGTGAGCGCGGCGACCATCGTCGGCGTGCCGCTGTCCTCGGTGCTGGGCGACGCGGTCGGCTGGCGGCCGGTGTTCTGGGCCGCCGCGGGCCTCAGCGTGCTGGCGCTCGCCGCGGTGGCGGCCACGCTGCCGCCGGTGCCCGCGCAGCCCGGTGCGGGGCTGGGCATGCTGCGCCGGGTGGTGGCAGGCCGCCGGCTGATGGCCGGGGTCGGCTGCATCGCGCTGGTGGCCTTCGGCAACTTCGCCGCCTACCCCTTCATCCGGCTCGCGATCGAGCGCGTCACCGACGGCGGGACGGTCTGGCTGCTGCTCGGCTGGGGCGTGGGCGGGCTCGCCGGCAACCTCGCGGCGGGCCTGCTCGCCGCCCGGCTGCGGCTCGCGGTGGTCGCCGCGCCCGCGCTGCTCGGCGCGAGCCTGCTGCTGCTGGTCGCGACGACGAACCCGGTGGTCGCGACGGCCGGCATCGTCGTCTGGGGCGTCGGCTTCAACATGGTGCCCGTCGCCACCCAGCTGTGGGTCACCCGCGCGGAGCCGCGCAGCGTCGAGTCAGCGCTGTCCTTGCAGGTGGCGGCCTTCCAGGTGGCCATCACCGCCGGTTCGGCCGTCGGCGGCGCCGTGGTCGACAGCAGCGGTGTCCGCGCGGCGATGCTGCTCGGCGCCCTCGTGGCGCTGGCGGGCAGCGCCGGATTCGCCTCGCTGCGCACCCCTGAGGTCTGAGCGCCACACCTGCGGCGGCGTTCCGTGGTAGGCGGAGAACGCCCGGCTGAACGCCGCCGCCGAGCCGTATCCCACAGCGAACGCGACCTGCTCCACCGGCCGGTCGGTCGTGGCCAGCAGCACGCGGGCGTGCCGCATCCGCACCTCCCGCAGCACCTGCGCGGGTGTACGGCCCAGCACCCGGCGGAAGCGCTCTCCGAGCGACGAGCGCGACAGGTGCGCGACCCGCGCCATCCCCTCCACCGTCCACGGCCGCCCGGGATGCGCGTCGAGTGCGGACATGAGCGCGACGATCTGCGGGTCCGGGCCCTGCCGGGCGCGCTCGTCCTCGTCGAGGGACTGCAGCATCGCGGCCTGGATGAGCCCGCCGTAACTCGCCGCGAAGAGCGACTGCCCGCACGCCGGGTCGAGCGGGCAGATGCGGACGAGCTCGGCGATGCCGCGGTGGCGTTCGGCGAACTCCCGCGCCACCAGCGGGCTCGGCAGCGGCGGCACCGCCAGCAGCCGGCCCACCGCCAGTTCGGCCCGGGTCAGCGCGGTGAGCCGGTAGGCGGTGCGGGCGTCCACATGGAAGGCGTCCCCCGCGTGCAGGGCCTCGGCCCCCGACCCGTCGCCCGCCAGCCGCACGTCACCGTCCAGGACCAGCACCCAGACCGCCCCGTCCACCCCGCGCAGCGCCTCCCCGGCGTCGAGCGGGTACTTGCGCACGCCCACCAGTTCCCACGTGGGCGTGCCGCGCCCCCCACTCGCTGTCATGCCCCCGCAACGACGCGATGCCCTTCGGGTATTCCGACGCCCCGGGGGCGCCTCGGCGGTGTCCCGCGCGACCTTGCGATGGGTGGGTGGCTCGTCGCGCCCCTGAATACGCTCGCCCTCGCCCGCAAGGCCGGCCCCCGCAGGGGGAAGCGTTCGCAGCGGCAAGAAGGCCGTCGGCGACGCGCGCAAGCACGGCAGGACCACCGTCCTCGGCCCCGCCACCCGCACCCTCACCGTGCTGCGCCCTGGGGGCGGGCACCGAACGGTGCCCGCCCCCCGCGCGGTTCAGTAGCGCCAGTGCGGCTTCCCGGACACCGTCTCGCACGTGATGTCCCGCCCGTTCGCGTCCGTCGTGGTCGCCCCGAGGTCCGCGTTGCGGCAGAACTGGCCCGCCTTGTAGCAGTTCCCCGCGTTGGAGCGGATGCTGCACAGGGTCTTCTTCGCCGGCGCCGTGGTGTGCCGGACCGCGGGTCTCGCGGTCGTTCTCTTCGGCGCGGCCGTCTTCTTCGGCGCGGGCGGCGTGGTTGTCGTCGCCGGTGGCGTGGTCGGCGACGGGGATATGGTCGCCGGTTCCGTCGTGGTGGTGGGCGCCGGTGCGGTGGTGATGGTGCTTGCCGTCGCGGTCGGCGTGAGCGTCGCCGCGGAACCGGCGTCCGTGGTCCCGGCGGGCCCGCACGCGGCGAGCGTGAAGGCGGCGAACCCGCCGATGACTGCGACAACTGTGCGAGTGATCTTCATGGCCGGAACAGTAGGGTCCGCCCGCCGCTGCCCGTGATGCGTTTCGTCCGGACTACGCAGCGCGCGCAGCCCCGACTGGACGAAGCGACCGGATTCGGCGTACCCGTACCGGAGGGCGGGTACCGGAGCGGCTCGTACCGGGACCTCCGGGACGCCGGTTCAGGACGGCTCCGCCGTCGGTTGCGTGCTGTGCGGGGGTGGGTCGGCGGGCACCGCGTAGCCCGGGACGGAGGGCCAGCGGACCGTCAGGACGACCGAGGCCTCCTCGGCCTCCCAGGAGTGGCCGACGCCGCGGCCCCAGACGACGTAGTCGCCCTGCTCGGCGAGGACGACGCTGCGGTGCGGGAAGTCGAGGCGGAAGCGGCCGCTGATCAGGACCAGGAGGGCGGTGCGCCGCTCGCCCTGGACCCACGCGGCGCGGGTGTCACCGGGCGGATGGACGCCCCACTTGATCTCCAGGTCCTGGCTGTGCCGCGGGTCGCCCTCGGGCTTGAAGTGGCCGAGGAGCCAGCCGCGGTCGAGGGCAGCGTCGTGGGCCGCGCGGCCGGTGTAGACGGTGTCGTTCACGCGGCCCGACGCTATCAAGGGCCCCCGCCGGGCCCGGGCGCCCCGCCGCCTCAGGCGAGGCCGTGGGCCAGCAGGGCGTGGTAGCGCAGCACGAGGCGCCCGTCCGGGCCCGCGTACTCCGGGACCAGTTCGTCGTACGCCGCCTTGATCCGGACCACCGTGCCGGGGCTCTGCCGGCTGACGGTCTGGCCGACAAGCCCCACCCCGGCCGCCGCGCCTCCCCACCATTCCTCCGCGCTCGCGAGGTGATCCCATGTCACCGGCGTGCAGGACACCTCGGCGAGCCCCGCGGCGGCCAGCAGCTCCGCGAAGCCCTCCTCCGTACGGGCGAAGTCCTCCGCCGGGTCGAGCCGCGGCTCCTCGGCCGCCTTCCGTGCCCCGGCCGCCTCCACGGCGCGGCCGAGCAGTTCGTGCCCCGCGCCCGCCGGGCTGCACCAGATCGTCGCGGCGACCCGCCCGCCGGGCCGTGCCGTCGCCCGCATGGACGCGACGGCCGCGGCGGGCCGACCGACGTGGTTGACCACGAAATTGGCAACCACCGCGTCGAAGCTGCCGGGCTCGAACGGCAGGTCGGGGAGCACGGCGAGCCGGAAGTCAGCCTCCGGTGCCGCCTGCCGGGCCAGCTCGATCATGCCCGGCTCGGCGTCGACGGCGGTCACCCGGGCACCGCGCGCGCCCGCCGCGGCCGCGACGGTGCCGGCCCCCGTGCCGACGTCGAGCAGCCGGACCCCGGGGCCCGCCCCGGCCGCGTCCAGCAGCGCCGGCGCGGTGTGCGCGCACAGCTTGGCGAAGCTGTCCCGGAAGGCCGCGGCCCTTCCCGACCAGATCTGCCGTTCCGCCTCGTCGAAGTCCCCCACGCCCACCCGGCCCCCTTCTCCGCTGCTGCCGGCCGGACGCCCCGGCGGCCACCGCGGACTCTACCGAGGGCCCCGGCCTACCCCGGCACGGCGACGGACTGCTCGTGGTGGAAGACGTCGTGCGGGTCCCAGGCCTGCTTGACCTGCTGGAGGCGTTCGTAGCCGCCCTTGTAGTAGAGCCGGTGCCAGGACTGGCCCGAGGTGTTGAGCCGCCGGTCCGACAGGTCGACGTCGGGGTAGTTGATGTAGCAGCCGTCGGTGTTGGCGTCCCTGGTCGCCGGGTCGTCCGGATCGGCGATGACCGGGACGCCGCCGGTCGGCCGGTGGACGTCGCGGTAGAGGTCGCGGATCCAGCGCAGGTGCGGGGCGGCGATCCCGGGGTCCAGCTCGGCGTCCCGGTAGTCGAAGAGGCCGTTCTCGTCGGCGTCGACGCCCCAGGTCCAGTAGACCTGGTACTGCAGCTTGAGCACCGACGAGCGCTGCGGCACCGCCGTGGCGCCGGGCGCCCGGTCGTTGACGGCGCCGCCGTAGGAGTCGACCTGGACCAGGGCGTCGGGATTGCTGTACCCGGGGTCGGTCAGATGGCGCTGGATCGCCTCGATCTGGTGGTCGGTGAAGCCCCTCGTCATGTAGGCCGACTTGTACTTGCCGCAGCGGTTGGGCCCCGAGTCGTTGAGGCTCTGGGTCGCGGTGAGCCACGGCAGCAGGGTGGGGATGAACAGCCCGCCCTGCGCGGGGTGCTCGCCGATCGCCTGGTCCAGCGGCTGCTCCCGCACCAGTTGGGTGCTGCCCGAACGGAAGTCCGCGGTGATCCAGTCCAGGAAGGCGGCGAGCCGCGCGGGGGAATCCGGCTTCGTCCCGTCCATCTGCACGGTCAGGCCGACCTTGCCCGCGCTCTTGTGGGTGAGCTTGAGCAGGCTGAACATGTCCCGGTAGCCGTAGGACCTGAACGGCGAGGCCGGGAGCCGGCCCGCGGCCTCGTACTCGAAGAACTGCCCGTAGCGGCGGACCAGCGAGCGGAAGAGCTCGGGGCGGTCGGTGAAGTCCTGCCAATCCCATGCGACGGCCCGCAGCAGCACCTGGGCGGGCGGCTGGGGCAGCCCGCGGAACCAGTAGCGCGTGATCACCCCGAAGTTGCCGCCGCCCCCGCCCGTGTGCGCCCACCACAGGTCGCGCAGCGCGGGATCCTCCGAATCCTTGCGGGCCACGGTCTTCCTCGGGTGCTTGCCGTCCGCGGCCGTCACGACCTCGACCGCGTACAGGTAATCCACCGTCAGCCCGAACAGCCGGGACAGCAGCCCGTATCCGCCCCCCGACACGTGCCCCCCGAGCCCCACGGAATAGCAGGAGCCGCCCGGCAGCGCGAGTCCCGTCGTCCGGTAGAGCTGCGTCGTGCTGTCCCAGTTGGTCGCACCGGCCTCGATGCAGTACGCGTCCATCTCGGGATCGAAGTGGACGCCGTTCATCCGGCTCACGTCCACGATGACCCCGACGTCCGGCGACGACACGAAATTCTCGTAGCAATGCCCGCCCGAGCGCACCGTGATCCGCCGCCGGGACCCAGCCGGCCGGGCCAGATACGTACGCAGCGCCTCGACCACGTCGTCGGCCGACGAGGCCACCACGACGGAATCCGGCGTGGCGATCCATCGCTGGTTGAACCCCCTGCGCAGCGCGTCGTACCGCGCGTCGCCGGGTGTCACTTCGATCGGATGCGTCGACATGTCTGCCCCCTGGACCCCTGGAACCGCTGAAACTCCCCTTGTTCACTCAAGGTTACTCTATGCTTACGCTGTGTCACTACTCCGAACGGGTGAATGCGACGGCAGGCTCCGCGGACCCGGCTCCGGCCCGGCGAGGGCCAGTGCGGCGAAGGCACGGGCGGGCTGGGCGGCTTGGGCGCGGGCCGGGCGTGAGCGGATACTGGGGCAATGGCCCTGCTGGTGTTCATGACGCCGCCCGGACCGGTCATCCTGCTCGGGGTGCCGGCCTTCGTCGATCACGCGCCGCTGCGCGCGGTCCGCGCCGGGATGCTGCCCTGCCGCGGCGCCGGGCCCCTCCCCGGATGAGCGGCGAGGCGGCGCCCGGCGGGCCGCCGGGCCGGGTACCCGGCGAAGTGCGCTCCGCCCGGCTGGTGCTGACCCCGCTCGACCTGGACGCGGACGCCCCCGGCCTGCACCTCGCGTACGGCGACCCGCGGGTCTCGCGCCCCTGGGCGGACGAGGAGGCTCCCCGGGACGAGGCCGAGACCCGCGAGCGGCTCGCCGCCCGGGCCGAGCGGCCCGACGGACGCCTGTGGACGATCCGGCGCGCGGGTGAGCCGGACGCGCTCGGCCTCGTCGAACTCGCCGGCGTCACCCCGACGCCCTGGCTCTCGTGGATGCTGCGGCGCGCGCAGTGGCGGCGCGGCATCACCGGCGAGGCGGTCGCCGCTCTCGTGGAGCACCTCTTCGCGGCCGAGGGCCTGGAGCGTGTCGAGGCGTGGGCCGACGCGGTGAACACCGGCTCGATCGGCGTCGCCCGGCGCGCCGGACTGACCGAGCGGGGCCGCTTCACGATGTCCACGCCGGTCGGCGGCACCCGGGAGAAGGTGGTGCTCGGCCGGGTCCGGGAGCCGCACCCGCAGCGCTTCCACCTCGCGCACCCGGTGCTCCCGGTGCGGGACGTCGAGGCCACCCTCGACCTGCTGCACGCCGGGCTCGGCCTCGAACCGGGCTTCCGCGTCGGCGAACCCGCGCGCTACGCCGCCGCGCGGCTCGGCCCGTGGTCGGTCGGTCCCGGCCTGCGGCTCACCCTCACGCCCGGCGGAGAGCCGATCGCGGCGGTGACGGTCGCCCTCGACGCCGGTGTCCCGCTCGCCGGGCTCGCGGACCGCTGGACCGCCGCGGGCGGGCGGACCGGCGGGCCTGTGCGGCGCATGCCCTGGGGCGACCACGAGCTGTGCTGCCTGCTGCCCGAGGGCCACCGGCTGCTCATCGGCGGCCCGCCGTCCTGACCCCCGGTCGGCGGAGGGGGCGCGGGGGCGCGCGGTCAGAGCGAGTGGATCTCCAGGTTGTCCTTGATCCGGTCGAAGATCTGCTCGCCCTGCTGCGACTGGATCTTGGCGGCCGGCATCACGACGTCGAGGGTGTACAGGTCACCCGTGCCGCTGACGACGTCCAGTTCGAGCTCGCGCAGCGCGGGCTTGTCGTCGTCCGAGAGGTCGGTGTAGTGGAGGTCGAGCCGGGCGGCCGGCTCGCCCTGCTGGTCGGCCTCGGTGACCGTCCCGTCGGCCTCGTCCACGGTGTCGCTGTAGCTGACCGTGCCACCGCCCTTGTACCAGTCCAGGTTGGCGTTCGCGACGGCCGCCGCGCTGCGCTTCTCGCCCTGGGACTTGGTGAAGGTCACCCGGAAGACCTTGTGCGGGTCGGTGTACGTGACGGCCTTGTCGTCGATGCTGCGCACGTAGTCGCCGGGCACCGCGAGGGTGGCGCCGACACCCTTCTCGTCGTACGACTTCCAGCCCTTCGGGATCCCCCCGCCGCCGCCGAACGGCGACACCACCACGACCACGGCCGCCGCCACCACGACGGCCGCCGCCCCCGCGGTGACCGTACGGCCGCGGCGGCTGCGGGGCAGCACCCGTATCGCACGGCCCGGCGGGGGGACGGCGGCCGGTGCGGCGGCCGCCGGCGCCGCGGGCTGCGCGGGGACGCGCGGCGGGTCGAGCACGGCGCGCAGCTCGTCGGCGACGCGGGCTGCCGTCGTCCGCGCGGCCGGCTCCTTGCGCAGCAGCCCCAGCACCGGCGCGGCGAGCGCGCCCGCCTGGCGCGGCGCGGGCAGCTCGGCGAGCAGCACCGCCTGGAAGGTCGACGGGGTGGCCTGCCGGCGGAAGGGCGACACGCCCTCCACGGCCTGGTAGAGGACGACGCCGAGCGACCACAGGTCCGACTCGGGTCCCGGCCGGTGCCCCAGCACCCGCTCGGGGGCGATGTACTCGGGGGATCCGATGAAGGCGCCGGTCTCCGTGAGCGGCTCCTCGCCCTCGACCTGGGCGATGCCGAAGTCGGTGAGCACCACCCGGTCGTGCCGCCCGAGCAGGATGTTCGCCGGCTTCACGTCCCGGTGCAGCACCCCGGCCTCGTGCGCGGCGGACAGCGCGCCCAGCACGGCGAGCCCGATCCGGGCGGCCTCGCGCGGCGGCAGCGTGCCCTCGGCCAGCACCTCGGCGAGCGACCGGCCGCGTACCAGCTCCATGACGATCCACGGCCGGCCGTCCTCGACGACCACGTCGTGCACGGTCACCACGGACGGGTGGTCGATACGGGCGGCGGCGCGCGCCTCGCGCTGCATCCGCAGATGGGCCGTCTCACGCTGGGGACCCGTCATGTGGTCGGGCACCCGGGGCTCCTTGACCGCCACGTCGCGGTCCACGACCTCGTCGTGCGCCCGCCACACCGTGCCCATCCCGCCGTAGCCCAGCCGCTCCAGCAGCCGGTAGCGCCCGCCGACCAGCCGCGCGGCGCCGCTCGCGCCCTCCGGCCGGCCGACGGAAGCGGAGGCGGGCGGGGGCGCGGAGGCGGACGGGGGAGCGGCGGAGACGTCGGCGGCGGGTCCGGGCGGCTTCAGCTCGTAGCTGGTCGTCGGATGCGTGCCCTTGTGCGCGGGCTCGCCGCCCGTGCCCCCGTTCGTTGCCATGAGGCGCATCATTCCAGTCCCGCTGCGGCCGGGAGCGCCCGGACCGGGGGCTGTGGCGAAGGTGTGACCGGGCGGTGCGCGGTGGGGGTCCCGCAGTGGTTGACCTTGCCCCCGGGGGCAAGGTCTACGCTCGCAGCGGCTGCCCGGGGAGGGCTGCCCGGGAGGTGGAGGACATGAGGATCGGCGACGTCGCGCGGCGCGCGGGGGTGAGCGCGAAGGCCATCCGGCGCTACGAGGAGCTGGGGCTGGTCGCGCCGCGCCGGCTGCCCAACGGCTACCGCACCTTCAGCGAGGACGACGTGCGCGCGGTGCGCGAGCTGCGGGCGCTGCGCGAGCTGGGGATACCGGCCGAGCGGACCCGGCCCTTCCTGGAGTGCCTGGCCTCCGGGGCGCCGGACGCCGACGACTGCCCGTCCTCGCTGGCCGAATACCGCGCCGCGATCGACGAACTGGGTGCCCGCATCACGGAGCTGACAGACCGCCGGGAGCGGCTCGCCGCCCGCCTCACCGCGGCGGCGTACCGCACCACCCGCGCGGACCCGCCGTCGCCGGCCGCACCCGCCGCGCCCGCCCGGCCCGTCGCCGTGCCTGCGCCCGTGCCCGGTGACCTCGCCGGCCGGCTCCCGGGGCTCCGGCTGCCCCGGCTCGCGCTGCCCGCGACGGACGGCGGCACGGTCGCCCTCGACGGCCTGGGCCCCGGACGCACCGTCCTCTACCTCTACCCGCTGACCGGCCGCCCCGACGCGGACCTGCCCGCGGGGTGGGACACCATCCCCGGCGCGCGCGGCTGCACCGCCGAGGCCTGCGGCTTCCGCGACCACCACGACGACCTCACCGCCGCGGGCGCGGCCGCCGTGTACGGACTGTCCGGGCAGGACACCGGCTACCAGCGCGAGGTGACCGAGCGGCTGCGGCTGCCGTTCGCGATGCTGTCCGACCCCCGACTGCGCCTGGCCTCCGCACTCGGCCTGCCGACGTTCGAGGCCGGCGGGCAGCAGCTGTACGTGCGGATCACGCTGATCGTCAGGGACGGCGTGGTCGAGCGCGTCTTCCACCCCGTGGACGCGCCCGGCGAGCACGCCGGGCAGGTGGTGCGCTGGCTCAGGTCGGCGGGCACGCGCCCGTGAAGCACCCGCAGCAGGATGCCGCGGACACGACGGATACGACGGGCACGAAGGACGACGCGAGGGAGGCCCGATGACCGGGCGTACGGCGGACGGCAGCGCGGGCGACGCGGACTACGCGGCGATCGGCGGCGGGTACTCCGCCTACCGGCAGCCGGAGCCGCGGATCGCCGCCCTCGTCGAGCAGGCGCTGGACGGCGCCCGCACGGTGGTCAACGTCGGCGCGGGCGCGGGCTCGTACGAATCCTCCGCCTTCGAGGTGACGCCCGTGGAGCCGTCGGCGTCGATGCGGGCCCAGCGGCCCGCGCACCTGCCGCCCGCCGTCGACGGCGTCGCCGAGCGGCTGCCCTTCCCGGACGACTCCTTCGACGCCGCCATGACCACCTTCAGCATCCACCAGTGGAGCGACACCGCGGCCGGCCTGCACGAGATGCGCCGGGTGTCCCGCGGCCCGGTCGTCGTCCTGACCTGCGACCCGGACCTGGTGCGGGACTTCTGGCTGTACGCGTACGCGCCGCTGGTACTGGACACCGAGGCCCGCCGCTACCCGGCGGTAGCCGCCGTCACCGAAGCCCTCGGCGGGCACGCCGACGTCACGGCCGTGCCCATCCCGGCCGACTGCGCGGACGGCTTCAACGAGGCCTACTACGCGCGCCCCGAGATGCTGCTCGACCCGGCCGCCCGCCGGGCCTGCTCGGCGTGGAGCTTCGTCGACCCGGAGACGGCCGGCCGCTACACCGAGCACCTGCGCCGCGACCTGGCCGACGGCACCTGGGACGCCCGCCACGGCGCGCTGCGCGACCAGCCCTTCCTGCGCGGCTCGCTGGTCCTCGTCCGCGCGGTCTGAGCCCCCTCAGGCCCCGCCCGCGGGCGGCGGGGCCATGGCCCAGCGGATCGCCCGCGTCAGTCCCTGCCCCGCCCAGCGCACCCCGGTCGCCTCCGTCACCGGCAGGTACGGCAGCCGCAGCGGCACGCGGGCCCACACCGGGAGCAGCGCGACCGCGTTCGCGGCGAGCACGGCGTAACCGGGCCGGGCCGCCCACGGCAGCGGCGGGGTGAGCAGCAGGAAGCGCGCGGCCTCCCTGGCCTGCGCGGTGGCGCGCAGCTCCGGGCGGTACGCGTCGAGTACGGCGGCGAGCCGGGCCTGGTCGCGCGGCGGGTCCACCACCCCGAGCGCGGCGCCGACCCGGGCGGTGTCCGCCACGTAGGCGTCGTATCCCGCGTCGTCCAGCGGGCGGGCGCCGTAACGGCGGTGCGCGCGCAGGAAGCTGTCGACCTCGGCCGCGTGCACCCAGGCCAGCAGGTGCGGGTCGGAGGCGCGGTAGGGCTCGCCGTCCGCCGTGGTGCCGCCGACCCGTGCGTGGATGCGCCGCACCTGGGCGACGGCGCGCTCGGCGTCCGCCGCGGTCCCGAACGTCGTCACGGCCAGGAAGCCGCTGGTGCGCTGGAGCCGCCCCCACGGATCGCCGCGGTATCCGGAGTGCGCGGCGACCGCCGCCATCGCGAGCGGGTGCAGCGACTGCAGCAGCAGCGCGCACAGGCCGCCGGTGAACATCGACGCGTCGCCGTGCACGGTGCGGATCGGCCGGTCGGGCGCGAACCAGCGCGGCCCCGGGGTGTCGTGGATCCGCGCCCGGGCGGCGGGCCCTTCCGGCCCTGCCACCCTGGCGAACAGCTCCTCGCCCAGCCGCCGCCGCACCGCGCCGAGCCCGGGTATCTCCGGACAGGTCACCACACTGCCACTCTACGGCGCCGGGCCCCGCCGGCGGAGGCGGCCCGCGCCCGGCGCGCACGGGCGCCGTGGGCGCGGCGCCGCCGCGCACCGGCCCACCCGCACGGCCGCGAGCGGGTGCGCCGGCCCTGGGGCCGGGGCAGGATGGGCTGAGGACCGCGTACTGCCCCGTCTGCGGAAGGGCCGCCCATGCCGTTCAGCCGTCGCAAGGACATCGGCCTGCTCGCGCTGCGCCTCGGCGCCGGTGGCACGCTGCTCGCCCACGGCTCGCAGAAGCTGCTCGGCTGGTTCGGCGGGTCCGGCCTGGAGGCGACGGCCGCCGCGATGGAGTCGATGGGCTTCAGGCCGGGCCGGGAGAGCGCGCTGGCCGCGGGGCTCGGAGAGGCGGGCGGCGGCGCGCTGCTGGTGCTGGGCCTGGCCACCCCGGTCGCGGGCGCGGCGGCGGCGGGCGCGATGGCCGGCGCGGTGTCCGTGCACGCCCCCGCGGGCTTCTTCGCGCATCAGGGCGGCTTCGAATACCCGGCCTTCCTCGGCTTCGTGGCCGCGGGCATCGGACTGGCCGGCCCCGGCCGCCTCTCCCTCGACGCCCTGACCGGCGACCGCCTGAACCGCCCCGGCACGGTGCTGCTGGCCTTCGCCCTGAGCGCGGCCGCTGCCACCGTCGTGGTCAACCGGCGCGCGGCGGCGCTGGCCGAGGCGCAGGAGCATGCCGCGCGGTCGGCACCGGAAGCCGACCCGGACGCCGAGACGGACCCGGCCGCGACCTGACGCAGGGAACCGCGGGCGGTGGCCCGCGCAGCCGCGAACCGGGCACAGCTGCCCCGACGGCGCAGCCGCGCCCCCGAGCCACCGTGGCCCCCTACTCGGCCGCGCACACTCAGCCGCGCAGCAAGTTCCGCGCCCGGCCGCCGAGTTCCGCCGGCCCGCCGGTCCTTCCACCGCTGCACGTCGTCCGACGGCGGCCGGACGCCGCCGCCGGGGCGCCTCGCGGGCGACCCGCTGCGACGCCCCGGGCCGCGGGCCCGCCGGGGGTGCGGCGGGCCCGCGGCGCAGGTCAGGAGGACCAGACCTGGAAGTCGGAGAGCTGGCCGGCCGGCCACCCGGTGTTCGCCGTGACCGTGACGCGGAAGTAGCGCTCGGCGGTGGCGGGGAAGGTGAGGGTGACCGTGTTGTCGCCCGCCGGGTCGAAGGTGTAGGCGGCAGAGGCCTTCAGTGTGCTGAAGGACGAGCCGTCGGTGCTGCCCTGGAGGGCCAGCGTCTGGGTGCGGGCGCCCCAGCCCGAGGGGAGCCGGAGCACGACGCGGGAGGCGCTCCGCGCGGAGCCGAGGTCGACCTGGACCCACTGGGGGAAGGCGTTGTTGGCGCTCTCCCAGTAGCTGTTCCGGTCGGTGTCGGTGACGTGCGAGGACGCGTAGACGTCGGTGTGGCTGGACTCGCCGGTCGCCTTGCCTGCCGCCAGGTTCGACGGTGTGCCGGGGCCGCCGGCGGCGGTGAAGGCCAGGCTGTTGAGGTTCCAGCCGCCGTTGTCCTCGACGAGCGTGAGGACCTGCTTGCCCGCGGGCAGCGCGACGGTGGCGGTGACGGTGCTCCAGGCCTGCCAGTCGCCGGTCGCGGGGATGGCGACCGCGCCGGTGAGGTTGGTGCCCGAGGCGTCGGACAGGTGCAGGGCGCCGCTGACGGCGGCGGGCGCGGCCACCCGGAAGGCCACGGTCCAGGTACCGGCCGAGGCGGCGTTCACGGTGTAGCGGAACCACTGGCCGCCGCTGGTCCAGCCGAGGTCGTAGCCACCGCCGGTGTCGGAGGCGGACTCCAGGTCGACACCGTCCGCGCGGTAGGCGGTGCCGTTGCCGTTCACGGAGCTGACGTTGTAGGCGGTGCCCTGCCCACCGGTGTCGTAGTTCTCCGCCTGCACGGTGCCGGGTACCGCGGCGGGCGTGCCGCCGTAAGGCCCCTCGGCCGGGGGCGGGGTGGTGCCGCCGCCCTGCCAGCTGTTGCCGATGAGCGTGGCGGTGAAGGCCGCGGAGTTGTCGAGGTAGGCCGCGTTGCCGGGCTTGACGCCGGTCACGGTGGTGCCGGTGATCGTCGCGGAGCCGGTCGGCGCGGGGTAGAACGGCGGTGAGACCACGACGCCGTTGCGGCCGGGGCCGGTGACGGTGTTGTCCTGGAGCAGTGAGTTGGTCGAGGTGGACAAGCCGATGCCGTCGTAGAGCGAGTCGGCGACGGTGTTGCCGGTCGCGGTGACCTTGTCGACCGTGCCGGTGTTCTGGCCGTCGCCGCCGTTGCCGATGTGCATCGCGGGCTGGCCCTGGCTGTAGGCGTTGCCGCCGGAGCGGACGACGACGTTGCCGGTGATCGTCGCGGACAGCAGGTCGTTGCCGTTGACGCCGAAGCGCCCGGCGCCCAGGCCGATGTAACGGGCGGTGTCGCTCACGTAGTTGTTCGTGACGTGGTGCCCGCTGCCGCCGTAGACGGCGACGCCCTTGCCGCCCCAGGGCGCGATCGAGGTGTTGTTGCTGACCGTGACGTTCGCCATCGGGGTGTAGTACGTCTTCGAGCCGTCGCCGTTGGTGTTGTAGTCCACCGAGTTGACCGCGATGGCGTCGTCGCCGGTGCCGCGCACGAAGTTGTTGCTGACGGTGAGGTCGCTGCCCTTGCCGCCGTTCAGCGACACGTTGTTGACGTTGATGCCGTCGGCCCAGATCGCGGTCAGCCGACTGTTCTTGACGCTGCCTCCGGCGCCGGAGGCCCAGAAGCCGGACATCGTGTGCTGGGTCCAGATGCCGTCCGCCGACCAGTTGGTGCCGGTGGTGTCCATGGCGCCGCCGTCACCGCCGATCGTGCTGCGGCTGACGGCGTTGGCGTCGATGTGGAAGTTCTGCACATGGCAGGACGTCACCTCGAACAGCGCGGCCAGCGGGGTGCTGTTGGGCACCGGCACATCGCGGTAGACGGTGCTGTACCACATGCCGGCGCCCGCGATCGTGATGCCCTGCGCGCGCAGGCCCGTGGTGCCCTTGACGTAGAAGGTGCCCGGCGGGATCCACAGCGTCCTGCCCTGCGACTGCGCCTGGTTGATGCAGTTCTGGATGGCGGGCCCGGAGTCGGTGGCCGCGCTGTCGGCGGCGCCGTTGGCGGGGGTGTTGTCGGGGACCGCGCCGCAGCTGGTGACGGAGATCGAGTTCGCGGGCTGCGGCAGCGGCGCCGGCGGGTTCTCCGCGTCGACGACGTCGACGTCGTACGAGGACGCGTCGTTGGCGGCGTCCTTGACCAGCGAGAAGGTGGCGCCGGCCGGTATCGGGTCGCCGGTGACGAAGGCGTGCGCCTCGTCCCAGAAGACCCGCGGGCTGCCGCCCGCCGGGTTCTGGTCGTCGCTGGTGTTGTAGTTGTTGTTGCCCTCGTAGACCCAGCTCTGCCTGGAGTTGAGCGGGAGCGCCTGCCGGAAGGCGCCGTTGACGTACAGGTCGAGGGTCGTCGCGGTGCCGCCGCCGGAGGCCGAGTCCGGCACACTGGCACGGACGTTGAGGAAGCTGATGGGCGAGCCGGTGGTGTTCGTCCACCGCACCGACTGCCCCGTGCCGCCGAGGTGGGCGTACGCGTGCCCGGACGCCTCCAGCGCGGCGCTCGAATACTGCGTCGTGGGCGCGGCGGTGAGCGCGACGGCCCCGGCGCCGCCGCCCAGCGCACCCGCCTCGCCCTCGAACTCGGCGAACGGCACGGTGGCGCCGACCCCGTTGCCGGGCACGGGCGCGGCCTGCGCGGCGGTCGCCGCCGCGGGCGTACGGGCGGCGGCGCTCGCGGCGGCGCCGGTCAGCAGTCCGGTGGCGGCGGCGCCTGCCACCACGGTCATGGCGGCGACGAGGGCCGCCGGCAGTCTCCGCACGGCGCTGCGCGCGCCGTGCGGGTGGATGGTCGACACCCGCATCTGATGCTCCTTCACGGACGGTGGGGGGAACGGGCGCCCCGACCGTACAGAGCGCGAAGGAATCACCGCAAGGTTGCGATCGAGTAAAGAAAAAATTTCATGAATGACTGGAAGATCGACGCAGCGCCCGCCGAGGGGGCGTACGGGTGACGGATGGGCACGGAGCGGCAACGTCCGCACAACGGACCGGTGGCGTCATCCCGTTGTCCGCGGACGTGCTCCTACCCTTGGCCGAAGACGGACGTTGTATCCGAGGGGGGACACATGCGGTCGGTCGGATCATTACGGGCGGTCAGAGGGGCGGCCTGCGCGGTCGCGGCGGTCGCGGCGGCGGGACTGCTCACGGGGTGCACGGTCCCGGGAACCGGGGCCGCCGGGGTGAGCGTGGACGCGAGCGGGAAGCCGGTGGCCCTCCTCGCCGTGTGCGGGCACCACATCGACGGAGCGACGCTCTACCGGACCAACCCTGACGAGAGCACCTCGGACGAGGCCCACTGGACGGCGGACGACCCGCTCGGTCCCGGTGTTGTCAGCTGGCCCTTGAACGGCGACGTGCCGGGCTGGACCGTCGACTACTACCTGACCGGGCTGCGCCCGGGAGTCACCTACACGCTCTACGGCTGGACCAAGGACAACTCCTGGTCGGCGGAGGCCGTCGACTTCACCCTGGCCGATCTCGCCGATCTGACTCCGGGCCGGGTCCGCTTCTTCGACATCTACAAGGGCGACGGCGGCAGCACGGCGACGGTGGCCGCCGCCGACTTCTACAAACGCTCCTGTCCCTAGCCGCCGCGCCGCGCGGTCAGGTCGCGGGCGGCGGCGCCGCCTCCGCGGTGCCGGCCGCGGCATGTTCGCCACCGCCCGGCGACACCTCGAAGCGCACCGCGATCCCGTCGGACAGTTCCACCTCTGCGTAGCTCGCCACCATCCCATTGTCCCCGGCCTGGCCCCGCCCGTACGGCAGTTGACCGCGCATCGGGGCCGCCCTACCGGCCCGTGCCGCACGCCGGGCAGTCCGGGCGGCGCGGGTGGCGCTCGACGTCCGGCTCCTCCAGCGCCGCGAGGTTGATGCCGTAGCGGAAACCGGGCTCCATCGGCGGGGCGCCGGTGAGCAGGGCCGTGGCGGCGTGCGCGATCAGCAGCCCGGACAGGCCCGCGGTCACGGCGGTGACCGGATTCCACGGCATCCGCGGCGACGCGGCGTCCTCGTCCTGGCCCGGCGCCAGGGCCAGTTCGCGCCGCTCCACCTCGCCCGCCCGCAGGCACACCCAGCACGGGCCGGACCCCGGCACGTACACCCCCATCGACGCCAGCGGGCCCCGGTAGCCGCCGTCGATCCACGGCGTGCCCGACGCCAGGCAGGCCGCGTTCGCCCAGCGGCGGACCTCCGGCGGCCGGTCGGCGCACAGCAGCAGCAGGTCGTACGGGCGCGCGGGCCCGCCGAGCAGCGCGGTGACGTCCCGCGGCCCCGTCACGCGGGTCCGCTCGCTGCTGACCTCGACCTGCGAGTTGACCGCGCGCAGGGCCTCGCGCGCCGCCTCCGCCTTGGGGCGCCCGAGGTCGCTCTCCCGGTAGAGCGGCTGCCGGTTGAGGTTGGACAGCTCGACGGTGTCGGGGTCCACGCAGTGCAGGTGCCCGACGCCGGAGGCGACCAGCGCGTGTGCTGCGTAGCCGCCCGTCCCGCCCAGGCCGATCAGCAGCACCCGGGCGGCGCACAGCCGCTCCTGCAACTCCCACGCGCTGCGCCGCGGCCCCCGGTCCAGCCAGCGCAGCAGCGGCACGCCCCGGCTGTAGCGCTCCTGCTCGCGCCCGGAGAGGGCGGGCGCGGGCGCGGCTGCGTCCTCCAGATGCCCGGCCTCGGCGAGTTCGGTGACCGCCTGCTCGGCCTCGGCCGCCGTCACCGCCGGATGCGCCGCCGCCACCAGGCGGGCCGCCTCGCCGGCCGTACGGCTGCCGTCCAGCGCCTCGACCAGCGCCCAGACCCAGCCGTCCGGATCGTCGATCTCCACACCGATCCCGTAGACCACGCTGCCGAGCCGGACCTTCCCGTCCACCGTGCGGTAGCCGGAATGCTCGGGTTTGACGCGCGGCCGTAACATGCGGAGGATTCGACTCCATTCAATGGCGGAACGCTTGACACCCCGCAGTCCACATGAATCCATGGTTGCCCGTCAACTGCCGCCGCGGCAGGGCGCGGGTCGACCGGAAGAGGTATTCACGGGTGATCGACGCCTCGACCAGTGCGGGAAGGGCGATTGCCGCCTACGACCGCTATCCGGCGCTCGACGAGATCGAGGACACCGCACGGACGCTCGCCGCGCGCCACCCCCGGGTGTGCCGGACGCGGACCGTCGGCGCCTCCCGGGCGGGGCGGCCGTTGACGCTGCTGTCCGTCGGGGAGGCCGCCGACCACGTTCTGGTGGTCTCCGGAGCGCACCCCGACGAGCTCGTGGGCGGCGCCGCGGCCATGGAACTGGCCCACCGGATCCTCGCCGACCCGGCGCAGCACGCGTCGGTGGCCTGGCATTTCCTGCTGTGCGCGGATCCGGACGGGGCGCGGCTGGTGCACGGCGCCCACCGCGCACGCGACCTGGAGGGATTCCTCTCCCACTATTTCCGCCCCGCCTCAGGCGAGCAGCCGGAATGGGCCCCGTCGATCGGCGGCCGGCTGCCGGAGAGCGATATCCTCCTCGGCCTCATCGGCGAACTCCGGCCGTTTCTCCAGTTCTCCCTGCACGGTATCGACGTGGGCGGGACATTCGTGCAGAGCACCCGGGAGATTCCGGGCCTCGCAGGGCCGTTCACGCGCTCCGCGGCGGAATTCGGCATTCCCGTGGAATGCGGCTCGTACGACACCGTGCTGTACCCCGAACTGGCCCCCGGCGTCTATCTGATGCCCCCGCCCGCCCCACCCGCCACGCCTTTTCCCCCGGCCGCCCTCACGGACGGCGCGCGCACCGGCGACATCCGCCGCACCACCTGGTACGCCCCGCACCGGCACGGCGGCGCGACCGTGATCGTCGAGGCTCCGCGGTGGGCCTGCGACCGGAAGAGCGACCGGAACCCGGGCCGCGACCCGCAGCGCCGGCTGGCCGCGTGCGCCGACCGGATGCGCCGCCGCGGCGACCTGATCGCCGCCCTGCTGGACGCCGCCCCCGCCCGGCTCCCCGGGCCCGGCGGCAACGGCGGCACCGCGGACGGCGAGGGCGACGGCCCCCTCGTCCGCTCGGTCCGCACCCAGCTGGCCTTCCTGCGCCGTCTCCCCGACGACTGGGACCCGCGCTGCGGCGGCCCCGGCCCCGTACCCCCCGGACGGCGGCTGACCGAGGGGCTGCTGGCGGGCCTGGAGCAGTGGACGCACCGGGTGCCGCTGCGGGCTGCCGCGATGCTGCGCCGCGCCGTCGCCCCGGCCGGGCCCGCCGCGGCGCCGCTCACCGCCCGGCTCGACATGCTGCTGCACGACTGGACGGCCCGCTACCGGACCACCTTCCCGGCGACCCGGCTGCCGGTCGCCCGCCAGGCGGCCCACCAGGCGGGCGTCGTCCAGGCGGCGGTCGCCCTGAGCCGCCCGGGCGCCCTCCCGGCCGCCGCCGGGGAGCGCGCGAGCGACACCCCTTAGGGGGGCCCGGGTTTTTAGGGGAAGACGGGCTTTAGACGCTGTCCCTACCCTGCGCTGTATGACGGTTCTGCCTGACGAGGGAATCTCACCGGCCGCCCCGTTCCCGGAGGCCACCCGCGAGCAGTGGCGGCAGCTGGTCGCGGGGGTGCTGCGCAAGTCGGGTAAGGAGGTGCAGGACGCGGAGGCCGAGGCGGCCCTCGCGACCGCGCTGGACGGCGGCGTGACCGTGCGGCCGCTGTACACCGCGCAGGACACCGCGCCCGACCCGGGCCTGCCCGGCTTCCCGCCGTACGTGCGCGGCAGCGCCCTGCTCGGCGGCTGGGACGTGCGCGCGCGGCTGGACTTCGCCGACCCCGCGGCCGCCAACGCCGCCGTGCTCGACGACCTGGAGAACGGCGCGACCTCGCTGTGGCTGGCCGTCCGCGGCCCCGCCCTGCCGCCCGGCGCCCTCGCCCGGGCTCTGGACGGCGTCCTCCTCGACCTCGCTCCCGTGGTCCTGGACGCCGGCCCCGACACCGCCTCCGCCGCGCGCGAGCTGATCGGTCTGTACGAGTCCCGCGGCGTCGACCCGGCCGCCGTCCGCGGCTGCCTCGGCGCCGACCCCCTCGGGCACGCGGCCCGTACCGGTGGGGCCGCCGCCCTCGACGACGCCGTGGCGCTCGCGACCCGGGTCCACCGCTGCTACCCGGGGGTGCGGGCCCTCGCCGTGGACGCCCTGCCCTACCACGAGGCGGGCGCCTCCGAGGTGCAGGAGCTGGGCGCCGCGCTCGCCACCGGCGTGGCCTACCTGCGGCTGCTGACCGGCGCCGGCCTGGACGTCGGATCCGCCCTGGACCAGCTCGAATTCCGCTTCGCCGCGACCGCCGACCAGTTCCTGACCACCGCCAAGCTGCGCGCCGCGCGCATGCTGTGGGCGCGCGTCGCCCGGGCCTGCGGCGCCCCGGCGGCGGCCGGCCAGCGCCAGCACGCCGTCACCTCCACGGTGATGGCGACCCGCCGGGACCCGTACGTGAACCTGCTGCGGACCACGCTCGCCGCCTTCGCCGCCGGGACGGGCGGCGCGGACGCCGTCACCGTGCTGCCCTTCGACACCGCGATCGGCGCGCCGGACGCCTTCTCCCGCCGCGTCGCCCGCAACACCTCGGCGATCCTGCTGGAGGAGGCGCATCTGGGCCGGGTCGCCGACCCCGCGGGCGGCTCCTGGTACGTCGAGTCGCTCACTGCCGAACTGGCCCGCGCCGGCTGGGCGTTCTTCCAGGAGCTGGAGGCCGCGGGCGGCCAGGAGCAGGCCCTCGCCTCCGGGCTGCTGGGCGAGCGGATCGCCGCGACCTGGGCGGCGCGCAGCCGCCGCCTCGCCACCCGCCGCGAACCCGTCACGGGCGTCAGCGAATTCCCCGACCTCGCCGAGCGGCCCGTGTCCCGCGAGCCCGCCCCCGCCCGCCCCGCCGGGCCCGGCGGCCTGCCCCGGGTGCGCCGCGACGACGCGTACGAGGCGCTGCGCGCCCGCTCCGACGCCCACCTCGCGGCGACCGGCGCGCGCCCCAAGGTCTTCCTCGCCGCGCTCGGCCCGGCCGCCGTGCACACCGCGCGGGCGTCCTTCGCGGCCAACACCCTCCAGGCCGGCGGCGTCGAGCCGGTGCACGACCCGGTGTCCGTGGACGCCGGCACGGTGGCCGCGGCCTTCGCCGCGAGCGGCGCACAGGCGGCCTGCCTGTGCTCGACCGACGCGCTCTACGCCGAGCAGGGGCCCGCCGTCGTCGCGGCGCTGCGCGCGGCGGGCGCGCACCGGATCTACCTGGCCGGCCGGCCGGACGCCCTGCCGGGCCTGGACGGCTACCTGTACCTGGGCTGCGACGCCGTCGCCGCCCTGACCCTCGTACTCGACCGAGCGGGAGTGGCGGCATGAGCGGCATCCCGGACTTCACCGCAATCCCCTTCGCCGAGGACGGCGACGGCCCGGCCCCGACCGAGGAGCGATGGGGCTCCGCGGTCAAGGAGGCCACCGGCAGCGGCGTCGCCGACCTCGCCTGGGAGACACCCGAGGGCATCGCGGTCAAACCCCTCTACACCGCCCGCGACCTGGAGGGCCTCGACACCCTCGGCACCTACCCCGGCATCGCGCCCTTCCTGCGCGGCCCCTACCCGACCATGTACGTCAACCAGCCCTGGACCGTCCGGCAGTACGCGGGCTTCTCCACCGCCGAGGAGTCCAACGCCTTCTACCGGCGCAACCTCGCCGCAGGGCAGAAGGGCCTGTCGGTCGCCTTCGACCTGCCCACCCACCGCGGCTACGACAGCGACCACCCGCGGGTGACCGGAGACGTCGGCATGGCGGGCGTCGCGATCGACTCGATCCACGACATGCGGCAGCTCTTCGACGGCATTCCGCTGGACCGCATGAGCGTGTCGATGACCATGAACGGCGCGGTGCTGCCCGTGCTGGCGCTCTACATCGTCGCCGCCGAGGAGCAGGGGGTGCCGCCGGAAAAGCTGGCCGGCACCATCCAGAACGACATCCTCAAGGAGTTCATGGTCCGCAACACCTACATCTACCCGCCGGGGCCCTCGATGCGGATCATCTCCGACATCTTCGCCTACACCGCGAGGAAGATGCCGCGCTACAACTCCATCTCCATCTCCGGCTATCACATCCAGGAGGCCGGGGCCACGGCCGACCTGGAGCTCGCCTACACCCTCGCCGACGGCGTCGAGTACCTGCGCGCCGGTCAGGCCGCGGGCCTGGACGTGGACGCCTTCGCGCCGCGGCTGTCCTTCTTCTGGGCGATCGGCATGAACTTCTTCATGGAGGTCGCCAAGCTGCGCGCCGCCCGGCTGCTGTGGGCCCGGCTGGTGCGGCAGTTCGGCGCGAAGAATCCCAAGTCGCTGAGTCTGCGCACCCACTCGCAGACCTCCGGCTGGTCGCTGACCGCCCGCGACGTCTACAACAACGTCACCCGCACCTGCGTCGAGGCGATGGCCGCGACCCAGGGCCACACCCAGTCGCTGCACACCAACGCTCTCGACGAGGCACTGGCCCTCCCCACCGACTTCTCCGCCCGCATCGCCCGCAACACCCAGCTGCTGCTCCAGCAGGAGTCCGGCACCTGCCGGGTCGTCGACCCGTGGGGCGGCAGCGCCTACGTCGAGCGACTCACCCACGACCTCGCGACACGCGCCTGGCAGCACATCCAGGAGGTCGAGGCGGCCGGCGGCATGGCCCGGGCCATCGACGCAGGCATCCCCAAGCTCCGCGTCGAGGAGGCCGCGGCCCGCACCCAGGCCCGTATCGACTCCGGGCGGCAGCCGCTCATCGGCATCAACAAGTACCAGGCGGACGACGACGAACCGATCGACGTCCGCTCCGTCGACAACTCCGCGGTCCGGGCCAGCCAGATCGCCAAGCTGCGCCGGCTGCGCGCCGAACGCGACCAGGACGCCTGCCGGGACGCGCTGCGCGCCCTCACCGCGGCCGCCGCCCGCACCCCCGGCCCCGAGCTGGACGGCAACCTGCTCGCGCTCGCCGTCGGCGCCGCCCGCGCCAAGGCCACCGTCGGCGAGATCTCCGACGCCCTGGAGCAGGTCTTCGGGCGGCACGCGGGCCAGATCCGTACGATCTCCGGCGTGTACCGCGAGGAGGCAGGCCGCACCCCCGCCGCCGACGCCACCCGGGCTCTGGTCGGGCGCTTCGCCGAGGCCGAGGGGCGGCAGCCGCGCATCCTGGTCGCCAAGATGGGGCAGGACGGGCACGACCGCGGCCAGAAGGTCATCGCCACCGCCTTCGCCGACCTGGGCTTCGACGTCGACGTCGGCCCGCTCTTCCAGACCCCCGCCGAGGTGGCGCGGCAGGCGGTCGAGGCGGACGTGCACATCGTGGGCGTCTCCTCGCTCGCCGCGGGCCACCTCACGCTGGTGCCAGCGCTGCGCGCGGAGCTGGCCGCGGAGGGCCGCGCGGACATCATGATCGTCGTCGGCGGCGTCATCCCCCCGCAGGACGTGCCCGCGCTGCACGACGCGGGCGCCGCCGCGGTCTTCCCGCCCGGCACCGTCATCCCCGAGGCCGCGCACGACCTGGTGACCAGGCTCGCCGCCGCCCTCGGGCACGAGGAGCTGTAGCCGCGGCATGCCCACGCCCCGACCCGCGGCCATCGACCCCGACGCGTACGCCAAGGGCGTGCTCGAAGGGCGCCGGGCGCTCGTGGCGCGCGCGATCACGCTCGTGGAGTCCGCGCGGGCGGACCACCGCGCCCTGGCGCAGCAGATGCTCACCGCGCTGCTCCCGCACACCGGCGGCGCCCGGCGGATCGGCGTCAGCGGGGTGCCCGGGGTAGGAAAGTCCACCTTCATCGACGCCTTCGGCACCCTGCTCACCGGCCTCGGGCACCGCGTCGCGGTGCTCGCCGTCGACCCGTCCTCCACCCGCACCGGCGGCTCCGTCCTCGGCGACAAGACCCGGATGGAACGTCTCGCCACCGACCCCGCCGCCTTCGTCCGCCCCTCGCCGAGCGCGGGCACCCTCGGCGGGGTGGCGCGCGCGACCCGGGAGTCCATGGTCGTCATGGAAGCCGCCGGATACGACGTGGTGCTCGTCGAGACCGTCGGCGTAGGCCAGTCCGAGACGGCCGTGGCCGGCATGGTCGACACCTTCCTGCTGCTCACCCTCGCCCGCACCGGCGACCAGCTCCAGGGCATCAAGAAGGGCGTGCTGGAGCTGGCCGACGTCGTCGCCGTCAACAAGGCGGACGGCCCGCACGAGCGCGACGCCCGCGCCGCCGCCCGTGAACTCGCCGGCGCGCTGCGCCTGATGCAGCCCGCCGACGCCTCCTGGACGCCGCCGGTGCTCACCTGCAGCGCGCGCGAGTCCACCGGCCTGGACACGGTGTGGGAGCGGCTGGAGGCGCACCGCTCCCGGCTGACGGCGGACGGCGGCCTCACCGCCAAGCGCCGCGCCCAGCAGGTCGAATGGGCCTGGTCGACGGCCCGCGACACACTCCTCGCCCGCCTCGACACCCACCCCGCGGTCCGCGCCCTGGCCCCCGCGATCGAAGCGGGCCTGCGCACCGGCACGCTCACCGCGGCGGACGCGGCCGAGCGCCTGCTGCGCGCGTTCGACGGCGCGGACGGCTGAGCGGTACGGCGGCTGCTGCGGATGCCGGGCGGTACGGCGCCGGTTGGGCGGTACGGCGGTGGCCGCGGCGGTTGGGCGGTACGGCGCCGGCTCCGACGGCTGGGCGATCCGGTTCCGGCGCCCGTGCGGTACGCCCGCGGCTCCCCCTGCGCGCCCCGGTACGGGCAGGGTCCCGCCCCGGCTACGCCTCCGGGTCCACCCCCAGCGCCGCCAGGAAGGCCGCCGCCGGCGGGGTCGGGCCGGAGCGGGACCAGATGACGTACTCCACGCGCGCCGGGGCGTCCGTGACCTCCACCGTGACGACGCCGGTCAGCCCCGGCGCGTACGCCGCCGGCAGCATCGCGACGCCCAGGCCCGGGGCGACCAGCCGCGGGATGAACTCCGCGCTGCTCACCTCGTAGGCGATGTCGCGGCTCAGCCCCGCCGCGGCGAAGGCCTGCTCGGACTGGGCGCGGCCCGCGGTGCCGGCCGGCAGCTCCACGAAGGTCTCCCGCGCCAGCCGGGCGAGGCTCACCGAGCGCTCCCCGGCGAGCGGGTGGTCCGGCGCGACCACCGCGACCAGGGCGCCGCGGGCCAGCTCGTGGACGCCGACCCCGCGCGGCACCGCCGTGGTGGGCAGCCCCAGGAAGGCCGCGTCCAGGGCGCCCGTCCTGACCTGCTCGATCAGCTCGTCGCTCGCGCCCACCCGCAGGGTGATGCGCACCTGCGGATGCCGCTCGTGGATCTCCCGCAGCGCGCCCGGCACATCGGCGGCGGTGACGGTGGGGATCGACCCGACCGCGAGCCGCCCGCGCACCTCCCCGACCGCGGCCGCGACCTCCGCCGCCGCCCGCCCGGCGGCCTCCAGGCACTGCCGGGCGGCGGGGAGGAAGGCCTCGCCCGCCGGGGTGAGCCGTACCCGGCGGCTGGTGCGCTCGAACAGCCGGGCGCCCAGCTCGTGTTCCAGCCGGGCCACCTGGTGGCTGAGCGCGGACTGCACGACCCGGCAGCGCTCGGCGGCGCGCGTGAAACTGCTGGTTTCCGCGACGGCGATCACGTACCGCATCTGCTGGAGCTCCATGGATCCATCGTGGATCACGATCGATGGTGTGACAAGCATGTGTTGGACTCATCGATCCCCGCGGGCCGAGACTCTCGTCATGACCACGCAATCCATGGCACGGACCCGCGGCGCGCTCCGCGGGCACCGGGGGCAGGGCCTGTCGCGTACCGCGCTCACCGCGCTCGCGCCCGCCGTCTGGGGCACCACCTACATCGTCACCACCGAGTTCCTGCCCGACGGGCACCCCCTCTTCGCCGGGCTGCTGCGGGCGCTGCCCGCCGGGCTCGTCGCGCTCGTCCTCACCCGCACGCTGCCGCGCGGCGCCTGGTGGGGGAAGGCCGCGGTGCTGGGCGCGCTCAACATCGGGCTGTTCCTGCCGCTGCTCTTCACCGCGGCCGAGCGGCTGCCCGGCGGGGTGGCCGCGACGCTGGGGGCCGGGCAGCCGCTGGCCGTCGCGCTGCTCGCGGCGCCGGTGCTGCACGAGCGGCTGTCGGCGTGGCGGATCGGCTGGGGCGTGGCGGGCATCGCCGGGGTCGGCCTGGTGGTGATCGGGCCGGACGCCGCGCTCGACGGGGTCGGTGTGGCGGCGGGGCTGGCGGGCGCGGCCGTGATGGCGCTCGGCGTGACGCTCACCAAGCGCTGGGGCCGCCCGGCGGGCGTGAGCGGCACTGCCTTCGCCGGCTGGCAGCTCACCGCGGGCGGCCTGCTCCTGCTGCCGGTGACCTTCCTCGCCGAGGGCGCACCGCCCGCGGTCGACGGGCGGGCCGCGCTCGGCTACCTCTGGCTGGGGCTGATCGGCGGGCTCGTCACGTACACCCTGTGGTTCCGCGGCATCGCCGCGCTGCCGGTCACCTCGGCGGCCCTGCTCGCGCTGCTCTCGCCGCTGGTGGCCGCCGTGCTGGGCGCCGCGGTGCTCGGCCAGACGCTCGGGCCCGTGCAGCTCGCGGGCTTCCTGCTGGCCCTGGCCGCACTGGTCGGCGGCCAGCTCCCGCCGCCGGTCCGCCGGCCGCAGGGCCGGGCCGCGCCCCGGTGACCGTACGGCAGCGGCCCCGGCCCCTCCGTGCGGGAGGGACCGGGGCCGCGGGGGAGCGGGGTCAGACCTCGACCAGCTCGCGGGTCTCGGACTCCACGGCCGGCTCGTCGTCCTCGATGCCGCGCGGCGCGTCGAAGGCCGCACGGTCCAGGATCTTCTCCCGCGACGCGACCAGCACCGGCGCCACGATCTGGCCCGTGACGTTGGTGGCGGTCCGCATCATGTCCAGGATCGGGTCGATCGCCAGCAGCAGGCCGACGCCCTCCAGCGGCAGGCCGACCGTGCTCAGGGTCAGCGTCAGCATCACGATGGCACCGGTCAGACCGGCCGTCGCCGCCGAGCCGATCACCGAGACGAACGCGATCAGCAGGTAGTCCCCGATGCCCAGGTGGACGTGGTAGACCTCCGCGACGAAGATCGCCGCGAGCGCCGGGTAGACCGCGGCGCAGCCGTCCATCTTGGTGGTGGCGCCGAAGGGCACCGCGAAGGACGCGTAGTCGCGCGGCACGCCGAGCCGCTCGGTGACCCGCTGGGTCACCGGCATGGTGCCGACCGAGGAGCGGGAGACGAAGGCCAGCTCGATGGCGGGCCAGGCGCCCTTGAAGAAGTTGACCGGGTTGACCTTGCCGACCAGCGCGAGCAGCAGCGGGTAGACCACGAACATCACCAGCGCGCAGCCGACGTACACGTCGACGGTGAAGGTGCCGAGCGGCTTGAGCAGGTCCCAGCCGTAGGTCGCGACGGACTTGCCGATGAGGCCCAGCGTGCCCAGCGGGGCGAGCCGGATGACCCACCACAGCGCCTTCTGCACGACCTCCAGCACGACCTTCGCGAAGTCGATCAGCGGCTCCGCCTTCTCGCCGACCGACAGCGACGCGGCGCCGATCACGACCGCGAGGAAGACGATCTGCAGCACGTTGGGCTGCGCGAACGCGTCCACGACGTTCGTCGGGACGATGCCGGTGAGGAAGTCGACCCAGCTGCCCTTGTGCAGCCCGTCCGGCACCGCCCCGGCCTTGAGGTGGACGCCGTCGCCGGGCTTGGTGGCCAGGCCCAGCAGGATGCCGATGCTCACCGCGATGAGCGCGGTGACGCAGAACCACAGCAGGGTGCGCACCGCGAGCCGCGCGGCGTTGGTGACGTTGCGCAGGTTGGTGACGCTGACCAGCACGGCCGTGAAGACCAGCGGCGGGACGGCCAGCTTCAGCAGCTGGACGAAGATGTCGCCGATACGCGTCAGCGTCTCGGTGAGCCAGTGCACGTCGGCGTTGCGGGCTATCAGGCCCAGCACGACGCCCAGGACCAGACCGGAGATGATCTGCGCCCAGAACGGGATTCTCTTCAGGAAGGCAGGCAAGGGGGACTCCTGTGACAGCGCCGGATCCAGCCGGGCACCGCGGGACGGGGAGGGGGACGGAAGCCGGCGCGGTGCTGGCGGACGCGGTACTGAGCGGCAGCTCAGGAGCAGGAGCGGGCGACCGGGCCGGGATGCGGGTGGAGGCGTCGGCGCGCGGCACGCCACGACGTCACCCCGGGCGACCGGAGACCGCCGCACCGGGGATCGACCGCGGGCGGCGGCGGAGACGTCAGCGACGGACGCGCGTCAGCGCGTACACAGGTCGCCGTTGCAGTGGCACAGGTCGACATGCAGACGCCACACCAGCGGGGGTTCTCCCGCGGCGCGCATCGCGATGACTCTGTGGGCACTGGACATGGCCAGGAAGATAATGCATTCATTGCACAAATACAAGCTGTCGTGCTCGCGCCATCTCCTTTCCCTGCCCCCCGCCCCCGCAGGTCACGGCGCTGCGGGCGCCTGTCCGGAATTGACGGTTGATCAATTCCACTGCGCTATTACCCGGTTGCCGCGCGTCCCGCATTCCGCGTTTCCGTGCATCCCCCGCTCTCGCGTCGGGGGCCGCCCCGTCGGGGGGCGTGGGGAACTGCGCGCCCCGGCCCGCACTGGTCCGCCCGGTCCGCGCCGGTCCGCCCCGGTCCGCACCCGCCCGGCGGCAGGCCGCGCCCCCTCCCGTGCCGCGGGGAGCGCTCCCGGGGCGGCCGGGCCGCGCGCCCAACTCCCTTCGTGCGGCGTGCGATCCGTCCCGTCCTGCGACCTTCGGAGAAGCCCGCACGCTTATTGACGCTGCCCACCGGCGATGATTCACTCTCGCCCTGAGAGCGCTCTCTCGCGGTCCGGCCCACCGCGCAGTCCTCCTGATCCACCACCACAGGGAGAGCCGTGTCCGTCATTCCCTCTCGCCGATCCGTGCTCCGCGGGGCAGCCGTCGCCGCCGCGGTGCCGCTGGCCGGCGGCATCGCCACCGGTACCGCCCATGCCGCGGCGCCGTCCGCCCGTCCCTGCCCGCCCGAGGGGCACCAGGGACACAAGGGCGCGGATCTGGGGCACAACGTCCTCGTCTTCGACCCGTCGATGGGCGACGCGGCGATCCAGGCGCAGGTCGACGCCGTCTTCGCGATCCAGGAGTCCAACCAGTTCGGCGACGAGCGCTACGCGCTGGCCTTCATGCCGGGCACGTACACCGTCGACATCAACGTCGGCTTCTACACCCACGTCCTGGGCCTGGGCGCGAGCCCGTCCGACGTGGTGATCAACGGGCACGTCACCGTCGACGCCCAGTGGTTCGACGGCAACGGCACGCAGAACTTCTGGCGCGCCGCGGAGAACCTGACCATCGTGCCGCCGGACGGCCTCAACCGGTGGGCCGTCGCCCAGGCCGGGCCGATGCGCCGGGTGCACGTCAAGGGGGACATGAACCTCATGCCGAGCCCGCCCGGAAACGGGTGGTCCAGCGGCGGGTACCTGGCCGACAGCGTGGTGGACGGCCAGGTGCAGTCCGGCTCGCAGCAGCAGTGGATCTCGCGCAACGACACCCTCGGCAGCTGGGTCGGCTCCAACTGGAACATGGTCTTCGTCGGCGTACAGGGCGCACCCGCCCAGTCCTTCCCGACACCCCCCATGACGACCGTCGACCGCACCCCGGTCGTCCGGGAGAAGCCCTTCCTGACCGTGGACGAGCACGGCGACCACGCGGTCTTCGTGCCCGGGCTGCGCCGCGACAGCACCGGCACCACCTGGGCCGGCGGCCGCGCCGCGGGCAGGAGCATCGCGCTGGACCGCTTCTTCGTGGCCAGGCCCGGCGACTCCGCCGCCGAGATCAACCGCGCGCTCGGCAGCGGCCGCCACCTCCTCCTCACCCCCGGCATCTACAACCTGACCTCGCCGATCCGCGTCACCCGCCCCGGCACGGTCGTGCTGGGCCTCGGCTACACGACGCTGCGCTCGGTGCAGGGCAACACGCTCATCGAGGTCGCCGACGTCGACGGCGTCACGGTCGCCGGCGTGCTCGTCGAGGCCGCCTCCGGGCACGCCCCGGTGCTCGTCCGGGTCGGCGAGGGCCGCACCCGGCACCGGCACAGCGACGACCCGACCGTGCTCTTCGACGTCTTCGCCCGGATCGGCGGCGCCGTCGCGGGCGGCGCGGGGATCAGCCTGCAGATCGACAGCAACGACGTCATCTGCGACCACCTGTGGCTGTGGCGCGCCGACCACGGCCTGGACGGCACGGTGGGCTGGTCGGTGAACCCGGCCGACACCGGCATCCTCGTCAACGGCGACCACGTCACCACCTACGGGCTCTTCGTCGAGCACTACCAGAAGTACGAGGTGCTCTGGAACGGCGAGAGCGGCCGCACGTACTTCTTCCAGAACGAGAACCCCTACGACGTCCCCACCCAGACGGCGTGGGTGCACGGCGGCACCAAGGGCTACGCGTCCTACAAGGTCGCCGACGACGTCCGCGACCACCTGGCGTGGGGCCTGGGCAGCTACTGCTTCTTCAACCTCGGGGCCGACATCTACACCGACCGGACCTACGAGGTGCCCGACACCCCCGGCGTCGTCCTCACCGACCTGATGACCGTGTGCCTCAACGGCGCGGGCGGCGGCGGCATGCTGCACGCCGTCAACGATTCCGGCGACCCGGTGCAGAACGGCTTCGCCGTCTACAACATGAAGAGCTACTCGAACGGCGTCGCGACCGTCTGACCGGCGGAGCGCGACGCGTACGCACGGCGGGTGCCGGGACCGTGGGGGCCCTGGCACCCGCCGGTGCGTCGTCATCCGTCATCCGTGCGCCGTACCGGGCGCGGCGGCGGTCAGCGTTTGGCCGCCGCCACCGCGCGGCGCAGCGACAGGGCGAGCAGCACGGCGACCGCGACCGGCGGCAGCCACCAGGCGTTGAGCCCGGCGCCGTGCACCAGTGCGGCGGTCGCGCCCAGTGCCACGGCCACGCCGACCGCGACCCGCCAGTCGTCACCGACGACGAAGTCGTACCAGAACATCACGAACGAGCGGATCCACTTCACTGCGGGCTTCCTTTCCCGGTGGGCGCCGGTGCGGAGGGTGCCGCGGCCGGCGGCCGCGGGTCCTGGGTGCGGCGCAGCAGCGCGGCGCCGCCGAGCCCGAGCACGGCGACGGCGGGCACGAGCACGAGCAGCGCCGCGTCGGCGCCCGGCCACTCGACCCCGGCTCCCTCGGCGGCCCAGAAGACGCCGAAGGCGGTGAGCATGATGCCCACGGCGAACTTCATCGAGTTCTCCGGCACCCGCGCCAGCGGCGCGCGCACCGCGAGGCCCACGCCGGTGACCGCGACGACGGCGATGGCCGCGCCGAGCGCCGCGAGCGGCACGCTGCCCTGGTTGTTGCCGAACGTCACGACGATGAAGGCGACTTCGAGCCCTTCGAGGAAGACGCCCTTGAAGGACAGCGTGAAGGCGTACCAGTCGGTGACCGCGCCGCGCCCGCCGCTCGCCGCGGCCTTCGCTGCCGCGACCTCCTTGGCGTAGGCGTCGGCCTCGTCGTGCAGCGCCTTGTAGCCGGACGCGCGCAGCATCGCCTTGCGCAGCCACTGCAGCCCGAAGACCAGCAGCAGGGCGCCGACCACCAGGCGCAGCGCCTGGAAGGGGATCAGCCCGATCGCGGGCCCGAGCGCCGCGACCGCCACCGCGAGCGCGACGAGGGCCGCGACCGTGCCCTGTATCGCCGAGCGCCAGTTACGGCTCGTGCCGGCGGCCAGCACGATGGTCAGGGCCTCGACCGCCTCGACGGCGCAGGCCAGGAAGACGGTGAGGACGAGGACGAGGCCGCTCACGTACGACCACCTCCGTGCGGTTCGGTACGGACGGTGCGGGGGCAGGGTCTCACGGCGGGCTCCAGGAAGACGGCCCCAGCGCAGGGGCGGCGTGGTGGGTTGGGCGACCGTGCGGGTGCCCGGTCGGGGCGCGGGCCGCGGCCCGGCGCCTGCGCTTTCGGAAGGTGCAGGTCAGGCGGGGGTGGCTGCCGGCGCCCGGACCGCCGTGCGGCGGAACGCCTCGGCCAGCGCCGGGACGACCGCGCGCCAGTCGGCGACGATGCCGATGTCGCAGTGCCGGAAGACCTCGGCGTCCGGGTCGCTGTTGACGGCCAGCACGGTGTGCGCGCGCCGTACGCCGGCCATGTGGTGCGGGCTGCCGGACACGCCGAGCGCGACGTACAGCCGCGGGGCGATGTCCCGCCCCGTGACGCCGAGTTGGCGGCTGTGCGGGAGGGCGCCGGCGTCGGTGACCTTGCGGGTCGCCGCGTATTCCGCGCCGAGCGCCGCGCGCAGCGGCTCGACCTCGACGTGGTCGCCGGGTGCGACACCCGTGCCGAGCCCGATGACGGCGGCGGCGCGTTCCAGGGCGTCGAAGTCGTCCTCGGTACGGCGGCCGGAACGCCGCAGCAGCGGGTCGCCGGGCACCTCCAGCAGCTCTTCGGGGATCGGGCCGCACGCCGCCCGCGGCTCGCGTACCGCCAGGGAGCCGGTCCGCAGCGTCGCGATCTGCGGGACGCCGTCGCTGGCGACCTCGGCGAGCGTGCCGCCCGCGGACGGCTTGCCGCCCACCAGACGCGGCAGCCCGTGGCCGTCCGAGCGCACCGACGCGGCCGTCAGGTCGGACAGCAGCCCGGCCTCCAGGAGCACCGCGAGCCGGGCCAGGACCTCGCGGTCCCACGCCGTCGCGCCGCCCAGTACGGCCCAGGGCGCGCCCGAGCCCCGGATCCACCCGGCCAGCGCGGCCGCGGCCGGCCGCGGGTCGGCGCCGGTCAGCCGCACCGCGGCGTCCGCGCCCCAGCCGGCCAGCAGCGCAGGGTCCGCGCCCGGCGTGACGGCCACGACGTGCCCGCCGATCCGCGCGGCGATCTCCGCCGCCTCCCCCAGCAGCACCCGGCCGCCCCCCTCCGGCTCCCCGCTGACGGCGAGCACGCCGGGCCCGCGCAGCCCGGCGAAGGCGCCGCCTGCGGCGAGCCCGCCCGGCGCGGCCACGGACTCAGAGCGGACCCGCCCGGTGCCCGCGGCAGGCGACAGGGCGGTGCGGGACCACGGCGCCCCGGATCCGGCGGGGAGGGCCCCGGGCGCGGCCCCCGGGCGGTCGTGCTCGGGGCCCGCGCCCGGCGAGGGGGCGGCCCGGGACCCCGTGCGTCTCGACCCGGCCGGGACGGCTCCCGGCTCGACGAGGTCACAGGCCGTCCCCGGCGCCGCCCGGTGGGCCCGCGGGGAGACCGACACCGGCGGGGACGCGGCTGCCGCCGTGCGGGTGGCGACCAGCTCCACCGCGCGTGCCGCCTGCTCCGCCGGGGTGCCGGACAGCAGGACGGGGCGGCGGGTCGGGGCGGCGGGGAGGACGCGGTCGACGCGGGTGGGGCTCGCGGCGCCGGGCTGGATCCCGGCCAGCCGCCCCGCTGTCAGGGTGCGCACGGGTGCCGGGTCGGGCCAGGTGTCGCGCGGGGCCTTGGCCGGCCGGCAGGAGCGTTCGGCGACCGAGAGCACCGCGGGCAGCGCCAGCTCGGCCGTCTCGGTCAGTCCGTCGAGCTGGAGCACCGCGCGCAGCCGGCCGTCCCCCGCAGCCTCCACCGACAGCGCGGGCCCGGCGAAGGGCAGCCCGAGCAGCGCGGCCACCATCGGCCCGACCGCGCCCGTCCCGCCGTCCACCGTGCCGCGCCCCACGAGCAGCAGGTCCACCGGGCCCAGCGTGCGTACGGCCGCGGCGAGCGCCTTCGCGGTGACCAGGCAGTCCGCCCCGGCGAGCGCGGGGTCGCTCACCAGCACGCCTTCGTCCGCGCCGCAGGCCACCGCCTCCCTGAGCACGTCGGCCGCCGCGGGCGGACCCATGGTGACGACGGTGGTGCGTCCGCCGCTGCCCCGCCCCAGCTCGACCGCGCGGGTCACCGCCCGGCGGCACCACGGGTTCAGCTCGGCGGTGAAGCCGTCCCTGAGCAGCCGTCCGCGGCCGTCCAGCGTGCCGGGGTGGTCGGCCGGCGGCACCTGCTTGACCAGCGCCACCGCGTGCAGCGGCCGCCCGTACCCGGCACCGTCGTCCGGATTCTGCGTCGTCCCCATCGGTCAGGACACCCCCGAGCCGACCAGCAGGCCGACCACGAAGGTCACCGCCGCCGACACCCCGCCCAGCGCCAGCTGCCGGCCGGCGCCGAACCACAGGGGCCGCGCGGTCAGCTTCGCCGTCAGCCCGCCGGTCAGCAGCAGGCCCGCGGAGCCGGCCAGCAGCGCGGGCACGATGCTGGAGGCGCCGAAGAAGAAGGGCAGCAGCGGCACCAGCGCACCCAGCGCGAAGGCCGTGAAGGAGGACACCGCCGCCGACCACCCCTGGGGCAGGTCGTCCGGGTCGACGCCCAGTTCCTCGCGCACGTGCACCCGCCAGGCCACCTCGGGGTCGGCCGTCAGCTCCTCGGCGATCTCCCGGGCGAGCTCCGGCCGTACACCCTTGGCCTGGTAGGCGAGCGTCAGCTCGCGCAGCTCCTCGGCCGGGTTGGTCTCCAGCTCGCGCCGCTCACGGGCGATCTCGGCCTGCGCCAGCTCGTTCTGCGAGGACACCGAGATGAACTCGCCGGTGGCCATGGAGCACGCGCCGGCGGTGAGCCCGGCCAACCCGGTCAGGACGACGGTGTGCGCGCCCGCGCCACCGCCGACGACACCGGCGACCAGGGCGAAGTTCGACACGAGGCCGTCCACCACGCCGAAGGTCGCGGGTCGCAGCCAGCCGCCGGTGACGTCGCGGTGCTGATGGTGGATCTCGGCCGTACCGATGTCGGCTGTGGCAGTCATGCGGGGTGTCCAATCTCGGCCGGGCGGGCGCCGCACCCGGCGGCCCGGCCGGCGAATCCGTGAGGGTCGGCAGAAATCAGGAATGCGGAAGCGGAAAGGAGGTGGGCGGAAAGGAGAAGCGAGGCGGAGTCGGGGAGAATCGGCGGAAGGAATCAGGGTCCGCGACCGGCCGGCGAGCGACCGTCAGGGAGCACTGTGGCGGCCGGGTCCGTCCCGCGTGATTGGCGGCGGGCGAGAAGTCCGCCGGGAAAGATTGGCCGACCGCCCAAAGCACCGTGTGCGCGCCGCGCGCAGACTGACCGCCCTGCCAGGCTGCTGCCGCCGTGCGATTGCGAGGAACACCGCATGATCCGCCCGCTGACCTACGACCGGTTCTACGTCCACGACGAGCTGACCGCGCTGCTGCGGGACTGGGCGGACAGCCGCCCCGACCTCGCGGCCCTGGAGAGCGTGGGCCGCTCGTGGGAGGGCCGCGACATCTGGCTGGTCACCCTGACCAGCACCGCGACCGGACCGGCCGCCGAGAAGCCGGCCTTCTTCGTCGAGGCCGGCATCCACGGCACCGAGTGGTCGTCCTGCTTCGCCGCCCTGCACCTCGTGCACCGGCTGCTCACCGGCTACGGCACCGACGAGCGGGTGACCCGGCTGCTGGACACCCGCGCCGTCTACGTCGTCCCGCGGCTCAACCCGGACGGGCACGAGCACGCCATGGCCGAGGGCCGCTTCATCCGCTCCAGCGTGCGCCCGCACCCGAGTCCGGAGGCCGACCCCGGGCTCCAGCTGAAGGACGTGGACGGCGACGGGCGGGCGCTGTTCATGCGCGTCCGGGACGCGGAGGGGCCGTGGAAGGCGCACCCGGACGAGCCGCGGCTGCTCGTCCCGCGTGAGCCGGACGAGACCGGCGGCGACTACTACCGGCTCTTCCAGGAGGGCGACATCACCGGCTACCGCGGTGACGTCGTCGAGGTGGCCGAGCCCGTCGAGGGCCTGGACCTCGGCCAGAACCTGCCGACCGACTGGGAGGCCGCCCCGCTGCTGCCGCGCAACGCCGGCCCGTACCCCGGCTCGGAGCCGGAGACGCAGGCGGTGCTGCGGGCGGTCACCGACAGGCCGAACATCACCGGCTGGGTCACCTGCCACACCTTCGGCGGCCTGCACCTGCACCCGCCGATGAACGCCGACGTCCGGCTGCCCGGCCCCGACCAGCACGTCTACGACGTCGTCGGCGCCAAGGCCGCGGAGCTGACCGGCTACGACGTGATGTCCTTCCAGGACCTCAAGCACGACCCGGCGGCCGACTTCCGCGGCGGCCAACTCGGCTGGTACTACCACCAGCTGGGGCTCTTCGCCTGGATCACCGAGTTCTGGTCCCCGCAGCGGGCGGCCGGCATCGAGTCCTACCACGCCTCGCGCTGGCTCATCGACCACCCGGTCGAGGACGACCTGAAGATGATCGCGTGGAGCGACAAGGAGCTGGACGGCAAGGGCTTCGTCGACTGGTACCCGTACGAGCACCCGCAGCTCGGCCCGGTCGAGCTGGGCGGCTGGGACATGATCAACTACTGGTACAACCCGCCCCTGGACCGCATCGAGGCCGAGGTCGCCCCGCACACCGAGTGGGTCGTCTTCCAGGCCCTCGCCTCGCCCCGGCTGGAGGTCCGCCGGGCCACCGCGACCGAGGTCGCGCCCGGTGTGCACCGCGTGCGGCTGGTCCTCGGCAACACCGGCTGGCTGCCGACGTACGTCACCAGGACCGCGCTCTCCCGAGAGGTGGCCGGCGAGCTGTCCGCCCGTATCGACCTGCCCGAGGGCGCAGACCTGGTCACCGGTGACGCGGTCGAGCGGCTGGGCCAGCTGGAGGGCCGCAGCGGCACCCTGTCCTCCACCACCTGGTGGGGCCACGACCCCGGCACCCCCGACCTGACCGCGGTCGAGTGGACCGTCCGCGCCCCCGCGGGCACGGTCGCCCGCCTCACCGCCGCCCACCCCCGCGCCGGCACCGCCCGCACGGAGCTCCGGCTGGGCTGAGGCGGCAGCGGGAGAGGGCCACGGGACGCCGTCCCGTGGCCCTCTCCCGTCGTGCCGGGCGCGGCTCGACCCGTTTCCGCCGCGGCGGCTACGCCTCGTCCGCCCGGTGCGTGAAGCGTCCGCCGAGCATCGTGCAGAAGACCCCCATCCCGGCCAGCCCCCGTGGAGCCGCGCGCCCCGGGTCGTCCTCCGTCACGACGAGGTCGGCGCGGTCCCCGACCCGCAGCCCCGCGCGTCCCGCGGCCGCGGCGGCGAGCGCGTCGGGCAGCGCGATCGCCTGCTCGGGGTGCCAGCCGGGGCGCCCGTCCGGGCCCGTGCGGTGCACGGCGGCGGCGATGCCGACCCACGGGTCGAGCGGCGCGACCGGCGCGTCCGAGCCGATCTCCAGCCGGGCGCCCGCCCGCGCCAGTTCCGCGTAGGCGAAGGACCGGTCGGTGCGCCCGGCCCAGTGGTGGTCGGCGATGTCGCGGTCGTCGGCCGCGTGCGCGGGCTGGATGCCCAGCACCAGGCCGGGGCGGGCGAAGCGCGGCAGGTCGGAGCGGTCGATGAGCTGGGCGTGCTCGATGCGCCCGGCGCAGCGGGTCCGCTCGAAGGCGTCCAGCGCGATGGTGTTGGCCCGGTCGCCGATGGCGTGCACGGCGCTGTGGATGCCGTGGCGTGCCGCGTGGCCCATGAGCCGTTCCAGCTCGGCCGGTTCGGTCTGCAGCAGCCCGTACTCCTGCCCGCCCGCGGGCATCCCGGGATAGGGCTCGTTGCACAGCGCGGTGCGGGTGTTGAGCGAGCCGTCGACGAAGAGCTTGAGCGGGCCGACGCGGACCAGGCCGCCGGTGTCCTGCAGGACGTCGCCGGTGCGCAGGCCCCGGGCGACGGCGTCGTCCAGGTGGGCCGGGTAGACGGCGCAGGTGACGCGCAGGTCCAGCGGCGCGTGCGCGGCCCTGCGGGTCCAGTCGGCGAGGTTGTCGGCGTACTCGAAGTCGATCAGGCCGACCACGCCGCGGGCCGCGGCCGCCCGTGCCGCGTCGGCCACCCAGCGGTCGACGGTGGCGGGGTCGGCGGCGCCGAGCCGGGCCACCGCGTCCAGGCACTCCGCCTCGCGCAGCACCCCGGTGGGGTGGTCCGCTGCGCCGAGCCGCCGCAGGGCGGGCCGGTTGAGCCATGCGGTGTGCAGGTCGTTGCTGACCAGGGCGACCGGCCGGCCGGCCGGCTCGGACCAGGCGAGCAGCCCGGGTTCGGGACGGTCGGGCCACAGGCCGTCGCGGAAGCCGAAGCCGATGAGCGGCTCGTCCGCGGGCAGCCGCGCGGTACGCGCGGCCCCGGCCATGACGCGGGCCGCCGCGGCGGCGGAGGCGGCGCCCGACAGGTCGACGCGGCGGCGCGCGCTGGCCCACTGGACCATGTGTACGTGCGCGTCCCACAGGCCGGGCAGCACGGTGCGGCCCTCCGCGTCGACGCCTTCGCCGGCGGCCGAGGAGGCGGCCGGGGCGGTGGCCGAGGCAGGGGTGAGGGCCGCGATCCGGCCGCCGTCGACCACCAGGTGCGCGAGCGGTCCGCCGGAGCCGAGCCGGACGTTGCGCAGCACCACGGGGGCGGCCTGGCCGGCGGCCGGCCCGGTGGCGGTCCGCGGGCTAGTCACCGGGCACCAGCACCCGGCGCATCGCCGCGGCCAGCGCCGCGTTGCCGGACCCGCTGCTCTCGACGCCGCCCGTGCCCTCGCCGGAGAGCCCCGCGACGACCCGCCGCGCGACCTCGTACGGCTTGTCCTGGCTGAGCTTGTGCTTGCCGACGACCCGGGTGGGGCGCAGCCGGAAGCCGGTGACGTGGGGGGCCAGCCCGTGCGCGTAGTCCAGGACGCCGTCCAGCGTCCAGGGCTCGGGGCGGTCCGCCTCGAAGTGCGCCACGGTGCGCTCCAGCACGCGCCACGTCCCGGCGGCGTCCAGCACCTCGGGCCGCCCGTGCAGATGGGCCACGACGAAATTCCAGGTCGGCACGTACGGGCCGGCGCGGTAGTGGCCCGGCGAGATGTAGCCGTGCGGGCCCTCGACGATCACCACGACGTCGTGCGCGCCCAGTTCGTGCAGCTCGGCGTCGGCGGCCGCGAGATGGCCGACGATTGTCAGGCCGCCCCCGGAGGCACCCTCGCCCTCGCCGTCCTGGCCGTCCCGGTCCGGGACGACCGGCAGATGGGAGACCACCGGGCCCCGTCCGGTGGCGCTGACCAGCGTCGCCCAGCCGTGGCCCGCGACGAGTTCGCGGAGGCGCACGGGGTCGTTCAGGGCGTAGATCGGTTGCTCCAGCATGGGTTCCCCCATCGGCTCGGCTGTGTTGTCCGGGCGACGGTATGTGCGGGAGGGGTGCGTGGAGTTCGTGGAGCCCGTGCAATTGGGGCGGGGGGTGTTGTCGGCGCGCACAGCCGCCGGCCGGCCCCGGCCCCGTACCGCCTCCGGCACCGCCGGCGTCGTGGCGGCGGCGCCGGAGGTCAGCCGGTGATGCGGTGCAGCCGCAGCTGGAGCCAGACCACCAGGCGGGTGTCCGGGTCGTCGAGGTCGACCTCGAAGAGCTCCTGGATGCGGCGGATCCGGTAGCGCAGCGTGTTCTCGTGCACGGCCAGCCGGGCGGCCGCCGGGATCGCCTCGCCGAAGGCGTCCAGATACGCCAGCAGCGACTGGCCGTAGGTGGTGGAGTGCTCCGCGTCGTGCGCGACGATGCGCTCCACCGGGCCCGGCGGCAGGTCGACCGACGGGGCGCCCCGCTCGGTCAGCTCCATGAGCGTCACCCGGCTGCGCACGTCGGTGACGGTGGCGACGTCCGGCGCCTGCGGATCCCCGGCGAGCGCGCGCAGCACCCGGTCCGCGGTGCGCCGGCCCGCGGGCACCTGGTCCAGCCGGGCGGCGGGCACCCCGATGCCGGCCCGCAGGTCGAGCCCCGCGGTGCGCCGTACGGTGCTCACCACGTTCCCGGCGAACTTCACCACCCGCCGTTCGGCGCCCGGGTCCGTCCGGGTCGGCAGCAGCGCGTACACCAGGCCGCCGGTGGTCGTGCACAGCGCCTGCGGGTGCCACGCCTCGCAGTACAGGCCGACCATGTCGACGATCCGGGCGCCGCCGAGGCCGGGCATCTCCTCCGCCGCCGCCTGCGCGAAGGCCACCACCGTGGTCGAGGTGTCCTCGGCGATGCCCAGCTGTGCGGCCGCCGTACGCCCCGACACCGCGCCGTCCAGCAGGGACGCCAGCGCCTCGCCGCGGCTCCAGCGGTCCGGGTCGCGGTGGCTGCGGGCCCGCAGCAGGTGCAGCGCGGCGACCTTCGCGGCCTCCTCCAGCGCCGCGGCCGCGCCCTCGCCGAGCGGCGGCACGCCGTCCAGCGCCCAGAGCAGGCCGAGCAGTTGCGGCCCGGCGCGCACCGCGACGGCCAGCCGGTTGATGTGCTGGGTGTCGGGCATGTCGAAGTGCACCGGCCGGTCGGCGCGGATGACGCGCTGGTACTCGTCGAGGTTGGTGGGTCGGTCCGGGGTCTGCCGGCCGAGGATGCCCTGCCGCCGGATCTCGTCGATCTCCTGGTGCGGAAGGTTGGAGTAGGCCAGCACGTGGCCGAGCGGATCCTCGATCGTGACGGCCCCGCCGACCTGGTAGGCGATGGCGTTGGCCAGCGAGAACAGGTCGCCGGCGCCGACCGTGGAGTACGTGTCGCGGGCCGGGCCCGACGCGCTCGTCGCCGCCGTGACCAGGGCGTCGAAGTGCCGCCACGGCATGTCGTCGGGGGCCACCAGCAGCGCGACGCCCGCCGCCCGCGCCGCCGCGCCCGCCGCCGCGAGGTCGCGGCCGCGGGCCTTGACGACGACGGCGCTGTAGCGCGCGGCACCGGCCTGACGTATCGCGTCGAGGCAGCTCTCCCGGTCCGGGGCGCCGCCCACCACGAGCAGCACGCCGTCGGCGAGCGGCGGCACCGGCTCGCACAGGTCGTGGATCACCTGGCGGCCGACCACCACGTCCTCACTCTGCGGCGCGCATTCGACCTGGAGCACCAGCGGGCCCAGGTGCTCGCGCAGCCTGCGCAGCGTCGTGCCGGTCGGCTCGGCGCGTTCCGACGTGCCGTTGACCTGCGATGCGGAGGAGGAGGTGCTTGCCATCGGCTCATCATAGGCACCCTCCGCAACCCCCTACCGGCTCTCGGCCCGGTGACGTACGGTAGCCGTCTCCGTGGTGCGGACCAGGGTCCGGCGGCCCTCCGGCACGCCCTGCGGAGCGGGGGAGCGGTGCGCGGCCGGCCGGCATGTGCGCCGACACAAAGCAGCAGTGGCGTTTTTGCCCGGACCGCCAAAGCTGCCGCATCAGGACTGGGCCAGTCTTCCGCTCACCCGAAACTCCGACCGCCCCTGGAGGTACCCGAGATGACTCCGCCCCAACCAGGACGTGTCAGCCGCAGAACGGCGGTGGCCCTGTGCGTGGCCGGCGCACTCGCCGCCGTGAGCGCGTGCGGCGGGGGCGGCGCCGGGTCCGGCGGGCCGAGCGCGGCCGGCGGTTCGTACTCCATCGGCGTGCCGAGCTGGTACGTCGCCCACCTCACGCCGGGCAAGGCGGGCTTCAGCGGGGTCGCGCAGGCCATCTGGACCCCGCTCACCCAGGTCGGCCCGGACGGCAAGCTGGTGAACGCCGTCGCGCAGTCGGTGCAGTCCACCGACCAGCAGCACTGGACCATCACCCTCAAGCAGGGATGGAAGTTCCAGAACGGCGAGCCCGTCACCGCGCAGTCCTTCGCCGACTCCTGGAACGCCGCCGCCTACGCCCCCAACACCATGTCCAACGGCTACCTCTTCGCGAACTTCGAGGGCTATGCCGCACTCAACCCCACCAGCGGCAAGCCCGCCACCGACACCATGTCCGGGGTGCAGGTGACCGGCCCGGACACCCTCAAGGTGACGCTGGTCAAGCCGCTGTCGATGTTCCCCTACGTGCTCGCCGGCACCGCCTTCGCCCCGATGCCCAAGGCCGCCTTCAAGGACCTCGCCGCCTACGACCGGCTCCCGATCGGCAACGGCCCCTACCAGGTGGCCGCGCCCGGGATGTCGCCCGGCAGCCAGCAGATCACCCTCAAGCGCTTCGACGGCTACGCGGGCGCCAAGGGCAACGCGGCGCAGATCACCGTCAAGGCCTACCAGACCGACTCCACCGCCTTCACCAGCTTCCGCTCCGGCGCCGTCGACATCGCCACCGCGAGCGGCAACGACCTGTCGACCGCGAGCCGGACGTACAGCTCGCAGCTGGTCACCTCGCCCACCGCGGCCGTGGTCTTCCTGGGCTTCCCGCTGTGGGACAAGCGCTTCTCCGACATCCGGGTACGGCAGGCGTTCTCGCTCGCCGTGGACCGCCAGGCCATCGTGAAGTCGCTGCTCCAGGGCCACGCCCGGACCGCCGCGGGCGTCGCCCCCGACGTCATCGCGGGCGGCGGCGGCTCGGACTGCACCGCCTGCGGCTACGACCCGGCCAAGGCCCGCGAGCTGCTGGCCGCGGCGGGCGGCTGGCACGGCCCGCTCACCTTGTGGACCAAGCAGGAACCGGACTACCAGAACGTCCTGGAAGCGATCGTCAACCAGCTTCGCACCAACCTCGGCATCACCTCGGTCTCGATGAAGGCGCAGCCCACCGACCAGATCTACCCCAACCTGCTCGCGCACAAGACGACCGGCCCGTTCCTGCTCTACAACGGCGCGGCCTACCCGACCGTCTACTCGCAGGCCGACCAGCTCTTCGGCGAGGCCTCCGGCACCAACGTCACCGGCTACAAGAGCCCCGCCTTCAGTGCCGGGATGAACCAGGCCGCCGCGGCGAGCACCGCCGAGGAAGGCGTGAAGCTCGCCCAGCAGGCGACCACGACGGCGATGGCCGACCTGCCCCTCGCGCCGCTCTACTACCCGGTCAGCGGCGCCGTCCACGCCAAGAACCTGTCCGGCGTGCGGCTGGGCTACCTCGGCGACGTCGACCTGTCCTCGGTCACCGTCCGATGAGCCCGGCCGGCCGCGCCGCCCACCGAGGAGGCCCGTGTGGGTAGCTACGTCCTGCGCCGGGTCCTGATGATGATCCCGGTGCTGATCGGCACCACCTTCGTCATCTACGCCGCCGTCTACGCCCTGCCCGGCGACCCCGTCCAGGCGCTGGCCGGCCCCGATCACGTCGTCAGCCCGGCGACGGCGGCGGCGATCCGGGAGCACTACCACCTCGGCGACCCGCTCCTCGTCCAGTACTGGCACTACGTCACCGGTCTCGCCCACGGCGACTTCGGCATCGACCTCAACGACACCCAGGTCTCCGCCGTCATCTCCGCGAGCTGGCCGGTGACGGTCAAACTCGCCCTGCTCACCTGGGTGATCGAGGCCGTCGCCGGGATCGCGCTGGGCTGCCTGGCCGCCCTGCGGGCCGGCCGCGCGGCCGACCTCGCGGTGCTCGGCGGCTCCAGCCTGGTCCTGGGCGTGCCGTACTTCATCACCGCCTACGTCGCCCAGATCTGGCTCGGCGTCAAGCTCGGCTGGCTCCCCGTCTCCGGCATCGACGACGGCTGGCCGCTGAGCTACCTGGTGCCGGCGCTGTGCCTGGCGCTGCTCGGGGTGCCGGAGATCTCCCGGCTGACCCGGGCCAGCATCCTGGAGAACCTGGGCGCCGACTTCGTCGACACCGCCACCGCCAAGGGCCTCGGCCGCACCCGCGTCCTGCTCCGGCACGTGCTGCGCACCTCGCTCGTCCCCGTGGTGTCGATGCTCGGCACCAACCTGGGCTACCTGCTGTCCGGCACGATCCTCATCGAGGGCATCTTCAACCTGCCGGGCCTCGGCTACCAGGTCTTCCAGGGCGTGCAGCAGCACGACGGCCCCACCGTCGTCGGTATCAGCACGCTGCTCGTGCTGGTCTTCCTCCTTGTCAACCTGGTCGTGGACCTGCTCTACGGCGTACTCGACCCGAGGATCCGCCTTGACTAGCGCCCTGCGGAAAACCGCTCCCGCGGGCCCCGGCAGCTCTGCCGAGCCCGCCGTCCGGCCCGCGGAACGCGGCACCCTGCACCGCCTGCTGCGCCGCCCCCGCTTCGTCCTGCCGCTGGCCCTGGTGCTGCTGCTGTGCGCGATGGCGGCCGTCCCGCAGGCCTTCGCCGGCTGGTTCGGGCACGGCGACCCGCACCAGTGCTCGCTGGAGCACAGCGGCCAGGGCCCCACCTCGGGCCACCCCTTCGGCTACGACGTGCAGGGCTGCGACCTCTACAGCAACGTCGTGCACGGCGCCCGCGACTCGATCAGCATCGGGCTGCTGACCACCGTGCTCACCCTGGCCGTCGCCGTCGTCCTGGGCTCGCTCGCCGGCTACTTCGGGGGCGTCACCGACATGCTCGTCAGCCGGCTGATGGATGTCTTCTTCGGCTTCCCCATGCTGGTCGGGATGATCGTGGTGCTGGAGACCTTCAGCGTGCACAGCATCCTGAGCGTGTCGCTGGTGCTCGCGCTGTTCTCCTGGCCGGTCCTCACCCGCATCATGCGCTCGTCGGTGCTCGCGGTCCGCGGACTGGACTACGTCACCGCGGCCCGCGAGCTGGGCGCCGGGCCGCTGCGCATCCTGCTGCGGCACGCCGTCCCGAACGCGATCATGCCGGTGGCCGTGCTCACCAGCATCAACATCGGCGGGGTGATCACCGCCGAGGCGGCGCTGACCTTCCTCGGCGTCGGCCTGACCGCCCCCGCCATCTCCTGGGGCGTCCAGCTCAACACCGCGCAGCAGTACTTCACCGTCCACCCGGGCCTGCTGCTCTTCCCCGCCCTCTTCCTGTCCCTGGCCGTGCTCGGCTTCGTCCTGCTGGGCGACTGCCTGCGCGACGCGTTCGACCCGAGGCTGCGATGACCACCACCCAGGGGGCGCCCGCCGCCCGACCGCACCCGCTGGCCCGCTTCCCCGGCTACGACCCCGCAGCGCCCCCGCTGGAGGTCAGCGGCCTGCGGGTCGCCTTCGCCGGCCGGGACGGCCGCCCCGGCAGCGGCCACACCGTCGTCGACGGCGTCGGCTACCGAACCGAACCGGGCCGGACCCTCGCCGTCGTGGGGGAGTCCGGCTGCGGCAAGAGCCTGACCGCCCGCGCCGTCATGGGCATCCTGCCGCCCGGCGCCGCCGTCACCGGCGGATCGGTACGGCTGCACGGCATCGACCTGCTGGGCCTCGACGACCGCGCGCTGCGGCAGATCCGCGGCCGGCACATCGCCATGGTCTTCCAGGACGCGCTGTCCGCGCTCAACCCGGTGCTGCCGGTGGGCTTCCAGATCGCCGAGGTCTTCCGCGCCCACCGCGGCCTGAACCGCCGCGCGGCCGCCCGCGCCGCCGTGGAGATGCTCGACAAGGTCCGCATCCCCGACGCCGCCCGCCGCGCCGCGCACTACCCGCACCAGTTCTCCGGCGGCATGCGCCAGCGGGTGATGATCGCGATGGCGCTCGCCCTCACCCCCGAGGTGCTGATCGCCGACGAGCCCACCACCGCGCTGGACGTCACCGTGCAGGCACAGGTCCTGGAGCTGCTCGCCGACCTCCAGGCCGAGCACGCCATCAGCCTGGTGCTGATCAGCCACGACATGGGCATCGTCGCCAACGCCGCCGACCGCGTCGTGGTGATGTACGCCGGGCGCGTCGCCGAACAGGCGCCCGCCGCCGAGCTGTACGGCAGCCCCGCGCACCCGTACACCCGCGCGCTGCTGGACGCGATACCCCGCCGCGGCTCCCGCGGCCGGCCGCTCGCCGTCCTCCAGGGATCGCCCCCGGACCCGGCCGCACCGCCGGAGGGCTGCGCCTTCCGCCCGCGCTGCGCGTACGCCGCCGGGGACTGCGCCACCGCGCCGCCGCCGCACCCGGTCGCCCCGCGGCACACCAGCGCCTGCCACCACTGGAAGGAGGTGGCCGGGCGATGACCGGTGCACCGCTGATCCTCGAAGTCCGCGACCTCGTCAAGCACGTCCCCGTCGGCGGCGGGCTGCTGCGCCGCACCCGGGGCCGGGTCACGACCGTCGACGGGGTGAACCTGGAGCTGCGCCGCGGCGAGACGCTGGGCCTGGTCGGCGAGTCCGGCTGCGGCAAGTCCAGCCTGGCCCGGCTGCTCACCGCCGTCGACCGGCCCACCTCCGGCGAGATCCACCTTCTCGGTGAGCGGTTCGACCGGCTGCGCGGCAGCCGGCTGCGGGCCGCCCGGCGGCACATCAAGCTCGTCTTCCAGGACCCCTACGCCTCCCTCGATCCGCGGATGACCGTCGAGGCCATCGTCCGCGAGCCGTTCCTGATCCACCGGGACGCCGCCCCGCGCGCCGACCACCGGCGGCTGGTCGGCGAGCTGCTGGAACTCGTCGGCCTCAACCCCGACCACGCCCGCCGCTACCCGCACCAGTTCTCCGGCGGCCAGCGGCAGCGCATCGCCATCGCCCGCGCGCTCGCGCTGCGCCCGGAGATCCTGGTGTGCGACGAGCCGGTCTCGGCCCTCGACGTGTCCGTGCAGGCCCAGATCGTGAACCTCTTCACCTCGCTGCAGCGTGAACTGGGCATCGCCTACGTCTTCATCGCGCACGACCTGTCGGTCGTCGAGCACATGGCCGACCGGGTCGCCGTCATGTACCTCGGCAAGATCGTCGAGGAGGGCGCCGCCGAGGACGTCTACGACCGCCCCCGGCACCCCTACACCGAGGCGCTGCTGTCCGCGGTGCCCGACCCCGTACCCGACCCGGAGCGCGCACGGAACCGGGTGCGCCTGCAGGGCGACGTGCCGAGCCCGCTCGACCCGCCCGCCGGCTGCCGCTTCCACACCCGCTGCCCGCAGGCGGCCGCCGAGTGCGCCACCGCCGAACCCCTGCTGCGCGCCGGCGCCGCGGCCGGCGGCCACGCAGCCGCCTGCCACTTCCCGCTGCTGCCGGCGCCGACCGGCGGCAGCAGCGGGAAGTGACCGGGCGTCAGCCGCCGGGCCTGCGCTCCCACCGCTCGGTCCGCGCGACCAGCCGCGCGAGTCCGGTGTGGTCGCAGCCTGCCTTGACGTATATCTCCGACAGCATCCGCGTCACCGCGGGCTCGGTGGAGCCCAGCGCCGCCGCGATCCGCGCGTTGGTCCAGCCCGTGGACGCCCACTCGGCGACCCTGCGCTCCTGGAGGGTCAGCGACGCGGCCTCCGTGCTGCGCGGCTGGAGCGGCCACAGCCCCGTCGCGTCCAGCTCCTCGCGGGACCGTCCGGCCAGTGCGTCGGCCCCGCACTGCACCGCGCTCTCCAGGGCCCGGTGCAGCTGCTCGGCGGCCTCCTGCGGCTGGCCGGTACGGCGCAGCGCGACCCCGTGGTCGAACAGCGCCCGCGCCAGGTCGTAACCCGACGGCGAGCGCTCCAGGTGGGCGACAGCTTCGGCCAGCACCGCGGCGCGCCGCTGCAGCGGGGTGACGGCGGCCTGGGCGTGCAGCGCCTGCCCGATCGCCGACTGGGTACCGAACCGGCGGGCCCTGGCCAGCCCCTCCTCGGCGACCGCCGCCGCCCGTACCGGGTCCGACGGCTCGATCGCCCGGGCCAGGTTCAGCTGCCACGGGCACCACGCCGGATTGCGCATCCCGCGCGCGTCCAGCCGCTCCCCGGCCCGGGTGAGCTGCCACTCGGCCTCGCGGTTGCGGCCCAGCGCGAGCAGCAGCTCGCCGTGGACGGTCTGCGAGTCGGGGTAGACGACCGCGCTCGGCGTGATCTCGCCGTAGCGGTACGACGCGGCCAGCTCCTGCGCCTCGGCGGTCCGGCCGCGGGCGAGCAGGATCTCGATGAGGATGCCGACCGCGAAGTACTGCGCGGGCACCTGGTGGCCGACCCGGTCGGCGATCCGCAGCCCGTCGCGGACCATGGACTCCGCGGTGCCCAGCCGGCCGCGCCGGTAGCGGATGTAGCCGAGCAGCGTGCAGCCGAACGACAGGTGCGCGCCGCGCCAGCCGCGGTCCTGGCACTCCACGATGCCCTGGCTGAACAGCTCCTCGGCCCGCCCCGGCTGGTCGCAGTACATGAAGGTGAGCGCCACCAGCACCGGCACCTCGAAGCCCCAGCGCTCGTCGGTCCACGACAGCCCCTCGCCGAGCGCCTGCTCGGCCCAGTGCAGCGCGGTCGGCGCGGGCTCGCCGCGCACCATCGCGTCCCACGCGCGCAGGCCCAGGATGTAGCGCTCGGCCAGGCCGCGGCCGCTGAGGTGGTCGGCCAGCCGGCTGAGCTTGCGGGAGCGGGCGGCGGAGTCCCGCTCGTCGGCCCGGAAGGCGTTCCACATGAACTGCTCGGCCTGCATGTGCAGCCGGGTCTTGGCGTCGGTGGTCCAGCGCGCGGCCTCCGCGACGGTCTCGGCCGCCTCCGCCATCCGGTCGGAGTGCCCGAGCGCCTGCGCCAGCCGGTAGACGATCGCCTCCTTCAGCTCGGGCGAGAGCACCGGCTCGTCGAGCGCGGCCCGCAGGTGGTTGACGGTGATCGCGGGCTCCGTCAGCAGCGCCGAGCAGCCCAGGTCGTACAGCACCTGCGCGCGGTCCTCCATGGCGGGCGGCTCGCGCAGCGCCCGTGCCAGGCAGCGCCGCGCGGCGTCCGGGGCACCGGCCCTGCGGTACTCGCGGGCCGCCTCCGACAGCTGCTGCACCACCCATGGATCGCTCTCCGGATGGGTCTCCAGCAGATGCCGGGCGGTCGCGGTGACGCCGAGGCCCGCCTGCGCCACGACCGCGGCGGCCTGGCCGTGCATGGCGACCCGGAAGGCCGCCGGGATCGCCCGGTAGACGGCGGTCGCCACCAGCGGGTGGAAGAACTCCAGCCGGCCGCCCTCCGCGTCGTGCCCCTGGCGCGCCGGATCGGCGAGGATACGGGCCTCGCGCAGCTTCGCGACCGCGTCCGCGGACTCCGTCTCGCCGAGCCCGCCGACGCTCGCGGCACGGCTGCGGGACGCGTCGGCGCCCAGCACCGCGGCGCTCCACGCGAAGCGGACGACCGAGGTGCCCATCTTCTCCAGCCGCTCGACGAGCCCGCCGCCCTTGACCGCGGACGCCATCTCGCGCAGCTCCGGCATGTGCACCGACTGCGGCTTGAGCCCGCGGTCGGCGACGCGGGCGGCCAGCTCCACGGCCTCGAAGGGGTTGCCGCCGGTGACTGCCCAGGTCTCGCGGCAGAACGCCTCGTCGGCGTCCTCGCCCAGGGTGTCCCTGACGATGCGTCCGACGGCGCCCGGCGTCAGCGGCGCCAGGTCCAGGGTGCGCGATCCGTGCCGTTCGGCCAGCCGGCCGAACGCGGCGGCGTCGTGCGGGAGTTCGTCGGGCCGGTAGGCCACCACCAGGAGCAGCGGCAGCTCGGTGACGCGCGGCGCGAAACCGGTCAGCCAGGCCAGCGACTCGGCGTCGGCCCAGTGCGCGTCGTCCAGCAGCAGCACCATCGGGGCGTGCTGCACGGCGAACCGGGTGACGATCCAGTCGAGCCCGTCGCGCACGCCCTGCGGGTCGGGCGCGACGTCGACCGCCCCGGCGACCAGGCCCACGGCCGGGGCGACGATGTCGTACCAGCTGCCCAGCGTCTCGCGGTGCTCGGCCTCCGTCGCGGTCGCCAGCAGCGGCTGCAGCAGATGGCGTACGACCTGGAAGGCCGCGCCCTGCTCGTGCTCGCCGCCGCGTGCGGACAGCACCGTGCAGCCGCGTGCCGAGGCCCGCCTGCGCACCTCGGCGAGCAGCGTCGTCTTGCCCAGCCCCGCGGGCCCGGCGAAGGCCAGTAAGCCTCCGGTGCCCGCTGCTTCGGCGCCCTGCGCGGTGCCGGTCAGATCGGACAGCAGGCTCTCCAGCGCGGCGGTCTCCGCCTCACGTTCGAGCAGCAGCCGCCGCGACCGTCCCGGCCGGTCCCCTCGGAATGCCATGTCGTTTCCCCTGAACGTGCGTTGGCTCCGTCACGCGTCCTCGGAAGGCTCAGCGTACGCACCCGGCGATGCGGTGGCGTCCCCCTCGGAAGTACTTGCCCGGGCTCGGCGCCGTCTGCCGCGTGGCCGAGCAGGAAACGGTACCCTCCCACCCCCGTTCGGGGGGAGCACCGAGGGTGCGAACTGCGGACGGTGTGCGCCCGGCGCGCGGAGGACCGTCCCCGAGGGGGGCTGGTCCACCGGCGCTCACTGCGCCTACGCTCGAACCTCCGCACGCGACTCGCACGCGAGTTCGTATGCCGATCGCACCCGCGTCCGCCCGCGCAGCCGGGCGCGCCCGGGCACTGAGGAGGGCGATATGTCACCCGAGCCCGTCGCCGCACCCCCCGGTCCCGCCCTTCCGGACCCGGCCGACCCCACCCGGCGCACCGCCGCCGTCCGCATGCCCTTCCCCGCCCGGCTGAACCCGCACGCGGAGCGGGCCAGGCAGCACACCCTCCAGTGGGCGCAGGGCATGGGCCTGCTGACCGGCGACACCGCGGCGGCGGAGTACGACGCGCTGCGCCTGGAACGGCTGATGGCGTACTTCTACCCCGACGCGAGGGCAGCCGACCTGGAGCTGTCGGCCGACTTCAACGCCTGGTTCTTCATCTTCGACGACCAGTTCGACGGGCTGCTCGGCGCCCAGCCGGAGCGGATCCGCCGGCTCGTCGCCGACCTGGCCGCCACGATGGCGCCGGAACCGCGGTCGCCGGCGGGCGCCCCGGAGCCGGACGGCCCGCTCGTCCGCTCCTTCCGCGACATCTGGCGGCGCTCGACCGACGGCACCCCGCGGTACTGGCGGAGCCGCTTCCGCGACCACTGGCGCGCCTACCTCGCCGCGCACGAGGGCGAGGCCCGCCACCGCAACGCCGTCCGGCTGCCGGGCCTGGAGGACTTCCTCGCCGTCCGGCGCGACACCATAGGCGTCCGGCCGTGCCTGGACTTCACCGAGCGCTGCGGCGGCTACAGCCTGCCCGACGACGTCTACCGCACCCCGGCGCTGCGCGAGATGCGCGAGATCACCTGCGACGTGGTGATCTTCGTCAACGACATCGTCTCGCTGGTCAAGGAACTGGCCGCGGGCGACGTGAACAACAGCGTCGTCGTCCACCGCGCGGACAGGGGCTGCACGGTCGAGGAGTCCGTGGAGCACATCGCGGGACTCGCCAACGCCCGCACCGCCCGCTTCGTCCGGCTCGCCGCCGACCTGCCGCGCGCCCTCGCCGGGCTGCGCCTGGACCGCACCGCCCGCGCGCACGTCGACCACTACGTGGAAGGCATGCGGCACCTCATGGCCGGCAACCTGACGTGGTCGCTCGCCACCGCGCGTTACGACGCGGCGGGCGTGGCCGCCGTCAGCGACGGGCGCCGCCGCCCTTGGGGCCTGCTGGTCGCACCCGGCCCGGCGGAATCCTGCAGCCCCCCGGTGCGTTGACACCTTTGCCCGGAGAACGCGGGGAACCGGGAAGACGCAGACCAGACGCGAGGAGAGGACGGAGATGGCCACGCAGACACAGCGGGCGGTTCTGGCGGGCGGGTGCTTCTGGGGGATGCAGGACCTCATCCGCAAGCTCCCCGGGGTCACCGCGACCCGGGTCGGCTACACCGGAGGCGACGTCCCGAACGCGACGTACCGTGACCACGGCACGCACGCCGAGGGCATCGAGATCCTCTTCGACCCGGAGCGGACCGACTACCGCGCCCTCCTGGAGTTCTTCTTCCAGATCCACGACCCGACGACGAAGAACCGCCAGGGCAACGACATCGGCCTGGCCTACCGCTCGGCGATCTACTACACCGACGACGAGCAGAAGCGCGTCGCCGAGGACACCATCGCCGACGTCGAGGCCTCCGGCCTGTGGCCCGGCAAGGTCGTCACCGAGGTCGAGCCGGTCGGCCCCTTCTGGGAGGCCGAGCCCGAGCACCAGGACTACCTGGAGCGCTACCCGGACGGCTACACCTGCCACTACCCGCGGCCGAACTGGCGGCTCCCCGCCCGCAGCGGGGCCTGACCGCCCGCGGGCGCCGCGCCCCGCCCTGCGGGACGGCGCCCGCCGTGCTGTACTGGCCGGTATGGAGCGCAAGCATCCGGCGATGCCGTCCCTGCGCCCCGGACACGGCGGCCACCCGGGCCGGTCCGGTGCGGCGGGCCGCGCCGCCCGGCAGGCCGACCGGCAGCGCGAGCGGGTCCGGCTCATGATCCAGATCACGGCCCGCGCCGGCGAGTACCGCAGAGGGCTGCTGCGCGCCGTCTCGCGGCTCAGTCCGGAGGAGGCGCAGATCCTCTCCGACCTGGAGCAGCACGGCCTCCAGGTGCCGCAGATGCACGACGTGCTGTGCGGCGGGCACGTCCTGGTCGACGACCCCGAGCTGTACGACCGCTGGCGGGCCGGCAAGGGCAGCCACCCGCGGATCTCCAGCCACCACCGCGACATCGACAAGAAGCGCTACCCGGACATCGGCATGCGCGGGCACGTGGTGCGCGAGAAACTGCACGGCCGCACCGCCACCGGCACCTGGGTGCAGCTGGAGAAGACGCCCGCGGCCTTCGGCGGCAGCAAGATGCCGAGCGTGGACGACCTGCGGCACCTGATGGACTACGTCGTCTACCGCTGCACCGGCAGCAACGTCGGGCCCTGGGGCCTGTCCCGGATGACCGAGCGGCGCCCGATGTACCTCTCGCCGCTGGTCTCCGTGCCCACCGCGCTGGCCGCACCGGTCGCCGGGGCGCTGGCCACGACGCTGCGCCGGATCGAGGAGTCGGACGACACCACCGCGGTCTCCGGCGAGCTGGCCGGCCGCTTCCCGCCCCCCGAGCGGGCCGATCCGGCCGCCGAGCTGGGGCGGGCGCTGCCGGGGCGCGGCGGGCGCGGGCTGTTCGGCAGTTCCGAGGTCTGGGTCACCCAGACTCCCTCGCGGATCGCCGCCCGGGTGCTGCGCGAGCGGCGCGACCAGGCGGCACGGCCGGATCCGGCCCGCCCCGGGGGAGGTCCTCGGTGAACGCGCAGTCGGCCGGCGCCGCGGACCAGCCGGGTGCGGCGGCGGTACCCGAGGGGCTCGTCACCGCCGTGGTGAACATGGTGCACACCGGGCCGGTGCTGCTCGGCGCGTACACCATCGCCGAGCTGACAGCCGTGGACGCGATCGTGGACTTCCTGGAGGCCCGCCCTTCCGAGGACGAGCTGACCGAGGCCGTGCGCTCGCTGGCCGCCCGGCAGCTGCTGCTGGCCGGCGGCGGCGGCGAGCAGGTGCAGGTGCGTGGCGACCTGGGCATCGCGGTGGCCTTCCAGCAGCGTGCCCGGATGGTGCTGGACGCCCGCATCACCGGTACGGAGCCGGGGGAGCCCTGGCGGGTGCTGCTGCTCCCGCAGCCCGAGCACATCTGCCTCATGGTGCGCATCGACGCGCTCGGCGTCCACCAGATCAGCCTGCACACCTTCGACGAGTCCCTGCGGATGCTCACCGAGTGGCTGCCGCGGGGCAGCGCCGCCGACCGGGACCGGGCGCCGGACACCGACGCGCTGCTCGCCGGGGCGGAGCGCTCCGCGCTGGTGACCGTCACCCACTACACCGCGGAGGGCTCCGCGGAGATCGCCGGGGAGAGCACCGACCTGGTGCTGGCCCGGCAGGACGGGCGGCTGCACGTGCTCGCCCGCGACCCCGGGCAGCCGGAGCGGCTGGTCCCCGAGCGGGTGGAGGGCAAGGAGGGCGTGCGCGACCGCATCGCCGGCCTGCTGACCGGCTGACCCCCCCTCACCCCCCCGCCGCGCCTCGCGTCCGCGCCCCCTCTAGGCCTCCGCCGACAGCGCGACCGCGCCCGCCAGCGGAAGGACCATCAGGACCCGGTCCGAGCCCGCCCCGAAGTAGTCGCGGCGCCGGTCGACCCGGGAGAAGCCCAGCGACAGGTACAGGTCGAGGGCGGCCTCGTTGGCCGGCTCGACGGTGAGCCACACCTCCCGCACCCCCCGCAGGCACAGGCTGCGCAGCGATTCGGTCATCAGCAGCCGGCCGAGGCCGCGGTGGCGGCACTTCCGGTCGATCGCCAGGCCGAGTACCCAGCAGCGGGAAGGGTCCGACGTGGTGCCTGCCAGCACGTAGCCGCGTAACGTGCCGGCGTCGTCGACCACCAGGAGGTCGTCGCGGTAGAGGTCGTAGAACTGCCGCAGGACGAAGTAGGGGTAGGCGTGCTGCTGGAAGACCTCCTGGTCCAGGCGGTGCAGTTCGGGAAGGTCGGCGTCGGTCACCGCGCGCACGCGCGGCGGCAGTTCGCCGTCGGCCGGGACGAGTGCGGGCGCGCAGGCCGGCAGCAGCGGCGTCACACGCGGGCTGCCGGCGTCGGGCAGATGGGTCGTCATGCCACTCCTCGGGGGCTGGGGACGGGGACGGGCGGGCCGGTCCGGGACCCGGTCCGGGGACATACGGAGGTCGACGCCGCGTTCCCCCATTCGGCTGACATGGGCTCTCGCGCGTGCGTAAGGTGGGGCCGGCGCCGTGTTCACCGGATCTGACCAGGATCAGCTGCGTTTACCCGCTGTTCAAGGTGGGATACGGATGAAATGCGCGTATGCTGCCACGCGCCCTCCGTGCGCCCTGCGTGAATCCGGCCGATCGCACGGTGGCCTCCGGGCGCCAAGTTCGCGGCTATTATGGAGAGATGGATCTCGGAACGCCCCGAACGGCGAATGACTCTGCGCGCACGCCTGTGCAACGGCTGAATTCGGACGCGCCCTGGGACGCGTTCGACCCGCAGGCCTACGTTGATCACAATTACGGTCGGCTGCGCTCCGATGATGCGAAGATCCTCGAAGTCGTACGCAAGCATTTCGCCGACCACTTCCGTGACACCCCCGACACGGCCGGCGCCCGGCTGCGCGGAATCGACGTCGGTCCTGGGGCAAATTTGTACCCGTCGATGTCCATGCTCCCGTGGTGCGAGAGCGTCACGCTGTACGAGCACTCCGCCGCCAACGTCGGCTATCTGCGCGGCCAGCAGGAGTCCTACGACGACCACTGGGACCAGTTCTGGGACGCGCTGTGCGAGCAGGAGGTCTACGCCCGGCGGGTCGCCGACCCGCGGGGCGCCTTCGCCCGCGCCGCGCGGATCGAGCAGGGCAACCTGTTCGACCTGGGGGAGCGCAGCGAGCGCTGGCAGATCGGCACCATGTTCTTCGTCGCCGAATCGCTGTCCACGTCCGAGGCCGAGTTCCTGCTCGCGGTCGAGCGCTTCATGCGGGTCCTGGAACCCGGCGCTCCCTTCGCGGCGGCTTTCATGGAGGGCTCGCTGGGGTACAAGGTGGGTGACACCCTCTTCCCCGCGTGCAGCGTCACGACGGTCGATGTGCGCAAGAGCCTGAGCCCGTTCGCGGAAGGCGAGGACGTCGCGATCACCCCGGTCGGAATGCCGGGCGGCGCGTTGCGCGAAGGATACGAGGGAATGATCGTGGCCTGCGGGCGGCGCGGGCCCGCATAACACGTACGGAGGAATCCGACCGGGGTGTGTCCGGGCACCGCAGGGAAGTGCAAGGCTGCACCTGGTGGAGGGGTGGGGAATGCAGATCAAGCCGCGGCAGCACCTGCTGGACATCTGGCAGGCCATTTCACGCCATTCGTTTGCCGACGGCAGCTGGGAGTGGGGTGATCCGGACCGCAGGAGCAGTGTCGCCGACGCCGAGCGGCTGCTCTGCCTGATGTATCCCGCCACCGAAATCCCGGCTTTCCGGCTGGACGACCCGGACACCACCGAGCGCGATGTGCAGACCGCGCTCAAGAACGCCGGCGGGCGCGTGGAGATCCCGGCGAAACTCGTCAGCATCCTCGGCGACTTCATGCGCAACCACACCACCGACGACAAGCGTCCCAGCTTTTCCGGCGGCCACTACTTCGTCTCCGCGGACCCCGATCTGGAGCTGACCGAGGAGCAGCGCAGCATCGGCGTGGTCGACTCCTACTCGATGTCGATCACCCTGTGCCTGGCCACCCTCGGCTTCCTCAAGGTCTATTCGAGCAAGACCCGCCGCGCCGACGTACGGGCGCAGATCGAGGAGCTGCGCGCCGCCACCGAGACCCGGCTGACCGCCGCCATGGTGAGCCTGCTGCGCTCCTTCACCGTGAACGTCTTCGACCCCGACGAGCCGCAGGGCCGCACGCTGTGCGGGGTGCTCGGGCAGGGGCGGCTGTCGGAGCGCGTCGTCGTCGAGCGCTTCCAGCGCCGCTTCGAGGCGCTGCGCGCGACCATCGGCGAGAGCCTGACCCTCGGCGTCGACATCGCCGACCGCCTCAAGGACGAGAACCAGCTCTTCGAGTGCGGCTGGGCGTGGACCCTGGTCAAGGACGCGCCGCCGGTCGACACCACCGAGCCGATCGGCCCGCAGCCGATCGGCACCGCCCGGCCGATCCCGTACCTGTACTTCACCGTCGTCGCCCTCGACGGCATCCAGGACCTGTTCAGCGACCGCACCCTCACCCTGGGCCTCCTCACCATCGAACAGCAGCGCCTGGCCGAGGCGTTACGACTGCGGTGGGAGATCACCCAGCAGTACTGGTCCGGCATCGCCCGCTTCAACGAGGCGACCTGGCCGCTGGAGGACATCCCCTGGCGGACCACCGGCCAGCGGCTGGAGTCCGAGTACTTCTCGCTCTGCGTGGCCTCCATCCTCGTCCACGACCTGGTGCGCCGCCGCGCCACCGACGACGACCTGACCCGTACCGTCGCCGTCATGGAACGGCTCGCCGAGCGCGGCCGGATCAGCAGCCGGCTGATGGTCGGCGACAAGGCCATCCACCTGCACAGCCCCGGTATCCGGCTGCCGCTGCAGGGCAGCAGCGAGACCGGCAACCCCATGCAGTGGACCATGGGCGACTTCTCCGCGATGCTCCTCAAGCGCAGCATCCAGCTGTGCACCCTGTCCCGCAACATCACCTCGCACGACCGGCTGCTGCGGCTCGCCGAGAAGATCTTCGACCACATGTGGAAGCGCCGCATCACCACCGGCGTGGGCGCCGGGCTGTGGGACAACGTCGGCTCCGCCTTCCCCGAGGCGACCGTCGAGCAGCTGGCGCTGTCCTGGGGAGTGACCGAGCGCGTCATCGAGTGCATGGTCGCCGGGCGGCAGCTCTACGTGCAGTCCCCGATCCGCAGTTCCGATCTGATCAACTACGCCTCCTGGCTGCTCAGTGAGGCCACCCACCTGCTGGGCAACGAGCAGCTCGAACCGACCTCGGCCCTCGACGCCTCCCGCGGTCTGGCCCTCAAGGGCGTCGAGGTCAAGCTCAACCGCGCCCGGGACCTCGTCGACCGGCAGCCCGGCACCGCGGTGGCGCTCACGATGGAGATCCTCGGCGAACTCGACGGGCTGGCGCTGGCCAGACAGACCGCTTCGCGGGGAGTGTGACCGGTGCTCGTCTTCGCAGCCTCCGACAAGGGTGGCACGGGCCGCTCCGTCACCAGCGCCAACCTCGCCTTCCGCCGCGCCCTCGGCGGGGACGACGTGGCCTACCTGGACTTCGACTTCGGCTCGCCGACCGCCGCCGCGGTCTTCGACGTCCCCAAGGCGACGGGCGGGATCGAGCAGGGCGGCCTGCACTCGTACCTCCAGGGCAAGGCGACCGAGCCGTCCCGGCTGGACGTCTGGGCCGAGACGGAGCACCAGCTGCTGCGCGACCGCCCGGCCAACTCCGGCAACCTGGTGCTCCTCCCCGGTGACCGCAGCGGCGGCGAGTTCGCCGTCGCCAAGGACACCGTCAACCGCTGCATCGACCTCTTCCTGCGGCTCAACAGCGAGTTCGAGGTCGTGATCGTCGACCTCAGCGCCGGCCGCAGCTACGCGATGGACATGGCCCTCGACGTGACCGCGCGGCCCGAGATGCGCGGCGTGCAGGCGCGCTGGCTGGTCTACCACCGCTGGACGCGGCAGCATGTGATCGCCGCCTCCGGACTGGTCTTCGGCCAGCGCGGCATCCTGGCCGGCGGCGTGGCCCGCGGTCACGACAAGGAGGAGCTGCGCTCGGCCATCCGGTTCGTCCGGGCCGCGGTGCCCGACCCGGAGGCGCCGCCGTGGTCGCTGGTGCCGGCCGCGCAGTCGTCGTGGATGCGCAAGTGCGACCAGGACCTCGACCGGCTCGCCGCAGACCGGGACGTCGGCTTCAGCGCCGCCATCGGCAGCGTGCCGCTGGAACCCGTCCTCCAGTGGCGCGAGCAGCTGATCACCGACGAGGACGTGCTCTCCAGCCGGATCGCCAACCTGGAGACGCTGACGGCGCTCCAGGACCTCGCCGACAAACTCACCGACGACGAGGCGTGGGGGCCGGTATGACGAACACCGAGACGGCCGCCACCGCCACCACCGTGCCCGTCACGGCCACCGGGAGCGGCGGGGGCCCCGGCACCGTCTTCCGGGAGACGGCGGCCGAGCCGCGCGTGCAGTCCGTCCCGCTCGCCCAGCTGTCGCTGGAGCTGGGCCACCTCTACATGGAGGACTTCGAAGCCGGCCCCGAGCGCCTGCGCACCCACTTCACCCAGGTCAAGCCGTGGGCCGACGCCGCCCGGGTGCTCGCCGCGGCCGGCGGTCGGCGGGCCCGTGTCAGCACCTGCTTCCTGGTGGACGACTACTTCACCCGCTTCTCCACTCCCGCCGAACTGCTCCCGATGGTGGTCGCCGAGGCCGGGCGCGCGGGCCTGACGATCGACTACCTGGCCCGCGAGTCCGGCTGCGCCGTCGCGGACGGCACGGCGGTGGCCGAGGAGGTCCAGGCCCGCCTCGTCGAGTCGCCGGCCCCCGGCACCGACGGCAGCCGTCCGCCCGCGACGCAGACCGGCTGGCTCGCCAACGGCCGGCGCAGCCCCGCCGGGGGCCTCACCGAGGCGATGGCCGGCGCCGAGCCCTGGCACCCGCCCGCCGAGACGGCCGCGCGACGGCACTCCGTCTTCGCCGACGTCGAGCTGTGGGACGAGGTGGACGGCCGCCGCTGGTGGTCCTGCCCCTTCCTGGCCGCCGTCTGGCAGCTCGCCCGGCTCGGCCTGCTGCGGCACGCCGGGGACCCGGTGCTGCAGCCCGTGCCCTGGACTGCCGCGGAATTCCCGCGCGACTGGGACGAACTGCCGCCGGTGATCCGGCTCAACCCCGCCGCGGCGCCCTTCTCGGCGTACCGCACCTGCTCCGTCCTGCCGGCCCGCTTCCTGACCGTCGAGCACGCGGTGCGGGTGATCCTCGACCAGGTCGACATCGACGCCGAGGCGCTCGACCAGGTCGCGCGGCGCGCGCTGAGCGAGGGCGTGCCGGTGCCGGAGCAGATCACCGACCGCATCTCCTACGTCATGTACGCGGGCGGGTGACGTGATCCCGGGCGGTGGGACGACGGCGCTCGCTCAGCCGGTGCTCGCCTGCGGTGAGGTGCGCACGTGCCTGCTGCAGAACTCCCAGGCGCTGCCCTCGCCGGCCGCCGCCGGGCTGCTGCGGCTGCGCGCCGGGCGGCGGGTCCTGCAGTCCGAGCGGCCCAACGCGTACGCGCTCTCGCCCGACGTGCTGACGGGCGTCGACTGCCGGCTGCCCACCGCCTCCGGTGCCCGGGTCCGCGCGGTGGGCACCGTCACCTCGCGGGCCGCCCTCACCGGTGGCCGGCTGCTGCAGACCGACGCCTTCTGCACGGCGACGGCGGACGGCCCCGAGCGGCGCCGCCCGTGGGGCCACTACCTGGCCCGGCCCGGCATCGTCGAGCCGTTCGGCAAGCTGCCCGACCGGGATGTCGCCGCGGGCTGCCTGGGCGGCCCGGCCAGGCCCGGCGAGCTGGACCTGGGCGCGATAGCCGAGCACCTCCTCCGCACGGTGCTGCGCAACCCCGTGCTGGACCAGGCGGCGCCCTTTCGGGCCCAGGTGACCCGGCTGCGCTGGGTCGCGCTGCGCGCCCCGGACGGCGCGGAGCCGTCCATCGAGAACTTCACCCTCGCGCAGGACGGCCTGCGCACGGTGGAGCTGCGGCTGGCGGGGAGCACGGGAACGGCCGCGGCGGCGAGGCTCTGCGAGGATCTCGCCCTGCACGACTGGCTGCTGACCACGTTGGTGCGGATGGTCGAGCGCAGCCGGCTCGGTTCGGTTGACGGACGCGTGGCGGTGACCGCGCTGCGCCCGGCCGTCGACCATCTGCTGCACCTGTGGATGCCCACCGCACGGGTGGACCGCCTTCTGCACCCGCTGTGGGAGGTGCTGGAGCGGGAACCGGGGTTCAGCCGGCAGTGGCAGATCCTGGTGCAGCGGATCAGGGACCAGCTCGCGCTGCTGGCTGTCTCCGCGCATGTGCAGCAGCCATGACCTGCCCGCCCGCGGGCTCGTAGGCGCACGAACCCACCAGGGGGAGATGACGACATGGCCGGATCGCTGGAGACCGGGTCGGGGGCGCAGACCGCGCCGTCCCGGATCGTACCGCCCGTACTGTTCAAGACACTGCTGACCGCGCTGGTCGGCGGTGCCACCTATCTGCTGACGGACGCCACCGACCAGCCCGAGGTGTGGAAGCTGACCTCCTCCATCTTCCTCGGCGGAGCGGCTCTGATCATCCAGTACATGACCGACTTCGAACGCCGGCTCACCTCCGTCGAGCACACCATCGCCGCGCACAACGCGGAGATGAAGGAGCTGGTCGCCAACGGCTTCGCCCGGATAAACGAGGCCACCGAGCTGTTCGGCCTGGTCGACCGGTCCGCGTTGCCGCCCGACGGCGTCTCCCGGCTGATCCGCAGCGCCAGCAAGGTCGGCACCGGTTCGCCCGCCATCATGCAGGCCTTCGCGCGCGCCGAGGTCAGCCGGCTCGCCGGCCTGATGGAGAACCTCAACGCCAAGCTCGTCGACTACGAGGGCGAGGACCACGACTGGATCGTCACCCTGACGGGCTGCGCGTCGAGCACGATCGACGCCACCAGCACCGCCGTGGACCGCGATTTCTGGCCCAGCGAGCTGGGCCAGCGCTATCTGCGCGCGCAGCGCGACGCGATCGACGCGCACGGGGTGCGGATCCGGCGGCTGTTCATCATCGAGAAGCCGGAGGACAACACCATCGACCTCGGCCAGCTCTGCGACGACCAGCAGAGCCTGGGCATCGAGGTCAAGGTGCTCGCGCTGTCCGACCTGTCGCCGATCGCCCGCATGGACGAGACCAACGACTTCATCGTCTTCGACGAGTCGCTGTCCTACGAGATCGGCTCCGACCTGCGGGGCGTCAACACCAAGACGCTCATGGACCTGCGGCCGGACCGGGTGGCCAAGCGGGTGCAGCGCTTCAAGACGCTCTGGGAGGCGGGCCGCTGACGGCCGGTGCCCCCGCGGGTGGCGCGGGGGCACCGGCCGGTCACGGTGGGGGAGCGGGGATCAGGAGCAGGTGATCTGCGCGTCCGCCCAGTCGGCGTGGTCGCTGTCGTTGCCGTCGCCGCCGTCGGTGACGACCAGGTGTACGACCTGGGCGCCGGTGACGTCGGCGGACAGCGGGTGGCCGCCGGTGGTGCTGGTGACGACGCCGCTGTCGGCGACCTGCTTGCCGTCGGCGAGCACCAGGAACTCGACCGAGCCCTTGCTGTTCTTCTTCTCGTCGTCGATACCGACGGTGGCGGTCACCGAGGTGCAGGCCCCGGCGGTGTAGAAGGCCACGTCACTGGGTGCGTGAACGCCCAGGCCCTTGGCGTAGACGGTGCCGCCGAGGGTGATCGGGTGGCCGTCGCCGGCCTTGGCCTCGCCGTTGCTGGTGTCGCGCTCGACCGGGCCCCAGCCGTTGCTCGCCGACTCCCACGGGAGGTCGCTGAGGTAGGAGGTGCCGGCCGGCGGCGGGACGGCGACGGAGATCTGGCCGCCGAGCGGGACGCTGACGGCGCTGTCCTTCCCGGCACCGCGGTAGGTGACGGTGCCGGAGAGGGCGTACGTGCCGGTCGGCGTTCCCTCGGGGACGTCGATGTGCCACGTCGTGTTCAGGGTGCTGCCGCCGGTGAGCGCCGGGGTGCCGGTGGGGCCCTTGGGGCGGATCGTCCAGCCGTCGGGGGCGTCGAGCTTGACCGAGACCTGGAGCGACGGCAGGGTGCCGAGGTCGGTGGCGTACGCGGTGACGTCGGCGCCCTTGCCGGGCTGGATGTGCACGGAGGTGCCGCTGACGCCCGCGTCGACCAGGGCCGGGTTCACCAGGGCGTGGACGTCCCGGGAGACCCGCAGCAGGACGGTGCCGTGCGCGGGGACGGTGGCCGCCAGGGTGCCGGACGACTGGTAGTCGCGGTGCTGCCACAGGTCGCGCACCTTGTAGCCGGTGGCGGAGGCGGGCAGGCCGGCGGCCTCGGCGGTGGTGGAGATGTGCTGCGGCTGGTCGGACTCGTTGTACAGCGCGACCGCGCGGTCACCGTTCGCGAGCTGCTTCACGACGACCTTGGTGCCGCTGTCCGTCGAGGCGAGCACGCTCGCCTGCTTGCCCAGCGGGTCCTGGTCCAGCGCGATGACCTCCTTGTTGAGCAGGATGTCCATCGTGGCCGGGGTGGCCTTGCGCAGGTCGGTGCCGATGAGCAGCGGGGCGTTCATCATCGACCACAGCGAGAAGTGCGTGCGGTACTCGGTGTCGGTCATGCCGCCGTTGCCGACCTCGAGCATGTCCGGGTCGTTCCAGGCGCCGGCCCGGGCGTAGGACGACAGCGGCAGGTTGGCGTCCGTGATGGACTTCAGGCTGCCCCAGTTGTCGCTGATGTCGCCGGTTGTGCGCCACAGGTTGCCGATGTCGCCGGCCCACTCCCAGGGCTGGAGCTGGCCCCACTCGCAGAGCGAGTAGACGATCGGCCGGCCGGTCGCCTTGAGCGCGTCGCCCATGGCGGTGTAGCGGCTCAGGAAGTCCGCCATCGTGCCGTCGCTCTTGTTGTTGCAGTTGTCGTACTTGAGGTAGTCCACGCCCCAGTCGGCGAAGGACTGGGCGTCGGCGGCCTCGTGGCCGAGGCTGCCGGGGTAGCCGGCGCAGGTCGCGGTGCCCGCGTCCTCGTAGATGCCGAGCTTGAGGCCCTTGCTGTGGACGTAGTCGGCGGTGCCCTTGATGCCGTCGGGGAATTTGACCGGGTCGGGGACCAGCCGCCCGTCGGCGTCGCGGGTGTGGGTCATCCAGCAGTCGTCGATGTTGACGTAGGTGTAGCCCGCGTCCTTCAGACCGGAGCTGACGAAGTAGTCGGCAGTGTCCTTGATCAGCTGCTCGTTGACGTTGCAGCCGAAGGAGTTCCAGTCGTTGAAGCCCATCGGCGGGGTGAGGGCGAGGCCGTTGTCGAGGGCCGCCGCGGACGGCGCCGTGGCGACCCCGGCGGTGATCGCGGCCACGCCGAGGCCGCCTGCCCACAACGCCCCTGCGGTGACGCAGGACAGGATCCTGCGGGTGATCGGCATACGAGTCCCATCGTAGGTTCCGGAGAGATCGCCGGTGCGGCAGCCGCCTTGGTCGCCACAGAATCCGACGCAACTCAACAGTTGGCGACATGACAGACCCCCTGTGCAGTGGCTGTCAAGGGATCTGACGAGAACTCATCGGTGCGTGTATCCGCCAGCCGGTGTCCACCGTCGCGGCGTGACGAGGCATATGTTGGGCTATGCCCCTTTCCGTGACGGGAAAGGGACGACCTTCGTCCGACCTATTGTGCCGTCGGCCCCACCCTCCTATTGTGCGACTTCGATGGAATCTGTTTGGAGTTGACACCTCGGTGAGCCTGGAGGGCGCAGTGCGACGTAACCCCAACGATCCGGCGGTCGGCAGAACCGGCCGGCACAGAAGATGGTGGGCGGGGGCCGCGGCAGCCGTAGCGCTCGCCCTGACGGCAGTGCCCGCGGTGCCCGCCGTCGCCGCCCCGCAGGCCCCGGCGGCCCCCGTGCAGGCGAAGCCCGCGGGCACCGCGCACAAGGTGACCTTCGACGGCTACTCGTTCATGGTCGACGGCGACCGCACCTACCTGTGGTCAGGCGAGTTCCACTACTTCCGGCTGCCGAGCCCCGACCTGTGGCTCGACATCTTCCAGAAGATGAAGGCGGCCGGCTTCAACGCCACGTCCCTCTACTTCGACTGGGACTACCACTCGCCCGCGCCCGGTGTGTACGACTTCACCGGCGTCCGCGACGTCGACAAGCTGCTGGACATGGCGCAGCAGGCAGGCCTGTACGTCATCGCCCGCCCCGCCCCGTACATCAACGCCGAGGTCGACAGCGGCGGCCTGCCCGGGTGGCTCACCACCAAGAAGGAGCAGAACCGCACCGACGACCCGGAGTTCCTGAAGTACTCCGACGAGTGGCTCACCCAGATCGACCGCATCCTCGCCCGGCACCAGCTCACTAACGGCACCGGCACGGTCATCGCCTACCAGGTGGAGAACGAGTACTACAACGGCTCGGCGAGCGCCCGCGCGTACATGCAGCACCTGGAGGACAAGGCCCGCGCCGACGGCATCACCGTGCCGCTCACCGGCAACAACAACGGCACCTTCAACTCCGGTGACGGCGCCCTGGACGTCGACGGCCCCGACTCCTACCCGCAGGGCTTCAACTGCTCCACCCCCTCCAAGTGGAGCGGCGTCCCGAACCTCAGCTACGACCACCCGGCCGGAAAGCCGCTCTACACCCCGGAGTTCCAGGGCGGCGCCTTCGACCCGTGGGGCGGCCCCGGCTACGACAAGTGCGCCGAGCTGATCAACGACCAGTTCGCGAACGTCTTCTACAAGCAGAACATCGCGGTCGGCGCCACCGCCCAGAGCTTCTACATGACCTACGGCGGCACCAACTGGGGCTGGCTGGGCATGCCGGAGAACTACACCTCGTACGACTACGGCGCCGCGATCCGGGAGAACCGGCAGCTCGACCCGAAGTTCGACGAGGACAAGCTGATCGGCTACTTCACCCAGTCGGTCGCCCCGCTCACCAAGACCGACCAGATCAGGTCCACCCCGCCGGACAACGCCAAGGTCGTCGACACCGCCCGGATGAACCCGGACACCAGGACGCAGTTCCACGTCCTGCGGCACGGCGACTCCACCGCGACCACGACCGACACCACCCACATCGCGCTGGACCTGGGCGCCCAGCCCTCCGCCGACACCGCCTACACCCACGACGACACCGACAGCGCGCTCAGCTGGACGGGCACCTGGTCGCACGTGGCGAACCAGAGCTACACCGGCGGCGACTACCAGAAGACCGAGTCCTTCTCCAACGTCGCGGGCGACTCCGTCACCGTGCCCTTCAACGGCACCGCGGTGCGCTGGATCGGGCCGAAGACGAACAACCACGGCTACGCCGACGTCTACGTCGACGGCACCAAAGAGGCCACCGTCGACGACTCCGGCAGCGAGGACCAGGCGGTCGTCTTCTCCAAGAGCGGCCTGTCCGACGGCCCGCACACCCTGAAGATCGTCGTCACCGGCAGCCACGCGTCGGGCTCCACCGACAACTTCGTCTCCGTCGACGCCATCGACGTGCCCACCGGTGGCGCCACCGAGGCGACCTACCCCGTCGTCCCGCAGCAGCCCGGCACCGCGATCACCCTCGACGGCCGCGACTCGCACATCATCGTCGCGAACTACAAGCTCGGTGGCACCCAGCTGCAGTACTCCACCTCCGAGATCATGACCACCGCCGCCATCGGCGACCGGGACGTCTCGGTCCTCTACGGCGACAAGGGCAGCGACGGCGAGACCGTGCTGCGCTACACCTCCAAGCCCACGGTGACCAGCACCGGCGGCGACGTCACCACCACCTGGGACCCCGCCACCGGCGACCTGCGGCTCAACTACGAGCACGACGGACTGATCCGCATCTCCCTCAGCGGCGGCGGCTCCCGCCCGGCGCTGCTGCTGGTCGGTGACAAGCCCACCGCCGAGACGTTCTGGCGGCAGGACACCGCGGCCGGACCGGTGCTGGTGCGCGGCAGCCACCTGCTGCGCACCGCGACCAGCGGGGACGGCGGCGCGACCGTCGCCCTCACCGGCGACAACGCCGACGCCAAGGACATCGAGGTCTTCACCTCGGCGCGCCAGGTCACCTGGAACGGCAAGGCGGTGGACACCGGCTCCACCGCGACCGGCAGCCGCACCGGGCAGATCCCCACCGCCAAGGCGGTGCAGCTGCCCGAGCTGACGGACTGGAAGCACGCCGAGGAATCCCCCGAGGCCGCACCCGGCTTCGACGACTCCGGCTGGCAGGTGGCCGACAAGACCACCACCAACAGCTCCTCCGGCGTCAACTCGCTGCCCGTGCTCTACGCCGACGACTACGGCTTCCACACCGGCAACACGTGGTACCGCGGTCGCTTCCGCACCTCCGGCTCCGAGACCGGCATCCACCTGGTGTCCGACTCCGGCGGCAGGGCCCAGGCCTTCTCCGCCTGGCTCAACGGCACCTTCCTCGGCAGCTCCACCACCGGCAGCGCGGACTTCACCTTCCCGGCGGGCGCGCTCAAGGCCGACGGCGCCGACAACGTCCTGTCCGTCCTGACCGTCAACATGGGCCACGAGGAGGACTACAACTCCTCCAACGGCAACAAGTCCGCCCGCGGTCTGACCGGCGCCGCCCTGCTGGGCGCCCCGCTCACCCCGGTCACCTGGCGCATCCAGGGCGTCCGCGGCGGCGAGGACCTGCTCGACACCGCCCGCGGTCCGCTCAACAACGGCGGCCTGTACGGCGAGCGGGCCGGCTGGTCGCTGCCCGGCTACCCGGACGCCTCCTGGAACGACGTCTCGCTGCCCGCCACCGACACCCACGCCGGCGTGTCCTGGTACCGCACGGACGTCGCCCTCGACCTGCCGCACGGCCAGGACACCTCGGTCGGCCTGACCTTCACCGACGACCCGAAGCGGCAGTACCGCGCCACGATCTTCGTGAACGGCTGGCAGGTCGGCAACTACGTCAACTACCTCGGCCCGCAGCACTCCTTCCCGATCCCGAACGGCATCCTCAACCCGAACGGCAGCAACACCGTCGCCATCGCCGTGTGGAACCTGGACGGCAGCACCGGCGGTCTGGGCAAGGTGGAGCTGACGAACTACGGCAGCTACACCTCCCCGCTGAAGGTCGCGCAGAACGCCGCGCCGCGCTACAGCCACGCGGTGTACGCGATGCCGTCCGCGCCGGGAAGCGACGTCACCCTCGACGTGCCCGGCACCGTGCAGTCGGGCAAGAGCTTCACCGCCACCGCGACCGTCGCCGTACCGGCGGACCAGCCTCCGGTCAGCGCGCTGACGGCGAAGCTCGAGCTGCCCGCCGGGTGGGAGGCGAGCGCCCCGCAGCCCGAGTCCGTCCCCTCGGTCCTGCCGGGGCGGTCGGCCACGATCCGCTGGACGGTCACCCCGCCCGCCGGGACGCTGCCGGACGCCTCCGCGCTCAAGCTGACCACGTCCGGCCTGCAGCGCGGCAAGGTGGCCACCGTCGGTGACGAGCGCATAGTCAAGGCCATCCCGCCGCTGCCGCCCGCCGGGCAGAACGCGGTGAGCGACCTGCCCTTCCTGGCGTCGAGCAACGGCTGGGGCCCTGTCGAGCGCGACACCAGCGTCGGCGAGCAGGCGGGGGGCGACGGCAAGCCGATCCACATCGCCGGCAAGGCCTACGCCAAGGGGCTGGGCACCAACTCCGTCAGCGACGTCCAGCTCTACCTCGCGGGCACCTGCACCCGGCTGACCGCCGAGGTGGGCGTCGACGACGAGACGGGCGGCGGCGGCACGGTCACCTTCTCGGTGATCGCCGACGGCAAGGTGCTCACCACCACCCAGACGATCCGCGGCAAGCAGGCGGCCGTGCCGATCGACGTCGACATCACCGGCGCGCAGGTCCTGGACCTCAAGGTCGGCGACGCGGGCGACGGCAACGGCAGCGACCACGGCGACTGGGGGGCGCCCACGCTGACCTGCGGCTAGCGGTCGCAGGAGGGAGGCAGGGCCGCGGGCCTGCCGGGGATCGCTCCCCGGCAGGCCCGCGGGCCTTGCTGCTTGCACCGGCGCGGAGCCTCAGCGGCTCAGCCGCACAGCGACTCGCGCACCGTGCCGCCGACCACTGCGCACCACGTGCTCAGGTCGACCTTGCCGTTGGGATGCAGCCCGTGCAGGCGCTGCATCGACTGGACGGCCTTCATCGTGGCGTGGTCGTACTCGCCGCTCGCGGTCACGTCCGCGTAGCCCTTGCGGGCGAGCATGAACTGCAGGGCGGTGACGGGCAGCCCGGTCGCGTCCTTGTCGAGCGGCGGGGCCAGCGCCTCCCACGTGGTGGCGTCGAAGGTGGCGTCCGGGGTGACCGGGATGCCGCGGGTGGTCTGGAAGTCGGCGAGCGCGGCGTTCATGTCGTAGCCGAAGACGCCGTCGGCGGTCAGCGTGTAGCCGGCCGCGTCCAGCAGGTACTGGCCGACCTGGACGACCGGGCTGTCGACGAAGCGCCAGATGTCCGGCCAGCGCCGGGCCGGCGCCGCCGAGGCCGGGACGCCCAGCTCGTGCAGCACCCGGGTGCGGATCATCGGGAACTGCGCGTAGAAGGCGATGCCGGGGCAGTCCGTCACCCGGAAGTCCCAGTGGCCGAAGATGTCCCACGCGTTCAGCCCGAACTGCCGGCACACCGCGGTGCACAGCTGGACGAGCGAGTCCAGCAGCGCCTCGGGCGGCGTCTCGGTGATGTACGTGCCCTCGTTCTCGATACCGATCGCGTTGCCGTTCTCACCGGGGCAGTGCGCCGCGGTGACCTGGTGCTCGCCCACGTCCAGGGTCTCCAGGCTGCGGTGCCGCCCCTCCAGGACGTAGCCGCCGCGGCTCACCGTGAAGTGCTGGCCGGTGTCCGCCCAGCCGTTGGTGTCCATGTGCAGGTCCTGGCAGTCCCGGGCCAGCTGGAGCGCGTGGTCGCGCGAGTAGTCGGTGACGTTGGGGAACGCCATGTGGTGGAGGATGATCTTGTTGGTCGTGTTGCCGGTGATCTGGATCGGGCTGGACGGAGGCCGCGCGCCCCAGCTGTCGCAGTCGATGATCCAGGGGAACTCGGCGGACGGCGCCGCCTGCGCGGCGCCGGGGAGCGCGAGTTCCGTGCCGACGACCGCGGCGACCGCGGTGCCCAGGCCGACTCTGAACAGCGTTCGGCGTTCTACCTCGTGCTCGTGTCGGGTCATGCACACTCCGCAACGGAGAGGGGCGGCAGCCGGATCGCGGCTGCCGATGACCTCCGGAGAATATTGAGCAAGGGTGACGTGCAGCCAGGACTTCCGCGGAACGGGCCGCGCTTGGCGCGGAAGATCCCCTTTGCGCCCGGCGCGGTTCACCCGTCCGGCAGCGGGTAGCCGAGGTGCGGAAGCAGGAACCGGAAGCACCGGAGGCCACCATGGCGGTCACCCACGCACCGCAGTCCGCGAACCCGCATCTGCCCGACGAGGGGCTGAGCGTCCCGGAGGACTCCGTCCAGGTCGCCGGGCGCACCTCGCCCGCCGACTCCGGGGTCTCCTCGCTCGACGCGCCCGAGCGCGTGGCGCTGAGCCGCGGGTGGGGCACCGGGCCGGTCGTCTGGATCCTGCTCGTCGTCGCCGTCTTCGCCGCGGGCGTGCTGGGAATGGCGATCGAGCTGATGCGGTGACGTGGCCGTCGTCACGTCACGAGGGGGAATGCGCGCCCGTGTCCGGAGGCTGACCCATGAGGGCGGGCCACGAACCCCTGGGGCCCCTTCGGACAAGGAAGTTGATTCATGTACAAGAACATCCTCGCCGCCGTCGACGGTACCCCGCACGGCACCGGGGTGCTGGACACCGTCGCGTCCCTGGCCAAGCTCACCGGGGCCGCGGTGCACGTCATCCACGTCCGGCCCTCGCACGTCGTGACGGACGGGATATCCGGCGGCGTCTACACCTCGGAGGAGCCCGCCGAGGGGCGCCAGGTCGTCGAGGACGCGCTCGCCCGGCTGCGGGCGGACGGCGTCACCGCGGACGGCGAGGTGGACGAGGGCCTGAGCGAGGACCTGGCGGCGATCCTGGTCGACCGCGCGTCGGCGCTCGGCAGCGACCTCATCGCGGTCGGCCCCGGCCACTACAGCGGCATCTCCGCGCTGCTGCACAGCAGCGTGAGCCGCGGCGTGGCGAAGTCCGCGCCCGTGTCCGTGCTGCTGGTCCGCACCGAGGCCTGACCCCGCGGTCCCGGGGTCCTCGGACACCGGCCCCCGATCTTCCCGGCGCGGCCCTGACGCCCGCAGCGCCGCGGCCCCGGTGCCCTGACGGATGTCAGGGGACGGGGCCGGCACAGGTGCAAGGATCGGGGCATGGTCGAGATCGAAGTGGTGCAGGGCGACATCACGCAGCTGCGGGTGGACGCCATCGTGAATGCGGCGAACGAGTCACTCGGGGGTGGCGGCGGGGTGGACGGCGCGATCCACCACGCCGCGGGCCCCCGGCTCGCCGACGCGGGCAGGGCGCTGGCGCCGTGCCCGCGGGGTGAGGCGCGGACGACGCCCGCCTTCGACCTCGAGCCGCGCATACGGCACGTCATCCACACCGTCGGACCTGCCTGGCACGGCGGCACCCGCGGCGAGGCCGCCACGCTGGCCTCCTGCTACCGCGCGAGCCTGGCGGAGGCCGACGCCGTGGGGGCGCGTACGGTCGCCTTCCCCGCCGTGTCCACCGGCATCTTCGGCTACCCGGAGCAGGAGGCAGCCCGGGTGGCCGTGACCACGCTGCGGTCCTGCCCCACCGCGGTGGAGCGCGTCCTCCTGGTGGCCTTCGACAACGCGGCCCGCAAGGTGCTGGCCGCCGCGCTGGCGGAGGGCGGGGCGGGGGAGGGCTGAGCGCCGCGCCCGCCCGGCCAGGGGCGGCGGGTGCGCCCGGGGCCGGTCAGCCGCCGCGCCAGATGTTGTCGAAAGCCGCCTGCTCGATCCTCCGCCGCTGGCGCACGGCGTCCAGCTCGACGACCGCGTCGCCGACGGTCACAAGGACGGCCTCCACCGAGTCGTCGCTGATCTCGGGGGGTGCGGCGGCCGGTCCCGGCTGGATGCCCAAGGCGCCCGCCAGGACCGTCAGCACCGGGTCGCCGGAGCGCCAGCGCTCGGCGGCGCGGCGGCGGGCCGGAGTGTCGGTGGCGGTCGCGGGCCCGGGGCGGCCCGGCAGTATCCGGCGGTGCCTGCGGGCGACCTGCCCGGCCTCTTCCATGACGGCCAGGTAGACCGCCGCCAGGCCCTCGCCGCGGCGCCACAGCCAGTCCTGCGCCGATTCGTACGGCGGCCGCCGCACCAGCGCGCTCGCCGCGTCGACCAGCAGCCGGTCGGCGGGCGTACGGGCCAGGCCGGGCACCACCAGCTCGCCGTCCAGCGTGACGGAGCCGTCGCCGAGCAGGTCGATCAGCTCCGCCCCGGCCAGGACGAGCGAGAGATCGCCGGACTCCACGGGGCGGCTGGACGGCACGTCCAGGCTCGTGATCAGCACGTCCTGCGGTGTGGTCATGCGGGCACTCCCGGCTCGGCCGACGGCGCCGCCCCCGTCCCCGCCCGTCACCCGGGCGGCGTCCGGCGACCGCGCTTCCGCTACACCCCCGACGGTAGCGCCCCGGGCCCCTGCCCGGCACCAGGACACTCGCCCGGACCTGCCGTCCGGATCCGCGGAGCACCACGGCGCCGCGGTCCCGTCGCGGACCGCACCGTCGCGGCGGGCCGTTCGAACACGCCCCGGCGACGCAGGCCCGGGCCGCCCCGCACATGCCGGGCGATCGGAACGGGGCGCCTGTAGCGTGAAAACGAGCATTCCCGACCGCGCACGAAGGGGTCCGCATGGCATCGGATGCGTCGGCCGACCGCGGCCCCCGGCTGGCCTCCGTGGTCGTGTTCGTCCGCGACCTCGACCAGTCCGTGGACTTCTACCGGGATTTGCTCCTCATGACCGAATCCGTCCGCACCGCGACCGCGGCGCTGCTCGTCGGAGCGGGTGACGCGCAGCTCTACCTGCGCGTCATGGGGTCGGGCGGGGAGCATCCGCTCGGGGCGATCGGCGTCCAGTACGTGATCTGGACGGCGGACGGGCCGCAGGACCTGGACCGCTGCGAGCGCATCCTCAAGCAGCGTGCCGCGCACGTGTCCTCGCGCGACAGCGAGGACGGGGTCCGGATGATCGAGGGCCGCGATCCGGACGGCCTCCCCGTGGTCATCTCCCACCCCGGCCCCCAGGGCGCCGCCCGCCACGACATCATGGCCCGCATCTACGCGTGGTAGCGCGAGGCCGCGCCGCTGGGCGAGCGTTCCGCGCCGCGCGGCGCAGGTGAGCGGCTTCCCGCGGCGCCGGGTGCTCGCCCCGCGCGGCAGCGCGAACCCCCGCGGAGCGGAGGTCAGGAGGGCTCGGCGGCGAGCCATTCCGCGAGGACCGCGGCCTGGCTGCGGTCCGGGTCCTTCGTGGCCGTGACGAGGGTCAGCCGGTGCCGGCCGGCGAGATCCCGCAGGTGCGCCACCGCCTCCTGATGCCCGGCATCCCGCAGCTCCGCGCGGTAGCGGCGCCGGAACTCCGGGAAGCGCTCGGGCTCGTGGCCGTACCACTTGCGCAGTTCGGACGAGGGGGCGGCATCGCGCAGCCACTCGTCGAAGCGCCCGTCGTCCTTGCGCATGCCACGTGGCCAGACGCGGTCGACGAGCACCCGGCGGCCCTCCCCGGGCGCCTTCTCCTCGTAGACTCGGCGGTAGCCGATCGGCTCGGTCATTGGCGACACCTCTCGCCGGCGCGGAGCCCCCACGGGGCACGGGCGCCGCTGTCGGGCGGCACGTTCATTTTACCGGCGCGGCGCGGGTGCGCGCGGGTGCGCGGCCGCGCACCGGAGAGGCGGACCAGGGCATGGAGCCGAGCGCACGGCGGGACGGCGGAACCGCGCCCGGAACGGACGCCCCCGGCTTCCCCGCCGCGGCGGCGGCCTCCGCCGCGGACGTGGCCGCGCTGGACGCGCGGGTCAGCGGATGCCGGGCGTGCCCGCGGCTGGTGGCGTGGCGCGAGGAGGCCGGACGCGTCAAGCGCCGCGCCTACCTCGACTGGACGTACTGGGCCAGGCCCGTCCCGGGCTTCGGGCCGCCGGACGCCGCGCTCGCCGTCGTCGGCCTGGCCCCCGCCGCACACGGCGGCAACCGCACCGGGCGGATGTTCACCGGCGACCCGTCAGGTGACGTCCTCTACGCGGCCCTGCACGCCGTGGGCCTCGCGTCGCAGCCGACCGCCGTCGCTCCGGGCGACGGGCTCACCCTGCGCGGCGTGCGGATCACCGCGCCCGTGCACTGCGCGCCGCCTGACAACAAGCCCACCACCGAGGAGCGCGACACCTGCCGCCCCTGGCTGGCCCGCGAGCTGGAACTGCTGCGGCCGACGCTGCGCGCCGCGGTCGTGCTCGGCGGCTTCGGCTGGCAGGCGCTGCTGCCCGTGCTCGCCGACGCGGGCTGGCTGCTGCCCCGCCCGCGCCCCGCCTTCGGGCACGGCGCCCGGGTACGGCTGCGCGCGGCCGGCGGCGACGGCGAGCTGGTGCTGCTCGGGTGCTACCACCCCAGCCGGCGGAACATCTCCACCCGTACGGTGACCCCGGCGATGATCCGCGACGTCCTGCGTACGGCGGCGCGGGAAGCGGGACTGCCCGCCCGCGGCACGTGAACGCCCGGTGTCCCGGCCCTCACCGCCCGGCCCGGGCCGGCGTCAGGCGGACGTGACCCGGCGGGCGGCCCGGGGACACGGCGGGGCAACGCACGGCCCGTACGGTCGGCCGCATGGCAGACACGACACCGGCCCCGGGCGCCGAGCAGGACCCGACCGTCTTCGACGCCATCGGCGGCGCTCCGGCCGTCGAGGCCGTGGTGGACCTCTTCTACGACAAGGTGCTCGCCGACCCCGAACTCGCCGGCTGGTTCGAGGGCCGTGACATGGAGCGGCTCAAACGCCACCAGCGGCTCTTCGTCGGGCAGGCCCTCGGCGCGCGCGAGCCCTACCCGGGCCGGACGATGGAGCGCGCCCATCAGGGGCTCGCGATCACCGGCGCGGCCTTCGACCTGGTCGTCGGTCACCTGGCGGCGGCGCTCGCGGAGGCGGGCGTGGACGCGCCGACCATCGGCACCGTGGCGGCAGCCCTGCTGCCGCTGAAGGACGCCGTCGTCACGGCCTGACGCAGCCGCCGTTCAGGACGCCGCAGCCGCCACGCCCAGCGCGACCAGCAGGGCCACCTTCACGACCTCGAAGGCCACGTACGCCAGGTGGCCGCGCGAGCGGGGGAGTTCCTCACCGGCCAGCACGCGGTCGGAGCGGCGGGCGAGTCGGCGCCGCACCACGCCCACCTGGACGGCCAGCAGGGCGGCGACCGCCGCCGCGAGGGTGGTGGCGGCCGCGGGCGCGCCGCCGGTGGCCAGGGCGGCGAGCACCGCCGCCGCGAGAGCGGCCTCGACGGCGTTGAGCGCGCGGAAGACGAGGCGGCCGATGCCCAGCCCGATCGGGACGGTCACGCCCGGGGCGCGGAATTTCAGCGGGGCCTCCAGGAACGAGACGGCCAGCACCATCCCGAGCCAGACGAAGACGAACGCGCTTGCCGTGGCGGCGGAGCCGGAGGTCATCCGGGCGCTCCTTCCGGGCGGGGCCCCACGGGGGCCAGACGGGCGAGACAGGAGCCGGGCGCCGCGAAGGGTTCGAGGCGCCCGGCGGTCAGCGGGGCACTCATCGCGGCGAGCGCCCCGCGCATCAGGCCGAGATGCACCGAGCAGACCACCTGGCCGTGCTCCTCGGCGAGTTCGAGGAAGGGGCAGTGCCGCAACCGGATCGCGTCCGGCTCGACGGCGGGCTCGAACCCGAGGTCGGCCAGCAGCGCGGCGAGCCGGGCGGCGGCCGCCGCACCGGTCGTCGCGGGGGGCTGCGCCACGTCGACCAGGAAGCCGCCCCACGCGTGCCCTGCCGCCTCCGCGTCCCCGCGCCCCTGCGCGTCCTTCGCGGCGAGCCCGCCGACCAGCACCTGCGCGAGCAGCCGGTAGCCGCGGGCGCCGCCGCGGTCCATCCCGGGCGCGCCGGTGTAGACGGTGCGCGGCCGCCCGCGCCCCGCGGGGCGCTGCGTGCGGCGACTGACGGCGCCTTCGGCGACCAGGGCGTCCAGGTGGAAGCGGACGGTGTTGACGTGCACCCCGAGCGCATTGGCCAGCTCCGCGACGCCCTGCGGCTCGACCGCCGCCCGCACCGCGTCCAGCACCGCCCGCCGCCGCGCCCCGCGGAACCGCTCCTCCGGATCCCCCACCTCGACCTCCGTCCGTCCCGTGGAGCCCCAGGTGGAGGCCCGTCGAGATTTTTCACGAATGCTACATGTAATAATTCCGGGACTGTCCGCGGGCTCAGGGAGGCACAGATGGCGCCACCGTCCGAACGACCGTCCGATCCGGGGTCCGAGCGGGCCCGGGTGCTGGGCGACGCCCGCGCGGCGGCCGGGGGCGCGGGGGAAGCCGGCGGCGTGGTGTGGAAGCTCAGCGAGCCGGGGCGGCAGCTCGACGCCAACGTCGTACGGCTCGGGCCCGGCGCGCGGGTCGCGCCGCACGTCGAGTCCGACCTCGACGTGCTCGTGCTGGTCCTCGGCGGCAGCGGTGAACTCGCGGGCGGCGACGCGCCCGAACCGCTCGCCGAGGGCTCCCTCGCATGGCTGCCGCACGGCGCCCGCCGCTCCCTCACCGCGGGCGGCGCGGGGCTGACCTATCTGACCGTCCACCGCCGCCGGCCCGGCATGACGATCGGCCACCGCCCACCGGGCTGAGACCGGGCGGCCCGTCGTAGGCTGAGGCCCGTGCACATCTGCTTCGTCTGTACGGGGAACATCTGCCGCTCTCCCTCCGCCGAGCTGGTCTTCCGGGAGAAGCTGCGCGAGGCGGGCCTCGCGGGCGAGGTGCGGGTCAGCAGCGCCGGGATCGGGGACTGGCACGAGGGCGAGGGCATCGACGAGCGGGCCGGGGAGGCGCTCGCCCGGCACGGTTACCCCGTCGGGCACGTCGCCGCCCAGGTCGGCACCGGCCACCTGCGCGCGGACCTGCTCGTCGCGATGGACCGCGGGCACGAGAAGGCGCTGCGGGCGCTCGTCGACGACCCGTCACGAGTCCGGCTGCTGCGCTCGTTCGACCCGGACGCCGACGGCACGGACGTACCTGACCCGTACTACGGCGGCCCGGCCGGCTTCGACGCGGTGCTGGCCATGATCGAGGACGCCTCTCCCGGCCTGCTGGACTGGGTGCGCGAGCACCTGGAGGGATGAGCGGCGGCGCGGCGGGCACCGCGGTCGCCCGGCTCACCGGGCTGCGGGTCACCGCCGAGCGCCGGGTGTCCGGCGCCCTCGCCGAGGTCGAAGTCGACGGCGGCCGGGTCGTGATGGCCAAGCACGCCACCGCCCCCGGCGCGGTCGCCGCCGAGGCCGCGGGCCTGGAGTGGCTCGCGGCGGCCCGCGCGGTGCGGATCCCCCCGGTCCGCGGCCGCGACGCGCAGTGGCTGGTGACCGACCGGGTCGCGGAGGGCGCGGCCACCCCCGCCGCCGCCGAGCGCTTCGGCCGCGGCCTCGCGGCCCTGCACGCGGCGGGTGCCCCCGCGTTCGGCGCCGCGCCACCGGGCGGCCCGGCCGAGGCGTACATCGGCGCCGCCCCGATGCGCAACGCGCCCGGCGGCGGCCGCGCCGACTGGCCGCGCTGGTACGCCGAGCACCGGGTCCTGCCGTACCTGCGGACGGCGGTCGACGCCGGGGAGATCGGCGCCGCGGACGCCGCCGCGGTGGAGCGGGTGTGCGTGCGGCTGCCGGAGATCGCCGGGCCCGCCGAACCGCCCGCCCGGCTGCACGGCGACCTGTGGAGCGGCAACGTGCTGTGGGGCGCGGACGGCGAGGTGCGGCTGATCGACCCGGCCGCGCACGGCGGCCACCGGGAGACCGACCTCGCGATGCTGCGGCTGTTCGGCTGCCCGCACCTGGACCGCGTCCTCGCCGCCTACGACGAGGCGGCCCCGCTCGCCCCCGGCGCCGCGGCCCGCGTCCCGCTGCACCAGCTCTTCCCACTGCTGGTCCACACCGTCCTGTTCGGCGGCGGCTACGCCCGGCAGGCCGGCGCCGCGGCCCGCGCGGCACTCGCCGCCTGACGCCGCGGGCGGGAACGTAGGCTTCCGGCCATGGACTATGTGAAGCTCGGGACCACCGGACTCGACGTCTCCCGTATCTGCCTCGGCTGCATGAGCTACGGCATCGCGGACCGCGGCAACCACAGCTGGACGCTCGACGAGGAGGCGAGCCGGCCGTTCGTCCGGCAGGCCGTCGAGGCGGGGATCAACTTCTTCGACACCGCGAACGTCTACTCCGACGGCACCAGCGAGGAGATCGTCGGCCGGGCGCTGCGCGACTTCGCGTCCCGCGACGACATCGTGCTCGCCACGAAGGTGCACGGCCGGATGCGGCCCGGCCCCAACGGCGGCGGCCTGTCCCGCAAGGCGATCCTGACCGAGATCGACCACAGCCTGCGCCGGCTCGGCACCGACCACGTCGACCTTTACCAGATCCACCGCTTCGACCCGCACACCCCCGTCGAGGAGACGATGGAGGCGCTGCACGACGTGGTGAAGGCGGGCAAGGCCCGCTACATCGGGGCGAGTTCGATGTACGCCTGGCAGTTCTCCAAGATGCAGTACGCCGCCGAGCGGCACGGCTGGACGCGCTTCGCCAGCATGCAGGACCACTACAACCTGCTCTACCGCGAGGAGGAGCGGGAGATGCTGCCGCTGTGCGCGGACCAGGGCGTCGGCGTCATCCCGTGGAGCCCGCTGGCGCGCGGCCGGCTGACCCGGCCGTGGGACGCGACCAGCGCCCGCAGCGAGACCGACGAGTTCGGCAAGACGCTCTACCAGGACGGCGACCGGCACATCGTCGAGGCGGTCGCGGCCGTCGCCGCGGAGCACGGCGTCAGCCCCGCGCAGATCGCGCTCGCCTGGCTGCTGCGGCAGCCCGGCGTGACCGCGCCGATCGTCGGTGCGACGAAGCAGCAGCACCTCGCCGACGCGGTCGCCGCGGTCGCGGTGGAGCTGAGCGACGACGACTGCCGCCGCCTGGAGGAGCACTACAGCCCGCGCGGCATCGCCGGCCACGCGTAGCACGCGCGACGCGGGGGGCGGGCCCTGCCGGACCGTCCCCCGCGTGCGCACTCCCTTGCGTCGGTGTGTCAGGTCACCGTGACCGCCACGGTGGCCGGAGCGGCGGGGGTGCCGGTCGGGTCGGTGGCGGTCGCCTTCAGGGTGTGCGGTCCGGCGGCGAGCGGCTCGCCCGCGGTGCACGTCCAGCTGCCGTCCGTACCGGCGGACGCGGTGCACAGCGCCGCGCCGTCCGCCGTCACGGCGACCTGCGCACCCGGCTCGGCGGTCCCGGTGACGGCCGGGGCGGCGCCGACGGCGGCGCCCGCCGCGGGGGAGGAGACGGTCACCGGCGGGGCGAACAGCGTGCTGTCCGGCACCCCGTCGCCGCTGATCCGCACCGCGACGCTGTGCACCGTCACCTGCCCGCCGCCGTTGCGCAGCCGGAAGTCGGCGGCGGAGTGCTGCTGCCCGCCGAAGTAGGCGTCGTCGGCGGTCACGGTGGCGGTCCTCCAGGTGTTGCTGCCGGTCAGCTGGATGCCCGCGGTCGACTTGTACGGGTCGGAGGTGCCGTTGTCGTACTGCACGGAGAACGACCCCGTGCCCTGGTCGTAGTAGGAGACGGTGAAGGCGGCCGAGTAGTACCCGGCGTGGGCGATCGAGTCGTCGATGTCGAAGTAGACGTTGCTCTGGGTGCTGGTGCGCGCGGACAGTCCGCCGATCACCGAGGCGGTCGTCGGGCCGTCGAAGCCGCCCGAGGGCCGCTCGTCCTGGCTCATCCCGTACGCGTGGTCGTCCTCGCCGACGACCGCGCCGACCACGGCGGTGCCCGGCGGCAGGTCGGAGGCGTCGAAGGCGACCGGGGCCGACGCGTCGCCGGTCAGGCCGGACGGGTCGGCGACGGTGGCCGTGAGGGTCTGCCGCCCCGGCGTGAAGCCGCCCTCGGGGGCGCAGCTCCAGGCCCCGGTGCCGTCCGCCGTCGCACTGCACAGCGGCCCGGACACCTCCGTCACGGTCACGGTGCCGTTCGGCACGGACGTGCCGGAGACCGCGGAGGCCGGCTTGACGGTGGCTCCGGTGCGCGGGGTCGTGACGACCGGGGCCGGCGGGAAGGCGTGCCGGTCGGGCACCCAGGCGCCGGTGACGGTCAGGCCCACGCTGTGCACGCTGAAGGGCCCGGCGGCCGAGTGCAGCCGCAGGTCGCCGCCGCCTGCCTGCAGGCCGCCGAACCAGGCCCCGTCGAGCGTGACCTTCGCGGACTTCCAGGTGCCGCTGCCGGTCAGCGCGATGGTGCCGGCCTCGTGGTAGCGGTCGCCGGCGCCCGCGTCGTACTGCACCGACAGCGAGCCGCTCCCCGCGTCGTAGTACGAGACGTCCACCGTCGCGCCGTAGGAGCCGGTGGCGGCGACGTCGTCGCCGACGTCGAACGCCATGTCGGTGTCCGCGGTGCGGGCGGTGAACCCGGCGACGTCGCCGGGGGCCGCGGCCGTGGCGCCGGTCAGCGAGAGGCCGAAGTCGCGGTCGGTGCCGCCGAGCACGGTGCCGACGGTGGCGCTGCCGGACTTCACTGCGGCGTCCAGCCCGAGCTGCACGCCGCCCAGGTGCCTGGCCGCCTTCGGGGCGGTGCCGGTGACGGGGGCGAAGGGCAGGTCCGCGGTCGGCGCGGCGGTCTGCTGCACCACGTACGTCTTCCCCTTCTCGACCGGCACGGTCAGCAGGCCGGCGGTGCTCGCCTCGACGACCGCCTTGCCGCTCTTGCCGTCCACGACCTCGGTCGCCTTGCCCGGCCACGGGTTCTTGACCGTCAGACTGCCGGTGGCGGCGGCCTCGATCGCGGCGGTCGTCAGCTGCCCGCCCTGTACCTGCACGTCCGCCTTGCCACCGCCCTGGAGGTAGACGCTGCCCGCGCCGTTCCAGTCGGCGGGCCAGGCCGGGGCGAAGCGCACGATGCCGTCGTAGCTCTGCGCCAGCGCCTCGGCGACGGCGGTCGCGGCGCCGGACTCCTGCTCGATGTAGGGCTGGAAGCCCACCGAGTTCCCCAGGTCGGCGAAGCCGTTGGGGTAGACCTGGTGCCCCTCGGTGATCGAGACCAGGGCGGCGCGCACCTCGGCGGGGTCCTGCAGCCGGGCCGCGTCGACGGCGTCCATCGACCAGTCGTTGCCGCCCTTGTTGGGCCGGTGGTCGTACGAGCGCTGCTCCAGCGCGAAGAGCTTCGGGTCCTGGTCGCTGACGGTGTTCCACGGCCACAGCGGTTCCAGCTCGATGTTCTCGCCGTTGCGGCGCTCGGCGGCCGGCTCGTACGAGATCGCGATCATGTCCGTGCCGGTCGCGTCGGCCGCCGCCGTCTCCGCCTCGGTGTAGCCGGGGTTGAGCAGCTTGCTGCGGGTGGCCTGGTCGGTGCGCGGGTAGGGCGGGATCTGCTTCAGCGCGGTGCCGACCCGGGACACCAGGTCCTTGTCGGCGCCCCCGGCCCTGCCGAGGATGCCGGCGATCTGCCCGACGAGGGGGAGGACGGCGCGGTCGACGGCGATGTCGGTCGTCGGGTCCTGCACCGCCCACTGCGTCTCGTGCGCGTTGGCGTCGGCGTGCAGCAGGCCGTCGGCGCCCGGCTTCTGGTAGGCGAGCTGGAATTCGGTGACGGACTTGATGAACGGCCAGTAGCGCTCGAGCTGGGCCTTGTCGCCGGTTCCCTGGTACTGCTCCCACATGTACAGGGCGATCTCCGGGCCCGAGGAGATGTCCAGCGCGTTCCAGTTGGGGCTGCCGGGCTCGCTGCACGAGCCGTTCTCACCGGGGCCGGGGGAGATGCCGTTGCCGTTGAAGCGCATCGTCTCCGGCACGCAGGCACCGGGTCGGCCGCCCATCTGCTGCTTGGTCCACGCCTCGACGGCCGGCAGGTCGTCGGCGTACATGTCGAGGATCGGGGTGTTGAGCCGGTAGTTGCCGCTGCTCATGTTGGACGCGATCTGGGTGCGCAGGTTCCACAGCCAGTACGCGGACGGGGTCCAGGTCTGGCCGTCCTTGTTCCATGCGAACATGTCGGCCTCGCCGGCCTGGCTGCCCGGCAGGATGCCCTCCTTCATCGACGCCGCTTCCTCGTAGAGGTAGAGCGTGCGGAGGTTCTCGATGTAGTCGGCGCTGCCGTCGGCCGAGGTCATCGAGATCAGGCCGGTGTGCGACCAGAAGTCGCCCCACCAGCGGTCCTGGCCCTTCAGCAGCTTCCCGGTGGACGCGGTGGCGTCCTTGCCGATGACCTTCGCCGCGGCCTGGGCCGCGGCCTTCGGGGTGCCGCCGGTCCAGCCGGGGGAGGCGACGACGACCCGGAAGGTGCCGTCGGCGTGCGGGGTGAAGCCGACCTTCACCTCGGTGGGGCTCGCCACCGTGGTGCTCACCCGGCGGCCGCCGGCGGTGACGGCGGCGAGGGAGCCGAAGGTCTTGCCGGTGCCGATCGGCGGGGCCTGGTCCGTCCAGGTCTCCGCGAGGGTGCCGACGGTGCCGGACACGGCGGCGGCGGGCTTGCGGGGCGACCACAGGCTGATGCTCGCGGTCTGCGGGACGGCCGGGTCGGCGCCGGAGACGTCGACGACCAGCTCGTCCTTGTCCGCCGACACCCATGCGGTGAGCGACATGCCGCCACCGGACTCGTGCAGCACCCCGTCGGTGAGGTCGAGCTCGCCGTGGAAGTCGGCGGCGTGCGAGATGACCGACAGGCCGGGGATGGTGAGCCGGCCCGGCGACTTGCGGTCGGGCATGGTGTCGGAGCGGTTGAGCTGGGCGGTGAAGCCGTTCTCCGCCCACGCGGCCACGCCCAGCGCGCCGTTGCCGAGCGGCACCGACGCGGTGGGGTTCAGGTCGGGCGCGCCGAGGACGAGGTTCGAGCGGCTGACCACGCCGGACGTGTCGAGGTCGAACTGCCCGTGCCGCCATGCGGTGGTGGGCCCGGTGGCCGCGGTGGCGGAGCCCGCGTCCAGCACGGCCGCGCCCGCGAGGGCGGTGAGCGCGGCCGTGCAGAGCGCGACGGCCCGTCTGTACGGAACCCGCCGGGGTCGGCGGGGAGATATCTGCACGATGCCCTCCAGGGCGTCGATACGGCTCTCGGTCTACGGCGGCGCCGTAGTTGTCCGATGAATGTGCCCGCTTCCTGCCGGGTTCCCTGCGCAGCATGACGTCCGCGTGCCCGAACAGGGTGCGCGACTGGCATAACATCGGATGACTGTCGTTCTAGGCCATCGACGGGGACGCCGTAAAGACCCCTGACGCAAGCAAAGTGCCGGCCCGCGGCATCAGCCGCGGGCCGGCACGTCGGACGTCCGCAAACGTGTCCGGGAACGGGGGTGGTGAGCCGGCGTCAGCCGCCGGCGGGCGCGGGCATCCCGAGATCGACCGGGCCGCCGCCGGGCCCGCCCGACTTGCACATGTCGTGGCAGTCCTTCTCCAGGCTGCAGCACAGCGAGCACACCGCCCCGGCGTGGAAGGGGCAGCCGGCGACGTCCGGGCGCTCGAAGTCCTCCGCGCACACCGAGCAGGTCAGCGTCACCGCCGACAGCAGCCCGTCCTCGGCGAAGAGCGGCTCGGGCTGGTCGTCGACGCGCGCGATGTAGTAGCGGCCCTTGGTGGCCACCGCCAGCAGCGGCGACAGCACCATCGCGACCAGCAGTGCGATGAAGGGCGAGAAGGCCTTGGCGTACTCGCCGAAGGCGTGGAAGTAGGCGGCGATGGAGACGGCGGAGGCCATCAGCATCGAACCGAAGCCCACCGGGTTGAAGTTGTACAGGTGCGCGCGCTTGAACTCGACGTAGGACGGGCTGAACCCCAGCGGCTTGTTGATGACCAGGTCGGCGACGACCGCGCCGATCCACGCGATGGCCACGTTGGAGTAGAAGCCCAGCACGGTGTTGAGGAACCCGAAGACGCCGCCCTCCATCAGGGCGAGCGCGATCCCGACGTTGAGAAAGATGTAGACGACCCGGCCGGGGTGGCGGTGCGTCAGCCGGGAGAAGAAGTTGGACCAGGACAGCGAGCCGGAGTACGCGTTTGTCGTGTTGATCTTGATCTGGGAGAGGATCACGAAGAAGGTCGCCAGCCCCAGCGCGACCGGCGCGGCGAACGTGTGGATGCCCGAGACGAACTGCTGGATCGGCTCGTTCGCCTTGCTCAGGCCGACGTGCCCGGCGATGTAGAAGGCGAGGAAGGCGCCGCCGATCTGCTTGGCCGCGCCCAGCACCACCCAGCCCGGCCCCGCCGCCAGCACCGCGCTCCACCAGCGGCGGGAGTTGGCGGGCGTCTTGTCGGGCATGAAGCGCAGGTAGTCGACCTGCTCGCCGATCTGCGCGATGAGCGACAGCGCCACACCGGCGCCCGCGCCCACCCCCAGCAGGCTGACCGACGAGCCGGTCGGCGAGTCGCCGGCGAAGTGGGTGAACCGCGAGAAGGCGTGCGGGTCCTGGACCGCGATCGACACGAAGGGCGCCACCATCAGCACCAGCCATACCGGCTGCGTCCACACCTGCATCTTCGACAGCGCGGTCATCCCGTAGAACACCAGCGGCAGGATGATGAGCGCGCAGATCAGATAGCCCACGGCCAGCGGGATGTGCAGGCCCAGTTCGAGCGCCTGGGCCATGATCGAGCCTTCGAGGGCGAAGAAGATGAAGGTGAAGCTGGCGTAGATGATCGACGTCAGCGTGGAGCCGAGATAGCCGAATCCCGCGCCCCGGGTCAGCAGGTCCATGTCGATCGAGTAGCGGGCGGAGTAGTACGAGATCGGAATTCCGGTGAGGAAGATGGTGACCGCGGCGGCGAGAATCGCCAGCAGCGCGCTGCCGAATCCGTGCGAGATGGCGATGGAGCCGCCGATCGCGAAGTCGGCGAGGTAGGCGATGCCGCCGAGCGCGGTGGTGGCCACCACGTAAGGGGTCCAGCGGCGGAAGGACTTCGGCGCGTAGCGCAGCGAGTAGTCCTCCAGTGTGGTGTTCCGCGCCCAGTTGCTGTACCGGCGGGTCCTGGTGCCGGTGGCGCCGCCGGGGGGCGCGGAGGTGTCGACCGTGTCCGTCACGAGAACTCCCCTTTTTACGTCCGCGGGTCGTGGTTCCGCCGCCCGGGCGGGGGCCCCGGCGGCGTTGGAAGAGTCCCGCTCGCGTGTTTCCCGGCGATGTCCGGCTCTTTAAAAGGGATGACCGGGAGGGAATAAGCGTGACGCGCGTAGAAAGAAAGGCAGAGAAATCGAGAAAAGGGGTTGTCCCGGCGCGCGGAAAGACGCGCGCATTCCTGCCGCGGACCCGGGGGTGCCGGCCTGGAATTCCGGGCCGCGGGGGGTACGGGCCGCCCGCCGCGGCGGGCCGCCGGGCGCCGTCGCGGGTACGGCCGCCGGGCAGATGCTTCCCCCAGAAAATATTTCCTGCGGAAGGTACTGTCAATGCCCGGGCCGTGCACGGCCGTTGGAGGCCCCCGCGGGGAGGAGTGAGGTCACAGTTGCGCGAGGACCGCGAAGTCGAAGGCGTCCGCCCTGGCGAGGTAGACGGGCTGGTCCAGGTGGCTGCCGCGCAACCGCAGCGCGCCGCGCGGGCCCTCGTACCCGACCGACTGCCGTACCGCGTGCATCGCCCGTACGTCGCAGCCGCCCGCGAGCGCGGCCAGCGCGCCCAGCAGCCGCAGCCCCTCGTAGCAGGACTCGCCGAGGCTGCCCACGACCGGGGCGTCCAGCCCGAAGCGGCCGGCCAGCCGCCCGGCGAAGTCCAGCGACTGCGCGGTGGCCAGCGATGCGAAGTAGCCCGCTGCCGCCCACAGCCCCGCGGTGCCGTCGGCGCCGCTGGCCAGCAGGATGTTCTCGTCCATGTGGGTGCTCAGCCGCTGGCAGCGGGCAGGCAGCCCGCGGGCGGCGAACGCCCGGTTGAAGCCGGCCGCGTCCGCGCCCACCAGCAGCATCAGCACCGCGTCCGCCTCCGCTCGCTCGATCTGCCGCAGCACCGGGCCGAAGTCGGCGGTGCCCAGCGGCAGCAGCGCCTCGCCCACCGTGCGCCCGCCGCAGCCCCGCGCGTACCGCCGGGCCGCGGCCGCCGTGACGCGCGGCCACACGTAGTCGTTGCCGACCGTGAACCAGCGCCGCACCCCCGTCGCCTCCGCCAGCATCCGCATCGCGGGGCCCAGTTGGCGGCGGTCCGTCTCGCCGGTCAGGAAGACGCCCGGGGTGCGCTCGCCGCCCTCGTACTGCGCGGTGTAGACGTACGGCACCAGGTGCGCGACCCGCGGGGCCAGCTCCCGTCGCACCGCGGAGATGTGCCAGCCGACCACCGCGTCGACCGCCCCCAGCCGCACCAGCGCCTCGACCTCGTCGGCCACCTGCCGAGGCGGCCCCGCCCCGTCCACCGGGACCAGCCGCACCGGCCGGCCCGCCACCCCGCCGGCCGCGTTCAGCTCCTCCGCGGCGAGCTGCGCGGCCAGCTCGCAGGACGGCCCGAGGATGCCGCCCGGGCCGTGCAGCGGCACCACCAGGGCCACCGTCAGCGGCCGGTCCGCGCCGGACGCGGCGGACCCGCCCGGCGGCGCGGTGCGGAGGCTGCGGGCCGGCGGGAGCATGCGGCCACCTCCGGAGGGGGCGAGGGCACGTGGGCGGCGCGCGGCGGCGCGGCACGGCGGACGGCGGGGAATGTCGGACCCGGTCCCGGCACCCTTGCGGAGACCTCCTAATGTGGCCGAACAGTAGCCCCGGGAAAGGACACCGGCAAACATGCCCTCGCAGCCGCCGCGGCAGCCCGGACGCGACCTCGCGCTCGTCCTCAGCCGCGCCGAACGACTCGTCGTGGCACGGCAGTCGGAGGTGCTGGCGGCCGAGGGCTGCTCGGTCGAGCAGTGGCGGGTGCTCAGCGCGGTCGCCGGGGCCGGCGGGCTGCCCATGTCGGAGATCGCCGACTACGCGCTGATGCCCGCGCCGAGCCTGACCAAGCTGGTCGACAAGATGGTCGCCGACACCCTGGTCCACCGCCGGGCCGACCCCGGCGACCGCCGCCGGGTGCTGCTGCACCTGGCCCCGCGCGGCCGGGCGCTGCACCAGCGGGTGGCCGCCCTGGTCGCCGCCGACCACGCCCGGCTGCTCGAAGCCGTCGGCGACGCGGGCGGGCTGGCCGCGGCACTGACCGTGCTCGCGGACCTCGCCGCGGAGGCGGGCGCCTCCCCCGGCCGGACCCGCGTCCCGCGCTGACCGGGCGGTGCGGGCCGCGGGGCGGTCAGCCCTGCCAGCGCCACTCCGCGACCTCCGGCAGGTCCACGCCGTGCTCGCGGATCCATGCGTGGTGCTGCAGCCGGATCCCCTCCATGTGCTGCCGGACCCCCGCGGCGGTGACCGCCAGCCCGGGGACGCGGTCGATGACGTCCATGACCAGGCGGTAGCGGTCCAGGTCGTTGCGCAGCACCATGTCGAACGGCGTGGTGGTGGTGCCGATCTCCTTGTAGCCGCGCACGTGCAGGTGCGCGTGGCCGCGGCGGCGGTAGGCGAGCCGGTGGATCAGCCACGGGTAGCCGTGGTAGGCGAAGATCACCGGCTTGTCCGGGGTGAAGAGCGCGTCGTACTCCGCGTCCGACATGCCGTGCGGGTGCTCGTCCCGGGGCAGCAGCCGCGCGAGGTCCACGACGTTGACGACCCGTACGGCCAGCTGCGGCAGGTGGTGCCGGAGCAGTTGGGCCGCGGCCAGCACCTCCAGGGTGGGGACGTCGCCCGCGCACGCCAGCACCACGTCGGGCCCGCGCCGCACGTCCTCGCTGCCGGCCCACTCCCACAGGCCCGCGCCGCGCGCGCAGTGCGCGATCGCGGCGTCCATCGGCAGCCAGTCGAAGGACGGCTGCTTGCCCGCGACCACCACGTTGACGTAGTCGCGCGAGGCGAGGACGTGGTCGGCGACCGACAGCAGGGTGTTGGTGTCCGGCGGCAGGTAGACCCGGACGACCTCGGGCGCCTTGTTGAGGACGTGGTCGATGAAGCCGGGGTCCTGGTGCGAGAAGCCGTTGTGGTCCTGCCGCCACACATGCGAGGTGAGCAGGTAGTTGAGCGACGCGATCGGGCGGCGCCAGGGCAGTTTGCGGGTGGTGCGCAGCCACTTGATGTGCTGGTTGACCATCGAGTCGACGATGTGCACGAAGGCCTCGTAGCAGGAGAACAGGCCGTGCCTGCCGGTCAGGAGGTAGCCCTCCAGCCAGCCCTGGCAGGTGTGCTCGGAGAGGATCTCCATGACCCGGCCGTGCCGGTCCAGGTTCTCGTCGACGGCGAGGACTTCCGCCTGCCAGGCCTTGCCGGTCGACCGGTAGACCGCCTGCAGCCGGTTGGACGCGGTCTCGTCGGGCCCGACGAGCCGGAAGTCGCGGCGGCCGGCGGTCTCGGCCATGACCAGGTCCAGCAGCTCGCCGAGGACCCGGGTGGGCTCGTGCCGCGAGCCGCCGGGGGTGTCGACGGGCACGGCGAAGCGGTCCAGCGGCGGCAGCGGGAGGTGTTGCAGCAGTAGCCCGCCGTTGGCGTGCGGGTTGGCGCCGAGCCGCCGCTCGCCGGCCGGTACGCACTCCAGGACCTGCGGGCGCGGGCGGCCGTCCTCGTCGAACAGCTCGGCCGGGCGGTACGAGCGCAGCCACTCCTCCAGCTGCCGCAGGTGCCCGGGGTTGTCGCGGACGCCGGCCAGCGGCACCTGGTGGGCGCGCCAGGTGTTCTCGACGGGCTCCCCGTCGACCTCCTTCGGGCCCGTCCAGCCCTTCGGCGTGCGCAGCACGATGACCGGCCAGCGCGGCCGCTCCGTGGAACCGCCGGTGCGGGCGGTGTCCTGGAAGGCGGCGATGCGGTCCAGGGCGGTGTCCATCGCCGCGGCCATCGCGCGGTGCACCTCGGCGGGGTCGTCGCCGACGACGTGGAGCGGTTCGTGGCCGTAGCCGTGCAGCAGCTCGTCCAGCTCCGGTCGCGGGAGGCGGGCCAGGACGGTGGGGTTGGCGATCTTGTAGCCGTTCAGGTGCAGGATCGGCAGCACCGCGCCGTCGTGCACGGGGTCGAGGAACTTGTTGCCGTGCCAGGAGGCCGCGAGCGGCCCGGTCTCGGCCTCGCCGTCGCCGATCACGCACGCGACCAGCAGGTCGGGGTTGTCCAGCGCGGCGCCGTACGCGTGGCTGAGCGCGTAGCCCAGCTCGCCGCCCTCGTGGATGGAGCCCGGTGTCTCGGGCGCGACGTGCGAGGGCACGCCGCCGGGGAAGGAGAACTGCTTGAAGAGCCGCCCCATGCCCGCGGCGTCCCGCGTCACGTCGGGGTAGGTCTCGGTGTAGCTGCCCTCCAGCCAGGAGTTCGCCAGCACCGCGGGCCCGCCGTGGCCGGGGCCCCACACGCAGATCGCGTCCAGGCCGCGGGCGCGGACCACCCGGTTGAGGTGGGTGTGCACCAGGTTCAGCCCGGGGGAGGTGCCCCAGTGGCCCAGTAGCCGCGGCTTGATGTGCTCGGCGCGCAGCGGTTCGGTGAGCAGCGGGTTGTCCATGAGGTAGATCTGGCCGACCGCGAGGTAGTTCGCGGCCCGCCAGTGGGCGTCGAGGGCCCGCAGCTCGTCGTCGGGCAGGGCCGGGCCGGCGAGCGTGGGGGGCGTCGCGGGTTCGGATGCGTCGGGCATGCTGGCCTCCAGGCGGCGTGGGAGTCGTCCCGCACCAGCCTTCCCGCCCGCGGCGCCGGGCAGCGGGGCCGTTCGGGGGGATGTCCGGAAGCGGCCGGGCGACCCGGGCGGGGGAGGGCGGTGGGAGCTGCCGTGGGGACGGCCGCCGGAGGCAGCTGTGGGAGGCGGCGCGCCGCGGGCGTAGGCTCGTGGGCGGGCGACGAGGACGCGGGAGGCTGCCGATGCCGGGCTGGGGTGTGGCGCAGCGTGCGCTGTGGATCACGGCGGCGGCGGGGATCGCCCTCGACCAGTCCACCAAGGCGGTCGCGGCGGAGCTGGTGGAGGGCCACCAGCCCAGCCACCTGCTCGGCGGGCTGGTCACCTTCACGGCCTACCGCAACTCGGGGGCCGCCGGTTCCTTCGCGCCGCGCGCGACGCTGGTCTTCACCCTGCTGGCGATCTGCGTACTGGCCTTCATCGCCCGCAAGGCGCCGGAGATACGCTCCACCGGCTGGGCCGTCGGGCTCGGGCTGGTCTTCGCGGGCGCGGGCGGCAACCTCGCCGACCGGCTCTTCCGCACCCCGGGCTTCGGACGGGGAGCGGTGCTGGACTTCATCCAGGTCGGGCACGGCGGCATCTTCAACCTGAGCGACCAGTGCGTGACGGCGGGCGTCGTCGTGGTCATGGTCCAGCTGGTACGCGGCGTCCCGCTCTCCTCGCCGGCCCCCGCGTCCCGCACCTGACCGCGGCGCCCGGCAGGCGCGGGCCTCAGCCGGCGCCCTCCCCGGCCTCGAACTCCGCCGACATGGCCCGTACCAGCGCGGGCAGTCCGACGGCCAGCGCGTGCTGCTCCTCCGCGGACAGCGCGGCGAGCCAGCGCTCGTGCCGCAGCCGCATCGCGTCGGCGATCCGGACCGCGACCTCGCGGCCCGTACCGGTCAGCACCACCTTCTGGAAGCGCCGGTTGCTGGGGTCGCGGGAGCGCTCGACCCACCCCTTGTCCGTCATGCCGGCCACCAGCCGGCTCACGGTGCTCTTCTCCAGACCGAGGTACGAGCCGAGTTCGTGCTGCACGCACGGTCCGCCGGACAGGTACCCGAGCGCGAGCGACTCCGAGAGCGAGGCCCCGAGTCCCGGCACGACCCGCGACGGATCCAGCACACCACGTTGCCTGAACAGGCCGTCCATCGCCATTTCCAGCACATGGTGCGGTCCGGTGTGCATTACCACCTCCGTGGGTTGCGAGGGACAACCCTTGATCGGCGCGCCGCCGCCGCGGCGAGGGAGGCCGTGGGGGCAGTTGTTCTGTGCAACTCGGTGATCCACTCATGGTATCCGACCGGAGGGATCCCGGGCCGGGAGTGCTCACCGTACTGAAAGCACGCCAATTCGACGAGCTGTCAGGACGGTTGGGATCGTGCCGGAGCCGCGGCCGGAAAGGCAGCGGTGGCCGTCTCCTCTGACAGGCGAGGAGACGGCCACCGGACAAGAGGCGCCGCGAGTCGGCGCGGGTGTCAGCCGACCGGGTCGGCGGCCGACTCGGAGCCGGTGTCCGGGGCCGCGGGCGTGACGGCGGACCGCGTGCCGGAGCCGGACTTCATCAGGGCGCGGGTGCCGTCGAACGCGGCGCGGGCGACCAGCAGGATGATAAGGCCGTTGATCACGTGGAAGCCCATGATGACGGTGCCGGCGGTGGTGCTCTTGTCGTCGTCCCGGCCGCCGATGGTGTTGATGAGGACCTGCACGGGCACCAGCAGCGCGATCAGGAAGGTGGTGCCGATCAGCTTGCGGGGCACCTTGGCCACGGCGCCGACGACGGTCGCGACCACGGCCAGCGGCAGGATGATCATCTCCCCGTTCACCTTGTGCGCGTCGAAGGTGCTGTCCGTCTGCGGCTTGGTGAAGACGGCGACGCCGGCGAGGTAGAACTGCACGCCTATCGCGACGAGCAGCAGGACACACAGGACGAGGAAGACCTTGCGCATGGCGGGGCGTCCTTTCGGAATGCGGGCATGCCGGAATCCGGCCGTGACGGAACGACACCGGCTGACTCTGTCTGCGCGCCCAGGGTAGCGAGCCGGGACCCGCCCTACCCGGCCCCTGGGGGGAACCTAGGGGTTGTCCCGGAATCCGTGCAGCGTACGGCCGTTGACACGTAGGGGCCTACGGCGTGGCGCCGGCCGTCATCAGCGAGAGGATCGTCCGGCTCGCCAGATCGCCGGCCGCGCCGGGCTCCAGGCGGCCCTCGGCGACCTCCTCGGCGGCCAGGTGCATCAGCGTGTAGACGGTCGCGACCAGCCAGTCGGCCGGCAGGTCGGTGCGGAAGTCGCCCGACTCGCGGCCGCGCTGCACCAGCCGCCCTATCGTGCCGAGCACCGACTCGGCGTAGCCGCGCAACCGCTCCGGCGACAGCGTGGTGGAGGCCACCCGGTAGAGGTTGCGGTGCCGCTCCAGCACCTGCCAGGAGGAGCCGATCAGCTGCCCGAGCACCTCGCGCGGCGGGCCGTCGTCCAGCGGCAGCAGTGCGATCGCGTCCAAGGTCTGTGTGAAGGCGCGCTCCAGCGCCGCGTCGACGAGCGCCTCGCGGGTGGGGAAGTGCGTGTAGAGCGTCACCCGGCTCACCCCCGCGGTGCGGGCGATGGCCGACATGTTGACGTTCCCGTCGAGCGGGACGCACGCGAGTGCGGCGTCCAGGATGGCGGCGATGCTCCGCTCGGCGTCGGAGCGGCGGCGCCGTCCCGTCTCGCCGCTCGGGGCCGCCGGGTCGTCGTGCATGGCCGTCAGGATATCCGCATGTCCGTGCCCGGCCGGGCCGTGCGGCGGTGCGGCCCGCCGCACGGATCTCGGGTTCAGGACACCGTGCTTTGACAGCATGTTAGATTTAAGGAGCTGTCGGCGGGGACGGTGTGCGCGGAGCCTTGCGGGTCCGTACCCCCGGCGCGGTGCGGCCCGCACACGTTCATCCACCGGACGCGAGACAGGGACGACGAGGACACCGCCCGTGACTGCTGACCTGATCACCCTCGACCTGCTCGCCGTCGCGCTCACCGCGGCGGCCTGGCTCGCGGCGGGCGCCACCGCCGTCTCCCGCAAGGCGCTGATCGCCGCCTCCCTCACCGGACTCGGCGTGCTGCTGACCGCGATACGCGTGGTGCTCGTGGTGCTGCTCGGCACCGGCGGCGGATGGTGGTTCGTCCAGGAGAAGGCGCTGCTCGAACTCCCGCTGCAGGCCGTCACCGCCGGGGCCGCCGCGGTCGTCGCCACCCGGCGGCTGCTCCGGCCGGCCCTGGCCCGCGGCCCGCTGGAGGGCGACACCGCGCCGGTGGCCGTACCGCTGTTCGCCGCCGGGATCGCCGCCCTGTCCGGCCTGGTCGTGACACTGCTGATCGGCTACCCGGTCACCGTGGCCGTCGCGCTGGTCACCGTCGCGCTGGTGGCGCTGCTCGCGGTGGCCGCCTGGTGGGTGCTGGACGGGCGGCCGCGCGGTGTCGTGCTCGGCGCCGGAGGAGTGGCCTTCGTGGTCGGGGTGGCGGGCGCGCTGACCACCTTCGCCGGGACCCCGGCGACCGACGCCGGCGGCGGCCCCGCGATCGCCTACCCGCCCGCGAGGGGCGTCTCGGTGGCCACCCTCACCGGCCCCTCCGCCCCCGCCCCCGGCGGCACCGTGCGCCACTACAGCCTCCAGGCCCGCAAGGCGACGGTCACGCTGGCCTCCGGCCGCAAGGTCGCCGCCTGGACCTTCGACGGCACCGTGCCCGGCCCGCCGATCACCGCCGTGCAGGGCGACCTGGTCGAGGTCACCCTGCACAACGTCGACATATCCGCGGGGGTGTCGATCCACTGGCACGGCTACGACGTCCCGTCCGCCGAGGACGGCGCCGTCGGCCTCACACAGGACGCCGTCACTCCCGGGCACAGCCTCACCTACCGCTTCCTGGCCACCCAGGCGGGCACGTACTGGTACCACACCCACCAGGACTCCAACCAGGGCGTGCAGAAAGGGCTGTTCGGCTCGCTCGTCGTCACGCCGAGGCCCGCGCGCTCCCGGGCCGCGACCGGCGTGACCGCTGCGGCCGACATCTCCGTGCCGGTGCACACCTTCGACGGCCTGACCGCCGTCGGGGACCGGGACACCCTCGACACCCGGCAGGTCGCGCCCGGCAAGCCCGTCCTGCTGCGGCTGATCAACACCGACAACGTCACCCACCGCTTCACCCTGGCCGGAGCGCCCTTCACCCTCGACGCGGTGGACGGCAACGCCGTCGGCGGCCCCGGCACCCTGCGGCAGACCGCGCTCAGCCTCGCCGCGGGCGGCCGCTACGACCTGCGGCTGACGATGCCGGCCACCTCCGTCGCGCTGCTGGTCGACGACGACCGGGCGCACGGCCTGCGCCTGCTCCCCGGCGGCGGCAGGGCCGCGGCGGCGCCGGACACCGCGTCCTGGCCCGAACTCGACCTGCTCTCCTACGGCCGCCCCGCCGCCCGTCCGGCCACGGACGCGGGCCCCTTCGACCGCCGCTTCACCCTCGTCCTGGACCGCGGCCTGTCGCTGTCCGGGCCGGTCAAGGGCCGCGACTGGACGGTCAACGGCCACGCCTTCCCGGACGTGCCGACCCTCGTGGTGCGCAAGGGCGACCGGGTGGAGATGACCGTGGTCAACCGCAGCCTGGCCACCCACCCCTGGCATCTGCACGGCCACTCGGTCCGCGTCCTGTCCCGGAACGGCGACGCCGTGACCGGCAGCCCGCTGACCATGGACACCTTCGACGTCAAGCCGGGCGAGGTGTGGAAGGTCGCCTTCACCGCCGACAACCCGGGCCTGTGGATGGTCCACTGCCACAACCTGGTGCACGCCTCGCAGGGCATGTCCCTGACGCTGGCCTACGAGGGCGTCACCGACCCGTACGACATGGCGGGCATGCACGGCGACTGACGGCCGCCGCCGCGGCCCGTGTCCGCCAGGTACGAGGCGACGAGCGCGTGGGCCGCCGCGCGGTCCAGCGCCCGCCCCCGCCGGTACAGCTCGGCGTGCCCGCGCTCGTCGAGAGCCGCCACGGTCTGCGCGACCACCCGCGCCACGTCGGGGTTGTGGGTGTCCGGCGCGCCCCGGAGGACGTCGGCGGCGCCGACGATCTCCGCCGCCGCGTCCGGCCGGCCCAGGTCCAGGTGCAGCCGGGCCGCGGCCACCGAGGCCTGGGCCACCACCGGCATGTCCGGTACGGAGCCGGCCAGCCGGAAGGACTCCGCGGCGTGCCGGAACGCCCGCTCCGGATCGCCCTCCGCCATCGCCTGGTGCGCCAGCGCCGCGCCGAGCACCGCCCGCAGCAGCACCGGTGCCGAGGCGTCCCGGTCCAGCTCCTGGACCGCCGCCCGGTACTCCCCGGCGGCCTCGCCCAGATCACCGCGCGCCCGGTGCAGATTGCCCAGCGCCACCCGGGCGTAGAACAGTTCGCGGGCCGGAGCGGCGCCGGGAAGCGGACGCAGCATCGCGGTCAGCTCGGCCCGCGCCCGCTCGACGTCGCCGCGCCTGACGCGCGCGGTGGCGAGCGCGGCACGCTGCGAGATCGCCGGGTTCTCCGGGTCCAGCTCCCGCAGCAGGCCGATGGCGGAGGTCAGTTCCCCGATGACGGCGTCGAAGTCGCCGAGCACGGCGTCGGCGTCCGCGAGCGCGGTGAGCGCCAGCGCCGCCGCCCAGCGCTCGCCGGACACCCGGAACGCCCCCACCGCCGCCGCCAGGTCCTCGCGCATCCCCGCGACCTCACCGTGGTTGCCGCGCAGGAAGCCGCGCATCATCAGCAGCATGCCGCGTGCCCACGGTCCGCAGCCCGGCAGGTCGCGGTCGGCCGCCCACAGGCCGGAGTGCACGTCGTCGTCCCACAGCGCCAGTGTCACCTCGATCAGCGCCCGCGCCGGATACGCCTCCGCCTCCGGGACACCGGCCGCCACCGACCGCGCCTGCGCCCGGTCCGGTCCTGGCGTGACGGTGCCGCCGGACATCAGCCGGTTGAACAGGCACAGGGCCATGGCCGTCGCACGCGGCCCGGGCGGGGCGTCGCCCGGCACCCGCAGGGCCTCCAACAGCCGCTGCGCCGCCTCGGCGTGCGCGCCCTGCACCGTCCACAGCCACCCGAGCGCCGCCACCAGCCGCACCGCGCGTGGGGCGTCGGCCTCCGACACGAAATGCCGGAGCGCCGCGAGCAGGCTCGCCTGCTCGCCGGACAGCCGCGCGACCCAGGCCGGCTGCGCGGCACCGCGCAGGTCGTCCGCGGCGCCCTCGGCCAGCTCCAGGCAGTACCCGGCGTGGTCGGACCGCGCCCGCGCCGACTCGTCGCTCCCCGCCAGGCGTTGCAGGGCGAACTCGCGGATCGTCTCCAGCATCCGGTAGCGGGCCACCGGCCCGTCGACGACCTGGAGCAGGGACTTGTCGGCGAGCGCCGTGACGTGGCCGAGCACCTCGGCGGTGGCCATGCCGCCCCGCGCGCACACCCCTTCGGCGGTCTCCAGCGAGATCGCCGCCGGGACGACCGCCAGCCGCGCGGCGACCCACCGCTCCTGCCCGGTGAGCAGGTCCCAGCTCCAGCCGACCACCGCGCCCAGCGTGCGGTGCCGTGCGGCGGCCGCGCGGCTGCCGCCGTCCAGCAGCCGGAAGCGGTCGGTCAGCCGCCGTACGACCTCCTCCAGCGGCATCGTCCGCAGCCGGGCGGCGGCCAGTTCGAGCGACAGCGGAAGCCCGTCCAGCCTGCGGCACACCTCGACCACCGCCGCCACGTTCTCCTCCCGGACGGCGAAGCCCGGCCGGGCCGCGGCCGCCCGCTCGGCGAAGAGCTGCACCGCGGGGAGCGCCACCGAGTCCGCGGCGCTCGCCCCCGGTTCCGGCAGCTCCAGCGGACGTACCGGGCACAGCATCTCGCCCGGCAACCCGAGCGGCTCACGGCTCGTGGCCAGCACCCGCAGCCGCGGGCAGCGGCCCAGCAACTCCTCGGCGAAGGCGGCGACCTCCGCCGGCAGGTGCTCGCAGTTGTCGAGGACGAGCAGGCACTCCCCGCCGCGGAGAGCCTCCACCAGCGGGCCCAGCGGGTCGTCCGCGGCGGGACCGCCGTGCGGCCCCGGTGGGCGCAGCGCGAGCGCGGCGGCCGCCGCGCTCGCCAGGTCCCGCCCCCTGGCCACCGGTGCCAGCTCCACCAGCCAGACTCCGCCTCCCGCGGAGTCGGCCACCCCGGCGGCCACCGCCCCGGCCAGCCGCGTCTTGCCCACCCCGCCGGGGCCGACCAGCGTGACCAGCCGCCCCTGTGCGAGCCGCGCGGTGACCTGTCCGACCTCCGCGGACCGCCCCACCAGGCGATTCAGCGGCGCGCGGAGATTCCCCGCCGGGCGCGCGGGCGGGACCGGCCGGGGCGCGGGCGTGCCGCGCAGCACCGCCAGGTGCGCCGCCCGCAGCTCCGGGCCGGGGTCGGCGCCCAACTCGTCCGCGAGCAGCCGCCGGTAGGCGTCGAACGCGCTCAGCGCCTCCGCGGCCCGCCCCTGCGTGTGCAGCGTGCGCACCAGCAGCACCCGCAGCGGCTCGCGCAGCGGGAAGCGGGCGGTGAGCGCCTCCAGTTCGGCGACGGCCTCCCCGTGGTCCGCCGCGAATTGCAGCTCCGCGGTGATCCGCGCCTGGACCGCGTCGACCCTGGCCTCGGCGAGCCGCGCGGCGGCAGCGGCGGCGGGAGCGGTGCCCGTCAGGCCGGTGAGCGCCTCCCCGCGCCAGAGGCCCAGCGCCTCGCGCAGCGCCTCGGCCGCGCGCCGGCCGTCCCCCTCGGCGAGCAGCCGCCTGCCCAGCGCGGCGAGCCTCTCGAAGCGCCGCGCGTCCACGGCGTCGGGCGGCACGTCGAGGCGGTAGCCGCCGTCCGCCGCCACCAGCAGGGCCCGCGCGTCGCCCAGCGCCCGCCGCAGCCGGGACACCAGCGACTGGAGCGCATGGGACGGGTCGGCCGGGCCGCCGTCCGGCCACAGCCCGGTGACCAGCGACTCGACGGAAACGGTCCGGCCGGCGCCGAGCGCGAGCAGGGCGAGGAGCGTACGAAGCCGCGTACCGCCGACGTCCACCGGGCGGTCGTCCACGGTCACCCGCAGCGGCCCCAGGACCCCGATCCTCATGGCACGAACCCCCGTCTCCCGCGGCCCGGACCGCCCCGCGGCGAACGGCGGACCTCCCGGCGGCGGGCCCCCGGCGACCGCGGACGCGGCACGGCGAACCGGAGGCCCAGCGTAGCGGGAGCCCGGCCCGACAGCCGCCCCGCCAGGGAGAGTTGCACGCCCTGGGCCATGTCGCCTGCCGTGCACGCCCTGGCCCACGCCGCCTGCCGTGCACGCCCTGGCCCACGCCGCCTGCCGGGCACGCCCTGGCCCACGTCGCCTGCCGGGCACGCCTCGGGCCACGCCGCCCCCCGTCAGGGCCGGCCGGGTCCCCCCTCCGGATCCGGCCGGCCCGCCCGCCGGCGGTCGCGCCGGCGGTGCCGGAGGGACCGGAACCGCCGGCGTGCCACGCGGAGCGACGGGGGCCCGGGGCATCGGCAGCGGGAGAAGTCGCCCGGCCGGCGGCCCGGGCAGGGCGGCGTGGCGGAACGACGATGCACGGGACGGCTCGCAGATCGCTCGCACGCCGCTCGCATCCGCCGTGCGCGGGGCGGGAGCGGGCTGCGACCGGCGGGTGCTGCACTGGCCGCATGACTTCCCGTCCACTGCCCGGCAGCCCCGCCTCCGACCCCGCTGCCTTCGTCGTCCGCTTCTCCCGGGAGATGGCGCTGTCCGAGGAGGATCCGGCCGCCGTCGTCGACCGCTACCACTCGCCCGACGTCGTCCAGTGCAACGACGGGGCGGAGATGACCCGCGACATGCTCGTCGCGCATGCCGGACCGGTCCGGCGCAATGTCCTCGACGTACGCGTCGACGTCCAGGACAGCGTCGTGGACCCGGACGGGGCCGCGGTCCGCTACACGCTGCGCGCAGAGATGCGCAGGGGACCGGTGATCGTCACCGAGGTCTACGCCTTCGTGCGGTTCGCGCCCGACGGGCGGGTGCGCAGGATCGACCAGATCACCCGCGATCTGCCGCCGCCCGGCGGCGCGGACGCGTCCTGAGGCGCCGCCCCGCGCGGCGGGTCAGGCCGTGAAGGGGACCGGCCGCGGGCGAGGGCGGCATCGGGGGTCGCCGGGCGCAGGATGTGGTCGCGGACGAGGCCGCGCCCGCGATGTCGGCCCGGGAGCGGTACCGCGTCGGGACGATCTGCAACTGCCGGGTGGCCGGCGGCAGCGCGCGCTGGTGGACGACCTCCCGGACGCCCGCCATGAGGTGGTCGCCGAAGCTGCTGAGGGTGCCGCCGAGGACGACGATGTCCGGGTTGAGCAGGCTGGTGGCGTAGGCGACGGCCGCTGGCGAGGACCCGGCCGGCGGTCCTGAGGGCGCCCACCGCGGCGCTGTCGCCGCGCTTGACCCGGTCGATGTCGTCCCGCGCGTCGTGCCCGTCGCCCTGCCCGTGGCCGCGCAGGTCGCGGGCGAGCGCCCAGCCGCCGACGAGCGACTCCAGGCAGCCCCGGTTGCCGCAGCGGCACTGCGGGTCGCCGAAGCCGCTGATCGCCGCCGGGATCGCCGTGCCGACCGTGGGTGACAAGGCCACGCTGCCGTCGTCGCTGCCCGTCCCCGGCATCCCGGACGTGCCCTTCACCCCGCACACCTGCGGGTGATCGCGCCCTGCGCCTTCGCCACGGCGCTGGTCGGGATCATGGAGTCGATGACGACCGCACGGCTCGTCGACGGCCTGACGGGCACCCGTCCGACAAGAGGCGGGAGGCCGTCGGGCAGGGCGTCGCCGCCCTGGTCCTCGCGCGCGGCGTCGCCCGCCGGAGCACCGTCACCCCGCTGACCGGCCCGGACGGCGGGCGGCTCGGCTACGCCCTCGGCGGCGAGCTGGTCTTCGTGTCCGCGAGCGACCTCGCCGCACGGTTCGACTACGCGGGCGACCCCGACCGGGTCGTCATCGACCTCGCCGGCACCCGGATCCGGGACGCCTCCTCCGTCGCCGCGCTCGACGCCGTCGAGAGCACGTACGCGCAGCACGGCAAGAGCGTCGAGTTCACCGGCCTGGACGACGCGAGCGCCCGGCTGCGCGGCCGGCTGCGGGAGGCCGTGGCACCGGCCGCCGATGTGTGACGACACGTCAGATCCGGGGCGTGGCAGGATGCCTGCCATGACGACGCGACGCACGATCACCAGGAAGGACCGGGTCCGCAACCGGGTGGTCGTCCTCTTCCACCGCATCGGGCTGCCCTTCGGGCCGATGCAGCTGCTGACCGTTCCCGGCCGCAGGACGGGCATCCCGCGCACCACCCCGGTGGCCCCGGTGACCATCCACGGAGCCACCTACATCTGCCAGGCCTATCCGCGCGCGGACTGGGTGCAGAACGCCCGCGCCGCCGGCCGCGGCACCCTCACCCGCGGCCGCGAGACCCGCGAGGTCGACCTCGTCGAGGTGCCGGTGGCCGAGCGCGGGGTCGTCCTGCGGGAATTCCCGGCGCAGAACCCGCGGGGCGTCGGTGCCTTCCTGCGCAACGGCCTGGTCCACGAACCCACCGCCGACGCCTTCGCGGCCGCGGCCCCGGCCGTGCCGATGTTCCGCGCCGTCGCCCGGGAGCGGGCGCGGGGCTGACCGCGCGCCCGCCCCCGGACCGGCAAGGGCCTTGGTACAGTCGGTGGAGCAGGAAGATCAGCTCCGGGCCCGCGGGTCCGGGACGAGGGAGGCCACGCGTGGCGGGTGACGACGACATCTCCGGGTGAGTCCGGAGCCCCTGGCCACCGGGCGGCGCACGCGGTGCACCGCCGGGGGCCGCTTCGTCGTCCCTGAACGCCCGCCGGTGAGCGCGCGCTCCCTGCCCTGCCGTACCCGAGGTCCTGTCATGTCCGACGCCCAGATCATCTGCTCCCACCTGTCCTTCAGCTGGCCCGGGGACATCCCGGTCCTCCAGGACCTGTCCTTCACCGTCGGCCCCGGCCGCACCGGGCTCGTCGCGCCCAACGGCGCGGGCAAGTCCACCCTGCTCCGGCTGATCGCCGGGGATCTGCAGCCCACCGGCGGCACCGTCACCGTCGGCGGTGTGCTCGGCTACCTGCCGCAGACGCTGCCGCTCAGCGGCGACCTCAGCGTCGCCGACGTCCTCGGGGTCACCCCCGTCATCGCGGCGCTGGACGCCATCGAGTCCGGCGACACCGACGAGCGCCACTACGCCGTCATCGGCGACGACTGGGACGTGGAGGACCGCAGCCGCGCCCAGTTGGAACGGCTCGGCCTCGGCGACGTCACGCTCGACCGGCGGCTGCACACCCTCAGCGGCGGCCAGACCGTCACGCTGGGCCTGGCCGCGCAACTGCTCGCCAGGCCCGACGTGCTGCTGCTCGACGAGCCGACCAACAACCTGGACGGCCCTGCGCGGCAGCGGCTGCACACCGTCGTCGAGGAGTGGACCGGCTGCCTGCTGCTGGTCAGCCACGACCGCGCGCTGCTCGACCTGATGGACCGCATCGCCGAGCTCGACGACGGCGTGATCCGCACGTACGGCGGCGACTTCACCTCCTACCAGGAGGCCGTGGCCGCCGAGCAGGAGGTCGCCCTGAAGAACCTGCGCGCGGCCGAGGCCGACGTCAAGCGGGAGAAGCGGGAGATGCAGCAGGCCCGTGAGCGCGCCGAGCGGCGGGCGAACAACGCGGCCCGCAACATCGCGAACGCCGGCCTGCCGAAGATCGTCGCCGGCGGGCTCAAGCGCCGCGCACAGGAATCCGCGGGCAAGGCGGGCGGCACCCACGCCGCCCGGCTCGGCGACGCGCGGGCCCGGGCGGACGAGGCCGGGCGGGCGGTGCGCGACGACGACCAGATCGCGCTGGACCTGCCCGCCACCCGGGTGCCCGCCGGCCGCACCGTCTTCACCGGCGAGGGGCTGCGGATCCGCCTCGGGCAGCGCGAGGTCTTCGCCGGGGAGGGCGCCGACCTGGTCGTCCGCGGCCCCGAGCGCATCGCGCTGACCGGGGCGAACGGCGCGGGCAAGTCCACGCTGCTGCGGCTGCTCAGCGGTGACCTCGAGCCGGCCGCCGGCCGGGTGACCCGGGCCGCGGGCCGCTCGGCGTACCTCTCGCAGCGCCTGGACCTGCTGGACCCGGCGCGGTCCGTCGCCGGCAACCTGGCCGGGTACGCCCCCGGCATGCCGGTGGCCGAGCGGCTGAACCTGCTGGCCCGCTTCCTCTTCCGCGGGCCGCGCGCCACCGAGCTGCCGGTCGGCGCGATGTCCGGCGGCGAGCTGTTGCGCGCGACGCTGGCCTGCGTGCTGTATGCCGAGCCCGCGCCGCAGCTGCTGCTGCTCGACGAGCCGACCAACAACCTCGACCTCGGCGGGGTGGCCAGGCTGGAGTCGGCGCTGACGGCCTACCAGGGCGCCTTCGTGGTCGTCAGCCACGACGAGCGCTTCCTTGCCGAGATCGGCGTGACCCGCCGCCTGGACCTCGCCGACGGCGTCCTGCGCGAGGCGGTTCCACCGCAGGGGTGACCGGGGGGCCCGCGGTCCGGCCCGGGCCCGGGGCGCGGGGTTGCGGATTGCACGCCTGGCGCCCCGCGTCCCGGCTCCGGACCCCGTCGTCCGCGCCCCGCGCGCCCCGCGTCGCGGGTCCGGGACCCCGAACTCCGTGCCCCGCGCGCCCTGAACCCCGCGTCGCGCGCCGCGGGGTCCGGGGCGCGGGCCCCGCACTCCGGGCGCCCGCACTCCCCGCCGCGGGCCCCGTGCCCCGGGCCCCGCGCACCGGACCCGGGACCCCTCGCCCCGAACTCTGCGCCCGCGCCCCGGACCCGGGCTGCGGGGCCCGCGCCGCGGAACGGCTGCGGCGGTGCACACCGCCGTGCCCCGGCGTCGCGCACGCGCTCCGCGCCGCCTCGGGCGGTCCGGACCGCCCGAGGCGGCGCGTGATGCGCGGGAGGAATCCGGGCGTGCCCGTTGACCCGCGCGTGGGAGCGCTCCCACTATGGCTGCGGGTCACGCTCCTTCCCCCCCACGCGACAAGGAGGATCCATGACCACCCTTCAGCCACGCCTGCGCCGCAGCCGCCTCTGGGCGGCGACCACGGCGGGCGCGCTCGTCGCGGCCGGTGCCGCCTGGGCCGTGCACGCGCCGTCCGGCGCGGCCGCGGCCACGGCCGGCTGCGCCGTCGACTACTCCGTCACCAACTCCTGGCAGGGCGGCTTCGGCGCGTCCGTGACGATCCACAACCTCGGCGACGCCGTCACGTCCTGGTCCCTCACCTGGACGTTCGGCTCCGGCCAGACCGTCAGCCAGGCGTGGAGCGCGAACGTGACGGTCGGCGCCGCCCGGGTGACCGCGACCAACGTCGACTACAACGGAGCCATCCCCTCGGGAGGCACCGCCTCCTTCGGCTTCAACGGCGCGCTCACCGGCTCGGCCACCGCCACCCCGCCCACCGACTTCGCCCTCAACGGCGTCGCCTGCACGGGCGCCACCTCGCCCACCACGCCGCCCACCACGGCCCCGACGACCCCGCCCACCACGCCGCCGACCTCCACCCCGCCCGCCACCGGGCAGGGCCGCCAGGTCGAGAAGCTCGACCGCGGAGTCATCTCGGTCCGCAGCGGCTCCGGCAACCTGGTGTCCTGGCGCTGGCTCGGCACCGACCCGGACGACGTCGCCTTCAACGTCTACCGCGACGGCGCCAAGGTCAACTCCGCACCGCTGACCGGCGCGACGGACTACCTCGACAGCGGTGCCGCGGCCGGCGCCTCGTACACCGTGCGCGCGGTGGTGAACGGCGCCGAGCAGGCGGCGTCGCCGGCCTCGCTGTCCTTCGCCAACGGCTACCACGACGTGCCGATCTCCCCGCCGGCCGGCGGCACCACCCCCGACGGCGTCGCCTACACCTACGAGGCCAACGACGCCTCGGTCGGCGACCTCGACGGCGACGGCCGGCTGGACCTGGTCCTCAAGTGGTATCCGACCAACGCCAAGGACAACTCGCAGTCCGGCTACACCGGTGACACGATCCTGGACGGCATCACCCTCGACGGCACCCGGCTGTGGCGCATCGACCTCGGCCGCAACATCCGCTCGGGCGCGCACTACACGCAGTTCCAGGTCTACGACTACGACGGCGACGGCAAGGCCGAGGTCGTCACGAAGACCGCGGACGGCACGGTCGACGGCGCCGGCAAGGTCATCGGCAGCTCCGGCGCCGACTACCGCAACTCCTCCGGCTACGTCCTGTCGGGCCCGGAGTACCTGACGGTCTTCAACGGGCAGAGCGGCGCGGCCATGCAGACCGTGAACTACGACCCGCCGCGCGGCACCGTCTCCTCGTGGGGCGACTCGTACGGCAACCGTGTCGACCGCTTCCTGGCCGGCACCGCCTACCTCGACGGCACGCGCCCGTCGATCATCATGGCCCGCGGCTACTACACCCGCACGGTGATCGCCGCGTGGGACTGGCGGGGCGGCAAGCTCACCGAGCGCTGGAAGTTCGACAGCAACGACTCCGGCAACAGCTCCTACGCCGGCCAGGGCGATCATCAGCTCGCCACCGCCGACCTCGACGGGGACGGCAAGGACGAGATCGAGTACGGCGCCATGGCGATCGACGACAACGGCGCGAAGCTGTGGAACACCGGCCAGGGCCACGGCGACGCCCTGCATGTCGGCGACCTCGACCCCGGTCACCCCGGCCTGGAGGTCTTCAAGGTCGACGAGGACACCTCCAAGCTCGCGGCGTGGTTCGCCGACGCGAGGACCGGCCAGATCCTGTGGTCCAACCCCAGCTGCGGCTGCGACAACGGCCGCGGGGTCTCCGACGACATCTACGCCGGCAGCGCCGGCGCCGAGTCCTGGTCCTCCGGCGTCAGCGGCCTGTTCAGCGCCAAGGGCCAGAACATCGGCCGCAAGCCCGGCTCCACGAACTTCCTCGCCTGGTGGGACGGCGACCCGGTCCGCGAACTGCTCGACGACACCCACATCGACAAGTACGGCACCAGCTCCGACACCCGGCTGCTGACCGCGTCCGGCGTCCACTCCGACAACGGCACCAAGGCCACCCCGACCCTGTCCGGCGACCTGTTCGGCGACTGGCGCGAGGAGGTCGTCTGGCCCACGACCGACAACCGGGCGCTGCGGATCTACGCGACCCCGACCCCGACCGACCTGCGGATCACCACGCTCCTGCACGACACGCAGTACCGCACCGCCCTCGCGTGGCAGAACACCGCGTACAACCAGCCCCCGCACCCCAGCTTCTTCCTCGGCAACGGCATGCCGACCCCGCCGCGGCCGCAGGTCTACACACCCTGACGCCGTCCGGGTGCCGGCGGCCCGGGCGGGGGGCACCCCCCGTCCGGGCCCCCGGGCCGCGGGCGCGGGCGGGAGGCAGAATGGCGGGGTGCCGTTCACACTGAGCCACCCCGCCGCCGTGCTCCCGCTGCTGCCCGGCGGGCTGCCCCGCGGCCCGCTGGTGGCCTCGGCGCTGGTCGCCGGGTCGCTCGCGCCCGACGTGCCGTACTTCACCGAGTCGCTGGTGCACGGCACCTTCGGCTACGGGGAATTCACCCACAGCCCGCTCGGCATCCCCACCGCGGACGTGGCGATCGCCGCGCTGCTGGCCGCCGGGTGGCACTGGCTGCTGCGCGAGCCGCTGCTCGCGCTGCTGCCCGCCCGCTGGGCCGGCGCCGCCGAGGCGCTCACCGCCCCCACCGGCCGCAGCCGCGGCGCCGCGGGCGCGGGCTGGTTCGCGCTGTCCGCCGCGGCGGGCGCGGCCACCCATGTGGCCTGGGACGCCTTCACGCACGGCGGCCGGGTGGGCGTACGCCTGCTGCCGGTGCTCGACCGCACCGTGCTGGGGCATCCCCTCTACTACGACCTCCAGTTCTCCACGTCCGTGCTGGGCCTGGCCGCGATCGGCTGGTACGGCGCCCGCACGCTGCGGGCCGCCGTTGTCACTGCCACTGCCACTGCCACTGCCACTGCCGCTCCCGCTCCCGCCGCCGAGCGCGGGGCGCGCCGGTTGCGGCTGTCCCGCCGGACGAAGGCGGCGGCGACCGTCCTGATCGGCGCGGCCGCGGCGGTGGGCGTGGCGACGCGGCTGGCGGGCTGGGACGGCCCGCTGCGCGACGCGACCGTATTCGACCTGATCCCGTCGGTCGCCTTCGGCGGCGGCGCGGGCGCCGCCGTGGGCCTGGCCGGTTACGCGGCGGTGGCCCGGGCCGCGATGGTCCGCCGCGGCGGCGCCGGGTGAACGGTCCAGCCGAGGGCGGGTGCGGGGCTGCGGTGGTGGCACCGGGGTCCGGCGGTGGCCTCCGGTCGTGCGGGTGGTCCCTGTCGGTCGCCCGGCCGTGCGGGCGGGGCCGGGTGCCGGCCTGCGGCGGTGGCGCCGTGACCGCGACCTGACGCCCGGCTCCGCCACCGGCCGTGCGGGTGGGAACGCGGCACCGCGTCGGCCCTCGGCCGCGGCGGCGCGCCCCGGCCGGCCTGCCGCCCCGGCGGCAGGTCCCCGCGGGCACGGATTCGCAACCCTCCCGGGGCAACCCGCGGGCGGGGCCGAATGGTTGCTACAGGTATGGCCAGTGATTCACGTACGGCGGTGGTGACCCGGGGCTGGGCGTGCCTGCTCCCGCGGTGTCGGCCGCGCGTCGCGGCGTTGCCGACTGCGGCGGCGCGCAGCGGGTAGGCGCCCGCAACACCCCGCTGCTCGCACATACTTCCGCACCGAAGGACTTCACCTCCATGGTTTCCCCCTCCCCGCGCGTCCTGCTCTCCGGCCTGGGCGCGGTCGCGCTCACCGCGCTCGCCGGCTGCGGCACCGCCGTCGGCTCCGGCGCGCAGGATCACGCGGCGACGTCCGGCGGCACCCCGCCGGGCGCCGTCCGGACCGTGCCGGCCCCGGCGCCGACGACGGCGTCGCCGGCGCCGCGGATGCCCGCCGGGATCGGGCCGGACATGCTCGCGCGCATACCCCGGCAGAGCCGCCAGTTGGTCGTGGTCACCGGTCGCGGAATCGATTCCTCGCAGGCCACGGTCGTGGTCTACAGCTGGACCGCCGGCGGCTGGCAGCCGGGTGCCGTATGGCCCGCGCACAACGCCAAGGACGGCTGGACCACCGACCACCACGGCGGTGATTTGCGCTCGCCGATCGGCGTCTTCACCCTCTCCGACGCCGGCGGGCTGCGCGCCGACCCCGGCAGCAAGCTGCCCTACCACCACTCCGGCGGCTTCCACGTCGGCGGCCGCGGCTTCGAGGGCGAGCCGCTCGCCGGATCCTTCGACTACGTCGTGGCGATCGACTACAACCGCAAGCCCGGGACGTCCCCGCTGGACTGGACGCGGCCGCTGGGCGCGTCCAGGGGCGGCGGCATCTGGTTCCACGTCGACCACGGCGGCCCGACGCACGGCTGCGTGAGCGTCTCGCAGGCGCACATGAAGCAGCTGCTCGCGACCCTCGACCCGGCGCTCCACCCGGTCGTGGTGATGGGTGACGCGGCGTCACTCGCCGCCTGAGTCATGCGCGCCTTCCGGGCTCTCCGCGCCTGCCCGCCCGGGCGCCTCGGCCGCCGCCGCGCGGAAGACGTCGGCGTGCCGGGCGCACCAGTCGGCGAAACCGGCGGGCGGGCGGCCCAGCAACTGCTCGACGGTGTCCGTGCGGAAGCCCGTGGTGTCGGCCCGCAGGAGCCGGAAGCCCTCGACGATCGCCTCGGCGAGGGCGGGCGGCGCGCCGTTCGGGAAGCGGGCGGCCACCGCCTCCTCGGGTGTCGCCACGGGGCGGGCGGTGAGAGCGGTCCCCGCCGCGGCCGACAGCATCGCCGCCTGCTCGGCGACGGTGAGCGGTTCGGCACCGGTGAGCGCGTACGCCCGGCCCGCGTGCCCGTCCGTGGTGAGGACGTGCGCGGCCACCGCGGCGATGTCCGCGGGGTCGATGAGCGTCATCCGGCCGGGGCCGACGGGGTCGAGGACGTAGCGGCCCGCGCGGATCGTGGGCAGCCAGTCCAGCGCGTTGGTCATGAAGCCGACCGGTCGCAGGATCGTCGACGGTATGCCGGAGCCGCGCACGATCTCCTCGCGCGCGTGGTGCCAGCGGCCCATCGCGGGCATCGGGTCGCCGAGCACGTTGGTGGACGACAGCAGCACCAGGTGCCGTACGCCCGCGGCCCGCGCGGCGGCGACCGCGTTCGCGGTGGTCGCGGTGGAGATGCCGGGGGTGAGCAGGAAGGCCCGCTCGACGCCGGCGAAGGCCGCCGCGAGGCCGGGTGGGTCGGTGAAGTCGCCGACGACGCGTTCGGCCCGGGCGGGCAGGTCGGCCGCCCTGCCCGCGTCGCGGATCAGGACGCGCGGGGCGGCCCCTGCCGCGTCGAGCTGCCGGACCAGCTCGCGGCCGATGTTCCCGGTGGCTCCGGTGACGAGTAGCATGGCTCTCCCCAAGGTCGTTTGCCGTCTAATGACCTGACGGGGCGAAACGCTAGCCGGTTAATGATTAGCCGTCAATCGATCTCGCGCGCGGCTGTCGGCGCCTCGCCCGAGGGGGAGTGGGACGCGACGCCATGCCCGAATTCCTCGACCTGCACAGCCGGACGACCAAGGCCCTGCGCGCGCTCGCGGACGAGGGCATGCGCCGCCACGGCCTGCACTACGGGCAGCACCACCTGCTCGCCGCGCTGTGGGAGCGGGACGGTCGCACGCCCGGCGAGGTCGCGGCGAAGCTGCACGTCACGACGCCCACGGTGGTGAAGATGGCCGACCGCATGACGGCCTCGGGGCTGCTGGAGCGGCGCCGCGACGACCGCGACAACCGGCTGGTGCGGCTGTGGCTCACCGACGCGGGGCGCGCCCTGCGCGAGCCCGTCGAGACCGAGCGGCTGCGGCTGGAGCAGCAGGTCACCGCCGGTCTCGGGGCCGCCGAGCGCGAGCAGTTGATGGCCGCGCTCGGCAAGGTGCTGCACGCCGCGGACGCCCTGCTCGGCGAGGGCTGACACCTTCCCCGGACGAGGTCGGCCGCCGGGCCCGGCGAACCGCAGCAGCAGGTCCTTCAGCTCCGTCGCGCGGTAGTGGTCCTTGCCGTACGCGGGGTCGGAGCGCAGCGGCAGCGGGCCGTCGGGCAGTCGGCCGTGGCTGTCGCGCACGCACGACGGGTCCAGGCCGACGACCTGGAGCGAGGTGCGGATGCCCACTTGGGCTTGGTGATCGACATCGCCGCCCGCACCCTGGCCGCCGGGTCGGTGCCGTCCGGGTGCGGCAGCCGCATCGCGTCCTCCTTGCTCAACGGGAGCCGCGCCGGACGGGGTTGCCCTCGAAGCGGCCGCAGCCCGCGCCGAGGGCCGCGTACGCGTGCAGCGCGTGCGGCGGCAGGACGCGCTCCGGCCCGGCCAGGGCGGTGCGCAGGGTGGCGAGGTCGGCGAAGGCGGGGTGCGGGGCGGGCTGCGGCGCGGTCGGGGAGAGGCTGACCACGACGACGTGCTCCGGCCCGTGCCGCTCGCGGAAGTCGGTGAGCTGCCGGGCGAGCGCGGTGGCCTGGGGCGCCTGCCGGCCGGCCGCGGCGGCGACGCCGGGCCCCATGGCACCGGTTGGGAAACCGTCGGCGCGTCAGATCTATTGTGTACGGTGTATAGTTTACGATGTATACGAGGCTGGAAGCATGCGCCGGCCGCACCGCCGCGAGGAGCCGATGCCCATGACCACCGAGACCTTCCCGACCACCCGCACCGTCGAGCTGTCCGCGGGCCCGGTCGACTACCGCGACACCGGCGGTACGGGCCCCGCCGTCGTGCTGCTGCACGGCCTGCTGATGGACGGCACGCTGTGGGACGACGTGGCGGCGCGGCTGCGCGACGGCCACCGGGTCCTCGTGCCGACCCTGCCGATGGGTGCCCACACCCGCCCCGCGCGCGCCGGCGCCGACCTGTCGCCAGGCGGACTGGCCCGTCTGGTCGGCGAGTTCCTGGACCGCCTCGACCTGCACGACGCCACCCTGGTCGGCAACGACACCGGTGGTGCTCTCGTCCAACTGCTCGTCGCGCAGGCCGCGGAGGGAGCCGCGGGCGCCGCCGCCGCGATGGAGCGGGTCGGCGCGGTGGTCCTCGCCTCCTGCGACGCCTACGACAACTTCCCGCCCGGCCTCACCGGCCGGACCGTGGTCCTCGCAGGCAATCTGCCGCCCGCCCTGTTCGGGCTGTTCATGCAGCAGATGCGGCTACGCCCGATGCGCCGGCTGCCCGTCGCGTTCGGGCAGCTCACCAAGCGCGGCGACGCCGCCACCGCCCGCTGGACCCGCGCCCTGCTGGCCGACGCGGGCGTACGGCGGGACGCGATCCGCGTGCTGCGCGGCATCGCCGCCGACCGGCACGCCCTGGAGCGCGCCGCCGCCGCGCTGCCCGGGCTCGACAGGCCCGCGCTGGTGGTGTGGGCCGAGGGTGACCGCGTCATGCCGCCCGAGCACGGCCGCCGGCTCGCGGCGGAGATCCCGCGGGCCCGGCTGGTCGTCGTCCCGGACAGCCGCACCCTGCTGCCGCTGGACCAGCCGGGGCCGCTCGCCGACGCCGTCCGCGAGCTGGTGCGCAGCCGCTGACGGTACGCCGGGCGGTACGGGGCCGGGCGGCCCTCAGGTCGTCGCCTCGGCGGCGACCGGCCCGCCGCCCAGCGCGTTGCGCAGCCGCGGCTCGGGCATGGCCAGGCTCGTCATCCGGCGCCAGCCGATCAGCCGCTCGTAGCTGTGGACCGCGTGGATGCCCGCCCGCAGCAGCGCCGTCTTCGCCGCCGGCCAGCGCAGGATCTCGCCCATGTGCGTCATCACCGCGACGCTGACGTCGCGGTAGATGGCGATCTCGGCCATCGCGCACTCGCGCAGGGTGTGCTGGATCAGCCGCCCGTGGCCGTCCCGGGCCAGCCGGAGCAGCTCCTCGTGGCAGTAGGCGAGGTGGTTGTCCTCGTCGCGGGCGATCTGCCGCACCGCGCGGCCGATCTCCGGGTGCGTGCCGAACAGCTTGACCAGCAGCGCCATCTGCTCCGAGGCGCGCTGCTCGGTCACCCGGCTGTGGGCCAGGTAGGTGACGATGTCCTGCTCGCCCAGCGGCTCGTCGGCCTTCAGCCGGGAGTGCGCGAGCCCGATCCCGGACCGCTCCAGCAGCATCGTGTAGTCGGTGTCCGCGGGCACCGGCGTCGGTTCCAGGTGGCGGCCGTGCAGCAGGCCGTTGAAGATCCGGCCGTGCTTCTCCTCGTCCGCGCCGTGCCGGGCGATCTTCGGGGCCAGCTCCGCGAGCGCGGGCGGCACCAGGGCCGCGATCCGGCAGTTCTCCCAGCCGCCCTGCGACTCGCCGCTCGCCGCGATGGAGCAGAAGAGCCGGAAGGACTCGTCGTTGTCGAGGATCTCCGTGAAAAGGCTGCGCGCCGACAGCATGGCGCTTCTCCTCTCGCCGCCACCGGATGTCACGACGAGTCAAGGCCGAGCCCGCGGAGCCCGCAACCGGGCGGTCCCGGCGCTGCGCCGTCCGGGGTACTCCGGGCGGTGAAGACCCCGCCAGGACCGTTCCGAGCCGCCGGCCCGGTCCTGGCGGGGAGCGGGGTCAGCGGCGGGTCCGCCGCAGGTCCTGGGCGAGGGCGGTGTAGGCGCCCTTCGGCCGGTAGTCCTCGTCGAGGATCGCCGCCTCGCCCTCGCCCCGGAAGGCGTCGGGCACCCAGGAGTGCTTGTCCGTGAAGCCCCACACCGTGAAGCCGGTGCAGTGCGGGGTGCGCAGGCAGCCGTCAAGCAGCGCCCGGTAGGCCCGCTGCTGCGCCTCGGCCTCGCCGTCGTCGGAGGGCAGCGGGATGCGCACGTCGGCCTCGGTGACCGCGGTCTGGACGCCGAGCGCGTCGAAGCGCGCCATGGTGGCGGCGAGGTCGTGCGGCGCCGGGTGGCGCGTGTCCAGGTGGCCCTGGAAGCCCACGCCCTGGACGGGGATGCCCTTCTTGCGCAGCTCGGCGACGAGGTCGTACAGCGCCTCGCTCTTGGGGCCCGCGCTCTCGATGCCGTAGTCGTTGATGAAGAGCACGGCCTTCGGGTCCGCCTCGTGGGCCCAGGTGAAGGCGTCCTCGATGTAGCCGGGGCCGAGCTTCTGCAGCCACATGCCGGTGCGGTAGGAGCCGTCGTCGGTGAAGGCCTCGTTGACGACGTCCCACTGCCAGATCCGGCCCTTGAAGTGCGTGACCTCGCTGGTGATGTGGTCGTGCAGGATCTGCCGCAGCTCGTCGGCGCCGAAGTCCCGCGCGGTCAGCCAGAGCGGCAGCTGCTGGTACCAGACCAGCGCGTGGCCGCGGACCACCTGACCGTGCGCCTCGGCGTACGCCACCAGGGCGTCGGCCTGCGTGTAGTCGTAGCGGCCGCGGGACGGCTCGACGGTGCCCCACTTCATCACGTTCTCCGGGGTGACCGAGGAGAACTCGCTGCCGACCTTCGCCGCGTAGGGCGCCTCGTGCGCCAGCGCGTCGGAGTCGACGGCCGTGCCGACGCGTATGCCCGCCTGCTGCGCCAGGACGCGCAGCGGCGGGCCGGCCGCGGTGGACGCCGGTGCCCGGTGGCGGTCCCCGCCCGAGCCGGACGTGCCGGACACCACCCGCGGCACGACGACGGCCAGCACGCCGGCGGCGACCGCGGCCACCGCGGCGACCGCGACGGCGCGGGGCATTCTCCTCATGGGCGTCCTTCGGGCAGGCGGAACGGCGGTCCTCGAAAGACCGATTCTCCGAAACTTTCGGAATCGATCACGCAACTTGCGGACGCAACTTATGGCCTGCTCCCCGGCCGGTCAATATCCCGGACACACCCTGTTCCGCCGGCGCCCCTCGCCGGTACGTCCCGCCGTGCCGTTCAGTCCAGGCCGCGGGCCTGCCGGAAGCGCGCCAGACCGTCCGGGAGTTCCACCAGCCGCTCCGGATACCCCTTGCGGTCGGCGGCCGGAAGTTTCCAGGGCTCGTGCACCGCCGCCCCTTCCACCGCGGCCAGTTCGGGCACCCAGCGGCGGACGTAGCCGCCGTCCGGGTCGTAACGGCGCGCCTGGAGGAGCGGGTTGAGGACCCGGTTCGGCCGGGTGTCCGTGCCGGTGCCCGCCACCCACTGCCAGTTGAGCTGGTTGTTGGCGACATCGCCGTCCACCAGCAGGTCCAGGAAGTGCGCCGCGCCCACCCGCCAGTCCACGTACAGCGTCTTCGTCAGGAAGCTCGCCACCAGCAGCCGCGCCCGGTTGTGCATCCAGCCCTCCGCGCGCAGCTGGCGCATCCCCGCGTCCACGACCGGGTACCCGGTCAGGCCCTCCCGCCAGGCCAGCGCGTCGGCCTCGGCCGCCCGGCCGGTGCGCCAGCGGTCGTGCCGGGTGCGGTAGTCGGCCGCCGACACCTGCGGGCGGACCGCGAGCAGCTGCCGGTTGAAGTCCCGCCAGCACAGCTGCCGCACGAACGCCTCCGCGCCCGGCCCGCCCGCCGCCCGCACCCGGTGCACCGTCTCGACCGCCGACAGCGTCCCGAAGTGCAGATGCGGCGACAGCCGCGAGGTGCGGTCGCCCGCCAGGTCGTCCTGCCCTGTCGCGTACGACGCCAGGCCGCCGCGCAGCCATGCCGTCAGCCGCCGCCGGGCCGCCCGCTCGCCGCCCTCCGCGGGACCCGCGGACACCTCCGGCAGCGCCGCCGAGCCCACCTCGTCCGGCACCGGCACCCGGCGCGGCGCGGGCAGCGTGTCCCGCAGCCGGTAGCCGGACCAGTGCCGGAAGTACGGTGTGAAGACCGCGAAGTGGTCCGAACCCTGCGGGGTCAGCGCGCCCGGCGGCACCGCCGTGACGACCGTGTCGTGCACGTGCAGCCGCCGCCCCGCCGCCGTCAGCGCCCGCCGCAGCCGGTCCTCGCGGCGCTGCCCGAAACCGCTGTCGGCCGCCGCGAGGTGGACCTCGGCCGCGTCGCACTCGGCAGCCACCGCGCACACCTCAGCCGCCGGATCCCCCTCGCGCACCACCAGCCGCCCGCCCCGCTCGCGCAGCCCCGCGTCGAGGTCGGCCAGGCACGCGGTGAGGAAGGCCGTCCGGTGCGGGGCGGCGAAACCGGCCCGTGCCACCGCCGGGTCCCGCACGAACAGCGGCACCACCTCGTCGGCCGCCGCCAGTGCCGCCCGCAGCGGCGGATGGTCGTGCAGTCGCAGGTCACCCGTGAAGAGCACCACCGCACGCCTCATCCGCCCGCGCCTCCCGCCTTCTCCTGTTCTGCCGAACGCGCCGCCGCCCGTGCGATGTTGCGGGCCATGCCGCCGAAGACCGCGGCGTGGAAGGGCGCGACCCCCCACCAGTAGGCGTGGCCCAGCAGCCCGCGCGGCAGGAAGACGGCCCGCTGCCGGTAGCGGGTGCGCCCTTCGGCATCCCGGTCGGCGCGCATCTCCAGCCAGGCCAGGCCCGGCAGCCGCATCTCGGCCCGCAGCCGCAGCAGCCGCCCGCGCTCGATCTCCTCGACGCGCCAGAAGTCCAGCGAGTCGCCGACCCGCAGCCGGTGCGCGTCCCGCCGCCCGCGCCGCAGCCCGACCCCGCCGAACAGCCGGTCGACCAGCCCGCGCACCGCCCAGGCCACGCCGAGCGAATACCAGCCGTGCTCGCCGCCGATGCCCTCGATCACCCGCCACAGCGCCTGCGGGCTCGCGTCGACGACCGTCTGCCGCCGGTCGGTGTAGAGGCTGCCGCCCGCCCAGTCCGGGTCCGTCGGCAGCGGGTCGCTGGGGGCGCCGGGGACGGCCGCCGACGACCAGCGCGTGTCGACCTGCGCCTCGCGCACCCGGCGCAGCGCCAGGGTGAGGGCGCGGTCCACCCCGACAGGGCCGCCCGGCGGGTCCGGGACGTAGGTCCCGATGTCGTGCTCGTGGCAGACCACCTCGTGCCGCAGCGACTCCGCCAGCGGCCGGGCCACTCCCGCCGGGACGGGGGTGACCAGGCCGATCCACAGGCTGGACAGCCGCGGGGTGAGCACCGGCACCGGCAGGATCAGCCGCCGTGGCAGCCCCGCGACCGCCGCGTAGCGCCGCATCAGATCCCGGTAGCTGAGCACGTCGGGACCGCCCACGTCGAAGCCCCGGCTGACGTCCGCGGGCATCGCGGCGCTGCCGACGAGCAGGCGCAGCACGTCCCGAACGGCCACCGGCTGGACCCGGGTGCGCACCCAGCTCGGCGTGACCATCACCGGCAGCCGCTCGGTGAGGTAGCGCAGCATCTCGAACGACGCCGAGCCCGACCCGATGACGACCGCCGCCCGCAGCACCGTCGTCGGCACCCCCGAGGCCAGCAGCACCTCGCCGACCTCCGTGCGCGAACGCAGATGCGGCGACAGCTCGCGGCACGGCACGCCCTGCGGGATGAGCCCGCCGAGGTAGACGATGCGCCGCACCCCGGCCGCCCGCGCCCGCTCGCCGAAGAGCCGGGCCGCCCGGCGGTCGGTCGCCTCGAAGTCCCGCCCGCTGCCGAGCGAGTGCACCAGGTAGTACGCGACATCGGCGCCCGCCGTCGCGGCCGCCACCGACGCCTCGTCCGTCACGTCCCCGGCGACCACCTCCGCCCGGCCCGCCCACGGCTGGTCGCGCAGCTTGACCGGCGTGCGGGCCAGGCAGCGCACCCGGTAGCCGGCGGCCAGCAGTTCGGGAACCAGCCGTCCGCCGATGTAGCCGGTCGCGCCCGTCACCAGGCAGAGCCGCCCGGCGCCCGGTCCCGTCACCGGCTCCGCGTCCCGGCCCGCTCCCCGGGCCGTCGCCGCGTCGCCCACTTCCGCTCCCCCCGCCGGTCGCCGCGACCGCTGCCGCGCTGTCGGCCCCAGCACACCACGCCGGGCCCGCCGCCGCCGGGCGCTGCGGCCGCAGGTCACCCGAAGCGAGCAACGCCGCGCCCAACGGGGGCGGGGGCGGGGGAGGGGAGCGCGAGGGGGCGGGGCGGGAGCCGCGCGCTCTTCCCCGCCCCGCTCACACCTCCAGGTCGTTCTCGATGGACTTGAGCTGGTGCCGGGCCATCGCCAGGTTCGCCCGGCCGCGGTCCAGCGCCAGGTAGAGGAAGAGCCCGGACTTGCCGCGGCCGTGCAGCAGCCGGATCAGGTGGTACTGCGAGCCCAGTGTGATGAGGATGTCCTCGATCTCGTCCTTGAGGCCGAGCATCTCCATGGTGCGGACCTTGGCGCGGACCACGTCGGTGTTCCCCGCAGCGGCCACGGTGAGGTCGAGGTCCTTCCCGCCGCCGAGCGTGCCCAGGGCCATGCCGCTGGTGTGGTCGACGAGCGCCACGCCTATGACGCCCTCGATCGAGGTCATCGCGTCCTTGAGGGCGGTTTCGGTGTTGGCCATGATCTTCCTGCTTCCCTTCGACGGTGTGTCAGGTACTTGCGGTGGGTGGGGGGTCCTGGGCACCGGGGGCGCGGCGGCTCCCGCCGGGTCCGGTGCTCCGGCCGCCTCGCGGCCGTCCCGGGGGCGCGGCCTCGCGGCCCGGCTGCCGCGCGCCGCCCGCGGCCGTTGCTCGCCGGTCACGGCGCGCCGCCGCCGGGCCGCGAGGCCGTACCCTCCGGCTCCGCGGCGGAGCCGCCCAGCAGCGCGGCCACCCGGGCGCCGCTGCGGCGCGACTCCAGGTGCAGCCGGCCGACGTTGGTGTGCGGCCCGGCCAGGACCAGCAGGACGGCGTCGCGCCCGGCCGGGTAGAGCGCGACGCAGCCGCCGCCGCTGCGGATCAGCAGCTCGCGGAGGGACTCCTGGCCCGCCGCTTCGGTCAGCCGCAGCCCCACGCCGAGGGCGGCGGCGCTCAGTGCCGCGAAGCCCTCGGCCGGCAGGCCGGGCGCGTCGCCGGCGAGCAGCAGGCCGTCGGCGGTCGCGGCGACCGCGCCGGTCACATCCGGCAGCCGTGCCCGCAGGCCTTCCAACTCCATGCGTATCGCGGCTTCGTGGGCCATCGATCTTCTCCTCTCGGCACGCAGGGCACGCCGCTGCAGCACGCGCTTCACCGCCGCGCCCCCTTCACAACCGCTCCAGGGCGACCAGCAGCCGGCGCAGCAGCGCAGCGTCCGGCGTGTCGCCGATGCTCTGCACCCAGGCCGGGGCCCGGCCGGGCGGCCGGCTTCCCGGGCGCGGGGTCTCCACCAGGCCGAGCGCGGCCAGCCGGCGGACGTCCACCAGCGCGTGGAAGGCGGGCCGCCCCAGCAGCGCCGCGATGGCCGACGGGGTGCGCACCCCGTCGGCGAGGCCCAGCACCGCGGCCTGACCGCGCGGCAGGTACGGCGGGCGGGCGCCCGCCGCGCGGGCCGCGGGCGCGGGCGTCACGGGCGCCGCGTCCAGCTCCGGGTGCGGCCACAGCCGCTCCAGCAGCCGGCGCCGCCGTGCCGCCTCGCCCTCCACCGCCGCCACCGGCACCCCGTCGGGCGAGCCGAACCAGTGCCGTACCCCGTGCCGGAAGCGGGTCGGGCCCGCGGCCGGAGCGAGGACGAAGTAGGACGCGTCGTGCAGCGCGCCGAGCCGGCTGATCTCCAGCTCGCCCGCGGCGATCCGGCCGCGCTCCACGAGCCGCCGCCCCACCGCGCATTCCGCGCCGGCCTCGGCGACCGCCTCCCGCCAGGCCTCCGGGCCCACCCGGCCGCCGGCGGTGAGCAGCACCTCGATGCCGGGCGCCGCCGGGCTCTCGGCGTGCACCACCGCCCCCCGGTCGAGGTAGAGCGCGCCGGTGTCGCGCAGCAGCACGCCGGTGGCGCGCTGCCCGGCGAGCCGGGCGAGCATGGGGGAGTGCGCCGCCGTCCCACCCGTCCCGCCGCCGCTCGCACCGCGGGCCGTCATGCCACGACCAGCTCCTCGGCGAGCTCCCGCATCCTGCGCAGGGCCAGCGCCAGGTTCGCCTGCGCCCGGTCCAGCCAGACGTAGAGGAACACCCCGCCCTCGTAAGGGGCTTCGAGGAAGCGGATCAGGTGGTAGCCGGTACGGGTGAGGACCACCGCCTCCTCGGCGGCGGGGCCGGGACCGGTGTGTCCTGCGGTGAAGACCGGGTGCTCGGCGGTGGCCCGGGCGTAGCCGGCGGTCTCGGCCGCGACGGTCTCGTGGTCGCCCGCCGCGGCCTCGCCGACCACCCCGAGCGCCAGCCCGCTGATCCACTCCACCAGGGCGGCGCCGCGCGCCCCCGGCAGCGCCATTGCCCGCAGCAGGCACTCGTCGATCCCGGACACACGACTCCCCTCGCCGCACGCTGCCGCGCGACCGCCCTGTCCGGCGGTGACGAGCACGCTACGCACGGTGCCGCTCGTTCCGGTGAGTTCTGGCATTTTCCTGCGGTACATGCGGGCGGCGGGTTTAAGATGCCCTCGCCCGCCCCGGGGCGGCTCCCGTACGGCGCCCGCCCCGCGGCCCGGCGCACCGTCAGGAGCGGTGCCCCACCGTGCTGACGCCCAGGGCGAGCAGCCCGTCCAGGACGAGGTCGACGCCGACAGCCGCGAGCAGCAGCCCCAGCAGCCGGGCCACCAGCTCGACGACGGTGTGGTGGGTGCGCTGGAGCAGCGGCCCGAGCAGCAGCACGCACGCCAGGTCCACCGCGATGACGGTGGCGAACGCCGCGACCACGGTGCCGCGCCAGCTCCAGTCGGTGCGCTCGGCGGTCTCGATCAGCAGGCCGGTCATCGCCAGCGGGCTGACCACGTACGGCATCAGCAACTGCCGCATGCCGCTGGTCAGGTCGGGCCCGTCCTCGCCCGGCGCCTCGGCCCCGGTGTGCATCCCGAGCACCAGGCCGACCGCGTAGAGGAAGAAGATGATCCCGCCGGCCAGGGCCAACGCGGGCGTGGAGATGTGGAACAGCTCCAGCAGCCAGGGCGACGACAGGCCGGTCGCCACGCCGATCAGAACCGCGCCCGCCGACGACACCAGCGCGATGACGCGCACATCCCGCCGGGGGTGGTGCTGGGCGAGCCCGGCGAAGGCGAGCAGGACCTTGGGCGGCCCGATCACGGAGAAGAACGTGATGAAGGCGGCGGAGTACGTCAGGCTGATCATAACCGGCATCATGCGCAACAACCGGCCGCATAACGGGTATTGACGCCCGCCCGTTCGAAGGTTCGGTCGCGCGGCAGTATCGTTGCCCAGGGCAAGCAGGATCTGGAGAGAGAGACCCCATGAGCGCCCAAGCAGATGCCGCGCAGACCGGTACAGCCGCACCGCCGACAGGCTACTCGCACCGGCAGATCATGATCATCCTGTCGGGCCTGCTGCTGGCGATGTTCCTCGCCGCACTCGACCAGACCGTGGTGTCCACCGCCATCTACAAGATCGGCGAGAGCCTCGACGGGCTGACCGCACAGGCCTGGGTGACGACCGCCTTCCTCATCACCTCGACCATCGCCACCCCGCTCTACGGCAAGCTGTCCGACCAGTACGGCCGCAAGCCCTTCTTCCTCTTCGCGATATCCGTCTTCGTCGTCGGCTCCGCGCTGTGCATGCTCTCGACGTCGATGTACATGCTCGCCGCCTTCCGCGCCTTCCAGGGTATAGGCGCCGGCGGCCTGTTCTCGCTGGCCTTCGCGATCATCGGCGACATCATCCCGCCGCGCGAACGCGCCAAGTACCAGGGCTACTTCATGGCGGTCTTCGGCACCTCCAGCGTGCTCGGACCGGTCATCGGCGGCTGGCTCGCCGGCCAGGACTCGCTGCTCGGCATCGACGGCTGGCGGTGGATCTTCCTGGTCAACGTGCCGATCGGGATCGCCGCGCTCGTCGTCGTCGCCAAGGTGCTGCACATCAAGCAGGACAAGCGCCCGCACAAGGTCGACTCGTTCGGCGCCGCGGCGCTCGTCGTCGCGCTCGTGCCGCTGCTGATCATCGCCGAGCAGGGCCGCGTGTGGGGCTGGGGCAGCGGCCGCGCGCTGGGCTGCTACGTCATCGGCGCCGTCGGCATCGTCTGCTTCCTCCTCGCCGAGCGCCGCGCGGGCGAGGAGGCGCTGCTGCCGCTGCGGCTCTTCCGCAACGGCGTCTTCGCGCTGGGCTCCGCCCAGTCCGCGATCATCGGCATCGGGATGTTCGGCGGCATCACCCTGATCCCGTTCTACCTCCAGCTGGTCAAGGGCAACTCGCCCACCAAGGCCGGCCTGCTGATGCTGCCGCTGGTGCTCGGCATCATGGTCTTCTCGGCCGTCTCCGGCATCATCACCTCGCGCACCGGCCGCTACAAGATCTTCCCGGTCATCGGCTGCGCCCTGCTCGTCGCCGGCATGCTGATGCTCTGGCAGATCGACGCCGACAGCAGCCTGCTGTACGCGGACGCGGCGATGTTCCTGATCGGCGCCGGTCTCGGCCTGAACTTCCAGACCATCGTGCTGGCCATGCAGAACGCCGTGCCGCCGCAGGACATCGGCGTGGCGACGTCCTCGACGACGTTCTTCCGGCAGATGGGCGGCACGCTCGGCGTCGCCGTCTTCCTGTCCATCGTCTACTCGGTCGTCCCCGGCAAGATCAGCTCCGCCTTCGCCGCCGCCCGCGGCACGCAGGAGTTCCAGCAGGCCGCGGCCGCACACCCGGACCAGCTCAAGACGCTCACCGGCGGCAGCTCGGACAACCTCAACGACACGTCGTTCCTGAGCCACTTCGACCCGGTGCTCGGCCACCCCTTCAAGGTCGGCTTCACCGACGCCATGAACGTCGCCTTCCTGGCCTGCGGCGGCGTCCTGGTGCTCGCGATGCTGCTCTCCACGATGCTCAAGGAAGTGCCGCTGCGCACCACCGGCGCGGCATTCGAGAAGCGCGAGGAGCCGCCGGCCGGCGCCGACGAGGCGACCGCCGGGACGGGCGGCGCCGACGGGCCGGCCGCCTAGCAGCGAGCACGGCGCGAGGCCGTGGGATCCGATCGGGCCGCAGCTCCGCGGGGCGGCGGCCGGGTGGTCGTCGTCGGCGTGGACGACTCCGACTCGTCCTGGCGCGCCGTCGCCTACGCCGTCGGCCTCGCCCGCCGGCAGGACGCGCTGCTGGTGCTCGTCCATGTGCTGCCGCAGCACGCCGCCGCGATGTTCGGCGGCGTCGCGTGGATGCTCGCCACCGACGACGTCGCGCTCGCCGCGCAGTTGCGCGACCGCATCGCCCGCGGGCTCGGGTCCGCCCCCGGGCTGCCCGTGCCACGCTGGGAATTCCACCTGCTGCGGTCGGCGAGCGTCGCGACGGGCCTCGCGGCGACCGCCGACGAGCTGCGCGCCGACACCGTCGTCATCGGCACCTCCCGCGGCCTGCGGCACCGGCTCTTCGGCTCCCCGGGCGCCCGCCTGGTCAGGACCCGCCGCTGGCCGGTGATCGTGGTGCCGTGACGGCGCCCGCGAACCCGGGTCGGGCAGCGTGCGGTCCGGGTCCGCCGGGCGGACGGCGCGGGCCCGGGCGGGCCGCACGGCAGCCGTGCCGCCCGGAGGCGCCGGCCGGGCGGCGTGGTGCCGCGTCCGCCGGGCGGACGGCGTGCAAGGCCGCGACGGACGCGTGGCCGCGTATCAGCGGGACGCGTGTCGCACCCCGTGACAGCGGGGGCCACGGTTGCTTGAATGCCGGAGGCGCCCGACCCGCCGCGGCGCCGCCGCTGTCCGCCGACCGCTGGAGCGTCCGCCGTGCAGATGTCCCGCCGTACCCTGCTCTCGACGCTCCCCGCCGGTGCCCTGCTGGCCCTCGCCGGGCGGATACCCGCCGCGAACGCCGCCGACCCGGGCGACGCCGCCCGCGTCATCGCCAACGCCACCGCCGTCTTCTGCGGCACCGCGGACTCCAACGCACGCCCCGAGGTCGCCGGCAAGCTCGCCGCGATCCAGTCCGCCGCCACCTCCCACCTCGCCGCCATGGACGCCGCGGGCAGCGGCGAGCTCTTCCACGGCCTGGCCCTCGGCACCAGCGACCCGCACCTGAGCACCTCCTTCCAGTACCTCTACGAGATCGCGGTCGCCACCCGCGCCCCCGGCTCCGCGCTGCTCGCCGACAGCGCCGTCCAGCAACGCGTCGTCGACGGCCTGACCTGGCTCTACGACCACTACTACGGCGACCTGTCGGCCGGCTACTACGGCAACTGGTTCACCTGGGAGATCGGCATCTCCACCTACGCCGGCCGCACCCTCGTGCTGCTCGGCGACACCCTCGCCGCCACCGCGCCCGACCTCACCGCCACCTACGTCGCGGCCATGGACGCGTACCTGCGCAACGGCAAGGACGGCGACGTCGACCTCGACTCGCGCTTCCACACCGGCGCCAACCTCGCCGACATCACCACCAACCGGATCCTGCAGGGCGCCGCGCTCGGCGACGCCGCCCGCATCACCAAGGCCGTCACCGACCAGCTCACCGTCTACGCCACCGTCGACCCGTACGCCCTCCAGCACGGCGTCACCGACGGCTTCTACGCCGACGGCTCCTTCCTCCAGCACTCCTCCGTCGCCTACACCGGCTCCTACGGCACCGGGCTGCTCACCCGCGTCGCACAGACCGTCAAACTCCTGGACGGCACGGGCTACGCGCCCGACGGCGGCAGCCTCGCCGACATCGCCGCCGGCTGGGTCGCCGGCAGCTTTGCGCCGCTGGTCGTCGAGGGCTGGACGACCGAGGCGGTCAAGGGCCGCGCCGTCTCCCGGACCGGCACCGGATACGCCGACACCGCACCCGTCATCGAGGCCGCCACCGACCTGTCCGGCCACGCCACCGCCGAACACGCCGCCGCGCTCGCCTCGTACGTCAAGCACCTGCGCCAGGTCACCCGGGCGGCGCCCGACCCGGCCGGCTTCGTCTCCCCGGTCAGCGTCGCCGCCTACGCCGCGATCCTCGCCGACCCCGACGTGCCCGCGCGCGACATCAACCCCGCCGCCCTGCACAGCGCCTACCCCGCCATGGACCGCAGCGTCCACCGCCGCCCCGGCTGGACCTTCGTGCTCGCCCGCAGTTCTGCACGCATCAGCGGCTACGAGTACATGAGCGGCGAGAACCTGCTGCCCTGGCACCAGGGCGTCGGCGCCCACTACCTCTACCTCGCCGGGCAGGACCAGACGGAAGCCTTCGGCGTCGACTACTTCACCACCGTGCCGCCCGACCGGCTCGCCGGCGTCACCGCCCCCGACGAGACCCGGCTCAGCGTCCCCGAGCTGTACGGCACGCAGTGGTACGACAACCCCGCCGCCGGCTTCACCTCCTCCTCGGAGTCCCAGAACGCCTACGTCTACTTCCCGCGGGGCACCAACACGCACTCCGGCGGCGCCGCACTCGGCCCGTACGGCAGCGCCGCCATGGTCTACGCGCCCGACGCCGCCTGGAGCGCAGCGCAGGCGGGCCTGCTCCCCGCCGATTTCACCGCCTACCGCGCCGCCGACGCGACCAGGTCGTGGTTCATGCTGGACGACGAGGTCGTGGTACTCGCCGCCGGGGTCGGCGACTCCGCCGGGCGCCCCGTCACCACGACCGCAGACGCGCGCATCGCCGCGGCGTCCGCCGCCGTGACCCTCACCGGCCGCACCCGGCACGGCGCCCCCGTCACCGGACCCGGCACGGCGCCGCTGGCCTGGCTGCGGTACGCCGACGCCGCGCAGGGGACGGCGGTCGGCTACGCCCTCCTCGGCCCGCACCGGCCCGACGCCACGGTCGGGCTCGACACCGTCACCCGCAGCCGCCGCACCGTACGGCTGAGCAACCCCGACACGGCCGTCACCAAGCAGGTCTTCACCCTGACCGTCCACCAGGCCGCCGGCGCCCCGCACGCGGCGTTCGCGTACGCGATCCTCCCCGGCGCGAGCGAGTCGCAGCTGCGGGCGTACGCCGCCGGCGGGCCCGTGTCGGTGCTCGCCAACACCACCGCGGTCCAGGCCGTACGGCACGCCGGGCTCGGCCTGCTCGGCGTCAACACCTTCACGCCCGGGCGGCACCGCGTCGGGCGCCTCACCGTCGACGGGGCGGCGTGCGTGCTGGTGCGCGAGGCGCGTGACGGGACGGTGGAGGTGGCGGTCGCCGACCCCACCACCGGGCGGGACTCGGTGACCCTCCACCTCGCCGGCCGCCCCCTGCGCCCCACCGCCCCTTCCCCCGCGATTGCCGCCCGCGCGGGGGCGGGAGGCACGACGCTGCGGGTGACGACCCGCCACACGTACGGCGCGTCCCTGAGGGTGACCTTGCACTGACCTCGCCGGAGGTCCGCCCCGGGCCGCCCCGTGGGGTGCGTTTCGCGACGCTCGCGCGCCGTGGCTGAGCGCGCAGTTCCCCGCGCTCCTGAGGTCCCGCCCCTTGCGGTGGATTGTTCGTCTGCCGGTCCGGTCCGATCCGGCCGGCCGCGCAGTTCCCCGCGCCCCCGACGAACGCCCACCCTCGCTGCGCCGCAGAAAGCTTGCGCCTGCCGCGCAGGCCAACACCCAGGGGCGCGGGGAACTGCGCGCCCGGCCCACCAGCGGTCGCAAGTCGCGAATCGCACCTTGCGAGGCACCCCGTGGCGTCAAGGGGCGCGCGGAACTGCGCGCTCAGCCCACCACGCACCGCGAGTCGCACCCCACGGGGCAGCCCGTGGCGCAACGGGGCGCCGGGGAACCGGCGGTGGGGGAGGGGGCGTCACCCCGGGTGGAGGTGACAGGCGTGAGCGGACCCGCTTTCCTCGCCGCCTACGCGGCAGCATTCATCCTCGCCGGCATCGGCACCGCCCTCGTACGGTCGGGCCGGAGGAAGCGGCTCGCCGCGGCCCCGGGCACCGGCTGGATGCCGCCCGATCCCTACACCGTCGCCGTGCTGAGCGGCGGCCCCACGCGCGTGGTGGACACCGCCGTCCACGCCCTCGTCGCCGAGGGCCGGTTACGGGTCGGCCGCGACCACCGGATCACGGCCTGCGGTGCCCCCGCGCCTGCCGACGCGGTGGCCGGGGACGTCGTCAACGCGGTGAGCGGCACCCACGGCGCGACCCTCACGACGGTACGGGCCCGCGTCGGGCGTGGCGCGGCGGTCGACCAGGTCGTCGCCCACGCCACCGCGCGCGGGCTGCTGCTGACGCCGGGTCAGCGCGCGTCCTCCGCTCTCGCCGAGCTCGCGCCGATGCTCGCCGTCTTCTGCGCCGGGCTGGGCCGGCTCGGCTACGGCGTCCACCGGCACCACCCGGTGGGCCTGCTGCTGGCCGAGCTGGTGGTCAGCGCGATGGTCGTGCTGATGGTCGGCAACTCCACGCCGCGCCGCACCCCCGCGGCCGAGCGGATGCTGGAGCAGGTCCGCGGCACGGCCCCGACCGCCGCGGCCCCCGCGCACGCGGGGTCCTCCGGCGTGCTCGGCGGCGACCCGTTCGCGCCGGCGGCGGTGATGGGCGTCGCGCTGCTCGGCGCGGGCGCGGTCATGGACGGCGACCTGCGCGAAGCGCTCTTCGGCGGCCTGAACACCTCCTCCGCCGGCGGTGGCGGCGCGAGCTGCGGGACGGACTCGGGCGGCGGCGACAGCGGTGGCAGCGGGTGCGGCGGCGGCTGCGGGGGCGGTTGCGGCGGGTGCGGCGGATGACGTCCACGGCCGCGCCCGAGCTGGGCTACGGCATCGGCTGGCGCCGCCCCATCGACCTGACCGTCGAGCGCCTGCCCGGCGTCGACTTCGTCGAGGCCATTGCGGAGGGCCTCGACCCGCAACGGCTCCTCCCGTCCCTGGCGGTGCTGCGGGAGCGCGGCGTCCCGGTGGTGCCGCACGGCGTCTCGCTGTCGCTGGGCGGTGCGCAGCGGCCCGACCCGGCGCGGCTCGCGCACCTGGCCGCCTGCGCGCAGGCGCTGGACGCGCCGCTGGTCAGTGAGCACATCGCCTTCACCCGGGCCGGGCAGTGGGAGGCCGGGCACCTGATCCCCGTGCCCCGGACGTGGGACACCGTCGCCGTCGTCGCGGAGAACGTCAGGATCGCCCAGGACCACCTGCCCGTACCGCTGGCGCTGGAGAACATCGCACCGCTGCTCGCCTGGCCCGGCGAGGAGCTGACGGAGGGGCAGTTCCTCGCCGAGATCGCCGGCCGCACGGGCGCGCTGCTGCTCGTGGACGTCGCCAACCTGCACACCGCGCGGGTCAACCTCGGCATCGACCCGCACCAGGTCCTGCGGGAGCTGCCGCTGGAGCGCGTCGGGTACGTCCACGTCGCCGGAGGCGTCGAGCGCGACGGGGTGTGGCACGACACCCACACCCACCCCGTGCCCGCGCCCGTGCTCGACCTGCTCGCCGACCTCGCGGGCCGGGCCCGGCTGCCCGGCGTTCTCCTCGAACGCGACGGCGCCTATCCGACGGACGCGGAACTCGCGGGCGAACTCGCCGCGATCCGCGCCGCCGTCGCGCGCGGGTGCCGCGTATGACCACGGCCGAGCGGGCGGCCCTGGGCGCGGCCCAGGAGGCGCTGCTCGCCTCGCTCGTGGGCGGCGCCGACGCCCCGCCGGGCTTCGATCCGGAACGCCTGCGCGTCCAGGCCGCCGTCCTGCGCGCCAAGCGCCGGCATGCCGCCGAGGAGTCCCCGCCCGCCCCGCGCCCTCGCCTCTTCCGCCGCCGCCCGTCCGGCGGGGGGCCGCGGTAGGCCGTGCCCGGCAGATCCCGTCCGCCCGGCGGCGTCCGGCAAGCGCGCTCAACCTGCCCTCGGCGGGAGGCGCCCACCCTCCACCGTGAACCGTGCGGCCCGGGAGGGGCCCCCGGGCCGTGCGGCCCGGGGGCCCCACCCGCCGCCTCGCGGCCCGGAGGTGCCCCCACCCTCCGCCTTGCACCCGGGGCACCTCCCGGGCGAAGCGCCGGCGGAGCACCGGACACAGCCGACCCCGCCCTCCGGGCGGACGGCGCTCTTTGCCGGACCGGCCAGGGAATCCGCGTGCGCCCGGCGCCCTCCGGGCGGAACACTGGGCGGATGACCTCCGCGACCTCCCTCACCCCGCAGGAGCGGGCGCTCGGCCACGTCGCCGGGCTCGCGTCCGGGCCGCCGCTGGACCCGGCGCTGCGGGTGACCCTCAACTTCCATCCGGACCGCCCGGTGGGAGGCAGGCCGATCCTGGACGCGATGGCCGAGGACGGCGTCTACCGCTCGCAGTTCGTGACGGGCACGAGCAACGGCGGGCTGACCGCCCGCCCCGGCGGTGACCGGTGGCGCTGGGAGAGCCGGATCTTCGCCGGGGCGTACGACGACGCGCCCGCCCACGAGCGGCCCGTGTACGGGGCGCTCAACTTCCGCCGCAAGCCGGCCGGCGGCGCCCCGCGGTTCGGGTCCGCCCACTTCCGGCTGACCGCCGAGCCGCTGGCTCGGACCACGTTCTGCTACCCCGACAGCTTCCACGAGCCCGCCGACTTCGGCGTGGCGGCGCGTATGCCCCTGGTCGAACTGGCCCTCGCCGACCGCCGGGACGACCTCGACGACTACGTCGAGGCGCAGGTCCACGGCCCCGTCCGCCCCGACCGCCACGTCGAGGCGCTGGTCCTCGACCCCTGCTACCGCGGTACGCCGGTCGAGGCCGCGGCGCTGCGCCTGGGCTGCGCCGTGGAATGGCACGCCGGATTCCGGCTCGCCGCCGCCGACCTGCGCGGCCGCGCCGCCTACCGGGGCCAGGAATACGTCGACCTGGCCGCCCGGATCGCCGTCGACGGCGTTCTCGACCCGCGCGTCGTCGGTGTCGCCGCCCGCTCCGGCGACCACGACCCGCAGGCGGTCAAGAAGGTGTGGCACTACCTCGCCCGCTTCGGCGCCCCGGCCCGGTGACGCGCCCCCAGGGGCGTACGGGGGGTATCCCGGGCGAAGCCCACGGGGGAGAACCGCACGACCGGCCACCGCGACAGGACACCCGGCGGGCCACCACAAGGGGCAGCCCCTTCGCGGTCCTACGGGCCGCCCCGCAGCGTCCGGTGGAGGTGGGTGGTGAGGGCGGACGGGGTGGGGGAGGGGAAGCGGGCCGAGAGGTGGCCGTCGGGGCGGACCACGAACGCCTCGGGCGCCGCCGCCCGGTAGGCCCGGCGGAAGGCCTTGTCCCGGTCGTGGACGCGCGGCACCCCGAGCCCGTCGCCGGGCGCGCCCGGCGCGAGGACCGCGAAGACGTTCAGCCGCCCGCGCGCGGCGCTCCGCGCGGCCGTCGCGCAGGCCCGCAGCTCCTGCGTGGGGGAGTCCTCGTCGGCGTACAGCAGCAGCGTGTGGTGCGGGCTGCGCAGCAGGTCGAAGAGCCGCACCGGGTAGGCCGCGATGTCGCCCGTCAGCCCGTGGCAGTCGGGCGCCCGGTCGCCGGGCCGGGGACCGGGCCGGCCGCCGGGCCCGGATTCGGGTTCCGGCTCGACGAGGGGGCTGCCGGCGTAGGAGACGAGGAGCTGCGCCTCGCGCAGCACGTCCGCCTCCGCGCCGCCCTGCCGCGCGTGCAGCACCGTCCGCCCCACCACTTCCGCCCCGACCGGCCGCCGCTCCGCGTCGTAGCTGCCGAGCAGCCCGTCCGCGGCCGCGCCCCGCACGGCGAGGGCGAGCTTCCAGGCGAGGTTGTACGCGTCCTGGATGCCGGTGTTCATGCCCTGCGCGCCGGTCGGCGGGTGGATGTGCGCGGCGTCCCCGGCGAGCAGGACGCGCCCGGCGCCGTAGCGTTCGGCGAGCCGGTGGCTGATGCGGAAGACGGACGACCAGCGCAGCCGCCGCGCGGTGACCTCCTGCGGCGAGAGCCGGTCGAGCACGGCCTGGATGTGCCGCAGCTCCGGCGCCCGCCCGGCCTCCAGGCCGTGCGCGACCTCCGCCCCCGCCCCCGCTCCCGCTCCCGCTCCCGTTTCCGCGCCCGCCGCCAGCTCGGCGGGCACCCGCATCGACATCCGGTAGCGGCCCCGGCCGGGCAGGGGCACGCACACCAGCAGGTCGTCGACCTCGCCCGCGGCGCCGTGGTGCAGCGAGCGGACCGCGTAGCCCGGCGGCAGGTCCCAGTCGACCTCGACGTCGCCGAGCATGTACTCCTCGGGGAAGGCGTCCCCCTCGAAGGCGATCCCCAGCTCCTGCCGGGTGCGGCTGTGCGCGCCGTCGCAGCCGACGAGGTAGCGGGCCCGTACGGTCTCGGCGCCGCCGGGCGCGCCGAGCCGGGCGTTCACCCCGTCGCCGTCCTGTTCGAGGCCGAGCAGCTCGGTGCCGCGCTCGACGTGGCCGCCGTACGCCTCCAGATGCCGGGTCAGCAGCCGCTCGGTGGCGTCCTGCGGCAGCGCCGCGAAGCCGTACGGGACGTCCGGCGGCAACTGCAGCTCGACCCGCGGGCCCGGGCGTCCGTCGACGAAGACCAGCTGGCCGTACAGCGGCACGGCGGCCTCCAGGGCGTCGCGTACCAGGCCCATCGCGTCCCACACCTCGAAGGTGCGCGGCAGCACCCCGACGGCCCTGGCGTACGGCTGCGGTTCGGTGCGCCGGTCGACGACGCGGCAGTCGACACCCCGGCGGCGCAGCTCCAGCGCCGCCGTCAGCCCGACCGGCCCCGCGCCCACCACCAGCACCTCGGTCTCGCCCATGCTCGCTCCCCGGCGTCGGGAGGTTCCGGGAGGGCGGCGCGCGCCGTCGCCACCCCCGGCTGTCACCCGTCCAGCCTGCGCCCGCCCCGCCGCCCCCGCATCTTCACCCGTCCGGGGGGAACCGGCGCGCTGTCCTCGTCATCAGATATAAATGGGCCCTCACGCGCTCGGCACCGTCGGTACGCGCGTACTTTCCATGGGTGGGGACCGGATTCTCGGGGGGTTTGCCATGAGCTGGGGCCAGCAGGGCGACAACAGTGACGGCTACGGCGGCGCCGGCAGCGGCCGGCCGGGCGGCGGGGGTGCGTTCGGCCCGCCTCCGCCTCCGCCGTTCGGTCCTCCGCCCTTCGGTCCGCCGCCGATGCCCTCCGCCCCGCCCGTCCCGCCCGCGCCCGCCGACCCGCTGCGCGCCGTGGCCGTGGGCCTGCTCAACCTCAGCGGCCTCGGCCTCGGCTACCTGCTGACCCGCCGCTGGCTCGCGCTCGCCGTGGCGCTGGTCGGCAGCGGCATCTTCCTGTTCACCGCGCTGCCCGCCGACCCCGACGGCGTGTCCGGCGGCATGCTCGTGACGTATCTGGTCTTCCTCGCGCTGACCGCCGTGCACGGCGCCCTGCGCGGACTGCGCACCCGGCTGTCCTTCCCCCCGCAGGCGCCGCTCGCGCTGCTGATGGGCCTGGTGCTGCTCGCGGTGCCGGCCGGCGCGGTCGTCTACTACAAGGGCGCCAAGGACGACGCGGTCCAGCAGCAGCTGCTGGACCGGCTCGACAAGGCCGACAAGCTCGTGGTGGCCGCCAAGGGCAAGCCGTTCACGTCCGCCAAGGGCGACTTCGACTCGGCCCTCGGCACGTACAACGACTTGTACACCAAGCACGCGGGCTCCAAGGCCGGCAAGAAGGTGCCGGACCGGATGAAGACCTTCTACACCACCGTCGGCGGGGCCTACGACCAGAAGAAGTACTGCGACGCGGTCGACCCGCTCACCTACCTGCGGACGACGGTCCCGCAGCACATCGACGGCACTGCCGTCGCCTCCCTCGCCACCTGGCCGGACGACAGGCTCGCGACCTCGCTCTACGAATGCGGCTGGACCGAGCTGACGTCCTCCACCGACGGCGCCGCGAGCGAGAGCGGCAAGCTCGGCACCCTTCTCACCACCTTCCCCCAGTCCCCGCAGGCGGCGAAGGTCGAGCCGGCGCTCCGCGCGGAGATCGACAGCGCCGGCAAGCTCGCCACCGGCAGCGACCCGTGCTCGGCCCTCGACAAGCTGGACACCCTCGGCTCCGACGCCGCCGAGCTGCCCGGCGGCAAGGCCGGGATCGCCGGCACGCTCGACGCCGACGTCCGCAAGGCGAACGCCTACACCGAGACGGGCATGTACAACTGCGGCGTGTCGCAGTACAAGGACGGCAGCTTCGACGATGCGCTGGACACGCTGAACGACTTCAAGTCCAAGTACCCGAAGGACAAGAACCACGCCTCCGCGCAGAAGATCGCCATAGCCGCGGAGATAGCCACCAAGATCCCCGCAGCGGGCAAGAAGATGCCCGGCAACGGCAGCGGCGGCTCCATCAGCGTGACCTTCACCAACGACAGCCCCGACGCGATCGAGATCCTCTACACGGGCAAGACCACCGGCAGCTTCACCCTCAAGGGGTGCAGCGGGTGCAGCGCGTACATGAGCGACTCCCTCGCGCAGAGCCTGGCCTGCAAGGACAGCAAGGCGCACTACGCCAAGCACACCCTGCACATACCCCCCGGCACCTCGTACATCATGCAGAAGCCGCTGGACGAGAGCGACGACGCGACACCGGTCGCCGACACCCGCAACTTCCAGAGCGGTTACATCTACACCCAGTGCGCGTACGTCCTGCAGTCGTACGGCAGCCTCTGACGCCGGACCGGCCGCGCCCCCGGGATCCCGGCGGGTGCGGCCGTCGGCGTGAAACGGCCCCGCGCCGTCCCCCGTGCGGCCGCCCGTGACGCGCGGCGGGCGCCCGCGGGACGCAACCTGACCGGGAGGCTGCCGCACGACGAGGCGAGGGAACCCGCGATGGCGAAACCGGTGCTGGAGTGGACCGCCCGTGTGCTCGCCGCCGCCGGCCTCGCGGTCGACGCGTACGTCCACGCCGACCTCGCCCCGCAGTACGACGTGGTCAAGGCCACCGTCAGCCAGGGCGACCTCTTCCGTATCGAGGCTGCGCTCTCCGCGCTGGCCGCGCTGCTCGTCCTGGTCTGGCGCCGGCTGCCCGCCGACCTCTTCGGCTGGCTCGTCGCGGCCGGCGGCTTCGCGCTCATCGTCATCTACCGCTACGTGGACGTCGGCAAGTTCGGGCCGGTGCCGGACATGTACGAGCCGGTCTGGTACACGGAGAAGTGGGTCGCCGTGGTGGCGCAGCTGGTGACGGTGGCGGCGTGCTCGGTCCTGATCCCCCTCGACCTGCTGGCGATCCGCGCGCGGCGGCACCGCAGGACGGTGCGCTGACGCTGACGCGGGCGCGTCAGCGGCCGCGCGCGGCGAGCGAGGCGCCGTGCAGCACCAGCAGGGTGACGGCGGTGAGGGCGAGGACCAGCGTCGTCAGGAAGGGCAGACGGCTCCCGGCGGCCCCTTCCGCCGGCGCCGCCGGCGCGGCGGTGGTCGCCGCCGCCAGGGTGCCGGTCAGCGCGAGCGCCGCCCAGCCCGCGGGACCCGCCGGTCCAGGCGGCCCGAAGACCAGCACCGCCGACGCGCCCAGCAACGGCAGCGGGCCCAGCACCCGGCAGCGCCGCCGGCCCAGCCGCTGCGGCAGGCCGCGCACGCCCGCGGCCAGGTCCGCGTCGATGTCCGGCAGCACGTTCGTGACGTGCGCGCCCACGCCGAGCAGCGCGCCCGCCGCGAGCGCCCACGCGGGCGGCCAAGGGTTCCCCGGCAGACCCAGCGTCACGACCGCCGGGAGCAGCCCGAACGCCAGCGCGTACGGCAGCCACGAGGCCGCCGTGCGCTTCACCCCGAGGTTGTACGCCCACGCCGCCGCCACGCCCGCCAGATGGGCGGCGCCGGCGAGCCGGCCCACCGCGAGGGAGAGCGGGACGCACGCGGCGAGCGCGCATCCCGCGGCCGCGGCGATCGCTCTCCGGCCTGCCCCGCCCGCGGCGAGCGGCTTGTCGCGGCGGGCGGCCGCGGTGTCCCGCGGGGCGTCCACGGCGTCGTTGCACCACCCGACGGAGAGCTGGCCGCTCAGCACGGCGGCGGCGAGCAGCACGCAATGGGCGGCGCTCGCACCGGAGGCCGCCGCGAGTGCGGCCACCAGCACGGTGACCACGCCGCACGCCTCCGGGTGACTCGCCCTCACCACACCGCTCACGCCCATCCCCTCCACCATGCCCCGCCGCTCCCCGGCCCCGCCGGTCCCACGCCGCGCGCCCCTCGCGGGGCGGCCAGGGGAGTGCCTCCCGCGGTGGGGGCGGTCCGGCGGTGCCCGCTGCCGGGGGGCGGACACGGGGGTGCCGCTCGCCGTGGCCGGCCGGCCGTCCCGCCGTTGTGGCCGGCCGCGCGGTTTTCCCCCGGAGCCTCGCCCGGGAGGTGCCCCGGACGCCGTGACAGATGCTCACCCCCCTTCCGCACGGGGCGCGCGCATGCCGCGCGGGGCGACGGACCAGGGGCCCGGAGGGGGATCCGCGCGGAGAAGCCCGTACCGCCTCCCGGGTGCGGGGCCGACACGCCACGCCCGCGGAGCATATGAGCCGAAATCATACGTATGCTGGGCGAATGACCCGAATCGGCGCCGTTCACGCGGTGCTTCCGCCGTACCGGTACGAGCAGTACGAGATCACGGAAGCGCTCGCGAGACTGACGCCGAGCCCGGCAGGGCAGGAGCGGCGGGGCCCCTCCCGTGTCCCGGGACCCGACGTCCTCGCGCGTATGCACGCCGCGTCCGGCGTACGGACCCGGCACCTCGCGCTCCCCCTCGAGAGCTACGCGCGGCTCACGGGTTTCGGCGAGGCCAACGACCGCTTCATCGAGCAGGCCCAGGTGCTGGGCGGCGAGGCGGTGGGCGGCGCGCTGGAGGCGGCGGGCATCGCGCCGGACGAGGTGGATCTGGTGATCTCCACCTCGGTCACGGGCGTGGCCGCCCCGTCGGTCGAGGCACGGCTCGCGGGACGGCTGGGGCTGCGGCCGGACGTGAAGCGGCTGCCGCTGTTCGGGCTGGGGTGCGCGGGCGGGGCCGCGGGCCTCGCGCGGCTGCACGACTACCTGGACGCTCGCCCGCGCGCGGTGGCCGTCCTGCTGTCGGTGGAGCTGTGCTCGCTGACGCTGCAGCGCGACGACACCTCCGCGGCGAACGCGGTGGCGGGCTCGCTGTTCGGGGACGGCGCCGCCGCGGTCGTGGCGGTGGGGCGGGAGCGGGAGGCGGCCGGGCCGGAGGTGGTGGCGGCCCGCAGCCGCCTCTACCCGGACACCGAGGGCCTGCTCGGCTGGGACATCGGCGCCGGCGGCTTCCGTATCGTGCTGGGCGGCGAGCTGCCCCGGCTGGTGCGCCGTCATGTCGGGCCCGAGATCGAGGACTTCCTCGCCGGGCACGGGCTGAAGCCGCGGGACGTGACCGGCTGGGTGTGCCATCCGGGCGGCCCGCGGGTGCTGGAGGCGGTGCGCGAGGCGCTGGACCTGCCGGCCCGCGCGCTGGAGGCGTCCTGGCGCTCGCTCGCCGAGGTCGGCAACCTCTCGTCGGCGTCGGTGCTGCACATCCTGCACGACGTGCTCTCGGGCGAGCGCCCGCTGTCCGGCAGCCCGGGGCTGGTGATGGCGATGGGGCCGGGCTTCTGCTCCGAGACCGTCCTGCTGCGCTGGTAGGGGGCCGCCGATGTCCGCGTACACCCTGCTGGTGCTGCTCGTGGCCGCCGAGCGGCTGCTCGAACTGGTCGCGGCCCGCCGCGGCGCGCGCTGGAGCTTCGCGCGCGGCGGCACGGAGTTCGGCGCCGGGCACTACCCGGTGATGGTGCTGCTGCACACCGGGCTGCTGGCCGGCTGCCTGGCCGAGGTCCACGCCGCCGGGCGGCCGTTCGTCCCCGCGCTGGGCTGGCCGATGCTGGGGCTCGCGCTCGCCGCACAGGCGCTGCGCTGGTGGTGCGTCGGGACACTGGGGCCGCGCTGGAACACCCGGGTGATCGTCGTCCCGGGGCTGCCGCTGGTGGACCGCGGGCCGTACCGGGTGCTGCGGCACCCCAACTACCTGGCCGTGGTGGTGGAAGGCGCGGCGCTGCCACTGGTGCACGGGGCGTGGCTGACGGCGCTGTGCTTCAGCCTGGCGAACGCCGCCCTGCTCGCGGTGCGGCTGCGGTGCGAGAACGCCGCTCTCGCGACGGCGGCGCCCGCGTGATCGACCTGCTGGTGGCGGGCGGCGGTCCGGCGGGCCTGGCAACCGCGATCCACGCCGCCCGCGCGGGCCTCGACGTGGTGGTCGCGGAGCCCCGGCCCGGGCCGGTGGACAAGGCGTGCGGCGAGGGCCTGATGCCCTCGGCGGTACGGCGGCTGGCCGCGCTGGGCGTGGACGTGCCGGGCGCCACGCTGCACGGCATCGCGTACCTGGACGGGCGGCACCGCGCCGAGGCCCGCTTCCGCGGCGCGCCCGGGCGGGGGGTGCGGCGCACCGCGCTGCACGCCGCGCTCGCGGAGACCGCGGCGGGACTCGGCGTGCGGACCCTGCCGCTGCGGGTCGACGGCGTGCGGCAGGACGCCCGCAGCGTCACCGCCGCCGGCATCACAGCCCGCTACCTGGCCGCGGCCGACGGGCTGCACTCGCCGCTCCGGCGGGCGCTGCGGCTCGGCACGGACGGCGGACCGGCCGCGGCGGGGGAGCGGCCCGCCCGCTACGGGCTGCGCCGGCATTTCGCGGTGCCGCCGTGGAGCGACGTCGTCGAGGTGCACTGGTCGGCGCGCGCCGAGGCGTACGTCACGCCGGTCGGCCCGGATCTGGTGGGCGTCGCGGTGCTGACCGCCGACCGCGGCCCCTTCGCCGCGCACCTCGCCGCCTTCCCGCGGCTGCTGGAGCGGCTGCCCGCGCAGGCCGCGACCGCGGCCCGCGGCGCCGGTCCGATGCGGCAGCGGGTACGTGCCAGGAGGGCGGGCCGGGTGATGCTGGTGGGCGACGCGGCGGGCTACGTCGACGCGCTGACCGGCGAAGGCGTCGCGGTGGCGCTGGCGGCTGCCGAGCAGCTGGTCCGCTGCGTGCTGGCGGACCGCCCGCAGGACTACGACGCGGCATGGCGCCGTGTCACCCGCGACTACCGGCTGCTGACCGGCTCCCTGCTGTGGCTGCGCGACCGCCCCTGGTCGGCCCGCCGTATCGTCCCGGCCGCCGCCCGCTGCCCGGCGCTCTTCAGCGCCGCGGTCAACCGCCAGTCCTGACGGCCCGTCCGCACGGGTCCGGTGCCGGGGACGCCCCCCTCAAGGCGTCCCCGGCTGTGGCGCCGTACGCCCGGCCCACGCGCCGGGCGTACGGCTCTCCCTCCCGCACCGGCGGCGGGGTCCATGGGGGAACCGGCTAGTCGGCCGCGGGGCCGTAGCGGAACCAGTCGTAGTCGGCGTGGCCCGTGCCGCCCGCGGGGCCGGTCGCGTACGGGCCGAGGTAGACGCCGGTGAAGCCGCCGGCGACCTGGCTGCTGAGGAAGCGGCCGTCGACGGTGCCGACGTCGCGGCGGCCGTCCGGGGACCGGGTCACGGAGAAGGTGTAGGCCTGGCCGCGGGTGCGCAGGGCCAGCCGCAGCGGGCCCGGGCCGACCGGGAGTTCGCCGCGGACGGTGCTCGTGCCGGCGACGTGCTCGGTCAGCCGCACCACGGTGCCGCCGTCCGCGGCGGTCGTGACCAGCAGCGTGATGTGGTGGGTGTCGTTCTGGAGAACCGCGATCCCCGCGGCCTCGCCCGGCGCGCCGGGCGTGAAGTCCAGCTCGGTCTCGGCGGCGCAGTCGATGTGCTGCTGGCGGCGCCCGACGAAGGCGGGGGTGCTGCGCTCGGCGAGGGTCTGCGGGAGCAGCCGCAGCCGCAGGTGGCCGGGCCGCTCGGTGAGGCTGTAGGCGTCGGCGGCGGGGCCGCGCAGCAGGTTCCAGACGGCGGTGTCGAGCGTGCCGGCGTCGAAGTGGTCGGTGGTGTCCGGCACGGGCCAGGGGTGCGCGGGCAGCGCGACCTCGACATGCTCGGTGAGCCGCCCCTCGCCGGGGTTGAGGACCGGCCAGCCGTGCTCCCACTCCACGCGGGCCAGGAAGGTCTCGCGGCCGAGGTTGGAGTGCGGGCCGCCGTAGATGCGGGAGGCCAGCATGAGCGCGTACCAGTCGCCCGCCGGGGTCTGGACGAGGTCGGCGTGGCCCACGCCCGACACCGGGTAGGAGCGGCCCAGGTGGCGGTGGGTGAGCACCGGGTTGCCGGGGTGGTTCTCGTACGGGCCGGTCAGCTCGCGGCTGCGGGCCACGGTCACGGCGTGCTCGTGGGCGGTGCCGCCCTCGGCGAGCAGCAGCACGTACCAGCCGTCGACCTTGTAGATGTGCGGGCCCTCGGCCCAGCGGGCGTCGACCAGCGCGCCGCTGAAGAGCACGTGCTCGGGGCCGGTGAGCTTGCCGGCCTCCAGGTCCAGGCCGCGCAGCCAGATCTCGGTGCGGCCGCCGGTGCCGGGGATCTCGCGGGTGCCGAGCAAGTGGGCCGAGCCGTCGTCGTCGAAGAAGAGCGAGGGGTCGAAGCCGGGCGCCTCGGGCAGCCACACCGGGTCGGACCAGTCGCCGGCCGGGTCGTCGGCGGAGATCAGGAAGTTGCCGGAGGCGCCGCGCCCAGCGACGACCGTGCAGACCAGGTGGTAGCGGCCGTCGGCGTACCGCAGCGTCGGCGCGTAGATGCCGCCGCTCGCCTTGATGCCGCCGAGGTCGATCTGGTCGGCGCGGTCGATCGCGTGGCCGATCGGCCGCCAGTGGACGAGGTCCCGGCTGTGGTGCAGCGGGATGGCGGGGTGGTAGGCGAAGGACGAGCTGGCCAGGTAGTAGTCCTGCCCGACGCGGATCACCGACGGGTCGGGGAAGCAGCCGGGGAGGACCGGGTTGGTCGCCGTGAGCGTCATGGGTGATGCGTGTCCTTCGCTGGCCGAAACTTTTCGGGCGCACACCGCAGACCGCGTCAGGTCTGCGGCCGGGTCGCCGGTGACCCGGTCAACGCTCTCGTGGTCATCGGCGCTGACCACGAGAGCGCCGCCGTGCCCGCCGCGGCGGGCGGGAAGGTGCCCGCGCGGAGGTCGTGCTGGGACGCCCCGGAGCGTCGAAACTTGCGAAATGCTGTCGGAAGTTTCAGCGTGACGTTAGAAGCGGCGACCGGTCCCGTCAACCCTCCCGCCGCAACTCGCCCGCGCGGCGGGCCCGTACGCCCGCCCGCGGAGCCCGGACGGGCCGGTGTCCGCCGCGCACCGGTGCTGCGGGCCCGGGGCGTTGCCTATGCTGGGAGCCCACCTGCGACAGGAGGCACCGGTGGCGGCAGACAGCGCGGGCCGGGTCACGATCGCCGACATCGCCCGCGAGGCCGGGGTGTCCCTGCCCACGGTCTCCCGGGTGCTCAACGGGCGAAGCGACGTGGCCGCGGCCACCCGGCGCCGGATCGAGGACCTGCTGGCCGAGCACGGCTACCGGCGCCGCGCCGGCAGCGGCGCGAGCCGCGCCAACCTCATCGACCTGGTGTTCAACGACCTCGACAGCCCCTGGGCGGTGGAGATCCTGCGCGGCGTGGAGAAGGTCGCGCACGCCGCCGGCGTCGGCGCGGTGGTCTCCGCGGTGCACCACCACGCGGCCTCCATGCAGCAGTGGCTGGTCGGGGTGCGCTCGCGCAACTCCGACGGCGTGATCCTGGTCACCTCGCAGCCCGCGCCGCAGCTGAACGCCGAGCTGCGGCGGCTCGGCATGCCGCTCGTGGTGATCGACCCCGCGGGCGTGCCGACCTTCGACATCCCGACCATCGGCGCCACCAACTGGGCCGGCGGCCGCAGCGCGGTGCTGCACCTGCTGGGCCTCGGCCACCGCCGGATCGGCATCATCACCGGGCCGCCCGCCCTGCTGTGCAGCCGCGCCCGGCTGGACGGCTACCGCGCCGCCCTGGAGTCGGCCGGCGCCGAGGTCGACGACGCCCTGGTGCGGGAGGGGGACTTCTCGCACGAGTCGGGCTTCACCCTCGGCGCCGAGCTGCTGGCCGCCGCGCGCCCGCCGACCGCGGTCTTCGCCTCCAGCGACCAGATGGCGCTGGGCGTCTACGAGGCCGCCCGGCAGCGCGGCCTGCGGGTGCCCGACGACCTGAGCGTGGTCGGCTTCGACGACCTCCCGCAGGCCCGCTGGTCGCCGCCGCCGCTGACGACGGTGCGGCAGCCGCTCGCCGAGATGGGCGCGGCCGCCGCCGACATGCTGCTGCAGCTCGTCCAGGGCCGCACCCCCGACGTGCTGCGGGTGGAGCTGTCGACGTCCCTGGTGGTCCGCGACAGCTCCGCCGCGCCGCGTCAGGACTCCGACGCCGGCACCCGGCCCGGCGGCTCGGGCTCGGCGGTGGGCAGGAACCGCCCCACGAAGATCTTGTAGAGCGCCCCGCCCAGCACTCCGCCGACCAGGGGGCCGAGGATCGGCACCCACCAGTAGAAATTCCCCCACTGGTCCCGCCAGGCGGAGTGGTAGCCGGTGATGAAGCTGGCCAGCCGGGGGCCGAGGTCACGGGCCGGGTTGATGGCGTAGCCCGCGTTGGCGCCGTAGGCCATGCCGATCGCCACCACGATCAGGCCGATGATGAACGCGCCGAGGTTGGCGCCCGGCGGGGTGTTGAGCACGTCGGTGACGGCCAGGATCAGCAGCAGCAGGATCGCGGTGCCGATCACCTGGTCGCGGAAGGCCCCCCACTCGTGCACCCCGGCGGTCAGCGAGCCGTTGCCGGGCAGCGTGGAGAAGACGATCTGCGTCTTGAAGGTGTGCCCGGGGTCGGCGTGCCCGAGGATCTCGCTGTAGTTCCAGCGCACGATCAGCGCCGCGACGAAGGCACCCGCGGTCTGCGCGAGCGCGTACGGCACCACCTTGCGCCACGGGAAGCCCTTGAAGGCCGCGAGCGTCAACGTCACCGCCGGGTTGAGGTGCGCGCCGCTGAGCCGGGCCGCCACGTACACGCCGAGCGTCACGCCCAGGCCCCAGGCCCAGGCGATCGCGTCGTGCCCGCCGAGGCCGCCCTTGGGGGCGGTGAGGTCGCCGCCCGCGACCACCTGGGCGACCACCCCGGCGCCGATCAGCAGCAGGATCATCGTCCCGGCGAACTCCGCCGCCAGCTCGCCGACCAGTCCCGAGCCCCGTGCACGTGACGCCATGGCTACCGCTTCCCGCCGGCCCCGCGGGCCGACTGTGGTCGCTGTCGAGTGCGCGCACCGCTCCGGTGCGTGAGAGATCCACCGAAACACGGGCGCGGCGCGGGGGCGCGCGGGATTAGCCCGTCCGGTCGGAGCGCGGCCCGGTCGCGATGGCGGGCGAGGGGGCGCGCCGCGGCAGGCGCGCCCCCTCGTCGTGCTCCCGACGGCAACGGGATATCTTGATATCAAGCAATGTTCTCGATGCCGGCAACGTAGTGCTGGAAACTGGAGCGGAGTAACCGGTGGCTGACTCGACCATCATCTATACGCACACCGACGAGGCGCCTGCCCTGGCGACGTATTCGTTCCTGCCGGTGGTCGAGGCCTACGCCTCGACGGCCGGCGTCACGGTCGAGAGCCGTGACATCTCGCTGGCGGGCCGGATCATCGCCGCCTTCCCGGAGTATCTCGAGGAGGGGCAGCGGATCGACGACGCGCTCGCGGAGCTGGGCCGGCTGGCCCGCACGCCGGGTGCGAACATCATCAAGCTGCCGAACGTCTCGGCGTCCATCCCGCAGCTCAAGGCCGCCCTGGCCGAGCTCCAGCAGCAGGGCTACGCGCTGCCCGACTACCCGGACGACCCCAAGTCGGACGAGGAGCGCGACATCCGCGCCCGCTACGACAAGATCAAGGGCAGCGCCGTCAACCCGGTGCTGCGCGAGGGCAACTCCGACCGCCGCGCCCCCGCCTCGGTCAAGAACTACGCCAAGGCCCACCCGCACCGCATGGGCGCCTGGACGCCGGAGTCGAAGACCAACGTGGCGACCATGGCCGCGGACGACTTCCGCAGCACCGAGAAGTCCGCGGTGATCGCCGCCGACGGCGCGCTGCGCATCGAGCTGGCCGGCGACGACGGCAGCACCACCGTGCTGCGCGAGTCGGTGCCGGTGCTGGCCGGCGAGGTCGTCGACGCCTCCGTGATGCGGGTCGCCGCGCTGCGCGAGTTCCTGGCCGCCCAGGTCGCCCGCGCCAAGGCCGAGGGCGTGCTGTTCTCGGTGCACCTGAAGGCCACCATGATGAAGGTCTCCGACCCGATCATCTTCGGCCACGTCGTGCGCGCCTTCTTCCCGAAGACCTTCGCGGAGTACGGCGCCGCGCTCGCCTCCGCCGGGCTCACCCCCAACGACGGCCTCGGCGGCATCCTCAAGGGCCTGGAGTCGCTGCCCGAGGGCGACCAGGTCAAGGCGTCCTTCGAGGCCGAACTGGCCGACGGCCCGCTGCTGGCCATGGTCGACTCCGACCGCGGCATCACCAACCTGCACGTACCCAGCGACGTCATCGTGGACGCCTCGATGCCGGCCATGATCCGCACCTCCGGCCACATGTGGGGCCCGGACGGCAACGAGGCCGACACCCTCGCGGTCATCCCGGACAGCAGCTACTCCGGCGTCTACCAGACCGTCATCGACGACTGCCGCGCGCACGGCGCCCTGGACCCGGCCACCATCGGCTCGGTGCCGAACGTCGGCCTGATGGCGCAGGCCGCCGAGGAGTACGGCAGCCACGACAAGACCTTCGAGATCCCGGTCACCGGCACCGTACGCGTCCTGGACGCCGGCGGCGAGGCGGTCCTGGAGCAGGTCGTCAGCGCCGGCGACATCTTCCGGATGTGCCAGACCAAGGACGTGCCGATCCGCGACTGGGTCAAGCTCGCCGTCACCCGGGCCCGCGCCACCGGCGCCCCGGCGGTCTTCTGGCTCGACGAGGGCCGCGCGCACGACGCCAACCTGATCGCCAAGGTCCGCGAGTACCTGCCCGAGCACGACACCGACGGCCTCACGATCGAGATCATGACGCCGGAGGCCGCCACCGCGTACTCGCTGGAGCGCATCCGCCGCGGCGAGGACACCATCTCGGTGACCGGCAACGTGCTGCGCGACTACCTGACCGACCTCTTCCCGATCCTGGAGCTGGGCACCAGCGCCAAGATGCTCTCGATCGTCCCGCTGATCAACGGCGGCGGCCTGTTCGAGACCGGCGCCGGCGGCTCCGCCCCCAAGCACGTCCAGCAGCTGGTCAAGGAGAACTACCTGCGCTGGGACAGCCTCGGCGAGTTCTTCGCGCTCGCCGCGAGCTTCGAGCACCTGGCGAACGCCACCGGCAACGCGCGGGCGCAGATCCTCGCGGACACCCTGGACCGCGCCACCGGCACCTTCCTCAACGAGGACAAGTCGCCGAGCCGCCGCCTCGGCGGTATCGACAACCGCGGCAGCCACTTCTACCTCGCCCTGTACTGGGCGCAGGAGCTGGCGTCGCAGTCCGACGACGCGGCTCTCGCGGCGGCCTTCGAGGGGCTCGCGAAGACCCTCGCGGAGCACGAGGAGGCCATCGTTACCGAATTGATCGCTGTCCAGGGGCAGCCCGCGGACATCGGCGGCTACTACCAGCCGGACCCCGCGAAGGCGGCCGCCGTGATGCGCCCGTCGGCCACGTTCAACCAGGCCATCGCCTCGCTGGGCTGATCGGCAGCCCCTTCGGACACCTGTCCGCAACACCCCTGTCACCCCGGCCGGTCGGTCACCGAGCCGGGGTGACGGCGTCTCGGTGCGTGATCCCTCCGATGATTTACTTCTTGACGAGCGGGCAGGGTGCCGAGTTGACTTCGCGGCACGTGGGCCGCGTCGTGGCGGCCTTATCAGGGGAGGCACCGCCCAAATGAACACGACAGCCCGCCGAATTGTCGTCGGAACCGCAGTGGCCGCGCTGGCGCTCGCCATGGGCGCGTGCGGCAAGGCCGGTGACGACAAGAAGTCCGACACCAAGGACAGCAGCGCCAGCAGCGGCGGCGGCAACAAGTCCATCGGTCTGCTGCTGCCGGACACCGTCACGGCCCGCTACGAGAAGTTCGACCGGCCGCTCATCGAGCAGAAGATCAAGGAGCTGTGCTCCGACTGCAGCGTGGAGTACGCCAACGCGGGCGGCGACCCGGCCAAGCAGGCGCAGCAGGTCAGCGCGATGGTCGCCAAGGGCGTCAAGGTGCTGATCCTGGACGCGCAGGACTACGTCGGCATCAGGTCCTCGGTCCAGGCGGCGGTGGAGAAGGGCATCAAGGTCGTCGCGTACGACCGTCTCGCGCAGGGCCCGGTGTCGGCCTACGTGTCCTACGACAACGAGAAGGTCGGCGAGCTGCAGGGCCAGGCGCTGCTGGACGCGATGGGCGCCAACGCCACCCCGCAGTCCAAGATCGTGATGATCGACGGCGACGAGGCCGACCCCAACGCGGCGGAATTCAAGGCGGGCGCGCACAAGGTCCTGGACGGCAAGGTGACCGTCGCCTACGAGCAGTCCGGCCTGTGGAAGGGCGATGTCGCCAACCAGAAGGTCACCGCGGCGATCAGCTCGGTCGGCAAGGACAACATCAAGGGCGTCTACTCCGCCAACGACACGATGGCCGGCGGTATCGCCACCGCCCTGCACGCCAAGGACATCAACGTACCGCTGACCGGCCAGGACGCCGACCTGGCCGCGATCCAGCGGATCCTGACGGGCAGCCAGACCTCCACCGTCTACAAGGCCGCCAAGCCGGAGGCCTTCGCGACCGCCGAGATCGCGGTGGACCTGCTCCAGGGCAAGGACTTCAAGTCCGTCGCCGACACCACCAAGAAGAGCGGTTCCGGCGAGATGGTGCCGGCCAAGCTGCTCGACGCGGTCTCGGTGACCAAGGCGAACATCAAGGACACCGTGCTCGCCGACGGCACCTACACCGCCGCGCAGATCTGCACCGGTGACGCCGCCGCCGCCTGCGCCGCGGCCGGCGTCAAGTAACCACCGCCGAGCGGCACCGCACCACCGCAGCACAGAGCGGGATTCACGCGTCCAGCGCGTGAATCCCGCTCTTCTTCTTGACGGCATGCCATGGCCCCCTTGACACTGCCTTACGGATTCAGGGGTTCCTTCATCCGCAGACTGAGAGCGTTTTCAACCAGCTGAATCCAAGGGCCGTGGCCGTGTCATGGCCTGAAATGCGCAGTGCTGAGCGCGATTCGACCCCCACATACGCGCTGACCTGGCCTTCACTTCGCGAAGCCAGGGAAAGGACCTCACCATGCGCAGAACCCTCCTCCCGGACCGGCCCCGGACGCCCTCCCGCCGGCGCCCCGTCGCCCTGTCGGCCGCGCTGGTCCTCGCCCTCGCCGGGCTGCTGGGCCTGATCGGCACCGCCGGAAGCGCCTCGGCGGCCTCCGACTGGACCCAGAGCGTGTCCGAACCCACCTCCACGCAGGCGAAGTTCACCTTCACCCCCACCTCGCCCGCGAGCTATGTGATCATCCACTACCAGGCGGGCGCCGCCGGCCAGCAGAACGTGCAGATGGCCGCCTCCGGCAGCAGCTGGACGTACACCGTCTCACCGGTGTCCGCCGGCACCGTCCTGACGTACTCGTTCACGTACACCAAGAACGGCCCGCAGTACGACACCCCGCAGTTCACGTACACCCAGGGCAGCGGCGGCGCCACCAGCACGGGCACCAGCACCGGAACGAGCACGGGCACCAGCACGGGCACGAGCACCGGCACCAGCACCGGCACCAGCGGCGGCAGCACGGGCGGGACGACGCCGCCTGCGGGCAACTGCACCGGGCAGTCCGACACCCCGGACTTCGGGCCCAACGTGCACGTCTTCGACCCCTCGATGGGCAACGCCGCCATCCAGGCGCAACTGGACGCGCAGTTCAACCAGATGAAGGACACCGGCACCGCGCAGTTCAGCGAGAACCGGGTCGCCGACCTGTTCAAGCCGGGCACCTACAACGTCGAGGACAACGTCGGCTTCTACACCTCCGTCGCGGGCCTGGGCCAGAACCCCGACCAGGTCACGATCAACGGCGACGTCACCGTCGACGCCTTCAACGCCTCCGACGCGGGCAACGCCACCCAGAACTTCTGGCGCAGCGCGGAGAACCTGGCGATCAACCCCTCCAGCGGCACCAACCGCTGGGCCGTCGCGCAGGCCGCGCCCTTCCGCCGGATCGACGTGCACGGCAACCTCGCCCTCTACCCGGCCGGTTACGGCTGGGCCAGCGGCGGCTACATCGCCGACACCAAGGTCAGCGGTCAGACCGCCTCGATCTCCCAGCAGCAGTGGTACACCCGCGACAGCAACCTGGGCAGCTGGGACGGCGGCGTGTGGAACATGGTCTTCTCCGGAGTGGCCGGCGCGCCCGGCAACACCTTCCCCAACCCGCCGGAGACCACGCTCGGCACCACCCCCGTCTCGCGCGACGTGCCCTACCTCTACATCGACGGCAGCGGCAAGTACCGCGTCTTCCTGCCCTCACTGCGGCAGAACGCGTCCGGCGCGAGCTGGGCGAACGGCTCCACCGCCGGCAGTTCGCTGCCGATGAGCCAGTTCTACGTGGTCAAGCCCGGCGACACCGCGGCCACCGTCAACAGCGCCCTGGCGGCGGGCTGCAACCTGTTCGTCACCCCCGGCGTGTACCACCTCAGCCAGACGCTCCAGGTGAACCGGGCCGACACCGTGGTCCTCGGCATCGGCTACCCGACCTTCGTACCCGACAACGGCGTCAACGCCATGCAGGTCGCCGATGTGGACGGGGTCCGCCTCAAGGGCCTGCTCTTCGACGCCGGCACCACCAACTCGCCGGCGCTGCTGACGATCGGCCCGTCCGGCTCGGCCGCGAGCCACGCGAGCGACCCGACGAGCATCCAGGACGTCTTCTTCCGCATCGGCGGCGAGCGCGCGGGCAAGGCCACCACCTCGCTCGTCGTCAACAGCGACAACACCCTCATCGACCACATCTGGGCCTGGCGCGCCGACCACGGCAACGCCGGGACGGTCGGCTGGGGCACCAACACCGCCGACACCGGCCTGGTCGTCAACGGCGACAACGTGCTGGCGACCGGCCTGTTCGTGGAGCATTACCAGAAGTACGAGGTGATCTGGAACGGCAACGGCGGCCGCACGATCTTCTTCCAGAACGAGAACCCGTACGACCCGCCGAACCAGGCCGCCTGGACGAACCCGAACGGCCGCAACGGCTACGCGGCCTACAAGGTGGCCGACGGCGTCACCAGCCACGAGGCGTGGGGCCTGGGCAGCTACTGCTACTTCAACGTCAACCCCGCGGTGAACAACTACCACGCCTTCGAGGTGCCCAACACCTCCGGCGTGCGCTTCCACTCCGTGCTCACCGTCTCGCTGGGCAATGTCGGCACCATCAGCCATGTCATCAACGACACCGGCGCCGTCACCCCGACGAACACCACGCCCGTCAACGTCGTCAACTTCCCCTGAACGGCGGTGTTCTCCGCACACGCGCCGGGTTCCCGCAGCACGCGGGGCCCGGCGTCCGGCGTCGAGGGGCCGGGGGCGCGCGGGGCCGAGCGGCCGGGCCCCCGCGTGCCGTGGGGCCGAGGGGCCGGGGCGCGCGGGGGGAGCGCGCGACGCGCACCGAATCCGCCCCGGCCGCACCCGTGACGTGATCGCGCTACGGGCCGATAATGCCGCTCATGAAGTCGGCGATCACCTGGGTGTCCGTCACGCTGGTGATCACCGGCGCGGCGGCCGCGCTGTTCTGGCTGGTCCGCGGCCGCCGCGCGTTCGGCACCCCGGTGGAGCGCGCCGCCTTCGCCGCGCTGCACGAGGCCTCGCTCGCCGCTCCGCTGCTGCGCGACGGGCTCAACCCCGAGTCGGCCCGCAAGGCCGCGCGCCATCTGCGGGCGCTGCTGGCCACCCCGGCGCTCGCCGTGGTCGCCGGCGGCGAGCTGCTGGCGTGGGACGGCGCCGGGCGCCGGCACGCGGCGCAGGCCGTCGCCCACACCGCGGACGCGATGGAGGCCGGCCGCCCCTGGCTGGTGCCCGTCGGCGCGATCGAATGCGCCGACCTGGACTGCCCGGTGCGCGCCGCCGTGGTGGTGCCGCTCGTCGTCGACGGCCTGGTGGTCGGCGCCCTCACCGTCTACGCCCGCCAGGTCTCGGCCGGGCTGGTGCGGGCCGCCGGCGAGGTCGCACACTGGGTCATCGCCCAGCTGGAGCTGGCCGAGCTCGACCGCTCCCGCACCCGCATGGTCGAGGCGGAACTGCGCGCGCTGCGCGCCCAGATATCCCCGCACTTCGTCTACAACTCCCTCACCGCCATCGCGTCCTTCGTGCGCACCGACCCGGCCCGGGCCCGCGAGCTGCTGCTGGAGTTCGCCGAGCTGACCCGCTACAGCCTGCGCAAGCACGGCGAGTTCAGTACCCTCGCCGAGGAGCTGCGGTCGGTGGACCGGTATCTGCGGCTGGAACGCGCCCGGTTCGGCGCCCGGCTGCGGGTCGACCTGCTGATCGCCCCCGAGGTCCTGCCCGTCGCCGTGCCCTTCCTCTGCCTCCAGCCGATCGTGGAGAACGCGGTACGGCACGGCCTGGGCCCCAAGGCGACCCCGGGGCTCATCACCATCAGGGCCGAGGACGCCGGCGCGGAGTGCCGGATCAGCGTGGAGGACGACGGCGTGGGCATGGACCCCGAGGAGGTACGGCTCCAGCTCGCGGGCGAGGCGGAGGGCGACTCGCTGGGCCTGGGCAACGTCGACGAGCGGCTGCGCGCGGTCTTCGGCGACGACTACGGGCTCGTCGTGGAGACCGCGCCGGGCGCCGGGACCAAGGTCAACGTCCGGGTGCCGAAGTACCGGAACGGAGTGCACGCCTCATGAGACCCCTGCGGATCCTCGCCGTGGACGACGAGCCGCCCGCCCTGGACGACCTCAGCTACCTGCTGCGCGGCGACCACCGGGTCGGCCGGGTGCTGGCCGCCGACAGCAGCGCCGCGGCCCTGCGGCTGCTGGAGGCCGAGCCCGTCGACGCGGTTTTCTGCGACATCCGCATGCCGGGTCTTGACGGCCTGGACCTGGTCCGGGTGCTGGGCCGCTTCGCCCACCCGCCGGCGGTCGTCTTCGTCACCGCCTACGAGGACTTCGCCGTCGACGCCTTCGCCCTCAAGGCCTGCGACTACCTCCTCAAGCCGGTCGGCGGCGAGCGCCTCGCCGAGGCGGTGCGGCGCGTCGCCGCGCTGCTGGACGCGCCCGCGGAGCCGCGCGGCGAGGCCCGTGAGGAGCGGCCCGCCGAGCGCCGCGCCCCCGGCCCCGGGCCCGAGCGCATACCCGTCGACCTCGGCGGGGTCACGCGCTTCGTCTCCCGCGACGACGTCGCCTACGTCGAGGCCCAGGGCGACTACGTCCGGCTGCACACCGCGGGCCGAGCGCCGCTGGTCCGGGTGCCGCTCGCCGTGCTCGCCGAACGCTGGGAGCCGCACGGCTTCCTGCGCATCCACCGCAGCTTCCTGGTCTCGCTGCGGCACGTCGAGGAGCTGCGCTCGGACGCCGGTCACTGGACCGTACGCGTCGCGGGCACCGAACTCCCCGTCAGCCGCCGCCACACCCGCCAGCTGCGGGACGTGCTGGTGCGCTGGGCGCCCGCCCCCGGACCGGACACCGTATGACCGGCGGGCCGGGCGAGGCACCCCAGGCGGCGCGCCGGGTCGCCGTCTCCGCACCGCGCCGGCACCGCGCCGGCGGCTACTCCGCCCGCGCCCGCGCCGCCGACCTGCACGCCCAGCCGCAGCTCGCCCAGGTCTACGTGCGCTCCCTGGTGCGCAACCAGCTGCGGCTCGCCCTCGGGGTGCTGGCCGTGCTGGGCGCGGTGCTCGGCGGGCTGCCCGCCGCCTTCGCGCTGCTGCCGGGGCTGCGCACCGCGACCGTCCTCGGGATCCGGCTGCCCTGGCTGCTGCTGGGCGTCGTGGCCTACCCGCTGCTGGTGGGCGCGGCAGCCTTCCACGTCCGGCACGCCGAGCGCGTCGAACGGGACTTCACCGACCTGCTGGGCGGCCCGGACCCCGCGGAGGCGCGACCGGCTCCCGAGCCGCGGCCGGGCGGCCCCGACGAGGCGGAGCCGCCGGACGGCGGACCCGACGCGCCGCACGAACCCCCGCGCGCCGCCCGGTGAACCCGGGCCTGGGCCTGGCCGCCCTCGCCGTCGTGCTGGTCGCCACCGCCGCCTTCGGCATCTACGGCCTGCGGCTGTCGCGCGCCACCTCGGACTTCTACGTCGCCTCCCGCGAGGTCTCCCCGCTGTGGAACGCCGCGGCGATCGGCGGCGAGTATCTCTCGGCGGCCTCCTTCCTGGGCGTCGCCGGGCTCGTCATGGCCTACGGCGTGGACATGCTGGCCTACCCGGTCGGCTACACCGCCGGGTATCTGGTGCTGCTCCTGCTGGTCGCCGCGCCCCTGCGGCGCTCGGGCGCGTACACCCTGCCGGACTTCGCCGAGGAGCGGCTCGGCTCGGTCGCGGTGCGCCGGGTCGCCGCGGTGCTGGTCGCGGTCATCGCGTGGCTCTACCTGGTTCCGCAGCTGCAGGGTGCCGGCCTGACGCTGGAGACGGTGACGGGCGCGCCACGCTGGACCGGAGCGCTCGTCGTCGCCGTGGTGGTGGTCGGGGTCGCGGCGGCGGGCGGCATGCGCTCGGTCACGCTCGTCCAGGGCTTCCAGTTCTGGCTGAAACTCACCGCCATCGCCGTGCCCGTCGTCTTCCTGGTGCTGGCCTGGCGTTCGGCCGGCGCGCCCGCCCTCACCGGCCCCGACGTCCCGCGCTTCCACGGCACCACCGTCGTACGCCTCCAGGACGCGGTGCGCTTCGACGTCACCGCCCCGGTGACGGTACGGGTCACCGGCACCCTCGACGGCAGGACGTACCCGGCCCCGCCCGCGGACACCGCAGGCCCGCACCCCTCAGGCAGCGGCCCAGCCACCGTACGGCTCGGCAAGGGCGGGCACACCGCGGCCGGCGGGGCCGCACTGACCTTCCCGGGCGGCGCCGCTGTCCCGCACCGCCACGGGCTCACCCCCGCCACCGGCGCGAGCTGGGCGAACCCGCTGTCCGGCGCGGGCGGCAGATCCCATCCGCTGTACGCGCTCTACTCGATCCTGCTGGCCACGCTACTCGGCACGATGGGCCTGCCGCACGTCCTGGTCCGCTTCTACACCAACCCCGACGGCCGCGCCGCGCGCCGCACCACCGTGCTGGTGCTCGTCCTGCTCAGCGCCTTCTACCTGCTGCCGACGGTCTACGGGGCGCTCGGCCGGGTACTGGCGCCGCAACTGCTGCTCACCGGGCAGACCGACACCGCGGTCCTGGTGCTGCCGCAGCTCACGCAGGCGGGGGAGGGCGGCCGCCTGCTGGCCGCGCTCGCGACCGCGGGTGCCTTCGCCGCCTTCGTGTCCACCGCCTCGGGCCTGACCGTGTCGGTGGCCGGCGTGGTGTCGCAGGACCTGCTGCGCGGCTCCACCCGCGGTTTCCGCTGGGCGTCGCTGGTCGCGGGGGTGCCGCCGCTGGTGATGGCCACCGCGACCGACGGCCTGCCGGTCGCCGACGCGATCGGGCTGGCCTTCGCGGTGGCCGCGTCGTCGTTCTGCCCGCTGCTGGTGCTGGGCATCTGGTGGCGCGGGCTGACCGACCGCGGGGCGCTGCTCGGGCTCGTCGCAGGGGGCGGGCTGGCCGCGGTCGCGGTGGTGCTCACCAGCGTCCGCGGGCCGGGCAGCGGCTGGAGCGCGGCCCTGCTGGAGCAGCCCGCGGCCTGGACTGTGCCGGTCTCCTTCGCCGTGATGGTCACGGTGTCGCTGCTGACCCGGCACCGCCTCTCGCCGGCCGCGGTGGACCGGGTGATGCTGCGGATGCACCTGCCCGAGGAGGTCGGTTCGGGCCCTGCGCCGCTGCCCGGCCCCCGCGCGTCCGCTGCCGAGCGCGCCTGACCCGGCTCCCCGCCGTACCGCCGGCCGCCGCCTGAGCGGGCTCCCCGCCGTACCGCCCGGCGCGGGGGCCGGCCGCCGGGCGCACCGGGCCGACCGTTCACCGACTGCTCGCCGACCGCTGGGCGCACCCGGCGTACCGCCCGTCGTGCCGAGCGCGCCGCTGGGCGAATGTCACCGACCGTAGCCTCCCCGCCCGTTGTCCGCGGACCTACGGTGTGCCGCGACCCGAAACGGTCATTCCCCCTACCGCCCTGCCGTTCCTCGATGAGGAGGGATTCCGCAGATGAGCACTTCTGCGCCCGCGCCCACCATTGCCGACCCCGGCCCCCTCGGCCTGGCCGGCTTCGCCGCCACCACGTTCGTCCTGAGCTCCTTCAACGCCAACCTGATCGACGCGAGCCTGGAAGCCGTCGTGCTGCCGCTCGCGCTCTTCTACGGCGGGCTGGTCCAGCTGCTGGCCGGCATGTGGGAGTTCCGCAAGGGCAACACCTTCGGGGCGACCGCCTTCTGCTCCTACGGCGCCTTCTGGCTGTCGTACGCCGGGTACGCGAAGTTCGTCGCGGGCGGGCTGCCCGCCGACACCGCGCACCAGGCGACGGGGCTCTTCCTGCTCATCTGGGCGATATTCACCGTCTACATGACGGTGGCCGCGCTGCGGACCAACGGCGCCCTGCTCGCCGTCTTCGTGGCGCTGTCCGCCACCTTCGTCGTGCTGACCGTCGCGGAGTTCGGCGAGTCCTCCGGCGCCACCAAGGTCGGCGGCTGGCTCGGCCTGGTCACCGCGGTTCTCGCCTGGTACGCGTCCTTCGCCGTGGTCACCAACAGCACCTGGAAGCGCGGGGTGCTGCCGCTGTTCGCGGCGGCCGACACGGCGCAGGGCGGACCGGTCGAGGGCGCTCACTGATGTCCGACGAGACACTGTCGAACCTGCTCAGGGAGGACCGGCGGTTCCCGCCGCCGGCCGCCCTGGCGGAGCACGCGAACGTCACGGCCGCGGCCTACGACGCGGCCGCGGCGGACGACGAGGCCTTCTGGGCCGAGCAGGCCGCCCGGCTGGACTGGGCCGAGCCCTGGACACAGGTGCTGGACTGGAGCCGGGCGCCCTTCGCCCGCTGGTTCACCGGCGGCCGGCTCAACGTCGCCGAGAACTGCCTGGACCGGCACGTGAGGGCCGGCCTCGGCGACCGCGTCGCCTTCCACTGGGAGGGCGAGCCCGGCGACACCCGCACGCTGACCTACGCCGGTCTGAAGGACGAGGTCTGCCGTGCCGCCAACGCGCTGCTGTCGCTCGGCGTGCGGGCCGGCGACCGGGTCGCCGTCTACATGCCGATGATCCCCGAGACCGTCGTCGCGATGCTGGCCTGCGCCCGGATCGGCGCCCCGCACACGGTGGTCTTCGGCGGCTTCTCCGCCGAGGCGCTGCGCAGCCGCATCCTGGACTGCGACGCCCATGTGGTGATCACCGCCGACGGCGGCTACCGCAAGGGCGCCGCCTCCGCGCTCAAGCCCGCCGTGGACGAGGCGCTGGAGCAGTGCCCCGACGTGCACAGCGTGCTGGTCGTCCGGCGCACCGGCCAGGACGTCGGCTGGACCGAGGGCCGCGACGCGTGGTGGCACGACCTGGTCGACGCGGCGAGCGCCGAGCACACCCCCGAGGCGTTCGACAGCGAGCACCCGCTCTACATCATGTACACCTCGGGCACCACCGCCCGCCCCAAGGGCATCCTGCACACCACCGGCGGCTACCTCACCCAGGTCGCGTGGTCGCACTGGGCGGTCTTCGACATCAAGCCGGAGACGGACGTCTACTGGACGGCCGCCGACATCGGCTGGGTCACCGGGCACTCGTACATCGTCTACGGCCCGCTCGCCAACGCCACGACGTCCGTCCTCTACGAGGGCACCCCCGACTCCCCGCACCAGGGCCGCTGGTGGGAGATCGTGCAGAAGTACGGGGTGACGATCCTCTATTGCGCCCCCACCGCGATCCGCACCTTCATGAAGTGGGGCGACGCGATCCCGGCCGGCTACGACCTCACGTCGCTGCGGCTGCTCGGCTCGGTGGGCGAGCCGATCAACCCCGAGGCGTGGGTCTGGTACCGCAGGGCCATCGGCGGCGACCGCACCCCGGTCGTCGACACCTGGTGGCAGACCGAGACCGGCGCCCACATGATCAGCCCGCTGCCCGGCGCGAGCACCTGCAAGCCCGGCTCCGCGCTGCGCGCGCTGCCCGGCGTGTCCGCGGAGGTCGTCGACGACCAGGGCGAGCCGGTGCCGAACGGCTCGGGCGGCTACCTGGTGCTCACCCGCCCGTGGCCGTCGATGCTGCGCACCATCTGGGGCGACGAGCAGCGCTACGTCGACACGTACTGGTCCCGCTTCCCCGGCCGCTACTTCGCCGGGGACGGCGCCAAGAAGGACGACGACGGGGACATCTGGCTGCTCGGCCGGGTGGACGACGTCATGAACGTCTCCGGGCACCGCATCTCCACCACCGAGGTCGAATCGGCCCTGGTGTCGCACCCGCTGGTCGCCGAGGCCGCCGTCGTCGGCGCCGCCGACGCGACGACCGGGCAGGGCATCGTCGCCTTCGTGATCCTGCGCGGCGACGCGGCGCAGGGCGCGGCGCAGGACCCGGCGGCCGAACTGCGGGCCCACGTCGGCCGGGAGATCGGGCCGATCGCCCGGCCGCGGCAGATCCTGGTCGTCGCCGAACTGCCCAAGACCCGCTCCGGCAAGATCATGCGCCGCCTGCTCCGGGACATCGCGGAGAACCGCGAGCTCGGTGACGTGACGACGCTGACCGACTCCTCGGTGATGGACGCCATCCGGGAGCGGCTGCCGGACGCGCCCGACGGCTCCTGACCTTCCCCGCGTCACCCGGGAGCCGTGGCCCCCGGGCGGACCCGTAAGGGGGCCCGCCCGGGGAAGAGGTGCGGGAGTCCGGCCCGTTACGGGGGCGGGCCGGACTCCCGCGCCTTCACGCGCGCCGCGTCAGCAGCCGATCGGCGAGGTGCCCACGGCGACGTCGTCGAACCACAGCGTGTCGTCACCGGTGCCGTAGCTCTCCCAGCCGAAGCGCAGCGCGGTCGGCCGCGGCGGCGTGGTGCGCGAGAGCCACTGCTGGTCGATGTCCGCGGTCGGCACACCGTCCACCCGCAGGCCCGCAACGTCCTGGTCGTTCAGCCAGGTCTCCAGGTTCGGCGAGGTGGTGCCGATGGCGAACCGCAGGCACTGCCAGCTGCCGGTCGGCAGCGGGGTGCTGAGCGCCACTCCCGCCGGGCTCTGCGCGGGCAGCGTCGCGTCGTCCGTCTCGCGGTTCCACTGCAGGGCGCCGTTCTGGCCGCCGATCCGCAGCGCCTTGCCCGACTGCGAGGAGTCGGGCATCGACACGAAGGCGACGTGCGCGGTCGGCAGCGCGGTGGTGTGCCGCACCCACATCCGCACGTACACCGTCGGGCCCACCGAGGACAGGTCCTGGGTGCTGGCGACGAACATGTGGTTGCAGTAGCCGGCGTGTCCGTCCACCCGGATCGAGCGGCTGCCGCTGTGCGCGACGGAGGTGTCGACGGTCGCGGTGCCGCTGCCCGAGCAGTCCGGCGCCGCGGTCGTCCACTGGCCGGACGGCGCGCTGCCGGTCTGGTCCTCGAAGCCCGAGCAGATCACCGCGCCCGAGCAGCCGGCCGGCGGAGCGCTGGTCGGCGGCGTGGTCGGCGGGGTCGTCGGGGGCGTCGTGGGCGGGGTGGTGGGAGGTGTCGTCGGGGGAGTGGTGGGCGGGTTGCTGGTCGGGGGGGTGCCGTTGGCGGTGCACGCGGTGCCGTTGAGGGCGAAGGCCGAGGGCGTGGGGTCCGCCGAGCTCCAGGTGCCCTGCACGCCGAAGTCGGCGGAACCGCCGGTGGCGAGCGCCGCGTTGTAGCCGGCGTCGGCGGCGGTGACCGCGGTGCCGGTCTGGGTGACGGTGGCGTTCCAGCCGGACGTGATCTTCTGGTCGCCCTGGTAGTTCCACACCACCCGCCAGCCGTTGACCGCCGGGCCGTTGTTGGTCACCTTGATCTGGGCGGTGAAGCCGCCCGTCCACTCGTTGACGGTGTAGCCGACCGAGCAGCCGGAGCCGGCGGCGCCGTGGGCGGCGGGCAGCGCCACCAGGGCGGGCAGCAGCAGCGCGACTGCGGCCACCGGCCACAGCCACGGTCTGACGAGTAACCGACGCGAGGATGCGCGCACGGGGGACCTCCTGGACATGTGGGGGGAGTTGCTGCTCGCCACATGACATCCACATGCCGTATGACATCCACATGCCGTATGGGAGCGCTCCCACACTATGGAAGGGGCTCAACACCCTGTCAATGCCGCGTGCGCGGATGCCGTCCGTCCGGACGGGCATCCGCGCACGCGGGCTGCCGCCGTCAGCCCTTGCTGGAACCCAGGGAGAGGCCGGCGATGAACTGCTTCTGGAGGCAGATGTAGACCACCAGGGTCGGCACGGCCGCGATGAGCGCCGCCGCCGCGATCATGTTCTGGTTGCTGACGAACTGCCCCTGGAGGTTGGCCAGGGCCGAGGTCACCGGCCGCTTGTCGCCCGACGACATCAGGGTGATCGCCCAGAAGAAGTCGTTGTAGATCCAGGTGGTCAGCAGCGTCGCGAGCGCCGCGAGCGCCGGGCGGCACAGCGGCAGCGTCAGCCGCCAGAAGCGCGTCCACAGGGAGGCGCCGTCCACCAGCGCGGCCTCGTACATCTCGTCCGGCACCGCGCGCATGTAGTTGCTCAGCACGAAGACGCAGAAGCCCAGCTGGAACGCCACGTTGATGGCGACCAGACCGAAGACCGAGTTGTACATCAGCCCGCTGTCGCTCAGGAAGTGCGGCAGCGTGATCTTCAGGTACATCCGGTACAGCGGAGTGATGATGACCTGCTGCGGCAGCAGGTTGCCCGCCGTGAACAGGATCAGCAGCGCGATGTTGACCTTGACGTTGATCTTGCTCAGCACGAAGGCCACGCCCGACGCCAGCGCCAGCACGATGATCACCGAGGGGACGGTGATCAGCACCGAGTTCCAGAAGAAGTGCAGCATGTCCGACTGGGTCCACGCGTCACTGAAGTTCTTGAACGTCAGATGGTGCGGCATCGAGACGTAGCCGTACTTGCGGGTGTCGGAGTACGGCCGGACCGCCACGTACAGCGCGAACGCGATGGGCAGCAGCCACAGCACGCAGGACACGATGAGGAAGACCTGGGAGGCCGCCTGGCCCCACGGCCGGGTCCTCCGGCGGCCGGGCGCGGACGGGCGTGCCGCCTTGGCCGGCCGGGTGAGGGCTTCGGTCGTCATGGTGCTTCCTCCCGGCGGAACGTCTGGTAAAGGAACACCGAGATCGGCACCAGCGAGATGACCAGCAGCACGACCCCCAGCGCGGAGCCGAAGCCGACCCGCTGGGTCTCGCCGACGATGTTCGAGGTGACCAGCACCGACAGCAGTTCGAGGCCGTTGATGCCCTTGTTGGTGATGTAGACCAGGTCGAAGGCGCGCAGCGACTCGATCACGGTGACCACCATGACGACGATGTTGATCGGCTTCATCACCGGGAAGACGACCCGCCAGAAGGTCTGCCAGGCGTTGGCGCCGTCCATCCGCGCGGCCTCGCGCAGTGTCGGGTCGACGGCCTTGAGGCCGGCGAGGTAGAGCACCATCACGTAGCCGGCCTGCCGCCAGGTCGCCTCGACCAGCACCGCCCACAGGTTCAGATGCGAATTGCCGAGCCAGTCGATGGCGTTGTCGTTGCCGTTGCGCCCGATGACGGTGTTGATCAGCCCGAAGTTCTGCGAGTAGATGAACTCCCAGATGATGCCGACCAGTGCGAGCGACAGCATCACCGGCAGGAACAGGATGCTCTGGTACATCCGGCTGCCCTTGATACCGCGGTCGATGATCACCGCGAAGAGCATGCCCAGCGGGGTCGCGATCAGGACGAACACCGCCAGCCAGATGAGGTTGTGGCGGACCGCCGGCCAGAACTCCGGGTAGATCGTGGTGGCCTGGTGGTAGTTCTGGATGCCGTACCAGCATCCGTTGTTGAGGATCGAGGGGACGTTGGGCTTGCACGTCTGGCTGTGCAGGCTGCCCACGCCGTTCCACTTGGTGAACGACAGCAGCACGGTGCCGATCGCCGGGAACCACACGAAGGCCAGGTCCAGCAGCAGCGGGATCCCCAGCAGCAGCGCGACCACCACGCGGTCGCGCCGGGTGAGCTTGCGGACGCCGCCGCGGCGGCGGCGCGGGGACGGGGCGGCGGTGGCCCCGTCCCGCACCGCTGCCGCGGTGTCCGCAGCGGACGTCTCGGTCATGACGTGTAGATCGACTTCGCCTGGGCCTCGGCGCTCTTCTGCAGCTTGGCGATGTTGCCCGTGCTCGGGTCGTCGATGAACTTCTGGATGATGGAGATCATCGCGTTCGCCATGGCCGGGTCGGAGTCGCGGTCCATGAACTGGGCGACCGACTTGCACTTGCCGATCACCTCGACCGACTTCTTCTGGATCGCGTTGTACGTCGGCACCTGGAGGCCGTTGGCCAGGCCGACGTCCCACTGGTCGGTCTTGAGGTACGCGGCCTCGGCCGGGCCGGTGCCGATGTACTCCAGGATCGCCTTGGCGGCCTCGGGGTTCTTGGCCTTCTTGCTGAGCATGAAGCCGTCGGTGGGGGCGTCCATGTAGTCCTGGCCCCACTTGGGGTTCACCGTCGGGAAGGTGAAGAAGTCCAGGTCGGCCAGGTCCGCCTTGTCCGTGACGTACTGAGCGGCGACCTGGTTGGTGCCCTGGAAGGCCATGCCGGCCTGCTTGGTCTCCAGCGTCTTGACCGCGTCCTGCCAGATCCGGCCGTTGGCGCCGGACTGGACGTAGGGCATCAGCTCGGCCCAGTGCTGGAAGACCGTGGTGACGCCCGCGTCGGTCCACGGGATCTCGTGCTTCATCAGCTTGATGTGGTAATCGTAGCCGTTGATGCGCATGTTGAGGATGTCGAAGGTCCCCAGCGCGGGCCAGCCGTCCTTGTCGCCGAAGGCGATCGGCACCAGGCCGTCCGTCTTCATCTTCTTGGCGAGCGCGACGTACTCGTCCCACGTGGTCGGGACGCTGTAGCCGCGCTTGGCGAACTCGCTCTTGTTGTAGAAGACCACCCAGGGGTAGTTGTAGAGCGGCACCAGGTACTTCTTGCCGTCCAGGCCGGTGGACAGCTGCTTGGCGGAGTCGCCGAAGTTGCCGCCGATCTTCTCCCAGACGTCGTCGATCGGCTGCGCGAGGCCCTGGGCGGCGAAGTACTGCATGCGGTAGCCGGCGAACCAGGTGAAGAGGTCGTCCGGGGTGCCCTGCAGGTAGCTGGTGATGTTCTGCTGGAAGGTGTTGTGGTCGACCGTGTTGATCTTCACCTTCACCTGGGAGGACGCCGTGGCCCCGGCCGTGAGGGCGGCGAACGCGGCCTTGGCGGCCGGGTCGGAGTAGTTCGACCCGAAGGTGACGGTGCTGCCCGCGACCGACTTCCCGGAGTCGCCGCTCTTGCTGCTGTCGTCAGAGGAGTCGGAGCTGCTGCACGCCGTCAGCAGCCCGCCGGACACTGCCGCGAGCCCCGCGGCGCCGGCCGCGCCCCTGAGCAGGTTCCTCCGCGTCGGGGACGGGCTGCTGCCCGCATCGGTACCCGACGTCTCGACGTCCGACATGGTGCCTCCATGTGTGTGTGGGCGCTTATAGGGGACTTGTGGGAGAGCTGAAGGCGAAATGCTGACGGAGCGGAGGCTCTCGCGGGTCCATGGGCCCGAGCCGTTTCCAACAGAAGTCACCAAGATGAAACGCCATCGCAACTGCAGGGTAGTTCTACGCCACATGCAGATGGCCGTCAACGCCTAATTCCTGATGCGTTGCCGGACCGTGATGTCCCCAGGGTGTTGAAACATGTTCGCTTCGGTTGGCATTGCCGCCGCCGCACACGACGGCCGCCGTACACCCCCTGCAGGGCCTACGGCGGCCTGCCCGTGCCGTGTCCGGCTCCGGCGGGCTCCGGGGTGCCGCGGCCGCCTCAGCCGCGCCGCTGGGGCGCCGCGGCCGGCTGGTCGATGAGCAGGTCGGCGGTGCGGCTGCCGAGGGTGGTGCCGGCCTGGACGAGGGTCACCGTCAGCCGCAGCCGGTCGGCCGTGCAGCCGGGGAAGACCAGGTAGCCGGTTGCGGAGGTCACCGACGCGTGGGGGGCGACGGTGACCGGGCGCGGCAGCGGGTCGACGACGGGGCAGCCCGCCGGTAAGCCGGCCGAACTGCCGGAGAGGAAGCGCCCGTACCAGGTCTCGCCGACCGTCTGCGGCTCGCCGGTGCAGTTCGTCACCGTGAGGGAGGCGGAGGAGGTGCCGCCGGGCGACACCGACGGCGGGGAGAAGGCGAGGTCGCCGGCCACCACCGCGGGCGCGCACGCGGCGGGGGGAGCGGTGTCCGCGGCGGCGGGGCCGCCGGCCGCCGGCACGGCCGCGGCGGCGAGGGCGGCGGCAGGAAGTGCGAGGAGACTGCGCAGCATGACCGGATCCTGACTCTCGGCGGGCGGGGCCGCCCGGTTGCGGAACTGACCGCTCCACGGTGGGGGGCGCCCGGCGGTGTTGGCAATGGCCGCGCCGCGGCGCTCGGGCACCGCCGGGCGGGAACCGGCCGTCCGGGCAGGGCGCATGGCGGGGCCGACCGGCGGGCTGTCGGGCAGGTGGCCGACCTTCGTCCCCGCGATCTACGCGCGCCATAGAATGGGGCGCGGCGGCCGGCGGCGGGCGCTGCGACCGCGGAGACCACACCCCGGTACCGTGATCCGATCCGTACCGGCCCACCGGCCTGAAAGGCTCACATGAAAGCTGAGATCGCGGAGTCCGCCGGTGCGCGGCACGCCCGGATCCTCGGAGTCGGCTCCTATCGCCCGCGCCGGATCGTCGGCAACGACGAGGTGTGTGCGCACATCGACTCGACCGACGAGTGGATCCGCTCCAGGACCGGCATCGTCACCCGCCGCTGGGCCGCACCGGACGAGACTTTGGGCGTCATGGCCGAGCAGGCCGCGAGCAAGGCCGTTGCGGCGGCCGGCATCACTCCCGCAGACATCGGCCTGGTGATCGCCGCGACCTTCACGCACCTGAAGCAGACGCCCGCGATCGCCACCGAGATCGGCCACCGGATCGGCGCGGCCGGCGCGGCCGGCTTCGACATCTCGGCGGGCTGCGCCGGCTTCGTGCACGGCCTCGCGCTCGCCGCGGACGCGGTGCGCTCGCGTGGCGGCCACGTGCTGGTCGTCGGCGTCGAGCGGATGACCGACATCCTCGACCTGACCGACCGCTCCACCGCGTTCATCTTCGGCGACGGCGCCGGGGCGTGTGTCGTCGGCCCGTCCGACACCCCCGGGATCGGCCCGGTCGTGTGGGGCGCGGACGGCTCGCAGGCCGACGCGATCACCCAGAGCGTGCCGTGGGACGCGCTGCGCACCGACCCGCAGCAACCTTTCCCCGCGCTGCGCCAGGAGGGTCAGCGGGTCTTCCGCTGGGCGGTGTACGAGGTGTCGAAGGTCGCCGTGCGCGGGCTGGAGGCGGCCGGGCTGACCGTCGACGACCTGGACGCGTTCGTCCCGCACCAGGCCAACGAGCGCATCATCGACGCCATGACCCGCTCCATCGGCCTGCCCGCCCGGGTCGCCGTCGCCAAGGACATCGTCACCACCGGCAACACCTCGGGCGCGTCCATCCCGCTGGCCATGGACGCCCTGCTGGCCTCGGGCAAGGCCGTCTCCGGCGACACCGCGCTGCTGGTGGGCTACGGCTCGGGCCTGTCCTACGCCGCCCTGGTCGCCGCACTGCCCTGACGCGGGCCCGGCCGCCGCGGGTGCGGGGTGCGGGGCGGAAGCCCCGGACCCCGCACCTGCCGCCTCAGCTCCCCGCCGCCACCGCGTCGAGCGCCGCCGACAGCCGGGAGCCGGCGAAGTCCCGCACCCACGCGAGGTGCTCGCCGGTGGTGCCGCGGGGCACCACCTCGACCAGCATGATCAGGTAGAGGTAGCACCGGTAGAGCGCCAGCCGCACGCGCGCGGCCGCGTCGAAGGAGGTGCGCCCGCCCGCCGCCCCGTAGCCGGCGAGGAAGGCGGGGTCGTCCTCCAGGTGGCCGAAGAACAGCGACAGCGACGGGAAGTCCGCCAGCGGGTCGCCCCAGAACATCCGCTCGCCGTCGATCAGCCCGCCGACCGTACGAGCCCCCGGCTCCCCGTCCAGCAGCACGTTGCCCGACCACAGGTCGAAGTGCACCAGCACCGGCCGCGTCACCTCGGCCAGCGCCGGCGCGCCGCCCGCGAGCAGCGTGCGGATCTCCGCGACCGGCCGCGGCAGCCACGGGCCGTACGCCTCGGCGTCGGCCAGCAGCGCGTCCGTCATCGCCGCGAAGGCGGCCGGCCAGCCGGCGGCGAGTGGGGCGAAGCCCTGCGCGGGGTAGCCGAAACCGGCGCCGCCGTGCACCGCGTGCAGCCGGCCCACCAGGCCGCCCAGTTCGGTCAGCAGCCGCTCGTGCTCGCCCGGCGCCATCGCGTCGGCGACGCCGTTCCACGGCACGCCGGGGGAGTGCGTCATCACCAGGAAGGGCGGGGCGCCCGCGTCCTCGCGCCACTCGCTGTGCACCACGCGCGGGGCGGGGACGCCGGCCGCGGCGGCGTGCTCGTAGAACAGCGCCTCGCCGCACAGCAGTTCCGCCTCGTAGCGCAGCCGCGGCGTGCCCTCGGGCGGCGGCACCTTCAGCACCAGCCGGTCGCCGCCGACCAGGATGACCGAGAAGAGCGCGTTGTACGAGCCGCCGGGAATCCGGTCGCGCGACACGACCTGCGCGGCGTCGATCCCCGCGCGGGCCAGCAGCCTGTCCACCGCCTCGTCCGTCACCGTGTGCGCAGCCGCCATGTGGCCCCCTCCTCGGTCGCTGACGGCACCTTACGGTGCAGGCCGGCCGTACCGCCGGTCGGGTGCTTGTCGCTCCGCTGATGATTGGTCACCGTAACGGCGGGAAAGTCAGATGAAAGCGGGATCCAGAGCGCAGGGGCTCGGACGAGGGGGACGGGTCACAGAGGGTGATGCGGACGGAGGACGGGAGCGGATGAGCCGGCAGACCACCGACCCGCGGCCCGAGGGACGAGGCGGCCCCGGCGGTTCCGGAGGGCCGGCTTCCGGGCCCGCGGAGCAGCCGCCGTCCGCCCGGCGCCGGCGGCTGCTGCCGTGGAAGCACCGGCGCGACCTGACGCCGGAGCAGCTGCGCCGCCGCAGGCTCGTCACCCGCGGCCTGACCGGCACGTGCCTGGTCTGCACCGGCTGGCTCGGCTGGTCCGTCGCCCAGGCCCTCACGTACCCCGGCAAGGACAGCACCACCGCCAGGCTCGCCGAATGGGCGCGCGACCACGAGCTCGGCTTCGTCGTCGACAAGCTGGAGGACGTGCAGTACTCGATGCACCCGCCCAAGGTCGGCGGCGACCTGCCCGCCGACGCGCTGGCCCGGATGAGGGCCACGCAGCCGGCCGTGCCCACGCCCGCGCACCTCCCCTCCCAGCCCCTCGTCCCGCTGCGCGCCCCGCTGCGCCCGCCGGTCACCCCCGCCCTTCCCGGCGAGGGCGTCTACCGCACCCTCGCCACCGCGGGCGGCGAGCCGATCGTGCAGGGCACCTACGTCCGCCCGGACGGCGCTCACACCTCGTACGAGGCGGCGGTCGCCTGGATCAGCGGCAAGCACAGCCGCTTCCAGCTGCACCCCGGCTTCCGCGAGCCCGGCGGCGCCTTCGACGTGCCGCCCACCGTCCCCGAGGGGCAGCGCACCGGCCTGGTCGCCACCTGGAACGGCGGTTTCCGCATCACCGACGGCGGTTCCCGCGGCGGCTTCTACCTCGACGGCCGCACGGCGGGCGAGCTGCGCGACGGCGCCGCCTCCGAGGTCTTCTACCGCGACGGCTCGATGCGCATCGGCGTCTGGGGCCGGGACGTGACGATGACCCCCGAGGTCGTGGGCGTGCGCCAGTGCCTGGAGCTGATGGTCGACGGCGGCCGCGTCGTCCCGGACATCGGCGACGACTCCAAATGGGGCGTCAGCGACCAGAGCCGGATGTTCGTCCCCCGCTCCGGCGTCGGCGTCACCGCCGAGGGCGACATCGTCATGGTCGTCGGCCAGGCCCTCTCCGCCCGGACCCTCGCCGAACTGATGCAGCGCGCCGGCGCGGTCCGCGCGATGCCCCTCGACATGAACCGCGCCTGGCCGTCCTTCATGTCCTACGACGGCACCCGCACGCCGTCGAACCCGAAACCCACCAACATCCTCGACTTCGAGGACCCCCCGGACCGCTACTACACCCAGGCCACCCGGGACTTCGTCGCCGTATACGGCCGCTGAGCGCCTGAGCGCCTGAGCGGCTGTCAGGCCTCCGGGGCGAGGAAGGCCGCGAGCCGGTGCCAGGCGTCCCCGGCCGCCGCGGGGCGGTAGGTGTCGCGCTCGTCGGCGAGGAAACCGTGCGGGGTGCCGGGGTAGACCACGACCTCGTGCGGCACGCCCGCGGCGGCGAGGCGCTCGCGGACCCGGGCGGTCTGCTCGGGCGTGGCCACATGGTCGTCGGCGCCGGCGAGGTAGAGCACACGGCAGCCGCCCCGGCCGGCGATCCGCGGGGTGAGGTCGAGCAGCGGTTCCGGGCGGCTCAGCGCGGTGCCGGGGGTGTCCAGCCAGCCCGGGTAGACCGCGGCGACGGACGCGAGCGGAACGCGCGTCGCCGCGAACCAGGCCAGGTGCCCGCCGAGGCTGAAGCCGGCCATCGAGGGGCGCCCCACGGTGTCCGCGCGCTGCTCCAGATGGGCGAGCACCGCCTCCAGGTCCGCGCCCACCTCCTCCCGGGTGAGCCGGCCGATCAGTTCCAGGCCGCGGGCCCGGCCCCCGGCGTCGGCGATGCCGCAGTGGCCCGGGGCGGTGCGGTGGTAGAAGTCGGGCACGACGGCGACCAGCCCCAGCCCGGCGAGCCGGTCGGCCACCCGGCGGATGTACGGCGTCACCCCGAACATCTCGAAGCCCACGACCACCGCGGGCCACGGCCCTTCCCCGGCGGGCCGGGCGACGTACACGGCCATCGGCCGCGGCGCGCCGGGCACGGCGACCGCGGCCGACCCACGGACGACCGGCACGGCGCCTGCGGCCGCCCCCGGCTCCGCGGCGGCTCCCCGCCCCCTGACCGCTTCCTGCCCGGCAACCGCTTCCTGCCCGGCGACCGCTTCCTGCTGCCCGGCGGCTTCCTGCTCCATGACGGCGACACTCCTGGTACGGGTCTGCGTGACGCCTCCGATTCTGCGGGCGGCCCCACCGCCCGGTCCAAGACCCGTTCCGCCCGCGGCGATACCCTCGGGGCATCGCCGCGGGCAGAGCGCGGACGGGGGAGAGGCGGGGCCGTGGATCTCGACCTGCGCAAGGTGCGCTACTTCGTGGCCGTGGCCGAGCGGCTGCACTTCGGGCGCGCCGCCGAGGACCTGCTCATCGCGCAGCCCGCGCTCAGCCGGCAGATCCGCGCGCTGGAACGGGAGCTGGGCGCCGAGCTGTTCGTCCGCGACAGCCACCGGGTGCGGCTCACCGCCGCCGGCGAGCGGCTGCTCGACGACGCCCGGCCGCTGCTCGCCGCCGCGGACGCCGCCCGCCGCCGGGCCGGCCGGGCGGCGCACGGGGCCGGCCGGCTGGTGGTGGGCTTCCGCAGCGGCATCCGGGTGACCGAGGCGGTACGCGGCTTCGGCGCCGCGCATCCGGACGTCGCCGTGGAGGTGCGCCGGGTCGACTGGGACGACCAGGCCGCCGCCGTGCTGGACGGGCGCGTCGACGTGGCGTACGTCCGGCTGCCGGTCGTCGAGCCCGGCCTGGAGCTGACCCCGCTCTACGGCGAGCCGCGGATGGCGGCGCTCCCGGCCGGGCACCCGCTGGCCGGGAGCGCGGAGCTGACGGCCGCGCAGTGCGCGGCGCAGACCGAGATCCTGCACCTGTGCACCAACGCCGAGGCGTCCGGCCCGCGGCAGCCCCCCGCGGTGCGCACGGTCGAGGAGAAGCTGGAGTACGTGGCGGCGGGCCGCGGGCTCACGTACCTGCCGCGCTCCACGGCCCTGCTCCACCGCCGCCCCGACGTCGTCTACCGCCCGGTCGTCGACCTGCCCGAGGACCGGGTCGCGCTCGCCCGCCCGGCGGGGGAGCCGGCGCCGCTCGCCGCGGCCTTCACCGCGGCGGCCCTGCGCGCGGCGGCTGCGGCGCACCCGTGACCGTACCGCCTGCTCAGCCGCAGCTGAGCAGGCCCACCTTCTGCTTGGCCGCCAGGACCCGCCGCACGCTGTCCGACACCGCGTTGGCGAGCACCTTGTCCTTGGGCATCTGTGCGAGCACCGCGGACGTCATCGGCGCGATGTCGGAGGCCTTGACGGTCAGCAGCAGGTTGCCGCCGGCCTTGAGGTAGTCCACCGCGCGCTCGGCCGGGGTGCGGTCGCTGACGGCGGCGGCCTGGCCGAGGTCGTCGGAGATGACCGCGCCCTTGAAGCCCAGCGAGTCGCGCAGCATGCCGCGGATCACCGCCGAGGAGAAGGCCGCCTGGTTGTGGGGGTCGATCTTGGAGTAGATCGCCGAGGACACCATCACGAAGGGCGCGCCCGCCGAGACGGCGCTGCGGAAGGGCTGGAGGTAGGCGTCGTTGCGGGTGGTGACGTCGTCGGTGACGCCAAGGGTGAAGTCGGTGTTGCCGGTGACCCGGCCCAGGCCCGGGAAGTGCTTGGGGCTCGCGAGCAGGCCCGCGTCCAGGGTGCCGCGCAGGAAGGCGGTGCTGTGGGTGGCCACCGCCGAGGGGTTGGTGCCGTACTCGCGCTGGAGCTTGCCGATCGGCGCGTTGACGTTCGTCAGGTCGGGCGGCACGGTGTCGGCGACGGGCGCGAGGTTCATCGTGACGCCGGCCGACTTCAGCTCCCTCGCCCACTTCTCGGCGTCCTTCTGCAGGGTGGCCGCCGGGAGCTTGCCCTGGTCGACGGCGGTCGGGATGGTGCTGAAGCCGGGGCCGTTCAGGACCTGGACCCGGCCGCCCTCCTGGTCGGTGGAGACCAGCATGCCGACCTTGGCGCCCTTGACCGAGGGCGCGAGCTTGCGGACCTGGTCGGTGACGCGCTTGACCGCCGCGGTGCCGGAGTTGGTGTGCCCCATCAGGAAGACCGAGCCGACGCGGCCTGCGGTGATCGCGCTCGACTGGGCGGAGGTCATTCCGGTGCTGGTGACGGAGGTCATGAAGAGCTGGCCGACCTGCTGCGTGCGGCTCATCCCGGCGACCGCCTTGTCGACGCAGCTCGCCGGCTTGGCGGTGGCGGACGTGGCGGGCGGCGGCGCGGCGGTCCTCGACGGCGACGCCGAGGTGGCGGTGGGCGACGGGGTGGCGCTCGTCGGGGTGACCGAGGCGGGGGAGGAGACCGTCGTCGTGGTCGCCCCGCCGCTTCCGGACGAGCCGGAGCCGTCGCCGCACGCGGTCAGGGCGGTGGTGGCGGTCACGATCAGGCCGAGGACGAGCCCGGTACCGCGCAGTCCGGGACGGCGCGGCGGGCGGTGCCGGCCGCGGGGCGCGGGCGCGCGGCGGGCGCGCGGGGCGGCGGGGCTGGGGGTCGGCTGGCGCACGGCGGGACCTCACACCTCATCGGTCGTCGTCCGGCGGAGCCGGACGGCTGCGGCTGCTGCTTCTTCCGCTCCTCCGCGCCGCCCGGGACGCCGGTCGTCCCGGGCGGCGGGAAGAAAAACCCTCGTGAGTTGATCATCCTGCCCCGCCCTTCCGTTTCCCGCATCTCCTGCGCCGCCGTACGCACACTTCTTGACGGTGCGCGAGCTGCGGGGCCAGCATGTGGGAGCGCTCCCATGGGCGGGTGGGCGGCTGACAACTCCCGGTCGGCCGACCGCCCGCCCCTGGGTGCGTTTCCCCCCACCACGACCATGGCCCTCCCAGGAGGACGCGTGCCCAGAACCCGCGTGCCCCGCAGAACCGGCAAACCCTTCTCCGTACTCCCGGCATTCCCCGCATTCCGCGCACTTCCTGCTCTCGGCGCTGTCCGCGTACGAGGCGCCGCCCGCCGCGCCCGGACCGCGGCGGTCACCGCAGCGGCCGCGCTGCTGCCGCTCACCATGGCGGCCACCGCCGGCGCCCCCGCGGCCCACGCAGCCGCCCCGGCCGCCGCGCCCGCCGCCGCCGGGAGCTACAACTACGCCGAGGCGCTCCAGGACTCGATGCTCTTCTACGAGTCGCAGCGCTCCGGCAAGCTGCCCGCCGACAACCGCGTCACCTGGCGCGGCGACTCCGACCTCACCGACGGCGCCGACGCCGGACTGGACCTGACCGGCGGCTACCACGACGCCGGTGACGAGGTGAAGTTCGGCTTCCCGATGGCCTTCTCGATGACCATGCTCGGCTGGGGCGGCATCGACGAGGCGTCCGGCTACGCCAAGAGCGGCCAGAACACCTACCTGCTGCGCAACCTGCGCTGGGGCGACGACTGGCTGCTCAAGGCGCACCCCTCGGCCAACGTCCTCTACGGCCAGGTGGGCGACGGCGGCAGCGACCACTCCTTCTGGGGCCCGCCCGAGGCCAACCCCTCGCCGCGCCCCTCGTTCAAGATCGACGCGTCCTGCCCCGGCTCCGACCTCGCGGGCGAGGCGGCGGCCGCGCTCGCGTCCTCGTCCATGGTCTTCAAGCAGAGCGACGCCGCCTACTCGGCCACCCTGCTGGCCAACGCCAAGCAGCTCTACACCTTCGCCGACACCTACCGCGGCACGTACGACAAGTGCATCACCGCCGCCCAGGGCTACTACAACTCCTGGAGCGGCTACTGGGACGAGCTGGTCTGGGGCGCGCTGTGGCTCTACCGCGCCACCGGCGACAGCACGTACCTGACGAAGGCCGAGACGTACTTCGCGCAGCTGCCGAAGATGAACCAGACCACCACGCCGGAGTACAACTGGACGCTCGCGTGGGACGACAAGTCCTACGGCGACTACGTGCTGCTCGCCGAACTCACCGGCAAGCAGACCTACGTCGACGACGCCGAGCGCTGGCTCGACTGGTGGACCACCGGCGTCAACGGCCAGAAGGTGAGCTACTCGCCGGGCGGTGAGGCCTTCCTCGACACCTGGGGCTCGCTGCGCTACTCGTCCAACACCGCCTTCGTCGCGCTCCAGTTCTCCGACTGGCTCACCGCGCAGGGCAAGGACGCGTCGAAGGCGCAGACCTACCACGACTTCGGTGCCCGGCAGATCGACTACGTCCTCGGCGACAACCCGCTGAAGGAGAGCTACGAGATCGGCTTCACCAACTCCGGCAAGAACACCAAGTGGCCGCAGAACCCGCACAGCAGGGCCGCGCACGGCTCCTGGTCGCAGTCCATGACCGAGCCGGCCACCACCCGGCACCTCGACTACGGCCTGCTGGTCGGTGGCCCCGGCTCGGCGGACGACGGCTTCTCCGACGAGCGCTCCAACTACGGCGAGACGGAAGGCGCGCTCGACTACAACGCGGGCTTCTCCGGCGCGCTGGCCGCCCTCACCGACGAGTACGGCGGCAGCCCGCTGGCGAACTTCCCGCCCAAGGAGACCCCGGACGGGCCCGAGGAATTCCTCCAGGCCGCGGTCAACGCGTCGGGCACGAACTTCTACGAGCTGAAGGTGCAGGTGGTCAACAAGTCCGGCTGGCCCGCCCGGCACCTCACCCACGGCAGCTTCCGCTACTACTTCACCCTCGACCCGGGCACCAGCCCCTCGCAGGTCACCCTGACCTCGGCGTACAACCAGTGCTCGGCGCCGACCGGGCCGACGCAGTTCTCCGGCAGCGTCTACTACGTGACGGTCAGCTGCGAGGGCCAGGACATCGCGCCCGCCGGGCAGTCGGCCTTCCACCGCGAGGTGCAGTTCCGGCTGAGCTTCCCCGGTGCGCACGACCCCACGAAGGACTGGTCCTACCAGGGCGTCTCCACCACGCCCGGCTCCACGCCGGTCACCGTGAACGACATGGTGCTCTACGACGGTTCGACCGCCGTGTGGGGCAACGCGCCCAGCGGTGACGGCGGCACCCCGCCGGCCACCACCCCGCCGGGCGCGCCCGGCAAGCCCACCGCCTCCGCGGTCGCCGACTCGTCGGTCACCCTCACCTGGGCCGCGGCCACTCCCGGCAGCCTGCCGCTGGCCGGCTACCAGGTCTACGCCGGGTCCACGCTGCTCGCCACCACCACGGCGACGAGTTACACCGCCACGGGCCTGACGCCGGGCACGCCGTACACCTTCACCGTCAAGGCCGTCGACACCGCGGGGAACACCTCGTCGGCGTCCCCCTCGGCGACCGTCACCACCACCACGACCGGCACCCCGCCGGGCGGCGGCACCGGTGCGGCCTGCACGGCCGTCTACAAGGTGACCAACTCCTGGTCGGGCGGCTTCCAGGCGGACGTCCTGGTGACCAACGCCGGCTCGGCCGCGCTGAACGGCTGGACGCTGACCTTCACCTTCGGCGGTGACCAGAAGGTCGGCAGCGGCTGGAGCGGCACCTTCACGCAGTCCGGCCAGAAGGTCACGGTGACCAACCCGTCCTGGGCGGCCTCGCTGCCGGCGGGCGGCACGGTCGACCCGGGCTTCACGGCCACCTACTCCGCGAGCAACGCGGCGCCCACGGGCTTCGCCCTCAACGGGGTGGCCTGCACCTGAGCCGCACCCGCTTCCCCCGACCCGTTGACCCCCCCGCGGCGAGCGCTCCCCCGTTCGCCGCGGGGGCGGTGGGCTCCGCCGGAGAGCGGGACGCCACGGGGGCCGGGCGGGCGGCCCCGCAGGAGCTCGCTCAGGCCAGGCTCGCCAGGCGGCGGGCCAGGAAACGGCGTTCGGCCTCGGTCGGGGCGAGGTCCAGGGCCGCGCGGTAGGCGGCCGCCGCTTCCGGGGTGCGGCCCAGGCGGCGCAGGAGGTCCGCGCGGGTCGCGGGCAGCAGGTGGTAGCCGGCGAGCGCGCCGGACGCGTCGAGGGCGTCCGCCAGGGCCAGTCCCGCGGCAGGGCCCTGCACCATGGCCACAGCCACCGCACGGTTGAGCTCGACGACGGGTCCGGGCGCCATCCGGGCCAGCTCCCCGTACAGTCCGGCGATCTGCGCCCAGTCCGTTGCCTCGGGCTTCTCCGCCTCCGCGTGGCACGCGGCGATCGCGGCCTGCACCTGGTAAGGGCCGGGCCGCCGACGGGCGAGCGCCGCGTCCAGGACGGCCGTGCCCTCGGCGATGCGCTGCCGGTCCCAGCGCGAGCGGTCCTGCTCCTCCAGCGGCACCAGATCCCCGGCGGCGTCGGTCCTGGCTGCCGCCCGGGCGTGGTGCAGCAGCATCAGCGCCAGCAGCCCCGCCGCCTCCGGCTCTTCTGGCAGCAGCCCGGCGAGCAGCCGCGCGAGCCGGATCGCCTCCGCGGTGACGCGCTGCTGGTCGGGGCCCGCGGCCCCGGGCGCGTACCCGGCGTTGAAGAGCAGGTAGAGGATGGCCAGCACGGCCTCCGTCCGCTCGGGCAGCAGCTCCTGCGGGGGCACCCGGAAGGGGATCCCGGCGTTCCTGATCTTGTTCTTGGCGCGGGTCAGCCGCTGCGCCATCGTGCCCTCCGGCACCAGGAACGCGCGGGCGATCTCCGCGGTGGTGAGCCCGGTGAGGGTCCGCAGGGTGAGCGCGACCTGCGCGGGCAGCGGCAGCGCCGGGTGGCAGCAGGTGAAGACCAGCCGCAGCCGGTCGTCGGGCAGCCCGTCGTCCCCGGCGAGCGCGTCCGAACCGGCGTCCGGCGGCCCGGGTTCGAGCCGGGCCGCCTGGCGCAGCTTGACGCTCTCGTTGGCGGCCCTGCGCAGCAGGTCCAGCGCCCGGTTGCGAGCGGTGGTGGTCAGCCATGCGCCCGGGCTGCGCGGCACCCCGTCGCGCGGCCAGCGTTCGAGCGCGTGCTCGAACGCGTCCTGCGCGCACTCCTCCGCCAGGTCCCAGTCGCCGGTCTGCCGGATCACCGCCGCCACGACCCGGCCCCACTCCCGGGACCAGGCCGCGGCGACGGCCTCCTTCACCGCGTCCCGCACGCCGGCCTCAGTCCGTCCAGAACGGCCGGACCTCGACCATGCCGAACTTCGCCACCGGGTGGGCGGCCGCGACCTCGATGGCCTCGTCCAGATCGGCGCACTCGATGATGTCGAATCCCGCCATCTGCTCCTTCGTCTCGGCGTAGGGCCCGTCGGTGACGAGCTGGGAGCCGTTCCTGACCCGGACGGTCGTGGCGTCCTCCGACGGCCGGGTCCGGTTCCCGTCCAGCCGCACCCCGCGCCGGGTCATCTCCTCGACCCACGGCTCGGCGTCCAACTCCTCGGGCGTCGCCCCCGGGAAGCCCTCGGCGGTCTCCTGGCAGATCAGCAGCAGGTACTTCATGGCACCTCTCCTCGTTCGCGGTTCGCGCCCGGGCTCCATGGTGCCCGGTCACCCTTACGACGATCGGCAACCCCCCGGATGTACATCCCGCGGCGGATCCGGCCGGGTTTTTTCTCAGGCGCCCGTCCAGCCCGCCGCGGCGCGCCGGGAGGGGAGCAGCGCGGCGCCGACCGCGGCGAGGACGGCCGCGGCGACCGGGAGCGGCAGGGACCGCGCGGCGTGCCCGACGAGGGCGGCGCCGGCCAGGGCGCCGGTGAACATCGCCGCCGCCGACAGCAGCCGGCTGCCCGCCTTGGCGTCCGGGCCGCCCGCGAGCCGGCCGTCCGCGGCCATGCCGGTGATCGTCATCGTCAGGACGGTGGTCGTCAGGTCCGGTACGGCCAGCCGCCGCACCACCGCGTTCTGACCGCCCATCGCGAGGCCCAGCAGCACGATCAGCGCCGCCCGCGCGCCGCCGCGCGCGGGCAGGTCGGCGGCGGCCGCGACCGCCCACGCCACCAGCACCAGCGCGGTCTGCGCGGCGCAGACGGCGAGCAGCAGCCGCCCGCGGTGCGCGGGCAGCGCGCGGGCGAGGCGCCCGCCGAGCACCGCCCCGGCGGCGAAGGCGGCGAGCGCGAGCAGCGAGGCGGTGAGCGAGAAGCCGCTCGCGCCGGCCAGTGCGAAGCCCAGGAAGACGACGTTGCCGGTCATGTTCGCCACGAAGACGTGGCCGAGGACGAGATAGCTGAAGGCGTCCACCAGCCCCGTGACCAGGGTGAGCGCGAGCAGCAGCGGCGGCAGCGGGCCGTGCGGGCCGGCGGGGCGCGGGACGAGCGTGTCGCGGGCTTCGCGGAGCAGCGGATGCACGGCGGGCGGTCTCCTGGGCGTGGCGGACGGCGTACGGGACAGACGTACCCACCAGGGCGGCGCCGGCGCAACCACCCGCGCGCGGCGGTGGCGGATCACCCCCATGGGGCGCTCCCCGCCGGGCGTGGCGGCCGTGCCCGGACCGCCGCCCGGTGTGAGACTGCGACGCGGAGGTGATCTTCATGCCCGGATCGGCGGCCGGACCTGCGGACGAAGCGGCATCCGGCCAGGAGCGGGGACCGGCGCCCGGGAAGGCGGACGCGCCGGTGCCCGGCGGTGACGGGGGGTCCGGTGACACCGTCACCACGGATGTGCCCGCGCGGCTCGACCGGCTGCCGTGGTCGCGCTGGCACTGGATGATCGTGATCGGGCTCGGCACCGTCTGGATCCTGGACGGTCTGGAGGTGACCACGGTCGGCAACATCGCGGGCCGTATCGCCGAGCCCGGCAGCGGCCTGTCGGTGACGGCCTCCCAGATCACCGGCATCGCCGCCGCGCTGTACGTCGCGGGCGCGTGCTCGGGCGCGCTGTTCTTCGGCTGGCTGACAGACCGCTACGGCCGCAAGAAGCTCTTCATGATCACGCTCGCGGTGTATCTGAGCGCCACCGCGATGACCGCGCTGTCCTTCCAGCCCTGGTGGTTCTTCACCTTCCGCTTCCTGACCGGCTTCGGTATCGGCGGCGAGTACGCGGCGATCAACTCCGCGATCGACGAGCTGATCCCCTCCCGCTTCCGCGGCCGGGTCGACCTGATCATCAACGGCAGCTACTGGCTGGGTGCGATCGGCGGCTCGCTGCTGTCCATCGTCATGCTCAACACCAGCATCTTCCCCAAGGACGTCGGCTGGCGGCTGACCTTCGCACTCGGCGTCGTCCTCGGCCTGGTGATCATGCTGGTGCGCCGCCACGTACCGGAGAGCCCGCGCTGGCAGTTCATCCACGGCTACGGCGACGAGGCGAACGGGCTGGTCGCGGACGTCGAGAAGCAGATCGAGGGGGAGAAGCACGAGAAGCTGCCGGAGGCGGCCGGGCGGATCACCATCCACCAGCGGGCGAGCATCGGCTTCGGCATCATCGCCCGGACCGTCTTCACCCGCTACCCGCGGCGCGCGGTGCTGAGCCTGTCGCTCTTCGTCGGCCAGGCCTTCCTCTACAACGCCATCACCTTCGGCTTCGGCAACATCCTGACCACCTTCTTCGGTGTGGGGACCGGCGACACCGGCTACTACTTCGCGGTGATCGCGGCGGGCAACTTCCTGGGCCCGCTGCTGCTCGGCCACCTCTTCGACACCGTCGGGCGGCGCGTCATGATCTCGTCGACGTACCTGCTGTCCGGCGTGCTGCTGTTCGGCACCGCGTGGCTCTTCGACCGCGGTTCGCTGAACGCCACGACGATGACGGCGTGCTGGTCCGTGGTGCTGTTCTTCGCCTCGGCGGGCGCGAGCAGCGCGTACCTGACGGTCTCCGAGATCTTCCCGATGGAGACCCGGGCGATGGCCATCGCCTTCTTCTACGCGATCGGCACCGCGGCGGGCGGCATCAGCGGCCCGCTGGTCTTCGCCGACCTGACGAAGTCGGGCGTGGTCTCCGACACCGTCACCGCGTTCGTCATCGGCGCTTCGCTGATGTGCGCGGCCGGCCTGGTCGCGGCCTTCCTCGCCGTCAAGGCCGAGCGCCGGTCGCTGGAGGACATCGCCACCCCGCTGTCCCAGACGTCGCCGCCGTCGTCCGGCACGACCCCGGCCGCCGGCCGCGCGTGAGGCGCGGGCCGGCGGCCGGAAAGCCTGGGCCGGGGTGCTGGACGCCCGGGGCTCTAGTCCTGGGCGAGCAGCCCGGCCCGCAGCCGGGCGATGGTGCGGCTGAGCAGCCGGGAGACGTGCATCTGCGAGCAGCCGAGGCGCTCGCCGATCTCCGCCTGCGTCAGCTCCTCGCCGAAGCGCAGCTGCAGCAGCAGCCTGCTGCGTTCCGGCAGTTGCTCGATGAGCGGGGCCAGCGCGTGGAAGTCCTCGAAGAGGTCGAGGGCCGGGTCGCACTCGCCGAAGGTCTCGCCGAGGGTGCGGCCCTCGCCGTCGGCGGAGGTGTCGGCGTCGGTGTAGGGGGTGTCGATGGAGCCCGCGGTGTAGCCGTTGGCGGCCACCAGTCCCTCGACGACCTCGTGCTCCGGGAGGCCCAGGTGTTCGGCCAGCTCCGCGACGGTCGGGTCGCGGTCCAGCCGCAGCGCCAGCGTCTCCTTGGCCTTGCTCAGCTCCACCCGCAGCTCCTGCAGCCGCCGCGGCACGTGCACGGCCCAGCTGGTGTCGCGGAAGAAGCGCTTCATCTCCCCGACGATGTAGGGCACCGCGAAAGTGGTGAACTCCGTCTCCCGGGAGAGGTCGAAGCGGTCGATCGCCTTGATCAGGCCGATCGTGCCGACCTGGACGATCTCCTCGTGGTCGGTGGCCGGGCGGTTGCGGTAGCGCGCGGCGGCGAAGTACACCAGCGAGAGGTTCATCTCGATCAGGGTGTTGCGCGCGTACGCGTGCTCCGGCGTGCCCTCCTCCATCTCCTGCAGGCGGTCGAAGAACAGCTTGGACAGGACCCGCGCGTCCTGGGGGGCCATCGCCGAGGGCTCGTCGACGAACGGCAGCCCGCCGGTGGCCGCCTGGGATCCTTGCGGCCACCGTACGTCCTGCTGCGGCGCACTCGTCGCCGTCGCCGCTTCGTCCGTGCTTACGGTCTGTTCCAGCTGTGCGGTCACGTCATCGCCCCATTCGTACGACTGATGGCGTACCACCTGCCCGGGAAACGGCGGGGCATGCCTTCTTTTTCGGCCGCTGCTCCGGCTACTCCGGCTTGGGGTCGGCCAAGCGCTCCGGGAGCCAGCGCAGTTGCACGGCCTGCTGGGCGGCGCCGCCGCCCTCGTGGCCGTTGAAGTCGTAGACCTCTATCTGCTTGTCCCGGCCCGCGTAGGCGTTGAAGGCCGCGAAGACGGTGGAGGGCGGGCAGACCTGGTCCTCCAGTGCGGTGGAGAAGAGCGCGGGCGCCCGGCCGCGGGCGGCGAAGTGCACGCCGTCGAAGTACGCCAGGGTCTCCAGCACCTTGGCCCGGCGGGCGCGGTGCACCGACAGGTACCGGCCGACCTCCCGGTAGGGCAGCTCGTCGGTGACCGTGATCGCGCGCGGGAAGTCGCACAGGAAGGGCACGTCGGGCATGACCGCGGCGAGGTCCGGCACCAGACCGCCGACCGCCGCGGAGATGCCGCCGCCCTGGCTCACCCCGGCCGCGACCGTACGGGAGGCGTCGACCAGCGGGTGGGAGCGGGCGGCCTCGACGGCGCGCACCGCGTCGGTGAAGACCCGGCGGTAGTAGAAGTCGTAGGGGTCCTCGATGCCGCGGGTCAGGAAGCCGGGGGTGGCCGGGGCGCTGCCGACCGGGTCCTCGGTGTCGCCGACCGACCATCCGGAGCCCTGGCCGCGGGTGTCCATCACGAAGTGCGCGCAGCCGGCCGAGGCCCACAGCAGATGGCTGTGCGCCAGCCCCCGCCCGCCGCCGTAGCCGATGAACTCCACGACCACCGGCAGCGGCTCCGTGGTGCCCGCGGGCAGCGTGAACCAGCCCTTGACCGGGTGGCCGCCGAAGCCGGCGAAGGTCACGTCGTAGGTGTCGACGGTGGTCAGCCCGATCTGCACCGGTTCGAAGACGGCCGCCAGATCGTACTGGCGCGCCTGGCCGAGGGTGTCGGCCCAGAACTGGTCGAAGTCCGCGGGCTCCACGGAACTGCTTCGCCTCTCGCGGAGCTCGTCGAGCGGCAGGTCGAACAGGGCCATGGGACGTCCTTCTGGCTGGCGGCGGATCGATCACCCACACGGTACGTCCTGAGCGGCCCGTACAGAAGCCCCTGCTTAACCGGTTGAGGTCGATGGGAAGGGGTGGAGCGGCCGGGCGTATCCGGAAGTGCGGCGCCGCCGGAGGGCGCCGGCCGTCCCGATTATGACGACATGGGAGGAAAGATCGGAACGGCCGGAATCGCCGGAAAGATCGGGTAGGTCGGATCTGTGCGGTTATTACCGCGGTCCGGCGCAGGTCAGCGCTCGGCGCCGCCGCTGCCGGCGGGTCGGCTGCGGCCCGGGTCGGTTGTGCAGCCACCCTTGCGGCAGTTCACGTCGGGGCAGGACATGGTGGTCACCTCTTCTCTGCGAGGTCGTCGGGCACACAGTCGAACAGCAGCTTGTCCACCCGCCTGCCGTGCCACAGGGCGGCGTTGCGCAGCCGTCCGGCGGCCCGGAATCCCGCCTTCACGTAGGCGTTCACCGCGGGGGTGTGGGGGGCGGGCACCTGGAGCCACACCGAGTTCAGCGACGCGATGGCGAACGCCCACTCCAGGGTCAGGGCGGTGGCCTCGGCCGCGTATCCCCGGCCGCGCTGCTCCGGGGCGATCACCAGGATGAATTCTGCGTTGTTGACGGACTGGTCGACGCTGAGCGCGGCCGTGCCGACCGGTGTCGCGCTCCGCGTGTGGAGGACTTCGAAGAGCTGGTAGTGAGCCGACGTGTGGGCGGAGTGGAAGCGCGCCTGGAAGACCTCCCAGGACACCGGCCAGCGGGCACCGAAGCCGACGACGGTCGCCGGGTCCGTCTCCCACCGGTGGTATTCCTGCATCAACTCTTCCCTCGCCAGAGCCAGTGCCAACCGGCTGCCGGCGCGCAGCGGTAGTGGTGCGGTCGGTGTGGTGTCGGTCGTCACGTCCTGTCTCTCCTACGTGTGCCCGTGCTACGGGGGTTGCAGCCGTCCATAAAGCGTCAATCCGGCGGACCCTGGTGCGGACCAGATCCGGCGAACTGTACGTGTGTGCGGGCGTTGTGTGCTTAGCCCACGCACCGCGGCGGTCGCGCAACGCGACCGGTGCGCACGGACGGTCGTACCGCACGGCTCAGCAGCCGCTGCCGTCGTCTGACACCCCATCACCTGTCACCGCGGTGTGTGACACCTTGCGAACCGGTTCACATGCCGGGCTCCGGACAGCCCGTGAAGGCGTGGCCGAAACCCGTACCCCCCGCCGCCCGCCACACCGGGGCGCCCGGCCGCGGTAGCGGGGCGCGGATCGGGGGAAGGGACAGGGCACGGAAGGGGCCGGGTACGGGCGGGGCCGCCGCGCGGCGCCGCGCGGCGGCCGGCCCAGGAGCGTAGGAGCGGGAGGCACCGGTGAAGGTCGGGCTGCTGACCCGGGAGTATCCGCCGGAGGTCTACGGCGGTGCCGGGGTGCACGTGGAGTTCCTCGCCAGGCAGTTGCGCGCGCTGGCCGACGTCGAGGTGCACTGCTGGGGCGATGCGCTGGAAGGCGACCGGGACGCCGGGGTGGTCAGGCACCGCGCCCCGGCGTCCCTGGACGGCGCCAACGATGCGCTGCGCACCTTCGGCATCGACCTGGCCATGGCCGCCGGGCTGCAGGGCCGCGACCTGCTGCACTCGCACACCTGGTACGCGGGGCTCGCCGGTCACCTCGGCAAGCTGCTGCACGGCGTGCCGCACGTCGTCACCGCCCACTCGCTGGAGCCGCTGCGGCCGTGGAAGGCCGAGCAGCTCGGCGGCGGCTACGCCCTGTCGAGCTGGGCGGAGCGGACCGCGATGGAGTCCGCGGACGCGGTGGTCGCGGTGTCCGACGGGATGCGCCGCGACATCCTGTCCTGCTACCCCGCGCTCGACCCCGACCGCGTCCACGTCATCCGCAACGGCATCGACACCGGCGCCTACCGGCCCGACGAGCGCACCGACGTCCTGCGCCGCATCGGCGTCGACCCGGCGCGGCCGTACGTGCTCTTCGTCGGCCGCATCACCCGGCAGAAGGGCGTACCGCACCTGCTGCGCGCGGCCCGGGCGCTGGACCCCGCGGTGCAGCTCGTGCTGTGCGCCGGCGCGCCCGACACGCCCGCGCTCGACCGGGAGTTCCGCGCGCTGTTCGACGAGCTGAACGCGGTGCGCGACGGGGTGCACTGGATCCCGGCGATGCTGCCGCGCCCGGCGGTGGTGCAGCTGCTCAGCCACGCCACGGTCTTCGCCTGCCCGTCGGTCTACGAGCCGCTGGGCATCGTCAACCTGGAGGCGATGGCGTGCGGCACCGCGGTGGTCGCCTCGGCCGTCGGCGGCATCCCGGAGGTCGTCGAGCACGGCGCCACCGGGCTGCTGGTGCCCTATGACGAGCAGCGGCCGGAGGAGTTCGAGGCAGGCCTCGCGGCTGCGCTCGGCGAGCTGACCGCCGACCCCGCGCGGGCCGCCGCGCTCGGCGCGGCCGGCCGCGAGCGCGCGGTCGGGGAGTTCGGCTGGGACACCGTCGCCCGCCGGACCGCCGACCTGTACGGGCAGGTGCTGGACGCCGCGTAGCGCCAGGCGATGCGGCAGGCGGAAGACGACCCAAGGGGGACGCGATGCGCGGTGGACCTTCGGTGCTCGGCATAGTGCTGGCGGGCGGCGCCGGGAAGCGGCTGATGCCGCTGACCGCCGACCGCGCCAAGCCGGCGGTGACCTTCGGCGGCACGTACCGCCTGGTGGACTTCGTGCTGTCCAACCTCGTCAACGGCGAGGTCATGCGGATCTGCGTGCTGACGCAGTACAAGTCGCACTCACTGGACCGCCATGTGACCACCACCTGGCGGATGTCCAGCCTGCTGGGCAACTACGTGACGCCGGTGCCCGCGCAGCAGCGGCTCGGACCGCGCTGGTACCTGGGCAGCGCCGACGCGATCCTGCAGTCGCTCAACCTGGTGTACGACGAGCAGCCCGACTACATCGCCGTCTTCGGCGCCGACCACGTCTACCGCATGGACCCGCGGCAGATGCTCGCCCAGCACCTGGAGCACGGCGCGGGCGTCACCGTCGCCGGCATCCGGGTGCCGCGCGCCGACGCGCCGTCCTTCGGGGTCATCACGCCCGCCGCGGACGGGATCGCGGTGGAGCGCTTCCTGGAGAAGCCCGCCGACCCGCCAGGCCTGCCCGGCGACCCGGACCGGGTGTTCGCCTCGATGGGCAACTACCTCTTCACCACCAAGACGCTCGTCGACGCGCTGCACGCGGACGCCGAGGACCCGCAGTCCGTGCACGACATGGGCGGCAGCATCCTGCCCCGGCTGACCGCGGCCGGCGTGGCGCAGGTCTACGACTTCGACACCAACCACGTGCCCGGCGAGACCGCCCGCGACCACGGCTACTGGCGCGACGTCGGCACCCTGGACGCCTACTACGACGCCCACATGGACCTGATCTCCGACCAGCCGGCCTTCAATCTGGACAACCGCAAGTGGCCGATCTACACGCACCCCGGCCAGCTGGCGCCCGCGAAGATCGCCGCGGGCGGCATCGTGGGGGAGTCGGTGATCAGCCCCGGCTGCGTGATCCGCGGCCAGGTCACCCGCTCGGTGCTGTCGCCCGGTGTGGTGGTGGACGCGGGGGCGGTGGTGCAGGGCTCGGTGCTGCACGACGCGGTCCGGGTGGGCCGCGGCGCGATCGTGCGCGGGGCGGTGCTGGACAAGAACGTCGACGTGCCGCCGGGCGCCGTGATCGGCGTGAACCCCGACCGCGACCGCGAGCTGTACACGGTGTCCGCGGGCGGGGTCATCGCGCTGGGGAAGGGGCAGCGGGTGGGATGACGGCCTCGGCTGCCGGGGCGGGGGCGCGGCCGCGCCCCCGCCCCTCAGCGGGCGGTCAGCTCACCGACCACTGCTGGTTGGCGCCGCCGTTGCACGTCCACACGTCCAACTGCGTGCCGTTGGCGGAGTTCGAGCCCGGGACGTCCAGGCACTTGTCCGCCGCCGCGTTCACCAGCTGGGTGCCGCTGACCGTCCACTTCTGGGCGTTGCTGCCGTTGCACTCCCACAGCTGCACCAGGGTGCCGTCGGCGGTGCCGCTGCTCGCGTCGTCCAGGCACTTGCCGAGGGAACGGACCGTGCTGTCGGTGCCCACCGTCCAGGACTGCGCGTCGGTGCCGTTGCAGTCGTAGAGCTGGACGTGGGTGCCGTTGGCGGTGCCGGAGTTGGCGACGTCGACGCACTTGCCGGCCAGGCCGGTGATGGCGTGCGGGACCGCGGCGCCGCCGGACTTGCCGAAGACCTGGAATTCGTAGATCCGCGCCGCCGTGTCGCCGCCGGTGTTGGTGGGCGCCGAGACCGCCAGTCTGACGTAGCGGGCCTGCCGCGGGGCGATGGCGTGGAAGGTGCGGCTGGCGCGCGAGCCGGTGACGTTCGCCGCGAGCGACCAGGTGCTGTTGTCGGTGCTGGTGAGGATCTGGAAGGCGGCGGTGTTCCACGAGGTGTTCTCGCCGCCGAGGCCCGCGTGCTCGACCGCGAAGGAGCCGACGGTCTGGGCCGACCCGAGGTCCACGGTCAGGGTCGGGTCGGCGTCCTTGGAGCACCACTTGCTGTTGTTCTTGAGCGAGCCGTCGACCGCCTTGTCCGCCGACTCCGTGCTCGCGCACGGCGTGGATCCGGTGGCCGCCTTGCCCAGGGCCAGGTCGGGGCCGGTGTCCGGGGCTGCCGGGAGCGGCGTCGCGCCGTCCTGGAAGGAGGGCGGGACGTCGCCCGCGCCGGTGCCCCAGCTCGCGCTCGGGGCGCCGCCCATGGTGTAGTCGAGCGTGGCGCCGCCGGACACGTCCGGGTAGCGCAGCCAGCTGTGCGTGGTGGCCGCGCCGTTGACCTTCAGGCCCTGGACGTAGCCGCCGCTGCCGGAGGAGTTGACGGTGATGTCGCCCGCGGCCCGCTTGACCACCACGGAGGGGAACTGCGGGCCGTTGACGGCCAGGGTGTCCGCGCCGGGCGTGACCGGGTACATCCCGAGCGCCGCCCAGACGTACCACGCCGAGGTGGCGCCCAGGTCGTCGTTGCCGGGTAGGCCGCCCGCGCCGGTCGTGAAGGACTCGGTCATCACCTTGCGCACCGCGTCCGCCGCGCCCGCCGGGTCGCGTGCGAAGTCGTACGCCCACGGCACGCCGTGCTCGGGCTCGTTGCCGATGTAGTAGTACGGCAGGCTCTGGCCCGCGTTGACCTGCGTGAAGTGGTGGTCCAGGCGCTGCGCCGCGGTCGCCGGGCCACCCATCGCGTTGATCAGGTCGGCGTAGTCGTACGGCACCATCCAGGTGTACTGCGCCGCGTTGCCCTCGGTGAAGTTCGACTGGCCGGCGGGCAGCAGCGGCCAGGGCCAGCTGCCGTCGGAGTTGCGCGGCTGGACGTAGCCGGAGTCGGGGCCGAAGGTGTTGCGCCACCACTGGGCGCGGGTCATGTGGGTGGTGTAGCTGGAGGTGTTGCCCATCGCCTTGGCGAACTGCGCGACCGCGAAGTCCGACGCGCTGTACTCCAGCGAGTCCGAGGGCGCGGTCAGGTAGTGCTGGCTGGTGTACGGTCCCTGGTTGCCGCGGATCGGCGAGCCCTGCGCGGTGCCGCCGTTGGAGGCCTTCTCCATCAGCGACAGCGCGGCCGAGGTGTCGAAGTTGCGCGCGCCGAACGCGTACATGCTGCCGACCACGATCGGGCCGGGGTCGCCGGTCATCACGAAGTCCTCGTTCGTCTCCTGCGACCACTTGGGCAGCAGGCCGCCCTGCTGGCCGTCCAGCACCATCGAGTTGGCGATGTCGGAGGCCTCGTCCGGGGCGATGAGCGCGACGAGCGCCGCCCACGAGCGGTAGATGTCCCAGCCGGAGTAGTTCTGGTAGACCGGGCGGGAGGAGTTGTGCACCGCCCCGTCGAAGCCGCGGTAGTCGCCGCCCACGTCGCTGGAGATGTTGGGGCTCTGGAAGACGTGGTAAAGCGCCGTGTAGAACTTCTTCAGGTTCTCCGCGGAGCCGCCGGTGACCTGCGCGCGGCCGAGCATCCCGTTCCACGCGGCCGAGGTGGCGGCGCGGGTGGCGTCGAAGTTCCAGCCGTTGTTCTCCGCGGTGAGGTCGGCCTGGGCGTTGGCCACGCTCACGTAGCTCAGGCCGATCTTGGCCTGCACGGTCTGGCTGCCGGTGGTGTCGAAGGTGACGTACGCGCCGGTGTTGGTGCCCGACGTCGACGTCGAACCTGCCGAGACCGTACCGCCGTTCCAGGTGCCGTAGCCGCTCGGGGCGCGGTCGAAGCGGATGTCGAAGTAGATCTGGTAGGTCTTCGACGAGCCGCAGAAGCCGCCCGCGGTGATGCTGCCGGTCAGCTCCGAACCGCTGATCCGCACCGATCCGCTGCGGTTGCCCGTCGCGCTGCGGCTGGTGTTGACCAGCAGGCCCGCGCCGGTCGTCGAGGGGTACGTCAGCCGCGCCATGCCGGTGCGGGTGGTGGCGGTCAGCTCCACGCCGGTGGCGTACTTGTCGAGCCGGTTCTTGTAGTAGCCGGGCGAGGCCGACTCGTTGGCCTTGGTGTACGCCGACGCGTAGCTCGTCCAGTTGCTGCCCGGGGAGGTGCCGACCGAGCCGGTGAACGGCATCAGCGGCAGGTCCTCGTTGTTGGGGCAGCCCGCTCCGTCGAAGTGGGTGAGGCTGAAGTCCTCCACCGAGGTGTCGGAGTAGCGGTACCCGGACGGCGACGCGGTGGGCGTGTCGGGGCTGAACTGCACGCCGCCGAACGGCGCCACCGCGCCCGGGTAGGTGCTGCCGCCGGCGCCGCCGCCGACCGGGTTGGGGGCGTTGCTGTCGTCGGTGCCCACGAACGGGTCGACGTAGCCGGTGTAGTCGGTCGCCGCCTGGGCGGCCGGTGCGGCGGTGAGGCCGCCGATGCCGAGAACGGCGAGTAACAGGGCGCCGGCGGCGCCCGCTGTTCTGCTGCGTAACACGGGAGGGAGCACGGGGGACCACCTTCTCGTGGCGGCGGCCGGCCGTGACGGCGCACGGCCCGGCAGCCTCTTGGGCACTGTGGGGGGCTCACGGACGAGCGGGACGTCCGGCACGCGGGGCGACCCGCGGCGGCGATGACGTGGGCCGCGGGGCGCCGTTGATGTGAACGTTACCAAGCCGGAGTGCATCGTGCGGCGCGGCTGACGGCATGTCAATACCCCGCGGCGCGGGGGTATTCCGTATCGACCACCGCAAGGGCGCGGACGAGACGGATGCGTGCGCGGCGTCTTGACATGTCATGATCACGATCGCACAATCCCGGCACGCCTGCGAACGTTACCAAGCACCGTGCACCACGACACCGGGGGAATCGCCGATGGCAGAACCGCTCCTGGAAGCACGCCGGTTGACCAAGAGATTCGGCCATGTCACCGCGCTCGGCGAGGCCGACTTCACCGCCTACCCCGGCGAGGTCGTCGCCCTGATCGGCGACAACGGGGCCGGGAAGAGCAGCCTGGTCAAGGCGCTGTCGGGGGCCGTCACCCCGGACAGCGGCGAGATCCTCGTCGAGGGCCGCCCGGTGCGGTTGGAGAGCCCGCTGGACGCCCGCCGGCACGGCATCGAGACCGTCTACCAGGACCTCGCGCTCGCCCCCGACCTCGACGCGGCCGCCAACCTGCACCTCGGCCGGGAGATCTACCGCGGCGGACTCCTCGGCCGTCTCAAGGTCCTCGACAGCGCGGCCATGCGCCGCTCCGCGGTCAAGGCCTTCGCCGAGCTGGGCGTCGACCTCAAGGACGTCGGCGCCCCCGTCGCGACCCTGTCCGGCGGGCAGCGGCAGTCCGTCGCCGTCGCCCGCGCGGTGGCCTTCGCGCACCGGATCATCTTCATGGACGAGCCGACCGCCGCCCTCGGCGTCGTGCAGCGCGGCCGCGTCCTCGACACCGTCCGGCGCGTCCGCGACCGCGGTATCTGCGTCGTGATCGTCAGTCACAACATGCCCGAAGTGCTGTCCGTCGCCGACCGGATCGAGGTGCTGCGGCTCGGCCGCCGGGTCGCCCGCTTCCCCGCCGCCGGGACCAGCGTGGAGGACCTCGTCGGCGCCATGACCGGCGCCCTGGACACGGCCGGCGGCCCCGCTGCCGGCCGCGGAGAGGACGGCCCCCGGTGACCGCCCAGGCCCCCGCCCCCGCCAAGGACGGGCAGCGGAAGGCTGCCCGCGGCCCCGCCGTGCCCCCGTGGCTGCGGCGGCTCGCGCGCGCCAACGAGTCCTGGACCTTCGGCGTGCTCGCGCTGCTCGTCGCCTTCTTCACCGCAGCCCGGCCCAGTACCTTCCTGACCCGCTACGACGTCACCCAGATCGCCACCAACGCCGCCATCTACCTGGTGCTCGGCGTCGGAATGACCTACGTCGTCATCGTCGCCGGCATCGACCTGTCCGTCGGCTCGGTGCTCGTGCTCTCCGCCGTGCTGTCCGCCGAGTACACCATCCACCACGGCGGCGCCGGCGCCGGCTGGGGGACCGTCGCCGTCAGCACCCTCATCGCGCTCGTCACCGGCCTGGTCTGGGGCGCCCTGCAGGGCTGGCTGGTCGCCAAGGCGAAGGTCCCGCCGCTCATCGTCACCCTCGGCGGCTTCGGCGCCGCCCTCGGCGTCGCCCAGATCATCACCGGCGGCCAGGACCCGGCCGGCGCCGTCTCCGGCAAGCTCCAGCGCACCATCGGCTTCGGCAAGCTCTTCGGCCAGATCCCCTGGCTGGTCGTCATCGCCTTCGCCACCACCCTCGTCTTCGGCCTCGTCCTGGCCTTCACCCGCTTCGGCCGCTACACCTACGCCATCGGCTCCAACCCGGAATCCGCCCGGCGCGTCGGCATCGACGTCGACGCGCACCTGGTCAAGGTCTACGCCCTGGTCGGACTGCTGTCCGGCCTGGGCAGCGTGATGTGGCTGGCCTACTTCGGCAGCACCTCCATCGCCGGGCACTCCACCGACAACCTGAAGGTCATCACTGCCGTCGTGCTCGGCGGCGCCAGCCTCTTCGGCGGCCGCGGCTCCGTGCTCGGCACCGTCATCGGCGTCTTCATCCCCGCGGTCCTCAGCACCGGGCTGATCATCATGGACGTCCAGCAGTACTGGCAGGACGTCGCCATCGGCGTCGTCCTCGTCGCGGCCGTCTACGTGGACCAGCTCCGCCGCCGCGGCACCGACCGCCGCTGACCCGCGCGCCCGCCGCCCCGGTCGCCGCGTCCCGCGCGCTCCTCCGCAAGGCCCACCCTCGTACCCACGAAAGGCCGCCCGCCATGCGCCAGTCCAGAAGAACCGTCCGGATCGCCGGCTGCTGCGCCGTGCTCGCCCTGACCGCCGCCACCACCGCAGCCTGCGGCGGCGACTCCGGCGGCGGCTCGGGCTCGCACTCCCTCGAACTCGTCACCGGCGTCAAGAGCGACCCCTTTTACATCACCATGGCCTGCGCCGCCCAGCAGGAGGCCAGGAAGCGCGGCGTGAAGCTCACCGTCAACGGCTCCGCGCAGTGGGACGTGTCCGTGCAGCGCCCGATCATCGACTCGGTCGCCGCGACCCACCCCGACGGACTGCTGATCTCCCCGGTCGACACCGCCGCCCTCACCCCCGCCCTCCAGCAGATGCAGGGCGCCGGCACCAAGATCGTGCTGGTGGACACCGACGTCAGCGACTCCTCCGTCGGCGTCTCCCGCATCTCCTCCGACAACGAGGCGGGCGGCCGCACCGCCGCCAAGGCGCTCGCCCAGCTCATGGGCGACAAGGGCTCGGCGATCGTCATCAGCGTCAAGCCGGGGGTGTCCACCACCGACGCCCGTATCAAGGGCTTCACCGACGAGATGAAGCAGAACCATCCCGGCATCACCCTGCTGCCGGTGCTCTACGACAACGACCTGCCCGCCACCGCCGCCTCGCAGATCCAGTCCACCCTCGCCGCGCACCCCGACCTCGGCGGGGTCTTCGCCGGCAACACCAACACCGCCCAGGGCATCTCCACCGGCCTCCAGGCCGCGGGCCGGCAGGGCAAGGTCAAGGTGGCCGCCTTCGACGCCGAGCCGGACGAGATCACCTCGCTGACCAGCGGCACCCTCGACGTGCTGGTCGCCCAGGACCCCGGCGCGATCGGTCGGCAGGGCGTCGACCAGGCGCTCGCCGCGATCGACAAGAAGCAGGTCACCGCGCACATCGGCACCGACATGGTCGCCATCACCAAGGCCAACATGAACCAGCCCGGCATCAGGAAGTACTACTACCAGGCGGCCTGCTGACGCCGGCCCCGCACCGGCGGCCCCCGCGGGACGGGCCGCCGGGGACGGGCGGCGGCGCGCGCGAGTCGGCCCCGGGCCGGGCCGTACGGGAGCCCGCGCGGGCCCGGCGACGGCCTGCGGCGGCCGCCCTGCCATCATCGACGCACCAGCCGGCCAGGCACAGCGACGAGGAGGCCCGTGAACCGCCCGACGATGAAGGACGTCGCCCGCGCGGCCGGCGTGAGCCCCATGACGGTCTCCCGGGTGGTGTCCGGCGCGCCCGGTGTCGCCCCCGAGACCGCCGCCCGCGTCGGCCAGGCGGTACGCAGACTCGGCTACCAGCGCGACGACAACGCCCGCAGCCTGCGCCAGAAGAACCTCGGCACCTCCACCATCGGCCTGGTCGTCGACGACCTCGCCAACCCCTTCTACGCACTGATGGCCCGTTCGGTCGAGGACGAGGCCCACCGCCGCGGCCACGTCGTCCTCGTCGGCAGCACCAACGACGAGCCGCAGCGCGAGCGCGAGGTCATCGCCGCCTTCACCGCCCGCAGGGTGGACGGCCTGATACTCGTCCCCACCAGCGGCAGCCACGCCTTCCTCAAGCGCCCGATGGACGGCGGCACCCAGGTGGTCTGCGTCGACCGGCCCGCCAGGGGGCTGGCCGTGGACACCGTCACCGTCGACAACCGGGCCGCCGCCGGACGCGCCGTCACCCATCTGCTCGGCCACGGCCACACCCGCATCGCCTACCTCGGCGACCGCTACGACATCTGGACCCAGGCCGAGCGGCACACCGGCTACCGCGACGCGCTCGCCGCCCACGGCATACCCGAGGACCCGGCCCTCGTCCGGCACGAGCTGCGCTCGCAGCCGCAGGCCCGCGCCGCGCTCGACGCGCTGCGCACCCTTCCCGACCCGCCCACCGCCGTCTTCACCAGCAACGACGTGATCACCCTCGGCGTCCTGGACGCCCTCGGCGACCCGGCGCCGCTCGCCCTGGTCGGCTTCGACGACCTGCCGCTCGCCGAGCGGCTGACCCCGCCGCTGACCGTCGTCAGCCAGGACCCGGTCGCCCTCGGCGGCACCGCGGCCAACCTGCTCTTCTCGCGCATCGCCGGTGACCGCTCCGCGCCGCGCTCGGTCGTGCTGCTGACCCGGTTCGTGGTCCGCGGCTCCGGCGGGCCGCTGCCCGCCGGAGCCTGAGCGCTCTCCCGGCGGGCGGGTCCGGGCCGGTGTGTCCCCGCCGGTGGCCGGGGCGTCAGTCGTCGGGCACCCAGTTGAAGGTGTCCGGGTCCGGTCCGGTGCGCTCGCCACGGTCCAGGGCGGTGATCGCCGCCATGTCGTCCGGGGTCAGGTCGAAGTCGAAGATCCGGAAGTTCTCCGCCACCCGGGCCGGGGTCACCGACTTGGGGAAGACGATGTCGCCGCGCTGGATGTGCCAGCGCAGGGTCACCTGCGCGGGCGTGCGCCCCAGCCGCTCGCCGATCGAGGTGATCACCGGGTCGGCCAGCACCTTGCCCTGCGCGATGGGCGACCACGCCTCGGTCGCGATGCCGTGGGCGGTGTCGTAGGCGCGGACGTCGTCCTGGGTCAGGTAGGGGTGGATCTCGATCTGGTTGACCGCCGGGACGGTGGAGGAGGTCTGCGCCAGCCGCTCCAGGTGGTGCGGGTTGAAGTTGGACACCCCGATCGCCTTGGCGCGGCCGGAGGCGTAGATCTCCTCCAGTGCGTGCCAGGTCTCGGTGAAGTCGCCGATCCCGGGCAGCGGCCAGTGGATGAGGAAGAGGTCGAGGTAGCTGAAGCCGAGGTCGTCCAGCGAGCGGGCGAAGGCGGTGAGGGCGGCGTCGTGGGCGTGGTAGCCGTTGTTGAGCTTGCTGGTGACGAAGACGTCGCCGCGCGCCAGCCCGGACTCCCGGACGGCGGTGCCGACCTCCTTCTCGTTGCCGTACATCTCGGCGGTGTCGATGTGCCGGTAACCGCTCTCCAAGGCGGTGAGCACCGCTTGCCGGGTGTCGTCGGGCGGGATCTGGAAGACCCCGAAGCCGAGTTGGGGGATCGAGGTGCCGTTGCTGAGGGTGAGGCTGGGGATGTGCGTCATGGATACGGTCCCTTGCTCCCCCCGCTTTCCTGGACGTCCTGGTATGTGCCGGGCCGGTATGTTCCGGTTCGTGCCGGCCCCGGGGCCGTCGGTGCCCGGCGGCGACGGCCGGGGGCCCGGCCGGATTCCTCTTCCGGGCGGCTGCCCGGTCCGCCGGAGGTCATGCCTGTGCGTGCGGGCAACCCCCGGGAGAGCGCTCTCGCAGGGGGTCACGACCCGATACGCTGTGGCCCTGCCCGGCCGTCGGCGCACCGCCCGCCCGTGTCGCGCCCCCGCACGTGCCCCTGCCGTCCGCCGCCGACCCCTCTGGCCCCCGACCCGTTCCCCCGCCCCCCCGCAGCCCCGCCGTCTGCCGCGCGAAGGAGTCCTCCCGTTGTCCGAGCCGCCCGCCGCCGCCCGCCCCACGCTGGAAGCCGTCGCGGCCGTGGCCGGGGTGTCGCGGGCCACGGTCTCCCGGGTGGTCAACGGGGGAGCGGGGGTGCGCAGCCCGCTCGCGGAGCGCGTCCGCGCAGCGGTCGACGAACTGGGGTACGTGCCCAACCGGGCCGCCCGCACCCTGGTGACCCGGCGCAACGGGGCCATCGCGGTGGTGGTCGCCGAGCCGGAGTCGCGGTTCTTCACCGATCCGTTCTTCGCCCAGCAGGTGCGCGGCATCAGCCGTGAGCTGTCCGCCCACGACAACCAGCTGTTGCTGCTGCTGACCGGCGGCGCCGCCGACCGCGAGCGGGTCGGCCGGTATCTGACCGGCGGGCACGTGGACGGCGCGCTGATCTTCTCGCTGCACGCCGACGACTCGCTGCCCGCCCTCGCCCGCAAGGCGGGCGTGCCCACCGTGATCGGCGGGCGCCCCACCTGGCCCGATCCCGGCGCGCGGAGCCGCACCCTCTACGTCGACTGCGACAACCGCGGCGGCGCGCGGGACGCCGTGCGGCGGCTGCTGGGGATCGGCCGGCGGCGCATCGGGCACATAGCCGGGCCGCTCGACCAGCCCGCCTCCGTCGACCGCCTCGACGGCTTCCGCGACGTGGCTCCCGACAGCGGGCCCGCGCTGGTCGCCGAGGGCGACTTCACGCCCGAGGGCGGTGCGCGCGCGATGGAGCAGCTGCTGGAGCGCTCTCCCGACCTTGACGGCGTCTTCGCCGCCTCCGACGTCATGGCTTCGGGCGCGCTGCGGGTGCTGCGGGCCCGCGGGCTGCGGGTGCCGGAGGACGTCGCGGTGGTCGGCTTCGACGACATGGTCTCGGTCGCCGAGTGGACCGACCCGCCGCTGACCACCGTCCGGCAGGACATCGAGGAGATGGGCCGCCTCATGGCCCAGCTGCTGCTGCGGACCCTGGAGCTCCAGGACAGCCCGGACGGCACCGCCGCCGCGCCGATCATCACCCCGACCCGCCTGGTCCTCCGCGCCTCGGCCTGAGCGCGCTGTGCGGCTGCTGTCTCTTATACACATCTCCGAGCCCACGAGACAGGCAGA
>NZ_JOHY01000002.1 GCF_000721495.1 Streptomyces sp. NRRL F-5123
CCCCCGACACGGCACCACCCTCCGAACCCGCCCCCGACACGGCACCCCCCTCCGAACCCGCCCCCGGCACGGCACCACCCTCCGAACCCGGCCCCGACACGGCACCACCCTCCGAACCCGGCCCGGAAGCAGCACTCACGCCCGAACCGGCGCCCGCGTCCGCCGCGCCGTGCTCTCCCGAACCCCGCTCCGGAGCAGCACCCGCGCCCGCCCCCGGTGCGGGCCCCGAACTCCCGCTCGGCGGCGACCCGTCCGCGGCCGGCTCACCGGCAGCGCCCACCGGCACCTCCGCCACCAGCTCGGCGACCGCCGTGCGGTACCACTCCAGCGCGTCCAGGCCCGTGCGGCGGGCGGCGTCGCGGGCCGTGGCGCGGACCAGCGGGGAGGGGTCGGCGAGGTGGCGCGCGGCCTCGTCCGGGTGGCCCGCGCGGACCAGGGCGGTGAGGGCGAGAAGGCGCACGTCGCGGTCGACGGACGCGGCCAACCGGCGGAGCACGTCGGGGCGTTCGGTCCACAGCGCTTCGCGGGCGGCGGCTTGCGCGGCGGGCAGGCGGCAACGCCGCTCGGGGTCGCCGGTCGCGAGCGCCGCCAGCCGGTCGAGCGGCAGGCGGCCCGCGGCGACGGCGGTGCGCACGGCGAACGCGCGCAGCTGCGGATCAGGCGCGGACGTCAGCTCGTCCAGCACCGCACTGCCGGGCCCTGCGGTCAGCGCGGCCAGCACCTGCTGCCGGGCGAATTCGCCCCGGTCGCGCCGAGCCAGCAGCTCCGCGGCGAGGACGACGGGCGGCACGAACCGCCGCGGGTCGGCGTGCAGCAGGACGGCGAGCGCGCCGCGGGCACGGTCCCGTACCGGGCCGACCCAGTCGGCGGTGCGGAGTGCCAGGAAGACCACGAGCCCGGGCGGCACCTGCGGTTCGGCCAGCCGCGTCACGATCCGGCGTACGGCCGCCTCCCGGGTGTGGCCGTTCGCGGCGCAGGAGGCGAGGGCGAGCGCGAGCGGGCCGGTGTCGTACGGGAGGGAGTCGTGCGCCCGTTGCCCGGTGCCGGAGCGCGGAGGAATGACGGTGCGCAGTGCGCGGTCCAGGAAGAGCGCGGCGTGCGGCCTCCGGGCGAAGGCCCGCAGCCCGTGGTCCGCGAGCCCGACCGCCTCCAGGGCCCGTACCGCGTCCGCGAGCCGCACGCCCGCGTCGGGCCCGGGGTGGGCGGCCCGCGCCATGGCGTGGTCGAACCCCACGCGGACGTCGTAGATCTCGGCGGCGGAAGGCTGCGTACTCGGCATACCCCCATCGTGCCGGGCCCCGGGCCCTCGCCACCTGCCATTTTTCGGGCGCCCCGTCCCACGGGCGGCCGTCCTCCCGCGCCGGAGGCGCCGCCGCCCCGGGCCGGGGCGGGAGAGCCGGGCGTCCCGGGCCAGGGCGGGAAGGGGCCGGGCGGTCCGGGCCAGAACGGGGCCCGGCAGGACGGGCCCGGCAGGACGGGGCCCGGTGACGGGCGCGGTACGGTGAGGGGAGCGTCGCGTGCCGGTGGCAGACCGTGCCAGGCATGGAGGCGCCGGACCGAAGGAGCCCGACGATGCCCTCGTCGCACCCTTCGCTCTCGCGTGACTGAGCGCGAGACGACCAGGCTCGTCGCCTGGAACCACGAACTGCGCAGCGTGCACCGGCGGTTGCGGGAGGCGCTGGCCGTGACCCGCGCCTCCCTCACCGACAGCGCCCCCGAACGGGCCGAGGCGGCCACGCGTGAACTGCTGCTGTACTGCCACGGCTTCTGCGCCGCCCTCGACGGCCACCACCGGGGTGAGGACCGCACCCTCTTCCCCGCCGTCGCGGACGCGCATCCCGAACTACGGCCGGTGCTGCGCGCGCTGGAGCAGGACCACACGGTGATCGCCCAGCTGCTCGGCAGCCTGCGCGCCGCCGCGGACAGGTCCGCGCCGCCCGCGGAGCTGGCCCGCCACCTCGACGGCATCGCGGCGATCATGGAGAGCCACTTCCGCTACGAGGAGCGGAAGTTGCTCACCGTGCTCGAAGCCCTCGACCTGGCGGCCGAGCCCGGCGAGGTGTTGGGCCCGTTGTGAGCGGGGCGGGAGCCGCGGGGTCGGCGACCCCGCGGCTCCCGCCCACGGCCGCGGTTCAGCTGAAGACGACCGAGCGGAGCTTGAGCCGGTCGCTCGCCCGGCCGCCCGGGCGGAGGCTGTAGTAGTCGCCGTCGCAGTCCGGGCCGGTGAACATGGTGACCGTGCTGCCGGTGAAGTTCTGCGGGGCGAAGGCCGGGCCCGTGGACGCGGGGTCGGCCACCTCGGGCAGCGTGAGGCAGACGCGGCTGTCGGGGTCGAGGAGCACGCCCTCGGCGGGGTTGCCTGAGTCGTCGTCGTACGTGTAGCGGAATTCGCCCTGGGCGGCGTGCGCCGAGGACGTCGGCAGCGCGACGGCCAGGGCGAGGGAGGCGGCAGCGGCGGCGACCGCCTGGCGCAAACGAATCGACATTCGACACCTTCTGTGGTGGAGCGGCAAATATCAGCGCAAACACCATAGAAGGTCCGTCGGACGGCGAAACGTTCCTTTCGAGCCGCCCGCGCGGCGGATTCGTGCCGACACCCGCACGTACGCCGCATGTACGCCGCACGGCCCCGCCCTCCACGCCTACGCCGCACGGCCCTACCCCTCCGACACCTCAGCCCAGTCCCTCCTTCGCCGCCCACGCGGTGACCGCCGCCGCGATCTCGGCCGGGCGGTCCTCCGCCGCATGGTGGCCCGCCTCGCCGCAGGGGACCGTGGTCAGGGCGGCGATGTTGGCCGCGCACCAGGCCGCCGTCCGCTCGGTGACGGCGAGGGTCGGGGAGCCGGTGAAGGTCAGCAGGAGCTTGGGGACGTCGTGGGAGGAGGCGAGCCAGGGGCCGTACGCGGCGATGCGGGCGACGGTGTCCGCGGGCTCGCCGTCGATGGGCATCTGCCGGGCCCAGGCCAGGAGGGGGCGGCGGTCGGCCTCGGCCGGGTAGGGGGCGAGGAAGAGGTCGAGCTCGGGCTCGGTGAGGGGGGTCAGGACCCCGCGGGTGAGCGCCGAGCGGACGAGCTGGTTGTCGCCCGCGACCATGGCCTCGCCGGCGCCGGGGGTGCGCAGCGTGCGGGTGCGCTCGACGGCCTGCGGGGTGAGGTCGGCGCCGCTGAGGGGGCGCGGGAAGGTCTCGAAGAAGGCGATGCCCGCGACGCGTTCGGGGTGCCGCGCGGCCCAGTCGAAGGCGAGGACGCCGCCCCAGTCGTGCCCGACCAGCACGACCTTCTCCAGGCCGAGCGCGTCGAACCAGGCGTCGAGGTAGCGGGCGTGGTCGGCGAGGGAGTACGGGATGTCGGGCTTGCCGGAGCGGCCCATGCCGATGAGGTCGGGCGCGAGCACGCGGCGCCCGGCGAGGCCGGGGACGACCTTGCGCCAGGAGTGCGCGTTGCCGGGGTTGCCGTGCAGCAGGACGTACGGGGTACCGGGGGCGGCGGGCTCGAACTCCGCGTAGTGCAGGGTCGAGTCGAGTGCGTTGACGGTGGGCATGCGGCGCCTTCCCGAAGCGGACCAGAATGTTGGTCCGACGAACGTTTATGACGCCAACGAACGTACATCGTTAGTCCGACTAACGCAACGGCGTACACTTCCCCCATGACCGAAGCCGCCTCCTCCGCCCGCCGCACGCCCACCCGGCTGCGTACGCTGCCCAGTCGGCTGCTCGGGCTCGCCGGAATGTGGAGCGACCGGCGCGTCACCGACGGCCTCGCGGCGATCGGCGCGCACAAGTGGCACTACGCGGTGCTCGCCGCCCTCCAGGAGTACGGCCCCGCGAGCCAGGCGGCCCTGAGCGACCGCTCCGGCATCCACCGCTCCGACATGGTCGCGGCGATCAACGAACTCGCCGCCGAGGAGTACGTCGCCCGCGCGCCCGACCCCGCCGACCGCCGCCGCAACGTCATCACGATCACCCCCCGCGGCCGCCGCCGCCTCACCCGCATCGACGCCCTCCTGACCGACCTCCAGGACGACGTCCTCGCCCCCCTGAGCGCAGCCGAACGCACGGAGCTCACCCGCATGCTCGGCCTGCTGGTCGCGCACCACGGCGACGCGATGTGACCTGGGAAGAAGCGGAATCGCGGCGTACCGTCGAGCGCAGGACCCTGCTGGGGCGGGGTCGGGGACGGCGCCTGGGCGAGGAGCGGCCGTGATAACGGAACCGGAGCTGACAGACGGGGCGGACGACGAACCGGGGGAGGTCATCAGCGGCGGGGAGGAGGAGGCGCCGAGCCGCAGGGCGGCGGGGCGGCGGGCGTGGGTGTGGGGGGTGTGCGGGGCGCTCGTGGCGTCCGCGGTGTGGGGGGTGGGGGTGCGGGCGTGGCAGGCGCGGCATGACGGGCGGCCGGATCTGCACGGGTACGCGCTGGGGGGCAGCCCGTGCACGGGCGGGACGATGAAGCCGCTGCTCACGGCGCTGGGGACGACGGAGAGCGCGGTCGTCACACCGACGGACGCGCATCTGGGGAAGGCGGTCGACACCGCGCGCTGCACGATGGAGTTGTACGCGCCGGACGGCTCGGGGGGCCTGGACCTCTACCAGCTCGCGGTCACTGTCGACCTGCACAAGCGCAACGACCCGCGGGGGGAGTTCGAGGACTTGGCGGGTGTCGACCCGCAGACGCTGGCGCCCGCGGCGGACGTGCACCGGGTCGCCGGACTCGGGGACGAGGCGGTCGCGCAGGCGATGGACCGCAGCGAGGAGATCCAGGTCCTGCACGGCGGGGCGGTGTTCACGCTCACGCTCACCTGGTACGCGTCCGGTTCGGTCTCGGAGGACACGCCCGAGGCGGTGCGCGGCACGCTGCAGACAGCCGCCTCGGACGTCGGGCGGTTCGAGCCCGGGCTCGTCGGGGCGATGCGGAATGTCATGAAGGGCCAGCAGAAGTCCGGTCGTTGACCGGGTGACCGAGTGACCGGTTGCGGCGGGATCCTCCCCTCCGCCGGGCTTCCGCGCGCCTTCCTGTACGCTCGCCCACCTCAACGCAGAATCTTGCGCAAGAAAGTTACTTTCTATCAATGCTGAGCGCGGATATTGCGGTGGCGTATCCGCGACATTACGGTGCCCCTTGCGTCGACGCTCCATCCCCCACCGGTGCAGATCGGGATCTGTGCCCGAAAGGAGCACGTGATGTTCCGCATGTCCCCCCTCCCCCCACACCGCAGACGGCAGGGCCCGCCGGGCGGCGGCCCGCGGCTGCGCCGGGCGGTCGCGATCACCGGCACCACCGCGCTGCTGACCGGCGGCGGGCTGCTCGCCCTCGGCAGCTCGCCCGCGTACGCCGCCGGTGCCACCGGCGGAAGCGGTGCGAGCCTGCCCTACGTCGAGGTCCAGGCGGAGAGTTCCGCCACCAACGGCGCAGTGATCGGCCCCAGTTGGGCCGCCGGTCAACTCGCGGACGAGGCCTCGTACCGCAAGGCCGTGACGCTCTCGGGCAGCGGCAAGTACGTCACCTTCACCACGCCGGTGGCGACCAACTCGATCGACTTCCGCTACAGCATCCCGGACACCTCGGGCGGCTCCGTCTACACCGCGCCACTCTCCTTCTCGATCAACGGTGCCGCGCAGCCGGACTTCACGCTCACCAACGCCTACAGCTGGTACTACGGCAGCTACCCCTTCACCAACTCGCCGGGCAGCAACCCGCACCACTTCTACGACGAGGTCCACCGGCTGCTGCCGCAGACGTACCAGGCGGGCACCACCTTCACCCTTCAGGTGCCCTCCGGCGGCACCTCGACGACGATCGACTTCGCGGACTTCGAGCAGGTCGGCGGGGCGCTCGCGCAGCCGTCCGGCTCGGTGTCCGTGACGAGCAAGGGCGCGGACGCGACGGGCGCCGCCGACTCCACCGCGGCCTTCAACGCGGCCGTCGCGGCGGCCGGTTCCGGCGGCACGGTGTGGATCCCGCCGGGCACGTTCAAGATCCCCGGGCACATCGCCGTCAACAACGTGACGGTGGCCGGTGCGGGCATGTGGTACTCCACCGTGACGGGCGCCGCGCCCGGCTTCTACGGCGGCTACCAGCCCAACCCGAGCTCCAACGTCCACCTCAAGGACTTCGCGATCTTCGGCGACGTCCAGGAGCGCAACGACGGCGACCAGGTCAACGGCATCGGCGGCGCGCTCAGCAACTCCACCGTCGACCGGGTGTGGATCGACCACATGAAGGTCGGCGCCTGGATGGACGGGCCGATGGACAAGCTGACCTTCAGCGCCGTGCGGATCCGGGACACCACCGCGGACGGCATCAACTTCCACGGTGGCGTGACCAATTCGACGGTCACCAACAGCGAGATCCGCAACACCGGTGACGACGGCATCGCCACCTGGGCCGACTCCGCACTCGGCGCCGACGCCAACGACACCATCTCGAACAACACGGTCGAGACGCAGATCCTCGCCAACGGCATCGCCATCTACGGCGGCCACGACAACACGGTGAGCGGCAACCTGGTGCAGGACACCGGCCTGGCGCAGGGCGGCGGCATCCACGTCGGCCAGCGCTTCACCTCCACGCCGGTCGGCACCACCGACATCACCAACAACACGATCGTCCGGGCCGGCAGTCTCGACCCGAACTGGCAGTTCGGCGTGGGCGCGCTGTGGTTCGACGGCTCGCAGGGCGCGATCACCGGGCCGATCAACGTCAGCAACGCGCTGATCCAGCAGAGCCCGTACGAGGCCGTGCAGTGGGTCGAGGGCACCGTCTCCGGGGTGAACCTCAGCAACGTCACCATCGCCGGCACCGGCACCTTCGCGCTCCAGGAGCAGACCGGCGGCGCCGCGAAGTTCACCAACGTCACCGCCACCGGCGTGGGCGCGTCCAGCCCCGTCTACTCCTGCGAGGGCGGCAACTTCGCCGTCACCGACGGCGGCGGCAACTCCGGTATCTCCGGTACACCGTTCTGCGGCAGCTTCCCCACCCCGAACTTCCCGCCCTACCCGGTGACCGGTGTGACGGCGTCCCCGGGCGCCCTCAACTTCGGCTCGGTGGCGACGGGTTCGACCTCGGCCGCGCAGACCGTGACCGTCTCCAACCCGACCGGCTCGGCCGCGTCCGTCAGCGCGCTGGCCGCCACCGGCGACTTCGCGCAGACCAACACGTGCGGCAGCTCCGTTCCGGCCAACGGCTCCTGCACGGTCAGCGTCACCTTCAAGCCGACCGCGGCGGGGACGCGTACCGGAACACTCACCGTCACCGCGGGCGGCAACACCAGCACCGTCGCGCTGTCGGGCACCGGCACCGCGCCCGGCCCCGTGCTGAACGCCAACCCGGCGAGCCTGTCCTTCCCCGCCACGGTGGTCGGCGCCACCGCGGCCTCGCAGACCGTGACCGTCACCAACTCCGGCACCACCGCGGCCACCGTCTCCTCGGTGGCGGCGACCGGTGACTTCACCCAGTCCAACACCTGCTCCTCGCTCGCCGTCGGCGCGTCCTGCACCGTGACGGTCGCCTTCAAGCCCACCACGGGCGGCACCCGCAACGGCACCCTCACGCTCACCGGCAACGCCAACAACAGCCCCACCACGGTGGCGCTGAGCGGCGCGGGCATCGACAGCAGCACCGACATCGCGGCCGGCCGCCCGGCCACCGCCAGCTCCGTCAACGGCACCTTCGCGGCGGGCAACGTCACCGACGCGGACGCCTCCACCTACTGGGAGAGCGCCAACGGCTCCTTCCCGCAGTGGGTGCAGGTCGACCTCGGGCAGGCCACCGGCATCGGCAAGGTCACGCTGAAGCTGCCGCCGTCCACGGCGTGGGCGACCCGCAGCGAGACGCTGTCCGTGCAGGGTTCCACCGACGGTTCGAGCTTCAGCACGCTGTCGGCCTCCGCGGCGCGCACCTTCGACCCGAGCGCGAACAACAACACGGTGGACATCACCTTCCCGGCTGCCACCGCGCGCTACGTCCGCATCAACGTCACCGCCAACTCCGGCTGGAGCGCCGCCCAGTTGTCGGCTCTCCAGGTCTTCCCGAGCGGCGGCACCAGCCCGACGTCGGCGACGCTCGCGGCGAACCCGTCCTCGCTCACCTTCGCCACGCAGACGCCCGGCACCACCAGTGCCGCGCAGAACGTGACACTGACCAACACCGGTTCCGCGGCGGCCGCCATCTCCTCGGTCGCGGCCTCCGGCGACTTCTCGCAGACCAACACCTGCGGATCCTCGCTCGCGGCGAACGCCAGCTGCACGGTCGCGGTGAAGTTCGCCCCGACCGCGTCCGGTGCCCGCTCCGGCACCCTCACCGTCACCAGCAACGCGGGCAACAGCCCCACCACCGTGGCGCTCTCGGGCACCGGGACCGGCTCGGCGAACACCAACCTGGCGGCCGGGCGCACCACCAGCGAGTCCAGCCACACCGACGTCTACCCGTCGTCCAACCTCACGGACGGCAACCAGGCCAGCTACTGGGAGAGCGCCAACAACGCCTTCCCGCAGTGGGCGCAGGTCGACCTCGGCTCGGCGGCGAGCGTCAGCAAGGTCGTGCTCCAACTGCCCGCCGGCTGGGGTGCGCGCAACGAGACGCTGTCCGTGACCGGCAGCACCGACGGTTCGAGCTTCAGCACGCTCAAGGCGTCCGCGTCCTACGCGTTCACGCCGGGTGCGAACAACACCGTCACGATCACCTTCCCGGCCGCGACCGCGCGCTACGTGCGGGTGACGGTCACCGCCAACGACGGCTGGCCCGCGGCCCAGCTGTCCGAGCTGCAGGTCTGGAACGCCTGACCGTCCGGCCTGCGTGACGCACGGTGCCGCCGGGTGCACGGGACCCGGCGGCACCGTGCGTTGTCGTCGTTACGGGGGCTGCCCGGTGTTACGGGCATGCCCGGCGCCTCCGCCGCGGCGAGGAAGAGCCGCTCCTTGTCGCCGAAGTGCCCGTAGACGTCTGCTTGCCGACTCCCGCGGTCGCTGCGACCACGTCCGCACTCGCCCCGGCGAAGCCCTCGCGCAGGAAGGACGGTGAGCGCGGCCCGCAGGATCGCCTCACGCTTCGCCTCGCTGCGGCGCCCCGTCCTCCCGCCGCCGGAAGCCCGGTCGGTGCCGGGCGCGGACTGGCGGCCCGTCTTCCTGTTCAACGTCCCCGTCGCGCTCACCGCCCGCGCCGCGGGAGCGGCCCTGCTCCCGCCGGGCGGCTCCCCGGGCCCCGTACGGGCCGACCCGCGCGGCACCGCGCCCGCCGCCACGGGCATCGGGCTGCTCGTCCTGCCCCTGGCCCAGGGCCCGAGCTGCACTGGCCGGCGTGGTGCCTGCTGTCGCCCGCCGCCTCCCTCCCCGTCCTGGCCCTGCTCGTCGCCGACCAGCGCGGCCGCGGAGGGCGCGCCCCCGGGACGGCCCGCGGGCGGCCGTGCACCTGCCTCACACGTCCAGGACCCGCGGCACACGCAGCCCGTACCGTACGTCCGGAGTCCGTACCGCGTACGTTCGCCGCCGCCCCGCGCCCGCCCCGCCGGGCCCCCTCGCGCGGCGGTGGGCCGGAGCCGCCCGGCACGCAGGCGGTCGTGGCGCCCCAGGGCGGGAGGTTGCCGCAGCCGGTGGGCGGGGTTCCGCCGCCGCTGACGGTCCAGGTGAACCGGCCACGTATCGCCCTGGCCCTCCCCGGGCGGCAGCCCGTTACGCTCGTTCCTCGTGGGACGCACCCTGCGCGACATCCTGGACAGCGCCGCCCGCGGGCAATTCCCGGCGGCGGACGGCGGGACGACGATCGTGCCGCAGCACGGCGAGCGCGACGCCGGGGTCATCGCCTTCACCGCGCACGCGGTCGTCTTCACCGGCGAGGACCCCGCGTGGGTGCGCGCCCAGCTCGCCGCGGCCGACAGCGACCCGCTGGCCGCCGCGATGCATCCGCGCTTCCTGACCGCGCTGCTCGACCGCACCGGCCGCCGGACCGACACGATCGACCTGCTCACCGTCGCGTCCCCGCTGCCCGGCCCGCCCCCGCTCCCGCTCGTCGAGATCGACGACCCGGCGCACCCGCGGGTGGCCCGCGCCCTGGAGCACCGCGACGAGGTACGCGTCTGGGCGGCGGACGGCGACGGCAGGGACAGGGACAGGGACAGGGACAACGGCAGCAGCGTCGGCACCGGCACCGGCGTCCTCGTCCTCGGCCGCGGTGTCGCCGGCCGCTGGGAGGCCGCGGTCGAGGTCGACCCCGCCGCCCGCGGCCGGGGCCTCGGCGTCGCGCTCGCGACCGCCGCCCGCCATCTGGCCCCCGCCCCCGTGTGGGCCCAGCAGGCCCCGGGCAACGCCCGCGCCGTCCGCACCTTCCAGGCCGCGGGTTTCCGCCCGGTCGGCGCGGAGTCCCTGCACGTCCGCTGAGCCCCCTCGCGTGCGACGGACAGACCCGTGACGCAGGTCACTTTCCCGGCGGGAAATATCCGGGGACTCCCTCCCCGTTACATGCACGTGAATGAAAATCCGGGGAGCACTTCCCCGGTTCGCCGAGACGGACGTGGAAAGGGGTGACCGGCGTGACCACCGCGACAGAAGCGATCGAGACCGCGGGTCGTACCGCCCGTACCGAGGAGGCGGCCGGGGGAAGCAAGCCGCACCGGCCGCGGGCCGACGCGGTGCGCAACCGGGAGCGGATCGTCGCCGCCGCGCGGGACGCCTTCGTCGAGTACGGGCCCGAGGCGCCGCTCGACGAGATCGCCCGGCGCGCGGGCATCGGCAACGCGACCCTCTACCGGCACTTCGCCGACCGCCACGCGCTCGCGCACGCCGTGCAGCTGAGCGTCGTGACCCGCACCGCGGACAACGCGGCGGCGGAGGCGGCGAACGCCGCCACCGGTGACGCGCGCGCGGCGCTCGGCCGCTTCGCGCACGCCGCGGTCGACGAGAGGGTCGGCGCCCTGTGCGGCCTCCTGGTGGGCCGCGCCGAAGCCCGCTCCGCCGAACTGACCGTGCAGAAAGCGCGGTTGGAGGCGGCTCTCGACGAGCTGATGGCACGGGCCAGGAGCGGCGGTGCGCTGCGCGCCGACGTGACGCGTACCGACCTGATGGTCGTCCTCTCCCGCCTCACCCGTCCGCTGCCCGGCATCGACTGCCCGGGCGACGACATCCACCGCCACCTGCAGCTCTTCCTGGACGGCCTCACGAACCAGGAGTAATCCCGCACCAGCCCCAGCCGTACCTCCCGCGGGCGCAACGGAGCGCCCGGCCGCCGGCCGAACCCCCGACGCGAAGGCCCTGAGCCGAGCGCCCCGCCCCCCATTGCCTTTTTCCCCTGCGACCCGCCGCGAGCACACGAGCACCGCAGGACCACCGCACGCGTACCGAAGTGGATACCCTCATGCCCGGAACAGCAGTCCAGCCCGATCCGCGGCGCTGGAAAGCACTCGTCTTCATCTCCCTCGCCCAGCTGATGGTCGTGCTCGACTCGACCATCGTGAACATCGCGCTGCCGAGCGCCCAGCACGACCTCGGCATATCCGACGCCAACAAGCAGTGGGTCATCACCGCGTACGCGCTCGCCTTCGGCGGGCTGCTGCTCTTCGGCGGCCGCATCGCCGACCTGTGGGGGCGCAAGCGCGCCTTCGTCACCGGCCTGACCGGCTTCGCGCTGGCCTCCGCGCTCGGCGGCGCCGCGACCAACGAGGCGATGCTGCTCGGCTCACGCGCCGCGCAGGGCGTGTTCGGCGCGCTGCTCGCGCCCGCCGCGCTGTCGCTGCTCGCGACGACCTTCACCGACGCCAAGGAGCGCGCCAAGGCCTTCGGCATCTTCGGCGCCATCGCCGGCGGCGGCGGTGCGGTCGGCCTGCTGCTCGGCGGTGTGCTGACCGAATACCTCGACTGGCGCTGGACCTTCTTCGTCAACGTCCCCTTCGCGGTGATCGCCGCGCTCGGCGCCAACTTCGTGATCCGCGAGCCGGCCGGCGGCCGCAACCGCTCGCCGCTGGACATCCCCGGCGTGGTGCTGTCCAGCCTCGGCCTGATCTCCCTGGTCTACGGCTTCACCCGCGCGGAGTCCGCGGGCTGGGCGGCGGCCTCCACGATCGCGCTGCTGGTCGGCGCGGTGGTGCTGCTCGCGTCCTTCGTCGCCGTCGAGTCCCGGGTGCGCTTCCCGCTGCTGCCACTGCGCGTCGTCGGCAACCGCAACCGCGGTGGCGTCTACGCCTCGCTCGCGCTGGCCATCATCGGGATGTTCGGCGTCTTCCTCTTCCTCACCTACTACCTCCAGGTCGTCCAGGGCTACTCGGCCGTCCGCACCGGCTTCGCCTTCCTGCCGATGGTCACCGCCTTCGTGGTGGGCTCCACGCAGATCGGCGCCCGGCTGGTCAACCGGCTCCCCGCCCGCGCCCTGATGGCCCCCGGCTTCGCCACCGCCGCGGTCGCGATGCTGCTGCTGACCCGGCTCGGCGTCGGCTCCTCCTACCCGGGCGTGATCCTGCCGGGCCTGGTGCTGCTGGGCCTGGGCATGGGCACGGCCTTCATGCCGGCGATGTCGCTGGCCACCTCGGGCGTCGAGCCGCGTGACGCGGGTGTGGCGTCGGCGATGGTCAACACCTCGCAGCAGGTCGGCGGCGCGATCGGCACCGCGCTGCTGAACACGATCGCCGCCTCCGCGACCACCACCTACCTCGCCGCCCACCACGCGGCGACCCCGGCGGCCGCGCACCTCACCCAGTCCCACGCCCTGGTCCACGGCTACACCCACGCCATCTGGTGGGCCTTCGCGATCGAGGCCGCCGCGGCCCTGATCGCCCTGACCGTGGTCCGCGCCCCCCGTCCGTCCGCCGTCCGCATCGCCTCCAGCTCGGACACCCCGTCCGACAAGGCAGCGGAGGCCGACCAGCTCCCGATGGTCGTGCACTGACCCGAAGCGTGAAACCGCCCCCGCGACACACCTGTCGCGGGGGCGGTTCCGTGTCGCGGCGGGGTCAGGTCAGGCTGGCCTCCCGGGCTCGGTCGGGGTCGGTGGTGGAGGAGCGGTGGGGGAGGCGGGCGCGGGCGAGTTGCCAGGCGCCGGGGCCGGTCACCGCGAGCAGCAGCAGGCTCCAGCAGAACATCGCGGCCGCCTCGCCGCCGTTCTCGATCGGCCACAGCGCGCGCTTCTGGTGCACGGTGAAGTAGGCGTAGGCCATGGCGCCGGAGCCGAGGAAGGCCGCGGCGCGGGTGGCCCGGTCACCGGAGCCCGCGCACACGAGCAGCCCGCAGACCAGCTGGATGAGCCCGGCCCACCACGAGGGCCAGGCGCCCGCGTGCGGGCGGCCGCCCTCCGGGCCGCCGAACATGCCGAGCACGGTCGACCCGCCGTGGCAGGCGAAGAGCAGCCCGACCACGATGCGGTAGAGGGAGAGGACATAGGGGCGTGCGGTGTCGATCCGCTTGTCGAGATCCAAGGTGTGCTCCTTAGGTGTGGGGGGAGCAAGCGGTGCCGGTTCGGCGCAGGCGCCGCCTCGGCACCAGGAGATACGGACCCCGCCGCGAAGTTGTTCACCACAAAACGAAATTGCTCCCATCCGCCTCGCCGACCCCTCTGTTTCCGGCCATCACACGTGCCCGGAGAGGGGGCCACTCTTTCGGGGGATTCGGTGGACGGGGTGTGCGTAGTGGTGCGAAGCTCGGCGCATGACTGAGCCATTGGCCGCGCCGCCCGAGGGTCTGCTGATCAAGCAGGCCCAGATGGAGATGAACATCTCGCAACGGGAGGCCGCGCGGCGGGCCCGGATGAGCGAGGCGCGCTGGCGCCAGCTCGTGTCGGGCTACCAGCTGGTGCAGCGCACGTATGTCGCGGTGCGCAGCCCCGACAAGACGCTGGCGCGAATGGCGCGGGCGGTCGGGGTCACCGCCGAGCAGCTCGCCGGGGCGGGCCGGGAGGACGCGGCGCGGGCGCTGCGCGACGTCGAGCAGGAGGAGGCGGCGGAGGCCGCGGCCGAGCTCGCCGCGGCGGAGGCGCTGGGGGACAGCGGGCCCAGCCGGGTCGACGAGCGCTGGAATCTGGTCGAGGCGGTCCTGCGGCAGGCCCGCACCGGCCTCACGAAGGGCGAGTACGCGGTCCTCTCCGACCGCGTGACCTCGTACATGGCGCCGCGGGGCTGACGGACCGGGCCGGTACGGGGGCGGGTGAGCCCCCCGTACCGGCCCCGTACCGGCGGGCGGCTCAGCTCGGGCGGCGCCCTGCGTGGACGGTGACGCCCATCAGGAGGTACGCGTCCGGGCGGTGCAGGATGCTCTCGGGCGCGTCGGGGTCGGTCAGGGCGGCGAGGGTCTCGCGGTCGGCCGGCGAGAGCAGCTCACCGCCGACCTTCTCGCGGATACGCGTGAGGTGGGCGAGCAGGTAGTCCCGCCCGGCGGGGGTGAGCGGCGCGGGCAGGTCCAGCAGGCACGTGAAGCTCGTGACGCCGGTGAGCCCGGCGGCCCGCAGCAAGCCGGGCCAGTCCTCGACGACGGGCTTGCTGCCGGGCAGCTCGGCCCGCATCACGTCGAACCACTCCTCCTGCACGGCGTCCAGCCGCGCGGTGAGGCCCGGGGTGCCGCGGCCGATGTCGCGCGGCAGGAACCGCAGCGGCAGGCCGCCTTCGGCGACGGCGAGCAGGCCGCCGGGCCGCAGCACGGCCGCGAGCGCGTCGAGGGCGCCCTGCTGGTCGCCGAGGTGGTGCACGGCCTTGCTGCTCCACACCAGGTCGGCGGGGCCGAGGTCGGCGTCGAGGCCGCCGTTCAGCTCGGCGGCCCGCACGCTGATCCGCCCCTCCAGGCCGAGGGCGGCGGCGCGGGTGAGGGCACGGTCGAGCAGCGGCCGGGAGCCGTCGACGGCGACGGCCTCGGCGGCGCCGAACTCCTCCGCGAAGACGCAGGCCATGACACCCGGGCCGCTCCCGACGTCGAGCACCCGGCGCACCTCGTGAGCGGGGGTCCCGCCGTCGCCGTCGAGCAGTCCGTGCAGCCGGGCGGCGACGTCCCGCAGGGCCGGCAGCTGCAGCTCACCGGCGGCGACCAGGTGGTCGGACATCTCCTCCCAGTCGATCTCGGTGTCGTGTCCGTGGCCATGACCGTGAGCGTGGCCGTGTCCGCGACCGTGTCCTTGGCCTTGGCCTTGGCCGCCGTGGGCGTGACCGGCGCCGTGGCCGGGGGCGGGGTCCGTGTGAGGGCTCATGCCGGGCAGCGTGCACCCATGACGTACCGGACGGCAATTAATGTTGCCGTTTCCGGGACGGCGCGGTGGAATGCCCGTATGCCGATACCCGACCCCGAGCCCGAACGCGGCCACGCACCGTCCGAGCCGCCCTCCCACCGCGCCGTGCTCGACGAGGTCGGCCCGCGGCTGAAGCGGCTGCGGGCCCGGCGGGGCCTCACGCTGGCCGCGCTGTCCGAGACGACCGGCATCTCCAAGAGCACCCTGTCCCGGCTGGAGTCCGGCCTGCGCCGCCCCAGCCTGGAGCTGCTGCTGCCGCTCGCCGCGGCCTACCGGGTGCCGCTCGACGACCTGGTCGGCGCCCCGGAGGTGGGCGACCCGCGGGTGCGGCTGACCCCGCGCTCGCTGCCGGGCGGCGGCACGGTCGTCCCGCTGTCCAGCACGCCGGGACCGCTCCAGGCGTACAAGATGCTCGTCCCGGCCCGCACCGGCGAGCCGGAGCTGCGCACGCACGAGGGCTACGAGTGGCTGTACGTCCTGCACGGGCGGCTGCGGCTGGTACTGGCCGACCACGACCTGGTCCTCGGCCCCGGCGAGGCCGCGGAGTTCGACACACGCGTACCCCACTGGTTCAGCGGGGCGGACGGCCACCCGGTGGAGGTGCTCAGCCTCTTCGGCCGGCAGGGCGAGCGCATGCACGTCCGCGCCCGCCCCAGCCAGGCGCAGCCCAACGGTCACTGACGTACCGTCAGCGCTTGCGGTAGCACATCGTGTAGGCGAGCGACGGGTAGTCGTTGGGCTTCCAGGTGGTCCACGCGTCGTTGCCGCAGAAGGTCTTGGCGTTGTACTTGCCCGTGCGCCCGGTGACGATGACGTTCGCGGCCGAGCACGACACGGACTTCATGTGCGGCTGCGCGTACGTACCGGTGAACTTCAGGCACTCGTTGAGCACCGCGTGCCCGGCGTCGTCCGGGTAGACCATCGACAGGCACAGCGTGACGTCGAGGTCGGCGCGGCCGGAGATGCCGAAGTGCTCGGACCAGTCGTAGTCGCGCAGGCCCTTGCACTTGGCGGAGCTGGTGGTGCCGGTGTAGCGCGCGAGGACGGTGAACGCGCCGGTCTGGCAGTCGATCTCGTCCCAGTCGCTGGTGGCGCTGCTGCCGTACACGCAGTCGCCGGAGGAGGCGTGGTAGGCGGTGCCGTGGTCGTACTGGTAGCTCAGGCACAGCACGAGCCCGCGGACGGGGTAGCTGACGTTCCAGTCGTCGTCGGGAACGTTGTCGCAGCTGTGGGTGTCGCTCGTGCCGTGCAGCACGTCCACGGCCTTGAAGGTGCCCGACCCGCACATGGTGGAGGTCAGTTCGGGGTTGGAGGCGGTGCCGGAGTTGTCGAAGCAGTCGCCCGTCACGGCGTCGGCGACAGGGTCGGCGGAGGGCGAGTCGCTGGGCTCGTCGCTGCCGAAGTCACTGCCGCCGTCGGAGCTTCCGCCGTCCGAGCTTCCGCCGTCGGAGCTTGTGCTGTCGCTCTCGTCGTCGCTGCTGTCGCCGGGCATGGCCGGCAGCGACGGCAGCCCTGACGCGCTCACGGTGGGATCGGCGGAGGAGGACGAGTCGCCGTTCGTGCCGGCGGTCGCCACGCCGATGCCGATCACGAGGACCACGACGGCGATGATCGCGACCAGCTGGCCGTTCGCCGTACGCCACCAGGGCTGGTTCGCGGGTGTCGGCGCCGGAGGTATGCCCCCGCCGGGCGGCGGCGGGAAGCCGCCCGCGGCGAACCCGGGCGGCGGTCCCGGCGGCATGCCCGCACCGGCGGCCGGGCCGAAGCCGGGCGGCGGCGCCATGGCGGGCGGCGCGGCGGCGTTCAGCCGCTCGACGACGGTGTCGAGGCCGGGACCTGAGGCCTGCGCGGCCAGGCAGTCGGCGACGATCGAGGCCAGGACCGGGTCGGCGACTTGCGGGGCGGGCTGCTGCCAGCCGCCGCCCGCGGGGGCCGGCCGCCCGGTCGCGGCGAAGTGCAGCACCCGGCCGAGGGCCTGCACGGCGTCGGCGTCGGAGGGCACGGCGGCCATCGTGCTCCCCGGGCCGACCATGGGCTGGGTGATCCCGAAGTGCGTCAGCCGCGGGCCCTCGGGCGTCAGGAGCACCTGCGAGGGTTCGATTCCGGTGAGCTTGGCGCCCGCGGCCTGCACCGCGCGCAGCGCGTGCGCGAGGGCGAGGCCCACCTCCCGTACGGCGGCGGGCGGCAGCGGACCGCTGCCTGCGACGGAGGCGAGGGTCGGGGCGTCGGCGCTGCCGGTCGCGACCCACGGGACGTCGCTCTCGGTGTCGGCGGCGACGGGCGCGAGCGACGGGCCGGTGATGCGGCGGGCGCTCTCGACGTCGCGGCGGAACTGCTCGCGGTATTGCGGGTCGCCCGCGAGCCGGGCGTGCAGCACCGTCACCGTCGTCAGCCGCCCGTCCGGGCCGCGCCCGGCGAAGACCTGCCCGAGCCCGCTCGTGCCGAGCCTGCCCACCAGCTGATACGTACCGACCTGGGCCGGGTCGCCCGCCTTGAGCGGTTCCATCGCGTCTTCCCCCGTAGTTGGTTCATGGCGCCGCGGCCGGCGCTCCTACCGCGCCCCGCACGCCTGGTCCGGCGACTGCCGGTGCGCCTGCCGGAGTCCGCCCGGCGCGCCACCGGAGGTGGACACTGTGGCATTGACGGCCACGCGCGCGCCACTGCCCTGCCGCCCCGTACCAGGGCCGTACCGCTGCTGTGCCACGGCCGCGACACCGCCGGGACGGCGCCGCGACACCGCCGTGCTGTTGCCGTACCCGTTGCCGTGGTGCTGCCGCACCTGCCGCCGTACCCGTTGCCGCGCTGCTGCCGCACCTGCCGCCGTACCCGGTGCCGTACTCCGGACGGCGCTCCCGCGTGGCCGGGCGCGTGGGCCTGGCGTGTAGTGGGCTGTGTGCGGCCCCGCCCCCGCGCCCGCCGTACAACCCCCCACACACACCGTCACGACCGCCCGGAGGAAAAGCCGTGAGGCATCACGCCACCGCCACGACCGCCGTCGTCGCCCTGCTCGCCGCCACCGCGACCGCCTGCTCCGGCGGCAGCAGCACCAGCGGCAGCCATGACACCGGGACCGCCGCCACCGTGACCGCGAGCCCCGCGGGGCAGGCGGCGCAGTCCACGCCCGCGACGGTCACCACCAAGGACGTCTCGCCGTTCGGCAAGATCCTGGTCGGCGGCGCCAAGAACCGGACGCTCTACCTCTTCCTCGCCGACAAGAAGAACCAGTCGACCTGCACCGGCGCGTGCGCGAAGGTGTGGCCGCCGCTGCTGGTCAACGGCAAGCCGACGGCCTCCGGCGGCGCGGACTCCAAGAAGCTCGGCACCACGAAGCGTTCGGGCGGCGGCACCCAGGTCACGTACAACGGCCACCCGCTCTACCTCTTCGCCGCCGACACCAGCTCCGGCAACACCCGCGGCCAGGGCCTGAACAACTTCGGGGCCAAGTGGTACGTACTGGGCACCGACGGCAAGCAGATCACCACGTCCGGCTCGTCGAGCGGCGGTGGCTACTGACACGGAAGACACCGAAGACACGGACGTTCCGGCAGTTGACGCCCGGCAATTGACGCCCCGTCGTAGCCTGGGCGGGTAATCGAGGGGTCCGACAGGGGTGGGGACGGACATGGCACCGGCGTTGGCCAGAACGCGCTCAGCCGTGCCCGGCGTCGCGGTGATCGCGCCCGCGGCGGGGGGCCGGCTGCGGGTGCGGCACGGCGACGACGACGGCCACCACGAGCAGATCACCGCGGCGGCGGGCGCGTACCCGACCGCCGCGGGCACCGCACCGCCGGACGCCCCGGCAAAGGTGCTGGTCGGCACCTCGGGGACGTACGGCTTCACCGGCGCGCTGTCCGTCCCGGAGCAGCACCGGAGCTACCCAGCGGCGAAGGGCACCCGCTTCGGCGGGGCACTCCGGGCCGGGGACCGCGTCTCCGTCGTGCAGCAGCCCGAGCGGGCCCACGACACGAACGCGGACCCCGTCCCGGCGGACCGCTGCAAGGCGACGCCGCTGGTCCTCGACGCGCGCACCGGGCAGCGGCTGGGCGCCACCCCGCTGCCGCCGATCCCGATCGGCGGCGGGCTCTCGCCCCAGGTCGCCCGCTCACTCCAGCCCTGGGACGCCGCCGACGGCGTGGTGAGCGTGGTGAGCGTGGTGTGGGGTACGGACGGGATCGCCCGCCCGTCCGTCGGCGCGGTCGTGCCGGGGCATTGAGACGGGCCCCGGGGCCGGGGCAGACACCACAGGGGGACAACGGACATGGCAGGGAACAGGGGCCGCACCGCGGTCGCAGGCGTCGTCGCGGTCGTGGTCGCGGCGGGCGGGTGGCTGTGGGCGCGGCAGGGCGACGACCACCACGAGACGGTCACCACGGCGGCGGGCGCGTACCCGGCCGCCTTCGGCAGCGCGCCACCCGACGTGCCGGGCAGGGCGGTACGGCGCACGGCCGACTCGTACGGCGTGACCGGCGCGCTGTCGGTCGACGAGATCGCCGACCGGGATCTGCACCACGACGGCGTCGAGGCCCACGACCTGCACACCGGCAGGTCCTACTGGCGCTACACGCGCACAGGCGCCGACCTGGACCGCGTCGCGCTCGCCGGGACGGGCGACACGGTGGCCCTGTGGTGGGACGACGGCCTGATCACCGCCCTCGACGTCCGCACCGGCAAGCCGCGCTGGCGGCACACGCTCACCTACGGCGACCTGCCGGGCGACAACGGCGGCATCGCCGACCTGCGGATGACCGGCGACCTGGTGGTGGCGCAGCGCCGCGACGACCTCACGGCCTTCGACGCCGCGACCGGCAGGAAGCGGTGGACCGCCGAAACGCCGGAGGGCTGCGGCCAGACGTACGGCATGGTGCGGCTCATGGCGAAGACCGTGGTGACGGAGGGCATGTGCGGCAGGACCGGTGAACCTCAGGTCTTCGGCTTCGACGAGAACAGCGGCGCGCTGCGCTGGAAGCTGGAACAGAAATTCAAGTCCCTGCGGCCGGCCGACGACCACACCCTGATCACCAGCCTGTGGACGCACGAGGGCACCGCCGCCACGGTGGACATCTCCGGCGCGAAGCCCGCCGTCACCACCTTCCCGGTACGGCCCGACCAGCCGGCGGTCGGCGGCGGCGACGGCGTGCTGCTGTGCTCGGACAACAGAACGCAGAACGACGAGCACGAAGGCGCCCTCGTGGCGTTCGGCATCGGCGACCACCGGCAGCGCTGGACGGCCGGGCCCGCGGAGGGCCTGCGCTTCGGCAGCCCGCTGCTCGTCGGCAACCGCGTCTACGTCGTGCAGCAGCCGTCCCGGGTCGACCTGGACGACGACCTGAAGCCGCTGCTGGACGGCTACGACGCCCGGCTCGTCGTCCTCGACGCCGGCACCGGGCGGCAGTTGAGCAGCACCCCGCTGCCGCTGCCGGCGAAGGACACCACCCACCTCGACGTCGGCCCGGACGCGCAGCTCGCACCGCAGCAGGCGACGGGCGGCGTGGTGACCGTCGCGTGGGTGGGCCTCACCGGCACCGACGTCGTCAACGACCTGAGCGTCATGGGGCAGTAGCGGGAGCGGTACGTACACGGCGGGGCCCCGCGGTTCGGCCGAACCGCGGGGCCCCGTGGACCAGCAGACCTCAGACCAGGTCGAAGCGGTCCAGGTCCATGACCTTGGCCCAGGCCTGGACGAAGTCCGTGACGAACTTCTCCTTCGCGTCGTCGCTCGCGTAGACCTCGGCGAGCGCGCGCAGCTCGGAGTTCGAGCCGAAGACCAGGTCGGCGCGGCTGCCGGTCCACTTGACGGCACCGGCGGCGTCGCGGCCCTCGAAGGCCGTGGCGTCCGGGGAGGTGGCGTGCCAGGTGGTGTCCAGGTCCAGCAGGTTGACGAAGAAGTCGTTCGTCAGCGTGCCGGGCCGGTCGGTGAACACGCCCTGCTTCGAGGCGCCGTAGTTGGCGCCCAGCACGCGCAGGCCGCCGACCAGGACGGTCATCTCGGGCGCGCTCAGCGTCAGCAGGTTGGCGCGGTCGACCAGCAGGTACTCGGCCGGCAGCCGCTGGCCCTTGCCCACGTAGTTGCGGAAGCCGTCGGAGAGCGGCTCCAGCGCGGCGAAGGACTCGACGTCGGTCAGCTCCTGCGTGGTGTCCACGCGGCCCGGCGCGAACGGCACCTCGACGCTCACCCCGGCGTCCTTGGCGGCCTTCTCGACGCCGGCGGCACCGGCCAGCACGATCAGGTCGGCGAGCGAGACGCGCTTGCCGCCGGTCTGCGCGGAGTTGAAGGCCTCCTGGACGCCTTCGAGGGTGCGCAGCACGAGCGCCAGCTCGTCGGGCTGGTTGACCTCCCAGCCGCGCTGCGGCTCCAGGCGGATGCGGGCGCCGTTGGCGCCGCCGCGCTTGTCGCTGCCGCGGAAGGAGGACGCCGAGGCCCACGCGGTGGACACCAGCTGCGCGACGGTCAGGCCGGAGGCGAGCACCTGCTCCTTGAGCACGGCGGCGTCGGCGGCATCGATCTGCTCGTAGTCCGCGGCGGGCAGCGGGTCCTGCCAGATCAGCGTCTCGGACGGGACCTCGGGGCCGAGGTAGCGGGCGATCGGGCCCATGTCACGGTGCGTGAGCTTGTACCAGGCGCGGGCGAACGCGTCGGCGAACTCCGCCGGGTTGTCCTTGAAGCGCCGCGAGATCTGCTCGTAGGCCGGGTCGAAGCGCAGCGAGAGGTCGGTGGTGAGCATCGTCGGGGCGACGCGCTTGGCCGGGTCGAACGCGTCCGGCACGGTGTCCGCGCCGGCGCCGTCCTTGGGCCGCCACTGGTTGGCGCCCGCGGGGCTCTGGAAGAGCTCCCACTCGTAGCCGAAGAGGATCTCGAAGAAGCTGTTGTCCCAGGTGGTGGGGGTGTCCGTCCAGATGCCCTCGAGGCCGCTGGTGATCGCGTCGGCGCCCTTGCCGGTGCCGTGCGTGTTCGCCCAGCCCAGGCCCATGGCCTCGATCGGCGCGCCCTCGGGGGCCGGGCCGACGTTGTCGGCGGGGCCGGCGCCGTGGGTCTTGCCGAAGGTGTGGCCGCCGGCGATGAGGGCGACGGTCTCCTCGTCGTTCATCGCCATCCGGCGGAAGGTCTCGCGGATGTCGCGGGCGGCGGCGACCGGGTCCGGGTTGCCGTTGGGGCCCTCGGGGTTGACGTAGATCAGGCCCATCTGGACGGCGCCGAGCGGCTCCTCCAGCTCGCGGTCGCCGGTGTAGCGCTCGTCGCCGAGCCAGGTGGTCTCCGGGCCCCAGTAGACGTCCTCGTCGGCTTCCCACACGTCGGGGCGGCCGCCGGCGAAGCCGAAGGTCTCGAAGCCCATCTGCTCCAGGGCGACGTTGCCGGTGAGGATCAGCAGGTCGGCCCAGGACAGGTTCTGCCCGTACTTCTTCTTGACCGGCCACAGCAGGCGGCGGGCCTTGTCCAGGTTGCCGTTGTCGGGCCAGCTGTTGAGCGGGGCGAAGCGCTGCTGCCCGGCGCCGGCACCGCCGCGGCCGTCGCTGATGCGGTACGTGCCCGCGCTGTGCCAGGCCATCCGGATCATGAGCGGGCCGTAGTTGCCGAAGTCGGCCGGCCACCAGTCCTGCGAGGTCGTGAGCACCTCGGCGATGTCCTGCTTGACCGCGGCCAGGTCGAGGGAGAGGAAGGCCTCGCGGTAGTCGAAGTCCTCGCCCAGCGGGTTCGCCACCGCGGGGTTCTTCGCGAGGATCTTGAGGTTCAGCCGCTCGGGCCACCAGCCGCGGTTGCCGCCGCCCTGCGTGGGGTGCGGTGCGCGCCCGTGCGCGACGGGGCAGCCGCCGCCCGCGGCCACCGGTGCCGCCTCGAGTGCGTCGTGCTTCTCAGTCATTGTGAGGGTCCTTCCCGACCTGAGACTTGGCTTGTCACCGGAACCGATCCTACGATGGACACAGTCCAAGTCAAGAATTAACCCAGTCGTACACACCACCCAGTCGTACACATCATCGATTTTCTGACCGCACTTGGTAAACTCTTGGCTACCGGGAGCCTGACCCTGATTGGTGGACCCACATGAGCGACCTGCTGGAGCGGCTGCGCGGCCGCGGCTGGCGGATGACCTCGCAGCGGCGTGTGGTCGCGCAGGTCCTCGACGGCGACCACGTGCACCTCACGGCCGACGAGGTGCACGCGCGGGCCGCGCAGCTGCTGCCGGAGATCTCCCGGGCGACCGTCTACAACACGCTGGGCGAGCTGGTCTCGCTGGGCGAGGTGATCGAGGTCGCCACGGACGGCCGCGCCAAGCGGTACGACCCCAACGCCCACCACCCGCACCAGCACCTGGTGTGCTCGCGCTGCGGCACGGTCCGCGACGTCCACCCGGCGGGCAGCCCGCTGGCGGACCTGCCCCCGGCGGAACGGTTCGGCTTCACCGTCGAGACGGTGGAGGTCACCTACCGGGGGCTGTGCCCGTCGTGCGCGGCGGCGGCCCCCGCGGAGGTCAGTGCCAGTCGCTGATGTGCACGTCGCGGGGGTCGGGGGCGCCCTCGCCGGTCTCGACGAGCTGCTTGAGGCTCATCAGGAACGTCGCCCACTTGGTGCTGCAGTGGGACATGAACTCCACGGGCTCGCGCCAGCCCTCGTGCCGGAAGAGCACGATCGTGAAGTCGCCGTCACCGGCCTCGTGGCGCAGCTCCCAGGTGACGGTGGTGCCGATCCACTCCTCGGGGCCGTCCACCACCTCCCAGGCGACCCGGCGACCCGGGTCGGACCCGGTGACCTTCATGTCGAAGCCGCCGGTGCTGAAGCGGAAGGCGATGACGCCGCCGACGTCGGTGGAGCCGGTCGTCTTCTCCGCCCACCAGCCGGACAGGCCGTCGAGCGTGGTGAGGGCCGCGTAAACCTGGTCGGGGGTGGCGTCCTTGACGCCGATGCGGTGCAGGATGTCGGGCATGGCCGTGCCTTTCGCTCGTCAGGGCTGATCGTTGTCGTCCGGTGCGCCGGACGTGTCGTGCGCCTCCTGCGCGTCCTGCTCCTGCGCGTCCTGTTCCTGGGCTTGCTGCTCCTGTGCGTCCTGCTCCTGTGCGTCCTTCCGGCGCTGGACGGTCTCGGCGATGCGCTGGATACGGCGCAGCCGGCCGTCCCAGGCGGCGCCGACGCCGGTGAGCTGGGCGACCGCGCGGGCGAGCTGCTCCTCGTCGACGCGGAAGTGCTTCTCGCGGCCCGCGGGGGTGGCGTGCACCAGGCCCACCCGGTCCAGGACGGCGAGGTGTTTGGCGACCGCCTGCCGGGTGACGGGCAGCCGCTCGCTGAGGCCGGTCGCCGTCCCGCTGCCCTCGCTGAGCAGCAGGTCGAGCATGCGGCGTCGGGTCGGGTCGCCGACCGCGGACCAGAGGTCGTCGTCGATGTCCCCGCCGGCGGCAGTGGTGGTCGTGCCGGTTGCCGCCACGACTACACGCCCGCCTGGACCTTGGCGGCGTAGCCGATCAGCCGCGGCAGGTAGTGATCCCAGCCGGAGGAGTGGTCGTTGTAGCGGTCCACGACCTTGGCCTCGCTCCAGCCGCGCTCCCGGAAGCCGGTCTCGGTCATCCGCAGCAGCGTCGCCCCGTCCCCGGCGGCCTCCAGCGCGAAGACCACCAGATGGGAATTCCCCCGCCGGGCCGCCTCCCCCTCGGGCTGCGTCCACCGGAAGGAGAACAGCCGCGGCGGCACCGCGTCGACCACGGTGAACTGCACCCAGTCAATCCCGCCGCCCGCCGCCTTCCCGAAGCCGATCCGCCCGGCCACCCCGGGGATCCCCGGCAGGTCCACCTCGTCCGGCCACCACTCCCGCAGGTGCTCGGGACTGCTCACGACGTCGAAGACCACCTCCGGCGACGCCTCGATCCGGATCTCCCGCTCGATCGACCCGTACTCCACCTCTGTCCCCGTCTCCATGACGGCCACCTCCCGCAACGTTCGGTTGCGTATTACGGTAGCGGCCGCCGGTGCGACGCGCAACCAAAGGTTGCTTATGTGTCGGCCGGCTGACATCGCCGGGGGCCGGAACCGCCGCTTGCGGGCCGGGGGTTGGTGGGGCTGGCCCCACCGTGGAGGTGCCGGGCGGCCGGAGTGTGCCGGGAGGGGCGCGACGGGATCGTTGAGGGCAGGTCGGGGGATGCCGGCCACCGGGCTCGGGGGACGGGTCCGGACGCCACTGCCACGAGGACCGGTCCACGATGCTGACGCGTCTCGCCCTGAGAACCCTGAAGGCCCGAAGGGGCGGTTTCCTGGGCGCCTTTCTCGCCCTCTTCTGCGCCGCGGCGCTCATCACCGCGTGCGGCGGGCTGCTGGAGACGGGGCTGTCCGGCAGCATCGCCACCGAGCGGTACGGTGCCGCGCCGGTCGTCGTCACCGCCGACCAGAACGTCCACCAGACCACCGTCAAGCACAAGAAGGGCAAGACGAAGGTCAAGCACAAGGCCAAGGCGCTGGCCGAGCGCGTCTGGCTCCCCGCGGGCCTCGCCCCCCGCATCGCCGCCGTCCCCGGCGTCCGCGCGGTTGTCCCCGAACTGACCTTCCCCGCCGAGACCTTCCCGGCCGCGGGAGCGGACACCGGCCCAGGCGCAGCCAGCTCGGGCGCAGCCGGCTCAGGCGCAGGCGGCTCGGGCACCGACACCGGTGGCAAGGGCTCGGGCGGCGGGTCCGGCGCCACGTCGTACGGCCGGGCGTACGGGCACGGCTGGAACTCCGCCGTGCTCACGCCCTTCGCCCTCGTCGCCGGGCACGCACCGACCGCCGCGGACGAGGTCGTCGTCGACCGCGGGCTCGCCCGGCGGGCCCACCTGGCTCCCGGCGACCGGCTGACCGTCCAGTCGACGGCCGCCCCGCGGACGTACCGCGTCAGCGGCGTCGCCGCCCCCACCGCCCCAGGCGGCGCGGCGCACGCCGACCTCGCCGAGCAGACCAGCCTCTTCTTCAGCCAGGCCGAGGCCGAGCGGCTGGCCGCCCACCCGGGGCAGGTGGCTGCCTTCGGCGTACTGCCGCAGGCCGAGGGCGGGCCCGACCCGGACGCCCTGCGCACGGCGCTCGACGGCACCAAGGCCCGTGTCCACACGGGCGACGGGCGCGGCGCGGCCGAATTCCCCGAAGCGGCCCGCGCCCGCGTCCAGCTGGTCAGCATGGGCGGGGCCATCGGCGGCACCGCGCTGCTGGTCGCGATCCTCGTCGTCGTCGGCACCTTCGCCCTGTCGCTGCGCCAGCGGCACCGCGAACTCGCCCTGCTGCGCGCCGTCGCCGCCACCTCCCGCCAGCTGCGGCAGCTCATCGGGCGCGAGGCGCTGCTCGTCGGCGCGACCGCCGGGGTGCTCGGCGCGCTCGCCGGACTGCCCCTGGCCCACTGGCTGCTCGGCCGCTTCGTGGCCCTGGGCGCGATCCCGGACACCCTGCGCCCCTCGGTCGGCTTCGTGCCGATGGCCGCGGGCGCCCTGGCGACGACCGCGGGCGCGTGGGCCGCCGCCCGGATCTCCGCGCGCCGGATCACCCGACTGAGCCCGGCGCAGGCGCTCGCCGAGTCGCTGCTGGAGCGCGGCGCGTCCGCCGGCCGCACCGTCGCGGGCCTGCTGCTGCTCGGCGGCGGGGCGGCGCTCGTCGTCGTCCTGCGCTCGCTGCACACCGAACCGGCCGCCACGCCGGTGACCTTCCTGACCGTGATCGTCCTCGCCATCGCCGTCTCCCTCCTCGGTCCGCTGCTGGTGCGCGGTGGTGCCGCGCTGCTGGCCGGGCCGCTGCGCGCGGCCCGCTTCCCCGGTGTCCTGGCCCGGCGCAACCTGCGGGGCAACGCGTTCCGCAACGCCGCCGCCGTCACCCCGCTCGCCCTGCTCGTCGCCATGGCCTCGACCGTCCTCTTCACCCAGGCGACGCTGCAGCACGCGGCCCACGACCAAGCCGCCGCGGGCACCCGCGGCTCCTGGGCGCTGACCTCCGACGGCCTCGGCGTCCCGGGCGCGGCCGCCGACGCCGTACGCCGCACGCCCGGCGTCACGTCCGTCACGGAGGTCGTCCGCACCACCGTCCGCGTCGGCCTCGACAAATTCCCCGCGCAGGGCGTCACCGCCGGCTCGCTCGGCCGCGACCTGGGCCCGGACCTGGACGTGGTGGACGGTTCGCTCACCGGCTTCGGCGACACGAGCGTCGCGGTGAGCGAGACCGCCGCCCGCACCCGGCACGTGCACCCCGGCAGCACGCTGCGGGTGACCCTCGGCGACGGCACGCCGGTGACGCTGACCGTCGCCGCCGTCTACGCCCGCGGACTCGGCTTCGGCGATCTCACCATGTCCCACGCCCTGGTGGCCCGGCACGTCGACGACCCGCTCGCCGCGGCCGTCCTGGTCCGCACCGCGGCCGGCACCGACCGCGCCGGCCTCGCCGCCGCCGTCCGCGGCTACCCCGGTATCCGCGTCCTCGCCCCCGGGCACGCGGCCGACGCGCTGGCCCCGACCGTGCGGCGCGGCAACGCCGAGGCGCAATTCCTGGCCATGGGCCTGGTCCTGGTCTTCACCGCCATCGCCGCCGTCAACACCCTGGCCATGTCGACCGCCGAGCGCGTCCGGGAATTCGCCCGGCTGCTGCTCGCGGGCGCCACCCGGCGGCAGGTGCTCCGCATGCTGGCCTGCGAGGCCACCGCCGTCGTCACCCTCGCGGGGCTGCTCGGCACCGCCATCTCCCTTGCTGTCCTCACCGCTTTCAGCACCGGCATGACCGGCACCTCCTCTCCGACCCTCGCGCTGCTCCCCTACCTGTCCGTCCTCGCGCTCGCCGTCCTGCTCGCCCTCCCCGCGACCGCCCTCCCCGGCCGCTTCGCCCTGCGCCCGCGGCCCGTCGACGTGATGGCCGCCGCCGACTAGCTCCTCCCGATCCCTCCGCTTCCTCCCGATCCCTCCCGCGCTCCGGGGGCCGTCCGCACGGCCCCCGGAGCTTCGGAGCCTCGGGCGGAAGCGGCCCTTCGCGGCTTTCCGCCCTGTTGATGACAGTCTGCACCAAGGGTCTGACAACGCCCCCCAAATCGCCACTGACCAGCCATGATCCGCTCACAGGGGCTGCGCCGCGGGCGTGCGACGCGGCACCGAGGACGCCCCCGCCCGCGACAGGCTCCGGCGCCGTCACCGTCACCGCGACCGCCCGACCGGACCGCCCTCGCGGGCACGCCCGACGCCCCGGGCGTCTTCCTCGTCTCAGCCACCGGGCGCTCCGGGTACGGCGATTGCACGCGCGCCCACCCGCGGTCGACAGGCGGGGGGACGGCGACCGGCGTGCGGCGATCCGCCGGGCCCGAGGCCGAACGCCGGACACCGAACGCGAACATCCGCTTGGGCATTTACCCGATCCCGCCCGAACTCACGCCGGAATGCCGGGATTTCCCTCTTTGCGGGTAACCGTGTGCGCTTGCGGTGTGCGAGTGACGGGCACCGGGCACCTCTTCCGACGAGCCGGGCAGAGGGTCCGGCCGCGGGGTCCCCATCCCCACGACGGCAGCATCACGGCAAGAGAGGCAACGGAGCCATGCGCACAGAGGCCACCCGGAGGGTCGCGCTCGTCTTTTCGCTGCTCGACGCGAACGGCAACGGGGTGCTGGAGGCCGACGACTTCTCCCTCATGAGCGACCGCGTCGTCGCCGCCGCGCCGCGCGCGAGCACAGCGGCCCAGGAGCGGATGCACGCCGCTTTCGCACGCTACTGGACCACGCTTCTGAAGGAGTTGGACGCCGACCGGGACGGGCGGATCGACTTCGAGGAATTCCGCTCGTGCGTCCTGTCCCCGGCGCGCTTCGCGCCGACCGTCGGCGAATTCGCCGAGGCCCTCGCCGAGCTGGGCGACCCGGACGGCGACGGGCTCGTGGAGCGGCCCGCGTTCATGGCGCTGATGACGGCCATCGGCTTCCGCCGCGACAACATCGACATCCTCTTCGACGCCTTCTCCCCCACCCCCGACGACCGGATCGGGGTACGGACCTGGGCCGAGGGGATCAAGGACTACTACGCGCCCGACAAGGCCGGCATCCCCGGCGACCACCTGGTCGCCGGGGCCAGCGACACGGCGGGCACCGCGGCCTGAGCGGCATACCGGGGCCGCCCCGCGCCCGCCGCCCCCCGCCCCGGGCCCCCGTCGCGGGCCCGTACCGCCTTCGCGGCGCTCGGCAGAATGTCCCCGCTCAGTCGAGCGCCGCGAAGGCCCCCGATGCGTAGGAGCCGCCCTGGTTCCGGACGATGACGCCCATCCGGTTCGCCGCGTTGATGAGCGAGACCAGGACGATCAGCGTGCCGGTCTGGTCCTCGTCGTAGTGCTCGCGCAACGCCGCCCAGGTCGCGTCGGACACGCCCGGGGCGCCGTCGGCGATCCGGGTGCCCTCCTCGGCGAAGGCCAGCGCCGCGCGTTCGGCCTCGGTGAAGACGGTGGTGTGCCGCCAGGTCGCGACGAGACCGAGCCGCAGCGCGCTCTCCCCGGCCCCCGCGGCCTCCTTGAGGTGGACGTCGGCGCAATAGCCGCAGCCGTTGATCTGGCTGACGCGCAACTGCACCAGTTCCAGCAGCGCGCGCGGCAGCGTCGTGGACTCGAAGAGCGCCGTCGAGGTGGCGTAGAAGTGCTTGCCGACGTTCCTGGACGTCGGGGTGGCGAGCAGGTCGAAGCGGGGTGCCATGGGGGGTGTCCTCCCGTGCGGTGGTGCGCCGTGCGGTGGTGCGCGGCGCCGATCGCCCACAGGACACCGGCCGTCCGCGCCCTGTGACGCGCCCGCCGCTGTGACGAGTGCCACGCCTCCCACCCGTCACACGGCCGCCCCGGCCGGTGTCACGTGGGCGGCGCCGTCCGCAAACGGGCAGGCGGAGAAGGGCGGAGAAGGGCAGGGCGGACATGAGCGAGCACACCACCGACGGCACGGCGACGCCGGTCACGGCAGCGGCCACCCGGACGACCGCGGCATCGGCCGCAGCAGCGGCGCGAGGCGGCACCGCCCCCGGCAGGACAACCGCCGCCCCGCACCACGACGCGGACATCCGCGGCCCCGCGGACCGGCCGGGCGGCGCGATGGACGCGGCAACCGAGGCATTCGTCGCGCACCGCAACCTCCTCTTCACCGTCGCCTACGAGATGCTCGGCTCCGCCGCCGACGCCGAGGACGTCCTCCAGGAGACGTGGCTGCGCTGGATCGCCGTCGACCTGGCCGCGGTCCGCGAGCCGCGCGCGTACCTGGTCCGCGCCACCACCCGCCAAGCGCTCGTCCGGCTGCGCACCCTCAGCCGCCGCCGCGAGACCTATGTCGGCCCCTGGCTGCCCGAACCCCTGCTGACCACACGCGACGTCGCCGAGGACGTCGAGCTGGCGGACAGCGTCTCGACGGCGATGCTGCTCGTGCTGGAGACGCTCGCGCCGACCGAGCGCGCGGTCTTCGTGCTGCGCGAGGTCTTCGCCGTCGACTACGCCGAGATCGCCGCGGCCGTCGACAAGTCCCCCGCGGCGGTGCGGCAGATCGCGCACCGCGCCCGCGCGCACGTCGCCGCCCGCCGCCCGCGCGCCGAGCAGGGCACCGTTCCCGCAGCCGAGAGCCGCCGCGCGCTCGCCGCCTTCCGGCTGGCGGCGGAGACCGGCGACCTGCGCGAGCTGCTGGACATGCTCGCCCCGGACGTCGTCCTCGTCGGTGACGGCGGAGGCGTGCGCACCGCCGCGACCGCCCCGGTCAGCGGCGCGGACGCGGTCGGCGCCACGCTCTCCGCGGGCCTGCCCGAGCTGGGCCGCCGGGCCACGCTCGAATGGCTCCTGGTCAACGGCTCCCCGGCGCTGCTCGTCCGCATCGACGGCGAGGTCGACGACGTCGTGACCGTCCGCGTCGACGACGGCCTGATCAGCGCGCTGTACGTGGTGCGCAATCCCGAGAAGCTCTCCCGCATCGGGTACGAGACGCGGATCACCCGGGCCTGACCGGACGCGCGCCCTAGAACGGCTCCCGCAGCAGCGGGAGCCGCCGCAGGTGCTCCTCCGGCACCTCGAAAGCCGCCGTCAGCAGCGGGAGATGGGGCGCGAGACGGCCGGTCAGGTCGTCGCGGGCCCCGGCCCAGGCGCCGGCCTGGGCCGCGGTGAGGGCGCCGTCGGCGAGCAGCGGGCCGGTCGACTCGCGCAGGTGGTCCAGCAGGAAGAGCGCGGCCAGGCCGTCCAGCAGCCCCGCCGCCCGCGGGTCGGCGCACCGCTCGCCCGCGGCGGCCAGCGCCTCGCCCGCACCGCGTACGGCATGGGCGCGGACGAGCTCCACCGCCGCGCCCGAGGCGTGGTTCCAGCGCTCCAGCGGGCTGCCTGCCGGGGCGTCCCGCATCCGCTCGCGGGCCCGCAGCTGCCAGTGGCGCTCGGCGGCGGCCGCGCGGCCCAGCAGGAAGCGCGGGTCGGTGAGCGCCTCGGTGCCGGTCGGCGCGGGCGGGGCGGGGGGCAGCGACTGCCCGAAGACCATCTCACTGCCCGCCTTGCACCACACCGGCAGGTTGTCGCCCTCGGCCGTGACGGCGCCCTCGGCGTTGGCGTAGTAGTCGGACAGCGCGTTCGCCGGGAAGAGGCCGCGCGCGCCGACGCGCTCCCGGCATTCGGCGATGACGTCCCGCGCCTGCCAGGTGATCCAGCCCTTGGCGATGCCCACCAGCCGCTCCGCCGAAGCGCGTTCCTGCGGGGAGTGGCCGATCCAGCGGCGTACGACCCGGCGGTGCCACAGCGTCATGGCGTACGCGGTGGCGGTCGCGCGCAGCAGCGGGGCGGCGTGGCTGCGCAGCGCGTTGATCCGGACGCGGCTGCCGGGTACGGCACCGGACACCACGCGCAGCTCGCCGTACCGTACGGCCACGGCCAGCGCGGCGCGGGCCCCGCCCGCGGTGGCGGCGCTCATGCACAGCTTGCCGACGGTGACCCGGCGGATCGCGTGCAGCACCCGGCGCCGGGCGCTCCCGACCTCCGCGTCGAGCGTGCCGTCGGGCCGCAGCCTGCCGTGCCGGCCCTGGAGCAGCGCGCCGGGCGGCAGCCGGACGTGCTCGAAGGCGGTGGCGCAGTGGTCGACGGGGTCGCCGACGCGCCGCGGCAGCGGCTCGATCCGCACGCCGGGCAGCGGACCGCCGTCCTCGCCGGTGAGCGGGGCGAGCAGCAGGAAGACCCCGTGGTCCGTACCGCCGGCGAGCAGCCGCGCCGCGACCACCGCGGTCTTGGGACCGCCCGCGGGCCCGGTGTTGGGCATGAACTTGACCGCGCCCGGGTGCGGGGTGTGCAGGACGAAGCCGCCGTCCGCCGGATCCCAGGTCGCGGTGGTCTCCAGCGCCGAGACGTCGTTGCCGTGCGCGCGCTCGGTGCACAGGAACACGCCCGTCCGCCGCAGTGACGTGAAATCCCGTACGTCGTGCGCCGGAGCCGTGGCGGTGTCGTCGAGGACACTGCCGAGGAAGAGGTTGAAGTGGATGCCGGCCACCGTCGCCGTGGCGCCGTCCACCTGGCCCGTCCACTCGTGCAGCGCCGCGAGCCCGCGCACGTCGCCCGCGAGGGCCACCGGGTCCGGCACCTCGTCGTGCAGCGCGCGCAGCCGCCCGTACGCCCGCGCCCACCGCTCCTGGTCGGACAGGTGCGGTGCGTGGCGGAAGACGTCCGCGGACACGGCCTTGCGCCACAGGCCGTGCCACTCCCCGGGGCCGTCCTCGTACAGCACGGCCGCGAGCGCCGCCGGCCGTACACCGGACTCCTGGGCGGGGATCCGGGCCGGTGCGGAAGCCGACGGCGGGTTCACGATCTTCATGCCCTGGCAACGACGCCGCCAACCTGCGGCTACTGCACGACCCGTTACGCGGAGGTGCGCGACCCACACAGGCGTACGCGGGGCGCACTCGGCCGACCGCGCCCCCGCCGGAGTGCACAAGGCCGGCCCGTACCCGTGCACGGCCGCCCGCACCCCGTCATCGCCTCGGCTCCGCCGTCAGTCCTCGTAGGCGGGGAAGTCGGCGGGGTCGGGCCGCCGGGCGTCGTCGAAGCCGTCTGCGAGCAGGTCGGCGGAGGTGACCACGGTGTCCGCGCGGTCGCCCAGGACGTGCCCGGCCAGCGTGTCGAGCATCTCCCGGTGGGCCGCGCGGGAGGTCTTCGTGGCCTCCTCGATCCGGTCGCCCGCCGCGCGGACGCGCTCGCCCGCCGGGCCCGCCTCGTCCAGCTTCTGCAGGAGCAGACCCGCCTCCAGGTAACCGGACCAGGGCGTCCGGATCGCGAGGTAGGAGCGCGCGGTGCTCCCGAAGAGCATCAGCAGGACCCGCGCGTCGAAGTCTGTCGCCCGGCTGCTCACGAGCGTCGCGCCGAAGCACCGTTCCAGGGCCGTTTCCAGCTCCGCCCAGTAGGCGGCCAGCGCTTCGTTGAAGGCGTCGCCTCCGCGGGAGTAGTCGCCGAAGCCGCTGGCGGGCCCTGCCAGGACGTGCAGCCTGCAGTCGACGAGCGCGGAGCGGTCGTAGTTCACGAAGGACTCCCGGAGGGGGCTCGGCGAGCGGGGCTCGGCGGACAGGTCGGCATCGTAGGCGCCCGCGGCGGGCGTCGTCGTCCGGTTAATCCGGGTGCGGGCTCGGTGCCACGCGGTGGACGATGAGGTGCGGTCCGCCCCGGGGTCGGGATGTCCGGCCGCTCATCACACCCACTCCGAGGAGGAGTTGACGCGTGCAGTCCGCCGTCGCCGTGAGCCCGTCGCAGGTGCCCGAGCTGCTGCTCGGGCTCGCGACCGTGCGGCCGGTGTTCCTGTGGGGTGCGCCCGGCATCGGGAAGTCGTCCCTGGTGCGGGAGTTCGCGGAGTCGCTGGGGCTTGAGTGCGTGAGCCTGCTCGGGACGCAGCTCGCGCCCGAGGACCTGATCGGGGTGCCGCAGATCCGCGACGGGCGCTCCGTCTTCTGCCCGCCCGAGACGATCGCGCGCGACGAGCCGTACTGCCTCTTCCTGGACGAGCTCAACGCCGCTGCGCCCGACGTGCAGAAGGCCTTCTACTCGCTCATCCTCGACCGCCGCATCGGCGGCTACGAGCTGCCCGCGGGGAGCATCGTCATCGGCGCGGGCAACCGGGCCACGGACAACGCGCTCGCCCGCCCCCTCGCGTCCGCGCTGGTCAACCGGCTGGCGCACGTCCACCTGGAGGCGTCCGCGACGGACTGGCTGCGCTGGGCGGCGGGGCCGCGCCCGTCCTCGTCATCACCGACGGCGCCTGCGACGCCCTCCGCATCGCCCGCCCGCACGCCTTCCTGCTCCCCCGCGGGGCCCGCCTGCCCTTCACCCCGCGCGGCCCGGTCTTCCCCATGCACTGACCGCGCCCCGCACGGGTTCAGCCGGCTGCGCCCGCGCCCCGCACGGGTTCAGCCGGCTGCGGGCTCCGGCTCCAGGAGGTCGAGCAGCGGGGTCAGACCGGAGGGGCGGCGGTCGGCGGGGAGGTGGTCGACGAAGTGCACCGGGCAGCCCAGCCCGGCCGCACCGCCGTCCGCCTCGCGGCTGTCGCCGACCATCAGCACCTCGGCGGCCGGCAGTCCGAGGCGGGCGCAGGCGGCCGCGAAGATCTGCGGATCGGGCTTCTGGACGCCGAGTTCGTAGGACAGGACGTACGTGTCGACCAGCTCGTCCAGCCCGTGCGCGCGGAAGACGGGCCGCAGGTCCCAGCCGATGTTGCTCACGACGGCCACCGGCAGCCCGCGCCGCCGCAGTTCGCGCAGGGTCGGCTCGGTGTCGGGGTAGGGGCGCCAGGCGGCGGGGCTCATGTGCCGCTCGTACAGGGCCTCTTCGATGCCGGGGACGGGGATCGCCGCCGCCCGGGCGAGCGCGGTGTACGCGGCGCGGTGCTGCTCGGCGCTGAGATCCCGCTCGTCCCAGAGCTTCGCGGCCTCCTCGGGCATCCGCCGCGGCGGCGTACCACCGGGCACGGCCCCGTACTCGGTGAGCCGCGCGGCCCACTGCGCGAACTCCCCCTCCGCCGGGCCGTTCCCGGCCTCCGCCAGGACGGCGGCGAGCCATTCCTCGGCGGACTCGATCCGCAGCAGCGTGCCGGAGAAGTCGAACATCACACCGTTGATCACGTCCCGATCGTACGGTGCCGCGCCCTCCGGACGGGGCGCGTCAGCCCTCGAGACCGCGGTCCGCACGCCCTCAGGGCCGCACGCCCGCCCGGCGGGTGGACTCCCACGCCGGGCTCTGCAGGAAGTACGTGTCGTAGACCTCCTGGACCTCCAGCAGGCTCTCCGGCGTGGCCTGGCCGAGGGCGATGCGCTGCAGATGGCGGAAGTACTCGAAGCGTTCGACGCCCGGCGTGATGACGATGAGCAGGTCGGCGTCGCTGCCGGGCGCGGCGGCGAAGGCGTGCGGGCGGCCCGGCGGGACGATGACGAGGTCGCCGGTCTCCGCCGTCACCGCCTCGTCCCCGGACAGGAACTGCGCGGCGCCGTCCAGGACGTAGAACATCTCGGCGGACCTGTCGTGCCGGTGCGGCCGCGCCCCGTCGGCGCCGTCGAGGAGCGTGACGCGCTGCGTGGACAGCGCGCCGCCCGTCGCGCTGCTGTCGGCGAGCAGCCGCACGGTGGTGGGGGCCCGGCCGACCGTCTCGGCGTCGGTGGAGCGGACGATCACGGACTCGTCGAAGCGGGGCACGATCAGCGACATGGCGAACTCCTGGGTGGGGTGCGGCGGGATGGGGCGGAGTGGGGCTCGTGGGCGGGCCGTGACCGGGCCGGCCGCACGGGGTCCCGTACGGACAGACGCGGGGGCGGGCCCGCGGGGTTGATCATCCGGGGCGTACGGGCGCTGCGGGGCTGATCATCCGGGTGTGCGGGAGCGCCCGGCGCGCTCACACGGCGAAGAGCAGCGCTGCACTCGCGAGGACGACGACGGCGGTCGCGAAGTGGATCCCGAACGCGGCGGCCTTCTGCCCCCCGTGCCGCAGCACTATCGCGGTGTCGCCGAGCGGCACGAGCGCCACGGCCAGCATGAACCACGCCTCGGCGTGCGCCCCCGCGAAGGCCAGCAGGGCGAGGCCCATGACGCCGGACACCGCGTCCCGCAGCCCCTTGACGGCGAGGTAGGCCGCGTCGCCCGCGGGCCGGGCGGGAACGCCGTACCCCGCGGCGGCGGGGTGCGGCTGGAGCAGGAAGCGGGCCCCGATGAAGAGCACGAACACGTCGAGGACGGCGGCGAGGGTGTACGCGGTGGCGGTCATGGCGGGACTCCTTGCTAGCAGCGCTAGGGACGAGAGCGAAGCTAACATAGCGCCAGCACAATTTCTAGCAGTGCTAGAATCGTGGCCATGACCATCCAGACGCGCCGGGAGCGCGAACGAGCGGAACGCGAACGGCTGATCGTCACGACCGCGCGCGAACTCGCGGAGGCGGAGGGGTGGGACGCCGTCACCACCCGCCGGCTAGCCGCCGAGATCGAGTACAGCCAGCCCGTCCTCTACAGCCACTTCAAGGGCAAGGGCGCGATCATGGCCGCCGTCGCCGAGCAGGGCTTCGCCGAACTGGCCGCCACCCTGCGCGCGGCCCGTACCGGCTCACCGCCGGAAGCCGCAGGCCGAGGCGTCGACTCGGCCCGTAGGGGAGAGGCAGGCGCGGCAGGTACGGGAGAGGCCGGCCCGGACCGCACCGCGGGGACCCCCGCGACCGCGGGCGCCGCCGCCCTCGCCGCTGTGGCCTCGGCGTACACCGACTTCGCGCAGCAGCGGCCCGCCCTCTACGACGCGATGTTCACCCACGCCGTCGACCTGCCCTTCGCCACACCGGAGGCCCCCGCCCCCCTGCGGGACGCCTTCGGCGAGCTCGTCCGGGCCGTCGCCCCCCTCACCGGCGGCGACGACCCGGCACTGCTCACGGAGACCTTCTGGGCCGCCCTGCACGGCCTGGTCACCCTCACCCGCAGCGGCCGCCTCCCCACCGCCGACCACGCCGGGCGGCTGTCGCTGCTCATCGCGCGCTTCGCCGCCGCGCCGGACTGAGGACCCCTGCCTCAGGCAGCGCTCCCGGCCGGCCGGAGCAGTCCGTGCAGGGCGGTGACGACCTCGCGGCCCACCGGCGTGGTGAAGTCCCGGACGAGGTCCGCGGCGAAGCCGGAGACCGCGGTCACACCCCGCCCGCCGCCTCGACCTGCCGGAAGGCGGCCTGCTCGGTACGGGCGGAGAGCCCGCCGCAGGCGTCGAGCAGGACGGTGACCTCGTACCCCGCGGCCGGCGCGTCCAGCGCGGTGTGCAGGACGACCCTCTCGCTGGTCACGCCGCACAGCGCGAGGTGCGGGCGACGGCGGGCGGCGACGGCCTGCCGGGTCGGGACGTCGTCCCACGCGCAGGGCCCGGTACGGACGAACACCGGCCCAACGCGCCCAGCTGGGCGGCCTGCTGGCCCCGATCGCCGCGGAACACGGGCCGCCCGCGCCGGCGTAGGGGCGCGCAACAGCCCGGGCAGGACGGCTCCGGCGGGCTCCGAGGGGCCTTTTGTGCGTCACGTCCGGGCCGGTCCGTCACCACGTCGGGGTGGGAAATCGCCCTGTGCCGGGTCCGATCGGCACCTTTCGTACAGACTGAGGGCGAACGCCCGCCGGGTGCGGGACCGGCACCGCAGGAGGAGGGCACATGGCCGCACAGGGCAGGGGCACGGGAGGTCTGGCGGACCCGGCGGACGACGCCGCCGCATATCGCGCCGCGCGGGAGGTGCCAAGGGAAGGGCTCGGCGCGTGGCGGGAGGCCGTCGCCGAGGAGGCGGGGCTGCGACCCGGCATGACGGTGCTCGACGTCGGGGCCGGGACCGGCGGCTTCGCCACGGCCTTCCGCGAGTGGTTCGGGGTGGACGTCCTGGCGGTGGAGCCGTCTGCGGCCATGCGCGCGCTGATCCCGGCGGACGACGGCATCACCGTGCTGGAGGGCCGCGCGGAGGCCCTGCCGGTGGGCGACGGGTGCGCGGACGCGGCCTGGTTCGGCTCCGTCGTCCACCACATCGAGGACCTCGTGGCTGCCGCCCGCGAGACCCGCCGCGCGCTGCGGCCCGGTGCGCCGGTGCTCATCCGCAACGTCTTCCCCGGCCGCGCCGAGCGCGACCTGCGATTGCGCTTCTTCCCCGAGACCGCCGACAGCGTGGCCTATTACCCGCCGGTCGAGCACGTCGTCACCGTCTTCACCGCCGCGGGCTTCCACCGCACCGCGCTGCGCACACTCCCCCAGGAGTCCGCGCCCACCCTCGCCGCCTACGCAGACGGCCTGCGCCGCGGCACCGACAGCAAGCTCCGCTCCCTCAGCGACGCCGCCTACGCGCGCGGACTCGACCGCCTGCGGGCCGCTGCCGCCGCCGATCCGACGGAGAAGGCCGTCAGCTGGATGGATCTGCTGGTGCTGCGTGCCGACGGCTGACGGCAGCGGGGGCGGGGGCGCCCGGTAGGGCCCGTGCGGATGATCCCGCCGCAGGACGACGGGGGATGACGGGGACGACGGGGGTTGACGGCCCGGCGGTCGGCGCGCGAGGTGGTCGGCGCGCGGGGTGGTCGGCGCGCGGGGTGGTCGGCGCGCGGGGTGGTCGGCGATCCGTTCGTCCGCTGGTCGTACGAGCGGGAGGACGTCCGGCCCCGACGGGTTGTCAGACCCCCGTGCGAGGCTGGGCGCGTGGGATTCTTCGATGATCTGGTCATGACCGACGAGCCGGACGACGGGCCCGCCGGCGCGCTTTCCGGAGCGCCCGCCGACGGGCGGCCGGTGGTGGCCGCGCTGCGCCCGAGCACGGCCGCCGCCGGTGAGTACGCACCGCCGGCGGACCACTTCGCGCCCGCCGTGCTGCCCGGCGCCGGGGTGGTGGGCGCAGGGGCGGAGGTCCGGGTCGTGTCCCTGGCGTGGTCGGTGTGGCCGCGGGCGGTCACCGCGCGGCTGACCGTCTTCCGCAGCGTCCGGCGCCAGGAGTCGGCGGGGGAGGGGCAGCGGCAGTCGGGGCTGCGCGTCGGGCTGCTGCTCGCGGACGGCCGCCGGGTGACCTCGCTGGACGGGACGGTGATGCGCCGGGTGACGTACACCGACGCGCAGGGCACGCCCCGTACGGCGGCCACGCCGCAGGCCGTCGGCCTGATCCCGCTCGACCCGGGGCTCGGCCCCTCCCACCGGTCCCCGTTCCGTACGGACGTCGACCTGTACCTGCCCGAACTGCCGCCGCCGGGCGCGACGGAACTGGTCGTCGAGTGGCCCGACGAGGGCATATCCGAGACCCGGACGCCGCTGGACACGGCGGCGATACGGGCGGCGGCGCAGCACGCGCGGGAGGTCTGGCCGGATCTGCCGGAGCCGCCGGCCGGTCCCGCGGGCCCGCGCGCGTTCGCCCACGTGGAGCGCGGCGGGCCGCCCGCGTTCCTCGCGCCGCCGCTCACCGCGCAGCAGCGCGCCGAGCTGCGCCGCGCGCAGGAGGCCCGGCAGCGCTACCTTCCGCGCGCCGACTGGCAGGGCATGGGCTACCGGGATTGGGAGGACGCCGCCCTGGTCCGGGCCCGGCTGGAGGGCGGCGCGCCCGCAGGCGGTGTCGCCGAGGGCCGCGCCGCGACCACGCCGCTGCACATGGCGGCCGAGCGCGGTGCGGCGGAGGCGGTCGCCGCGCTCCTCGCGCACGGCGCCGCGGCCGACGCGCGCGACGAGGCGGGCCACACCCCGCTGTGGCAGGCCGCCCGCGCGCTGGACGAGGGCAGCGTCCGCGCGCTGCTCGACGCGGGCGCGGACGCGTGGACCCCGCAGGAGGGCGCCTGGTCACCGGGCCGGCTGCTGCTGACCACGCCGCTCGCGCCGCTGGTCGCCGCCCTGCCCGGGGCCGTACGGTTGCCCGCCGCGGAAGCCGCCGCCTTCACGGAGGCCGACGCGCTCGTCGCCGCCTTCGACACGCAGGGGCTGTGGACGGAGGGCCTCGGCGCCGCCTTCGTCCGCGGCCTGACCGAGGACGAGCTGATACGCCGGCTCGGCGCCGACCCGGCCCAATGCCCGCCCGTGGACATCGAGGACGCGCCCTTCGACGAGGACGACTACGAGGAGACCCTGCGCTACGTCGGCGTGACGGCGCTGCCCGGCGACCCCGGCGGCTGCGCCGTCACGCAGCAGGGCTACCTGCCCAACGACGGGGCCGTGCTGCGCGCGGTGTCGGCGGGTACGGACGCGTGCGGGCTGTACTTCAATCCCAAGGGCGGCACGTTCTTCACGCTGGCCCGGGAGGGCGAGGTCGTGGCGTCCGACGAGCTGGGCACCCTGGCGCCCCAGCCCGGCCAGGGCGACCAGGACGCCTACTGGCGCTTCCGGTTCTGGCAGACCCGGCCCCGCTTCCCGTACGGCGCCAACGCCCTGGCGTACGCGTGCGCGGCGGCCGGCATGCGGGTATCGGCCGCACGGGAGGCCGTCGACAACCGGTCCGCGCGCCGCTGGGTACCGCTGCCACCGCACCTGCAGCGCTGAGCAGGCGCGGGCGCAGGCGCAGGCGCGTACGCGTCACGCCGCTACGGAAGCGGGCCCGTACGGCAGGTGACGCCACCCCGTCCCGTCCTGTCGCGGTGTCCTGTCGCGTCAGGTCAGGAAGCGTTCGAGCGCCTCGCGGGCCCGGGAACTGGAGGCGGCGGCGCCGGCCAGGGCGCGGGCGAGGGCGTCGACCCACTCGTCCAGTCCCACCTCCCGGCGGGACAGGACGATGCCGCGCACCTCCTTGCGGATCTCGGCGACCGTCCGCTCCCGCTCCCTCCGCAGCGCCAGCCGCTGCTCCCCGAGCGAGACGTCCAGCTCGGTGACCGTGCCCTCGCGCCCGGCCATCCGGTCGGCGACCGAGCGCTTGCGCGCGACCTGGAGCGTGCCGGGCGGCAGCGACTCCATCAGGTTGACCGACAGCACCCGGGCGTAGAGATCCAGGTCGGCGCTGTCCCGCCGCAGTGCCGCGGCGAGCAGCTCCACCTCCCCCTCGCCGCCGGGCGCACCCCGCTCAGGATCCTTCTCGGACATGACGTCCCCTTTCCCTCCCCGGCGCGGTCAGCTGTCGAGGCCCAGCACCATCGTCGGCCGGTCGATGACATGGTCGTCCCGCAGCGGCCGCACCGCCGTGCCGATCGCGAAGAACTCCGTGGTGTGCGCGCCCCAGGTGTGCGAGTGCTGCCGCAGCTGCACGGCCACGATCCCCTCGGCGCCGAGTTCCTCCGCCTCGGCCTGCATCCGGCCCATCGCAAGCTCCCGCGCGTCGTAGAGCGCCTGGGTGAACTGCTCGATCTCGACGTTGCGGCCCGCGTTGCCGATCACCTGGCCGAGCTTCTGGTGCGCCACGTGGTAGACGCACGAGCCCATGACCATGTCGAGGGGCGCGTACCCGGCGCGGACGAGCGTCCAGAAGTCCTGGCCGGACAGGTCGGACGTGAAGGGCTTGCCCTTGTTGTTGAGCCAGGTTCCGCTGTGCCCCGGGTCCGCCCCGTCCGCCTTCACAGCGGTGCCGACGGCGATGAACTCGGCTATGTCCGTGCCGAATTCCTTGATCTCGATGTCCAGCCGGACGCCCACGATGCCGTCCGCGCCCAGCTCGCTCGCCTCCGCCTCCATCCGGCTCATCGCCAGCTCCCGGGCGTGGTACATCGCCTGGGAGAGCGTCGTGAGCTCCTGGTTCTTCGACCAGCGGCCCATCTGGATGCCGACGTGGTAGATCGACGAGCCCAGCACCAGGCCCAGCGGCCGGAAGCCGGCCTCCCGCACGAGCAGGAACTCGTTCACCGAGAGGTCGGAGGTGAAGATCGACCCCGCCTTCCCCGGCTGCAGCTGCTTCAGCCGGTGCATCGCGTCCTCGGGCAGCCCCGCGGCCGCCAGTTGGGCCTCGTGTCCGCCCAGTCCTCCGTCTGCCTTTTTCGCCATGTCAGCGCTCCCGCTCAAAGTCTCATGATGGTCAGTGGCCGTGGCTCGACGTTGCGCGCGGTACGGCGGAAGCGGGCGACGGAGGTGCCGACGAGAACGGCCTCCGCCAGGTGGTCGACATTGCTGTTGCCGCACGCCTGTTCGCTCACCCGCAGGTCCATCCCGTCCAGCACGACTGCGTCGCCGCCGTTCGATGCGGCGTCGGCGGCAAGTTGCCGCCGGGCGTCCTTCCGGGCGGACGTGACCAGGTCGGTGTAGCCGTCGACTTCCCGGTTCCCGGCGAAGCGTCTGATCTGCCGGCGCGTGTCGTAGCCGTCGTGCCGGGTCGCGATGCTGATCCCGAAGGCCAGCCCGGTGGGCACCCAGCCGCTGCCGACGAGCCTGGCGAAGTCCTGGCCGTTCAGATGCGACGTGAAGGGCCGCGCCGGACGGATCCGGGACCTCGCGCGCACCGCCGTCCCGAGGACCGTGAACTCCGTTCCGCCCGCGGGGAAGGAGCCGGTGCGCAGCCGCAACCCCACGACCCCGTCCCCGCCCAGTGCGGCGCACTCGTCGACGGCCCGGCGGAGGGCCAGCCTGCGGGCCGCGTACATCGTCCGCACCAGGTTCGAGAAGGGCGCCCGCGCGGTGGACGACACGGCCGTGTCCTGACCGGACGACCACATGTACGCGCACCAGTTGCCGCTGTAGCCGAGATGGAAGACCGCCGTCCCGAGCACCTGCCCGACCGGGTCGAACCCCACGCCCTGGACCGCTGCGAACTCCTGCGCCGACAGGGTGGATCCCCACGCCCCGGCACCTTCTGCCCCCGCTGCCACGACCTCACGTCCCCCCGCCCCCGCGGAACCGCCTCCCGGCAGCGTAGGGCATCCCCCTGTGGGTGCCCCCGGCCGATGGCCGCCTCATTCCGGCGGCCTCCGCCGGGTGCGGCGCGGGCCGTGGACGCCATGCCGGGCGTCGTGGAAGCTCAAGGCCGCGGCGCAGATCCGGTCCCTCCCGCTGCTTTCCACAGGCCTGTGGACGGGTACGGCACCGCGAGCCCGTGGCGCACGGGGCGCGCTCGTCCTGCACGGGTACGGGCGCGGGGCGCGCTGCCGCCGGGCGGACCGGCTGCCGCGCCGCACGCCGGACGTACCGCCCGCACGCCGATGCCGGAGCCGCCGCCCGGGCGGGCAGCGTTCGGCCGTACCGAACGCTGCGTGCGGCGGCGCCGGTGGAGGGGGTCCTGGGGTGAGCCGCATGCTGGCGGGCGTTCCCGCGGGGTGATGTGCCGGGCCGGAGCCCGGCGGCGCTTCTGCGGGCGCTTCCCCCTGAACCCGCCATCCGGGTGAGCCCGGACGACCGGAGAGACGATGCCTGCCCAGCCGCCAGTCCAGCCCCCTGCCCAGCCGCCAGTCCGGCCGCCTGCCCAGCCGCCAGTCCGGCCGCCTGCCCAGCCGCCAGTCCGGCCGCCTGCCCAGCCGCCAGTCCGGCCGCCAGTCCGGCCGCCAGTCCGGCCGCCAGTTCAGCCGCCCGCGACGTCCGCCGCGTCCGTCCGCGGCCCCGCCAACCCGCCCGGGGCCGCCAAGGGCTCGGAGGGCACCGCCCGAGCCCCGTACGCTCTGCTCGGCATCTCACTGGGCTACTTCATGGTGCTGCTCGACATGACCGTGCTGTCGGTCGCCGAGCCCGACCTCACGCACGATTTCGGCGGGTCGGTCGCCGGGCTCCAGTGGGCGGTCACCGGCTACACCGTGGCCTTCGGCGCGCTGCTGCTGTCCGCCGGGGCCGCCTCCGACCGCTTCGGGGCGCACCGCCTCTTCCGCGGCGGCGTCGCCGTCTTCGGCGCCGCGTCACTGCTGTGCGCGGCCGCGCCCGCGCTGTGGGTGCTGGTCGTCCTGCGGGCGGTGCTCGGGGTCGCCGCGGCGGCGTGCGTGCCCAGCTCGATGGCGCTGATCACCGCCCTCTACCCGGAGCCCGCCCGGCGGGCCCGCGCAGTCGCGGTGTGGGCGGCGGTGAGCGGTGCCGCGCTGGCGGCCGGCCCCATCGCGGGCGGGCTGCTCGTCGGCCTCGCGGGCTGGCGCGCGGTCTTCCTCGTCAACGCCCCGATCGCGGCGCTCACCCTCGCCCTGGTGCGCGGCGCCGCACTCCGCTGCCGCGCGGACGCGTCCCGCCGCATCGACCGTGCGGGCCAGGTGCTGGCGTGCGCCGCGCTCGCGCTGGGCACGGACGCGGCGATCGCCGGCGGCGGCCGGCACTGGGCGCATGCCGCGGCGTCCCTTGCTGTGGCAATTGCCACGGCGTGGCTCTTTGCGCGGCGCGAGCGCCGCAGCAGCGCGCCCGTGCTGGCCCGCGCGGTGCTGCGGGCCCCGGGCATGGCCGGGATGCTGCTCGCCGGCGCGGCCGTGGGCTTCACCCTCACCGGCGTGCTCTTCGTGCTGCCGCTGCTGCTCCAGCAACGGCTCGGCTACAGCGCCGTCGGCACGGGCCTGGCCTTCCTGCCGATGACGCTGCCCACCGCGTTCAACCCGCTGCTCACCGGCCGCGTCGTGGCCCGCACCGGGCCCCGCGCGCCGGTCCTGGCCGGGCTCTGCCTCCTGGCCGCGGGCGGCGGCGTCATGAGCGGCGCGGTCTGGACGGGCGCGCCCTACGCCCTCCTCGCCACGGGGCTCGCCGCGACGGGCTTCGGCGTCTCCCTCGCACTGCCCGCCCTCACCACCGCGGTCATCACCCTCGCGCCCCCGGGCACCGCGGGCGCGGCGGGCGGCCTCCTCAACGCCGTGCGCCAGTTCGGCGCGACCCTGGGCGTCGCCGCCCTCGGCGCCTTCACCACGGTCTCCCCCCGCCTGTCCCCCGCCCACTCCGACCCGCGCACCGCCGCCACCCTCCTCCTGGCCGCGGCGATCCCCGCTCTCGCTGCGACCCTCCCCCACCCCGCCCGCAATCCCTGAGCGCTTCCTCTCCCCGGTAGGAGGCCGCCCATGCGCCGCGGCCACCCCTCCTTCCACCCCCGCGAAGGAGAGAGCCGCCACAGCACGGAGCATCCTCCGCTGCCGCAGGAGAAGGGAACCTGTCCGCCGCCGGGCGGGCGTTTTCAGGGGCGCGTGGGGGCACCTCCCAGGGCCACCGGCCGGTGGTGGGCTGCCCGCGCAGTTCCCCCGCGCCCCCGAATCGCTCGCCCCGCGGCGCAGCCGCGCCCCCAGCTCCCGCGTCCGGCGGAAAGGCCCGCCCGGCGGGGCAAGCGCGCCCTCCCTCCCGCCGCCGGCGGCGGGACCGCGGCGGCGGCCGAAAACTCGCCCACCCCCGGAGGGAAGCGCAGGCTGGAGTGCAAGGCCGACGGACGGGTGGAGGTGCGGGTGGGCGGGAGGTCAGGCGGAGCAGACGCCCCGGACCACGCCTCCCCGCCCGGAGCGGGCGCTCCAGGCGGGGAGTGGGTCCACCCCGCCCTCGTGGAAGGCACCGCGGCCGGTGTGGCCGTGCTCGACACCGACCTGCGCTTCGTCTACGTCAACCCCGCGATGGCCCGCCTGAACGGCGTGCCCGCCGAAGCGCACCTCGGCCGTACGATCGCCGAGGTCGTACCCGGCGTGGACGCCGGGCTCGGTACATTGCGCCAGGTCCTGGCGGACGGCAACACCCGCGAGCTCGTGTCGAGCGGGCAGACCCGCGCGGAGTCCCCGCACCGGCTGCGGGTGTGGCGTGGCAGTTGCCACCGGCTGGAGGACGCGCAGGGCCGGGTGCACGGCCTCGGCGTCGTCCTGCTGGAAGTGAGCGACGACCGCGAGGCGCGCGCAGAGCTGGAGAGGGCCCGGGAACGCCTCCAGCTCCTGGACACCGCGGCGGTGCGGATCGGCCGGACGCTGGAGCTGGACCGCACCTGCCAGGAGCTGTGCGACCTGCTCGTCGAGGTGATCGCGGACGTCGCGACGGTGGAACTGCTGGCGATGGGCGGCTCGGACGGCCGCCGCCCGCCCGACACGGACACGGTGCGGCTGCGCCGGGCGGCACTCGCGTCGGTGCCGGGGCTGCGCGAGGCGGTGCAGCAGTTCGGGGTGCCCGGCGAGCACGTCGAGTACCAGCCGGGATCGGCGGTCCCGCGCTGCCTGGCGAACGGCCGCCCGCTCGCGTACAACGTGCCCGGTGACGCGGAGATGGGCCGGTCCGCGCCGAACTCCGGCCGGGTGTCGGCCTACCGCGCGGCGGGCATCCACTCCGCGCTGGTCGTGCCGCTGGCGGCGCGCGGCGCGCAGCTGGGGACGGTGACGCTGGTGCGCGCGGGATCCTCGCCCGCGTTCGGCGAGGAGGACGTGGCGGTGGCCGTCACACTCGCCGACCGCGCGGCGATCAGCATGGACAACGCACGCCGCTACAGCCGCGAGCGCGGCATCGCGGTGGAGTTGCAGCGCGCGCTGCTGGCCACGCCGGGCGGCGGCGCGCAGCCGCAGCTGGACGTCGCGACGCGCTACCTCCCGTCGGGCGCGTCGGACCTGGTGGGCGGCGACTGGTACGACACGTTCGCGCTGCCCGGCGGCGTCACGCTGCTGGCCATGGGCGACGTCATGGGCCACGGCGTGGAGGCGGCCGTGGAGATGAGCCACTACCGCTCCCTGCTGCGCGTCGTCGCGGGCGACGGCGACCCGCCGGACCTCATCCTGAGCCGGATGGACGCGCTGCTCACCGCCGCGGGCACCGAGCGCCCGGCGACGTGCCTGCTGGCGCTCGCCGACCCGGTGCACGGCTGCTGCCGCTTCGCCAACGCCGGCCACCTGCCGCCCGCGCTCGTCGACCCGCACGGCCGGGTGCGGCTGCTGGAGGTGCCGCCGGGCCCGCCGCTGGGCGCGGACCTGGGCGGCCCGTACGAGGGGGTGTACATGCGCTGGCCGGCCGGCGACACCCTGCTGCTCTACACCGACGGCCTGGTCGAGCGCCGCGGCGAGGACATCGACGCCTCCCTCGCCCGGCTGGCCGGCTTGGTGCTGCCGCACGCCGGTGGCCCGCTGGACACGCTCCTGGCCCGCGTCGTGCACCGCCTGGCCCCGGAGGCCGCCGAGGACGACGTGGCCCTGCTCGCGGCCCGGGCCAGGCCGTACGGGGCGGTGCCGGACTAGTGCTGTGACCGGGAGGCTTCACCGGTAGCTTGCGGCGTCCGGTGCGGTGCGTCGCAAGGCGCCGGACCGGCCTCGTAGTGGGCCCTACTCGGTCGACGCGGCAACGCAGCGAGGTGCCGTGCCGGACGCCGCAAGCCGGTGAACCCTCCCGGTCACAGCACTAGCCTTGAGGCAGCGACGGTGCACGGGGAGGAGCGCGCGATGACGGAACGCAAGCCGCCCGGGGTCCCCTTCGAGACCTGGGCCGACAAGCAGATCCGGGACGCCGAGCGGCGCGGGGATTTCGCGGGCCTGGAGGGCGCGGGCAAGCCGCTGCCGTCGCTGGACGAGCCGTACGACCCGCTGTGGTGGGTGCGGCGCAAGATGCAGACCGAGGGGCTGTCGGCGCTGCCGCCGTCGCTGGTGCTGCGCAAGCGCGCCGAGGACGCGGAGGCGGCGGCCATGGCCGCGCCGACCGAGGCGCTGGCGCGGCGGATCGTCGAGGCGGTCAACGAGGACCTGCGCGAGGCGCTGCGCCGCCCGCCGCAGGGCCCGCCGCTGATGCGCGGGCTCTTCGACGTCGAGCAGGTCGCCGCCGACTGGCGCGCGGCCCACCCCGCGCCGGATCCCGCGGAGCAGGAGCGGGAGCGGCAGCAGGAGCAGGTGCCGCGGGAGGCCCCCGCGAAGGGATTCCGGCGGCTGTTCCGCCGGAGGCGTCCGGCCTGATAGAGAGGGGCGGTGCGCTTCGAATCCGTCCCCGTGCCGCCCGCCGTCGACGCCCGCCCGCGGGACGCGCGCGGCTATCCGGTCCCGGCGATCACCCCGTGGGAGGGCGACCAGCCGCAGTTCGCGCTCACCGACTACGAACGCAGTGCGAAGTGCGCGCGGGAGCGGCTGTGCTCCGTGTGCAACCGGCTGATGCCGCGCGGGCCGGTGTGGCGGGTGGTGGGCGGCTCGGAGTGCGCCGCGATAGCCGAGGCGCTGGCGGCCGGGCGGCCGTACCGGAACATGGCGCCGACGCTGGAGGGCCCGGGGCACCGGGCGTGCATGCTGTACGCCTCGATGGTCTGCCCGTACCTGGCCCGGCCCAACGCCCGCCGCCGCACGGGTGCCGACTCCCCTGACGACATGACGGGCCATGTGGTCAGGGGGGCGGTGCGGGGGGCGACAGGTGCGGTCGTCGGGTTCGCCGACTACGAGTTCGCCGTCACCGCGTCCCAGGTGGTCTTCCGCTTCGTCGACCTCGTCGAATTCCTGCCGCACGAGGTGTCCGACACCCATCTGGACGAGCTGCGCGCGGAGCTGGCCGCGCGGGCTGCCGATGCGTCCGGCGGTCCGGCTGGCTGAGCGGGCGTCAGGCGCGGTAGGCGGGCAGCCCGGTGTAGTCGGAGATCTTGACGGGCGCCGCGGAGCCGTCGGCGGGCAGCGTCACGATGCCGGCGGGGGTGCGGGCCGCGACGGTCTTCCCGTCGGGCGAGAAGGCCGGCTCGGTGTAGTCGGTGGCGGCGTTGGGCGTCAGGTCCTTGAATGTCGGCCCGTTGTCCCCGGGGGTCTCCCGGAAGAGGTGGTCGTGGCCGGCGACGGAGCGCACGAAGACGAAGCCCTCGTCGTCACCGGGGGCCAGAGCGGGCTCCGAGCCCGGGGCGATCGCGGCGCCCTGCTGCCGCAGGTAGTCGTCGCGGACGTAGACCTTGCCGTCGTCGGCGTTGGCGTAGACGGCCGCGCCGTACTTGCCTGCGGCGTTCGGCCAGACGTTGCCGGTCTGCGGCAGTTCCTTGACGTCCTCGCCGGACTCGTTGCCGAGGCTGAGGACGTGCGGCGTGCCGTTGTGCGCGGTCGCGGAGACGCCGTAGAGCCGGGAGACACCGCCCTTGCGGCCGGCGAAGAAGAGGTTGTTCAGCTTCGGCAGCTGGTTCGCCGTGTCGGCCGCCCGGACCTGCCAGGTCGGGTGCGACCAGTTCTCGCTGCCGGGGTTCTTCGCGACGACGGTGCGGTTGCCGCCGTCCGGGTCGCTGACGACGAGGTCGCCGTCGCCGTCGACGAAGGCGGCCTTCTTGCCGTCGGGCGACCATGCGAGGTCGCGGACCACGGTGCCGAAGTCGACGCGGGTGCCGTTCATGACGACGAAGCGGGAGCCGTCGCTGATGGTCAGGCCGTTCTTCCCGGTGCCGTTGACCTTCGCAGCGGGCGCGTCCGAGGCTGCCGGGTCGCCCTTCGCACCGGAGGTGCCCTGCGCCGGAGAGGCGGTGCTGGTGGCGGACGGGTCGGTGCCGTCCGTGCCGGTGGCGTCCTCAGGGCCGCAGCCGGTCAGGACGAGGCTGAGTCCCGCGGTGACGCCCGCCACGACGGCGATCGCTGCGGCAGTGCGGCGGCTTCTGGAACGAACGGACATTTCTGATTCCCCCGTTGATTCTGGGTTGTCCACCGGGTCGCCCGTCGCGCCCGGTGCCGAGGGAAATCGTGCCGGGCCAACGTCCTTCTCCTGTCCGTCCGTTGTCACGTGCGTGCAACAGGCCGCGATCCGCTCCGGCCGCCCCGCGCGCCCCTCGCCACCTGCGGCTTCGCCCTGCCGTACCGGCTTCGTACGGCGGCCGCGCACTACGCTGGACACCGGGGCCCGTACGGCACGAGAGGACGCCCGGTCATGCAGCAGCAGCCGCCCGAGCCGCCGCCCCGGCGCCGCTGCCGACCCCTGCGGGCACCGAGGCCGCCACACAAGGCGCCCGGTCTTATGTATGACCAGTGGCCTGTTGTGGGCGTTGTCGCGGCCGGCGGCGCGGCGGGCGCGTGCGCGCGGTACGGCGCCGCACTGCTGTGGCCGCAGCCGGCGGGCACCTTCCCGTGGACGACCTTCGGAGTGAACGTCACGGGCTGCGCCGTCATCGGCGCCTTCATGGTGCTCATCACCGAGGTCCGGGCGGCGCACCGGCTGGTCCGGCCGTTCGTCGGCACGGGCGTACTGGGCGGCTACACCACCTTCTCGACTTACGCCGTGGAGGCCCGGCGGCTCGTCGATGCGCACCAGGCGGCGACGGCGGCCGCGTACACCGCCGCCACACTGGCCGCCGCGCTCGGCGCCGTGTGGGCCTCGGCGTGGGCGACCCGCGGGGTGCTGGCACGGCGGGCACGATGACTTCCGTGACTCCTGAGACGAACGCCGGCACCGGCCCCGGCCACCGAGGCGCAGAGGCGGACGGGGAGCGGCGGCTGTCCGGCGCCGCGCTGCGCCTGACCGTCCTGCTCGGCGAGAGCGACCGGTGGCACCACAAGCCCGTCTACACCGAGATCGTGCACCGCGCCCGCCGCGCGGGCCTGGCGGGCGCGAGCGTCTTCCACGGCATCGAGGGCTTCGGCGCGTCCTCCCTGATCCACACCTCGCGCCTGCTGTCGCTCAGCGAGGACCTGCCGGTGGCGGTGATCGTCGTCGACACCGAGGAGCGCGTCCGCGCCTTCCTCCCCGAGCTGGACGGCCTGGTGGAGAAGGGCATGGTCGTCCTGGACGCCTGCGAGGTCGTACGGCACAGCGCCCGGCCCGGGAGCGCCACGGCGTGAACTGGCTGCTCGTCGTCGCCGGCGCCGCGGTCGGCGCCCCCGTGCGCTATCTGACGGACCGGGCGGTGCAGTCCCGGCACGACTCGGTCTTCCCGTGGGGCACCTTCGTCGTCAACGCCTGCGGCTGCCTGGTCCTCGGCACCCTCACCGGCGCCTCGGTGGCAGGCGCCGCGTCCTCGCACCTGCAACTGCTGCTCGGCACGGGGCTGTGCGGGGCGCTCACGACGTATTCGACCTTCTCCTACGAGACGCTGCGGCTGGCCGAAGGCGGTGCGAAGGCGTACGCGGCGGGGAACGCGCTGCTCAGCGTGGCCGTCGGGCTGGCCATGGCCTTCGCAGGGGTGACGCTGGGGACCAGCGTGTGGGGGTGAGCCGCGTGCCCTCGGAGGGCGGTGGGTCGTTGGACGGACCATGAACGTACGCCGATTCCTCAGCAAGGCGGCGGCAGGCTCGGTCCTGCTCGCCGCAGCCACGTCCGCGACCGCCGCCACCTCCGCGTCGGCCCAGGCCGCCGACCTCGGCAACACCCTCAGCGGCACCGCCGTCACCGCCCGGACGGTGGGCGAGCAGACCGCCGGAGGGCTGGTCGCGCAGTCCGGCGTGGCCAAGAAGGTGGGCGCCGTGAAGAAGGCCGTCCAGGCCGGCACGGACGCCGTCAACGCGGGCAACGAGCTGGTCAACTAGCTGCGTCGGGCCCGTCCGGCCTGCGGTGTGCCGGCCTTCCCGGACCGGGGCGCGCGGCCGCTGCCGTCACAAGGCCACCGGTCACGGGTACGACCGGTGGCCTTGTGACGGTGCGGGGCGTCAGGACATGAGCGAGCGGACGGGGACGAAGCAGTGGGCGGCGGAGGTCAGCGCCGTCTCGTCGGCGATGAAGGCCTTGAGGTCGTCCTCGGTGACCTGGCGGCCCGGCACGGCCTGCGGCCAGGGGCGGCTGGCGAGGATCACGTAGACCGTGCCGCGGTCGCGCGCCGCGGCCGTCCACTCGTCCGGGACCGCGCACGCGACCTGCAGATACGGCATCGTCAGCACCGCCTTGCCGCCCTCGACCAGCAGCTTGACGGGCGACCTGGGCGTCTGCGCCACGTCGAGGATCGCCCCGCCGACCGGCAGCCCCGCCTCCTCGGCGACGGCGAGCGCGGCCGCCTCCGACCCCGAGGGGCCCTCGATCCCGTCGCCGAGGGTGTAGGCCATCAGGAATGCCATGTCGCGGCCGTCCTGATGGTTCTCTCCGGACCACGGGATCACCATGAAGGTGCCCAGCCGGCTCAGCATTGACGCGTCGGACGCAGAAGTGGTCTGGCTCATGGGCCGGACCCTAACGGCCGGGGGCGGCCGCCCGGGGCGCTTGTCACTCCATTGGCGTAATCCGATAACGAATCACCGATTCAGCTCAACCTGCGTGACCATTGCCGATCCTCCCCGTTGCCCACTGCGTCAAAGCCGCAGCGTATTGCGGCCGCTCTTTCGCCTCAGTCAGGGAGATCTCGATGTCGCGTATCGCAAAGGCCGCGGCCGTCACTGCAGCTGCGGGCGCCGTGCTGGCCGCCGGTGCCGGGATTGCCGCCGCCGACGCCGGTGCCGCGGGCGCTGCCGTCAATTCCCCGGGCGTCCTGTCCGGCAACGTCGCCCAGGTGCCGGTCCACGTGCCGGTCAACGTGTGCGGCAACACCGTCAACGTGATCGGCCTGCTGAACCCGGCCCTCGGCAACGAGTGCGCGAACACCTCCTCGGGCACGGTGGCCACCCCGACCCCCGTCACCCAGCCCGGCGACAACTGGTAGACCGCGCGCCCCCCGTACGCGCGACCGGCCTCCCTGCACCGTGCGGTGCGGGGAGGCCGTTTTCGTGCACGGACCGGCGTGCCGGAGCGCCTACTCCTCGTACTGGTAGTACGGCCGGTGGTCGAACATCTCCGACGGCTTCACGTTCCACGGCGGCATCGGCTCGTCGGCGCTGATCACCCGGCCGCTCTCCGGGTCGTCACCGGCCAGCGCCTCCGACGGCAGATAGCCGGACTTCGGGTGCAGCCGCTGCCAGCGCACCCAGATGAGGTCGATGAAGGCGTGGTGCAGCCAGAAGACCGGGTCGTTGGGCGAGGCCGCGCCGATCATGTGCCCGCCGACCCATTGGTGCACCCGGTTGTGCAGGTAGCCGCCCTTGGTCTCGCTGACCGTCCAGCCCTCGATCCTGTTGCGGAAACCCTGCGTGTCGGGCGCGGAATTCCACGGCGCGGTGTCGTAGGTGCCGAGCGCCAGCGCGCCGTCCAGCTCGGCCTTGGTGGGCAGCTTGATCGGCCGGTCGGGGCGACCGATGTTGCGGGTGAGGTACTTCTCGTCGGTGACGCCGAAGGTGATCGGCCACCTGCCCCCGCTGTATGCGAACGGGCCGGTCATCACCTGGCCGTCGCTGTCGCGCCCGTTGCCGCCCATGAAGTCCGCCGACCACAGCGCGGACGTCTCCTTGTCGTCGACCGTCCAGTCCCAGTAGGGCACGGTGACGGACGGGTCGATGAGCTGGAGGTCGCGCTCGAAGTACAGCACGAACTGCCGGTGCCAGGGGAAGAACGTCGGTGCCATGTGCGCCACACGCAGACCGTTCTCGCCGTCCGAGGCGAAGTATTGGGCATGCGTGCGGACGTACTTCTCGTAGCGGCCGGAGCGCTTGAGTTCGAGGACTGCCTCGACGAAGCGGGTGCGCTGGGTGCTGGTGAGATTGCGCTGGTTCTTGCGGGTGTTCACCGGTGGTGCCCCGATCGGAGGTGGTACGCGGGTCAGTGGTGGTGCAGCTGCGCGAAGGCCGCGGACAGCTTCGCCCGGCCGATGACGTCGACCGCCGCCCGCGCGGTGGCCAGCGGCGTCGTGTAGGGCTGGTAGTGGTTGGCGGTGCTGATCCAGCTGCCGTCGACCCGGCGCATGACCGGCAGCGCCTCCCCGTCGACGGTGATGGCCACGCCGTCCTCGCCGGGATCGGTGAACCCCTGGATTCGGCGGCCGCGGTAGACCTCGTCGAAGAGCGCGGGCTGTACCTCGACGTCGCCGCCGCTGCCGTCGGAGCCGGCGGGGCCGCCGACCGCGACGGCCCCCGCGGGGCCCGCGGGCTGACCTGCCGTCAGCAGCGGGTGCAGTGCCGCGACGGTGCCCGCCACGGCGGCGGCGGACGTCACGCCGGACGTGATCACCCGCCGGCGGGTGACGGCGGTGCGCGCGGACTTCCGACCGGCGTTCCGTCCTGCGTCGGACTCGCTCACGACCGACTCCTCTCGTCCGTTCTCATCGGTTCTCGCCCGTTCCCATACGCTTCCCGTCCGCTCCTTGCCCCTCGCGACCGTTCGCTGCCGGGCCATCATGCAGACGCGACGACGGAGAACTGTGGATTATCGGTTTATGCGAGCCGGAAGTTCATCCGGGCGAGTGACGGGGCGGCCGGATTCGCACGCGTATGCCATGGGCATACCGACGATACGTGGAATTCACCGTATGGAGGCGATGGGAAATGCGAGCAACGGAACTGACGGCGCGTTCGGACTACTCCGCGGCATCGGACTGTCTGCCATACGTTATTACTTGCCGAAAAGGGAACACTCACCCCGTCGTTTCCGACGAGCAAGGAGTGACGGAGCATGGCCGACCGGCGCCGGTGGATCACGGGAGCGGGGGCCGGTGTCGCCACGGCCACCCTGCTGGCGGGCCTGGCAGCGGGCGCGCTGGGCTCCGCCGCGGCGAGCAGGGGCAGTTCGGCGCAGGCCCGCGGGGGTGGGGGCGCCGCGCGGTCCGCGGCCGTGGCCTTCCCCCACCTCGGGGCCTTCACCGATTCCGGTGCCGAGGGCGTGGCGAATCTGGCCGGCTTCCAGAAGTGGCTCGGCGGCACCCCTGTCCGGGTCGGCCACACCTACCTGTCCGGAGGCTCGTGGGAGGACATCGAGGGCCCCCAGAAGCTGCTCCAGCCCTGGGCCGACTGGCGGCGGGCCGAGCCGGACCGGATGCTCGTGCTCAACGTGCCGATGCAGGCCGGAAACGAGGAGCGCATCTCGGACACCCGCGTCCGCGGTCTGCTGCGGCAGGGCGCGAGCGGCGCGTTCGACGCGCACTTCTCGCTGCTCGCCCAGCATCTGGTCGAACTGGGCGTGCCGGACACGGTGATCGTGCTCGGCTGGGAGATGAACGGCACGACGTACGCCCACCGCTGCGGCCCCGACCCGCAGAGCTGGCGGGCGTACTGGCAGCGGATCGTCGCGGCCATGCGCGCGGTGCCCGGCCAGAAGTTCCGCTTCGACTTCGCCCCCAGCCGCGGTCAGGACGCCGTCCCCTGGACGGAGTGCTACCCCGGCGACGGCACGGTGGACGTCATCGGCATGGACTCCTACGACCAGCCGCCGGGCGCGTCCTTCGACCACCAGGTGAGCGAGCCGTACGGGCTCCAGGCGCAGGTCGACTTCGCGGCGCGGCACGGCAAGGCGGTCTCCTACCCGGAGTGGGGCCTGTTCCAGAACGGCGACGACACCGCGTACGTCGAACGGATGCTGCGGTGGATGAGCGATCACCACGCGCTCTACCAGACCGTCACCGACTACTGCCCGCACGGCGTGTGGCAGTGCACGGCCAACCCGCAGTCGTCGAAGGTCTTCCGTGAGCTGCTGTCCGCGCCCATGGCCGCGGTGGGCCGCACGCCCTCGTCGTCGCCGAGCCCGCGGCCCAGCACGGCCCGTAAGCCGTCCGGTGCGCCGGCCTCACGGGCGCCGGTGACAGCGACGGTGCCGCATCCCGCGCCGGGGACCTCCAGTCCGGCGCCGGGGAGGGGCAAAGGTGCCGTGCCCCCGAGGGCTGCTGCCGTGCCGAGCCCGTCGACGGCGGCGAGCCCGTCGAGGGCGGCGAGGGGGTGAAGGGAAGCGGGCTTGCCCGGCGGGTCAGGCCCGGGGCCGGAGGCAGGCGAGCAGGCTGTGCAGCCGGGTGCGCCACGCCCGCAGGGCGGGCAGCCGGGCCGCCGCCGTACGGACGAGCCGCCTGCGGGCGAGGGCGAGCGCGTAACGGGCGTGGAGCACGGGGCCGAGCGGGCGGCTCGCGAGCAGCAGCCGCTCGTTGCCGACGTGTTCTGGCCGCCAGTGGAATTTGTGCGGCTCCGCGCCCCGCAGCAGGCTCAGCACCGGCCGTCCCGCCCCTGCCGCGTGCTGCACGCCGTGCCGCATCAGCAGCGTCGTGACGTCGACCGTGGTGTCGCGCAGCGCCGGGTCGGCCCCGTAGAGGTAGCCGCCGGCGAGGGCGGGGGAGAGCACCGTGAGGTTCGCGGCCACGACGCGGCCGCCGACGTGGAATTCGGCGACCACCGCCTCGCCCGACGCCACCATCGCCGTGGCCGCGCGCGTCAGGTGCGCGGCGAAACGAGGCCGCAGGTGCTCCTGCGTCACCCCGCGGCCCTGCCACTGCGCCCGGTGCAGCCGCAGCAGGCCGGCCACGGCGTCCGGCACCTCGTGCGCGGCGGCCTCGCGCACGGTCACCCCCGCGGCGTCCAGCTTGCGCAGGTTCGCACGGATGCGCTGCCCGCGCGAGCTGCCCACGCGCGCGATCAGCTCCGCCATCGGCAGCCCCGGCAGTTCCAGGCACACCGACCCGGCAGCCCGCCGCTTCGGCCCGCGCCACGCGTCGTACACCGCGAACGCCGCCGCCCCCGGCCGCACCTCCCGCAGATCGACGACCGCGCCCCACGCCACCGCGCGGATCCCCTCGGCGAGCGCGCGGGCCACCGCGTCCGGCGTCGTCCCTGCCACCCCGTCCGCGGCGACCAGCACGTCCGTGTAGTCCGTGATCCCCCCGCCGAGCGCCACCACGACCGGCCCAGGCCGGTACGTCCGCATCAGCGGTGCCGCTCCCACCAGCACCCCCGCGCTGCGCACCAGCACGACCCTGAGCCGGTCCCCCCGCCCCCCGTACGCCAGCCACCACGAGTGCAGCCACCCGTGCCCCTGGAACCCCGTCACCCCCGCGCACCGCCGCCACAGCCCGCCCCACTCCCCCGCGAGCCTCCCGAACTCCCCGCTCTCCCGGCACACGCTGACCACGAGCGGCGCCGCGCCCCCCGCGGCGGGCGCGGGCGCGGCCTGCGGGACTGCGCGGCAGGCCAGGGGCACGGGCGACCCGGCGGCCGGTCCGCGGCCGGCCGCCGGGTCGGGCGGCGGCGTCATGCGGTCTCCCGCACCGACGGTGCGGGGGCGGGAACGGGAGCGGCCGGGTCGGCGGCGTCCGGGGTACGGCGCGGGGCCGGGCGGACCAGCAGGGCAAGGGCGCCCAGCAGCCCGCCGGCGCTCCCGCCGACCGCCGCCGACAGTGCCGCGGACGGGGAGGACGGCGCGGCGGGCGCGGACGCCGGCGCGAAGAGCAGCAGGCTCACGCCCGTGCCGGAGGCGTCCTTGTTACCGGTCGCGGCAAGGGACTTGGCCACGGCGTTGGCGTAACGCGCCGCCGCCGCGCCGCTCGACGCCGTACCGGTCACCGAGATCATCGGTGCGTCGGGGGAGGTCTGCGACTCCACGTGCCCGCGCAGCCGCTCCGCGGACGTACCGGCCGCGGCCTGCGCGCCCGCGAGCACCGCGGTACCGGTCACCACCCGCCCGTAGGCCTGCGCGAACCCCAGCGCGGCGGCCGGGTCGGCGCGCTGCGACACGACCATCACGTAGCTGGTCGCGGCATATTGCGGAGTCGCGGCAATACCCCAGCCCAGACCCGCGAGCATGCCGAAGCCGACGCCCAGCGGCAGCGCGGCCCACCGCGCTGCCCTCGGGAGTGCCCTCATACAGGAGCTCATTTCTTCCGGGCGGACCTGAGCGCCGCGGCGTACAACGCCAGGACCCGGTCCGCTGTGTTGGCGATGTGGTAGTACGCGACCGCCGCGGGCACGGCCAGCCGTACCGGCCCCGCGCGGCGCTGCCGCGCGATCGCCGCGGCGATCTCCTCCGCCGAGCCGCCCGTCCGGCTCGCTCCAGGCGCGTCCTGGAGTGGCAGGTCCTCGATCGCCGGGCAGGCCGCGTACAGCACCGGGAGCCCCGCGGCGAGCGCCTCCACCGCCGCGAGCCCGAAGGCCTCCTCCGCGCTCGGCGACACGAAGAGGTCCGCGGCGGCCAGCAGGCCGGGGACGTCCGGGCCGCCGCCCGCCCCGCCCCCGCCCCCGACCTCGCCGACGACCCGGACACGGTCCGCGGCCCCGGCCTCCTCCGCGAGCCGCTGCAACGGGCCGCGCTCCGGCCCCGTACCCGTCAGCAGCAGGTACGTTCCGGGGTTCGCGGCCACCGCGCGCACCAGCAGGCCGAACCGCTTGCCCGGCACGAGGCGGCCCACACCGGCGACGACGTACGCCGCCTTGTCCAGGCCGAGACTCCGCCGTGCCGCCGCCCGCACGGCGGGGTCGAAGCGGAAGCGCTCCGGGTCGATGCCGTTGGGCACTACATGGATGCGCTGCTCCGGCACGCCCCACGCCTGCAGCCGCTCCGCGACGGTCACCGACACGGCCACGGTCCCGGCGCCGAGGCGCTCCGTCGCGCGGTAGAGCCCCCGCGTCCCCGCGCTCAACGGGCGACCCTCGATCTGCGAGTCGCCCAGCGAGTGCTCGGTCGCCACGACCGCGCGCACGCCCGCCAGGCGGGCGGCGACCCGCCCGTACACGCACGCGCGGTACAGATGCGTGTGGACGAGGTCGAAGCCGCCCGCCCGGATCAGCCGCGCGAGCCGCGGCAACGCGGCAAGGTCGCGATTGCCCCGCATCCCCAGATCCGTGACCTGGAACCCGTCCGCCCTGATCCCCTCGGCCACAGCCCCCGCGTTCGTCAACGCGACGACCTGCGCGGCCGGAACGGCGCCGGCCATCTCCCGCACCAGCAGCCTGAGCTGCTGCTCCGCCCCACCCACCCCGAGCCCGGTGATGACGTGCAGCACCTTCATCCCCCCACCGCCGGAGCCGACCCGCACCCCACCGGACGAGCGTTGCCGAGGGACGCGCGGGAGCTCCTCCCGGGCGAAGCCCCGGGGGAGAACCGCGCGCCCGGCCGGAACGGACCGGCACATTGCCACGCCACGGCAAGTGGCGCCCCCTCCCCCGCCGCCCCCCGCGAAAAGCGGGCCGCCGGCCGCAGGCCGAGCCCCCTCCTCCGCACCCCGCAGGGGTTACGCACGGGTCCCCGCCCCCCGGCGGAGGGCGGAGCGGGCCGCCGGCATGCGATGGAGGAGGCCCTTCGCCAGGAGCCGCCCGGCGTGGTCGCGCTCGCCGACGTACGCCCGCGGCAAGGCGTAGGGCCCTGCGGCGAGCCCCGCCGGCGGCGTCACCGCGCAGGCGTACGCGTACCCGGAGGCGCGCACCGCCGCCACCGCCCGCGCGTTGACGGCCCCGTACGGGTAGCAGAAGCCCGCCGGGGCCTCCCCGGTGAGCGCTCCGAGGATCTGCCTGCTTCCGGCGGCCTCCGCGGCGAGAGCGGCGTCCTCGCAGGCGGTGAGGTCGCGGTGGAGCAGCCCGTGCGAGCCGACCTCCATCCCGGCCTGCGCGGCGGCGCGGACCCCTTCCGCGTCCAGCAGCGCTCTGCGGGGCCCTTCCGCGTCCCACGCGTTGTCGCCGCCGAGCCGGCCGGACAGCACGAAGACGGTGGCCCGGTGCCCGTACGCCCGCAGCAGCGGCACCGCGCCGGTGAGGAAGTCCGCGTAGCCGTCGTCGAAGGTGAGCCCGACCAGGCCGCGCCCGCGGCCTTCCGCACGGGCCCGGAGGAGTTCACCGACGCCGACGCCGGTGAGCCCGGCCCGCCGCAGCCAGCCGAGGTGCGCGGCGAGCCGCCGCGGGCTCACGGTGACCTTGCAGGGGTCCTCACGTCCCTCGGCGACGGAGTGGTACATCAGCACCCACGGTGCCGGTGCGGCGGCGTCAGACGGCATGGCTCAGGCTCCTGAGAGGCGCGCCGACCGCGGCGGCCGCGGCGGCGAAGACGAGTGGAACGGTGAGGCAGCAGGCGCCCGCGCCGGCCACCGCCGACCCGGGCAGCAGCCGCGCGGTGCACCACCCGGCGCCCGCCGCCACGACGGCGGCGAGCACGTACCGGGCCACGACCACCGCGAGCGCGCCCACCCTGACGGGCACGGCCCGCGCGGGCAGCCCCCGCAGCAGCAGCACGGCGGTCACGCTGATCCCCGCGGCATTCCCCGCGGCGATCCCGTACGCGCCCCAGGTCCCGACGGCGACGGCATCCGCGGCGAGCGTGACGGTGAGTCCCGCGGCCATTGCCGCGACGGGGAACCACGTGGGCCGCGCCGCGGAGAAGTACGGGCGGACAAGGGCGCCGACAAGGCTCTGGCCGAGCAGCCCGAGCGCATAGACGCGCATGACCGCCGCGGTCGCTGCGGTGTCCGCGGCGCCGAACGCACCGCGTTGGAAGAGCACGCCGACGAGCTGCGGCGCGCACGCGAGGACGTACGCCGTGCCCAGCAGTACAACGACGCATGCGAGTGCGAGGTCACGCTCGACGCGCCGCCGCGCGCCCTCCCGGTCCCCGGCGGCGAGAGCGCGGGCGACGACGGGGAAGGTCACGGTGCAGACCATGAGCGAGAGCACCATCGGCAGTTGTGCGACCTTCTGCGCGTAGTTGAGGTGCGAGATGGCCCCGGCGGGCAGGCCGGCGGCGAAATACCGCTCGACGAGCACCTGCGCCTGCCGACTGACGGCGAAGACGACCACCGGCAGGACCAGCCCCACCGCGAGCCCGCCGCCCTTGCCGCGCGCGACGCGGTTCGGGCGCCGGTGCCGCGCCCGGCGGTCCGCACCGGGCCGTCCCGTCGCGCAGGGGTCCGACGAGTCCGCGGCCGCCTCGGACGCGCGGCGGTCCGAGCCCTCGGCCGCCTCGGCGCAGCCGCCGCGCTCCCGTACCACCCGCAGGAACGGCGGCAGTTGCACCAGCACCATCAGGGCCCCGCCCACCGCGACCCCCAGCGCCGCGGCCCGGACGCCGACCGGGCGGTGGAGTGCCAGCAGGGTCGCGACGATGCCGGCGTTGTAGGCCACGTAGATCGCCGCGGGCGGCAGGAAGCGGTGGTGGGCGCGGAGCGCAGCACTGAGGTAGCCGGCCAGGCCGAAGGCGAGCACGGTGGTGGCGGTCAGCCGGGTGCACGCCGCGGCGAGCGCGGGGTCGGGCAGACTCGGGGCCAGGACGCGGACGGCGAGCGGGGCCGCAGCGCAGAGCGCGGCCGTCACAACGGCGAGCAGAGCGACAAGACGCGGCAATGTGCCACGGATGAGCGCGGCGGTACCGCCCTTGGCTAGGGCCGCGCTGAAGGCGGGCACGAGCAGCAGGGCCATCGCGTCCTCGATGAGAACGGTCGCGGCGATCTCCGGCACCGTCCAGGCGACGAGAAAGGCGTCGCTGCCCGTCCCCGCGCCGAAGAACCGCGCGATGGCCTGGTCCCGCACCAGCCCCAGCACCGACCCGGCCACGCTCAGCCCCGCGGTGACCGCCGCGGCCCGCGCCACGAACCCCCGCCCCACATATTCCCGCGCCCCGACGACACCTCCGGCCGCACCGGCTCCCCGCACGGCATCCCGCGCGACGGGCAGCGACGCAGGCGAGCCCGGCGGCGCGGCGGCCTCCCGCGCGGTCGGCTTCGCCGCGTCCCCCACACCGTCACCTCCGCAGGTGCCAGAACCCCGCGCCTCGGCCCGCGTTCCGAACGGCTCCGGCTCGGCGGGCGGGGACACGGCGAGGCACGCGGCCGCCTCCGCCGTGTCGGCAGCCGACCGCGGCCGGAGCAGGTCCTGCGCCACGGGCGGCGGCCCGGCGGCCTCCCCGGGCGGTGGACCGGCCTGGCCCGCCGGAGCCGCCCGCCGAGCGCTCCGCAGGCGGCTCAGCGCCCGCGTCCGGGCGGCTGCGAGGGCATGTGCGGCGGCGGGCCGCAGCGGGGCGTTCACCGTTCGCTCCCTGCGGGGGCCGCGTGGAGGGCCCACCAGGCCGCGAGGCCCAGCAGGACGGCCGTCGCGGCGGTGGAGGGGCCGCCGATGTCGGCGTAGCCGAAATCCGTGCACTGCCACAGCAGCAGGCCCACCGCGCCGAGTCCGGCGGCGCGGGACGCGGCGGGGGCGGCGCGCAGCCGGCGCAGGCCGAGGACGAGCAGCGCGGCCCAGCCGCCGGCCAGCAGGGTGCAGCCGAGCAGGCCCTGCTCGCTCAGGACGAGCAGGTACATGTTGTGCGGGGAGAGCAGGGGTTCGCGCGCGAAGCCCTGCCCCGCACCGCCGGTGTCGCTCGCCGACGAGAGGCCGAGGGCAGCGTGCCCGTCGCGCTCGGCGGGGAAGCGCTTCAGGCCGACGCCGGTGAGCGGGTGCTCGCGCCACATGCCGAGCGCGGCGGACCAGAGGGTGTAGCGGTCGCTGACGGAGGAGTCGGGCGCGGCGGTGACCTCCGTGATGCTGGCGACCCGCGCGCCGATCACCTGCGACCCGGCGCCGAAGCCGCCGACCAGGACGACCCCCGCCGCCGCGGCGGCCGCGAGCGCGGCAAGGGCGCGCAGCACCTGCCGCCGCCCGGCGAGCGGGACCGTCACGGCGCAGGCGAGCGCGGTGGCGATCCACGTCCCCCGGCTGAAGGACACCGCGAGCGGTACGGCGAGGAGCGCGGCGCAGGACGCTGCCGCGGGCCGCAGCCACCGCGGGGCGCCGGGCGACGGCGTGGCAAGGGCGTAGCCGAGGGCGACGACGAGGCCGTACGCGACGACCGTGGCCATCCCCATGACGTCGGAGGGCCCGAACGTGCCGACCGCGCGGATGTCCCGGCCCATGTACGAGGCGCCGTTCGCCGTGGCGTACTGCCACGTGCCGACAGCGCCCTGCACGAGGGCGAGCAGCACGATCGCGCCGGCGACGACGCCGAAGTCCCGCCGGTCGCGCAGCAGCATCACCACCGCCGCGGGCACCGCCACGAAGACCTGCACGTAGCGCAGGAATCCGGTGACCCCCGCGCCCGGGTCGAGGGACGTCGCGGCGGCGACGGCGAACCCCACCGCAGGCGCCCCCAGCACGGCGGCGGAGGCAGCCGTCAACGGCCGGAGCCGCTCCCGCAGGCACCGCACCACGGCGGTCACGACGAGGACGGCGGAGGCGGCGTCCGCCGGCGTGACCTTGCCGGACGCGCTCACGTCCCCCGCGGCCGCCGGCAGGGCCAGCAGCAGCACGGTGGCCAGCACGGGCGCGAGCGGTGCGTAGCGCCGCAGCACGGGCACCGCCCGCCCGCCGGCGGAGGGCAGGCCGACGACGGCGGCGAGCGTCACGCCGGCCCACCTCCCGCCAGGAGAAAGGGCTCGGACGCGGCGGCGCACACCGCACGGCTGCGCAATACGCCGGGCCGGGGCCCTGCCGGGCGACCGGAGCGGAGCAGCTTCGTCACGTTCACGGCACGTCAGCTCCCCGCGTGGCGGAACACCGTGACGGCGGTGCGCAGCAGGATCGACACGTCCTGCCAGAGCGTCCAGCTGTCGATGTAGTGGTTGTCGAGGCGTGCCCGGTCGGCGATGGAGGTGTCGCCGCGCAGCCCGTGCACCTGCGCGAGCCCGGTGATACCCGCGGGCATCCGGTGCCGGTCGGCGTATCCCGGCAGGGTCCGGCTGAACTGCGCCACATAGTGCGGGCGTTCCGGGCGCGGCCCGACGAGGCTCATATCGCCGCGCAGGACGTTCCAGAGCTGGGGCAGCTCGTCCAGGGAGGTCCGGCGCAGCAGCCGGCCCGCGCGGCTCATGCGCCGGTCGCCGGCGACACTCCACAGCGTCGCCGACTCGCGCTCGTCGGCGGGGCGCAGAGTGCGGAATTTGAGCAGGGTGAAGGGCCGCCCGTGCAGCCCGATCCGCTCCTGCCGGAAGATCACGCCGGGGCCGTCCGCGAGCCGTACGGCCAGCGCGCATGCGCCGAACAGCGGCGCCAGGCACAGCAGCGCGGCGGCGGCGACGGCGGCGTCCAGCGCCCGCTTGGCGCCTCGCGCGGAGCGGGCGGCGGTCGGCGGGTACGGGTCGAGCCGGTGGCACGCGTAGCCCCACAGGTGCCCGTGGGCCGTCCACCCGCGCCCGTGCGGAAGGGCGCCGTCGACGCCCTCTACCCGCCACAGCACGCACCCTTGCGCGGCCAGCAGGCGCACCGTGGCAATGATGCGGGCGTCGGGCGTCCCGGGCCCGGTCACGACGGCGTGCCGCACGGCGTCCTGCACCACCGCCCGCGTCACCTCGCCCGGCGAGGGCAGCACCGGCAGCACGGGGGGCGGCAGTTGCGGCGCCTGCTGCACGGGTACGGCCGCGGGCGGCTCGGGCTCCGGCGGCGCGGGCCGCACCGGCACGGGCGCGGCGAGGCCCACCGGGCGCATCCCGTACTCGGGGCGCGCGTGCAGGACCGCGGCAATACGCCCCGCCGAAGCCGCGTCCGCCGCGACGACCAGGGTCGGGGCGGGCCTCCTACGGGCCGCGAAGCGCCGTGCACCGTACACCGCGGCCCGCAGCGTGCCCGCAACGGCGACGGTCACGCCGACGGCCGCCAGCAACGCGGCCCAGCCGGGCGGCCCCGGCAGGGCGACGGCGGCGAACAGCCCCCAGGCCAGCACCGTACGGCCGGTGAGCCCGGGCAGTTCCGCGAAGGCCCCGGGCGCGAAGCCGGGCCGGTAGAGCCCGGCCCGCTGCTGGGCCACCAGCAGGCACCCGGCGACGACCCCGCAGGCCAGCGCCGTCCGCGGCGGCACGACGGCCACCACGCCCGTCAGGGCCCCGGCGCAGTCAGCGGCGGCCAGCGCCGTCCCGACCCGCTCCCGCACCGCCCGGTGCCGCGGATACCCCTCGGGCCGCCCTACGGGCCCGCTCCCGTGCTCGTCATGCGTACGGGCCCCGGCGGATGCGTACGCCGCCTCCCCCGCCGCGGCCCGCTCGTGCTCCCGCGCGGCAGTCCCGTGTCCCGGCCCGCGACGCCCGGCGTCGCCGACCCCCGCGTCCGCCTCGCCCGTCCGCGCCGACCCCGGCTCCTCCGGGACGGGCCGCCACGGCGGACCGGCAATTGCCACGTCGTACACCCGCCCGGCCACCCCCGCACCCATCGCCGAACCCTTCGGCTCCGGACCCGCCGGTACCCCCGGCCCCGCGACCTCCACCGCACCCGTCGCCCCCGAACCACCCGCGCCCGCCCGCGCCGAAGCCTCCGAACGCGCCGCACCCGCCGGCGCCCCCGGCCCCCCGACCTCCGACGCACCCGCGTCCGACGTCTCCGGACCGCCCTCCGCGTCCGCCCCGCCTTCCCGGGGCGAATCCGTCGCCCCGGGGCCGGGACGGGGCCGGGTTCCGGCCGTCACGCCCGACTCGGGGTCCGCGGGGGCGTGCAAGCGTGCGGCGGGTACCGCGCTGCCCTCTCCGGCGCCCGGCTCGGCCGGGGGAGCGGGGACGGGGTCGGGGGTCACCGCGGCAGCTGCCGCGGGCGGGCGGGCCGGGGGAGCCGGAGCACGTCCTGGTAGAGCGCCGCGACATCCGCCGCGGTACGGGTCACGTCGTGGTGTGCGCGGGCGTGCGCGAGGGCGCGCAGCGACGCGGCCGTGCGCAACGGCCGGTTCGCGAGCAGCCGCAGCAGCGCCGCCGCCAGCGCGGCCGGGTCGCCGACCGGGACGACGCAGCCGTCCCCGTCCTCCGGGTGCAGGGTCTCGCGGGCGCCGCTGACGTCGGTGGTGACCACCGGCCGGCCGCAGGCCATCGCCTCCAGCGGGGCCAGCGCCATGCCCTCCCAGCGGGAGGGCAGTACCACCACGTCCGCGGCCTGGTACCACGGCACGGTGTCGCGGGCGGCGCCCGCGAGCAGGACTCCCGGCCCCGCGCCCGCGAGCAGCCGCGGCCGGTCGGGCCCGTCGCCGACCAGGACGAGCCGCGCCTCGGGCATCGCCGCGGCCACCGCGGGCCATGCCCGCAGCAGCACGTCCTGGCCCTTCTGCGGGCAGAGCCGCCCGACGCACACCACGAGCGGCGTGCCGGGCCCGGCGTCCGACAAGGCGGGCAGGGCGGCCCGGACGGCTGCAGGGTCGGCGGCAGGGGTGAAGCGGGCGAGGTCGACGCCATTGCGCACGACCGCCCAGCGGGCCCGTACGCCCGCGGCGAGGCCCGCGCGGCGCTCGGCGTCGCTGACGCACAGCACACGGTCCGCCCAGCGCGCGGAGTACCGCTCCCAGGCGCGCGCCGCACGGGCGGTGGGGCCGCCGACCGCGTCGAAGGACCACGCGTGCGGCTGGAAGACGGTGGGCAGGGCGCCGCGCAGGGCGAGCCGGCCGACCAGTCCGGCCTTGGCGCTGTGCAGGTGAACCAAGTCGGGCCGCACCTCCAGCACCACGCGTGCCGCCGCCGCGACCTCGCGGCCCAGCCCCGCGCCGGGTGCCCGCCGGGCGTCCCAGCGCACGACCCGCGCGCCCGCGCGCCCTGCGGCGACGGCGAGCGTGTCGGGCCCGAGGGGCACGGGGAGCAGGCCGGCGGAAGCTGCGGACGACTCGGACGGCCCGGAGGCGGGGCCCCGGCAAGGGCCGAGCTCCTCCCCGGCCGGGCATCCGACGACGACGCAGGCCCCCTCCCGCACCTGCGCGCGGACCAGGTCCGTGACGACGCGGGCCACCCCGCCCTCGACGGGCTGGACCATGTGCAGCACCGTCAGACCGGCGAGTCCGTCAAGATGTTGCGGCATCGCGCGCCGTTCTCCCTCTACATGCCCGTCAAACCCCGCCACTCGGTTCCGCTGGCCGCTGCGTGGCCCGCGCGCGCCTCCGTGCCCCACGAATGCCGAGCCGGCCATGTCATCGCCGGAAACCGGAAACGCTGGAACGCCGGAAACAGAAATGCACGCTGACAGACGGCGCGTCGAAAATCACGCAAGCCGCGCGAGCGAGAGCGTTATTTTTGCAGCTTCTTACGACCATCACACCGCCCGCACCCGAATCCAGGCACCGCCCACCACGGACGCGCAGAGCGGCGCATTGACGCCGCGTCAACGCGACGCCCCGGATGTTCACCCTCATGCCTTGCGAAGCCGGTCCGCCGCGCGCACCACTATCCGTTCGGGTGAAACGTCATTACTAATCGCCAGTCGCGGGGTTGGTCAGAGCGACCGTCTTCCGGGGCACACCGCTCCACTTCGCAAAGGATCCACCGTGATCAAGAAGTTCCTCGCCACGGCTGCCGTGGCCGCCTCCGTCGCGGGCATCTCGGCCGCGGTCGCCGCCCCGCAGGCAATGGCTCTCGGCAACGACAACGGCACCACCACCGTCAACGGCAACGGCGCCGAGCAGAGCTACGGCAACACCTACACCAGCGGCTACATGAGCCCGTCCTTCGCCCTGGTCCAGGGCTCGCTCAACAAGCCCTGCGTCGGCCTGCCGCTGAAGGCCAACGCCGGCTCGCTCATCGGCGCCATCCCGGTCAGCGTCCAGGACCTCAACGTCCTGACCTCGCCTCAGAACCAGCAGTGCGTCGAGAACTCCACCCAGTCGCAGGGCGACGAGCCGCTGTCGCACATCCTGGACAACATCCCGGTCCTGACCGGCAACGGCCAGGCCAACGGCTGAGGTCGGCTCCCCGGAAGGCGCCGCGAGGGGCCCCCTCGCGCGGCTCCGTTCGCTGATGCGGCAGCGGCGGCCGGAGCCGTTCTTCCCTTCTGTATTTCCCCTCACATGTCACCTACACCCTCCATTCGAGTGATTGATGGCATCAGGAGAAGCAGAAGGAGTCACCTGACGGCACCAATGCTCGTTTACCAGTCGGCGCGGTGCGCACGGGCCCGTCACCCGGGACCGGTCGGCACGAAATCCGTGGCGGCGCTCCATCCGAAGCGCCGGAAAATTAGAGGAGTAGAAACGTGAAGAAGCTCACCAAGGCAGCGGCCTTCGCCGCCGGCACCGTCGTGGCCATGGGTGTCGCCAGCCCGGCCTTCGCCAGCTCCGGCGCGCTCGGCGGCGCCGCCAACTCCCCGGGCGTGGTGTCCGGCAACCTGGTCCAGGTTCCGGTCCACGTCCCGGTGAACGTGTGCGGCAACACCGTCGACGTCATCGGCCTGCTGAACCCGACCTTCGGCAACGTCTGCGAGAACAACGGCTGACGACGGCCGTAGGCCGATCGACACCGACGGCCGGCCGTCACGCGCCGGCCGACAAGGAGCCGCCCCGGGCCCTGTGCAGCGCACTCCGGGGCGGTCCGTCATCTGCACCACCCTTTTGCACGAGTGGAGAAAGTCCATGCGACGACAGATTCTGAACCGGGGTCTGCTCACCGTTGCTGCGGCAAGCAGCATCCTCGCGGTGACGGGAGGTTACGCGCACGCGGATACCGCGGCGGAGGGCGGGCAGAACGCACCCGGCCACTCGGCCGAGGACCAGTCGCCGCAGGACCGAGGCGCGCCTTCTCCGTCCTCCGCGGCAGCCTCCTCCTCCGAGACGGACGCGGCGGCGATCGCCGCCGCCGCGAACGCGGCCGCTGCCGGCGGTGGCGGCGGCGGCGCGACCGCACAGGGCAACACGGAGGGCTCGCCGGGAGTGCTGTCCGGGAACAGCGTGAGCCTCCCGGTCCACGTGCCGGTGAACGTGTGCGGGAATTCCGTGGACGTCGTCGGGCTGCTGAACCCCGCGTTCGGCAACTCCTGCGCGAACGGCACGCCCACGCCGCACGTGGCCCCGCCGCACGTCGCGCCGCACGCCCCGGCCCCCGAGGTGCACACGCAGCTCGCGGAGACGGGCGCGTCGGGCGGTGCGATGGGGGCCGCCGCCGGCGCGAGCGCGGTCCTGCTGCTGGGCGGCACGCTGATCTACCGGCGCTCCGCCCGGGCCGCGCGCATCCGGCGCACGTATTCCTGAGCGACGCCTGCCGCCCGCCGCCCGCCCACGGATCCCGTTCCTGCGCGCTTACCGCGCGAACGTACGAGCGCGCGACCTCGACACCGCGCTCTATCGGGTGATTCTCGGGCGGCGGCGCGGCACACAGTTTCCGTCGCGCTCCGTAGTCGTTGAGCGGGACGACAGACATCCCGCGGTACCGAAAGGGTGGCAAGTGAAGTTCTCGAAGGTCGCAGCGGTCGTGGCCGGTTCCGTGATGGCGGTCGGTGTGGGAGCCCCCGCGTTCGCCTCCACCACGGACACCGCCAACCCCGTCGACGCCCGCACCATGAGCACCATGCCCACCAGCGTGAACGGCGGCGTGGACCAGGCGCTCGCCGAGCAGCCGCTGCAGAAGGCCGCCGACAGCGCGAACCTCGACTCCACCGTGCGCACCATCGACGACGCGGGCGCCGCCCTGCAGGGGCAGGCCCCGGCGGTCGTCCTGGTCGGGGACGCCTCCGGCGCCGCCCAGGACCTCGCCGGCTCCGCACTGGTGGCCGGCGCCGTACCGGGCGCCGCGCTGATCGGCGGGCTGCCGATGGGCGCCCTCGCCGGCTGACCCGGCTGGCGGCCCCCCGGCCCGCCGACCCGAGGGCGGGTCGTGGGCCGACGGGCCGCAGGGCAGCGGCGGGCCCGCTCCACGTGGAGTGAATCGCCGGAACCAGACCCTCCCTGGGCGGTTGGCCAGGCCGCTCAGACCTTTCATGAACCGTGCCACGAGCACCGCAAAGGGACACACAATGATCAAGAAGATGCTCGCCGGAGCCGCCCTCGCCGCTTCCGTCGCCGCCGTCGGCGTGACCGCCGCCCCGGCCATGGCGCTCGGTGACGACCAGGGCACCACCACGGTCAACGGCAACGGCGCGGAGCAGAACTACGGCAACACCGTCACCAGCGGCACCCAGAGCCCGCAGATCGGCCTGGTCCAGGGCAGCGTCAACAAGCCGTGCCTCGGCGTCCCGGTCAAGGCCAACGTCGGCTCGCTGATCGGTCTGATCCCGATCAGCGCCCAGGACGTCAACGTCCTGACCTCGCCGCAGAACCAGCAGTGCGCCGAGAACTCGACGCAGGCCCAGGGCGACGAGCCCCTGTCGCACATCGTCGACGACATCCCGGTCCTGTCCGGCAACGGCACCGCGAACGGCTGACACGTCCGTACCGCCCCCACGCGGTGCGCCGAAGGGCCGTCGGCGACTCCGTTCGCCGGCGGCCTCTCGCATGCCCGCACGCCGGCGCGCGAGGCACACGGCAGGAAAGGTGGGAAATCCGTCATTGCCGCCGTCCGCGGCCCGCTGCCACGCTGAGGAGCGTGACCAGCCACGGAACGCCCGTCGGCGGCCCGCCCGGCCCCCCGGGCCGGCGCCCGGCCCACGACGTGCTCGTCGTGCTCTTCGACGGCGTGCAGAGCCTCGACGTGACCGGGCCTGTCGAGGTCTTCGCCGCCGCCGTGCACGCGTCCGCCGCCGGTCCCGCGGCCCGCTCCGCGGCGTACCGGGTGCGGACCGCGGCCCTGGGCGGCGGTCCGGTACGCACCAGCGCCGGGCTGCGGCTGCTGCCCGACGAGGACCTGCGCACCGCCGCGCCGCCCGGCACCCTGCTGGTGCCCGGCGGGTCCGGCACCCACCGGCCGGACCCGGAGACCGTCGCCCGTATCGCGGCGCTCGCACCGGACGCCGAGCGCGTGGTGTCGGTGTGCACGGGCGCGTTCCTGCTCGCCGAGGCGGGGCTGCTGGAAGGCCGCCGGGCCACCACGCACTGGGCGTACTGCGACACGCTCGCCCGCCGCTTCCCCGGCACCGAGGTGGACGCCGAGCCGATCTTCGTACGGGACGGGAAATACGCCACGTCGGCGGGCGTCACCGCCGGGATCGACCTGGCGCTCGCCCTCGTCGAGGACGACCTCGGACGCGACGCGGCCCTCGCGGTCGCCCGCGGCCTGGTCGTCTTCCTGCGCAGGCCCGGCAGCCAGGCACAGTTCAGCACGCAACTGGCCGCGCAGCTCGCCGAGCGGCACCCGCTGCGCGAGGTCCAGCGCTGGATCACCGAGCACCCGGAGGCGGACCTGTCCGTCGACGCGCTCGCCGCCCGCGCCGCGCTCTCACCCCGGCAGTTCGCCCGCGCCTTCCGCGCAGAGGTCGGCGTCACGCCCGGGCGGTACGTCGACCGGGCGCGCCTCGAAGCGGCCCGGCGGCTGCTGGAGGACACCGCCGACGGGATCGCCGAGGTCGCCCGCGCCGCGGGCTACGGCACCCCCGAGGCCATGCGCCGCGCCTTCGTCCGCACCCTTGCCCTCCCGCCGGCCGAATACCGCCGGCGCTTCCACAGCGTCAGGAGCTGAACCGTGCAGATCGCCGCCCTGCTCTACGAGGACTTCACCGCGCTCGACGTCGTCGGGCCGTACGAGGTCCTGTCCCGCATACCTGGGGCCGAGGTCGTCCTCACCGCCGTCGAGGCCGGGCCCGTACGCACCGACATGGGCCTCTCCGTGACCGCGGAGCGGCCGCTCTCCGAGGTCACCGCGCCCGACCTGGTGCTCGTGCCCGGCGGGCCCGGCACGGAGGCGGCGCTCGGCGTCCCCGCGCTCCTCGACTGGCTGCGGGCCGTCGACCCGGGTACGGCCTGGACCACGTCCGTGTGCTCGGGCTCGCTGCTGCTCGCCGGCGCCGGACTGCTCACGGGCCGGCGGGCGGCCTCCCACTGGCTCGCCCTCGAACACCTTCCGCTGTTCGGTGCCGTGCCCAGCACGGACCGGGTCGTCCTCGACGGCAAGTACGCGACGGCGGCGGGCGTCTCCGCGGGCATCGACCTCGCCTTCACCCTCACCGGCCGCATCGCCGGCGACGCGGTCGCCGAGGCGATTCAGCTCGTGGTCGAGTACGCCCCTGAACCCCCCTACACCACGGGCTCCGTGGCCACTGCCCCCGCCTCTCTCGTCGAAACCCTCCGCGCCACCCGGCTCCGCGTCCCGGCCCTGTGACGCCCAGGGAACGGGAAGGCCCGGTCATGCCGCGCGGGGGGACGAAAGCGTGGGGGCACCTGCCGGCGAAACGCTGGGGGGCAGCCGCCCGCCCAGCCCCGACGGACCGGTACATTCCCACGCCACGGCAATACGCGAGGGCCTCACCGCCCCGCCCCGCGAGGTGTAAGGAGCGCGTAACCCCGGGCAGCCCACGGAGTGACCCCCGTGAAATCGGCCGCGTCTAGCGTGTCGCGGGCGCGGCCGCGGCGGCCGCGGGTGGGAGGACCCGCAGGTGACCACGACGGTGCGCACAGCGTGCTCGTACTGCGGCGTCGGCTGCGGCCTGCTCCTGGACGTGGGTGCGGCCCCCGACGGCCGCCGTACCGTCCTGAGGGCCCGCGGCGACGCGTCGCACCCGGCGAACCACGGCCGCCTGTGCACGAAGGGCGCGACGACCGCGGACATGCTCGCGGCCCCCGGCCGCCTGACGACCGCCCTGACGAGGGCCGAGCGCGGCGCGGAGGCCGCGCCCTCGCCCGCCGCGCAGGCGATCGCGGAGACCGGCCGCCGTCTGCGCGCGATCGTCGACGAGCACGGCCCGGACGCGGTGGCAATGTACGTGTCGGGTCAGCTCAGCCTGGAAGCTCAGTACCTGGCGAACAAGCTCGCCAAGGGCTTCGTCCGCACCAACCAGATCGAGTCCAACTCGCGCCTGTGCATGGCGAGCGCGGGCAGCGGCTACAAGCTGTCGCTGGGCGCCGACGGCCCGCCCGGCTCCTACCAGGACCTGGACAGCGCCGACGTCTTCCTCGTCATCGGCGCGAACATGGCCGACTGCCACCCCGTCCTCTTCCTGCGGCTGATGGACCGGGTCAAGCAGGGCGCGAAGCTCATCGTCGTGGACCCGCGGCGCACCGCGACCGCCGCGAAGGCGGACCTGCACCTCCAGTTGCGCCCCGGCACGGATCTCGCGCTGCTCAACGGCCTGCTGCACCTGCTGCACGCCGAGGGCGCCACCGACCCGGATTTCATCGGGCGCTGGACCGAGGGCTGGGAGGCGATGCCCGACTTCCTCGCGGACTACGCCCCGGCGGCGGTCGCCGGGACGACCGGTCTCGCGGAGCAGGACATCCGCCGCGCCGCCGAGCTGATCGGCGGCGCGGCCAACTGGGTGAGCTGCTGGACGATGGGCCTGAACCAGTCCACGCACGGCACGTGGAACACCAACGCCCTGATCAACCTGCATCTCGCGACGGGAGCGATCTGCCGCCCCGGCAGCGGCCCGTTCTCGTTGACCGGCCAGCCGAACGCCATGGGCGGCCGCGAGATGGGCTACATGGGCCCGGGCCTGCCCGGCCAGCGCTCGGTGCTGGTCGCCGAGGACCGCGCCTTCGCGGAGGAGCTGTGGGGCCTGCCCGCGGGCACGGTCAGGGCCGACGGCGTCGGGCGCGGCACCGTGGAGATGTTCCGCCGCATGGCCGACGGCGAGATCAAGGCCTGCTGGATCATCTGCACCAACCCCGTCGCCTCGGTGGCGAACCGCCGCACCGTCATCGAGGGCCTGGAGGCGGCGGAGTTCGTCGTCACGCAGGACGCCTTCGCCGACACCGAGACCAACGCGTACGCCGACATCGTGCTGCCCGGCGCGCTGTGGACGGAGTCCGACGGCGTCCTGGTCAACAGCGAGCGCAACCTGACGCTCGCCCGCAAGGCCGTCGACCCGCCCGGCGAGGCCCTGCCGGACTGGCAGATCATCGCCGGCGTCGCCCGGGCCATGGGCTACGGGGACGCCTTCGACTACGCGGACGCCGAGGAGGTCTTCGACGAGATCCGCCGCGCCCACAACCCGCTCACCGGCTACGACCTGCGCGGCGTCACGTACGAGCGGCTGCGCGGCACCCCCGTGCAGTGGCCCGCGCCGACCGCGGACGGCCCGGACCGCAACCCGATCCGCTACGTCGAGGAGGACGGCGGGCTGCGCTTCCCCACCCCCAGCGGGCGCGCCGTCTTCCACCCGCGCCCCCACGTACCGCCCGCGGAGATGCCGGACGACGACTTCCCGTACGTGCTCAACACCGGGCGGGTGCAGCACCAGTGGCACACCCTCACCAAGACCGGCCGCGTGCCCAAGCTCAACCGCCTCAACCCGGGTCCCTTCGTGGAGCTGCACCCGCGCGACGCCGCCGAGCTGGGCATCGCCGAGGGCGACGCCGTCGAGGTCGCCTCCCGGCGCGGGCGGGCCGTGCTGCCCGCGGTACTCACCGACCGGGTCCTGCCGGGCTGCTGCTTCGCGCCCTTCCACTGGAACGACCTCTTCGGCGAATACCTCAGCGTCAACGCCGTGACGAGCGACGCGGTCGACCCGGTGTCCTTCCAGCCCGAGCTGAAGGTCTGCGCGGTGTCGCTGACGCGCGTGGCGGCCGCGCCCGTCCCGGAGGCACCCGCGCAGGCCCTCCCGGAAGCCTTCACGCGCCCTCCCGCGCCGGACGCGGACGCGGGGACCATCGGGCCGGGGGAAGCCGCCTACGCGGCCGCGGGCGTCTTCGGCGTGCAGGACATGGCGCCGCCCGTGCTCGACGGGGCCGAACGGCGCTACCTCGTGGGCTTCCTCGCAGGGCTGGGGTCGGGGCTCGCCGGGGTGCCCGTGCTGCCGCCGGACGCGCCCTTCACGCCCGAGCACGCGCAGTGGGTCAACGGGGCGCTCGCCGGGATGTACTCGCGGCTGCCGGGCACCTCCGCACCCGCCGCCCCGGCCGCCCCCGCCGGACGGGACGTGGTGATCCTGTGGGCCTCGCAGACCGGCAATGCCGAGGACTTCGCCGCCGCGGCCGCCGAGCGGCTCGCCGGGACGGGGCACCGCGCCACCCTCCTGGGCATGGCGGACGCCTCCCCCGCCGCGCTCCCGGCCGCCGCCGACCTGCTCCTCATCACCAGCACGTTCGGCGACGGCGACGCCCCCGACAACGGCACCGGCTTCTGGGACGCCCTCACCGCACCCGACACCCCGCGGCTCGACGGCCGCCGCTACGCCGTTCTCGCCCTCGGCGATTCGTCCTACGCCGACTTCTGCGGCCACGGCCGCCGCCTCGACGAGCGCCTCGGCGAGCTGGGCGGCGTCCGCCTGGCACCCCGCACCGACTGCGAGCCGGACTACGAACCGTCCGCCCTGGCCTGGCTCGACCAGGTCCTGGCCGCCCTGTCCGGCCCGCCGGCCACCCCGGCCCCCGCCGCCACCGCCACCGCCACCGCCACCGCCACGGTCGTACCGGCGCCCGCGCCGGCCAGGCAGCGCCGCCCCGCGTCCGGCACCGCGCGCCTGACCGGCAACCGGCTGCTCAGCCTGCCGGGCGCCGCCAAGGAGGTACGCCGCTTCGTCCTCGACACCCGCGACAGCCCCGTCCCGCTGCCGTACGAGGCAGGCGACGCGCTCAGCGTCACTCCGGTCAACGCGCCCTCCCTCGTCGCCGAGTGGCTCGACGTCACCGGCCTGGCCGCGGACACCGCCGTCGCCCTTCCCGGCGCGGGTGACATCAGCCTCGGCGAGGCCCTGCGGCACCACCTCGACATCACCCGCATCACCCCCGACCTGCTGCGCTTCCTCGCCGAACGCGACCGCGACCACACCCACGGCCGGCTGCTGCGCAAGCTGCTGCGGCCCGACAACAAGGACGAGCTGGCCGCGTGGTCATGGGGCCGGCAGGCAGTGGACGTCGTCGCGGAGTTCGCGGTGCGCGCCGAGGCCGCCGAATGGGCCGCGGTGCTCAAGAGGCTCCAGCCGCGGCAGTACTCCATATCGTCCAGCCCGCTCACCGACCCGTACGCCATCGCCCTGACCGTCTCCGTCGTCCGGTACGAAAGCCCTGCCGGGCGGCCCCGCGGCGGCGTCTGCTCGCCCTTCCTCGCCGACGCCGAGCCCGGCACCGCCGTGCCCGTGCAGGTACGCCGCTCCCCGCACTTCCGGCCGCCGGCGGACCCGGGCACCCCGATGGTCATGGTCGGCCCCGGCACCGGCGTCGCGCCCTTCCTGGGCTTCCTCGACGAGCGCCGCGCCCGCGGCCACCGCGCTCCCAACTGGCTCTTCTTCGGCGAGCAGCACCGCGCCACCGACTTCTACTACGCGGACGACCTCGCCGCCTTCCGGGCCGACGGCACCCTCACCCGGCTCGACACCGCCTTCTCCCGCGACCAGCGCGCGAAGGTGTACGTCCAGGACCGGATGCGCGAGCGCGGGCCCCTGCTGTGGTCCTGGCTCCAGGACGGCGCGCACGTGTACGTGTGCGGGGACGCCGCGCGCATGGCGAAGGACGTCGACCGGGCCCTGCACGCCATTGCCACCGCCCACGGCGGGATGACGCCGGAAGCGGCTACCGCCTACCTCAAGCAGCTCGCCGCCGACAAGCGCTACGTCCGCGACGTGTACTGACGTCGAACCGACGTGCACAGCCGGGCGGACCGGTACATTGCCGCGGCGCGGCAATGTACCGGTCCGCCCGGTCCGCCCACTCAGCTGAGGATCTTCTCCTTGGCCCGCTGGAACTCCTCCTCGGTGAGGTGTCCCTCGCGCTTCATCTCCGCCAGCTTGGCGAGCTCGTCCGCGGACCCGCCGGAGCCGGCGGTCTTGCGCACGTAGTCGTCGAACTCCGCGCGCTGCGCCTTCGCGTGCCGCGCCTCGCGCCGGCCCATACTGCCGCCCCGCACGCACACGTACACGAACACGCCCAGGAAGGGCAGGATCAGCACGAAGACCAGCCAGCCGGCCTTCGCCCAGCCGCCCAGGTCGTCGTCCCGGAAGATGTCGACGACGATGCGGAAGAGCAGGAAGACCCACAGGACCCACAGGAAGACCCACAGGGCGGTCAGGAAGGCGCCGAGCACGGGGTAGTCGTACGCGAGATAGACGGTGTCGCTCATGGGTTGCCTCCGGTTCTGCGTGGTGAGCGCTGTCAGCGGGGTGTGGTGCCGGCCGCGGTCACGCGGCCGTCGGACGCCGCGGCCGCGAGGGCGCGGTGGTCGGCCTCGTTGCGGTCGGCGTAGGCCTCGGCGAACTCGCCGAGTGCCCGGTCGAGGACGTCGCCGGTGCCGGTGTAGGCGGCGATCGCGACGGGGTCGCCGGAGCGGGCGTGCGCGCGGGCCAGCGAGGCGCCGCAGACCCGGGCGAAGAGCCGCAGCATGTCGGGCGTCATGGTCTCCGGTCGGGCGATGCCCTTCCAGTCGCGCAGCTGACGCACGTAGAAGTCCCGCTGCCGCCCGTCCAGGCCGGTCACCCGCACCCAGCCGAGCAGGATGTCCCCGGCGGACTGCATGAGCCGCTGGCCCTCCACCACGCGCCGCCCCTGGTGCCCGCGGCCGGCGCCCGGTCCGCCGGTGTACGGCGCGAGGACGGACCGGCCGGCCTCCTTGGCCTGCAGCACGAGCGGGTCGTCCGCGTCCCGCCCGACCGCGAGGATCACCCAGCAGCGGGTGCCGACGCTGCCGACGCCGACGACCTTGCGGGCCATGTCGACGACCTCGAAGCGGCTGAGCAGCAGCTGCCGTTCGGCGGGCAGGCTCCGGGCGTAGCGCTCCAGCAGCCCGCGCAGCCAGCCGGTGAGCTCGCCGCGCTCCTCGCCCTTGGGCAGCAGCTCGCGCACCGGGGTGATGAGCGGCGGGTCCGCGACGATCTGCGGCCGGCCGTCGACGACGTGCGCGAGCCGCCCGAAGGCCTGCGCGGTGTCGCGGGTGCGGGCCTTGGCGAGCGCCTTGCCCGTGCGCTTGCGGACGGCCTTGTCCGGGCGCGTGCCGGGGCCCTGGTCCAGCAGGGCGCCGAGCTGGTCGGTGTCGTCGAGGGCGTACCAGACGTCGAGGGTGTCCATGCCCGCGAACAGGTGCATGCGCTCGCGGTAGGACTCGACGGCGCCGCGGACGACCGCGGTGCGCTGCCCGCCGGACAGGCCGCGGGCGCGGGCGGCGATCTCCAGACTGGTCGCGAGGCGTTTGAGGTCCCACTCGAAGGGGCCCGGCAGCGTCTCGTCGAAGTCGTTGATGTCGAAGACGAGGTGCCGCTCCGGCGAGGCGAGCAGCCGGAAGTTCAGCAGATGGGCGTCGCCGCACAGCTGGGCGGTCAGGCCGGTGTGCTGGGCCGCCCCGAGGTCCGCGGCCATGATCGCGGCGGCGCCGCGGTAGAAGCGGAAGGGCGACTCCAGCATGCGCCCGTAGCGGATCGGCACCAGCTCGGGCACCCGGTCGGCGGACTGCCCCTCCAGCACCGCGACGGGGTCGAAGCGCTCCGGCCCCGCCTCGTAGCGGGCATGCGCCGAACGGGGTATGTGCTGCCTGACAGCCTTGCCGTGCGCCGCGCGCTCCGCGGTGCTGCGCCGCGGAGCGGCCAGTTCACCCGCGGACACGGGGTCGTGGTTTTTGCGCCCCATGAGCCCCACCGCCCTCCGGTGCCCCCATCATCACCCCGCCCCGCGGAACCCGCCACGCGGGCGTACGTGCCCGTCCCTGCGAGCGGCCCGCCGTGCCGGGACCGTCCCCGGCCGCTGTCCACCGTTCGGTGGACCCGGCCGTGGCCGTACGGGCGTTCCCCGCGCGCGGGCACGGCGGGATGGTGGACGCATGACGGACGACGTGGTGACGGTCCGCGGGCTTCGCAAGCGCTATGGCGAGGTCGACGCGGTGAACGGGGTGGATCTCGACATCCGGCGGGGCGAGGTGTTCGGGATCCTGGGGCCCAACGGGGCCGGCAAGAGCACGACGGTGGAGATCCTGCAGGGCCACCGGCGGCGGGACGGGGGCGAGGTGGCGGTGCTCGGTCAGGACCCGGGCCGCGCGTCCCGCGCCTGGCAGGCGAGGGTGGGGATCGTCTGGCAGGACGAGTCCGCGGCGGCGGAGCTGACGGTCGCCGAGACCGTACGGCACTTCGCCCGCTACTACCCGCGTCCGCGCGACCCTGCCGAGGTCATCGCGCTGGTGGGCCTGACGGAGAAGGCGGACGCGCGCACCAAGGCGCTGTCCGGCGGCCAGCGGCGCCGCCTCGACGTGGCGCTCGGCGTGATCGGCAGCCCCGAGCTGCTGCTGCTCGACGAGCCGACGACCGGCTTCGACCCGGCGGCCCGGCGGCAGTTCTGGTCGCTCATCCGCAGCCTCGCGGCCGAGGGCACCACGATCATCCTGACCACGCACTACCTGGAGGAGGCCGAGGCGCTGGCCGACCGGCTCGCGGTGATCGCCGCGGGCCGCGTCGTCGCGGAGGGCGCGCCCGCCTCGCTCGCCGGGCGTGCGCAGGCCAGGGCGACCGTGCACTGGACGGAGCCGGACGGCACCGCGCGCAGCACCGAGACGGACACTCCGACCCGCACGGTCGGCGAACTGGCCCGCCGTTTCGACGGCGAGATCCCCGAGCTGCGGGTCACCCGGCCCACGCTCGAAGACGTCTACCTGCGACTCATCGGACTCGCCGGATCGGGGGAAGCGTGATGGCCGAGACCACGGCGGCGACGACGGCGACCGCACCGCGCAGCACCGGCCAGGCTGCACCCCCCGGGGCATGGCGGCTCGGCATGGTACGCGGGGCGATGGAGATCAAACTCTTCTTCCGGCAACGCGAACAGGTGATCTTCACCTTCGCCTTCCCGATCGTCTTCCTCTTCCTCTTCGCCTCGATCTTCCACGACGACATGGCCGACACCGGCTCCACCGCGTCGCAGTACTACGTGGCGTCGATGACTGCGGCCGGCATCATGTCCACGAGTTTCCAGTCGCTCGGCATATCCATCGCCGTCGAGCGTGACGAGAAGGTGCTGCGGCGGCTGCGCGGCACCCCGATGCCGCCGGCCGCGTACTTCCTCGGCAAGATCTGGCTGGTGCTCGTCACCGGGCTGCTGGAGACCGCCGCGCTGCTGGTCTTCGGCGCCACCGTCTACGACGTCGACCTGCCGTCCGACGCCACCGGCTGGCTCACCTTCGGCTGGATCTTCGTGCTCGGCATCACCGCGTGCGCGCTGCTCGGCATCGCCATCAGCAGCGTCCCGAAGTCCGCGCGCAGCGCCACCTCGGTGGTCGTCCTGCCCTTCCTGGTGCTCCAGTTCATCTCCGGCGTCTACATCCTCATCGACACCGTGCCGAGCTGGATGCTGACCGTCAGCTCGTTCTTCCCGCTCAAGTGGCTCTGCCAGGGGCTGCGCGGGGTGTTCCTGCCGCAGGCCGCGGCCGCGCTGGAGCCCGCGGGCAGCTGGGAGTACGGGCGCACCGCCCTGGTGCTCGCCGCCTGGTGCGTCGGAGGATTGGTGCTGTGCCTGCTGACCTTCCGCTGGAAGAGCCGGAACGACGGGTGAGCGTGCCGCCGCACGAGGACGCGGGGCCGTCGCCGGGGCTCTCCGTGCCCCCGGCTCCCGCCGCACCGCCCGCCGCGGACTCCGCCCGCGGCGGGCACGTGTGGGAGCGCAGCTTCCTGCCGTGGGACCTGTACTTCGCGGTGGTGTGGCTCGGCACGGTCCTCTTCGCGCTCTCCGCCGAGAGCCCGGGGCTGCGGGTGCGCATCGTGGCGGCGTGCCTGTTCTGCCTGCCCATCCCCTGGTACACAGCGGTGGGCCGACCGCTGCTGTGCCGCCAGGCCGAGACGACCGGCAGCCGCGCCGCCGTCCGCTACCTGGCCGGGCTGGTGCTGCTCTTCCTGCCGCCCGCCGCCCTCGTCGGCGAGACCCGGCTGGCCACCTTCGCCCTCGTGCCGCAGTGCTTCATGCTGCTGCGGGTCCCGGGTGCGCTGACAGCCGTGGCCGTCGTCAACGTCACGCCGGTCGCCGCGTGGGCAGTCGTCTGGCGGCCCAGCACGCACGACCTGTTCTACAACTCCGTCTTCGGCATGGTCACGCTCGCCTTCTCGGCGGTCGTCGGCAGCTGGATCATCCGCATCATCGAGCAGAGCACGGAAAGGGCCCAGCTCGTGGCCGAACTGGAGGCCAGCCGCGGCGAGATCGCCCGGCTGTCGGCCGAACACGGCGCCCTCGCCGAGCGCGAGCGGCTCTCCCGCGAGATCCACGACACCCTCGCACAGGGCTTCACCAGCCTCGTCATGCTCGTCCAGGCCGTCGAGGGCGAGCTGGACACCCATCCGGCGCAGGCCCGCAGCCATCTCGACCTGATGGCCCGCACAGCCCGCGAGAACCTCGCCGAGGCCCGCGCCCTCGTCGCCGGCACCGCCCCCGCGGGCCTCGACGGCACCTCGCTGCCCGACGCCCTGCGCCGCCTCGCCGCCCGGCACTCCGAGCAGAGCGGCGCCCCCGCGAACGTCTCCGTCACCGGCCGCGTACGCGCCCTCGCACCGGCGGTCGAGGTCGTGGCCCTGCGCAGTTGCCAGGAGGCCCTGTCCAACGCCCGTCGGCACGCCGGGCCCGCGGTCCCCGTCCGCCTCGACGTCGACTACGCCGCCGACGCCCTCCGCCTCACCGTCCGCGACACCGGCTGCGGCTTCGCCCCCGAATCCGCGCCGGCCGCCGGTTACGGCCTCCCCGGCCTGCGCGCCAGGGCCGCGGAGCTGGGCGGTACGGCCACGGTCAGCAGCGCGCCGGGCGCCGGTACGTGCGTGACGGTGTGCCTGCCGCTGACGCGCGGGGCGCCCGCCACGGCGCTCGAACCGGCCGCCGCGGCACCGGGGCCCGCCGCCGTACCGCCCGAGCCCGCCGACGCCCAGGCCCAGCCCGCCGACGCCCCGAGGAGCGCACCGTGATCCGCATCCTGCTCGCCGACGACCACCCCGTCGTCCGGGAGGGCCTGCGCGCGATGCTGGAGGCGGAGGACGACCTGGACGTCGTCGGGGAGGCGTCCAGCGGCCCGCAGGCCGAGGCGCAGGCAGCCGCGCTGCTGCCGGACATCGTGCTCATGGACCTGCGCATGCCGGGCGGCGGGGGCGTCGACTCCATCGTCCGGATGACGGCGGCCGGGCTGCCCTGCCGGGTCGTCGTGCTCACCACCTACGAGACGGACGGCGACATCCTGCGCGCGGTCGAGGCCGGAGCCGCGGGCTACCTCCTCAAGGACCTCGCCCGCAGCGAGCTCGCCGACGCCGTCCGCGCCGCCGCCCGCGGCGAGACCGTCCTGGCCCCCACGGTCGCCGCCCGCCTCGTCGACCGCCTCCGTACCCGCCCCGAACGCCCGCACCTGTCCGACCGCGAGACCGCCGTCCTCCGTCTGGTCGCCGAGGGCTGCACCAACGCGGAGATCGGCCGCCGCCTCTTCATCGGCGAATCCACCGTGAAGACCCATCTCCTGCGCTCCTTCGCCAAGCTCGGCGTCGACGACCGCACCGCCGCCGTCACGTCGGCGATGCGCCTCGGCCTCCTCTGAACGCCGGACCGGGGACGCTTCGCCTACGCCGAGGCCTTCGAGCGGGAGTACCGGAGCGCGCCGGGCCGCCGCCGACGGGCACACGGCGCGCGAGCCGCCTCGTGGCGACGAGACGGCTCGCGGAGGCCCGGGAAGGGGCCGTAAGGCGTCAGAGACCGCCGGTGTAGAGCAGGTTGTTCGGGGAGTCCGGGCTCACGGCCAGCACGCCCTGCGTGGAGGCGCCGAGCAGCCAGCTGCCGACCTCCGCCGTGTCGGCGGTCGGGTGCGTCGCCTTGTAGAGCAGCGCCACCCCCGCGACGTGCGGGCTCGCCATCGACGTACCGGACTCCGCGACGCTGCCGCCGCCGAGCCGGGCGGAGACGATGTCCTGGCCGGGAGCGTAGATGTCCAGGCAGCGGCCGAAGTTGCTGAAGCTCGCCTGCTGGTCGGCGGAGGTGGTGGCGCCGACCGTGAAGGCGCCGACCGCGCTCGCCGGGGAGGCGTTGCACGCGTCCTCGCTGCTGTTGCCCGCGGCCACCACCGGCAGCACGCCGGCGTCGGCGACCGCGTCGGCCGCGTCGTTGACGGCCTGCGAGTAGCCGCCGCCGAGCGAGGCGTTCAGCACGGCCGGCTGCTGCGCGTTCTTGGCGATCCAGTCGAAGCCGGCGACGACCCCGGCCCAGCTGCCCGTCCCGTCGCAGCCCAGCACCCGCACGCTGACCAGCTTCGCCTGCGGCGCGACGCCGAAGGTGGCGCCGCCGACCGTGCCCGCCACATGCGTGCCGTGCCCCTGGCAGTCCTGCCCGTCGCGCCCGTCGCCGACCGCGTCGTAGCCCGGCACGGCCCGCCCGCCGAACTCGCTGTGCCCGAAGTCGATGCCGGTGTCCATGATGTACGCGGTCGCGCCCGCGCCCTTGCCCACCGTGTTGAACTGCCCGTCCAGCGGTAGCTGCCGCTGGTCGATGCGGTCCAGCCCCCACGAGTTCGCCTTGACCCTGCTGCCGGTCGGGTCGAGCAGCGGCGCGGCGGTGTCCGTCGTGTGCGCGAACCCGAAGGCGCTGACCGTGGCGTTCTGCTCGACCGACGTCACCCCCGGCATCCTGCGCACCGTGTCCAGCTCCGTCGCCGTGAGCGTGATGGCGAAGCCGCGCAGCGCGCTGCTGTAGGTGAAGAAGGGCGCGACGCCGATCTTCTGCGCCGTCGACGCCGGGTCCAGCGTCTTGTCGAGCGTGACGATGTACTGCCCGGCGATCGCGTTGTCGTGCGTGCGCAGCGGGGCGAGCGTCGCCTCCGGCGTGGGCAGCGGAATGGCGGCCACGGCAGGCGTACCTGCCACGGCCAGCGGTGCGAGCACCAGGGCGGCGGCCGACAGACCGCGCGCGAACAGACGCATGGGAAGCTCCCAGGGGGACGTCGACAGTCGTGGCAGAGCGCACACGAGCGCCCTTACGATCTGACGATCAGTCCCCGTCCCCCGCCCGACACACGTACCCCCGCCCCCAGACCAGCCGAATGGCCGCGGCCGTCCGGGAGCCATGGGACGGTCGCCGAAGACGGCACGGAGAACGGCGCGAACAACCTCCCACCGGCGGGCCGCCGCACGGCAACCGCGCCCCGCCCCCGGGCCGAGAGGGTGCGGAAAACAGCTCAGCCCCGCACGACATCCCCGCCCGCGGCAGCGAGAAGCTCCGCCCCCAACGCCGTCAGGCTGTGAAAGCTCCACCGCCCGCTGCGCCGCGTCACCACGAGCCCCGCCCGCCGCAGCACGCCCGCGTGCTCGCTCGCCGACGCGGGAGACAGCCCGACACGCCGGGCGAGCCGGCCGGTCGTCACACCGTCCGCGATGACTTCGAGCACCGCCGCCCTGCTGTGCCCGATCAGCGCCGCCAGGCCCTCGTAAGGCGCCCCGCCGCCCGGCGGTGGCGCGAACGGGTCCGGGGCACCCGCGCCCGCGCCCGCCCCGACCTCGTAGTAGAGCGTCGGCTGCTCGTCGTCCGGATCGCACGGCACGTACCCGCCGAAGGCCCCTGGCGCGAGGACGAGTCCGCGCCCGCGCAGGTGGTAGTCGTACGCGAGCGGCGCCACGGTCCGCACCTCCAGGACCGGCGGCCGCCACCGTACATGGGGCCCGAGGCCGTCCAGCACCTTCTCCATGCCGCCCTCTCCCAGCTGCCGGGTGCGGGCGGCGCGGTCCGCGGCGAGCGCCGTGGTGATCCGTCGCCAGTACGGCGCCACGGCCACCCGGTGGTACCTGCGTACGGCCGCGGCGAGGCCTTCCACGGTGGCCGGGTCCCCCGCGGCGAGGTCGCGGGTCCAGCCCGGCAGCGGGCGGTGCCGCCCGACGTATTCCAGGTCGGCGCGCAGTACCCGCGAGGGCGTGCCGAGCAGCCGCTCCAGCTCGTCCTCCAGGCTCTCCAGGCCGATGTGCGGGCGCAGGAAGCGCGGCACGGGATGGGCCGGGTCCGAGGCCGTGAGCTGCGCGAAATACGTCTGCCAGGGCCGCTGCCGGCGCGGCCCCGGGGCGTCGAGGAGCGCGAACCCGACACGCACCAGCCGCCGCCAGTCGTCGAGCCGCGGCGCGCCCGCCCGCTGGGTGAGCCGGAAGGCACTGAAGGTGGCGGCCGCCAGCGGGCTGGGGCGGCCCGCGATCCGGGTGCGGGCCAGGTCGGTCAGTGTGAAGTGGATGCGCACGAACGTCCCCCATTCGCTTCGGCTCTCGCCCGGCTTTCGCTTCGGCCAAGGCCGAAACGTACCGCCGTCGTCCTCTTCGCCCGGCACGGTGGTGTGTGCGCGGCGCTTTCGAGCGTACGGGGGGAGCTCGAAAGCGCCGCCCGCGAACGGCGATGCGCCGTCCGGACGGTGCTGCGCGGGCACATGGCACGGCGCCCGGCCGTGGCGGCGCGAAACGGGAACACGGACCGCACGACACCGCGCGGCGGCACATCCTGCCGCGCGGAGGAGCAGGGCACGTGCCGTCGCAAGGGGGCGGCGGCGCGCACACGGAACGGGAGGACGTGGCATGAAGGCACGGCAATGGACCGCGGCGCGGCAGGCAGGCACACCGGACGCAGGGACTGTCCGGCGGACCCCCACCCGGGCGGCGGGCGCGGCGGCACTGGCGGCGGGCGCGCTGGTCGCCGTCCTCGCGGCACCTGCACAGGCGCAGGCGGCGCCCGCGAACACCGTCCCGGACCTGCCGGGCGTACCGGCGAACGTGCGGGGCCTGCAGGGCCCGGTGGTGACCTACCCGACCGAGTCGCCCAGGGACTACCCCGCGGGCGAGGTCTGCGCCTTCCCCACGCACACCGAGTTCCCGGTGAGCGACCTGCGGATGCGGACCTGGACGGACTCCGCCGGCACCCCCGTCTTCGCGATCGAGGACGGCCCGCTGCTCATGCGGGTCACCAACGTGGACACCGGCAGGACCATCGTGCGCGACATCTCCGGCACGGGCGTGATCACCTACCCCACCCCCGACTCGTACATCCTCAGCGGGAACGACTGGTCGGCGGGTTTCCACACCACCGACCGGCCGGTCCACAACAAGTGGATCGTGGCGAGCACCTTCATGTCGGTGAAGATCACCACGGTCGACGGCCGGACCAGCAGGGAGCTGCTGGCCCTGATCGGTCCGTACGAGGACATCTGCGCGACGCTGTCCTGACGGACCCTCCGTCCGCGGTGCCCCGGCCCCCACCCCGGCACCGCGGACGGAAACGCGGCCGGTGGGCGGAGCCGCCCGTCGGAGCCGCAGAACGCGGCACATTGCGGCGGCACGACCGGCGGCGCGGCACAATGCGGCGGCACGGCAATGTGCCGGCCTGTCACCCGCCGTGCGGCGCCGCGGCGTCCCGCTCCTGCGCGTCGGCGGACGTGCGGGCCTCGATGGCGTGCAGGACCGCGACCATGTCGCCGTCGCCGTGGCCCATTGCCACGGTTTCGGAGAAGAGGGCGTGGCAGACGTCGAGCAGCGGGGAGGCGAGCCCGGCCGCGCGGGCCGCGTCGGCGATGAGCCGGTTGTTCTTCAGCACGTCCACTGCGCCCGCCTGGACGGCGAAGTCGCGCTCGCGCAGCTTGGGCGCCTTCATGCGCGAGACGGCGCTGGCCATGGGCCCGGCGTCGAGCACGGCGAGGAAGCGGTCCCGGTCCAGACCGTGCCGGTCGGCGAAGTGGTAGGCCTCGGTGAGGCCGGTGACCATGGTGATCAGGAAGAGGTTCACGGCCAGCTTCGTGAGCAGGGCGTTCGGCACCGGGCCGCAGTCGAACGCGTCCCGGCACACGGGCGCGAGCAGCGGCCGTACGGCGTCCGCCGCCGCCTGCTCACCGGCGAGCATCGCGATCAGCTGCCCGTCCTCCGCGGGCACGCGCGACCCGGACACCGGCGCCTCGACGTAACGTCCGCCCGCCGCGCGGACGTCCGACTCCAGCGCGTGCGAGTAACCGGGCGAGGTGGTGCCCATGTGGACGAGCGTCCGTCCCCGCACCCGGCCGGCGAAGGCGTCCGTACCGCGGCCGAGGACGTCGTCGACGGACGCGCCGTCGGCGAGCATCAGGAAGACGACGTCGCATGTACGCAGCACCTCCGCGGCGGAATCGGCGACGACGGCCCCCGCCCCCCGCAGTTCCGCGCACTTCGCGGGCGTCCTGTTCCACACCGTGAGCGGCGCGCCCGTCGGCTGCCGCCGCTGCAGGTTGAGCGCCATGGGCCGCCCCATGACGCCGAGCCCGAGAAAACCGATTCTTCTTCCGTGCATGCGGGCGCGCCCCTTCCGCCGTTGCCGCCGGGCCTCCCCGGCGGGCCGAGGCCGGGTTGCGGCCTATGACACACGTCATAATACTGGTCCCTATGACGACCGTCATAGGGGCTTCGGCCCGGCTGCCCGGGGACGCGGAGCCTCCTCTCCCCACGGCGGCCCCGGCCCGCGCGCGGACGGCGTACGGAGCCGCGCGCACCCCACCCGCGACGACATCCGCGGCCCCGGCCGGGCGCTGGCGGACCGAGCCCGTACGCCCTTCCGACGCGCCCGCACTGCACGCCCTGTTCGCCGTCTGCTCGCCCGAGACGATCCGGCTGCGCTTCTTCGGCCAGGTGCGCGCTCTCCCGGAGGAGTATCTGGAGCAGGCGCTCGCGGGCAGTCCCGACCGTCACGACGCGGTGGTGGCGTACGCGCGGGGCGGCTCACGGAACCGGCTGATCGGCCTGGCCAGCCTCGCCGCCCCCACGGGCAACGCGCGCGATGCGGGCGAAACGGCCGCGGAGCTGGGCCTCCTCGTCGGCGACCCCTGGCAGCGGCAGGGCGCCGGCCGCGCGATGCTGGAGCTGCTGCTCGCCAGGGCCCGCGCCCGCGGCGTCCGGCGCGTCACCGCGACTGTGCTGCCCGGCAGGCCCGCGCTGCTCGGCGCGCTGGGGCGGCACCTTCCCGCCGCGCACCTGGCGTACACCGCCGACGGCCCGAGCGGCGTCTATAAGCTGGACCGACCCTGAGGAGGCCGGCGATGACCGCACCCCGCACCCACGGCCCGCGGGAGCGTATGGTCTTCGCCGCGGCCCAACTCATCCGGCGCGACGGCGTCGGCGCGACGGGCATGCGCGACATCGCCGCCCACGCCGAGGCCCCGCGCGGTTCGCTCCAGCACTACTTCCCCGGCGGCAAGGAACAGGTCGTCAATGAGGCCGTCTCGTGGGCCGGCCGCTACGCCGGCAAGCGCGTCGACCACTACCTGGCCTCCCTGCCGGAGCCCACCCCCGGTGCGCTCTTCGCCGCGATGGCCCAGCAATGGATCGACGAGTTCGAGTCCGAGGGCTTCCTCACCGGCTGCCCGGTGGCCGCCGCCACCGTCGACTCCACGGCCTCCACCCCGTCCGCCCGCGCGGCGACGGCCTCCGCCTTCACGGCCTGGACCACCCCCCTGACCGCGGCACTGGTCACCCTCGCCGTTCCCGCCGGCCGCGCCCCGGCCCTGGCGACCCTGATGATCTCCGCCCTGGAGGGCGCGATCCTCCTCTGCCGCGCGCACGAGTCCACCACCCCCCTGACCACGGTCACCACCGAGCTGGCCCCCCTGCTGGACGCGGCCGCCCGCTCCTGAGCACCCGGCACGGCGAACAGACGAGGACGGGGGGCTGCGCGCGAGGACGGCCCGCCGTGCCCCGGCCCGCCGCAGCCCTCGCGGGCTCCCGCTCCGGTCGCGCCGCCCCCGGCCCATGCTTACGCTGCGAATCAGCGGGTAACCGCCCATCCGTCCACCCGCCCGCGCAAGCGAAAGGCCGACAGGATGCCGAACGACACGATCATCGTCGGGGTCGACGGCTCGGCGCCCTCGGTGCAGGCTCTGCGCTGGGCCGGCCGCCAGGCCGAGCTGACCGGCGGCAGGCTCGTCGCCGTCATCGCCTGGGAGCTGCCGGGGGCATTCGGCTGGGCGGGCGTCCCCGGCCTCCCGCAGGACCTGGACATGGAGGAGCCCGCCGCCCAGGCGCTCGCGGAGGCGGTCAAGGACGCCCTCCCGCCGACCCAGGCGGAGACCGTCGAGCAGGTCGTCGTGCTGGGCAACCCGGCCCAGGCGATCCTGGACCGCGCGGACGAGGAGGACGCCGACCTCATCGTGGTCGGCGTCCGCGGCCACGGCACCTTCCGCGCCACCCTGCTCGGCTCGGTCAGCCACACCGTGACCGTCCACGCGGAGTGCCCGGTGGTCGTGGTGCGCGGCAGCGACGACGTCCCGGAGACCGCCGACGCCTCGGGCCCCACGTCCCAGGAATAACGCAGCTCCCCGCTTTGTCAGGCCCCTGCCCAGAGTTATCCACAGCCTGGGCGAGGGCCGCTCGTGAGGCGTGCCCGGCGGAGCATGATGGATGCATGAACGAGACGACCGGATCCGCCAGCGGGTCCGCACCCGCATCCGACGCGGCGCCCGCCGTATCGGCCCAGCCCGTAGCACCGGCCTCGCCCGCGGCTGCTCCGGCCGGCCCGGCTGCCGACGCCACCGCGCCCGGGGCGCCCGCCACCCTCACGGCCCCTCCCCCCGCGCACGCCCCCGCGCACGCGCAGGAGGCCCCTGCCGGCTCCGCGGGGGAGCACACCGTGTCCCGGCGCGAGCCCCACGGCCGGCTCCCCGACTGGGAGAAGAGGTACCGCGCACCGCGCGTGGGCCTGCCGGAGTGGGCGGAGGACGCCCCGGAGCGCAATCTGTACGTCTCCGACGTGACGGGCACGTACGAGCTGTACGCGTGGGATCGCCGTACGGGCGAGCGCCGCCAGGTCACCGACCGGCCGAACGGCACGACGGAGGGCACGCTGAGCCGGGACGGCGAGTGGGTCTGGTGGTTCTCAGACACGAACGGGGACGAGTTCGGCGTGTGGATGCGCCAGCCGTTCGGCGGAGGTGAGGACATACCGGCCGCCCCCGGCCTCGCCCCCTCCTATCCCGCGGGCGTGGCGCTCGGTGTCGGCGGTGTCGCGGTCGTCGGCCGCTCGACGGACGACGAGGGCACGACCGTGCACGTCGTGCCGCCAGGCGGTGCGGAGCCCTACGAGATCTACCGGCACGAGGAGTCCGCGGGCGTCGGCGACCTCTCGGAGGACGGGACGCTCGTCGTCATCGAGCACACCGAGCACGGCGACGCGATGCACAGCGCCCTGCGGGTGCTGCGGGTCGCGGACGGCTCGGTGGTCGCGGAGTTGGACGACACCGAGGGTGGCGTACGCGAACTGGGCCTCGACAGCTGGGGCTTCGCCCCGGTGCGCGGCGATACCCGGCTGCTGGTCGGCCACCAGCGCTCCGACCGCTGGCTGCCGCTGATCTGGGACGTGGCGAGCGGCGAGCAGACCTTCCCGTCGATAGACCTGCCGGGCGACGTGCAGGCCGAGTGGTATCCGGACGCCGGGGCGCTGCTGCTGGTGCACGACTACCACGCCCGCAGCGAGCTGTTCCGGTACGACCTGGCAGAGGGCACGCTGACCGCGCTGGACACCCCGCGCGGCTCGGTCGGCGGCGCCACCTCCCGGCCTGACGGCACGGTGGAGTACCTGTGGTCCTCTGCGGAGCGGCCGCCCGCGGTGCGCTCCACCACCGGTGCGGTCGTGCTGGAGGCGGCCGGGCTGCGGGCACCCGACTCGGTGCCGGTGGAGGACGTCTGGGTGCAGGGGCCGGGCGGCCTCATCCACGCCCTGGTGCAGCGCCCGCCCGGCGCCGGGCCGGACGCCATGCCGCTGCCGACCGTCTTCGAGGTGCACGGCGGCCCGACGTGGCACGAGTCGGACTCCTTCGCCGCAGGCCCCGCCGCCTGGCTGGACCACGGCTTCGCGGTGGTGCGGGTCAACTACCGCGGGTCGACCGGCTACGGCCGGGAGTGGACGGACGCGCTCAAGCACCGGGTGGGCCTCATCGAACTGGAGGACATAGCCGCGGTCCGCACATGGGCGGTGGAGTCGGGCCTGGCAGACCCGGCACGGCTGGTGCTCACCGGCGGCTCGTGGGGCGGCTATCTGACGCTGCTGGGCCTCGGTACCCAGCCCGGCGACTGGGCGGTGGGCATAGCCGCGGTGCCGGTCGCGGACTACCCGACGGCGTACGCCGACGAGATGGAGGCGCTCAAGTCGCTGGACCGCACGCTCTTCGGCGGCTCCCCCGCCGAGGTGCCCGAGCGCTACGAGGCCTCCTCGCCGCTGACATACGTGGAGCAGGTCACCGCGCCGGTCTACATCAGCGCGGGGATGAACGACCCGCGCTGCCCGATACGCCAGATCGACAACTACGTGGAGCGGCTGCGGACACTGGACAAGCCCCACGAGGTGTACCGCTACGACGCGGGCCACGGCTCGCTCGTCGTGGAGGAGCGCATCAAGCAGGTCCGGCTGGAGCTGGCCTTCGCCCTACGCCACGTGGGCGGCTGACCCGGCCCTCGCCCCGGTTCCGGCTCCGGGTCCCGCCCCCGGGCCGGGGCCGGGCGGGGGGAGGATCCCCAGCTCGGCGTCGGCGCGGGCCTCGGCCTCCCGCCGGGCCAGCCGGAAGTACATGAAGACGACGAAGCCGGCGAAGACGAACCACTGGCCGGTGTAGCCGAGGTTCTGGAAGGCCTTGAGGTCCAGCCCGCTGTTCGGTGGCGCCACCGGCGGTACGGCCTTCAGGGGTGCGGCGGCCTCGGTCGCGGTGATCCAGCCGTTGTAGACGGGATACGGAAGGAGGTTGACCAGGGATGCGGCGCTGATGATGCCCAGCTGCCCGGAGGGGAGCCCGCCGGGCGCGGTGGGCACCCCGTTGCTGCCCGCCGTCTCCGGGTATTGCAGCGCGCCGGTGACGGTGACCTCGCCGGAGGGAGCGGCCGGCACCGCCCCGCCGGCGGCACCGCCGTCCGCCGGGCCGCCCGCGGGCGCCGTGCCCGGCAGCCAGCCGCGAACGACCGGCAGCGCGGCGCCGCCGTCGAGCCGCAGCGGGGTGAGCACGTAGTAGCCGTCGCGTCCGTCGAGCCGACGGTCCGGAACGAGCATCTGGTGCGCCGCGTCGTAGCGGCCGGTCGCGGTGACCCGGCGGCCGGAGGCGTCCGAGGGCACCTCGGCCCTGGTGTCGGGCAGCACCCCGCCGAGCGGGACGGGCTTCTGCTCCGCCGCGTGGGCCTGGGAGCTCTTGGCGTCCCGGTGCTGGTCCACCCGGAATTCGAAGCGGCTCAGCTGCCAGGTGCCCATGAAGACGCACACGACGACGGCGAGCACCACGAACGCGCCGACGGCCAGCCAGCGCGGGGTGAGCAGGAACCGGTACACACCCCCACGGTACGGGGCAGCGGCGCGCCGCCCGCCACCGGGACCCGGTCCTGCCGCCGCCCCCTGGTCAGGGCGGGGGCGCCCCGGCCGGTCAGGAGCCGGCGGGCGGGCTCTCGGCAATCGGTGCGGTGGTGTAGACCGTGCCCGCACAGGCGTCCTGGAGGGTCGGGCCGACGATGAGCGGTGCGCCGGCGGCGGGGGTGTGGGTCAGCGCGATGGCGGCCGGCGCCGCCGTCGCGGTCGGGGTGCCGACGGACTGCCCGCCGCCGGCCGGGCCGTCCGCCTTGGCCGCGGCGGCCGGGCCCGCGCCGTCCGCACCCTCGGCGGCAGCGGCGGGGGTGTCCGTCGCGGTGGGCGCCGCGGTGGGGCTGGCCGTCGGCGAGCCGGTCGGCGGGCAGCCGCCCGGCCCGGTGTCGGCGGGCACCCAGGCGAAGGCGACCTCGTACGTCTGGCCCGGGGCGAGGACGAGCGGCTGCGCGTCGTCGGCGGGCGGGGGCAGCTCGGTGGCGGCGTCGCCCGCGGTGTGGTTGACGACCGTGATCTGCCCGGGGTCGGCGGCGCCCTGGGCGATGACCCCCACGGTGGCCGGGCCGGGCGGCACGGTGCAGGCGGAGGTGGAGACGTTGGCGACGCGGAACCACCCGTGGACGTGTCCGTCGGGGTCGGGGACGGCGTTGCTGCTGCCCCCGCCGAGCTGGGTGCTGGAGCAGGCCGGGGCGGCGGCCGTCGGGAGGCTGCCGGGGCTGGTGGCCAGGCCTGCGGAGTTGCCGCTGCCGCCGGAGGCCGTGGCCTGTCGGCCGGAGCCGTCGTCGTCCGGCCCGGTGCGGTCCGCCCCTGCGTCGCCGCTGGTGCCCCAGGCGTCGGCGCGGCCGTCGTCGTCCGGGTGCGAGGCGCGCGGGCTCCCCGGGCCGGCGGGGGCCGCGGTGGGGCTGCCGGTGGCGCCGGCCGCGTGGACCAGCGCGGGCACCGCCGCGCCGACCAGCAGCAGGGCCGCGACGCTGCCGGCCATCGCCTGCCGCCGGTGCAGCCGGCGGGCGGGCACGGCGTGGCGCAGGTGGTCCAGTGCGTCGGGCGCGGGCCGCAGGTCGCGCACGGCCTGGTGGAAGAGGGCACGCAGCGCCTCCTCCTCGCCGGCCTCGCGGAGGGCGCCGGTTCCGGCGACGGCCTCCGTGTCGGAGCGGGGGTCGGCGCCGGGGGCGGAGGCGGGGTCGCGGTCGGGGCCTGGGGTGTGGTGGTGCCGGTTCATGGTTTCGGGGGTGTCGTCGTCGTGTCCGTCGGGGGCTGCGGTCATGTCGTGCTCTCCATCGCGACCCGCAGGGCGGCGATGCCGCGCGAGCCGTACGCCTTCACCGAGCCGAGCGATATCCCGAGCGTCTCGGCGACCTGCGCCTCGGTCATGTCGGCGAAGTAGCGCAGCACCAGCACCTCGCGCTGGCGCCGCTGGAGGGAGCGCATCGCGGCCTTGAGCTGGTCGCGCTCCAGCAGCTCGTACGCGCCCTCCTCCGCGGACGCCATGTCGGGCATGGGCTTGGAGAGCAGCTTCAGCCCGAGGATGCGGCGGCGCAGGGCGGAACGCGAGAGGTTGACCACCGTCTGGCGGAGGTAGGCGAGGGTCTTGTCGGGGTCGCGGACCCGGCTGCGGGCGGAGTGCACCCGTATGAAGGCCTCCTGCACGACGTCCTCGCAGGACGCGGTGTCGTCCAGCAGCAGGGCGGCGAGGCCCAGCAGGGCGCGGTAGTGGGCGCGGTAGGTCTCGGTGAGGTGGTCGACCGTGGTGCCGGCGGCCATCGCGGCGTCAGTTCCCCCGCGTCCGTCCGCCCGCCCGTCGGCGCGTTCGTCCGCATGCCTGTCGTCCGATCGGCCGTCCTGCCCGCTGTCGGTCGTCGCCGTGTCCGGTGCGGCAGGCGTCACCCGCGCCACCGGCCAGGGCGCGATCACCGGAAGCCCTCCGTACGGCGCCCGCTTCGTTCCGGCCGGGCGTACCGCACGGGCCGGGTCGGCCGGGCGCGCCGGACGGGCCGCGGGTGCGACCGCCGCTCGTCCCAGTGCCGTATCGATAGCCAGTGCCTCCGCCACGCCAGTTGGACACGCATCCCCCTGTCAGGGTTGTACGCGCAAGGCACCCCACCCGACGGAGCGTCATATATCCCCATGCGCACCAGCTCTTCCCTCAGCGCCTGATTTGCACCGACGGCCCCCGTTCACATTCGGTGTGTGTGCAGCACCCCGGACAGCACCCGGTAGCGCGCTGACACAAAGACGCTCCCCCGCGGCCGGCGGTTGCGGCCACGGGGGAGCAAATTCTCCAGGGTTGCACGGGCGGATTCAAGTGGTCCAGACCAGCTTCCGACCAGATTCAGCCGATTTCGACCCGATTTGCCGGAATCCTTACGCCAGCACCGCCAGAAACTCCGGAAGCTGCGAAAGCTCCGGGGACTCCGGGGACTCCGGCCCCGCGGACTCCGGAAGCTCAGCGGCCGGTACCGCCGTAGACCACGGCCTCGTCGCTGTCGCTGTCCAGCCCGAACGCCGTGTGCACGGCCTGCACCGCCGCGTTCACGTCGTCGGCCCGGGTGACGACCGAGATGCGGATCTCCGAGGTCGAGATCAGCTCGATGTTGACCCCCGCGTTGGACAGCGCCTCGAAGAAGGTCGCCGTCACGCCGGGGTTGGTCTTCATCCCGGCCCCGACCAGCGAGATCTTGCCGATCTGGTCGTCGTAGCGCAGCGAGTCGAAGGCGATCACCGTCTGCGCCCGCTGCAGCGCCTCCATCGCCTTGTGGCCCTCGGCCTTCGGCAGCGTGAAGGAGATGTCGGTCAGCGCCGTCGTGGCGGCGGACACGTTCTGCACGATCATGTCGATGTTGATCTCGGCGTCCGCGATGGCCCGGAAGATCGTCGCCGCCTCGCCCGGCTTGTCCGGCACCCCGACGACCGTGATCTTCGCCTCCGAGGTGTCGTGCGAGACACCGGAGATGATGGCCTGCTCCACTGGGCTGCCTCCTTGCGTGACGTGGTGCGGCACCGGCCGCGCTTCCAGCCCCTCGGGCCGTTCGTTGCTGACCCAGGTGCCCGGGAGTCCGGAGAAGGACGAGCGCACATGGATCGGGATGTTGTAGCGCCGCGCGTACTCGACGCAGCGGTGCAGCAGCACCTTCGAGCCGGAGCTCGCCAGCTCCAGCATGTCCTCGAAGGCGATCCAGTCCATCTTGCGGGCCTTCTTCACCACCCGCGGGTCCGCGGTGAAGACGCCGTCGACGTCCGTGTAGATCTCGCAGACCTCGGCGTCCAGCGCCGCCGCGAGTGCGACCGCCGTCGTGTCCGAGCCGCCCCGCCCCAGCGTGGTGATGTCCTTCTTGTCCTGCGACACACCCTGGAAGCCGGCGACGATCGCGATGTTGCCCTCGTCGAGCGCGGTACGGATGCGGCCCGGCGTGACGTCGATGATCCGCGCCTTGTTGTGCACCGAGTCGGTGATCACACCCGCCTGGCTGCCGGTGAAGGACTGCGCTTCGTGGCCGAGGTTTTTGATCGCCATCGCCAGCAGCGCCATGGAGATGCGCTCTCCTGCGGTCAGCAGCATGTCGAATTCGCGGCCGGCCGGGATCGGCGACACCTGCTCCGCGAGATCGATCAGCTCGTCCGTCGTGTCGCCCATCGCCGAGACCACCACGACGACCTGGTGGCCGTGCTTCTTGGTGTCCACGATCCGGCGTGCGACCCGCTTGATGCCTTCGGCATCGGCGACAGAGGAGCCGCCGTACTTCTGCACGACAAGGCCCACGTGCGCTCCTCGCTCAGGGATGTGAATGCGGTCGGCCCAGTTTAACGAGCAGGCACGATTCGCCCGGAACGTATCGCATGGTGAGATGTGACGCTCAGAGAATGATCACGCGATCACCCCGGCGACCGCCGGACCCGCCCTCACCCCGCCAGGCCGGACCCCCGCCAGGCCCCGCCAGGCCCCGCCCGGACCCCGCCCCGGCCGCCGCGGGCGGCTCACCGCGCCGGCCGCAGCCCCATCGTCCCCAGCTCGGCCTCCATGACGCGGCCGGCCTCCTCCGCCAGCTCCTCCTCGTCGTCCGCCTCGCCACCCGTGTCCAGGCCGTCCAGCTCGTCCAGCGGGCTGTCCAGCCGTACGTGCGCCACCAGCGACTGCAGGGCCCGCAGGCTCGCGCTCGCCGTCGACCCCCAGTTGGACAGGTACGAGAACTGCCACCACCACAGCGCCTCCGACACCCGCCCGGCCCGGAAGTGCGTGAGCCCGTGCGTGAGATCGGCCACCACGTCGGCCATGTCGTCCGAGATCCGGCAAGCCACCGGCGTCGACCGGGGCACGTACGGGTCGAAGACCTCGGAGTAGACGTCGATCGGCTCCAGCAGCGCCGCGAGGCGCTGCCGCAGGTCGTCCTCATCGGGCTCGGGCCCGGCGTCCGGCTCGTAGCGCTCGTCGGGCACGAAGTCCTCGTGCGCCCCGAGCCGCCCGCCCGCCAGCAGCAGCTGCGATACCTCCAGCAGCAGGTACGGCACGGCGCTGTCCGGGTCGTCGCCCTTGGCGACCTCGCGGACCGAGAGGATGAAGCTCTCGATCTGGTCGGCGATCTGGACGGCGTACTCGTCCGGCTCCTGCTCGCGCGGCAGCGCCACCACCGGATCGACTGCGGCCGCGCCACCGCCCGCCGAACCGGCGGGACTCTCCGGGTTCCTGTTCACCACGGTCTCAGACATCGAGCAACCGCCTCCCTTCGAAGGCCCGCCCCAGCGTGACCTCGTCCGCGTACTCCAAGTCGCCGCCCACCGGCAGGCCGCTGGCCAGGCGCGTCACACGCAAACCCATAGGTTTGACCGTCCGGGCGAGGTACGTCGCGGTCGCCTCGCCCTCCAGATTGGGGTCGGTCGCCAGGATCAACTCGGTGACCGAGTCGTCGGCGAGCCTGCGCAGCAGCTCCGCGATCCGCAGATCGTCCGGCCCGACCCCGTCGATCGGGCTGATCGCCCCGCCCAGCACGTGGTATTTCCCGCGGAACTCGCGGGTGCGCTCGATCGCGACCACGTCCTTGGGCTCCTCGACGACGCAGATCACCGAAGCGTCGCGGCGCGGATCCCGGCACACCCGGCACAGCTCGTCCTGCGCGACGTTCCCGCACACCTGGCAGAAGCGCACCTTCGCCTTGACCTCCGCCAGCACGTGCGCCAGCCGGCGCACGTCGGCGGGGTCGGCCTGCAGGATGTGGAAGGCGATCCGCTGCGCGCTCTTGGGACCCACGCCGGGCAGCCTGCCCAGTTCGTCGATCAGGTCCTGGACCACGCCTTCGTACACGCCGGGTCGCCTTTCGGGGAGGAGGGGTGGGACCTTCGGTTGCCGGCCGTCCGATCGTCGGACCGGGCCGGCGGGGCCGACTGTCCGATGGTCAGAAGAGTCCGGGCAGCCCGCCGCCGAGGCCCTGCGCGAGCGGGCCCAGCTTGCGCTGCTGCACTTCCTGTGCTGCCTCCGTCGCGTTGTGCACGGCGGCGACCACGAGGTCGGCCAGCGTCTCGGTGTCCTCCGGGTCGACGGCCTTGGGGTCGATCACCAGCGCGCGCAGCTCGCCCGCGCCGGACACGGTCGCCGTGACCAGCCCGCCGCCCGCCGTGCCCTCGACCTCGGTCCGGGCCAGCTCCTGCTGGGCCGCGGCCAGGTCCTGCTGCATCTTCTGCGCCTGCTGGAGCAGCGCCTGCATGTTCGGCTGACCACCGGGAATCATGGTTTGCTCCTGCCTCGCATCGTCCGCCGGACGCGTTTCGTCCGTCTCTCGATCGTCTCGCACCCTGCCGTCCGTGACACGCCGAGCCTACGTGTTCGCCCCTTGCCGCGCCCTACGCCGTACGGAGGATCGCGCCGTCCTCCGACTCCGCCGGGAGTAGCGGGTGCGCCGGCCCTACGGCGTACCCGGAGCACCATCTGCCCGCTGCCGGCCAGGTCAGTCCGGCTGGAGGGGACGAACCGCGGCCGCGAGGAAGGTCAGTCGTGCCGGATCTCCTCGATGACGGTCGCGCCGAGCTCGCGGATGAACAGATCGTGACCGCTGAGTGCCGAATCGACGAGGTCGGGGTCGTCGTCCTCGGGGATGTCGTCCTCGATCGGGGGCGGCGTCTCGTCGGTCATGAGCCTCGGCCGCTGCCCGCCGGGGGCCTGACCTGGCGGTACGTCCCCGGGCCCGGGCGGGGCGGGGCGGGGCGGGGGCGGTGCGGCCACGGCCGTGCCCTGACCGGGTACGGCGACGGGGCCGAGTGCGGTAGTGCCGCCGGACACGGCCGGGCCGCCGGGGGCGCCGGGCGCGGTGGTCGCCGGTGCGGTACGGGCGGGGGCCTGGGCCGAGCCGTACGCGTCCGGGCCCGCGGGGGCGTAGGAGGGGGATCCGGGGCCGGGCGGGGGTGCGGGCGGGCGGGGGGAGCCGCCGCCGAAGCCGCCGGGGGTGCTGCCGCCTCCGCCGCCGAAGCCGCCCGCGGGACCGGGGCCGGGGCCGGGGCCGCCGCCGGAGGGGTCGACGATGGCCTCGATCCGCCACTGCACGCCCAGGGCGTCGCTGATGGCCTGCTTGAGGACGTCCTCGCTGCCGTTGTTGGCGAAGCTGTTGCGGGCCCCGGCGTTGTCGAAGCCGATCTGCAGCGTCTCGCCGTCGAACCCGGAGACCTGGGCGTTGTTGAAGAGCAGCATCCACGTGAGGCGCCGCCGGCTCTTGACGGCCTCCAGGATCTGCGGCCACATCTGCCGCACCCGCGAGGGATCCCCGACCCCGGCGGAGCCCCCCTGCGGGGCGGCGGGCGCGGGAGCGGCGGCGGGTGTGGCCGCGGGCGCGGCGGCCGTGGGCCAGGCCCCACGCCGGGCGGGGTTGTCGGCGGAGGGTACGGGCGCGGACGCGGCCGGCGGGGCCGGGGGCGCAGCGGCGGTCACGGGCGGCGGGGCCACCGGGGCAGGGGCCGCGGCGGCGGGCGGCGCGACCGGCGCGGGGGCTGCCGGCGCGGGCGGCGCGGCAGCCGGGTAGCCACCCCCGGCACCCCCGCCACCCCCCGCGGCGGCGGCGAACCCGCCGCCGCCACCGGCCCCGCCACGCTCCAGCCGCTCCAGCCGCGCCTGCACGGACCGCTCGTCGTCGTAGGCGGCGGGCAGCAGCACCCGCGCGCAGATGAGCTCCAGCTGCAGCCGCGGCGAGGTCGCCCCCCGCATCTCCGTCAACCCGGTGTTGGCCAGGTCGGCGGCGCGGCTCAGCTCCGCGGCGCCGAAGACCGAGGCCTGCGCCTGCATCCGCTCCAGGACGTCCCGCGGGGCGTCGATGAGCCCCTTCTCCGCGGCGTCCGGCACGGCGGCGAGGATGACCAGGTCCCGCAGCCGCTCCAGCAGGTCGGCGACGAACCGCCGCGGGTCGTGCCCGCCCTCGATCACCCGGTCGACGACCTGGAAGACCTCGGCCCCGTCCCCGGCGGCGAAGCCGTCGACGACGTCGTCCAGCAGCGCCCCGTCGGTGTACCCCAGCAGCGCGGTGGCCATGGCATACGTCACACCGTCCGCCCCGGCCCCGGCGAGCAGCTGGTCCATGACCGACATCGAGTCGCGCACGGACCCGGCCCCGGCCCGTACGACCAGCGGAAAGACCCCGTCCTCAACGGCGATGTCCTCCTGCCGGCAGACCTCCGCGAGGTAGTCCCGCAGCGTCCCGGGCGGCACGAGCCGGAAGGGGTAGTGGTGCGTCCGCGACCGGATCGTCCCGATGACCTTCTCGGGCTCGGTCGTGGCGAAGATGAACTTCAGATGCTCCGGAGGCTCCTCGACGACCTTGAGCAGCGCGTTGAAGCCGGCCGAGGTGACCATGTGGGCTTCGTCGATGATATAGATCTTGTACCGGCTGCCGGCAGGCCCGAAGAACGCCTTCTCCCGCAGGTCACGGGCATCGTCGACACCACCGTGCGAAGCGGCGTCGATCTCGATGACGTCGATCGACCCCGGCCCGTTCCTGGCCAGGTCCCGGCACGACCGGCACTCCCCGCAGGGCGTGGGCGTCGGCCCCTGCTCGCAGTTCAGACACCGCGCGAGGATCCGCGCACTGGTCGTCTTCCCGCACCCCCGCGGCCCGCTGAACAGGTACGCATGATTGACCCGGTTGTTCCGCAGAGCCTGCTGCAACGGGTCAGTGACATGCTCCTGCCCGATGACCTCGGCGTAGGTCTCGGGACGATAGCGGCGATACAGAGCGAGCGACACACCACGAGCCTATCCGCGCCCACCGACAACCGTTCCCACCCACACAAAGACCCCCCACGCACCCGCCAGAGCCCACCTACCCTTGCTGCCTTCCGGCCCTGGGGGATTTCAGCGAGATAGCGCCACGTGAGGGGCTACGCCCACCCTACCCGATCCCCCCACCCTCGAACGAGTTCGCCCCCACCCCCCTCCGTCTTGTACTGTTCCCCACGGAGGATTCGCCTAGAGGCCTAGGGCGCACGCTTGGAAAGCGTGTTGGGTTCACCCCCTCACGAGTTCGAATCTCGTATCCTCCGCCAGTGCCTCACCGGGCACGACGTCGAAGGGCCCCACCGCTCGCGGTGGGGCCCTTCAACGTGCTTGGTCTCAGTTGGTGTCCTGGGCGAACCCAGCAAGGCTCCGCCGATCTGACCCCGCCGCCGTCCGGAGTGCATGAACCGAGCCCGCATCCGCGCCGTACCGCGCGGCTCACACTGCCGCAGCCGCGCCCGGAACGACCAGCGTCGCCACCGACAGGCGCCGAACGGAACAGAGGCGCCAAAGGCTTAGGAATCCCTGGCCCGCGCTCCACGAGGGGGCCGGTAGAGGCCGGCCCCCGCTGCTGTCACGACAGTGACGATGATCTGCGCGGCGGCGGCAGTTCGCGCAGGACCTCCCATATGGGCCGCGATCCGGACGCCCATGCGCCGAGCAGACGCCGGTCGACGAGATGGAGCTTCTGGGACCTCGCCAGCGGCGGGCAGTTGGCGGTGAAGCGGCCGTTGGTCACCAGGACGACCACGTCGGCGCCGTGCAACTGCCGGGCGGTGCCGTTGAGAACGTGCAGGTCCGGCGTGCCGACGGCGGAACCGTGGTCGCCGTTGCGGCGGTGCTTGCACTGGATGACCCAGCGTCGGCCGAAGGGGTCGGTCGCCTTGACGTCAGCGCCGTTGTCGCCTGCTCCACCGACCTGGACCGCGTCGCGGCAGCCGTCCCTGCGCATCAAGTCGCGAACGGCGTGCTCGAACTGCCTGTGGTGCAGGGCATCGAGCTGGGACAGCGCGTACCGCAGGTTCTGGGCGCGTACGGCCTGCCACTGCGCCTGCCGGGCGCGCTGGTGCCACCACGCTCCCGCGGCACCACCGGCTGCGAGCAGAAGGAGCACGAGGATCCACACGTGAGCCAGTAGCCAGCTGACCACTGTCACGATGATCACGATCGCGACGCCGACGGCCAACAGGACTGGAATGAGCGCGTCGCTGTTCTTCCTCCGCGCGGGCCGGCGCCTCACCGGAGCCTTGCGGGTCATCGCCCACTCCTCGAGGAGGGGAAACGGATCGGGTACGAGACGGTGGAGTGGGGGCGCGGCTGCGTTCGTGGCGCGTCCGAAAATTTGATCGGGTAGGACACCGTCGGGCGTGGTGCCGTGTGGTGCGGGTGTCCCTTCGCGGGTGGGAACGTGATCGGATAATGCACCGTGCGGGCCGGTGCGGGCCCCGTGTGTTCCGGATCCGCGGAGGCCTGGCCGTGGTTGCCCGCAGCCACAAATAAGAGCACGCCGAACATCAGCACTGCGGTCCCCGACCCCGCCGCGGAACGCCAGTGCCCCCGCACTGTCGTCCCGTCGGCCTTGACGTACCTGTCTATCCAGGGCATGCGCCCCCCTCAACTCGTGGCCTGCCCCCGTGCGCACTTCATGCTCGCACCCACCACTGACAATCAGTGTTGAGAAGATCACGAGAAGTGATCATCCGTTCGACATGGGGCAGCGGTGCGTACGACACCGGCTCGGCCTGGACGTTGCGCCTGCTGGCCCACTCGTCTCGACGGCGAGTGCGGGCGTGCAAGCAGGTCTTCCATCTGCGCTGAGACGTGGTGCCAGCCGACAGCGGTCGTGCAGACGCATTGCCAGTGCTGATGAAAGTGGCGGACGGCCCGGCTCAGCCCCAGGGCGGCTACTCCCGGGGGAACGCGTTGGAGAACCTGGCGGGTGACACCCCCCGCGCCGCGTGCGGAGGGGGTGAGGCCGTGGGCGAGGAGGAGCGTTGCCGTACGAACGGCATCAAGCACCTCGTGGGGCGCGGCGTCGGCTAAGCAGCCGTAGATCAGCTCGGGCCATGAGACTCGGCGGCGGGCCCAGTTGAGGCGTTCCAGGGAGGTGCCCAGGTCGAGGGCGAGGCGGCCCGGCTGGGCTTCGTTCCAGAGCAGGACGATGTCGCCGAGAGGGAGACCGGCGTGGTCGAAGCGGAGGGTGATGCCTTTCACCTGGCGCCGCTGCCAGATGACAAGGCGGCCCCGAAAGGTGATGTGGCGAGCGTGGAGGCCGAGGCGGGACAGAACGGTGAGGAGCTGGTCGAAGGCAGTGGTGTACGCACTCAGATCGGGGATCAGGGCGATGCGGGACGCGTTGACGAACGACGTCAGGAAGCCGTCCTGGAGGGTGCCGCCCGGACCGCGTTTGGCGGTGAGCCGGACGACCGGTTGGGGGATGAAGCCCTGGCGGTACGGGACCGTGCCGCCGTCCTTGAGTACGGGGTCGAGAGCCTGAACCGCGGAGATGGTCAGCTCGGTCTCGCGGCCCCAGCGCAGGGGGAGGGAGGCGGCTCGGGGGACGCCTTGGTCGGCGAAGGCGGACTCCAGGAGCGCGAGCAGGTCCGGCCAGGGCAGAGCGCGGCGAGGCGGGCGGTAGGGCGTGGCGTGGTCCCGATGGCGGACGAGTAACTGGGCGCCTTCGACGGTGAAGTTCCAGCGAGGTCCGAGTGCTTTGCGGAGGAGGCCGGGTATCTCGGCGGGATCTGGCGTGGTCAGCACGAACGACTGGCCAGGGCTTCGAAGTGCCACTGCGGGTCGAAGCGCTGCTGACCGAGAGCCTGCACGGCTGCCGCGTCGAGGTCTTCGGTCCGGGCGATGGCTTCGGCGAGTGCGTGTGCCGCCGTCTCGTCGTCGACTTCGGGCGGAACAACCGTGGTCACGCCGGTGTCCGGGCAGAGCGCGGCTTCCGCGCAGGTGCCCTCGCGCCAGCTCAGGGCGGCCACCGGTGTCCCCGCGCGCAGGGCTTCGCCGAAGACGGCCGCGCCTGCTTCGACGTAGTCGCGAGCGTAGGTGTAGACGAAGGTGCCGGCCTGGTGGAGGGCTGCGATCTTGGCATGGCCGCCGAGTTCGCCCACCCATTCGACGTGGTCGGCGGCGAGCTGCTGCTTGTGGCGCTCGACGTACCTGCGGTCGAAAACCGGGCCGACCAGGTGTATGCGGCGGCCGAGGATTTCGGCAGCGCGGACGGCGAGGTGCGGTGCCTTCTCCGCGTCGATGCGGCCGAGCCACACCAGGTCGCTGCCCTTGGCCGCGGGCGGCTCGGCTTCGTCCAGGCCCAGATGGACGGCCAGCTCCAGGCGGGGCTGGTGTGTGGCGTACCGCTCGGCCATCTCGGGCGAATAGCAGTACAGGCGGGTTCGTTCGCCGTCGAAGGCGTCCGGGGCGTGGCGGAAGTCGGGATTGTGCTGGAAAGTGGCGACGTCGCAACCGAGCAGATCCGATATCCGGCGCCAGGCGGGAAGCGTCGGGTATTCGTGGCCGACGACCAGCAGGTCGTAGCCGGTAGCAGCCAGGTCAGCGGCGGCGGCCGACCCCGGCTCGGTGTCCTCCAGCCTCACGGGCCTCCTGGTCCAGTCGGGGCCCAGGTCGTCGCGCCACGCCGGCCCGAGGAGGTGGACGTCGGCGCCTGCGGCTTTCGCCCCGATGGCGACTGCCCACAGCCAGCGTTCGATCCCGCCGTATCCGGTCGGGGGGAACGCGTAGCTGCCCGGGAAGTCGCAGACGCCGACTAACACCTATGCCTCCGAGGGTTTTCCGTCCGCCGTGATCCGGCGGAAGCCCAGGTACGGGACGAGGGATGGCGGGAGCAGGACGGAGCCGTCCTGCTGCTGGTGCTGCTCCAGGACCGCGGCCAGGGTGCGGCCGACGGGCAGGCCGGAGCCGTTGACGGTGGCGGCCGGGGTGGGCTTGCCGTGCTCGTCACGGGTGCGGATGCCGGCGCGGCGGCCTTGGAAGGTGCCGAAGTCGGAGATCGAGGAGATCTCGCGGTAGGTGCTCTGGCTGGGCAGCCACACCTCGATGTCGTAGGTGAGCTGGGCGGAGAATCCGGTGTCGCCGGCGGCGAGGGTGACCACGCGGTAGGCGAGGTCGAGTTCCTTCAGGCAGGCCTCGGCGTGGCCGACCATCTTCTCCATCTCGGCGCGCGAGTCGCCGGGCGCGCAGATGCGGACCATCTCGACCTTGGAGAACTGGTGCTGGCGGATGAGCCCCCGGGTGTCGCGGCCGTACGAACCGGCCTCCGAGCGGAAGCAGGGAGTCTGCGCCGTCAGGGCAAGGGGAAGTTGGGTCGGTGGTACGACCTCGTCGGCGTAGAGGTTGGTGAGCGGGACTTCGGCGGTGGGGATGAGGAAGAGTTCGCGGTCGGCGACGCCGGTGGCGAACAGGTCCTCCTCGAACTTGGGGAGCTGGCCGGTACCAGTCATGGTCTTGCGCGTGACCAGGAACGGGACGGAGTGCTCGGTGTAGCCGTGGCGGCGGGTGTGGAGGTCGAGGAACAGGCTGACGAGGGCCCGCTCCAGGGCGGCGCCGACGCCGCGCAGGACGCTGAAACGGGGGCCGGAGAGCTTGGTCGCGCGGCCGAAGTCGAGGATGCCCATCGCTTCGCCGAGGTCGACGTGGTCTTTGGGCTCGAAGGCGAAGGCCTGGGGGTTCCCGACCCGGCGCTGCTCGACGGCGAAGTCCTCGGAGTCCCCGTCCGGGGCCTCGTCAGCGGGCAGGTTCGGGATGGTGAGCAGCAGCGCGGTCAGCTCGTGCTGCGCCTGCTCCTGCTCGGCTTCTGTCTCACGGATCCGCTCCTTGAGCTTGCGCGCCTGCTCCTTGAGGGCGGACGTGTCGCCCCCGGACCTTGCGGTCTTCTGAACCTCGGCCGCGACGGACTTGGACTCCGACCGCAGTTCGTCGACGACACGAATGCTCTGGGTACGGCGGGACTGGAGGGACTCCAGAGAGGAGAGGTCCAGGGCGTAGCCGCGACGGGCGAGGCGGCGTACAGCCTCGTCTCCCATGTCGATCAGAGCGCGTGCATCATGCATGAGGGGATCTCTCCTCGGGCGGGGTCCGTAGAGGATCGAAGGTAGCAAGGACGGGCATCCCTCCTTGACGAGATTCGGGCCAGTCACACTCGGTCGGCTGTGCGTGAGACCCGCTGGTGTCGATGCTGTCGATCAGCCGACTGGTGAGGGCTTGCAGCCGGGTGTCGGCGACGACGACCGGCTCCAGGCAGGGAGCCTCCGGGAAGAAGAGCGGGAGCGGTTCGCCGGGCGGCTCGGACAGCGCCCAGTCGACCAGGGAGAGCAGGAGACCGTGCGCGACGACGGCCCGCGGGCCGGGAAGCCGCAGGGCATTGCGGACGCCAGTGAGCATGCGGACGAAGGCCTCACGTTGGGATTCCGCGGCTCCGGGCGGGCGGGTGAAGGGGCCGTGCAGACCCAGCCAGGCCGCGTAGTCGAGGAACGGGCCCCCTTCGAAGGCGCCGTAGTCGATCTCGTTGAGGCGGGCGTCGACGTGCAGCTCCGGCTGCATCGGACCCGCGAGGAGGACCGCGGTCTGCTGCGTCCGGGCGAAGGCACTGGTGATCCACGTCCGGGGATGACGGACGGCACCCGAGTCCCGCAGGCGATGGCAGGCTGCGACGCCCTCGGCGCTGATCGGCAGCCTCACGCTCGGATCTCCGTTCACGAGGTAGCGGGCGCTGTACGACGTGCTCGCGTGCCGGATGAGGATCGTCGTCACGGAGTCGGCCCCCCGTCGGTGGAGCGGTACAAGGTGGTGAGGACGTCGGCCATGCGCTCCTGGCGGGGATCTCCTGTGTCCTCGTAGTAGAGGAGCCCGTCGAGTCCGATGAGCAGGCACCAGGGCAGGATCCGGGCCCGCGGGACGCCCGAGCGGCGGGCAGCCTCGCGGAGCCGTTCTTCCGTGGCGTGCCCGAGGCGGTAGTAGAGGGTCCAGAAGGCCCAGTCGAAGAGGGCGTCGCCCTGCATGGGCAGCGGGTCGAGCAGAACGGGACGGCCCTGGCGGGTGAAGGCGACGTTTTCCCGGTAGAGGTCGCTGTGCAGCACCGTTCGACGGAAGGGGGCTTCCGCGAGGCCGTCCAGGTAAGGCGTGATCTGGGCGATGCGAGAGCCGTGGAGGCTGGTGAGCGCGCGTTCCCGCATACGGGGCCAGAGTTCGTTGGCGAGGTGATCGGCGAGTGAGGGGAACGTGCCCGGAACGACATCCCGACCGACGCCGTGCGCCTGCTGGAGCGCTTCGGCTACCAGCGCGGTTTCGCCGGGCGGGGGCTCGTGGCCGCCTGGGCGCCCGGCGATCATGCGCAGGAGCGCGGCGGACAGCTCGTCCGCGGTGTCGAGGACGACGCGGTCAGGACCGGGATGCCACAGACGCAGGGCGGCGGTCTCACGGACGTAGCGGTCGGGGTCGAACCAGGTCTTCACCAGGACGGGCCGGTCCTGGCGGTCGACGGCTGTGGCGAGAACGCTGGCGTGACCGGCGTCGTGATAGCCGGTGAGCCGCAGATTCCACCGGTGCCCGGCGTCCGTGAGCAGTCGAGGGACGCGGTCGAGCCACGCCTCCGCTGCCCCACCGTAATGAGCGATGAGGCGACCGCGGCAGGTCAAGGGTGGCGGCGGCAGGACGGGAGGCGTCCTCAACTGAGCAGCACCCCTTCCCGTACCAGCTCCTGCGTGAGCGTCGGGAAACCGGCAAGCGTCTCCAGGACGAGAGCCTGGACGGTGTCCACGTGGGCGTCCGGGCGGGAGAGGCGCACGAGGACACGCCAGGGCTGGTCCAGCGGCTCGCCGGTGGCGCTGACCATGTGGACCTCGGCGTGGCCGCCCGTCTCCTCGTGGAGGCGGTGCGCCAGGCGGGCGGCGGCCAGGTTGTAGAGCTTGCCGACGTGGTAGACGGGGTTCTTGCCGCTGGCGCCCTCCATGTTCATCGGCCGCAGCGGGGTGATCAGGCCGTTGACCCGGTTGCCGCGGCCCACCACGCCTTCGTCACCGGACTCGATCGAGCTGCCGGAGTAGGTCAGGTACAGCTCGTCCTTCTCCGGAACGTCGCGGACGTTCAACCGGAAGTCGATCGAGGTGCCGGGCAGGTGCTCGGCCGCGATCCGACGGCACTCGGCGAGCACCGTCTCCTTGTTGGCGAGGTACGCGGCCCGGCCGGGAACGAACCGGCTCTTCTGGGGAACGCACAGGACGACATCGGCCTGCTCGCCGTCGTAGTAGCCCATGACCTTGACGTCGCTGCCGCACCACGGGTGCGCGCGGGTGAACGGCGTGACGTCGGAGAAGCCGTCGGCCAATTCCCGCACCAGCACCTCGAACGGCGTGTGGGGTGCCCAGCCGGTGCCGATCGAGGTGTCGTTGGCGATGAGCGCCTGCCTCTCGCGGAGGTCCTCGACGGACCGGGGTGCGAACCAGCGGGTGCGCTCGGGAGCGCCGGTGTCGGTGATGACCGCGCCGGGGCTGGAATTGGCGGTGATGTGGAAGTGGAGGTCGAGGTGGTCCGCGAGTTCCGGCAGGCGCTCCGCGAAGAACTCCCGGATCGTCTGCTCGGCCAGCTCGTGCACCGGGATCTCCGTACCCCCACAGGCGCGGGCGGCCCTCCCGTTGACCAGGACGCGGACGGGCGCTTTCATCCCGCCGGCGCCGTACTCGACCCGGCTGGCGCCGCCCAGGAGGGCGAGCTTGTCGAAGTTGTGGTGGAGGACGGCGCCGAAGGCCTCCTGCGTGTGACGGCTGTACGCCTGGGAGAGCCGTTCGGCGAGGTGGTCGGCCAGGGTGTCCGGGTGCCCGAACCCCTTGCGTTCCACGATGGTGGTCCCGTCCGGGGCCGGGCCACCCGTCTCGATGACGATCCGGCTGCTTCCGGACGTGCACATGGTGCGGTTCACGTGGTGCTCCTTGGCGTTGGGAACGGATGGAGCCAGGGGGAACTGCTTGCGCTATCGGGGGACCCCCGCCGTGCGCGCGACGGTGATCAGCCGGGCGAGACGGCGAAGAACGTCCGGGGTGTCGCAGGCGCCGATGAGACCGGTCAGGTCGGCCGTGGTGACGAGAGCGAGGTCGTCCGGCCGACGCCGGTCCAGCCAGCGCACGAAGCGCCAGGCCGCGACCGGGCCTGTGACCGGCAGCCGGCCGACGGAGTCGAGGGGCCACGCCGGTGTGCCGACGTAGACCAGGTCACGGACCAGGTGAAAGGCGGCGTCCGCGGCATCGCACGCGGCCGGGCCGCGAGCGGCTGCCTCCCAGTCGACGACGTGCACGGTGTGTCCGTCGTCGAGGAAGTGCTCGGGCTTGATGTCGCCGTGCAAATACACGGGCGGCTCGTCGTCCAGACCGGCGAGGCTGCCGGACAACCGGTCCCACCACGCCTGCCCGGCGCACCGCGCGGAGAGCTGGTCCAGAAGCGCGTCACTGTTGCTCTGTCCGCTTCCCTCGGGCGAAAGCCAGCCTGGGCCTGCGCAGGCAGGCGCGGGCCGTTGCTGAAGGACCACCGTGAGCGCGAGCGTGCGCTGGACGAATGCGCGGAGCGTGTCGGTCCCCTGTGGCGCGGTGATGGCGACTGCGTCAAGCAGCAACCAGCTGTAGTCCTCTTCGGAGCCGCTTTCACGCACAGCCGGTGCGGGCACGCCCCAGCCGCGGGCCAGGGCCAATGCCTGTGCCTCACGGTCGCGCCGCTCCGCAGGCGCAATCCGCCGGTAGACCTTGAGCACAGCCTCACCGCCGCACGCGCCCCACATCGTGGACAGCGGCTTGTCGTGCATCGGCACCAACGGCCCGAAGCGCCCGCGCAGCGCCTCGCCGACAGCCCCCGTCACGCCGACCACCCCGCCCCATCGAGGGCTTCCACTGCTGTGGATGCCCGGAGGGCCTGCCCTCGTGTACGGGCCTTGCGCCGGCGCCGGGTGTCGGAGGCCCACAGGGCGGTGCTCCGTGCCTGCGTGATGCACGCCTGGGCCGTCCGCGCCAGCGCGCTCAGCCGTGTTGTGCCCGTGAGCACGGCTTCGGCGGCCACTATGAAGAAGACGGTCTTGCCCAGTTCCTTCGGCACCCAGCCCCAGGCGTGCGAGAAGCACTCCACCATGGCGAGGCCCCGGCCGCTCGTGTCGTCCGGCGATGCGGTGGACGACACGGGTGGCCGCAGGGAGCGATCAGTGACCTCGACCTGGAGGAACTGGCCGGTCCAGTGCGTGCGCACCCAGCACTCGTCGCCGGCGTGGGTCAGGGCGTTGGTGATGATCTCGCTCGCGCACAGTTCCACGTCGGCCAGCGCGGAGTCGGACAGGGGAACGTTCCAGTGACGCGCAGCGAGGACGATTCTCCGCCGAGCATCGCCGACGGCGTCGGCGCCGGCCTGGACGTGGAATTCGTCCGGCGCCGGTAGCTGCTGGTGCTTCATCCGGAGCTTCTCCTCAGCCTGCGGGGTGAGCAGTGGCGGCCGATGCCTGACGGGGGCAGGTGTCGGCCGCCACTTAGGCACCGAAGCCGATCAGTGACGACTGCTTCGGTGCGAACCATCACAGCGGCTCGGGAAGCAGTGGAGTATCACGGAGAGTTGCCGAACCTCCTCATCACGGGCTCAGCAACGGGCAGCCTGACTTTTCAACATCCGCTTACACACGCGTTCATGAGAGGCTTGCCTAGGCTCCCGATCATGACCAGCGATGGGCAGGCGGTGGACACGGTGGGTAAGAATCGCCCCGGTTGGCGCCCGGACAAGCTGCGGCAGCAGCGCGAGGCCCACGGTCTGACCCTGGAGGGTGCGGGCGAACGCCTGCGTGAGGTGGCCGGGGCGGCGAATCTGACGGTGCCGGCCGCCAACTTCCAGACTCTGTGGCAGCACGAACAGGGCGAGGTCTACCCCGGGCCGCATTACCGGCGCGCCTACTGCCTGCTGTACCGGGCGACCGAACCCGAGCTCGGTTTCCGCCACGCGTTGCCGGACGAGGCGACGACGCTGAAGTTCACCGCGTCGAGCGAACCGCACGACGGCGCCCACGTACTGGCCGTGGAACGCGCGCTGCTCCAACTCGGGCCTGGCCCTGAGGAGATCGACGGGCCCAGCGTGCAGCAGCGGATACTCGACGCCTGGAAGCGGCGTCACACCGGCGGCGACCCCAACCGACCGACTTTACTGATGGTCGGCGGCTACGCGGGAAGCGGAAAGTCCGAGTTCTCGCGGTTCATATCCCAGCTCACCGGCTGGCCCGTCCTCGACAAGGACCCGATCACGCGCCCGCTGGTCGAGCGCCTGCTCGTGGAATTGGGCAGTGACCCGAACGACCGGCACTCGGACGTCTACCGGGAGAAGGTCCGCCCGCTGGAGTACCAGTGCCTGCTGGAGACCGCATACGCGAACATCGACTGCGCGATCAGCACCGTACTCACCGCACCGTTCGTAGCCGAGGCCACCGACGCCCGGTGGATGCGGCGACTGATCAACCGCTGCGAGGCGCGAGGCGTCACCGTCGTGGTCGTGTGGATCCACTGCGACCTCGACACGATGCACGAGAACATCAGCTTCCGGTCCGCGGCCCGCGACAGCTGGAAACTCCAGAACTGGGATGCCTACGCCGCCGGGCTCGATCTCGACTTGCGGCCCGTCGTTCCCCACCTGAGCGTCGACAACCGGCTCGGCGCCGCGATCTCCCTCACCGACCAGGTACGTCAGGTCTTCGGGGCGGTGTTCCCATGAGGCCGGGCGTTCTGTTGTACGGGCCTCCGGCGGCGGGCAAGGACACGGTCACCGCGGCCCTGACTGAACTCGACGCACGCTACGTCCCCTTTCACCGCCTCAAGGTCGGCAGTGGCAAGTCCACGGGGTACCGGATGGGCACACAGGAGGAGTTGGCCGACCTGGAAGCGCGCGGAGACGTCATCTACCGCAACGAGCGGTACGGCAACGTCTACGTCGTCGACCGGCCCGGGCTCGAACGAGCCATGGAGGACGGGAAGATACCGGTCGTCCACCTCGGCCAGGTGGCGGGGGTGGAGCGGGTAGGCGCTCTCTTCCCGGCGCGCTGGGTGCGTGTGCTGCTGTGGTGTTCTAGGGCGTCCACGGCTGAGCGGTCACAACAGCGGGGGGACACCGACACGGCAGCTCGACTGGCCGCGTGGGACGCCACCCACGCGGACCTCGCCCCGTATCCGCAGGCCGGGTGGGAGGTGCGGGTGGACACGGACGTGACGACGCCCCGGGACGCCGCCCAGCAGATCGACGCCTTCATCCGAAGTGCGGTGGCTCAGCCCTGACCGTCGCGAGGCCGCACCGCCGGGCTCGACGACTCAGCTCGGGTCGTCCGGCTCCACATGCAGGGCTTCCAACGCCTCTGCGATGGTCAGCGCCTGGTCCTTGCTGTCGTCCCAGCGAGCGAGCGTCGCAGCAGCCGCGTGCATAAGGGCGTCCGGCAGTCCGGCGCCCGCGAGCAGAGCGGCCGCGTCCTCGATCTCAGGACCCCAGCGCCAGGCGCGGGCGGCGGTCTTGGGGATGTAGTCGATCTCCACGAGGTAGCTGCGGGTGCGCTTGGCCGCGATCTCCAGCAGCTCGTCCCCGACGCCGTACGCGTCGGCTGCTCCGTACGCCACGGCGGCCAGCACGCGGGAGACCTTCTGGTAGCTGGTGTAGGCGAGCTTCAGCGCGGAGGCCGCGCCGAAACGATCGCCGATGACATGCGTGCGGACATCCGTCTCCGCGAGGAGCTGGACGATCCGGTCGGTCTGTTCGTCGGCACCCGCGAGGTACAGCGTGGGCGTCTTGCCACCGGTCGGGGGCGACCCGACCACCGCGGCATCGACGACCGGCACCGGCTCGAGCAGCTCGGCAATTCGCTTCATACGCGACGGCGCCACGGCATTCGCCTCGACGTAGATCGCATCCGTACCGGTCCGAACTGCCGCGGCCTGGGCTGCGACCTCCTCAGCCGCAGCAGGCGGGCAGAGCGAAAGCACCACCTGGGAGCGCTCGACGAGTTCGGGTAGCGCGACGGGTTGAAGGCCAGCGCTATCCGCTCGGAGACGGGTCGCGTCACTACGGCCGTCGGGGCACCAGAGCACCGTGTGGCCGCGGGCACGGAGTTGGGCGCCGAAGGCCGCCCCCATAGTGCCTGGATGCAGCAGCCCGACCGTCGCTGTCATGACGCCGTCCTCGCACGAACTGCCGTGCACCGAAGGAGGAGATCGATTGCGGCCCGCGCATGAGGAACCGTGTGATCAGGGTCCGGAGCCTGCTGTACCCAGGAACGGCCGTTGTCGACCCAGACGGTGCGCAGTCCGGCCAAGTGCCCGCCGCCGATGTCATTGACCGGGTTGTCGCCCACCATCCAGCCGCCATCACCCAGCGCGGCCCCGCACCGGGCCGCGGCCAGAGCAAAATGCCGGACCTCGGGCTTACGGGCGTCGGCCTCCTCGGAGACGAAGGCGCCGTCCACATGATCGACGATACCGGTGGCCCTCAGCTTGTCCCACTGGATATCCACCGCCCCGTTGGTCGCGACCCCCACCCGCCACCCGGCCGCGCGCAGCTCGTCCAACCCGTCCAGGACCGCACCCGGGCACGACACCATGGCCGCGATGTCAGCGCAGTAGGACCGCCACAACTCCTCCGCCGGCATGAGCAAGCCATAGCGGGTACGGATCGCGTCGAAGGTCGACGGATACGTCCGCTCTGCCACCATCCCCAGGAGGCCCGCTTGCTCCTGGTCCCCCAGGCCATGCCGGGAGGTGAACTGAGCAGACCAGCCGGCTAGCGTTCCTCGCCGGTTTACAAGGGTGTTGTCGAGGTCGAAGAGGACCAGAGGCCGCCGCACGCCCGAACTCTAACTAACCCCTGCCCTGAGCCTGCCCCCGGCGCTGCGATGGCTTGCCGTAGGTGTCCCTCCACCGGGCTCGGTACTGCTCGTTGCCCTGGCCTGCTCCGTTGATGCCCAGCAGGGAGTGCAGCGTGGCGCCGTTGTTCCACAGGCCGAGGGACACCTGCCCAGATCCTGTAACCCGTCCTCTCATAGCTCGCGCCGCACCCCCGTCTGCCGACCAGCGTTCAGTGACTTAGCAAGGATCAAACAGACTTCGGCTCGCTGTTGCGGATCGCAGCCTTCCAGCAGTCGCTTCAACTGTCGCAGCACCATCATTTCCCGGAAGTAGCGCGCCAGGGCCCCCATAAGCACGCACGCGGGCGGTACGAGTGCCGCTGCGGACGGGCTCATGACTCGTAGCTTTTCTTGATGTGCTCAGCAATGGACTGGGCGTTATCGCCGTACAAGCACGAGGTGTGGCGGTTCAGGATGATCGTGGCATCGCCGAGAAGGGCAGAGTTCCGGGAGACCAACTCGACTGCGTCGGCCCTCGGTACGCCGTCGATGAAGCCGTGTGCCAGGAGAGCTGCACAGAGCGCCTCCACAGTTTCACCACAACACCACTCGATCACGAGGTCACCCGCATGGTGATTGTAGCAGTTAGCGAATCCATGAGGTTCCGCTGCCTTGTTGACCAGTTCAGGACGTCGTAGGAGTCGACTCATCAGTAGGTCCCGGATATCCGGGGCGTCAACGCTTTTGGCATCGACCCACCACTCGATCTCATGCCTCTCGTCGCGAGAAAGGTCGTCGGGCAGTCTGCCCCACAAGGCCACCTCGTCGTCGCGCGGAATTGGCAGACGGATGGGGCCGTGGTCAGTTCGTGCCGCAGTTACTTTCCCCAGGCCGATCGCATGGAGTGTCCATCTCCTTCCGTCACCCGTAACACGCAGTCCGGGAACCCCACGGATGCCACCGTAGGAACGGTCGAAGCGCGGCAGAAGCTCGTAAATAACAGCCTCCGCCATAGCTGGTTCCAGAAGCAGATCCAGGCGTTGCCCGTTCGGCACAGCTTTCCGCACGCCCAGTAGCGAGCCATTGAGCTGATGGTCCTGGAAGCTTGCGGCCAAGACGTGGGCCAGGTGGGCTTCCAAGCGCCGCTGGCGCGGATCGGGAGCATCGACAGTCGGAGGCTCGGGACGCACGTTTAGCTGCCGCGCCAATCGAAACGAAGCAGCGAGGGTGAGTGACGTGTTGTCGCGGATCTTCTTCGCCAGTCGCTTCGCGTTGCCTGAGTTGGACATACTTCGCCCTTTCCACATGTCGCCCGGCGACGACAGGAAAGACAGGTGAAGTGTCCTTCTGACTACTGGCTTCACAACTGCGGAGACTCTCAAGAGCCCACTGCTCGGCTCCGACGCCGGGACCGGATGCGACCGAGGCACGCTGCCGCAGCAGCGCTGTACACAAGATACATCAGCGTCGGGTGAGATGCTCGCAAGTCGTGCCACCGACATCGAGGAACGGCAAGTGGCCTTCTCAGCCTCCGCAAGCAGAGCACAACGGGCGCGGAACAGCCGGACTTCCGGAAGGCCGGTAGCCCACTGGTCTCAGTTCTGGTCTCATTCACACCCGTCCACCGGCGTTCAACCGCCTCCACTAGCTCCTTAAGCCACAGGCCAGGATGGGTGTGAACCTCTGTAGACGGCGCCGAGGAGAGTTGGAAAGCGTGTTGGGGGCAACCCCTCACGAGTTCGAATCTCGTATCCTCCGCCAGTGCCTCACCGGGCACGACGTCGAAGGGCCCCCATCCGCGATGAGATCGCGAGCGGTGCTCGGGCCGGGCCCGCCAGGTGAGCCCTATCGCGCCCACCCTTTCCCTGCTCGCCCGGCTGGCTGGCGCACTCGGGTCGCCCCGCTGACGTTCAGAAGAAGGGCGGCAGGTGCCAGCCCCACCAGCCGGGTGGGTAGGTGCCGTCGCGGATGAGTTCGGCGCGTGAGGTAGGGCGTCCGCCTGAGAACAGGTCGAGGTAATCGGCGATCGACCGGCGTAGATCGTCCGGGTCCGCGGCATGGCCCGCGTAGCGCTCCCAAGGCCCACCGGCAGCGAGGAACTCCTGTGCGCGGTGGGCGTCGAGTCGGTCGTCGAGATGGAGCAGTGCGGCCAGGGCCATGCGCGGTCCGTCTTCGTCGCCCCGGGGCAGCGCGACGCGAAGGTACCTGACCAGTGTTTCGGCGTCCTGGTCCTCGCCGAGGCAGACCGCGGCCGGCCCGAGGTCCGCCATACCCCGGTGTTCGTCCTCCGCCGCCATCTCTGCCAGGCGGTTCCGCAGGTCGACACGCCGGCCGGCGGCGATGAGCCACAGACCCACCCCCTGCTCGCGCCGCCCCAGGCGGAGCAGCGTCTCCAACTCGCGTGCCGTGGCCTGCCGGGCATCCCGGCGCAGCCGCCGCTGGAAGAGCCGCAGGCGGGGAAGAGGCAGTAGCAGGGCCGCGCGCGAAAACACGTACCAGTACCGTCCGTGCGCCTTCACGTACCGACGGGTCACCCGCAGTTCCAACGCCCGTTGCGGATCCCGTGTAAGGATCTCCACCCCGAGGCCGTACAGCGCGTCCCACCTGCGCCGAAGGAGGTGGACAGGGCGGAGCGGGAGCATGGCCCTCCTCCTTGCGCGCATCAGTCAGTTGCAGGATGAGGGGAAACGTAGCGCGGTGAACACCCGGCTGACAGCTCCGCGGTCATGCCCGCACCGCCTTGGGGCACCACCACGCATCGACGCACCAAGGGTGACCACCACCCATGTGCCTGCCCTGGTAGCAGGCTCGAAGCACCAGGAGTATGGTGCCTTGTATGGCGAGTAAGAAGGTAACGGTGACGATTCCTGAGGACCTCCTTGACGAGATCCGAGCGGAGGCGGCTGAGCGCGGCCTGTCGGCGTACGTCGCCGAGGCACTGCGGGTCAAGCGTGACCGGGACCGGCTCGTTGAGCTCGTCGGCTGGCTGGAGGAAGAGCACGGCCCGGTCACCGAAGACGAACACACGACAGCCCTCGACGAGCTGAACAGCCTCGACGCCGAGCACGAGCGTCGTCGGACCCGCCGCGTCGGAGACGCCGCGTGAAGAAGCGAGGCGGCGAGCACGGGCCCCCGCTCCGGGTCTTCGTGCTCGATTGCGAAGCCTTGTCCCTGGCCGTTCGCGGTGACCGGAAGATGATCGCCTGGCTCGACCTCGCGGCCCGGGGCGAAGCCGAGGTGGTGACATCCCCGATGACGCTGGTCGAGGCGTACGACAGCAGGACCACCGAGCAGCGCTGGGACTGGGTGCTCTCCCGGCTCAAGGTCGCCGACATCGGAAAGGACGAGGCCCGACAGGCCCGTCGACTTCTGGCCGACACCAAGTTGCACGGGCACAAGTACGCGATCGACGCGGTGCTCGCCGTGATAGCACGACAGCAGCAGGGCCAGGTCACCGTCTTCACCTCGGATGTCGACGACCTGGAGAAACTGGTCCCGGACACCGTCGTCGTCAAGAGGGTGTGATGCGGTCCGGTCTCAATTCTGGTCTCATTCAGCCGCGTCCGGGGCGAACGTCCATCACCCGCCTGGGAGACCGGTTCCGTTGCGGTTCAGAGCGCCTCTATTTCGGTGCGTACGGCCTCGTGCCCGTTGGAAAGCGTGTTGGGGGCAACCCCTCACGAGTTCGAATCTCGTATCCTCCGCCAGTGCCTCACCGGGCACGACGTCGAAGGGCCCCCATCCGCGATAAGAAGCCCGCCCGCCACAGCGCCTGATCGCGGGGGACAGCCTTCTCCCAGTTGACCGGGACGACCCATTCGCGGCGGTCCTCACCGGATTCCGTCGCCGGAGCGTCGGAAGCGTGTTGGTAGGTTCCCTGGAGAGGGAGCCGGCCCATGGGTACCACCTCGTCATCCACGGCGAGGGCCGCGCTCTCGAACGGCTGCGCCTCACCGGAGACGGTCCCGACGCCCACGTAGCCGGCCTTGGGGATGTGGGTGAAGACGCGCGCCCCGATGGGCAGGGCGCGAAGGGTGCGGGAGAACCAGTCCCCACCGCCGGCGGATACGAAGCCGTAGCGGCGTGCATCGTCCCAGCTACGGCCGCCGGGTTCCTCGCCGAACGAGATGTACCAGTCCGTGCCGTTCCACGGTTCCCGCTTTCCTCCGGTCTTGATTCCCACGGACGATTCGGCAGCGTCGACGTCATCGATCAGCCAGGAGCGGGCAAGGTACGAACGGCCCTCATCGGCGAAGTAGCGGAAGAAGAGCACATTGATCGGTACCTGGAAGCCCGATGCCAGATAGGTGACGATTCTCTCGGTCGCAGCGTCGACCTCACTCGCGACCACCGTGAGTGTGTGTGCCCTGTTCAGGGCGTCCGGCGGGCTGCTCCCGAACCGGAGGGCGAACGCCTCGTCCAGTTCCTCCGCCACCCCGGTATCTCGCGCGTAGGCCGCATAGATCTCACGCACCTGCTCGTTGGTCAGATCCTGTACCCAGGTTCCGTAGTCGAGAAGTTGGGCCACGACATCCCGGGGAGTGCGGTCCCGTTTCAGTTCCAGGACGTGCAGGCAGCCCTCGGCGTCCATGCCCAGCAGATCGATGACCTTGCTGTGGCGTGTCAGCAGTTGCCGACCGATGAGCAGTATCGGCCGACCCAGGATTGCTGGGTCGGCCACGATGAGTTCCTCCAGCCGGGACTCCAGCGGCATCGGCGTCGTGGTGACGCGTACTGGTCGGTCATCCACGCGCCACAACCCGAACTCAAGAGGCAAAGCGGCCCCCTCCTTCTCGCTCCGATGTTCCCTGCGCTTCAAGGGATATCAGCGCACGGCGAGGTCCACCGGCATCTCTTCCCATGGCCGAACAAGAGATCCTCTGCCCTGGCCGCCGGGATCGGCGCCTCCATGAGCTGCGTGGCGCGACCCTATGTCGCTCACAATGGACGCATGGACTCGCTGCCGTGTTCGTGGCCGAATGGGAGATGTATTGCTGCGGCGCGCCGTTCGCCGTCGGGACGGAAGTCCGCTGGCACCTGGAGTTCCTCCACGAGGTCGAGTTCGCGGCTCCCGCCGAGGTGATGCTCCCGGTGGACTCCGTCGTGACGACGGCGGCGACGGCGTCGGTCGCCGACCCCGAGCACGCCGAGGGGCTGCGTGGGCGGCTGTTCGCCACCTGGAACAGCAGCGAACCGCCCGAACAAGCGCTGGCCGGCACCGTCCGCCGGATACGCCTCGTACGCCAGCACACGGTGCAGGAGGACCGTGGCGTGACGGTCATACCCGGCAGGTCCCAGCTCACCGAACTCACCACCAGCCGCGACCGTCTCGCCACCGGGTCCATGCTCACCAGGGAGGACTCCTGGGCGGAGACCGGCCTCCTCGTCGACTTGGCGGTGAACCTCGACGACGTCATCGCATCTGTCTCCGGCTGACGGTCCCACAGATGCCGTCCGCATCGGCGGTCTTGGCGCCGGAGCGGTGAGGGCGCCCTGTGGAGTGCCTGGCGACGTCCAAGCGGCTGCCACCCCTCAACCAGCGACAGTGCGTCCTCACGCTCTCCCGTATCTGCCGCTCCTGTACGCCCTCTGCAGGTTTCAGGATGATGCCGAGGTTGAACTGCGCTACAGCGCGGTGGAGTCGGATCTGGGGCGGCTGCTGGCCGAGTACGGCCCTGCCAACAGGACGACGCCCGCTTATCCGTTCCACCACCTGGTCGGTGACGGTGTGTGGGAGGTGCGTACCGATCGCGGCCCGGGTAGTTCCGGGAGCGGGGTGCTCCTGCTGCGGGCGGAGGGTGCGACAGGCAGGCTCGTACCGGCGGAGGCGGCGGGACCGGTCTTCCAGGGGCGCGGCGGCCAGCCGGGCCCGCGCCGCCGCGCGGATGCGGTCTGTGGTTCCGGACCTCAACCGCCACCCCCTCGTCCTCGACATGCGCTTGGACGCGACGGTCGAGCTGCCGGAACAGGTCGCCCGCGAGGTCGAGCGCGCCCCTGCGCGACAAGCTCCCGCGGAAGCTGCGCCAGCTCTGTGTGCTGCGAGGAAGAGCATGAAGGCCCACGTCCGGTCCGGTGAGAAGATGCAGCCGATCCTGACCTGAGCGGCTTCGAGCCGGGTGAGGATGTCGACAGTGGACGGCAGGGCCAGTGTCTCGGTACCTCTCTTCCGTCGCGTACGCCGAGGCCCTCGCCTACGGGCCGGCGCCGGAATGGCGCGTAGTACAGCACCCGACGAACATGGTCGGCATCGTTCGCCGGGTCATGAAAGAGGGCACCGCGCTACCGCCTGCTTGACTTCGGAACATATTCCGAAGTAAGCTCGACTCATGTCCAATCTGACCGTTTCGTTCTCCGATCTGTCGAAGAACTCCAAGCGGGTTGCCGACACCGTCGAGCGTGCCCAACGCGTCCATGTGACGCGTCGGGACGGCGAGGATCTGTACCTCACCACCGAGCGTCATGACCGCCAGCGCGAGGAGACCGCCGACATCACCGCTCGGCTCTTCGCAGCCCTGATCAGCAGCGACGAAGGTGCCCGCGCGATTTTGCTCGCACTGCCCGAGGTCTTCCCGTGGACCCGGCACCTGTCGACGGAGGAGGTCCGCGAGTTCGTCGTCGACCTGGTGAACGCAACTCATGACGCCGCGGAACTGGACGTGCACACCAACCTGCACCGAGTCATTGTCGAATGGCGCGCTACTGCCAGAATCCTCGCTGATCCCGAACTGACCGCGCAGATGACCGCTCCGCTTCCGGACGAGGACCATGGCGAGGTACCCGCTCCATGAGCCCCAAACGCGGCGACGACGTCCCACCACCGCCGATCGGCAACGAATGGCGCCTCCGGTTCGCCACGAACGATGCAGCCAAAGGCTGGAGCGACCTGTGCACTGAGGCTCCGGGCAACACCCGGCGCTGTTACGAGGCGCTGCGCGCCGACCCGGCCTCCATAAAGGACCCCGACCGCCAGCACAGGCTTCGCGGGCGACTGGGCGCCGCCACCCTTGGCGGCAATGAATACCCGCAGTGGGAGTACGAGGTCACCGCCGGTGGCCGCGTCCGCTATCTCATCGACCAACCACGCAGGACCGTACACCTCGTCTACGCCTCTACCCGGCACCCCAAGGACACCGAAAGCTAAATCCATCGCATCGCAGGCGAGCGATCAGGTCTCGACCCGAGGCGCGGTGCCCGGTCCGCACCGAACGGGCCATGAACGGCAGTGCGCTTCGGTCGCTACCCAAGGCGATTCTGCAAAGTCCGGTCTCAGTTCTGATCTCGTTCAGGCCCGTCCGACGGCGTTCAAAACCCGGAACACCACCCGCTTCGTTGCGGGTCCGACCGGCTCTGGTCCTTGCGGACGCCGTAGTGAGCCGTTGGAAAGCGTGTTGGGGGCAACCCCTCACGAGTTCGCATCTCGTATCCTCCGCCAGTGCCTCACCGGGCACGACCTCGAAGGGCCCCATCCGCGGTGGGACCCTTCGACGTTCGGGGTCGCGCCAGCGGGGCGGTCCTGTCCGGGCGGGCGGCCGTCGGTTCGCTTCCGGGCGGCCTGTCTGCCCGTACGGTGCGGATGTGACCCGGCCCCTGCTCTTCCTTGACGTCGACGGTCCGCTCATCCCGTTCGGCGGGACGCGGGAGGAGCTCCCGGACGGTTACCCGGCGTACGGGCCGCTCGCAGCCGGTGCGAATGCGCTGCCGGCCAGGGCCGATCCGGCGCTCGGCCCCAAGTTGCCGGATCCGTCCGACGAGCCCGAGCCGTCCGGCCTGCGCTGGGGGGGCACCCGCGCTGTGACGCCCCGGCTCCACACTGCGGACGGGCTACGTCATCAACTCGATGTGCGGATGCTCGGGCTCCGCGGGGCAGACGAACAGGTGCTGGCGGTAGCCGCTGCCTATCTGGACCCCGGTCGCGTTGTAGCCACGGTGGCCGGGGTACGGTCCAGCACCCGGGTGGGGGTGCGGAGACCAGCTGTTCCCGGCGTCGTCCCCTTCCTCGAACGTGGCGACGGTCATCAGGACCTCCATGCCGGTGCCGCACTCGGAGCAGGGCTGCGGGCTGGGGTCGGTGGAGTTCCAAGCGGGCCAGCCGCCGACCTTCCACCCGGGTGCGTTGGACAGCACACAGTCGTAGTACGTGTCCGGGTCCATGTCTTCTTCTGCTGCCTGCGGCACACTCCATTGCTTGAGCTGCTCCCGCAGTTCTTCGCTCAGCTCCAGATGGTCGGGGTACTCGGTGATCTGCTCCGGTTCGAGCACGCACGGTTCCGGTAGATAGCCGTCGAACTGCACTGCGGGCGGCTCGGGGGGCGTGTCGAGGATGTCGGTGACGGCGGCTGCCGAACGCCAGAAGAGCCGGGTCCTGGGCATGATCGGATGATCGAAGGGGCACCACAGGACCTGCAGCAGGTCCTTGCCCTCCGGCGGGCTCAGATCGGGCACATCCCGTAGGTACAGCTGCGCGACGGGCAGCATCGCTATGGGGCCGTCGTACGCCTGGACCGCCAGCCTCACCGGATAGGTCCGAGGGGGCCGGATCCGCTCGAGAGTCTCCCGTTCCTCCGGAGTCAGGTCCCGGCCGTGCGAGGCGGCGAAGATCCGTCGTTCCAGCCGCAGATGCGCCGGGGACTGGGCTGGGTTGATGCCATCCACCACATGCGGTTCCTCGCAGTACGGCCACGGCTCCTCGGCGGGCCACAGCAGCGGCCCGCCGATCGAGCTGTCGTGCCATGTCGGCGCCCCGGGGCGGGGGTGCAGGCGGGTCGCAGTGCGGGCCAGTGGGACCAGTTGGGGAAAGACCGCGGCAACGTCGATCGGCCGTGGCGGAGTGACAGGAGTGACATTCATGGCCGCGATCTTGCCAATCGCCTCTGACAACAGCCCTCGTGGCCGCCCCACGAAGAGTTCCGGCACGGGCCCAGGAACGCGTGCGAAGCCGAGCGCCGCACCGCGCACGACACTTCCCAGACCGAACTCGCCAGGCGTGCCCGCGTGACGCAACCCCAGGTCCCGAAGCTCGAACTCGGCGGCACTGTCCCGACTTTTCCCCGGCTCGCCTGGCTCGCCGGCGCACTCGAAGCGTCGCTCGACATCGCTTTCGACGGTGACACCTCCGCCGTCGAGTTCATCGCGCCCGCTGCATAAGAGCCACCGGTCTCAGTCCTGGTCTCCTTCGTGCCTGTCCACCGGCGTCCGTGAGCCTCTCGCTCGACCGTTCCATCGCAGGTCAGGACGCCTGGGGTCGCCGTCGAACTCCAAGGTGAGCAGTTGGAGAGCGTGTTGGGGGCGCCCCCCTCACGAGTTCGCATCTCGTATCCTCCGCACCCGCCCACCAGGGCAGACGAGGGCCCCGACCGCTCGCGGTGGGGCCCTTCGGCACGCAGCGTTGCGGCCGCCGTGATCAGGTGGCGGCCAGTGCCTCGGTCGGGGGGAGCCGGGCTGCCCGGGCGGCCGGGTAGAAGCCGGCCAGGCCGCCGATGACCAGCGTGGCGGCCACTCCGCCGGCCATGGCCCACGGCGGTACCAGGGTCGGCCAGCCCCGGTAGCCCGCGTATCCGGCGGTCACCGCGATGCCCATGGCGACCCCGCCGAGGCCACCGAGGGCGGACAGCAGCAGTGACTCGCACAGGAACTGTGTGCGGACCTGGCCCCGGGTGGCGCCCAGCGAGCGGCGCAGGCCGATCTCGGCCCGGCGCTCCAGGACCGAGATGACCATGGTGTTGGCCACCCCGACCCCACCGACCAGCAGCGCCACCGCGCCCAGGCCCAGCAGCAGCCCGGAGAGGGCGTCGTCGGTGGCCTGCTTCGCCGCCAGGGCGTCCGACGGACGGGAGACGTCCACCTCGTTGGGGTTCTCCGGGTTGGCGGTGGCGGCGAGCACCTGCTGGACATCGGCGACATGGTCCTCCTCGGCGCGGGTGTAGACCGTCGTCGGGTAGCCGTTGAAGCCCAGTTCCTGCTCGGCAACCGGCCAGCCGATCAGCGCGGCCGAATCCAGTTCGGGGGCCAGCTCGTCGGTGGCCAGCAGGCCGACCACGGTGAACCACCGGCCGCCCAGCCACACCTGGACCTCGGGCCCGGCCTGGTACACGCCGAGCTGCTGGGCGGACCGCGAGCCGAGGACGACCGCCGGGTAGCGTTCGGTGGCGGCGTCGAGCCAGCGGCCGGACACGACGTCGATACCGACCGCCCCGGCCAGGTCGGTGCGGGCCGCGTACACCGAGATGCCGCCGGTCTGCACCGCTGGGATGCGGTCGTTGCGGTACACCTTCGCGTCGGTCCTGCCGATCGCCGACACAGACTCGACGGCGTCGATGCCGCGCACCATCTCCACTGCCTCGTCGGGCAGATGCGCCGCGCCGCCAGCGAAGGTCTTCCCGGGGGCCACGGTGAGCAGGTTGGTGCCGAGCGCGGCCAGTTTGCGGTTCAGCTCCGCGGTGCTGGAGGCGGAGATGCCGACCACACCGATCATCGCGGCGATGCCGATGGCGATACCGAGAGCGGAGAGGAAGACCCGCAGCGGGCGTGAACGCAACCCGGAGCCGCCGGTGCGGATCACGTCCGCCAGGCTGAGCCGGGCGGGCCTGGGGCGGGACGAGGCCGGTGACGGTGTCGTCGCTGTCATGCGCCCACCCGCTCCGGCCGGGCCGAGTCGTGCTCGATGCGGCCGTCCTTGATACGTACCTCGCGCGGCAGCGATGCCGCGATCGCCTGGTCGTGCGTGATGACCACGACCGTCGTGCCGGCCCGGTGCAGTTCGTGCAGCAGGTCCATGACCACCGCACCGGAACGTGAGTCGAGGGCACCGGTCGGCTCGTCGGCGAGCAGCAGCAGCGGGCCTGACCGGCCGGCGGCCGGGGAAGGGCCGCCGAGCACCGCCCGGGCGATCGCGACGCGCTGCTTCTCGCCGCCGGAGAGCTGGTGCGGCTCGTTGTGGAGCCGGTGGCCCAGGCCCACCCGGTCCAGGGTCTGCCGCGCCAGGCGGCGGCGCTCACGCAGTGGCCGGCCGCTGTAGAGCAGCCCGTCGGCCACCGCGTCCAGGGCCGGGACGCCGGCCGCCAGGTGGAAGGACTGGAAGACGAAGCCGATGGTGCGGGCACGCAGCGCGGACAGCTCGCGGTCGGAGAGGTCGTCGACGGCGTGGCCGTCGATGCGGACCGTACCGGAGGCGGGAAGGTCCAGGGTCCCCATGAGGTTGAGCATCGTGGACTTGCCGGAACCGGACGGGCCGACGATCGCCAGCATCTCCCCGCGCCGGATCACCAGGTCCGCGTCGGCGAGAGCGGCCACGTCGCCGTACGTCTTCGACACGCCGGACAGCACGACCACGGGCGGCTCGGCCCCGGACACCCCGCACGCGGACGGTTCGATCGATGGCCGCCTCACTGCGGGATCCCCACCTTCAGGCCCATGGTGATGCCGCTGCCGGACACCTCGACCATGCCGCCTGCGAACAGGCCGAGCTTCACCGGGCGGTACTGCACCCCTTCGGCGGTGACGGCCTGTACCGCGTAGCCCCCGCCCTTGCGGGCGACCAGGGCGTTGACGGGCACGGCGAGGACGTCCCGGCGGGTCTCCGCGACCAGCGTCACCTGCACCGGCGCGGCCTGGTAGCGGCCGAGCCCCTTCTGGTCGGGGACCGACAGCTCGACCGGCAGGGTGGTCGTGTCGCTGCTGCCGCTTCCGTCGGCGGGCTCGGCGGTGGCGGCGTTGCCGACGCGGGTGACGGTGGCGTCGGCCTCGGTGCCGTCGGGGAGCTTCACGGTGGCCTTGGTGCCCTGCTTGACCAGGTCCTCGTACCGCGTTTCCAGATCGACGGTGACGAGCCGCTCGGTACCGGTCCACGTGAGGATCTCGCCGGAGGCCGCGGTGTCGGCGACGGCCTTGACCTCGGCGACGCGTCTGGCGCCGGAGGCGACGACGGCGTCACCGGGCGCGACCTTGCCGGTCTGCTCGCGGCCCAGGTCCTTCTGCCAGGCGCGCACGGCGCCCGCGGTGCCGGCGGTGTACGTGCGGTCCACCGTGAAGCCGCTGTAGCCGAGGGCGGCGAGGTTCTTCTCCAGCATCCGGACGTCTTCGCCCTCGGCGCCGACCTCCAGGGTGATGTAAAGCGGCGTGGAGCCGTAGAGCAGCGGCACCTTGTTCTCGTTCACGCGGTAGACCGCCTCACCGCGCTCGATCACCGCGCCCTCGGCGGGCAGCCAGGTGAGTGTCCCGGAGCCGGAGCCGGAGCCGGATCCCGAGCCCGAGCCGGCGCCCGAGCCGCCCGTGCCGGCGCCGTCCTGGGCCGGCGGCTCGCCCCCGCCGCTCCCGGCCTGCACGGAAATCGGGTCACCGTAGCCGAGGGTGCCGGCCACGGTCTCGAAGTCGCCGACCAGGGCCCCGGCCTCACCCCCGAACAGGCGGAGCGCGTCTTCGAACGCTTCTACCGCACCGACACCTCACGTACCCGCCACACCGGCGGCTCCGGACCCGGACTCGCCATCGTGGCCTCACTGGCCGCCGCCCACGGCGGCGCCGTGAGCGTCCGCACCTCGCCAGGGGACGGGGCGACGTTCCGCGTCACCCTGCCGCTCGCCGACACCGACGCACCTGCGGGCGAGCCCGGCGGGACGCCCGACGACCCGGGCGAGCCGAACGCCGCGGGCGGCCCGCCGGCGGGAGGACGGCCTGCGGGACCGAACCCGCGACGGGGGCGCGGTCCCGTTCACCGCCCGGCCGGACGGGCAGAGGGCACCGCCGGCTGAAACCTTGACGACGAACCCCGGCCCATGGGACTCGGTCTCGTCGAGGTCGCACCCGCCGGACGTCCGGGCCCCGAGTCCCCACCACCATGAACGCCCCGGCGAGCACGTGGAAAGCGTGTGGGGGGCAACCCCTCACGCGATCGTGCGGTCCGCACCCACCGGCCAGGGCGGACGAGGGGCAGGACGTGCGGAGGCGGTCAGCCGACGAAGAGGTTCATGCCGACGTAGTCGAAGGTGACGGCGAACGGCTTGAAGAACTCGTGGGTGAAATTGCCGATGAGGTCGAACCCGGTCTGGCCCTCCCACGGCGTCGGCCCGACGGAGCCGGGAAGATGCCGGCCGACCATGTCTCCGATGCTTATCCGGTCCGGGGCGATCGGATAGACCGTGGTCGTACCGCCGTTGACCGGGATCGGGTGGTCCCAGTCGATCGTGATGCCGGCCCGCTCAGCGTTCGCCACGGTCGTGTTGAGGCCGTTGGCGATGCTGCCGGTGTCCATGACGGCCATCTGCGGGCCGTAGTCGTTGAGCTTCCCCAGCGTGCAGGGGAGGTGGTCGCCGGCCAGCCACAGCGGCTGCGGGCGGAGGGCGGCGCGGGCGGCCTCCGCGTGGAACGCCCGTTGCTGTGCGCTCGTTTTCCGCCGCAGGACGAGTGCCCGGCCCCGGTAATCGATCGTGGTCAGGAAGTGGTGGAAAACCGCGGTTCCGATGGTGCCGGCCGTGACGACGCCGTTCGGAAAGGCCATGATCGCACCATCCGTCCAGCTGACGGGCACGTTGCGCAGTTCGATGTCCCCGAGCCGAAGCGACGGTGCGACACCGAGGAAGGTCGTGACGGCCCTGCCGTTGATGTTCGCCGTCATCGAGGAGACGGCGTCGAGCCCTGCCTCCTCCGCCGCCTCGGTGGTGAGGGTCAGGCCCATGGCTCCGGTGTCGAGGACGAATGTCCCTGGTGCCCGCCCGTTCACGGAAGCCGTCACCTGGGGCAGCGGGTCGATGTCGAGGAAGCGCACCCGGGTGGCCTGCGCGCCGTGCACCTCGTACGGCCGACCGTTCATTTCTGCGAATTGCGCTGCCTGGGCGGCTGGGGCGGGTGGCAGCAGCGGTACGGTGCGGGCGAACATGTCCTGGCGCACGAAGCAGTCCGCGAGCCGCCGCTTGATGTCCGTGTCGTCGGGGGCCAGGCCGTGCGCCTCGCTGAGGTAGCGCTCGGCGCGGGCGAACCGGTTGGACAGCAGCGCGATGTACCCCAGCTGCCCTGCGGCGTGCGCATTGCCAGGATCGTCGCGCAGCAGTCGTGCGTAGCCCCGCCCGGCGGCGGCGAACTCGCCCGACCGGAACAATCGGTCGGGGTCATCGCCCGGGGCCGCAGGGTGGGCCGCGGTGCCGGCGGCTGACGCCGACGGGTAGCCCGCGGCTCCCAGCAGCGGCAGGGCCGCGCTCGCACCGGCGACCAGCCCCGCCCGTCGCAGAAAAGCGCGTCGGCCGAGGCCGTCGCGGACGTCGTCGTTCTCCCTCGTGTGGTTCATGCCACGACCTTGCCGCGCGCCGACCGCCCCACGCGTCTGCCCGCGGCCCGACAGCCGCGTCTGTCGCGAGATGTACGACGGCGCTTCCGCATCCTCCCTACGACAGATACGGCGGCACAGGGACCGCCCCTAGACTCCTCCGGACATGAACGCTCCTGCGGCTCCCGCCCTCCGTGCCTGGGTCGGTCGGACGGTGCTTCCGGACGCCGCACTGGCTTGCGTGCTCTTCGTGGTGTGCCTGCTGGTGAACGGTGCGTTCGACTTGGTACGGACCCAGGCCGACCGGCCTGGCGGCGGTGGGTGGAGCGGACCGGGTGGGTTGTGGGTGTGGTGGGTCGCCACGGCGCTCACCATGGTCGGCGTCACCCTGCGGCGGCGCCGGCCGGTGGCGATGCTCGTCCTGTGCGCACTGTCCGCGGGAGCGCGCGCGGCCGTAGGTGTTCTTCCCACGGTCATGGATCTGGCGGTGCTGATACTCCTCTACACGGTCGCGTCCCTGTGCTCGCGGCCCGCTTCGCTGCTGGCCCTGGGCGGGCTGCTGCTGGGTGCGGCCTGGCTGATCGGTGGCTCGCCGCTCGATCAGCCGCTGCGGATGCCTGCCTTTCAGGTGTGCAGTCGTCATGTCGCCCCGTCCGGGCCGGCCGGAGCCGAGGTCGGGGCCGGGGCCGGGGCCGGGGCCGGGGCCGACGGCATCGGCGTGGCCTGTCACGGCAGCGGGTCCAGTCCGTGGCGCGGCCTGCCCGTGCTGGGATCGGGGCTGGTCACCGCGTGGGCGGTCGGATACGGGAGCCGCAACCGGCGCGCGTACCTTGAACAGCTGCACGCGCGCGCCCAGGGGCTGGAGCGGGAACGGGACCATCAGGCCGCGCTCGCGGTGGCCGCCGAACGCGGACGGATCAGCCGCGAGGTCCACGACGTGGTCGCCCACGGCTTGTCACTGATCGTCGTTCAGGCACAAGGTGCCGAGGCCGCGTTGGACAACCGTCCCGGCGACACCCGCGCCGCCCTGCAGACGATCGTCGCCACCGGCCGCGACGCCCTGTCCGACATGCGCCGGGTACTCGCCGCGCTCGGCGAGACGGAGGACGCCTGGCATTCGCAGCCCGGACTCGCCCGACTGCCCAGCCTGCTCACCCGGGTACGGCACGCGGGCACGCCGGTGCGTCTGCGTATCGACGGGACCCCTGCGGCCCTGCCGTCGCCTGTCGACCTGTCGGCCTACCGCATCGTGCAGGAGGCACTGACCAACGTCGTCAAACACGCTGGTGCGGGCGCGACCGCGGATGTCGTCGTCTCGTACGGCCATGGCGAGGTCGCCATCGAGGTCAGCGACGACGGCCAGGGCATCAGTGGCGACGACCGGGGTACGGCCGGCGGCGGCAACGGCCTGCCGGGCATGCATCGGCGGGTGAAGCTTCTCGGCGGCCGGCTCAGTGCCGAGCCCGGCGACCGGGGCGGGTTCGTCGTCCGGGCCGGTCTTCCGATCAACGGTCGGAACGCGTGATCCGCGTGCAGGACGCGATCCGCGTGCTCCTCGTGGATGACCAAGCTCTGGTCCGTACCGGCTTCCGCATGATCGTGGAGAACGCGCCGGACATGGAAGTGGTCGGTGAGGCGGGCGACGGTGCCGAAGCGGTGGCCCTGGCTGTCGAACTCCGGCCGGACGTCGTCCTGATGGATGTTCGCATGCCCGACGTGGACGGCGTCGAGGCGACCCGCCGAATCAGCGCCGCCGCCGGACACGTCCGGGTACTGATACTGACCACCTTCGATCTCGACGAATACGTCTATGCCGCCCTCCACGCAGGCGCCAGCGGCTTCCTGCTCAAGGACACCCTGGCCGCCGACCTGCTGTCGGCTGTCCGCGTGGTGGTCCGCGGCGACGCGGTGGTGGCGCCCGGCGTGACCCGCCGCCTCATCGACCGCTACGTCGGCACGCGGTCCCCGCGCCTCACCGCGGCCACCGACCTGGAAGCGCTGACCGAACGCGAACGCGAGGTACTGGTACTCATGGCCCGGGGCCTGTCCAACGCCGAGATCGGCGCGCGCATCCACGTCACCGAGGGAACCGTGAAAACCCACGTCAGCCGCATACTTGCCAAACTCCACCTGCGCGACCGGGTACAAGCCGTGGTCTACGTCTACGAATCCGGACTCGTGCGGCCCAACGGCCCATCCGACGTCTGAAGCCCGCGAACCCCGCGCCGGCCGTACCGGAGCCCCGCCCTCTGCGCATCCAGCGATGCCGGGCACGCGGCATCGAGGACATGCGCCTGCTCTTCGGCCGGGTGCCCGTGGACGACCGGGCTTACGATCGCGCATGGCGGGTCCAGGAACTGCTGACCCGCAAAGGGCAGCACCGCAGCGCGGGCGCGGTGGACCTGGTGGTTGCAGCCACCGCGGAGCTCCAAGGACTGACCCTCCTCCATCGCGACCGCGACTTCGACTGCATCGCCGCCGTCACCGGCCAGCCCCTCCAGTGGTACGGCCCCGATCCCGGGAAATAGCCTCACAGCACCCAGCGCTGCCCTCGTGAGCAGTTGGAAAGCCTGTGGGGGGCAACCCCTCACGAGTTCGGATCCCGCATCCTCCGCCAGTCCATCACCGGGCACGACGTCGAAGGGCCCCGCCTCACGGTGCGGAAACACAGCCAGCACCTTCGGAAGGACAACAGACGCGCGGCGGAAGAATGTCAGGCGGCATGCGGCGCGGTGTCGGAGACCGCACCAGGCGGCTCACCAATCGGCAGCTGCTGCTCGGTCCAGATGCATTTGCCGCCCTGAAGATACCGGGCACCCCAGCGCCGGGAGAGGGCTGCGACGAGTTGCAGGCCGCGTCCGCCTTCGTCGGTGGAGTCGGCACGGCGGATGCGGGGAGTGTTGAGGCTCCCGTCGTAGACCTCGCAGATCAGGGTCCGGCTACGCAGGAGACGCAACCGGACCGGGCCGCTGGCATGCCGGACGGCGTTGCCGACCAGCTCGCTCACCAGCAGTTCCGTGGTGAGCACGAGGTCCGCCAGCCCCCACGTGGCGAGCCGTGCGCGCACGTACTTGCGGGCCTGACCGGCCGCCCGGGGATCGTCGGCGAGGTCGCATCCGACGACGTCGCACGGGGCGGTGCACCGGGTGTGGACGATGAGCAGGCCGGCGTCGTCGCTGGTCGCTCTGGCATCGGGCAGCAGGGCCGAGACGACCGTGTCGCAGAGCTCCTCGAGTTGCCGGACATCGTCGTCCTCGTCCGCGACCCGGAAGTACGAGGTGGAGGACGCGGCCTGGGTGAGAACCTGCTGAAGGCGGGCCCGACCCTCCTCCACGTCCTGGGTGGCCGACTCGATGAGCCCGTCCGTGCACAGGACGAGCAGGCTCTCGTCGGGCAACTGAAGCTGGTGTGTCTCGAAGGGCGGCTGTGCGGCGCCCAGTGGCGGGTCGGCGGCGACGACAGGGCTGTCGACGGTGCCGTCGCCATGGACGACGATCGGTTGGGGGTGCCCCGCCACGGCGTACGAGCAGGTCCGGGCGACCGGGTCGAAGACGGCGTACAGACAGGTGGCGTAGGAGTCGTCGCCCAGCTCGGAGACCAGGTCGTTGAGCCGGTCGAACAACTCGTCGGGAGGCATGTCCAGGTCGGCGAGGGTGCTCACGGCGGTGCGCAGCCGTCCCATGGTGGCCGCCTCCGCGATGCCGTGTCCCATCACGTCGCCGATCACGATCGCGACCCGGTCGGCGGACAGCGGGATCACGTCGTACCAGTCGCCGCCCACTCCCTCGCCCTGGGCTGCGGGCAGGTAGCGGGCAGCGGCGCAGGCCGCGGGCAGCCGAGGCAGCGTACGCGGTAGGAGACCGCGCTGCAGTTCCCTCGCGCGGGCGTGCTCCATGTCGTACAGGCGGGCCCGCTCCAGGGCCTGTCCGACCAGGCCGCTCAGGGCCGTCAGGAGAGTGCGCTCCTCCTCGCCGAAGGGGCGCGGCTCGCTGAAGGACACCGTGCACAGGCCGATGGTCCGGCCGGAGGCGATCATGGGCAGGAACGCCCACGCCTCCTTCGGCGACTTCGTGCTCACCCGGCTCATCGAGGGGTAGAGCCGGTCGTACTCGGCTCTCGACTCGATGAACCGGGGGGTACGGCTCCTTACGACGTCGTGCACCGTGGTGTAGTCGGACAGCGGGAACCCGTCCATCAGCCTGGTGAACTCCTGCGGGTACCCGGCAGAGCCGACGGCGTACAGCCGGTCGTCCTCGTCGAGCACCTGGACCAGGAGCCCGTCGGCACCGAACGGGGGCATCACGTGGTCCGCGACTGCCTGAGCAACGTCCTGGGCAGTCACGGCCTGGCCGAGCGCGGCCGTCAGCTCACCCATGAGGGCGGAACGCGCGACCACCGATCCTCCCGGACCGGGCGCCGACGGCTGTGGCACACCGCGCACGTGCGCCGCGGCCCACGCGGCCACCGCGCGCAGGAAGGACCACTGCATCTCGTCCGGCTCGCCCGCCCCGCCCGTGAGCACGGACAACGCCCCTACGGGTCCTTCGGCGCCGAGGAACGGCACCGCGGCGGTGCCGGACGCCCCGATCCCCAGGATGTCCCCTTCCACCCACACGTAGCCGCCGCGCCGGACGGCGCGTGCGGGCGCCGCGTCCTGGTCTGCACCCAGCTGGGCCCACCCCTCGGCGCCGACCGGGGCAGACCCGTAGGAGGCCACCATCCGCAGCCGACCGTCAGCGGGCTCACGCCAGTGGGCCAGGGCTTCCAGGCCGCCCAGGCACACCTTCGCCTGTCGAAGGGCCAAGCCGAATACCGAGGCCAGGGTGCTGTCCGGCGGCGCACCCTCCGGGGAGGCGGGCCGGGCACCCGAGAACGCCCCGGGGTCCACCGCAGCCAGCGGACCGGAGCTGCCTTCCGAGGTAGTCCTCGCAGCTGTCATCTCGCCCTGCTCACCGTTTGCTCAGGGGACGGAGAAACAGGAGAAATCATCAGATTTCCCCCTGTCAACGACGCTAGCACTCTTCTGGAGGAACCTCCTCCCGCGGTCTGTTCCGCACCATCGGGGGCGACCGCCACCGGCGCCCGCGGTCGGCCTGCGGCGCCGGCTGTTCTGTCCTGGCTCCGCCAGTGCCTCACCGGGCACGACGTCGACGGCCCCCGCAGCCCGCTGCGGGGGCCATCGACGTTCGCAGTCCCGGGAACGCGGGGTTGTCGCGGCTGTGGCCCGGCTCGGTGGTCACCGTGCCGTCATCGGCTCCGGTGCGTGGTGGGCGCGACGGTAGGCCAGTGGTGACAGGCCCAGGTACGTGTGGAAGTGCTTGCGCAGGGCGACGGGGTCGCCGAAGCCGCAGGTGGTGGCGATTCGTGCGACGGTCAGGTCGGTGGACTCCAGCAGCACGCGCGCGTGCGCCAGCCTCCGCTGCGCCAGCCACTTCAGCGGGCTGCTGCCCACCTCGCTGCGGAATCGCCGGGTGAAGGTGCGTACGCTCATGCGTGCGTGCCGGGCCATGTCCTCGAGGGTGATCGGCTCGTCCAGCCGGTCCAGCGCCCACTGCCGGGTCGCCGACGTGGAACGGCCGGCGTCCTGCGGAACCGGGTGCTCGACGAACTGCGCCTGCCCGCCCTCGCGCCACGGCGCCACCACGCAGCGCCGCGCGGCCGCCGAGGCCACCGCCGCGCCGTGGTCGAGGCGGACCAGGTGCAGGCACAGGTCGATGCCGGCCGCTCCGCCGGCGGAGGTCAGGATGCGCCCGTTGTCGACGAACAGCACGCCGGGATCGACCTCGACGTCGGGGAACAACCGCGCCAGCGCGTCACACAGCGCCCAGTGCGTGGTGGCCCGCCGGCCGTCCAGCAGGCCGGCCGCCGCGAGCAGGAAGGCCGAGGTGCACAGGCTGACGATGCGGGTTCGCGGGCCTATCCGGCGCAGCGCCGCGGCGAGTTCCTCGGGGAGCGTGCCGGTGGCGAGCAGACGTTCGCCGGGCTCCTGGGTGGCGAGTACGACGGTGTCCGCGGTCTCCAGCAGCGACTCGTCGTGGTCGACGACGATCCGGTAGTCCTCGTGCGTGCGCACCGGCCGGCCGCCGAGCGAGCAGGTGCTGACGGTGTAAAGAGGGCTCCCGTCCGGTTCGCGGGCCTCGTTGAACACCCGTGCCGGGATGCCCAGGTCCAGCGGCAGGACTCCGTCGAGGGCAAGAACGGCCACACGATGCGTCATGGCCGGAATGGTACGACAGCTGACCTTCCGGCCACTCACCCGCCTCGTCGACCACGCGCCACTCTTTCCTTGCCGGACCGGCGGTCCCGGCAAGGAAGAGCGCAACGGACATGAGCGAGGACACCATGAGCGGGCACTTCATGCGGGCTGTCACTGTCAAGGAGTTCGGCGGACCGGAGGTGCTGACCGTCGAGGAGGTCGCGCGCCCCGAGCCGCTGCCGACCGAGGTGCTGGTGCGTGTGCACGCAGCCGGCGTCAACCCGGTGGACTGGAAGACGCGCGAGGGCCAGGGCATGGCGGGGCTGCAGACGCTCCCGCTGATCCTGGGTTGGGACGTCTCCGGTGTCGTCGAGGAGGTCGGCTTCGGCGTCACCACCCTCTCGGCCGGCGACGAGGTGTACGGCATGCCGTGGTTCCCGCGCGCCGCGCACGCCTACGCCGAGTACGTCACCGCACCGGCCCGCCAGTTCGCCCGCAAGCCCGCCACGCTCGACCACGTACACGCCGCCGCCGTGCCGCTGGCGGCGCTGACCGCATGGCAGACCGTGGTCGACACCGCCCGCGTCCAGGCAGGCCAGCGCGTCCTGATCACGGCAGCCGCCGGCGGGGTGGGCCACTTCGCGGTCCAGTTCGCCCGGCATCGGGGCGCCCACGTGACCGCCACCGCCAGTGCGGCACGCCACCCCTGGCTCAAGGGACTCGGTGCCGACGAGACCATCGACTACACCACCACGCGCTTCGAGGACGTCGCCACCGACATCGACGTCGTCATCGACCTGGTGGGGGACGCCCACGACAACACCGGCACCCGCTCGCTCAAGGTCCTGCGCCCGGGCGGCCTGCTGGTCGCCGTCCCGGCCGGCGTCTCCCCGGAGCTGGCCCGGGCCGCCGAGGCGGCCGGCGTGCGCGTCACCCCGTACCTGGTTGAGCCGGACGGCGCCGCGCTGACAACGATCGCAGGCCTGATCGACGCCGGTCATGTCGCCGTCGAGGTCGAGGAGCCCTTCCGGCTGGAGCAGGCCGGCGCGGCCCACGCCCGTGTCGAGGCCGGCCGCACCCGCGGCAAGGTCGTCCTCACCGTGACCGACTGACCGTGCCTGACAGCAGTTCGGAGTAGCACCGTGTACTACGAGACCCGCCGCTACCGGGCCCGATCCGGACGCCGCGAGGAGTGGGTTCGCTACATGGAGGACGTGGTCATCATCCCGTTCCGTCGGCGGTGACCCGGCTCACGAACGCTTCATCCGCCACAGCACCGCACAGGAACAGGGAACCTCCATGAGCACCGAGACACTCCAGAAGTCCGCCCCCGCTTCGTCGGTCACCCGGGCCGCCGCCCGCGCACTCATCGCGGCGGTGCACAGCGCCGCTACCCGGATCGGCTTCACGGCGGCCATCGCCGTCACCGACCAGGGCGGACATCTGAAGGCTTTCGACCGAGCCGACGACGCACCCTTCCTCACCGCCGAGGTCGCCCTCGACAAGGCATGGACAGCGGCCTCCTTCCGCATCCCCACCCATACGTGGAACGACTACCTCACCAACCCCCGTATCGCACCGCTGGGCGGCCACCCTCGCGTGATGGCGGTCGGCGGCGGCTACCCGATCATTGAGAACGGCCGATACATCGGGGGGCTGGGAATCTCCGGCGGCAGCTACGAGCAGGATCAGCAGGCCGCCGAGGAGGCACTCGCCGCCCTCGGGTTCGAGCTGCCCGGTCAATGACGTCGCCGGGCGGCGTGCTCGGGTGTGCCGCCGTCCGGCAGGGCCTGGACGACGAGGCGCCGGTGCGGTTCAACTGCCGGTGGCGGGCGGCGCGTTCGTCGAGTAGGACCATGCCGTCGCCAGTGGCGCAGGCGCTGACGTCAGGGTGTAGTCGGTGCCTGTTCACCTCACTCGTGTCGTCGCGGACGTGCTGGTGCTCCAGTCCGCGCAGCAAGGCCTCCACGCCCAGTGTGTTCTCGAGTTCCGCGATGGAGCCCATGAGCAGTGGGGGCGAGAGCAGGGCGCGGCGCAGGGCGTCTTCGTCCGCCGGTCCGGCGGCCACCAGGCGGGAGTCCTCGGCCCAGGCGGCGAGAATGTGCCGGCTGCGGCGCGAGCTGCCACCCGCCGTGCCGGCTCAGGCCAGTGCCTGTGCGGCGTAGAGCGCGCCGAGGGCCAGCGCGAGGGTGCCGAGCAGCAGCCGGAGCGCGGTGTCGGGCAGGCGGGGCTGGAGGCGGGCACCGACGTAGCCGCCGAGCAGTCCGCCTGCGCCGCAGGCCAGGCCCAGCCGCAGGTCGGGCGCGACAGCCCCGTGGCGGCCCAGGGCCAGCACGGCGTAGGCGGTGGCACCGGCGAGGGAAGTGGTGAAGGTCGCGGCCAGGGTGGCCGGTGCGATGCGGGCGATCGGCATGCCACGTGCGGCGAGTACGGGCCCGAGCAGGGAGCCGCCGCCGATGCCGTAGATCCCGCCGACCAGGCCGACCGTCAGGGCGAGGGCTGCGAGCACGCGTGCCGGCGGTTCGGCCGCGTTCGCCCTGCCCCGGGCGGGCCTCAGGGTGCGCAGGCACAGCCACATGCCGAGGGGGAGGAGGAAGGCCGCGACCAGGGCGCGGAAGACGGCGGGGCCGGGGAGGGCGAGGACGCGGACGGCGGCGCCGCTGACGACGCCGGGCAGCGTCCATACGACCAGGCGCCGGGTCAGTCCGCTGCGCAGAGCGCCGTCGCGGCGGTAGCGCCACAGCGCGCCCGGTCCGGCCACCACGTTGAACAGCAGGTTCGTCGGGGTGACCGCGGGACTTGGCACTGCGAGGACGCTGAGCTGGACCGGCAGGAGGAAGACCGCTCCGGACACGCCTGCCGGAGCGGTCGCCGTCGAGATCAGCAGGCCGGCCGCGAAGCCCGCCCAGGTCGTCCACTCCACCGCTTCCCCCCGCCGTCCCCGGACCGATCCGTCAGTATCGGCGGACCGGGCGGGGGGTGTGCGGCCGGGCAACGAGATGTTCACGAGCAGCAGGCGCAGCCTGGCGCGCAGCCGCCCACATCCGTTCCAGTCCCGGTGGTTTTCGGGGCGGTGCCGCCGTCCGACCGATCGGGATCGAGTGCCCCGGGCGGGCGCTTCGGGGACGGCTGTCGCCGCGGTGGTGAACCGGCCATCCCCGCCGCGGCTGCCGCCAGGCGATGCGCCTGGACGCCGAAGCCGAACCCGCGCCGGGGCCGTGCGGCGTGGAATTCGAGTCCGCTCATGGCCCGCGATTCCTTTTCCGACGCCGGGAGGTCTACCTGCTGTGGGCCGAGGACTTCCGCGACTGTGGGGGCAAGGCCTGATTCGCCAGGAAACACGAGAGAGGCCGCAACGGTGGAGAGTAAGCAGAATTCCGCGCCCACCCGGCAGTTGAGCCGGGCCCTGGCCAGCACCCGGGCGGTGCTGGCCAGGGTCGGCCCCGACCAGTTGGATGCCGCGACGCCGTGCGCGTCGTGGGATGTGCGCGCTCTGATCGGCCATTTCGTCGGCTCGGCCCGGTGGGGGGCCTCCACCGTCATGGGAGCGGGTCACGGGAGCGGCGACGAGGACTTCACGGCCGCCGGCTTCCTTGCCGACTACGACGAGGCAATCGAGCGTGCGCAGGCGGCCTTCGGGGCCGACGGCGTCCTGGAGAAGAAGATCGTGCTGGCCTTCGGCGAGTTCTCCGGTGCGGACCTGATGGGCATGGTTGCCAGGGACCAGTTCACCCATGGCTGGGACCTGGCCCGCGCCATCGGGTGCGGCACCGACCTGGATCCCGAACTCGCCGACGAACTTCTCGCCCAGGCCCGGGTCGAGATCCTCGACGCCTACCGTGGACCCGAAGGAGCGGCCGTCTTCGGGCCCGTCGTCGAGGCTCCCGCCGGAGCGTACCCGGCCGACCGGCTGGCCGCCTTCCTCGGTCGCACCGTGTGATCGTGCTACGTGAGGACGGGGACTGGCTTTGACCTCGAGTGGATCTGACACGGAACCCGCCGTCCGCGACAGCGAGGCGTTCGTCGGGGCCACCGAGCCGTTCCGGCGGGAGCTGCTGGCGCATTGCTACCGCATGCTCGGCTCGGTGGACGACGCCAGGGACGTGGTCCAGGAGACGTATCTGCGTGCCTGGCGTTCCTACGGCAGCTTCGAGGGGCGGTCCTCGGTGCGTACCTGGCTCCACCAGATCGCCACCAACGCCTGTCTGACCGCGCTGGCCCACCACAGCCGGCGTGTGCTGCCCTCCGGTCTCCGCGGTCCGGAACCGGACCCCGACGCCGCTCCCGTACCGGCCGAACCGGGTGTCAGCTGGCTCCAGCCCGTCCCCGACCTCCACCTCGACCCGGGCGTTGCGGACCCTGCCTCCGTCGTCCTCGCGCACGAGGACCTGCGGCTGGCGCTCGTTGCCAGCCTGCAGTACCTGTCCGGCACGCAACGGGCCGTACTCATCCTGCGGGAGGTGTTGTGCTTCCCGGCGGCGGAGGTCGCCGTCATGCTCGGCACCACCACGACGGCGGTCAAGAGCGCGCTCCAACGCGCCCGCAGCAGGCTCCGGGAACTGGCCCCCGCGGCCGACGAGATCACCCAGCCCACGGCGCCGGAGGCCTACAGGCTTCTCGACCAGTACATCGCGGCCTTCCAGAACGCCGACGCGCAGGCCTTGGAACGGCTGCTGTGCCGGGACGCCACGCTGGAGGCGACCCCCTTCTCCACCTGGTTCGCCGGCAAAAAGACCTGCGTGTCCTATCTCCGCACCTGGGTTATGGGATCGCCCGGTGACTGGCTGATGCTGCCGACGAGGGCCAACGGGCAGCCCGCCGCGATGGCCTATACCCGTGATCGGGGCGGTACCTACCAGGCTTACGGGGTAGTCGTTCTCACTGTCACCGGCACGGGCATCAGCCGGATCTGCTCGTTCCACCAACCCGGCCTTGCCGCCGCGTTCGGCTTCCCGCCGACAGCCGTCCCCCCCGATCGGCGTCCGCCGGTGAAGCGCCCACCCGCCCGCTGACCGTTCCGCCGCGGGTCACCGGGAGGGCAGGACAGCCGTCAGGACGGCGCGGACGGTGCGATGTTCTGGTTGGCGTGGAAGAAGTTGCCGGGGTCGTAGGTCCGCTTGACGTCCGCGAGCCGGTCGTAGTGGTCGCGGTAAGTGGCCCTGACCCGGCCCTGGTTCTCTCCGGTGCCCATGAAGTTGACGTAGCCGCCGCCCATCGACTGGGGGTGCAGTGCCTCCCAGTAGTCCACGCACCACTGCCTGATCGCCTCGGCGTTGGCCGGGTCCGGGTCGATGCCGGCGACGATCCCCGACCACACCGCGTCCCGGTAGGCCCACGCCGTGTCCCCCGGGGCCACCTCGTGCGCGGCACCGTCGACCGGATACATGTGCATCGTCGACAGGCCGGTCGGCAGCCGCTGCGCGTATTCGGCGTGCACCTCGACGGCCTCGTCCGTGATGCGGTCGAAGAAGTCCCCGCGCCAGTACCACTGCAACCCGGGCGGCAGCAGGTCGTCGAACATCGACTGCACCGTCGGATACGGCATCGGGGCCGTGAAGTGGAAGTCGGGCGGCCCGGGCTCGTCCACCACCGCGAGCGCCCTCTCCGCCTCGTCCGGCTCCCCGGTCACGCACCACACGACACCGCACATCTTCCGCCCGTGGATCTCCTCGGGGAAGGGCGGGGCCGGCGGCACGGTCAGCTCCGCGAAGAAGCCGTTGACGTCGTTCGGCGCCTGCGGCAGGAATTCGCGGTACCAGCGCAGCACCTCCCGGATGCGGTCCAGCGGCCACAGGGTGATCCCGAGGAGGACGGTGTCCACGGGGTGCAGGCCGAAGGTGAACGAGGTGACGACGCCGAAGTTCCCGCCGCCGCCGCGCAGCGCCCAGAAGAGGTCCGGGTGGTCGCGCTCGTTCGCGGTGACGAAATCGCCGTCGGCCAGCACGACGTCGGCGGACAGCAGGCTGTCCGCCGTCAGGCCGTACTTGCGGGTGAGGTGGCCGTGTCCGCCGCCCAGCGTCAGACCCGCCACGCCGGTCGTCGACACGATCCCCGCCGGTACGCCCAGGCCGAAGGCGTGCGCGGCGTGGTCGAGGTCCGCCAGCAGGCTCCCCCCGGCGACCTGGGCGGTCCGTGCCACCGGGTCGACGCGCACCGCGCGCATGGGCGACAGGTCGACGGTGACACCGTCGTCCACCAGGCACAGGCCGGGGCCGCTGTGCGCGCCGCCGCGCACCGCGATCTCCAGTCCCGCCTCGCGGACCGCGGTGACCGCGTCCCGTACGTCCCCCGCGTCCGCGCACCGCACCACGGCGGCCGGCCGCCGGTCGATCATCGCGTTGTAGGCCTTGCGGGCCTCGTCGTACTCCGCGTCCTCGGCGGTGACGACCGGTCCGCGCAACGCCGTCCGTATCCCCTGGAGCGTCGTGACGTCCATGGCGAACTCCTCGCGGGGGCACGGTGACGTTCGGTGACCAGCCCCGCCCTCCTCCGGCCGGCCCGTGCGGCGGCGCCCCCACAGAGCCGCACAGCCACCCGGGCCGCGGAGCCGCTGTCTCCAGCCTCTCGCCACCCGGCCCCGCCCGCATCCCCGGCGCCGGGTCACGTCGACGGGGTGGTTCAGGAGCTCGCGGTCCGCTGGGCTCCGGTGGCGCTGCCGGTGAGCCAGGCGTTCCAGTCGAGGGTGAAGGCGGCGTAGCCGTTGTCGGCGTGGACGAGGCCGCGTGGGGTGCCGGTGACGGTGACGGGGTCGCCCTGGTGGGCGTGGGCGTAGAACCACCGGGAGTCGGCCAGGGACAGGTGGATGCAGCCGTGGGAGCCGGCCTGGCCGGGGTTGGGGTGGGCGTCGGAGTAGTGGACGTAGGTGCCGCTGGTGGTGAGCTGGACGTCCCAGGGCAGGGTGACGTCGTAGTAGTTGGCCGTGCCCGGGGTGCAGCTGATGTGCACGCTGCAGGAGGTCATGTGGACCGTCGGCGCCTTGCCCATCTCGGCCATGGTGCCGTCCCAGGTGGGGAACTGGGCGCTGCCCGCGTCGATCGGGAAGTGCTTCTGGCGGACGTGGTCGAGATAGACGTCCATGGTGTGGGCGGGGGCGTCGACCTTGGTCTCCCAGTCGGCGCCGATGGTGAAGGCGTGGTGGTAGTCGTGGATGCCGTAGCGGCCGTTGCCGTCCGCGACATCGGTGAGGCGGGCGTCGACGGCCACGCGGGTGCCGGAGGGCCAGTAGTGCTGCGGGCGCCAGTCCGCCCGGGTGCTGCCGAACCAGTGCCAGGCGCCGGTGACCGGGGTGGACGTCGTGACCTGCATCGCCCGCTCGACCGCCGCGCGGGCGGAGCGGGCGACGGGGTGGGTGAACCGCACGGATACGGGCATCGCCACGCCGACGGTGGCGCCGTTCGTCGGAGTGATCGTCTCCAGCAGCAGGGGCGGGCCCGCCGGGTGGGTGGGGGAAGGGCTGGCGGAGCCGGTGCCGGCGTCCGGTGCGGCGCCCTTCGAAGCACCGGGCGACGGGGACCGCACCGCTGAGGAGGAGCCCGGCGCGGTGGCCTTGGCAGCGCCGTCCTGGCAGGCGGTGGCGCCCAGCAGCACCGCGGCAGCGAGCACCGCCGCGCCGATGTGCCTGGCGTGCCCGCGGTGCCCGCGGTTCGGTGCCCGTCGTGCGTTCCGTGCCATGTTCCCCACGCTCCCGTTGAGTTCCCCTGTGCGTCATGGGAACGCGATCGCTGTCGCGTCCTCGTGCAACCGGGGAGATGCCGACCGCGGCGGAAATGTTGGAGCTCTGGGCGGCTGTTCCAGACCGGTGACAAACAGCCCCTGCGTGGCTGCGCCCTGCGGAGCGTGTGCCGGACAGGGAGCCGGTCCGGTTCAGCGATACAGCCAGCTCAGCAGCATGGCCGCCGTGAACACCGCGCCCGACGCCAGACAGACCGCGCGCAGGGTCAGCCGCCCGGGGCGGTCCTGGGACCGGGACTGGGACCGGGACTGGGGCTGCGCCTGCGGCTGCGGCTCGCCCTGCGGGACCGGCGCCAGCAGCGCGTCCGCGAAGGCCTGTGCGGTCGGCGGCCGGTCCGCCGGCTCGACGGACATGGCGGTCCGCAGCAGCAGGGCCACCCCCGGCGGCAGCTCCTGGCCGGCCGGCAGCGCGGGCAGCGTCGATGCGGCCGGGCGGTCCGTCATCAGGGCCGTGGCGCGTCCGCCCGGGCCGAACGGCTTCTGCCCCGTCAGCAGCTCGTAGGCCACGACCGCCAGCGCGTACACGTCGGCCCTCCCGTCGAACCCGCCGGTCTGGAAGGCCTGTTCCGGCGCCATGTACGCGGGCGTGCCCGTGGTCACCGTCAGCCCGGACGCGTCGGCCAGCTGCTTGGCGCTGCCCAGGTCCGCCACCAGCACCGCGGCGGGCGCGGAGCCGGTGGCGAGCAGCAGGTTCGACGGCTTGACGTCGCGGTGCACCACGCCCGCCTCGTGCAGGACCTGGACCGCGTAGCCCGCCTCCGCGGCCAGCCGCAGCGCCTCCTGCCGGCCGCACCGCCCGACCCGGTCCGCCAGGGTGCCGCCGCGTACGTAGTCCATGACGAAGTAGGGCCGGTCGTCCTGCACCCCGACGTCGTGCACCCGGACCACCCGCGGGCTGGCGATCCGGCGCAGCAGCCTCGCCTCGGCCAGGAAGCGCTCGCGCACGTCGGCGTTGGCAGCCCAGTTCTCTGCCAGCACCTTCACCGCGACCTCGGTGTCGAGCTCCGGGTCGTAGGCCTTCCAGACCGTCGCGAAGGAGCCTGCTCCGAGTCGGTCCAGGAGGAGGTAACGGCCGAGCTTGCGCATGTGGCAGCATTCTGCCGGAATCGTCGGGAGCAGGGAACTCCCGTTCGACGGGTGCGACGTGGCAGGGACGGGACGGGGGGCTCCGGGTGTTCGAGGAGGGCGAGCTGGAACGGCTCGTGGCGGCTGCTCAGGCAGGGGACCCGGGGTCGGTGGAGTACCTGCTGGCGAAGCTGCGGCCGGTGGTGCTGCGCCGCTGCTCCCGCTTCCTGCCGCACCACGCGGACGCCGAGGAGGCTGCGCAGGACGCGCTGCTCTCCATCAGTACGCATCTGGGCGAGTACGGCGGCCGCGGCTCCTTCCTGGGCTGGGTGACGGTGATCGCGTCCAACGCCGCCCGGTCCACCTACCGCTCGATGCGCCGGCGGGCCGAGGACAGCCACGCCGACCTGCCCGAGTCCGTGGACCCGCGGACCACCAGCGTCATAGCCGGGACCCGGCTCGACCTGATGGAGGCGCTCACGGCGTTGGAGCAGCAGCACCCCACCCTGGTGGAATCCTTCGTGCTGCGCGACCTGGGCGACCTGACCTACGTGCAGGTGGCCCAGGAACTGGACGCCCCGTTGGGCACGGTCAAGGACCGTATCCACCAGGCGCGGCGCTTCATGCGCGAGCACCTGGCCGGCGGTCTGTGAACGGCGGTCCCGAGCCGGGAGGCGGCCGCGCCGCCGTCCGGACCCGCGCCACCGTCCGGACCCGGTCCGCCGTCGCCGCCCTGGTGGCGGCCGCCGTGTGCGGCCTGGCGACCGGCCGATACGCGCTGCCACCTCCCCCCGGCGCCGCGCACCCGGCAGCGCGGGCGACCCCTGCGACCGAAGGCACTTCCGCTTCCACTTCCGGGACGGCCGGCGCGTCCGCCCCGGCACCCGGGCCCTCGGCCTCCGCCACCGTCCCGCCGAAGGCCGCCACCGGGCCGCTGACGACCGCCGACCTGGTCGGCCCCGCAGCGTTCGCCGCGGTCGGCGTGACAGGGAAGATCTACGCCCGGGACCGCTTCGGCGACGGCTCGTACGCCAACGCGGCCTGCACCGGCGAGAAGACGCTCACCCAGACGCTGGGCGGGCCCGGGGCCCACTTCCGCGGACTGATGACCAGCACCCGCACTGATCCGGGCGACCCCACCGTGGCGTTGGACCCCTCCGACCAGATCGCCCGCGAGGTCGCCGCCGAGGCCCACAGCCCGGCCCTGGCGCAGAACTTCGCCCAGCGCCTGCTGCTGGAGGAGGTGCCCTGCCAGGAGGACGTACCCGGCCACTGGGTCTACGGCAGCGCCACGACGGTGGAACTCGCCCCCGACGTCAGCGCGAGCTGGATGGGCACCTACCCGGGATCCCTCAACACCGGCGGCACGGCGCCCGAGGGCAAGGAGCCCTGCGGCGGCATCGCCGTGCTCCGCAGCGGCAGCCACTACGGGGTGCTGGAGGTCGACGCCTGTCTGGGCACGGCAGCGATGTCCCGCATCGTCAGGACCGCTCTGTCACAGCTGTGAAACAGGCGGTCAGGGCTCCAACATTCCCTCCGCCGGCGTCATCTCCCCGGTCGTACGAGGACGCAGCAGGCGTCCCGACCAGCAGGGAGACCCAAATGTCCGAGAACCAGGCCGTCCAGCGCACGTCCGTCCAGCGCACGTCCGTTCGCCGCAACCGTGCCGCCGCCGCGGCCTGCCTCGCCGCCGCACTCGTCACGGTCGGCGTCGTGAGCGTCCAGTCGGCCACCGCCGACGGGGCCGCGCACCACACCGCGCACCGCACCACGCCCGCCGCCCGGCCCGCCGCCGCCCGCCCGGCCGCGGCCGCAACGCCCGGGCTCGGCTCCGCCGCCCTCGTCCAGAGCGAGGACTTCTTCCAGCAGGGCCCCGGTCCGGTCGGCGCGACCGTGGCGCTGGACGGGCGCCAGGCGCTCTCGGCGTGCTCGGGCGAGGAGACCATGCGTGACCTGACCAAGGGCAAGGCCACCGCGTACGCGTCCGTGACCTGGACCTTCGACTCCGAGAGCCTGCTGACCGAGTCGGCCGCGAACGCCGCCACCAGCAGCTCGGCGAGCGCGTACGAGAAGCAGCTCGACGCACTCGTGCAGGCCTGCCAGGACGAGCCGGCCGGCCACTGGCACTACGGCGCGGCCCACACCCTCACCGCCGCCGGCGGCAGCGGCCGCTGGTACCCGTCCTACAGCGGCGACGGCACCGCCACCGGCGGCGTCGCCGTCCTCCGCAGCGGCACCAGGGTCGCCGTCGTCGAGTTCACCGGCCGGCCCACGGACGCCCCGTCCTACGTCAAGGGCATCGCCACCGCAGCCCTGAACCGCCTCCCTGCCTGACCCGGCGGTCCCGTCCCGCCCTCGCCACCGCGCAGGTCCGCGAGGAAGGCCGCGCACAGCGTTGTCTCGTTCGCCGGGAAACCCCGAAGGCCCGCCGGGAACAGCCGGTCCGGTCGGCGCGGTTGCACTGGCCGGGGGCCGACGCCGCACGGGCGGGAACACGGAAGCCGCAGCGTCGCCCGCCCGCGCCGGGGCCGGGCCCCGGCGTGGTGGTATGTCCGGCATGGACTTCGGAGCAAGACGTAATTCCGCAGGAGGACTGTTCCATGACTGACCGGCCCTTGACCCTCATGGCAGTACACGCCCACCCCGACGACGAGGCCACCGGAACGGGCGGGATCCTCGCGCGGTACGCGGCGGAGGGCATCCGCACGGTTCTCGTGACGTGTACCGACGGCGGTTGCGGTGACGGACCGGAGGGCGTGAAGCCGGGCGATCCCGGGCACGATCCGGCGGCGGTCGCCGTGATGCGCCGTCAGGAGCTGGAGGCGAGCTGCGAGGTCCTGGGGATCAGCGATCTGGAGATGCTCGACTACGCCGACTCGGGAATGATGGGCTGGGAGGGCAACGACGCCCCCGGGTCCTTCTGGAGGACCCCGGTCGAGGAAGGCGCCGCCCGGCTCGCGGAACTCATGCGGCACTACCGGCCCGACGTCGTCGTCACCTACGACGAGAACGGTTTCTACGGCCACCCCGACCACATCCAGGCCCACCGCATCACGATGGCGGCGCTGGAGATGACCGCGCTGACGCCGAAGGTGTACTGGACGACGGCGCCCCGCTCGATGATGCAGCGGTTCGGCGAGGTCATGCGCGAGTTCGGTGCGGACATGCCCGAACCGGACCCTGCCGAGGCCGCCGCGATGGCCGAGATCGGCCTTCCCGACGACGAGGTCACCACGTGGGTCGACACCACCGCGTTCAGCGGTCAGAAGTTCGACGCGCTGGCCGCGCACGCCAGTCAGGGCGAGAACATCTTCTTCCTCAAGATGGGCAAGGAGAGGTTCGGCGAGCTGATGGGCATCGAGACCTTCGTACGAGTCCGGGACACCACCGGCGCGCCCGTCCCCGAGAACGACCTCTTCGCCGGACTGCGCTGACCGCGCCCGCCCTACCGCCGGGCGGACGGTCCGCAGACCCGGGTGGCGGCCCGGACGAGGGCGGCGACCGCCCGCGAGCGGCTGTGGGGCGGCCATGCGATCACCGTCGTCACCGTCGGGGCGTCGGCCACGGGGACGGCGGTGAGGCCGTCCCTCAGCTCGGCGCGCACCGACTCCGGCAGGATCGCCGCCGCCCGGCCGAGCGCGACCAGCTGGAGCAGCTGCGAGTGGTTGTGCACCGGCGGACCGGCGCCGTCCGGGAAGGTGCCGTCGAGGTTCGGCCAGCGGGGCATGGGCAGGCCGGGCAGCGCGGCGACGTCGGACATCCGCACATGGGCCCGGCCGGTGAGGGGGTGGCCGGCCGGAAGGACCACGATCTGACCCTCGGCGTGCAGCTCCTCCGTGTCGAACCCCGCTGTCGAGTCGAACGGCCGGTGCAGCAGCGCCACATCGGCCCGCCCGTCCCGCAGCAGCCGTTCCTGCTCGCCGACCCCGCACAGCATCACGTCGACGGCGACCGCGCCGGGCTCGGCCGCGTAGGCGTCGAGCAGTCTCGCCAGCAACTCGCCCGTCGCTCCGGCCTTCGTGACGAGGACCACGCCGGGCGCGCCGGTCGGCGCGAGAGCGGCGCGGCGGGTCCGGCGCTCGGCGGCGTCGATCGCGTCGAGGGCCGCCTGCCCCTCCCGCAACAGCACCGATCCGGCATCGGTCAGACCGACACCGCGACTGCTGCGTTCCAGCAGCGCGGCCCCGAGCCGCCGTTCGAGCTGCTGGATCGCCCGCGACAGCGGAGGCTGGGCGATCCCGAGCCGCTGCGCCGCCCGCCCGAAGTGCAATTCCTCGGCGACGGCGACGAAGTACCGCAGCTCCCTCGTCTCCATGCCGCCAACCTACCCGACACCGCCTCGGCGCCGGCTGAAAAGACTGCGATGAGCTGGTCCGATACCCGGGAGGTATCACCGCTTACCCAGACGGTGTTGGCCGCGTCGCGGGGGCGCGGGACACGATGAACAGCATGAGCGGACAGACGATCGCGCTGGTCACCGGCGCGAACAAGGGAATCGGGTACGAGATCGCGGCGGGCCTGGGTGCCCTCGGCTGGAGCGTCGGCGTCGGCGCCCGGGACGAGGCACGCCGGGAGGCCGCCGTGCAGAAGCTGCGGGCGGGCGGCGCGGACGCGTTCGGCGTACCGCTCGACGTGACGGACGACGCGAGCGTGGCGGCCGCCGCCCGGCTGGTGGAGGAGCGGGCCGGCCGGCTCGACGTCCTGGTCAACAACGCCGCGGTGACCGGCGGCATGCCGCAGACGCCCACCACGGTCGATCTCTCGGCCGTACGGACGGCCGTGGAGACCAACGTGGTCGGCGTCATCCGCGTCACCAACGCGCTGCTGCCGCTGCTGCGCCGTTCCGCGTCGCCGCGGATCGTCAACATGTCCAGCAGCGTCGGATCGCTCACCAGGCAGACCGACTCCGACGCGGAGACGGGACCGATCTCCGTGGCGTACGCACCGTCGAAGTCGTTCCTCAACGCCGTGACCGTCCAGTACGCCAAGGAGCTGCGGGACACGAACATCCTGATCAACGCCGCCTGCCCCGGCTACTGCGCGACCGACCTCAACGGCCTCAGCGGCGTGCGCACCCCCGAGCAGGGCGCGGCGATCGCGATCCGGCTCGCGTCCCTCCCCGACGACGGCCCGACCGGTGCGTTCTTCGACGAGGACGGGGTGGTGCCGTGGTGACCCCGGCGGCGGTCCCGGAGTGAGACCGAAGGACGGGCGCAGGCGGCTGCTCCGGGTGGCCGCCCGCGCCCGCCGCGTTCTCGCGTACGCCATTCCCCCGGCGGCGGCTCCTTCGCGGACCACCTTGGCGGGCGGGCGACTTGGCGTGGCTCCGGGCCGCCTTCCGCCCAGGGATTCCCGGATTCGACGCCGCTTTCCGGAACCGGATTCGCCGGGACCGAATCCGGACATTCGCAGGATCATTTCAGGATCGACGTGTCCCTAGTGTCGTGGCTGTCAGCAGGAAACACCGCAACCGACAGCAGCTGGAGATCACGATGCGTCCGCGTCCCGCCGCCCGTTCCGCCCGCCTTCTCCTGGCTACCGCCGTCGTGACGGCCCTCGCCGCCACCGCCACCGCCTGCGGCTCCGGACACGACGACGCGGCAGGCTCCGCGCCCACCTCCTCCGCGGCTCCGGCCTCCTCCGCCGCCCCGTCCTCCTCCGCCACAGCCCCGTCCTCGGCCCCGACGGCGGCGCCGTCCTCGGCCCCGTCCCCGGACGCGGTGCCCTCCACCGCCGGCAGCGCCGACACGGGCGGCTCCGGAAACAAGGTGGCGCAAGGCGGAGGCAAGAGCCCGATCTGCCGCACGGCCGACCTGACCATGCGTGCCGAGAACACCTCGCCCGACAGCCGGACGGGCGACGTCACCGTCCTGATGACCAACAAGGGCGCGGGCACCTGCTCGGCGGCGGGCTTCCCCGGCGCCGACCTCAAGGACCGCGACGGCACGTCCGTCTCCGTCGCCCGCGGCCGCGAGGTGCCCAAAGTCACCGACCTGAAGCCCGGCGAAACCGCCAGCTTCAGCATCTCGTACGCGGTCGACCGCAGCGGCGACCACCTCTACAACCCGGTCGCCATCCTGACGACACCCCCGAACGAGACCCACACCGTGTCGCTGAAGTGGCCCGCCGGGGCGCCGCCGCTGGCCGGGCCGTACGGCAGCAGCACGATTCAGGTCCACCCGGTCGCCGTCGAGGACTGAGGATTGCGAAAGCCCTGTGGGACTCCCCGGGACGGCCGGCTGCGTTTTCGGGTGGTTCGCCGTCAACCGCGGCGGCGCCACCAGCGCTGCTTCGGCGCGTGGTCTCGGGGACGCGGTCCGGCCGGCTCGGGGGCGGCCGAGGCTTCCGGAGTGAGGGCGCGCAGGGCCGTGCGGAGGCGGTCGAAGGGAGCGACGGGATGGTCGCCGTCGCCCGGCAGCAGCACCCCCGCGCATACCAGTTTGAACCTGTCACCGCCCTTGGGAACACCGGTGAACACCGGTGCTCCGACGCAGCCTCGGGGAACGTTCCCGACCCAGCGGACGTCACCGTCCTCGTCACGCGTGACCTCGCCGACCACGACGACGAGCTCCCGGGCACCCGTCCCGGGATCGACGTCGTGGCCGAGCAGATACGCCGCGGCAGGCTCCGCGCCGAGGGCGGCGATGTCCTCGGCCCCTGCCGCGATGCCGTCGGTGATCTCATCGGTCGACCAGCGCCACCCCTTGCGAGCGCCGTGCGCGTGCAGGCCGGCGGTGGACATGACAGCGACGCCGAGGCGGTCCAGATGCGTCCACCTCTCCGAGAAGTCGGCCATGAGCAGCTTCTCCGCGCTCATCGTGGGCTCGCACAGCTCGGGCCTGAGGGTGAACTCCGCGATGTCGACCCTCGTCGGCTCGCCGGCGGTCACAAGGTACTGCCGGACGACCTCGCCTTCGTCCGAGGTCTCCACCAGCTCGTTGAACCAGAAGGCCGTCGCGTGCTGTTCCTCGCGGTGCGCTCGCTGGAAGGGAATCGTCGCCCGGCCGGCATGGTCGATGATGGCGTCGACGGTCGCGCTGTGAAAGCTTGGCAGGTCGGACACGGCTCGGAGCTTAGCGGACCGTCGAAGGCCGGAGCCCGTCTTCCCGGGCGGTCGCAGTCGCGCGGAGTCCGCTACTCCCGTTCGGGGAGCCGGGCGGGCGGCGCGCCGTGGAGGAGCTGCTCCAGGAGGTGCTCGTCCTCCGCCGACAGGTCGGACACGAAACGGGCCAGCACCGCCGCGCGGTCGCCGCTGTCGGCCAGCAGGGAGTGCATTCCCGCGGCGGCGACCCCGGCGCGGTCGTCCACGGGCGCGTACACGTGGCCGCGGCCTTCCCGCCGCCGGGTCACCAGGCCCTTGCCGCACAGCCGCGTCAGGATCGTCAGCACCGTCGTGTGCGCGACGGCGGGCACCCCCTGCCGGACCACGGCCGCCGTCACCGGGGCGTCTGCCGCCCACAGCGCGGCCAGCACCTCGGCCTCCAGCTCACCCCGGGCGCGCCTCCGGACCTCCCCCGGCCGTCCTTCTGCGCCACCCGGCGCCTCCTCGTGGAGAACCGGCCGCGTACGGCCTGCGGCCCGCAGGTCAGGCACGGGCCCGGCGGCGGGCGAGCAGGGCCTCGCGCCGCTCGTCGAAGCGCCCGGCCTGATCGTTCAGACCGCCCATGAACAGCCCGAGCTCCTCCTGCGCCCGCAGCCCCTCGGGGCCGAGCCCGCCGAGCTCCAGCACCTTGAGATGGCGCAGCACCGGCAGCAGCACGTCGTCGTGGTGTATCCGCAGGTTGTAGATCCCGCCGAGGGCGATCCGGGCCGCCGCCCGCTCGAAGCCGGGCATGCCGTGCCCCGGCATCCGGAAGCCGACCACGACGTCCCGGACGGCGACCAGCGCGGGGTCCGGGGCGATGGCCAGCGACGCGGCCAGCAGATTCCGGTAGAAGACCATGTGCAGGTTCTCGTCGGCGGCGATCCTGGCGAGCATCCGCTCGCACACCGGATCGCCGGACTCGCGGCCGGTGTTGCGGTGCGAGACCCGGGTGGCCAGCTCCTGGAACGCCACGTAGGCGACCGAGTGCAGCATGCTGTGCCGGTGGTCGTGCTCGAACCCGGCCGACATGTGCTGCATCCGGAACCGCTCCAGCTCGCACGGGTCGACCGCCCTGCTGGCCAGCAGGTAGTCCCGCATCACGATCGCGTGCCGGCCCTCCTCGGCGGTCCAGCGGTGCACCCAGGTGCCCCAGGCGCCGTCGCGTCCGAAGAGGGTGGCGATCTCGTGGTGGTAGCTGGGCAGGTTGTCCTCGGTCAGCAGGTTCACCACCAGCGAGATCCGGCCGATCTCGGAGACCTTGGACTGCTCCGGCTGCCACGCCTCGCCGCCGAGCACGCCGTCGAAGTTGCGGCCGTCACTCCACGGGACGTACTCGTGCGGCATCCATTCCTTGGCCACCCCCAGGTGCCGGTCGAGCTCGCGCGCCACGACCTCCTCCAGGGCGTGGAGCAGATGCGCGTCGCTCCACGGGTCGGAGGGGGCGAGGTACGGCGAAGCGAGCGGCACGAGGTTCTCCTGGGGGAGGGGGAGGTCAGGCCGTGACCATCGCAACCTACTACGAAACGTAGAAATGATGGGTCGCGCGGAGCCGCCTTTTCGTGGCTGCCCTGGCCGGGACAGGCTGCGTCCGCCGGCCGGGTCCGCACTCGGGACCCGGACCCGGTCCTGGCCCGCCCCACCGGCTGACGCGGCGGTGCCGGTGCGCTGAAGTATCCTCCCGGCACCGCACAACGACCGTGAGGATCAGGCGAATTGACCGGCCTTTCTGCTTTCCCGCTGCCCTTCCGGGCTGCCCGCTCGCTGCGGATCGCGGCGCCGCGCACGCTGCGCGAGCTCGACATGATGCGGTGCAGCGCCACGATCCGGGAGAAGCCGGGGTGGTTCGACAAGAGAAACGACCCCGGCATCGTCGCCCGGTGGACGCGGGAGGCGGCCGACCAGGGCCTCACCGAGGCCCAGGTGCGCTACGTCCTCGCCGAACTTGCGTACTACGCGGGGCTGCGGGACGCGCGGACCGGCGTCGAGGTGTCCGCGGTCGACGGGGTGTGGCAGTCGGACTCACTGGTCGATGACGCGCTGCGGGCGCGGCTGCGCGAGGCGGTCCGGGTCCTGGAGCAGGTGCCCGAGGCGGAGCGGGACTGGCATCCGGGATCCGGCGGCCAGGTGCTGGACCTGGTGCACCCCTCGCTGTTCTGCCTGGTGCGCGAGGTGAGCGGGGCGCACGAGCAGGCCTGGCAGAATCCGGCGGACCGCTCCTCGCGGTACGAGTTCTCGGAGAAGTTCCAGTGGCTTCCCACGGACGTCGACGTCAGCGACGAGGGCGAGGCCGCCTTCCGGTCGTACGTCAACAACGTCCACCCCGAGGACCACCGCGACCTGGCCGCCGTCCTGCCGGAGCTGTTCACGCGCATGCTCCCGCTGCTGGAGAACGTGCTCACCGATCTGCGCCGTCCGCGGCCGCTGCGGATCAAGGCGGATCCCTACGGGTGGTACGACTCGGAGCCGGAATACCCGGACAAGGACTCCTTCGCCGACGACGAGGCGTACGAGGAGGCCGTCCGCGTAGCGGAGGAGGCGCAGGACGACTGGTGGGAGAACCGCCGCCCTGTCGTGCCCGACGCCCCGGACTTCACCCCGCCGGAGGCGCCCGGCGAGGCCGACCGGGTCGATCTGCGCGGCCGCCGCCTCCAGGTGATCGTGAAGCTCGCCACGATCTGTCTCACGCCGGAGGCCCCGGAGTACGCGGGCGGCTCCTGGCACGTCGAGGGGATGATGAACGAGAGCATCGTCTCGACCGGCATCTACTACTGGGACAGCGAGAACATCACCGAGAGCCGGCTGAGCTTCCGGACGGCGGTCGACGACCCGGACTACGAGCAGAACGACGACAACGGCATGCGCGAGGTCTACGGCCTGGAGAACGAGGACGCCCTCAACCAGGTGCTGGGCTCGGCGTCCACCCCGGCGGGCCGCTGCCTGGCCTTCCCCAACGTCCTGCAGCACCGCGTCGGCCCGTTCCGCCTCGCGGACCCCACCCGCCCGGGGCACCGCAAGATCCTCGCGTTCTTCCTGGTCGACCCGGCGCGGACGCTCGTGTCGACGTCCGACGTCCCCCCGCAGCAGCCGTGGGCCGCCACCTCGACCATGACGCTCGACGAGGCCAGGACCTACCGGGAGCAGCTCATGCAGGAGCGCAAGTTCTTCGTCGACGAGCACAACGAGCAGCTCTACGAGCGGGAATTCTCCCTCTGCGAGCACTGAATCGCGCCCCGCGGGCGGCCCGGGCGAGCCGGAATCGAGCGCCTGACGTGGACGGACGGGGCGTGCAGGGCCCCCGCGGGTGCACACTGGCAACAATGACAAAGTCCGATGTACCCAAGCGCCATCTGCCCACCAGTCCCTTCAAGGCACCGGTCGTGCCCACCGCCAAGCACTTCGCCGTGGGCGACCAGGTCACACATGACATGTACGGCCTCGGCCGGGTGATCGACACCGAGGAGGGAGTCGCGGCGCTCGTGGATTTCGGCTCGGCCCGCATGCGGATCCCGAGCCCCTACACCAAGATGACCAAGCTGTAGCCCAGCCCGACGTCCCCGCAACCGACCCCGCCGTCCCCGCAACCACTGACACAACCGCTACCGACCACCGCGCCACCGGACCGCCGGGCGCCCGGGCCGACCTGTCCCGGGCGCTCGCGCGGTCACGGCGCGTTCAGGTATGTGAGGACGGCGCGGGCACGGGGCGGTGGCCGCCGTAGGAGGCGGTCAGCGCGTCCGCGACGAGCGAGGCGTCCGCGGCCGCGATGTCCTCGGGGTATTCGGGGAGCAGGTCGTCCCAGACGGGCAGCCAGGAGCCGTAGAGCTGGGCCTGGCCCTCGGGGCGGGCGAAGAACCAGACGTGCAGGTGGGCGCCGCCGTCGCCGATGCGGTAGACGTGGGCGCGGGCGATGTGCGGCAGGGCCTGGACGTGGCGGGCGATGTGGGCGGTGAGCACGCCGAGCTCCGCCGCCAGGCCGTCGGGGAGGTCGGCGAGGTCGTGGTGGTCGCGCGGGTGCAGCATCAGCACCAGGGGGACGCCGACCTTCTTTATCCGGGTCAGCCGCCAGTGCTCGTCGCGCCAGATCCCTTCATCCCGCCCGCGGCACGAGCCGCAGTCCGCCGGGTCCTCGCCGTGCCGGGGCGCCTCGGGCAGCACGGGCGGGCGCAGCGGCGAGACACGCAGGCCCTCCGGCTCGAACGGGCTGATGTCCCATCCCGTCATGCGGGAGAGCGGGAGCCGGGCCTCGGTGTCCGCGGCACTCAGCGCGCGGGCGTGGAATTCGTCGGGTCGCAGAGCCATGGCCCGGAGACTACGGGTGTCCCGCGGGGCACCGGAACTCCGTCCGGCGATCCGGTCGCAGGGGCCCGAGGACGAGCGGGCCCCTGCGACAGCCGCCGGACACGGCCGGGCGGCCGGGCACCGCTACTTGCTCATCGCGAAGCGCATCAGCGCCTGCTCGTCCCCCTGCTTGATCTTCCCGGTCTCGTTGATCACCTGCAGCTTCCAGACGCCGCCCTCGCGGATCGCCTTGGCCACCGCGCAGCCGTTGTCGGTGGTGAGCAGGCTCGGCCAGATGTCGGCGACCTGCTGGGCGCTGCCGCCCGTCGCGTCGTAGACCTTGAAGCTGACGTTGCGGGCGTTCTGGAAGGCGCTGCGCTTCTTGTAGGCGGCGGCGACGAAGACGATCGAGGTGACGCTGTCCGGCACTTTGTCGAGCACGACGGTCACCGTCTCGTCGTCGCCGTCGCCGCGCCCCGTCTGGTTGTCGCCGCTGTGCACCAGCGCGCCGTTGCCGAAGGGGTCGAGGGAGTCCAGCCCGGCCAGCCGCACCGGCTCGGCGCCCGCCATCGCTATCGCGATCAGGTCGAGGTCGGTGCCGCTCTTCTGGCGGATCTTCCCCATCAGCCCGCCGCTGCTCCCGGCGCTGGGGTCCCAGGAGACCCCGATGGACAGGTGGGTGACTCCGCCCAGGTCCGCGGGCTCGTCGTCCTTCTTCAGCGTGATCATGCTCGATCCCCTTGTCGATTGGCACTGCGCCATGTGAAGTGTGCCTGGTGCTCCCCACCTTGTCCTCCACCCGGCACCCCGACACCCGCACCCGCACCGCCCGCCGGGCAGGACCGGCCGTACTGGGACTCGCGGGCGGGCTGGGGGCGGCGGTTCCGGTCACCGGGGCGATGGCGGCGCTCGGACGCGTCGGCGACTGGCCGTTCGGCACGTTCGGGGCGCTCGTCGTCGTCACGGCGGGGCTGCTGCTCGCCGCGCCGCCGATGCTGCTGGCCTTCCGCGCCGTCCGCCGCCGGCGGCACCGCGACCTGCGGCCCGTACTCGTCCCCGTGCTCCTCGCGAACACGGCTGCGACGCTGCTGCTCGCCCTCCTCCTCCCTTTCCGCTGGGGCGCGTTGAGCTGCCTGCTGTACTGCCTGCCCGCGCTGTGCGTGGGACGGGGCGTGCTCCTGCGGTCGCGGGCGGCGGTCCTGGGAGCCCTCTGCGGACTGCTGGCGGTGTACGCGCTCGCGTGGCCGGTGCGCGAGATGCAGCAGCACGTCGCGGCACGCGAGTGGCTGAAGGCGAACGGGATCCCGTCCCGCGCGCTCGCGCAGGTGGTGGTCCTGCCGGGGACGGCGCAGGATCCGTACCGCTGGGACGGCAAGCGGCTCACGGCGATGTTCACCGTCCCCGTGGGCGGGTCGGCCGCGTGGGTGGGCGCCGAGACGGTCACGCCCGGCAGGGCCGACCCCTGCGGTCCGCTGCTGACGGGCGAGGGCGACGCGGTCGGCGAGGTGACACCGCCGTGCGCCGCGGACGGCCCGGGGCTGTGGTTCCGCGGTACGGAGCAGGAGCCCGTGGGGTACGTGCTCCAGCGCGACGGCGTGACCGTCGCCCTCACCGGCGGCATGACGCCGGCGGGCAGCGCCGGGCGGGCCGCGGCGCTGCACCGGGCGGCGCTGCGGCGGGAGATCACGGCGGCCCACCCGGCGACCGACGCCGAGCTGTGGTCGCGCGGGCGCTCCGGCCCGTCGACGGCGGCGGCCCGCCTGCTGCTCTGACGCCGCCGCGTCGGTCCCCTGCCGCCGTGCCCGCCCCGTACGGGCGCGTGGCGGATGATGGGGAGGACGGCGAAGCGGCGGAACCGAGGGGCGGGGCAGTGGCGGAGAGCGAATCGATTCGGGTGGCAGGGGCGGAACGCGAGGCTGCGGGGGAGCGGGTGGGAGCGGCGGCGCCCCTGAAGGACGGGGAGGCCGCGGAGGCGGCGGAGGACGGGGGGCGGCGGGCGCGGCGGCGGCCGTTGGGGCTGCCGGTGGTGCTGCTCGTGCTGGGGCTGCTGTTCGCACTGCCCTGGGCGACGCTGTTCGCCTTCGGCACCGGCTGGCCGCTCCCGGTCTTCGTCGCGGGCACGGCCGTCTTCGGCGCCGGGCTGGTCTCCTTCCCGTTCCTGATGGCCGCGGGCCACGGGCGGCGCCGCAACGACCGGGCGTCACGTGTCGCGGACACCACGCTCGGGGTGGTGTGGGTGCTGTTCTCCTGGTCGGTGCTGGGGGACCTCGTCCACCTCGTGCTGATCGGGCTCGGCGCCGGGGGCGCCGACCGGGCGCGGGCGGTCGCGCTGGGCGTCGCCGCGGTCGCGGTGGTGCTGCTGGCCTGGGGGCACTACGAGGCCATGCGCGTACCGCGGATACGGCGGGTGGACGTCCCGCTCCCGCGGCTCGGCGGCGGGCTCGACGGGACCCGGGTCGTCGTCCTGGCCGACACCCACTACGGGCCCATCGACCGGGCCCGCTGGTCGGAGCGGGTCACGGAGGCGGTCAACGCGCTCGACGCGGACGTCGTCGTGCACGCCGGTGACATCGCCGACGGCACGCCCGCGCAGCGCACCGCGCAGTCCGCGCCGCTCGGGACGGTACGGGCGCGGCTCGCGAAGGTCTACGTCACGGGCAACCACGAATACTTCGGCGAGGCCCAGGGCTGGCTGGACCGCATGGCGGAGCTGGGCTGGGAGCCGCTGCACAACCGCCACGTCGTGGTTGAGCGGGGCGGGGACGCGCTCGTGCTCGCGGGCGTGGACGACGTGACCGCGGAGTCCTCGGGCCTGGCCGGGCACCGTGCGAACCTGCTCGGCGCCCTGGAGGGCGCGGACCCGGAGCGGCCGGTGCTGCTCGTCGCCCACCAGCCCAAGTACGTGGCGCAGGCCGCCGCCGCGGGCATCGACCTGCAGATCTCCGGGCACACGCACGGCGGCCAGATCTGGCCCTTCCACTTCCTGGTCCGGGTCGACCAGCCGGTGGTGCAGGGCCTGAGCCGGCACGGCGAGCGCACACGGCTCTACACCAGCCGCGGCAGCGGCTTCTGGGGCCCGCCCTTCCGGGTGTTCGCGCCGAGCGAGATCACCGTCCTCACGCTGCGGGCGGGCGAAGCCGACGGCGAGGGCCAGGACAGCCAGGGCAGCCAGGGCGCGGGCGGCGGCGCCACGGTGTGACGGGGCGTGGACGGCCGCGGACGGTCGGACGCAGGGGCGCCCCGAGCGTGATCGGACGCGCGGCCGAAAGTTTCGACCGCACCACCGAGGGCGAAACAGGGGCAATTAACACCGGCGCGACACCTCGGAAACATCTCATTTGGCCGGGCGGCTAACCTGGCCGCGTGACGATCGTCGAGCGGCTCGTGCCGGACGCGCTGTGGCAGGCCTTCCAGCGCGTGGCACCGGCCGCGCCCGCCCGGCCGCAGGGCGGCGGCCGGCGGCGGTACGGCGACCGGGAGGTGCTCGCCGCGATCGTGTTCGCGGCCACCTCCGGCTGCGCCTGGCGCCAACTGCCGCCGGTCTTCGGGCCGTCCGGGCCCACCGCGCACCGGCGCTTCGCCGAGTGGAGCGGGTCGCACGTCTGGGACGAGCTGCGGGCCCTGCTGCGCGAGGCACCCGGCCCTCGGGCCGAACTCGCCTGGTCCCGCGCCGCGGTCGACGCCGTCGCCGCACGCGCGGCGGCGCGGCAGCGCTGACGGCACCACCGGACCGGACCCGGGTGCGTAAACCCGGGCCCCACCACGTCCCCCTGCTCACCAAATGAGATGTCGAATCCGTCGAATTTGAGCCGTGCAGCGTCATTGACTCCGCCAGAACGCCGGGGCTAGCTTTCAGCTCCGATCGAACATCGGTCCGAAACTTTCGAGACCGCTCACTCCCCGGGAGTCTGCTGTGAAGCTCCGACGCAGATCCGCAGTCGTCGCCGCCGGTGTCGCCGCCGCCGCCCTGCTCGTTCCGGCCGCAGTCGCCGCCGCCCACGGAAACGGCAAGCAGGACGACACCTCCCTGCGGGCGCTGGCGTCGAAGCAGGGGCTGCGTTTCGGCACCGCCGTCGACGCCAGCCAGCTGGGCAGCAACAAGGCCTACACCGACATCGTCGCCGGGCAGTTCTCCGCCGTCACCGCCGAGAACGCCATGAAGTGGGACGCCGTCGAGCCCAGCCAGGGCGTCTACAACTGGAAGGCCGCGGACGACCTGGTCAAGTTCGCCCAGCAGAACGGGCAGGCGGTCCGCGGCCACACCCTGATGTGGCACAACCAGCTCCCGAGCTGGCTGACCACCGGTGTCAGCAACGGCACCATCAGCGACGCGCAGCTGCGCGACATCCTGCACAAGCACGTCACCGACGAGGTCACCCACTTCAAGGGCAAGGTGTGGCAGTGGGACGTGGCCAACGAGACCTTCGCCAACTCCTGGGAGACCCCGCAGGCCGACGGCCTGAACGCCGATGACTTCTGGGTCAAGCACCTCGGCTCGGGCGTGCTCGCCGACGTCTTCCGCTGGGCGCACCAGGCGGACCCGAAGGCGCTGCTGATGTACAACGACTACAACATCACCGGCGAGGACGGCACGAACGTCAAGTTCCAGGCCGTCTACGACTTCGTCAAGCAGATGCGCAAGCAGGGCGTCCCGATCGACGGCATCGGCGAGCAGGGCCACCTCGACACGCAGTACGGCTTCAACGCCCAGCTCTACCAGAACGACCTGCAGGCCTACGGCGACCTCGGTCTGAAGGTCGCCATCACCGAGGCCGACGTGCGCACCTTCGTCGACGACCCGGCCACCCAGGTGCCCACCGACTCGCTCGCGCAGTTCGCGCAGCCGTACGAGTTCTCCGCGCTGCTCAAGGGCTGCGAGCTGGTCACCCAGTGCATCTCCTTCACCGCGTGGGGCGTCTACGACGGCGACTCCTGGATCCCGGGCACGTTCAGCGGTGAGGGCTCCGGCCTGCTGTACGACGTGAACCTGCAGCCCAAGACCGTGTACTCCACGCTCCAGCAGGACCTGCAGCTCGCGGCCGGCACGAAGAAGCACGGCCCGGTGGGCAGCGACAAGTAACCCCGCACGCCCCCTTGCCCCGAGGGCCCCGGTCACCTGGTGACCGGGGCCCTCGCCGTACGCCCCGCACGCCCCTCCCCATGACCTCCGCCCTACCCGTGTCAGATGTCACAGGCGCGCGACAGCCCCGTCCTGGGCGTGCCACGGCGGAACCGCCCGTCGGGCGGGCATCGTGTGAGTGATCGTCAACGCGCGTCACACAGCAGCGGCCGAACGCGGCCGTCGTCCTCAGGGGAGTCACGAACAATGAACCGTCGTCTGCGCGCCGCAGCCCTCGCCGCCGCCACCGCCCTCGGCGCGGGCCTGCTCATGTCGGCCTGCGGGGGCGACGACTCGTCGTCCTCGGCCAAGGATCCGTCGCCGTCCGCGACGTCGTCCTCCCCCTCGGCCCCCGCGGCCTCCGCCACCGCGTCCCCGTCGACCGGCACCGCGGCCCCCGCGGACGACTCGTCGGACAGCACGAGCAAGCCGGGCAAGCCCGCGAAGTCCGGTACGGACGACAGCGGCAGCGCCCCGCAGAAGAAGGGCTACGGCCAGTCCTGCGGCAGCAACGACATCTCCTGGAGCGTGACGTCCGAATCGCAGGCGGGCGGCTACTTCCTGGTCAAGGCCACCGCCAAGCCCGGCATCACCTGCGTCATCCCCGCCGCTCTGCCGGTCATCGCCTTCGGCTCGGACGGTACGGAGGCCAAGCCCGCAGAGCAGTCCGCGGGCCAGCCGATCACCCTGAAGGCGGGTGTCTCCGCCTACGCGGGGGTGAACCCCAAGTCCACCGCGTCCGACGGCGGCAAGGAGCTGACCACCATCATCGTCTCCGTCTCCGACACCGACCCGAACCCGGTCTCGCTGAAGGTCGGCACCTACACCGTCGACAAGCCGATCGTCACCAGCTGGCACACCAAGGCGTCCGACGCCGTGCCTTTCGCGAGCTGATCTCCCGCCCCTGGCAGGGGCGTTCCCGGCGCGCCGAGGGCCCTGCCGCTTCGGCGGCAGGGCCCTCGGTGCGGGCAGGGCGGCGTACGTCGGCTCGTTGGGGCTTCGGTCGCCGGACCGCCGTGCCGCGCCCTGGAGTTGACGCGCCGCGTTCGTCGGGTGGTGGGCTCGGAGGGGCAACCGTCGGCCTGCAGGGCGCTGTTGACCGGAGCGAGCGGGTACGACGACCCGGCCATCTCCCCACTGGGCACGGCGCGCGGCTGAGCGAGATCGCCACCGCGGCAGCGGAGCTGGGCCTCGCCAACGAGGCAACCGCCTGGTTCACCCCGGCCGAATGACCGGCCCCGCCGGTACCGTGGCCGGGGAGCGGCAGGTCACGGGGAAAGGGGGCGGAGCCGATGGAGTTGCGGCAGCTGCGGAGTTTCGAGGCCGTCGTGCGGGCCGGGAGTGTCACCGAGGCGGCCGCGCTGCTGGGGATGGCGCCGTCGTCCGTGTCGCAGGCCGTGCGGACGCTGGAGGGGGACCTCGGGGTGCCGCTCTTCGAGCGGGGGGCGCGGGGGATGCGGACGACGGCCGCCGGGGCGGAGCTCGTGGGATGGGCCAGGCGGCTGCTGGAGCAGGCGGAGCGGGCGCGGCACGAGGTGGTCGCCGCGGACGCCGCCGCGCGGCAGGTCACGGTCGTACGGCTCGGAGCGCTGGAGTCCATCGCCGCCGAGCTGGTGCCGGGGATCCTGGACCGGCTCGCCGCCCGGCGCCCCGGGCTCACCGTCGAGGTGCGCGCGGAGGCCTCGCGGGACGCGCTGCTCGCCGCCGTACGCACCGGGGAGCTGGACACGGCGCTGCTGCTCGACACCGGCGAGGCCCTCGGCGACCTCGGCTTCGCCGTGCCGCCCGGCGCCGAGCTGGACTTCCTGGACCTCGACCCCGTCCCGCTGGTCCTGGTCGCCGCGCCCGGCCGGGCACCGGCGGACCCCGACCGCGCCCGGCTGCTCGTCAACACCGCGTCCACCTGCTCCTTCGCCCTCGCCGCCGGGCGCATCTTCGGGCCCGGCGTCGCGCGTGTGCAGGCCGGGAGCGTCGCCGTCATGCGGGCCTGGGCCCGGCAGGGGGTGGGCGTCGCTCTGCTGCCCTCCTTCGCGGTCGCCGCCGACCTCGCCGCGGGCGCCCTCACCGCCCTCCCGCTCCCCCGCCCGCTGCCCGCGCTGCGGCTCCGGCTCGTCTGGCCGCCCTCCGCCGCCGCCCACCCCTCGACCCGCGCGCTCCTCTACGCCGCGACGGCGTCATACCCGCCCGGCAAGTGCACCCCAGGGCTTGACACAGGGCAGGAAGCGCAGGGTGCTGCGCCCGCACAAGCCGGACCGGTAGGCTTTCCGTGTGATCTTCAAGCGCATCGGAAGCTCTCGGCCGTACCCGGAGCACGGCCGGGTGAGTACGCGTGAGTGGGCGGACGTCGCCCCCCGACCCGTGCGGCTGGACCAATTGGTGACGACCAAGGGCCAGCTCGACCTGGAGACGCTCCTCGCCGAGGACTCCACCTTCTATGGCGACCTGTTCGCACATGTCGTCAAATGGCAGGGTGATCTCTATCTCGAAGACGGCCTCCACCGAGCCGTACGCGCCGCTCTCCAGCAGCGCCAAGTGCTGCATGCCCGGGTCCTGGAGATGGACTGACAATCCGCTTACGCTGCGCTCATGAGCATGCTGACGCCCTCCGGGATGGGCGGTAAATACCGAATCACCGGGGACCACTACCCGCGGATGCGGCGGCCCAAGCGGCGCGGCCGCATCGTGGCCGTGGTCATCGCGTCGGTCGTCGTGCTGGGCCTGTTCGGCTACGGCGCGCTGCAGCTCTTCGACGTCTTCAAGGGCGACGACGGCGACACCAAGGCGAACGCGGCCCCGCAGAGCCACCCCTGCACCGCGAGCCCGGCTCCCGCGCTCAAGCCCATGGCGCTGCCGCAGCCGGCGGCCGTGACGATGAACGTCTACAACGCCACCACGCGCGGCGGCCTTGCCAAGACCACCGCCGACGAGTTCGCCAAGCGCGGCTTCAAGGTCAAGTCGTTCGGGAACGCCTCGGCGCCGTACGACAAGAAGGTCACCCAGACGGCGCTGATCGTCGCCGGACCCGCGGCGGAGGCCGCGGCCCGCGAGGCGGGTACGCAGATCGCCGGGTCGGCCGTGAAGATCGATCCTGCGCGCAAGGACAAGAACGTCGACGTCATGATCGGCAACGCCTACAAGGCGATGGCCAGCCCCGCGGATGCGGCCAAGGCCCGCGTGGCGGCGGCGAACCCCCCGCCGCCGGCTCCTGCGTGCGGCTCGTCGGCCTCTGCCTCTCCGGCGAAGCCGTCAGCTCGCGCCGGGCGGTAGGCGTTCGGGGGCGCGGGGAACTGCGCGCTCAGCCCTCCACCGGCCGATGGTCCGGATCGGACCGTGCTGCCCCTTCGGGCCGGTGACGACGTGACGGCACGTCGTGGCTGGTCACGCAGGTCCCCGCGCCCCTAAAAGGGATCACCCCGCGCGGGAAGCGCATCCTCCCCGCGCCGCTGGCTGGCCCCGCGGCGCAGCCGCAGCCGCAGCCGCAGCCGCAGCCTGAAGACGCTCACCCGCGCAGCAGGGAAACGCACCGTCCAGCGCGAGGGCGGCCCCCTCGAAGCCCCAGCGGCTAGCTGACCGCGCCGTAGAGGCGGTCGCCCGCGTCGCCGAGGCCCGGGACGATGAAGCCCTGGTCGTTGAGGTGGTGGTCGACCGCGGCGGTCACCACGGTGACCGGCTTGCCCGCGAGTGCGGCCTCCATCGTCTCGACGCCCTCGGGCGCGGCCAGCAGGCACAGCGCGGTGACGTCGTCCGCGCCCAGCTCGATGAGCAGGTTGATCGCCGCGACCAGGGTGCCGCCCGTGGCGAGCATGGGGTCGACGACGTAGACCTGGCGGCCGGAGAGGGATTCGGGCATGCGGGTGGCGTAGGTCTTGGCCTCCAGCGTGTGCTCGTCGCGCACCATGCCGAGGAAGCCGACCTCGGCGGTGGGCAGCAGGCGCATCATGCCGTCGAGCATGCCGAGCCCGGCGCGCAGGATGGGCACGACCATCGGGCGCGGGTGGGAGAGCCGCACCCCGGTGGTGGCGGCGACGGGCGTGCGGATGTCGACCTGCTCGGTCCGGACGTCGCGCGTCGCCTCGTAGGCGAGCAGGGTGACCAGTTCGTCGGCGAGCCGGCGGAAGGTCGGGGAGTCGGTGCGCTCGTCGCGCAGGGTCGTGAGCTTGTGCGCGACCAGCGGGTGGTCGACTACGTGGAGACGCATGACGACGACTGTAACCGCAGCTCCCGGGGGTCCTGCCAGCCCCGGCTCACCCCCGGCTCCTGCGCCGCCGGTGGGGTAAACCGCCCGAACGGGGGAAAGTGGGTCTGTACGCCCGGGCGCGTCACCCGGGTGAAGCGACCCAGGGATGGTGGCGCCATGGCGGACCGGGACGGGCGCGCGGCGGAAGGGCACGGGAGCGAGGCCGGACGCGAGCCCGGGAGCGAGCAGGAGCGGCGCCGCAAGCGCGCCTCCTTCCTGCGCGAACTGGACGAGGCGCGCGAGCTGCGCGACCGGGTGCAGCCGCGCCGGGCCCGGGCCGCACGGCTGCGGCAGCAGATGCGGATGCGCACCTTCCGGTGGTGAGGGTTCTGTGCGGGAGTCCGGGTGTCCGCGGACGATCGCGGCACGCGCGGACTGTGACCGGTTGGTGGCGCTCAGGTGACCGTCGGACCCCCGCAATGGCGGTACGCGGCCCGGGAATCTCGCAGAAGTGACGAAGACCTGGCACGTCGCAGTGCCGAAGACCCTTCGCAACGCCCCGGTTTCTGCCACGATGCCGATGGGCGGGACCGTGGAATGCCGAGAGATGTCGGCGGCGGCCCCACCCGGTCCGGACGGCCTGAGACCTGTGGGAGAGTCACGGTGTACTTCGCCGCACTGCTCGCGCGCACCGAGGACGGTTGGCAAGCGAGCGAACCCGATCTCGACAATGTGGAAACCCTCGCCGACCTGAGCGATCTGGCCCGCGCGGCCGGCGACGAGGACGAGACAGTTCTGGTCTTCATCGAGCAGGAGGACGCCTGGTTCGGCGTCGTCCGCGTGGACGGTGAGGACGACCCGAGGATCTACGTGTCCGACGCGGCGGCCGCCGCCCGCAGCTCGTACGGGGAGATCCTGCTCACCGACGAGGTGCTGGGCCGCGACCCGGAGGACCTCGACGTGCTCGTCGACCTCGACGGCACCGAGGACGGCGACGGGGACGACGACGAGGAGGGGGCCGTCGCGGGCCTCTCCGAGGACCACGTGCCCGTCGGTCCGCTCGGCGAGACCGATCTGCTGGCGGACCTCGGGATGAGCCGCAAGGAGCTGCTGGCGCTCAGCGGCGACGGCGCGCTCACCGGCGAGGCGCTGGGCGAGATCGCCGATGCCCTGGGCTGCGGCGAGGTTCTGGAGGCGGTCCGCTGACAGCACACCCACCGCACCCTCCCGTACCCCACTCCCCTCCGCCCGGGGAGCCGCCCGGCCGACCACCGGGGGAGCCGCCGGGGGGCGCCGCGGGTCCGCACGACCCGGTGCGCGACCCCTGGACGGCCGCCATGCGGCTGGCCCTGGCGGAGGCGGAGCTGGCCCCGCTCACCGGCGATGTCCCGGTGGGCGCGGTCGTGCTGGCCGCGGACGGTACGACGGTGCTGGCCCGCGCCCGCAACGAGCGCGAGGCGACCGGCGACCCGACCGCGCACGCCGAGGTGCTGGCCCTGCGCCGGGCCGCCGCCGCGGTGGGCGAGTGGCGGCTGACCGGCTGCACGCTGCTGGTCACGCTGGAGCCGTGCGCGATGTGCGCGGGCGCGCTCGTGCAGTCCCGCGTCGACCGGGTCGTCTACGCGGCGACCGACACCAAGGCGGGCGCGGCCGGCTCGCTGTGGGACCTGCTGCGCGACCGCCGCCTCAACCACCGCCCCGAGGTGATCGCCGGCGTCCTCCCCGAGCCCGCCGCCGCCCTCCTGACCGCCTTCTTCCGCTCCGGCCGCCCGCTGGACCGGTAACGGATTTCTGCGCACGCCCCGGCGTGGGCTAAGCTCTCTCTCGGTAGCGTGTCCGAGCGGCCTAAGGAGCACGCCTCGAAAGCGTGTGAGGGGGCAACTCCTCCGTGGGTTCAAATCCCACCGCTACCGCTCCCAGCGCGAGCACAGCGCAGCGACGCCCGTCGACTCCCCGTGAGCCGACGGGCGTTCGGCGTTTCCGGGCCGCGACCAGCGGGGAGGGCGTTCATCGGATCAAAGGTCCGGTGGACGCCTTGTTGCGCCATCTGACGGATAGACTCTGTGGATTGCACGCTTGTGACCGTTGGTGTGGGGCTGCGGCTGGGGAGGGCAAGGAGCATGGCGCAGGCGAGGAAGATCGCCACGTACGTGCTGGTGATCTTCGTGCTGTACACGATCATCAACCAGCCCGCCCGGGCCGCCGATCTGGTCCAAGTAGGCTTCGTCGGAATGTCGAACGCGGCCAAGAGCATCGGGCAGTTCATGCACGACTTGGTCAACTGACGAGTCGAGTGAGGGTGGCATGATCCGGCATCTGGTCCTGTTCAAGCTCAACGAGGGCGTTTCGCGGGACGAGCCGCGGGTGGTGGCGGGCGCACAGGCGTTCGCCGAGCTGGGCGGGCTCGTGCCCGAGGTCGCGTCGTGGGAGACCGGCTGGAACGTCTCCGACCGGCCCATCGCGTACGACTTCGCGATCAACTCCTCGGTCGCGGACGCCGATGCGCTGCGCCGCTACATCGAACACCCGGCGCACCAGGCCGCCGTCGCGCCCTGGACGGAATTCGCCACCTGGGTGATTGCCGACTACGAGTTCTGAGGCCCCGCGCCGGCCGCCGCCCGGCCCCGCCCCGGCCGCCGCCCGGCTCCGCGCCGAGCAGCCCCCAGCCCCCCGCCCCTCCCGGCGGGGGGCTCCGCTGTTTCCGGGGGCGGCGGCGGGGCCGCGGTCGTACAACACGGCACTATGCGGTGCTTGAACCCCCACACATGAATTGTGATGCTATGACCGCTTTTGCAGGATGAGTGGACCGAAGAACCGAAGAGGGGTGTGACGTGCCGGTGCCGGCCCGTACGGCGTCGACTGCGGCGACCGCGTCGACCTCCTATCCCCGCGGCAGGACGCGCACCCCCAGCGCCGGCGCGGCGGACGCACGGGCCCTCACCCAGGTGCTCTTCGAACAGATTCGCACACTCGAACCCGGCACACCCGAACACGCCCGGGTGCGCGCGGCGCTCATCGAGGTCAATCTGCCGCTCGTGCGCTACGCCGCCGCCCGCTTCCGCAGCCGCAACGAGCCGATGGAGGACGTCGTCCAGGTCGGCACCATCGGGCTCATCAACGCGATCGACCGCTTCGACCCGGACCGCGGGGTGCAGTTCCCGACCTTCGCGATGCCCACCGTGGTGGGGGAGATCAAACGTTACTTCCGTGACAACGTGCGGACCGTGCACGTACCGCGCCGGCTGCACGAGCTGTGGGTGCAGGTCAGCGGGGCCATCGAGGACCTGACCGTGCTGCACGGGCGGTCGCCGACCACCGCCGAGATCGCCGAGCGGCTGGGGCTGTCGGAGGAGGAGGTGCTCGCGTGCCTGGAGGCCGGCCGGGCGTACCACGCGACGTCCCTGGAGGCCGCCCAGGAGGGCGACGGCGCCCCCGGACTGCTGGACCGGCTCGGCTACGAGGACCCGGCCCTGTCGGGCGTCGAGCACCGCGATCTGGTGCGGCATCTGCTGGTGCAGCTCCCCGAGCGCGAGCGGCGGATCCTGCTGCTGCGCTACTTCGGCAACCTGACACAGTCGCAGATCAGCGCTGAGCTGGGCGTTTCCCAGATGCACGTGTCCCGGCTGCTCTCCCGCAGCTTCGCCCGGCTGAGGTCCGCAAACCAGCTCGAACCCTAACCGAAGAGGATTAAGTCACCTGCACAGATATGTCGACATGGCGCTACAGCGTGTTGCCGACATGTGACATTCTGCGGATACCGCGTTTGTCGCGTGCGCTCAGCCGGTATTCCAGTGGAGGAACAACCGGAACGACGCTCGCGACACCCGTCCGCGACCTCAAGGGGGTGGCATGTCCGTACAGGTGGGCAGTCCCAAGGTGCTCGACTCCGACGCAGCACCGCACGATGCTCTTCATCACGGCGAGGCCATCGACACCCGTACGCTGTCCCGCTCGCTCTTCCTGCGCCTCGCGGAAGTGCCGCAGGACAGCCCGGAACGCACCTACGTACGCGACACGCTCATCGAGCTCAACCTCCCGCTCGTGCGGTACGCGGCGGCGCGCTTCCGCAGCCGCAACGAGCCCATGGAGGACATCGTCCAGGTCGGCACCATCGGCCTGATCAAAGCCATCGACCGCTTCGACTGCGAGCGCGGGGTCGAGTTCCCCACCTTCGCGATGCCGACGATCGTCGGCGAGGTCAAGCGCTTCTTCCGCGACACCTCGTGGTCGGTACGGGTGCCGCGGCGGCTCCAGGAGCTCCGGCTGGCACTCACCAAGGCCAGTGACGAACTCTCCCAGCGGCTGGACCGCTCCCCGACCGTCGGCGAGCTGGCGGCCTGCCTCGGCGTGTCCGAGGAGGACGTGGTGGACGGCCTCGCGGTCGGAAACGCCTACACGGCCAGCTCCCTCGACTCCCCGCCGCCCGAGGACGACGGCAGCGAGGGCTCGCTCGCCGACCGGCTCGGCTACGAGGACGCGGCACTCGAAGGCGTCGAGTACCGCGAGTCGCTCAAACCGCTGCTGGCGCAACTGCCGCCGCGCGAGCGGCAGATCATCATGCTGCGGTTCTTCGCGAACATGACGCAGTCGCAGATCGGCGAGGAGGTCGGCATCTCGCAGATGCACGTCTCCCGGCTGCTGACGAGGACCTTGGCTCAGCTCCGCGAGGGGCTCACCGCCGAGGCCTGACGGGACGGAGTGGTCGGGCCTGCCTGGTGAAGCGCCGAGGCGCCCGAGGACCGAGGGCTACTTCATGGCGAGTACGACCACTCCGACGATGACGACCACCGCGACGACGATGCCGACGATCAGACCGACCCGCGGACGGGCCTGCGCCCGCTGCACCTCGACGGCCTGCGGCTGCTCGTCGACGAAGGCGCGGAACATCTGCGTGGAGCCGGCCGGGTCGTAGTTGTTCTCAGGGCTTTGCTGGCTACTCGACATGCCGCCTGACCCTAGCGTGTCGGCTCCGGCCGCCGCACCCCCCGCAGGCCCCCCATCTGCGGCAGTGACGCACGTGGCGTGCGCCACAGCCTCCCCATAGCACTTGCGCAATACAACCATACGAGCCTATGGTTGCTTCAGGCAATTAAGTGGAGGCCTGATGGCGACCCCGTCGACCAGGAGCGACAACCAGCTCCCCGACCAGTCCGGCACGACCGGACCCTCAGCTCACACCGCCCCGCCGGGCTCCCCGGACGGGGCGGTCATGTCCCACCGGCAGATCATGGAGGCGCTCTCCGGCCTGCTGCTGGGGCTCTTCGTGGCGATCCTGTCGTCCACCATCGTCTCCAACGCGCTGCCGCGCATCCTGTCGGACATCGGCGGCGGCCAGAGCGCGTACACCTGGGTGGTCACCGCCTCGCTGCTGGCCGTCACCGCCACCACGCCGATCTGGGGCAAGCTCTCCGACCTCTTCAGCAAGAAGCTGCTCATCCAGCTCTCGCTGGTGATCTACGTGCTCGGCTCGGTCGTGGCGGGCTTCTCCACCAACCCCGGCATGCTCATCGGCTGCCGCCTCGTCCAGGGCATCGGCGCCGGCGGCCTGTCCGCGCTGACCCAGGTGATCCTGGCCGCGATGATCTCGCCGCGCGAGCGCGGCCGCTACAGCGGCTACCTCGGCGCGACCTTCGCCGTCGCCACCGTCGGCGGCCCGCTCATCGGCGGTGTGATCGTCGACTCGGCGCTCGGCTGGCGCTGGTGCTTCTACGTCGGCGTGCCCTTCGCGATCATCGCGCTGGTCGTGCTGCAGAAGACGCTGCACCTGCCGGTCGTCAAGCGCCAGGTGAAGATCGACTGGACGGGCGCCTTCTTCATCACCGCGGCCGTGTCGCTGCTGATGATCTGGGTGTCGCTGGCCGGCCAGAACTACGCCTGGATGTCCTGGCAGTCCTACGTGATGGTGCCCCTCGCGCTCGTGCTCGGCGCGCTCTTCGTCCACACCGAGTCGCGCGCCGCCGAGCCCATCGTGCCGCTGCGGCTCTTCCGCAACGCCACCATCACCCTGACCTCGCTGGCCAGCCTCTTCGTGGGCGTCGCGATGTTCGCCGGCACCGTCTTCCTGAGCCAGTACTTCCAGCTGGCCCGCGGCGAGACCCCGACGATGTCCGGCATCATGACCATCCCGCTGATCGCCGGCCTGTTCCTCTCCTCCACTGTGACCGGCCAGATCATCACCCGCACCGGGCGCTGGAAGGTCTTCCTGGTCGCCGGCGGCCTGCTGCTCACCGCGGGCGCCGCGACGCTCGGCCTGATCCGCTACGACACCCCGTACTGGGAGGTCGGCATCTACATGGCGCTGCTCGGGCTCGGCGTCGGCATGATGATGCAGAACCTGGTGCTCGCCGTGCAGAACCAGGTGTCCACCGCGGACCTCGGCTCCGCCAGCTCGCTCGTGACCTTCTTCCGCTCCCTCGGCGGCGCGATCGGCGTCAGCGCGCTCGGCGCGGTCCTCGGCAACCGCGTCACGCACTTCGTGAGCAACGGCCTCGCCGCCCTCCACGTCAAGGCCGACTCCGGCGACAGCGGCGGCATCCCCGACGTCGCCCTGCTGCCCCAGCCGGTGCGCGGCGTCGTGGAGAGCGCGTACGGGCACGGCATCGGCGACGTCTTCCTCTACGCGGCGCCCTTCGCGCTGCTGTCCTTCCTGCTCGTCATCTTCGTCAAGGAGGTCGCGCTCAAGACCCGCAGCGGCCTGCAGCGCGCCGACGACTGAGCGTCCCGGGCGCTGCGCGCCCGCCCGGTGAACCCCCGTTCACCCGCCCTGTGCCCGACAGCGGAGAGGTCCAGGCAGCGGAGGTACGGGTGACGGGTCCCGGCGGCGGCCGAGGCAGGGGACGGCCGACGCCGCCCGCCGGGACCCCCGGTGCTCCCACGCCCGGCGGGCGTGGGAGCACCGACGTAAAGTGCTGGCATGGCTCCCAACATCGCCACCAACACCGCGGTCTCGCGGGAAGAGCTCCTCGACTTCGTACGCCCGCGGCACCGGGCGATCCTCCTCACCACCCGCGCGGACGGCCGCCCCCAGGGCTCCCCGCTCACGGCCGGCGTCGACGACGCCGGCCGCATCGTCGTGTCGACCTACCCCGAGCGCGCGAAGACCCGCAACGCGCGGCGCGACCCGCGGGTGAGCGTCATCGTCCTGTCGGACGAGTGGAACGGGCCGTGGGTGCAGATCGACGGCGTCGCCGAGGTGCTGGACGTGCCCGACTCCGTCGAGCCGCTGGTCGAGTACTTCCGCAACATCAGCGGGGAGCACCCCGACTGGGCGGAGTACCGCGAAGCGATGGTCCGCCAGGGGAAGTCCCTCCTCCGCATCACCCCGGAACGCTGGTCCCCCGTCGCCACGGGCGGCTTCCCGGCGCGGCTGGCCTGAGACCCGCCCGCCGGGTACGCCCGGGCTGCGCCTTGCGGTGGCCCGCGCGACCTTGCGGTGGGTGGGTGGCTTGTCGCGCAGTTCCCCGCGCCCCTGATTGGTTGCCCCGCGCGGCAGGAGCAGGCTCTTACCGCGCAGGGCAGGCGTTTTTCAGGGGCGCGTGGGCCGCCCCCGGCGGGCGGGGCGTGCTACGACGTCAGGTCGTACACCGTCGTCGAGCCCACCGTCTTCGCGGTGAACGTCGACTCGACCCATGAGGCGATGTCGGACGCGGCGGCGGAGCCGCCCATGCTCCCGCCGCCCATGCCGCCGCCGCCGATGAAGTAGTGGATGCGGCCGTCGGCGACGTACTTCTTGAACTGGGCGAGCGTCGGGGACGGGTCGCTGCCGTTGAAGCCGCCGACGGACATCACGGGCTTGCCGGTCGCGAGCTGGTAGCTCGCCTGGTTCTGCGAGCCGACGGCAGCGGCCACCCACGTGTACTTCCCGGCGTTCGCCTTGAGCAGGGACGTCATCGCGGAACTGACCTGCGCGCCGTTGAGCAGGCCGCCCATGCCGCCGGCGCCTCCCGCGCCGCCGGGGAAGCCGCCCTCGCCCATGCCGGGCGGGAACTGGCCCTGGCCGGTCTGCCCGCCGGGGAAGCCCTGCCGGCCTTGACCGGTCTGGCCGGTCTGGCCGGTCTGGCCGGTCTGGCCGCCCGGGAAGCCCTGGGCGCCGTTCTGGCCGGTCTGCCCGCCGGGGAAGCCCTGCCCGCCTGCCTGGCCGCCGGGCCCGCCCGGCGTGCCGCCCGGCATGCCGCCGCGGCCGCCTCCGCCGCCGCCCGGGAAGCCGCCGGACATGACGGCCGGGCCCGCGGTCACGATGGAGCCCTGGTGCGGGGTCGAGACGGTGTCGAGGGTGTACGCCACGGGCCCGCCGAGCACGGCGACGAGCCCGAGGCCGGCCGCGGCGGCGCCCACGGCGGCGCTCCGCACGTACGGCAGCGCGAGGAGCGCGACCGCGGCGAGGATGCCCGCGCCCAGCACCGCGGTGCGCAGCCACGGGTGCCAGTCGGGGGAGCGGTTCAGCAGCACGTACGCGACCGCGCCCGTACCGGCGACGACGGCGCCGAGAGCCGCGGCCGCGGGCAGTTCGCCGCGGCGCCGCCACAGCAGGACGCCGCCCGTCGCGCACACCGCGGCGATGTACGGGGCCAGCGCGATGTTGTAGTACTGGTGGAAGATCCCGGACATGAAGCTGAACGTCACGAACGTGACGATCAGCGAGCCGCCCCACAGCATGAGGTCGCCGCGGACCAGGTCGGTGCGGCGGGCGCGCCGGGTGAGCCACAGGCCCGCGAGGAGCAGCGCGAAGGCCGCGGGGAGCAGCCACGCGATCTGCCCGCCCATGTCGGAGCTGAAGAGCCGCCCGACGCCGGTCTCGCCCCACATGCCGCCGCCACCGCCCCCGCCGGGTCCGCGGCCCCCGCCGACGCTGCCGGTCTCGTTGCCGGTGATACGGCCGAAGCCGTTGTAGCCGAAGGTCAGCGACAGGAAGCTGTTGTCCTGCGAGCCGCCGATGTAGGGGCGGGAGGACTTGGGCCACAGCTCGACGATCGCGACCCACCAGCCGCCCGCGACGACCATCGCGCCACCCGCGGCGAGCAGCTGCAGCAGCCGGCGCGGCAGCCGCGCGGGCGCGCACACGGCGTAGACGAGGGTGAGCGAGGGCACGATCAGCCAGGCCTGGAGGGTCTTGGTGAGGAAGGCGAGGCCGAGCAGTCCGCCCGCGGCCAGCAGCCACCGGGTGCTCGCGTGCTCCAGCGCGCGCTGCACGCAGTAGATCGTGGCCACCATGAGCAGCGCGAGCAGCGCGTCGGGGTTGTTGAAGCGGAACATGAGCGCGGCGACCGGCGTGAGCGCCAGCAGCGCCCCGGCCAGCAGGCCCGCACCGGCGCCGAACCGGCGGCGTACGGCGGCGTTCAGCAGCGCCACGGTGCCGACGCCCATGAGCGCCTCGGGCACCAGGATCTGCCACGAGCCGAGGCCGAAGAGCCGTACGGACAGGGCCATCGGCCACAGCGCGGCCGGCGGCTTGTCGACGGTGATGGCGTTCGCCGCGTCCGAGGAGCCGAAGAAGAAGGCCTTCCAGCTCTGGCTGCCGGCCTGGACGGCCGCGGAGTAGAAGGAGTTGGCGTAGCCGGAGGCGCCCAGGTCGTACAGGTAGAGCACGAGGGTGCCGAGCAGCAGCGCGAGCAGCGCGGGGCGGGCCCACGCCGGGTCGGCGGTCCGGCCGCGCCACATCCGGCGCGCCAGGCGGGCCGCGCGGGCCTGCGCCGAGGACGGGCGGGCGGCGGTCGGCGCGTGGGGAAAGCCGGTCGTCGCGGTCATCGCGGGCTCCTGTCGGAGGGGTTCGGGGCCCCGCGGTCCGCGGTGCCGTAGGAGGTGGTGCCGTGCGGGCTCGCGCCCGGGACGGAGCCGTACGGACCGGCGCCGGAAACGCCGGGGCCGGAGCCGTACGGACCCCCGGGTACGCCGGGCGAGCCGCCGTGCCGGCCCGCACCCGGGACGGAGCCGTACGGACCGGCGCCGGAAACGCCGGGGCCGGAGCCGTACGGGCCCCCGGGTACGCCGGGCGAGCCCGCGCCCGGGACGGAGCCGTACGCGTCGGGCGCGGCGCCGTACGGGCGCGCCTCGGGCGCCGTCCCGTACCGCGTGGCCTCCGGGGTGGCTGCGGCGGCAGCCGCGGGGCCTGCCGGATCGGGGAAGACCCACGCGCGGAAGAGCAGGAAGCGCAGCACGGTCGCCGCGAGGTTCGCCGCGACGAGGACGGCCAGCTCGCTGCCGTGCGAGGGCGAGTCCGTCGCCGTGTGCAGCGCGGCGAGCGAGCCGCTGGTCAGGGCGAGGCCGATCGCGAAGACGACGAGCCCCTGCGCCTGGTGCCGCATCGCGCGGTCGCGGCCGCGTACGCCGAAGGTGAGGCGGCGGTTGGCGGCGGTGTTGCCGAGCGCGGACAGCAGCAGGGCGAGCGCGTTGGCGACCTGCGAGCCCGTGCCGAGCCGGAAGAGGGAGAAGAGCGCGAGGTAGACGAGGGTGCTGAGGACGCCGACGACGCAGAAGCCGACGAGCTGGCGGGCCAGCCCGGCCGGCACGCCGGACAGGTCGCGGTCGCGCGGGTCGTCGCCGAAGGGGCGGCGCAGCCGGTCCAGGGCGAGCCGGCCGGTGGCCAGCGCCCGGCCGACACGCCAGACACCGCGCAGGTCGTCCAGCGCGGTACGGACGATGTCGACGCTGCTGTCCGGGTCGTCGACCCAGTCGACGGGCACCTCGTGGATGCGCAGGCCCGCGCGTTCGGCGACGACGAGCATCTCGGTGTCGAAGAACCAGCCGGTGTCCTCGACCATCGGCAGCAGCCGCTCCGCGACGTCGCCGCGGATCGCCTTGAAGCCGCACTGGGCGTCGGAGAAGCGGGCGGCGAGCGAGCCGCGCAGGATCATGTTGTAGGCGCGGGAGACGAACTCCCGCTTGGCGCCGCGCACCACGCGCGAGGAGCGCGCGAGGCGGGAGCCGATCGCCAGGTCGGAGTGCCCGGAGATGAGCGGGGCGACGAGCGGCAGCAGTGCGTTGAGGTCGGTGGACAGGTCGACGTCCATGTACGCCAGCACGGGCGCGTCGGACGCGGTCCACACGGTGCGCAGCGCGCGGCCGCGCCCCTTCTGCTCCAGCCGGAAGGACGTGACCTCGGGCATCTGTGCGGCGAGTTCCGCGGCGACCAGCGGCGTCAGGTCGGTGCTGGCGTTGTCCGCGACCGTGATGCGGAAGGGGTACGGGAAGGTGCCCGACAGATGGGCGTGCAGGCGGCGGACGCAGGGGCCGAGGTCGTCCTCCTCGTTGTAAACGGGGATGACGACGTCCAGCACCGGGGTGGCGGCCGCGCCGCTCACGCCCTCGGCGGGCGCCGCGTCCGCGACCGGCAGGTGCTGCCGGGGCGGCAGGTTGCCGAGTGTGGTTCGCATACGCCGAGGCTCGGCGCCGGCCCTGTCACGACATTGTGCTGAGGCTGGGGACGGCCTGTGAGTGCGAAGAGGGCAGTGTGACGCTGAAGACGGTGCGTCCGGGCGCGCTCGCGAGCTCCACGGAACCGCCGTGCGCGGCCACCACGGACTGCACGATCGCCAGGCCCAGACCCGTACTGCCGCCACTGTGCGGTGTGCGGGTGCGGGAGGCGTCGCCGCGGGCGAAGCGCTCGAAGACGACCGGCTGGAGGTCGGCGGGGACGCCGGGGCCGTCGTCCTCGACCTGGAGCCGTACGGCGCCGCCGGGCAGCGGTGTGACGCGGGCGGTCACGGTGGTGCCGGGCGGGGTGTGGGTGCGGGCGTTGGCCAGCAGGTTGGTGAGCACCTGGTGCAGCCGCTGCGGGTCGCCGTCGACCACCGCCGGCTCGTCGGGCAGGTCGAGCCGCCACAGGTGGTCGCCGCCGGCCGCACGGGCGTCGCTCACGGCGTCCACGACCAGCGGGGACAGGTCGGTCGGCACCGGGTCCAGCGGGCGCCCGGCGTCGAGCCGCGCGAGCAGCAGCAGGTCCTCGACCAGGGTCGTCATCCGGGACGCCTCGGACTCGATACGGCCCAGCGCGTGCCGGGTGTCGGGGCCCACCGGCTCCCGGCCGCGCCGGGTCAGCTCGGCGTAGCCGCGGATCGAGGCGAGCGGGGTGCGCAGCTCGTGGCTGGCGTCCGCGACGAACCGCCGCACCCGGGTCTCGCTCGCCTGCCGCGCGTGCAGCGCGGAGGCGACGTGCCCGAGCATGCGGTTGAGCGCCGCGCCGACCTGGCCGACCTCGGTGCGCGGGTCGGTGTCGGACTCCGGGACGCGCTCGTGCAGGGCGACCTCGCCGCGGTCCAGCGGCAGTTCGGACACCCGGGTGGCGGTCGCGGCGACCCGGCGCAGCGGGTGCAGTGCGATACGCATCAGCGCCGCGCCCGCCAGGCCCGCGGCGACCAGGCCGGCCGCCGACACCGAGACCTCCACCCACATGAGGGTCGACAGGGTGTCCTCGGTGCCCTTGGTGGACAGCCCCACCAGGACGGTGCTGCCGTCCGTGCCGGGCTGCGCGGACTCGACGCGGTAGCCGCCGAGGCCGGGGACGTCGAGGGTGTGCGGGTGGCCGTCACGCGGTACGTCCGCGAAGGCGGCCGCCTGGGCGTTCGTGAGCGGGGAGGCGACGAGGGCGCCGCCGGACGAGCCGGACGAGCCGGTGGCGTCGGTCGCGCTCACCGCCGCCTGCGCGACCGCGCCGGACGAGGTCACGACCGCGCCGACCGTCTCGCGGGGCTGGCCGCCGCCGATGAGGAAGCCGAGGGGGACGGTGTCGCCGCGGTCGCCGCGGGCGGGGGCGGTGGGGGTGGTGGGGGCCCGCTCGTCGTGCGGGACGTTCACGCCGGGGAGCGGCCCGCCGGGGCCGCCGCCGGGGCGACCGGACGCGCGGACGGACAGGTCGTGCACCTTGCCGTCGAGCTGGCCGTACAGGAAGTCGTGCAGCGCGAAGATCGTGACGGCGCCGATCACCGTGCACACGACGGCGACGAGCGCCACGCACGACGCGACCAGGCGGCGCCGCAGCGACCACCGGGGGCGGGCGACGCGGATGGCGCGGACGCCGGGGACAGTGCGGCGCGAAGCGCCGCGGGCGGGGTGAACGGTACGCCGCTGGGCGCCGCGGGCAGCGCGGGCAGCGCGGATGGACCTGCCGGGGCGCGGCAGGGTCACGCGGGCTCCCCGGGCTTGATCAGATAGCCCGCGCCGCGCCGGGTGTGGATCATCGGCGCGCGGCCGACGTCGATCTTGCGCCGCAGGTAGGAGATGTACAGCTCGACGACATTGGCCTGGCCGCCGAAGTCGTACGACCACACGCGGTCGAGGATCTGCGCCTTGCTCAGCACCCGGCGCGGGTTGCGCATCAGGTAGCGCAGCAGCTCGAACTCCGTCGCGGTGAGGTGGATGTTGTCGCCGCCGCGGCTCACCTCGTGGCTGTCCTCGTTGAGGACCAGGTCGCCGACGGTCAGCAGCGACTCGTTGCGTACGGCCGCGGCGCCCGAGCGGCGCAGCAGGCCGCGCAGCCGCGCGACGACCTCCTCCAGGGAGAAGGGCTTCGTGACGTAGTCGTCGCCGCCCGCCGTCAGCCCGGCGATCCGGTCCTCGACGGCGTCCTTCGCCGTCAGGAACAGCACCGGCACGTCCGGCGTCTCGCGGCGCAGCCGCGCGAGGACCTCCAGGCCGTCCATGTCCGGCAGCATCACGTCCAGCACGACCGCGTCCGGCCGGTCCTCGCGCGCGGCGCGCAGCGCGCTCGCGCCGTCGCACTCCGTACGCACCTTCCAGCCCTCGTAGCGCAGGGCCATCGACAGCAGGTCGGCGAGCGGGGCCTCGTCGTCCACGACCAGGACGCGCACGGGGGAGCCGTCCGGGCGCGCGAGATCGGCGGTGGCGCTGGTGGCGGAGGCGCTGGCGGTGGTGGGGTGGGTGGTGGCGGCGCTGTGGCTCACGGAGCTCTTGGCGGCGCGGAGCGCGCCACCACCGGCTGCGGCGCCCTGCGCGGCGGGAGCGGGGGGTGTCGTCGTCATGGCCCCACCCTGTGGGCACCCTATGAAAGCCGTCTTGGCCGAATCTGTGAATCCTCTGAGAATTCGGCTCAGCGCTTTTTGGGTGGTGGGCGCTGAGGGGTGGGTGGTGCGGTTCGCTGCGCGGCCTTGCCGCCGGTGGGAGTTGCTCGCTCCGTTCTCCCCCAGCTTCGCCTGGGGCGCCCCGACGCAGCCGCTGTTGTTGCCCGGCGGGGCATCGCGCTTCTGCTTCGGTGGGTGGGGTCGGGGGCCACTCCGGGGGTACCTCCTCGGAATGCGCGTCTGACCTCTCCCCCAGCGTGACGGGGAGTCGATGCGCATTCCTGCGGGGGCACCCCCGGATCGTCCCCCTCCCGAGGCCTCGTCGGCGGCTGCCCGCCGGTGGGGGTGATGGCGGAGGGAGCGCGGTTCGACCCCACCCGCGAACGCGCCCCGCAGGGCGCCGACAGCCGACGTCCTACCCGCCCCGGGCCTCCCGCCGCTGGGCCCCTACCACCCGCACGGGCCCCCGCCGCTGAGGCGGCGTCAGGGGACGGCGGGGCAGCCCCCGGCTGCCGTGCACCCCACGAGGGGGCCGTCAGCCGACGTCCTACCCGCCCCGGGCCCCCGCCGCTGAGGCGGCGACCGCGCACGGCGGGCAGCCCCCGGCGGTGGTGCGCCCCCACAGGTCGACAGAAGCCAGCGCCCCCACCTGCACGGGTGGTGGGGGTGGGAAACACCCCGCGCCGCCAGGCGCGGGAACCCCCACCGGCGGTCAGCCGAGAGTCCACCGCAGCGGCGGGGCAGCCCCCGGCGGTGGTGCGCCCCTCGCAGGGGGACAGCAGCTGGCGCTACCACCTGCACGGGTGGTGGGGGGAAGCACCCCGCGCCGCCAGGCGCGGGCACCACCGCGGCGGGAAGCTGCAAGGCCCATGGCGAGGGCGGACCCCGGAGGGGGTCAGCTCAGGCCGCCGAGGCGGCGGTAGTAGGCGATGCGTTCGCGGTCGGGGGCGACACCGTAGGAGGCGTAGTAGAGCTCCTCCCAGCCGGGCCCGTAGTTGAGGGTCGTGCTCCATGCGCCGATCGCGAGATCGGCCCAGCGGTCGGCGAGACCGAGCGCCCCGAGGTCGACGTGGGCGGCCCACGAGCCGTCCGCGTCCAGGAGGGTGTTGGGCGCGCAGGCGTCCCCGTGGCAGACGACGAGCCGGTCGACGGCCGGCGGATCGGGGAGGTCGGCGGGCACGTCGGGGTGGCCGCGCCGGAGCTCCACCGACCAGCTGAAGGGGCACGCGTCGACCGGCAGCCGGTCGTGCAGCGCCCGCAGCCCGCGGCCCAGCGCGCGTACCGCGGTGCCCGGGTCGCCCTGCCACCGCGGGCTCACCGCGCTCTCGCCGGGGAGGCCCTCGGTGACGAGCCAGGACCCGTCGGGGTCGGACCCGTGGTCGACCGGGCGCGGGACGGGCGTGTACTGCGCGGCCCACGCCAGGCGCTCGGCCTCCGCCGCGAGGTCGAGGTCCGCGCCCGCGGGGGCCCACTTCGCGTACAGCTCGCCCTCCCCGAGCCGGAAGGCCGTACCGCCCCGGTTGTTGAGCCACACGGCGACGGCAGGACGCCCTCCCGCGACGCGCGCTATCGGCGCGGGCACGCTCACCTCGCCCTGGGGCGGTCCCGAGATCTCCATCCGGGCATGCTGCCCCCGGCCGCCTGCGGGCGGCCAGTGATTTTCCGCCCGGGCGGGGCGGTCAGCGCCCGGTGGGGGTGGCCTGCAGGTCGGTGCGCCAGTCGTTGCACGTCATCCAGCTGCCCTTCGGGTACTCGAAGGAGACCTCTTCCAGGAGTTCGAAGCCCGCCTTGCGGCAGACCCCGTTCGAGGCGGGGTGGTCGACGCTGGGGAAGGCGTGCAGGTAGCGGTTGCCGTCCCGCTCCCGCGCCACGCGGACGACCTCGCGCGCGGCCGCCGCGGCTATCCCGCGCCCCTGGAATTCGGGGAGCACGCTCCAGCCCGCCTCCCACACCGGGCCGCCGCGCCACTCGCGCTCCCAGAAGCCGATAGCCCCGGCCGTCTCGCCCTCGGCCGTCACGACCCTGAACATGCCTCCCTTCGGCAGCTCCAGATACCGCCGGTGCCGTGCCGCCAGTGCCTCCGCGCTCTCGGGGCCGCCGAGGTGGTCCGTCATCTCCGGCGTGTTGGTCCGCTCCAGCAGCCGGAAATCGCCCTTGTCCCAGGCCGCCAGGTCCACTCGCGTCACGTTCTGCGTCATGGAGATCACGATAGGGGGAGGGTGTGACAACGGCCCCCGGCCGCGAGCACCGCGCGGCCGCCGACCCGTACGTGCCGTGGCCCCGGCCCGGGTTCCGCGGCGGCCGTGATCGTGGCGGGGGAGCCGAGCGTGTCGCCCATGTCGGCGGCGATCCGGGGCACGCCGCGTCCGGCGAGGTGGGCGGCGAGGCAGGCGGTGCTGTTGGCGTTCGCGATGTCCTCGGGCACCCCGATGGACGGGGCGAACATGCGCGCCGCGAGCCGCCCGTCCGAGCTGGGCGGGGTGTGGACGTAGACGCCGAGCAGCCCCAGCCGGTCGCACGCGGCGCGCAGCCGCGCGGGGTCGGGGGTGAGCGCGTGCAGCGCCGGGCGGCCGGCCACCGGGAGCAGCATGCGGGCCCGCCCGAGCGAGGCGATCACCGCGCCGTCCGCGATGCTCGCCCCGAGCGCGTCCCCCACCGCCGCCGCCTCGTCGGGCGTGGCCGCGTGCAGCTCCACGGGCCGGGTGCGGAATTCGGCGCGGTAGCCGGCGCCGTCCGGTTCTGCCCGGCCCGCGAAGGCCGCGCCGCCCGCGTGCAGTTCTCCTTGGAAGCGGCCGTTGCCGCGTGCGGCCAGGTATGCCAGCGCGGCCACCGTGCCGTGGCCGCACGCGGGCAGTTCGCCCTCGGCGGTGAAGAAGCGCAGGCGGGCGCGGCCGGGGGCGGAGTCGACGAAGACGGCGTGCGAGACGCCTGCGGCGGGCGCGACCGCCGCGCGCTCCGCGTCCGCCGCCCCCGCGGCCTCGCGCTCGGCGACGACCGCGGTGGGGCTGCCGCCCGCCCCCTCCGGCCCGCCCCGCCCGCACGCCCGTACCACCGTCACGCCCCACCGGCTGCTCATACGGGCATGTTGCCACCCGGCGCGGCAAGGGCGCGGGCCACCTCCGCGGGAGTCCAGTGGCCCGCGGCGCCGGGGCGGGTGGCGAGGTAGCGGGCGATCGCCGCGGGGTCCCGGCCTGTCTCGCGCAGCCCTGCGGCGATGACGCGCAGGTAGGGCACGGAGGGCGGCACCGGCGGAACGTCGTCCAGGTGCCAGGGCGCGGTGAAGGTGAGCAGCGGGTGGCCCTCCAGCGCGCCGGGGCTGACGAGGGTCTCGTAGCGGCCCGGGCCGAGCGCGTGGCGGCCGGTGGCGAGTACGGGCGCGAGGTCGAGGTCGCGGCCGGGCGGCCCGTACATCTCCTGGGCGGCGATGTCGGAGAGCTGGGCGGCCGTCAGCAGGTGGGCGCGGGCCCATGCCGTACCGGGGGCGTCGGGGTCGTAGAAGGCGCGGCCGCCGTGCCAGACGGGGGAGTGCGTCGCGAAGTACAGGGCGCCAGGAAGCTCCACGGGGCGCGAACGCGCGGGCATCCGCGGGTCACGCGCCCCCGCGTACGTACGGGACCCGCCGGGCGGGCGGCCGCCCGCGAGGTAGCAGCGCAGCCGCTCGGCGCACATGTTGGAGCCGTACGCCGCGTACCAGACCAGGCCGCCCGCCTCCTCGGCCACTCCTGCGTCCCTTCGCCCGTCCTCGCCGACATCTGTATCAGGCGGGAACGCCGGGCGGGCGGCGCGACGCGGGCGTCAGCGGGAGAGCAGCACGCCCGCCACGGTCATCGGGCCGAGCAGCATCAGGGCGGTGCGTTCCACCGACAGCAGCGAGCGCAGCCCCGACACGACCCGCGGCAGCGGCCGTACGCCCAGGTCGGCGAGCGCGAGCCGGCTCATGTGCACGGCGTCCGCGCGCTCTTCCCGCGCAGGGCGCTCGAGCGCGTAGCGGCGGACGAGGCGCACATTGCGGAGGTCGCTGTCGCTGAGGCTCAGCCGGATCCCGGCGGTGTCGGTGAGGACGAGGTAGGTCTCGGCAGTCCCGTTGCGGCCGACCTCCTTCCACGTCCGCACGCCGCGCAGGTCGTGCAGGTCGAGGGTGCGGGGTCCGGCCCAGGTGCGGGCGGTGAGGTAGCGGCGGTCGGGGCCGTGCCGCCGCGGGGCGCCCCGGGCCACGCACAGATGCGGCAGGAGGGCGAGCCCGACGCCCGCGGCGAGCCCCGCGGTGAACATGACCGGGGCGGGATCGGTGGGCCGCGCGACGAGCAGGACGGGCACCAGCGTGAGCGCCGCGACCACCCCGCCGAGGGCGACGGCGGTCAGCCGGATGCGCCGCAACTGCAGGGAGCGGACCGCCTCGCCGACCGGATCCGCCGCGTCCGCAGGGGCCGCCGGAGGCGCGGGCGCGGCGTCGTCATCGGGCATGAGGAGAGTAGGCAACCGCCTCACTCCGGGTGTCAAGCCTCGCGCGACGGTACGCCCACGGGACCACCGCAGGCCGCGATGCCCCCTCGCTGCGCCGACGCTCGGGGCCGGCGACCTGGCCCCTGCCGACGCCGACGGGCAGGTGTCGGCCCGTCACCGCCCGAGGCAGAGGCCGGCTCCTCGTCCGCAGCTCTGCAGCTCTTACACGCCTGACACGTCAGGCGTGCACAGGTTGCGGTGGACCACCTCGTGGCCCGCCCCCGGCGGAGGCGGCGGACCCGGCCGTCACCGCGCCCCGGGCGAACCGAGCGCCCCCGGCCCGGCGGGCACGCCGCCTCCGCCGGGGGCACCCGGCACGGCCGCCGCCGCGACGACCGCCGCGACGAGGCGACGCACGGCCGCACGGTCCGGGCCTTCCGGCCCCGCGTCCGCAGGCCGCTCTCGGTCGGCGAAGATCAGGTGGCCGCCGCCGACGAGGGAGAGCGTCAGCGCGTCCACATCCGCGTCCGGGGCGATGCGGCCGAGGTCGCGCTCGGCGGCCAGATACGCGCCGACCGCCTGCGTGGCCTGCCCCAGGACCGCGATGCCGCCACCCGGCGTGGCCTCCCGCAGCCGCGCCCGCAAGGCGTCCCGGAAGGTGATGAGCGGGATGATCGCCACCGGGACCGGCCCGAACAGCGCGGTCAGCGCCCCGGTGAGGTTGTCGACGACGCTGCCCTCCCCCGCCGACGCGCGCAGCACCCGCGCCTGCTCCTCCAGCTCCGCCGCCCGGTCGAGGACGAGTTCGGCCAGGAAGGCGTCGAAGTCGGCGAAGTGCCGGTGCAGCACTCCCTTGGCGCAACCCGCCTCGTCGGTGACGGCCCTGCTGGTGAGCCCGTTCGGCCCGGACCGCAGCAGGATGCGCTCCGCGGCGTCGAAGAGCTGCTGCCGCGCGTCGCGCAGATGCACACCGGTCGGCATGCGCCGCTCCCCTCTCACCTGCGGGCGGTCCGCTGTCGGCCGCCGCCCTGACGGCCGATTGTTGCTCAGTGGGCACACGCCCACTAAGGTGGGCACATGCCCACTTTACCGCCACGACCCCCGGATCAGGCCCCGCCCACCACGGGCTCCCCGCGTCCCGCACCGGACTCCGCCGGCGGTCCCGCGCCCCACACCGCCCGCCGCATGGCCGAGTCCTTCGGCGAGAACGCGGGGCAGTACGACGCAGCCCGGCCCGGCTACCCCGACGCGCTCATCGCCCGGATCGTCGCCGGCATGCCCGCACCCGACGACCCCGCCCGGCCCGACGTCCTGGACGTGGGCTGCGGCACCGGCATCGCCGCCCGGCAGTTCCAGGCCGCCGGGTGCCTCGTCCTGGGTGTCGAGCCCGACCCGCGCATGGCCGCCTTCGCCCAGGCGCGCGGGCTGCCCGTCGAGGTCGCGACGTTCGAGGCGTGGGAGCCCGCCGGCCGCACCTTCAACGCGGTCGTTGCCGCCCAGTCCTGGCACTGGGTGGACCCCGCCGCGGGTGCCGCCCGGGCCGCCGAGGTGCTGCGCCCCGGCGGGCGGCTCGCCGTCTTCGGGCACGTCTACGAGCCGCCGCCCGAAGTCGCCGAGCCCTTCGCCGCCGCCTTCCGCCGTGCCGTCCCCGACTCCCCGTTGAGCACCCAGCCCGCGCGCCGCCCGCTCGACGCCTACCAAGCCCTCTACGCGACGTTCGCCGACGCCATCCGCGACACCGGCTCCTTCGACGCCCCCGAGCACTGGCGCTACGACTGGCAGCGCCCGTACACCCGCGACGAATGGCTCGCCCTGCTCCCCACGACCGGCGGTCTCACCCGGCTCACCGCCGCCCAGCTGTCCGTGATCCTCTCCGACGTCGGCACGGCGATCGACGCCCTCGGCGGCGCCTTCACGATGCCGTTCACCACTCTGGCAACAACCGCGGTCCTGCTGTCCTGACAGCTGTCAGGACCACCCCGCCCCGCCATCCGCTATTCCCGCGCGCACCGCGTACCCGGCACCGCGTACCCGGCGCCCCGCGCCCCGCCCGCAGGAGACCCGCCGCCCAGCGGGCACCCGCATGCGCTTGAGTCTCCCGTGGGGGGAGACGGGAGGGTACGGGCATGGACGGCGACACGTACTTCACGATCGGGGAGCTGGCGCGGCGGACCGGCCTGACGGTCAAGGCCATCCGCTTCTACTCCGACACCGGGATCGTGCCGCCCACGGCCCGCAGCCCCGCGGGCTACCGGCTCTACGACATCACCGCGCTCGCCCGCCTCGCCCTCGTACGCACCCTGCGCGACCTCGGCCTCGAACTCGCCGTCATCCGGCGCGTGCTGGACCGCGAGGCCACGGTGGCGGAGGTCGCGGCCGCGCACGCCGACGCGCTCGACGTGCAGATCCGCACCCTGCGGACGCGGCGCGCGGTGCTGCGAGCGGTGGCCGAACGGGGCTCGAACGAAGAGGAGTTGCAGCTCATGCACCAGCTGGCCAAGCTCACCGACGCCGAACGGCGGCGCCTCGTGAAGGACTTCGTCGAAGAGACCTTCGGCGGCCTCGACGCCAATCCGGAGTTCGTCGCCATGATGCGCGCGGCCATGCCCGAACTCCCCGACGACCCCGCGCCCCCTCAGATCGAGGCCTGGGTGGAACTCGCCGAACTCACCCAGGACCCCGACTTCCGCGCATCCGTGCGCCGCATGGCCGAATACCAGGCGGCCGAGCGCGCCACCGGCGACACCACCGGGTTGCACCACGAACTGACGGAGGCCGTACGGGACGTCGTCACCCGCGCCCTCGACGACGGCACCACCCCGGACTCCCCCGCGGCCGCTCCCGTCGTCGCCGGGCTCACCGCGCGCTACGCCCGGACGTTCGGCCGCCCCGACGACACCGCCCTGCGCCGCTGGCTGCTGACCCGCCTCGACGTCGCGTCCGACCCGCGCGCGGAGCACTACTGGCAGCTGCTGTCCGTCATCAACGGCTGGCCGCAACAGCCGCCGCTCACACCGGTGTTCGCGTGGTTCGCGGCCGCCCTCCGCGCGCACCCGGAGATCGCCGTCCCGTAGCAGGGACCCCGCGGTCGCGCAGGGGGGTCGCTCCTCGGACCGGTGCCCCCGTCGCCCCTCCCGCGCCGCGGTAATTCGCTGGCGGCCGCGGCCCCCCGCCGCTCACCCTGGCCCCATGCAAGAGCCCACCTACCGCGTCCGCGCCCTCGCCACCGGCTCCACCGTCACCGTCTACCAGGCGTACAGGCCCGAGATCGGCCTGGCGGCGGTGCGGGAGGGCCGCTTCCCGGCGGCGTGGAAGAGGGACCGGATGACGTGGATCAAACCGTCGTTCCTGTGGATGATGTACCGCTGCGGATGGGGCACCAAGGAAGGCCAGGAGACCGTCCTCGCCGTCGAGATCACCCGTGAAGGCTTCGCGTGGGCACTCGCGCACGCCTGCCTGTCGCACTACGAGCCGGGCCTGCACGCCGACCAGGCCTCCTGGAAGCGGGAGTTGAAGCGCTCTCCCGCGCGCGTCCAGTGGGACCCCGAACGCGACCTCCACCTGCGCCCCTTGCCGTACCGCTCGCTGCAACTCGGCCTTTCCGGCGAAGCCGTACGCCGCTACGCCGACGAGTGGACCGTCTCCGTCACCGACGTCACGCCCCTCGCCCGTACCGTCCACGCCCACGTCCGCGCGGGCGAACTCGACGCGGCCCGCGCCCTCCTCCCGCGCGAGAGCCCCTACCCCGCGGACGTGTCGCACCTCCACCGCTGAGCCCGCCCGCAACCCGGACCGAGGGCTTCCCGGCACGCCGTCCGCAGGCAAAGATGGGCCCACCAGGACCGGTTGAGGAGGAGGACGCGATGAGCCGCCCACCTGCCACGGTCGCGTCCTCGTCCGGGCCGACCGGAGATCCGCCGGCCCGCGTGCCCGTACCGGCACCGCCCTCCGGAGGCTGAACGCGCCGTGCGGACCGGTTTCGTCACCTCGATCGCGATCCTCGCGCTGTGCACGTTCGCCGCGCTCCGGCCGCCCATGCCGCGGCGGTCGAGCCCGTCCAATGTGTGGTTCTGGCTCGGCTGGTTCGTCAACGAGCAGCCCTTCGTGGGCCTGGCCGTCCTGGCCCTCAGCACCTACCAGACGCTGGCGACGGACGTCGGCGGCCCGCTGTGGTGGCTCGCGGCCGCCCTCACCGCCGCCGTCGCCTGCGGTATGGCCGCGCTCGCCGTACGTACCCGGTCCGCGCGGGGCGTCCTGGAGGCGGCTCTCGCGGACGTGCCGGGCCTGCGCGTCCCCCGCCGCCCGCTTCCCCTGCTCCGCGTGCTGCTGCCCCTTCTCGTCCCGCGCCGCGGTGTCCGTCGGCTGCGAAACCGCCGCTACGGGAGGGCCCGTTCGCAAGCGCTGGACGTGTACGTCCCGCGCGAGCGGCCGCACGGGGCACCCGTCCTGCTCTATTTCCACGGCGGCGGTTTCACGACCGGCAGCAAGCTCATTGGCGGGCTGCCCCTCCTCTACCGCCTCGCGGCGGACGGCTGGGTGTGCGCGAGCGCCAACTACCGCTTGCGCACCCCGTACCCGAACTCGCTCGCCGACGCCCGCGCGGCCGTCGCATGGCTGCGAGACCACGCCGACGAGCTCGGCGCGGACCCCGAACGCCTGGTCGTGGCGGGCGGATCGGCGGGTGCGCACCTCGCCGCGACCGTCGCCCTCACCGACGGCGCGGTATCCGCCGCGATCGGCTTCTACGGCTACTACGGTGAGGTCGGCGGCGGCCGGTCCGGTGGCCCTGCCACCCCGCACACCCATGTCCACGCCGCCGCACCGCCGTTCCTGCTCGTCCACGGCTCCCTCGACACCCTCGTGCTGGCCGCGGACGCCCGCGCCTTCACCGCCGCCCTCGCCCGTACGTCCGCGCAGCCCGTCGTCCTCGCCGAACTCCCCGGCACCCAGCACAACTTCGACGTCCTCCCCTCCCTCCGCCTGCACGCGATCAGCGACGCCGTCGAGGCCTTCGCCCGCTGGGCGACGGACCGCTGACGCCGCAACTGCCGTGCCGCAACTGCCCTGCCGCGGCCCGCGTCACGCCGCGGCGCGCGCCTCCGCGGCTGCGTGCAGCAGGAGTTCGCGCAACGCCACGGCGGCGGCAGTGGGCTCCGCAGGAGTGAGGACGACCTGGTCGGCGGTCGTCGACGGGCCGGTCAGGGGGATGACGCGGATCCCGGGCGGGGTGTGGTCGAGGGCCGAGCCGACGGTGATGCCGATGCCCGCCCCGGCGGCGACGTGCGCGGCGATGGCGTGCACGCTGTCGGCGGTGCGGATGATGCGCAGGTCTGCGCCGCCGATGTCGAAGGCGGCCAGCAGCCGGTCGCACAGACCGCTGTTGATCTGGTGCGGCCAGGTGAGCAGGTCCGTCGCGGACAGCTCCGAGGCGCTCAACTCCGCACGCCCGGCGAGCGGGTGGCCCGCGGGCACGAGGGCCATGAACCGCTCGGCGGAGAGCACCCGCGCGCGTACGCCGGTGAAGCCGTCCGTGGCCCAGCCGATGCCGAGCCCGGCCGTGCCCGTCCGCAGGGCGGTGAGCTGGGCCGTCGTCGGCATCGGCTCGGGCACGATCGTGACGTCGGGGAAGCGGTCGCGCAGCCGCGGCAGGCACTCCAGCAGGAGCTGGTGGCCGGTGTATTCGGCGTGGCCTACGACGAGGGTGGTGCCGCTCCGGTCCCCGGCGGCGAGGGCGCGGCCGCGCTGCTGGAAGCGGCGCAGCTGGGCCAGCGCGGCACGCGCGTCGGGCAGCATCGCGGCGCCCAGGTCGGTGAGCGCCACCCGGCGGCTGGTGCGGTGGAACAGCCGTCCGCCCAGGGCGGTTTCCAGCCGCCGTACGGCGTCGCTCACCGTCGGCTGGCCGCGGTGCAGGCGCGCGGCGGCACGTCCGAAGTGGAGTTCCTCGGCGACCGTGACGAAGGCTTCCAGCTCCATCCTGTCCACACCGCAAGGTTAGCGCCGATCGATCGGTGCGGCCGATCGCTGCATGCCGGAATCCGGCGTTGATGGTGCGCCGCGCGCGGGTTGTGATGGCAGGGCAAGCAGCGCCCGCCTCCCGCCGCCACCGGCTGCGGGGCAGGAGCGGCGCACGCCCGCCATCAGGAAGCGTGAACAGACATGACAAGCAACGGCGTTGACCGCACCCCCGGCGCAGCTCCCACCGTCACGGTGACGGTGGTCGTCCACTCGGTGCACGGCCGCACCCGGCTCCTGGCCGAGCACATCGCCGCCGGCGCCCGTACCGTCCCCGGTGCGCAGGTCCACCTCGTCGACCTGCGGCCCGAGGACGTCACCGCGGGCCGCTGGCACGACGCGGCGACGGCGGAGCTGCTCGACCGCAGCGACGCGATCGTCTTCGGCTGCCCGACACTGATGGGCAGCGTGTCGGCGGTGTTCAAGGCGTTCATGGAGGCGGCGTTCAAGCCGTTCACGACGCAGGGCTGGAAGGACAAGCTGGCGGGCGGCTTCACCATGTCCGCGTCGCAGAGCGGCGACAAGCTCGCGGTCCTGCAGCAACTGTCCGTCTTCGGCGCCCAGATGGGCATGCAGTGGATCGGCGTGGCCGACATGCCGGGCAACAACTGGAGCGGCGGCACCCGCGACGACGTCAACCGCCTCGGCTCGTGGCTCGGCCTGATGGCCCAGAGCCACACCGACCTCGGCCCGGAGGACGGCTGCTCCCCCGGCGACCTGATCACGGCCGAGCGCTACGGCGAGCGCATCGCCCACCTGTCCCAGCGCTGGGTCAACGCCGTCCCGTACACCACGACCCGCATGACCGAGCACGAGGCCCGCGCCCTGTCGGCGTCCCTCAGGAAGCCCGCCGACAGCCCGGCAACCTGACCCCCGGGGCGAGCGGGCGCCGTCGGCGCGGCGGCGGTGACCGGACCGGGCCGCGGGCCGTCCGCCGCCGACCGTCCGTGCTCGGCCCCACCCGCCAGGCCTGCGCGAAGACGCTCCTGGCCCGCAAGCACCCGCACCCCCGGCCGGCCCGCAAGCACCCGCACCCGCGGCAGCGGGCGAACGGCCCTGGCGCGACCGGCGGTTCGCGACACGCCGCCCGGGTTCTAGGGTGTGCCGGTGATCTTCAAGAGGAAGCAGCGGGCCTCGGGCCTCGCCACCACCGTGTCCGAACTGGAGGACGCGGTCGCCGCGCGTGACGGCGACCGTACCGGGCGCGCTTTCGCCACCATGATCGAGAGTGTGCAGTCGGCGCCGGACGACGCACGCGTCGCGGCCGGGCCCCGGCTGGCCGCGCTGCTCCCCGCCTTCCCGCCCACCGGTCCGCGGCCGATGCTGGCGATGGCGGCCGGCTTCTGCGTCGAGCACGGGGCGGACCCGGTGGCCTGCGCCGGCCCGGTCCTCGACGGCGTGCACCGGGATCTGCTCGACGCCCTGGAGTTCGCCCGCCGCTGGTCGGCCACCGGCGAGGCCGGCGAGGAGCTGCCGGAGCCGGACGGGAAGATCGTCGACGACGCCCTCCGGGCCCGCCTGGGCGGCGACCCGTACGAGGCCACGCGGCTGGCCCTGGCCTGGTGCTCGGTCGAGGAGTGGCAGCCGCCCGCGCTGGCCGTGCTGTGCCGCAGCGCGGAGGTACGCCGCCTGCACGCGGCCGCGGTCCTCCCCGCCTGCCGCGAGCTGGCCGCCCTGAACCGGCACGACCTCAAGTGCCTGGCCTACGCCTTGGCGGTGCTCGACGACGAGCCCGTGGTCGTCCTCCACCGGCCCACCGGAAGCGGCTTCGAGATACGCATCGGCGGCATCGGCGACAACTTTCAGCTGCACACGCTGCTCGCCCACGTCCTGATCGGCGGCGGCCACGTGCCCGGCACGCCGCCCTCCGCGGAGAGCGTCCGCCTGGCCACGGACCCGGAGCCCGCCCGTGGGCGCAGCGAGGCCGTGGCGACCGGGGCCTTCGAACTCCTCGCCCCGGACGGCACGCGCATCTGGAACGAGGGCCTGCCCGACGACATCCCGGTCGTCGCCGGACGCCGCCTCCTCGTACTCGACAAGCCCTCGTACCAGCGCAGTTGGAATGCCGACCGGTTCTTCCCGCACCTCCCCGGCACAGCCGAACTCACCCGCGTCCTGACCCCGGACGAGACCCGCGCCTGGTCCGCCCACCTCTCCGCGCCCGCCGCCGACCACCCCTCCTGACCCGCCCCACCCACGCGAGCAACCGCAAAGGGCCCCCGACCCTCTCGGGGGCCCTGGCCCGAGGCCGTTGTCAGTACCCCTTGTCGCGCATGAACTGCCGGGCGGCAGTCCGCCACAGCCCCTTACCGCCGACTGACACCGACGCGTGGTTCTCCGTCCCAAGACCTGCGATGTGCTCCACGTACTCGTCGCGCCGCACCACGGCCCCACCGCCCCGGGCCCGCTCCGACGATCACACGCTCATTGCCGTACGGCACGACAAAGCCCCCGCCCGGATGATCCGGCGGGGGCTTTGACCTGTGGTGCACTCGGCAGGATTCGAACCTGCAACCTTCTGATCCGTAGCTCTAGCCGGAAGGGGCGCGGGCGGTCATACAGGCCGCCACGGGTGCGCCGAGGGGCCCTGTAGGGCAGCACGGGTTGCTGGGGTTGCTGTACTTCGCTGCTGTACGGGATGCTGAGGCGGATCGTGCGCCATCTGGCAAGCTTCCCTCGTGATGACCTGGGCTGCCTTCTGGGCACTGATAGAGACCTTGAAAGGCGAAGCCAGCGAGCGGGCCAGGAGCCGGAGGGTGAAGACGGACGCGTCGTCGCTGTCGGCAAGGCCGTCCGCGCACCGTGCGATCAGCGCCGGGTTCCTGAGCCCGGACAAGGACTCGCGCAGTACGGGGTCGACGCCCAGGAGTACGGCTTTGAGCTGGTTCATCGCCTGGGTGCGGGCCTTGACGGCTGATTCCTTGGCCAGTCTGAGGACGCGCAGGTCCGCGGCCGGGCCTTCACCCGTCTTCGGCGTGGTGGTGGCGCGTCCGGACAGAACGGCGCGGGCGTCGGCGTCCGCGCCGACGGCGTCGGCCTTGCCCCGCTTGCGGCGGGTGGCACGATCAGGCTGGTTGACCTCGATGACCTGGATGTTCTCCTGCCGCAGGAAGCGCGCCAGGACGGCTCCGTAGGATCCGGTGCACTCCACTCCGGCGCGGCGCAGGATGCCGAAAGAGCCGCCCAGACGAGGAGTTGGCGGTAACCAGCAGCGGTGGTCGGGAACTCCTAGTGAGCCAGGAGTGCGCCCAGCACGGTGATCACTGCGGCGACGTGCACGTCTTTGTGGGTGTCGACCCCGAGGACCACGTCCTCCGCGGGCTGTGCTGCCCGCTGTGCGGGCAAGGTTGGCTTGGGCATGCTGGTGACGGTCACGCGGCTCCTTCATCGGCTGGGGCTGATGGCCGACGCCGGGCCGGAGGGCGGTCAGAACTGTGATGGTGCCTTGTAGGGCAAGGCCCCTATCGGGACACGCTCGCCGGTCCGGCGGCAGCAAGCATCGCCAGGGGCCGGAGCCGACAGATCTACTCCAAGGCAGCTGAGGCCAGTTGTCGCACGGGTCAGGCCCCGGCCCCCGGCGGCACCCCACGAGTCTCACAGTTGTCGCAGACGATCGCGATGCGGACCTCGGGCGGATAGAGACTGCGCAGGTAGCGGCAGAACTCCAGGAACTTCGTCCGGTTCTTGGTCTTCTTGATGTGGCCGTAGAGCTTGTCCTTGCCCAGGTCGTAGGCGGCGAACAGGTGCCTGACCCCGTGCGGTCGGGTATAGGTCGCCCGCCGCCGCGGCCTGGGCCCGCGCTCGGGATCCTTGTGCTTGCCGCCGCGTTCGGCCCACTGCCGCCCGGGGTGAGGCTGGAGGTTGAGCGGGCCGAACTCGTCCATGCAGAAGATGACCTCGGGCTCGCCGGACTCGGGGATGACCTCGCCGTCGGTGCGGTGCACCAGTGCATTCCACTGCGGTCTTGGCAACGCCCCCTGCATCTCCGAGATACGCTTGCCGACTGACGATGTATCAAGTAACCTCTGCGAGGCAAGAGTTGAGCGGGGCGAGAGTTGGAGCCAATGGCGCGAGATCGGGTAGTGCTGCACGAGCGCGAATGTCGAGTCCGGGACTACTACGCTTCGGAGCTCGCCCAGCACCGTCCAGGCGAGTTACTTATCGCCCGAGAGAACAGTTACGACGGCACGGCCGTTCGCGCGGATATGCGCACGATCGATCGAAGCAACGTCACTCGCTTGTGGGAATTCAAGATCAGTGCGAGTTACGAGGCGCTTGGGCAGATCCTGGTCTACATGGCTATGGCGCGCCGGGCCGAGGAAACCGCCGGCAGCGAATGCTTGATCCGCGGAGTCATCGCAGCGTTCGATTTTCAACCTGAGCTCACCTACACCGTTGAGAGGTTGAACCTCTCGATCGAGCTAGTCCCTCTCCCTCTGGTACTTGCCCATGCAGGTGGCATTCCGGCTTTTGTAGAGCCCATATCGATTCCCGTAATTCCAGGCCAGTCCGGGCTGCTCGCCCCGGGCACCGACCTCTATCAACAGGAGACGCCATGAGTACACCGTTCATCAGTCAGCAGAAGTTGATCAACACCGACGACATCCCCGAGGACGCGAACTATGGGGGCCTGCGCATTCTGCATGTCAGCACCGACACGGAAGCACGAGAGAATTTCGAACAGCATCGCTACCGCTTCCAGCATGAGAGTGAGAAGCGGCACGCCATTCGTGGCACGCTGTCCCTAAAGGGTGCAGCCGGCAAGTATCGCATTTGTGTCACAGTCCATCCCAGTCTCCGGCAGTTTACGGACCTCGTAAAATATAATCCTTCCGATCCGCCGCGCGCTGTCGACTACGAAGCCAACGGCATGAGGGCTGCGCATATCAAGACACAAAGTGACTTCAAGGGAGCAAAGTCCGCCAACCGTATGGACTTCAGTCGTTACATTTTGGAGGCCGTCCGCGGCGAACGAGTTGCTTACCTCCCCACCGTCACCGGTTGGCAGTCGGTTGAGGAGTTTGAGGAAGACCCGCAGCCCATTTTCGTCGCGTTTGATGAAGCCAACCCGGCGGCCATCTACGGCGAGATCTACCTGCCCAAGCGCCCTATCATGCAGGCCGACGGACAGACTCAAACCGCTGCCCTCTTCGAGGCAGCGCAGAATCGTCTCGCTCTCCAGAGCGGTGCACTCGAAACCTTCTTCGTGACGCTTGAGGTCGAACTGAAGGTTGACGTCGATGCGGCGGCCCAGAGTTTCGCAGATCGCAACGGCCGAGGCACGAAGAAGAACACCAATTTGGTGGCGACTTTCGACACCTCGTCAGCACTGGCGAAGCTGCGCAACCAGGCAGTCAAGGGCACCATCTTCGAGGACCGCGTCGCCGATGGCCGCAGCACGGGAGCCACACTCACCGCGGTGCAGAATATCGTCGACGCATCGACGCTCGAGCAACTACTGCTCAACGTGATCTCCCACGGCAACCGCAAGCGCGAGCACATTAAGCATCATCACATCGAGGCAGTGCTGCCCTACTGCCGCGAGTTCCTGGAAACCTTGGAAAGTCAGTTCGGTAGCGCTTGGAGTGACACCAAAAAGGCTGACACCTACCGACGGTTGTACGTCCATGGATGGGCATTCGCCCTCAAGGCTCTCGCATTGGCCTACAACCAGGTGCGGAGGGACAAACTCGGGCCAATCATGGAAGCGATGCAGAAGGAGACTGCAACCGGAGACGACACCACTGAGCAGTTGGTGAAGAGGTTCAACGATATGATCGAGGAGCAGGTGGTGCCTGCTCCGGAGATCTCCTTTGATGAATTCAAGCAGCGTCTGGCCGCCATCGACTGGCGGCGTGACCGCCGGCACTGGATTCAGATCACCGGTTACCTGCAGGAGAAGAACGGCACCAAAAAGACGGTGAAGCTGAAGAGCACTGGTGAGACCGTCGTCGCGGCTGCAGCCTCGAACACGCCGGCACACATTGGCAAGGTGGAGAACAAGATCCTTTCCGACACCTGGGCCGAACTCACCAGCAGCGAATCCGAGCCCATCAACTAGATGCTCAGCCGGAAGGCGCTGATCAAGTGCCCTTGGCCCTCAGCCTGCAGCCTCGCTGTGGCTGAGGGCCGACGTCGCGAAACCCGCCAGGAACAACTTCACCCGAGGGGCCGCGGAGAACTTTGCAACCGGCGGAGATGGGCATACTCACAATGAGCTCTCACCGTGCTCGTCTCCCTCGACACGCCCATATCATTCGCTACCACCACGGCGCAGATTGGCTGCCATCTGCTTCCAGGCCATACGGCCAGAAGTTTATGTAATTGGGCCATAGGTCATCATCGTCAAGAAAGAGAACGGATGGTGATTTCGGATTTCCAGAATCGAGCAATTTTAGGAGCGTCCGCTCGACGCCTCGGTAGTCGCCATTCCGCCCCTCTAGTTCGATTAGCAAACCCTGTACCTCGGTCTCACCCGCTTCGCCCGCCTGTGAAATAGCTCCTTCGATAAATCCATCTCCGGATCTACTGACTAGAGCTTCATGCACTGGGTCAACGACCGCTGCGCTAACTTGACGAAGCGACTCCGCCCCTCGGCTGTCGCCGACCTGGTCTCGCCATTGAGCGAGCAAGGCTAGCGCGTCGGCCTCACCGCCATACTCAGGGTGCCGGGCCTGGAAATCTTCACTTTCTAGCTCTTCGACTAGGCTTCGCCATTCGCTTAAAAGTTCTCGCTGCTGAACATTTCCCGCAGCGGTATTCTTCTGAAGTAGTTGTTCAATTCCCTTGGCGACCCCGTACGCATCTAGCCTCTGGGGAAGCACCTCAATGGCCTCTTCGTCGCCCGAGTCAGCGGCTTGCCACCATAATTCGTCGGCACCTGCGATGTCTCCATAGATGTCCCGCGACTGAGCGACCAATATCATGGCGTGCGTGTCGCCAGACTCTATGGCCTGTTCGTATAGTCGACTGGAGCGTTCAGGATTTAGGTTCTCCAGGAAGAAGGCAAGCTCCCTAACGGCGGGAATATAGCCTGACTCAACTGCACGTTGGAGTAGAATATATGACCAGCGATTGCGGTAACGGAGCCGAGCTTCATTGGCCAATTGGACCAGATCCGCGGCGCTCAGATAGTCGTGAGCGGCCTGCCAAAACGATGTAGGAGGGCAGAGGAGCCTGCGCTCACGACGCCCCCGTTGTTCGAGGTAATCTGCGAGCCGATAGTTTAGTGAAGATGGAGACGCCTGCGTGGGGGGCACAATCTCATGTATTCGGCGGCGACTGCGACGCAGAGGGGCTAGTTTGCCGTGGACGGGTCGACTGGTTTCCATGAGGGCTTGTTCGAGCCAATTATCATCAAGGTCGTCAAATTCGTCGTCGCTCAGATATCCTTCCGCGGCATGTTCCAGGAACCCTATCGGTAGCTGGACTCCGACACCGAGGCGTCGAGCGTCCATGGCCGCATGCAAGAGTGCGCGAGCAGCCGACGAGGCGGATTCGTAACGACGGACCAGCTCGGGAGCTCCGGCGAGGAATTGCGTCACCCTCCCGTCCTGCACGTGTTCGAGCGCATGCGCAAGTTGGGCGTCACCTGCTATGGCCAGAGCCTGCGCGTGACCGGCCGCCTTGGTATCGAAGCTCTCCGGGATGCCGATCAGCCGTCCAGAGAGCACTGCCCTAGCATGTGAATATCGATCGACCTCCCCAGGTTGGGGTAGGGCAATATAGGTATCCGCGTACTCCGGCCACATCGTCCCAAGAATGAGGATGGGCCCCCGCCGCGGAGTGGTAAGTAGCGTGTGGACGGCGGAGGAAATGCGTTCGCCCAGTCCACCACTTGCACCGAAGTAGTGCTGAGCTTCATTGAGCCACACAACCGTGCGCGGCCCCACACCCTCGATCCCTCTAAAAGCAGCCTCAGCGCGAGTGGGGTCGAAGGGGTGCCACAGCCGCCACCCCTTACTGGCCAGGGGCTGAACCGCTTCCCAACAAGCTCGCGTTTTCCCCGTTGACGAGGTACCGACCAGCACTGCCATCCGGCTTTGTCCCATGTCGACTTCAGACACGAGAGCGGACAGTTCCTCGTCGTGTGTACGGAAGACATATTTAGGCAGTCTCGCTGACAAACGGTGCCCGCTACTGCTTTCAGAGGAAGGGGCGTCCACTGCGGGATGGACTTCCAGTTCGTCCGGATCCCACTCCGCGATTGGCCGCCCCAGAGTGACTACGTCGCCTCCGCTACCGGCGCCTGGCGGCGTGGAACGATCGGTCTCTGCCCCAGTTGCTACGTCCAGTAGAGCTAGTAAGTAGTCGGTGTCCAGCGCCAGGACGTCTGCCAGTGCGCTGACGGTCGCGCCGCTTGGCGGTGGTGCGGACGCACTGAAGGCCTGACTGATCACGGTGCGTCCTAACCCACTACGGACCGTCACCTGTTCCATGGTGAGTCGCTTCTTCGAGCGCCTCGCCCTGAGGATGCGGCGCAACTCTGCGAGTGCCTCGTTAGCGGTGGTTGCCGATCGGTCATCGAAGTTGTCGGTGGACAAGGGCGCTCCAGTCTCCGTCTTTGCCGTTCATCTTTGTTCGTCTTCGTTCGTGCTGAACATCTGCGAACATCGTCTGGGCCACCCTCAGAACAGCCGCGAATTCCGCTGCTCTGATGGAAGGGAACTACGGGATGTCCGACAATTCAATTCTCGTGACTCTAGGTTGCTTCGCTGTTCTGATCGCGACGCTTGCGGCGGGAGGCTCAGCATATTTTCTGGCGCGTCGCAGTGGAACATCGCATTCGGAGGCACTTCCCAGGGCGGCAGCCGCTTCTGTCACCACAATGAACGCGCTGGCAACGATGGTCCAGGCAGTGACGGCGGTAGCCACCACTTTGAGGTGAATCGTGCCGCAGTTGCCACAGAGGAGGCATCCCGGGTTCTACCACCATGCCTCTCACCTCCGCCGATTCTGTGGGCAACCTCGGAAGTTGCCCGGCGTCTATGTAGCGTCATTGGCTACCACTTTCGGCGCACCTTCACTGGTTTCGTGAACTGATGAAAAGGCTGAGGCCGCCTGGCAAGCGGAGCCCCCTACCTGTCGTTGACATACCAGGTCCCGTTCTCGTCCCCAGATTCCGTCCCGTCTGCCGTCGGCCCGCACTTCAGTGGAGCGGGCGTGGTTCAGGGCGTCAAGGTGGAGCGCGCCACTGTACGAACGACCTTGACGCCCTGGGCCGCGACTGCTCGGCTTGCCCCGGGCCGATGGCAGACGGGATGGGAGCACCCCGCACCCGCCCATGATGAACCCGCGGGCGCCGACCGAGCCTGGTCCATCTCGGAGCCGGAGCGCCCCCGCCGGAGGCACCTCTTTGACCCCGGCTGTACGTCTCGTCTCATGCCGCCGGCCTCCCCCTCGGGGGCGCGCGCGGCGCGGGCCGTGCCGAGCGGGGCGGAGACAGGAGCGACGGCGCGGCCGGGCGCCGGACGCGCGCCCGGCGGAGCGGCAGCGACGCCGGGTGCCTTGAACTCGTAGAGAAGGTTGTTACTCACTCCGGGCGTCGCTGGCGTAGGTGGACATGTGGAAGGGCCCCGGTCGCCTTGGAGCTTCGTGGCGGTCGGGGCCCATGGGACGTGGGTTTCGGCTACGCGTTGTGGTGGGCGGTCCAGTCGTTGCGGGCTGCGATGAGGGCGGGGCGAACTTGGTGGTCGAGGTGGTCGGCTTGGGTGCGGAGTTGGGCTGCGATGGTGGCCAGTTGGTTGGGGTCGAGGTTGGTGAGCCAGTAGTCGTCGACGAGTTGGAGGTTGGCGACGGGCTCGCGTGAGGTGGGGTCTTCGCTGTAGGGGGCGCAGTCGATGCTTCCGCTGAGGATGACGGTTTCCGGGGCTGGCTGGTCGTCGGTGAGGGTGACCGCGATGCGCTGGCCGGGGAAGGGCTGGTGGTGGGTGAGGTCCGCCAGCTCCGTGGCGAGATGGTGGGGCGGGATGTCGGTGGTGCTGGGGTCGGTTTCGGCCCAAGGGGGCAGGTAGCCGGCCGCTGTGTAGCCGGTTGTCGTGGTGATCGTCCACGTCTGGGTGGGCGGGGCGTTTTCTCCGTGAGGCGCCGTCGCGTCCGACTCGCTGGTCGTCGGCTGGGGACTGTGGGGCTGCACCGTTGCGGTGGTCATGGGCTACCGCCCTTCTGCGGTCGGGGGCTGGACGGGTGCGGGTAAGGCCAGGTCTTCAAGGCGTGCCTCGCTGGGGGCGTGCTGCTCGATCGTTGCGGCGACCTTGCGCCAGGCCGTGAAGACGGACATCACGTCGGGTTCGGGGGCGTGGGTGAGGTCTGTCAGGAAGCGGCGTTCCAGGACGGTGTGGTTCAGGGCTCGGCAGATGCGGGCGACCGTCCACAGGCTGTGGGTAGTGGCCGAGTCGTCCGCCTGCTGGCCGGCGGGCGTCATGGCGTGTCCGGTGTGGTGGTCAGGTGGGCGGTGACGGTGTGGCCGTGCTGGTCGCCGTGGGTCTCGACGTGGTGGGCGAGGGCGGTGACCATCGCCAGGCCGCGGCCGTGGGTCTCGTCGGCGTCGGGGTGCTCGACGGTCGGGGCGGTCTTCGTGCCTCCGGAGTCGGTCACCGAGATCGAGACCAGCGCATCGGAGACGGCGAGGCTGATGTGGAACGTTCCCGGCGGCTGGTCGGCTGTTGCGTCGGTGTGCGTGTGGAGCACGGCGTTCGTGCTCAGCTCCGTGACGATCAGCGCGGCGTCGTCCGCGCACGGGGATTCGCGCAGGACATCGCGGGTCCAGCGGCGGGCGCGGGCAACTTCTTCGGGTGAACCTGGGCAACTGATTCCCCAGACCCGCGGTCTACTCATATACTCGTGCATACAAGTTGCTTCCTGCTGGTGGGCGGCCATGGACAGGTGTTACGAGCTAGACGAGTTTCACGCCGTCGTGGGCGCGGACGGCCGGCGGGGATACGGCGTCGAGAGCGTCCAGGACGCGGATCGCGTACGCCTCGTCGGCGAGTTCGGAGACCTCGTCGCGGGTTGCCCAGCGCAGGGCGCTGGTCTCGTCACCGGTGGAGAGGTGGCCGTCGATCGCTTCGCAGCGGAAGACAAGCGAGACGATCAGGCCGGTCATGTTCTTGTAGACGCCGGTCAACGTCGCCGGAAGCGCGATCTTGATGCCGGTCTCCTCCAGGACTTCACGCTGGAGGGCGTGGGGGATGGTCTCCTCGGGTTCGAGCACGCCACCGGGGGGCTCCCAGTGGCCGTTGTCCCGGCGGCGGATCAGCAGGGCCCGGCCGGCGTCGTCGACGATGACTCCGGCGACGCTCACCGAGTGCGGGCGCTCGATCGGCACGTACGTGATCCCTTCGACTGGCTAGGCTGCCCACCGTAGCAACAAAGGTCGGCCACTCGTCTAGATATCCAAAGGAGTAATGATGCCCGGTTCCTTCTCCGGCACACTCGGGGCGCTGGACCCCACGAGTGACCGCGCGGTGTTCCGCCAGATCGCCGACCAGTTGCGCGAGGCCATCGACAAGGGCAAGTTCGCCGAGGGCGACAAGCTTCCCAGCGAGACGGAGCTTGTCGACCACTACGGCGTCTCGCGGATGACCGTCCGCAACTCGCTCTCCGTCCTCCAGGGCGAGGGGCTGGTCGTCTCCGAGCACGGCAAGGGCGTGTTCGTGCGGCCCCGGCCACCTGTGCGCCGCCTGGCCTCCGACCGGTTCGCGCGCCGGCACCGCGAGCAAGGGAAGTCGGCGTTCATCGTCGAGGCCGACGCCGCGGGCAGCCACCCGACCGTCGACAGCCTGGAGATCAAGGAGGAGCGGCCCACGCAGGATGTGGCTGCACGGCTGGGCGGCCCCCGCAAGGTGCTGGCCCGGCGGCGCCGGTACCTGCTCGACGGGCGGCCGGTCGAATTCGCCACCTCCTACCTGCCGCTGGACCTCGCCCGGGGGACACCCATCGCCGAGCCGAACCCCGGACCCGGCGGCATCTATGCCCGGCTGGAGGAGCTGGGGCACCGCCTCGACCACTTCGAGGAGGAGATCCGGGCCCGCATGCCGGCACCCGGTGAGGTCAAGACGCTCCACCTGGCCGCCGGCGTGCCCGTGATCCACCTGATCCGCACCGCCTTCGACACGGAAGGACGCGCCGTCGAGGTCTGCGACACGGTGATGGCGGCGGACGCATACGTCCTGGCGTACCAGCTTCCGGCAACGTGACCAGGGCGGATGGGGTGCGTGACGGGTGGCGGGGAGGCCGCGTCCGCCGACTCGTATGCCTCCACACGAAAACTCGTATAGACGAGTAGCTGGGTCGTGTGGCACAGTGGGTCCCGCACCCGCCCCTGCGGGCACATCGGATGACACTTATCTAGACGACTAGCTGTCATGAGTGAGGGGAGAACCAGCGTTGCGTTCCATCCGTGTGGAGACCTCGGCGGCGACGATCCTGCTGACCGAGGCCCCGGAAACCAAGATCAAGGACCGGCAGACCGGCGAGATCGCGACCGACGCGGTCAGTGGTGAGCCGCTGATGACGCTCGGGGTCGTGTACATCGAGGACGGGGAGTCCTCGCTGGTGAAGGTGACCGTCCCGCAGAGCGGTGTGAGTGAGGGCCTGGCCCTCGGGGCGCCGGTCGCGCTGCCGGGGCTGGTGGCCCGGCCCTGGGAGAGCATGTTCAACGGGCAGCAGCGGCATGGGATCGCCTTCCGGGCCGCCGCCGTCACCCCGGCCGCCTTCCCCGCACAGGTGGGGGCCTGAGCCCGATGTCGGACCTGATGACGTTGCTGGAGGGGGGCGGCACCGTCACCGCTGTCGGCGGTGGCGCTGCCTACCTCCGGGCCGAGCAACCGGCCGCGTACTGGTCCCTGGTCGGGCTTCCCGTCTCGACCGCCCGCCTGCTCAGCACGTACGCCTCGGTCATGGACGCCTGCGGGCTGACCGTCCCGCCCTCGCGGCTGCGGGCCCTGGCCGTACAGGTGACGACTCGCCGGGAGGTGCGGCCGGTGCCTCCACGGCGCGGGATCGTCCGGCCGACGTCAACCGGTCTGCGGCTCCGGCTGCGGCTCGCGCCCGGTCAGGAACCCGCCGACGTCGCAGCCTCCGCGGAACGGCTGCGGCATGCCTGGGGCGTGCACGCCGTGTATGTGTCGGTGGTCAAGCCGGGCGTGGTGGAACTGCGGCTCGTCGGCTTCGACGTACTGCGCAAGGTTCGCATGCCGCGCCGCATGGCCGCCGGTTTGCTCAAGGTGCCGATGGCTCTGCGGGAGGACGCGACCGCGTTTGTACGGGACTACCGCGCGATACCGCACCAACTCACGCTCGGCGCGACGCTGTCGGGCAAGTCTATGTACCTGCGAAACCTGGTCGCCGGGCTCGCCCCGCAACGCGTCGCGCTGGTGGGGATCGACTGCAAACGGGGCGTGGAGCTGGCGCCGTTCGCGGCCCGGCTGTCAGCCCTGGCCACCGACCCCGAGCAGGCGGCCAACCTGCTGCCCGTACTCGTACGCGAAATGGAGAACCGCTACGACCTGATCAAAGCCCGGCAGGGCGTCGCCCCCTCGGCCCCGAGCGAGGAAATCACCTCCGACGTATGGGGCCTACCGGAAGCACAACGGCCCGTACCGATCGTGCTGTTCGTCGATGAGGTGGCGGAACTCTTCCTCGTCGCCAGCAAGAAGGACGAGGAACGGCGCGACGAGATGGTCACCCATCTGATCCGCCTTGCTCAGCTCGGCCGTGCCGCCGGCATCTACCTGGAGGTGTGCGGGCAGCGCTTCGGTGCCGAGCTCGGCAAGGGCGCGACCATGCTCCGGGCCCAGCTCAGCGGTCGCGTCTGCCACCGCGTGAACGACGAAGCCTCTGCGAAAATGGCCCTCGGCGACATCGCACCGGAAGCCGTCATGGCCGCCTGCGCCATCGCCCCCGAACGGCCGGGGCTCGCCGTCGCCGGGGACACCTCCGGCGGCTGGTCCCGCATCCGCACCCCGTACCTGTCCCTCGGAGACGCGGCGGCCGTCTGCGACGCCACCACCGACCGCGTGCCTGAACTTCCCGCCCTCGCACCCTTCCGGCCCGCCGTCCCCGCGCGTCCCGCCGGTCCGCCCGCGCCCTTGGCCAAACCACGGCCCGTCAGCGGCTGACCCTCCCTCTCTCACTGTGCAGCGCCACGTCCCTACCCCGTCATGCCCCAAACCGAAAGGCAGGCCCGTGTCCAGCCCCACTGCCGGTGAACTGTCCGACTTCCTGTCCGACCTGGCCGCGTTCCGTACGGGCGGAGCCGGTGACTACGCCGCGTTGATGGCCCGGAAGGCCGATCTCCTCGAACGCATCGCCGCCGACATGCCCGGCGACGAGGAAGCGGCCCAGACCGCCGCCCTTGCCCGTGCCCGTGCCCGTGCAAACGACCTGGCCACCGGCTGAGGCAGGCCGAGAGGAGACGACGTCATGCCCGCCCACCTGTCCCGTGTGGACGCGGTGCTCGTCCAAGCGCTCATCGCCGCGTCGCTGTCCTTCGCCCACCTGCACGACGTCGCCGACGCCGCAGGACAACAGGGCTGGAAGGCGTGGGCCTACCCGGTCTCCGTCGACCTGCTGCTCGTCGCGGCTTGGCGACGCCTGCGCTCCGGTGCGGGGAAGGCGGCGGCCTGGTGCTGGTTCGTCGTGGCGCTGTTAGCCTCGCTCGGCGCCAACGTCGCCACCGCCGGGCTCCTCGACGCCGTGTCCGTACCGGCCTGGCTGCGCATCCTCGTCGCCGGATGGCCGGCCCTGGCCTTCCTCGGCGGAACGCTCCTGGCGCACGGAGCGGAGCCGGTGCTCCGGGAGCTCCCCTCCGTCACGGCCGCCGCTGCGCCGGGTCCCGTTTCAGAAGCCGCACCTGCGCCCGCCCAACCCGCCATCCCGGCTGCCCTGCTCGCGCACGCCCGCAAGATCGCCGCCGAACACCACACCCGCACCGGCAGCGCCATCGACGCTCCAACCCTCCGCGCCCGCCTCGGCGTCCCCGCACCCCTCGCTGACGTCATCGCCGCCCAGCTCTGAGAGGAGAACGTCCCATGCCCGCCAACCGCCACTTCCGCGACCTGATCAGCATCGGGCCCGTCCAGGTCGGCACCTCCAACGACACCCGCGGCACCGAGAAGCACACCACCGCCTGCACCGCACCGCGCTGCGGCTTCTCCGCCGACTACGACTCCCGCGCTGCGGCCGAGTTGGCCGCACGAACCCACCGCTGCCCGGTCCGCTGAAAGGAAGTCCTCGCACGTGACCGTCAGCCTGCCCCTGGTCGCTGTCCTCGGGATCATCGCCTGGGCCGCGATCCGGTTCCTCGGCATCCGCCTCTGGGTCGCCGTCGTCATCGCCCTGTTCGGCTTCTATCTCGCCCACACCTTCCTCGCCCCCGCCATCGACGACAGCACGCGCAACGGCGTCGAGATCGTCAACGGCACACACACCTAGACGAGTAGCTGAGAGAGGTCCCGTCGTGCTCCTGAACCCCAAGTACCCGCCCGCGCCGACCGCTCCGGCCGCGCCCGTCAGCACCTCGACCGCGCTCCCGCAGCACGCCCACGCACCGGTCTGCGCCTGCCAGCAGGCCCACCCCGCCGCCACCCCGGGCCACCGGTTCGCGCCCACTGTCGGCGTCGTCGCCGGAGCCGTGGCCGCCGTCGTCACGGTCGGCGTGATCCTGACCGCGCTCCTGGTCGCCGTCACCGTCGCGGCCATCTCGGTCGCCATCGTCGCCGTCATCCTGCGCTCGCTGCTCGCGCCGCCGCGCCAGCGCTGACCGCTCCACCGAACTGCCGGGGCGGCACCGATACCGCCAAGCATCCGCCGCCCCGGCAGCCACCCTCCACGAACCTCAGCCCGCGAAGGAGCCCCATCATCACCCGCGCAACCCCGCCCCCGCTGCCCGAACTCGGCACCCTGGCCGCTTTCGGCACCCTGCCCGGACTCGTCCGCCAGCTCTCCGGGCTCGGCGGCTGCACCCACCCCATCCGCCTCGACGGCCACCGCACCGAACACGCCCTCGACACCACCACCGGCGAGATCGGCGCCGTCCTGCACCGGATGACCTCCGAGCAACTGCCCGCCGGGCACCTCCTCGTCCGCTGCAACAACCGCCGCACTACCCGCTGCCCGGCCTGCGCCGAGACCTACCGCCGCGACACCTTCCACCTGATCACCGCAGGCCTGCGCGGCGGCAAGGGCACCCCGGACGACGTCGCGCACCACCCGCGCGTCTTCGCCACCTTTACCGCACCCGGATTCGGCCCCGTCCACAACCGCCCCGACACCGGCCGCTGCCGCTGCGGAGCCGTGCACGAGACGGACGCGCCGGAACTCGGCGCCCCACTCGACCCGGACACATACGACTACGACGCCGCTGTGCTCTGGAACGCCCACGCCGGGGCCCTGTGGCGCCGCTTCTCCATCTACCTGCGCCGCGAGATCGCCAAGCGCGCCGGGCTGAGCCAACGCGCCTTCCGGCGGCACGCCCGCGTCTCGTTCGCCAAGGTCGCCGAGTACCAGCGGCGCGGCGCCGTCCACTTCCACGCCGTCATCCGCCTCGACGGCCCCGAAGGCGGCACCACCCCACCGCCCGCCTGGGCCACCCCGGACCTGCTCACCGACGCCATCCGCGCCGCCGCCTCCACCGCCAGCGTCACCGGGCCCGTGATCGACGGCCGCCCCCACACCTTCGCCTTCGGCCGCCAACTCGACGTCCGCACCATCCGCAGCAACGACTTCCACGGCTCATCGACCCTCACCGACCGGGCCGTTGCCGCGTACATCGCCAAGTACGCCACCAAAGGCGCCGAGACAGCGACCGGCACCCTCGACCGCCCGATCCGTTTCCTCGCCGAACTCGCCCACCTCCACCTCACCGACCACGCCCGCCGCATGATCCGCACGGCCTGGACCCTCGGGGCCCGCAAGGACCTCGAACACCTCCGCCTGCGCGCCTGGGCCCACATGCTCGGCTTCCGCGGCCACTTCTCCACCAAGACCCGCCGCTACTCCACCACCCTCGGCGCCCTCCGCGACGCCCGCGCCGAATACCGCCGCGCCCAAAAGGGCCAGCAACCCGAAGAGACGACGTACGTCCTCGCCCACTGGACCTTCGCTGGCACCGGCCTCACCACCGCCGAACGCTGGCTCGCCGCCTCCCTCGAACCCGCCCCCGGAACGGAAGGAGAACCCACCACATGAGTCCCGCGACCACCGTCATCGAGCGCAAGTGGCACACGGTTGCCGAGGTCGCCGCCATGCTCGGCTTCGGGCTGTCCAAGACCAAGATGCTCGTACTCACGGGAGAGATCCGCTCCGTCAAGGTCGGCCGCAACCGCCGCATCCTGCCCGCCTGGGTGGACGAGTACGTCCGGGCCGTCACCGCGGGCCCTGAAAGGCGGTCGGCATGAGCGGCAAGCGCGCCAACGGCGAGGGCTCCATCTACCCGTACAGGAACGGTTACGCGGCCTACGTCTGGGTGGACACCCCCAGCGGCAAGCGTCAGCGGAAGTACGTCTACGGCAAGTCCCGGGAAGAGGTCCACGAGAAGTGGATCAGGCTGCACACCGAGGCGCGCAAGGGCCCGGTGGCCACGCGGCACCGGACGCTCGACGCCTTCCTCTCCTACTGGTTGGAGTCGATCGTCAAGCCCAACCTCGCCCCGCTGACATACGTCTCGTACGAAGGCGCCGTGAGGCTCTACATCGCTCCCCACCTCGGAGCGAAGCGGCTCGACAAGCTCACCGTGCGGGACGTGCGGGAGTGGTTGACCAAGCTGGCAGCCGTCTGCCAGTGCTGCGCGCAAGGCAAGGATGCCAAGCGCTCCCCGGCACGGCGCCGTTGCTGCGCGGTCGGTGAGTGCTGCGAGGCGTACCCGTCGCGGCGGGTGATCCAGGCGTCCCGGGATGCGCTGCGCGCCGCGCTCACGCACGCCGTGACGGAGGAGGAGATCGGGAAGAACGTCGCCTCGCTGGTGAAGGTGCCGAAGCCGCGGCGGCGGCGCATCAAGCCGTGGTCCGTGGTGGAGGCGGGCCGGTTCCTGGCGGACGGGCTCGCCCGGGAGGACCCGCTCTTCGCCGCGTGGGTCCTCGTCCTGTGCCTGGGGCTCCGGCGCGGTGAAGTGCTGGGGCTGACGTGGAAGTCGGTCGACCTGGATTCAGGCGAGCTGTACGTCGACCACCAGATCCAGCGCGCCGGGAAGGAGATCCTGCACCGCGAGACGAAGACGGAGGAGTCGGACGACTTCCTGCCGCTGCCGGCGCTGTGCCTGAAGGCGCTCCGGATGCGCCGGGCCCAGCAGGAGGGCGATCGCAAGGCGGCCGGGGACCTCTGGCAGGACACCCGCGGCCTGATCTTCACCACGAAGTACGGCACCCCGATCGAGCCGGGCAACCTCACCCGGATGTTCGCCCTCCGGGCCCGGCGGGCGGGCCTGCGCGTGATCCCGCTGCGGAACACCCGGCACACGTGCAGCTCGCTCCTGGTCGCCCTCAAGGTCCACCCGAAGGTGGCCCAGCGCATCCTTCGCCACTCGCAGATCACGATGACGATGGAGGTCTACGCCGAGGCGAGCGAGGACGAGGTGCGGGAGGCACTGCGGCAGCTCTCCGAGGCGATGGGCGGCTCCGGCTGAGATCAGCCGTTGCTGTACTTCGCTGCTGTACGGCACGACAAAGCCCCCGCCGGATGATCCGGCGGGGGCTTTGACCTGTGGTGCACTCGGCAGGATTCGAACCTGCAACCTTCTGATCCGTAGTCAGATGCTCTATCCGTTGAGCTACGAGTGCGAGGCTGCTTCGCGGCTTTTGGGCCGGTCGGCGTCGCGGGAACAACATTACATGAGGTGGGGCGGGACGTGAAATCGATAAGGGGGAGGTGGGCTGAGCTGCGGCGGAGGCCCTTGGAGGGGGGATGGCGCAGGTCCGGGGGAAGGGGTGGGGGAAACGGCGAAACCCCGCTGTCCGGGAGGACGGGCGGGGTTCCGGGGAGGTGGCGGAGGCGGAGGGATTTGAACCCTCGATCAGGTGTAAACCCGAAACCGCATTAGCAGTGCGGCGCCATAGACCGGACTAGGCGACGCCTCCAACGCGCGACCCGCGTGAGCGAGCGCGTGTGCAGATGATGGCACAGCCTTGCGGGCTGCGACCAATCGCAGACTACGGTACAAGGCTGCCGGTCGGCAGGGCAAAGGGGTTGGGCGGTCGGGGCGGGTGAACCGCCGGGATCGCGCGGCGCGGCGCGCCCACGAACGGGTGAAATGGGCCACTCCAGGAGTATCGGGGCGGTAAAGGATGGGTATGGCTCTTGTCAGTGCTCGTGCCGCGCACCGCCGTGCAGGCTCTCCCGTCAGTCGTCCCCGTGCCGCCCGGGGGCGTCACCGTGTCCGGGTACTCGGAGCGCTCGGACTCGCCGTCGCCGGAGGTGTGCTGGCCGGCGGGCAGGCCGTCGCCGTCGGCCTGCCCTGGTCCGGGCGCGACGCGGGCGCCGACCGGATCTCGGTGGCGTACGACGACGGCAGCGGGCAGGTCAGGACGCGCACCCTGAGCTGCGGCGGTGCGGTCAGGGCCGAGCAGCTCGCCGCGTGCCGGCAGCTCGACGAGCTGGGCGGGCCGCTCGCCCCCGTGCCCGCGGGGCAGATGTGCTCGATGATCTACGGCGGCCCGCAGACCGCGCACGTCACGGGCATGTGGCGGGGCGAGCCCGTCGACGAGACCTACCGCCGTACGAACGGCTGCGAGGTCGCCCGCTGGAAGCGCATGATCCCCGCGCTCCCCGAGCCCACCTCGGGCGGCCCGCACATCCTCGCCGCCTGAGCCCCGGCGCGCCCGGATCTCCGCGCCGGGTACGTACCCGGCGCCCCGGAGCACGGCTGCGGCGCCGGGCCCCGGCGCGTACCGGGGACGTACCCGGATACGCGCCGGGGGCGCACCGGAGCCTCCGCGAGCATGCCCCGCGGGCGCGCGCTCCGTCGCGCCCCGCAGCGCGCCGTGACCGACGCCACACAAACCCCGCACACATCCGAACCCCTATACGCACAGCCCCACATGGGCATCCGCCGCCCCGCCCCCGTGGCCGACACGTACACTCGCTCTAGTGACATGACCCGGGGGTGGCGGCAAGATGGGCCGCCCGGAAATCGGCCAAGGACAGCCGACGTCGTCGGCCGGTGCAGGCGGGCGGCGGGCCGGCCGTGCGCGGTGCCGGCGCCCGGGGCGAGAACAGTGCGGTGACCAGAGAGGACGCGTCTCGTGAGCAGCAGGCCATCCCGAGGCGCTGCTCGCCTCGCCTCCATACTCGACGCCCTCCCGGACGCCCTGCTCCTGGTGGACGTCAACGGCACCGTGGTGAACGCCAACGCCATAGCGCTGGAGACTTTCGAGTCGCCCGGCACCGCGCTCGTCGGCCGCGGGCTGCTCGACCTGCTGCCCGGATTCGACTCGAAACGCATCCCCGGCTCCATGCGCAGCCCGCGCGAAGCGGCCGAGGACACCCGCACCAAGCCGACCCGGATGGTCGCGCGGCGCACCGACGGCACGGAATTCCCCGTCGAGGTGACCAGCGCCAACCTGGAGGACGGCCGCACCCCGTACGCCGAGTACGTCACCGCGACAGCCCTGCCGCACTACACCGGTGACGAGCTGCTCATGCTCGTCGTCCGCGACCTGACCGGCACGGTCGACACCGAGGCCGAACTCGCCCGCCAGCAGCGGCAGACGGAGATGATCCTGCGCGCCGCCGCCGAAGGCGTGGTCGGCGTGGACACCGCGGGCAAGGTCGTGCTGGTCAACCCGTCGGCCGCGCAGATCCTCGGCTACCGGGCCACCGACCTGGGCGGCAAGGAGCTGCACCCGCTGGTGCACCACTCCCGGCCGGACGGCAGCCCGCTGACGTACGAGGAGACCCCGCTCGCCGACACCCTGCGCAGCGGCCGCAAGCACCGGGTGCGCGGCCAGGTGCTGTGGCGCAAGGACGGCACCGCGGTCCCGGTGGACCTGACGACAGCGCCGGTGCGGGACGGGGACCAGCTGGTCGGCGCGGTCATGACCTTCACCGACCGCACGTCCTTCGACGCGCTCGCCGCCCGTACGGCGCAGCTGCGGGCCCTGCTCGACACGTCGCTGCGCGGCCCGCTCGCGGAGCTGCGCGGCGAGCTGGTGGGCCTCGCGGCCGACCCGGCGGGGCAGCTGTGGCCCGAGGCCAACCAGATACTCCACCACCTCGCGGCTGGCTACGCGCGCATCACCACGCTCATCGACAACGTGCTGGCCTTCCAGCGGCTGGACCGCGGCGAGGAGAAGCTGCGCCGCGCGGACGTCGGTCTGGACCAGGTCATCGCGGCGGCCGTCGAGGGCGCGACCGAGCTCATCGGGCCCGGGCGCGCGCAGTTCGCGGTGCACGCGCCGCCCATCCAGGCCGCGGTGGACGGCGAGCGCATGGCGCAGGCGCTGGCCCACCTGATCGCGGACGTCGCGGGCATCGACTCGGCCGGCAACGCGCAGGCCTTCGCCGGCGACTCGACGATCGTGGTGGCCGCGGCCGCGCGCGGCGACGTCATCCGCATCGACGTGCGCGGCCCGCACCCCGGCGGCGACCCGGTCCACTTCCCGCTGGCCCGCGGCATCGTCGAGCGGCACGGCGGCGTCCTCCAGACCCACGAGGTCCCCGGCGCGGGCAGCGCGTACGTCCTGGAGGTGCCGGCCGGAAAGGGCGGCTCCGCGGGCGACTCGGACGGTACGCAGACGGCCTCGGGTACGGAGCAGGCGCACGCCGGCGCGGACGCGGCCCCCCGGGGCGCCCGGCGCGCGTCCGGCGACGGCGACGCGCCCCGCGAGTCCGAGACGACCGTGATGCCCCTCTCGACGGAGCCGGTACGCGGCACGCACACCCCCGGCGGCGACGGTACGGGCAAGCCGGGCGGCGACGCGGCCGCCTGGTCCGCGCAGGGCCAGGCCCAGATGCAGGCGCAGGCCGCGGCCCAGGCGCAAGCCCAGGCCGCCGGGCAGGGCCACCCGCAGGCGCACACCCCCGGCCGGCCGAACGCCCCGCACGCCCCCGAGCAGGACGCCGCCCCCACCGGGCGCCGGCGTGCGCTCCGCCGTCCGGAGGGCCGTCCCGAGCCCGCGCCCGCCGCCCCGGTCGCAGCCGCGGAACCCCAGCAGTCCCAGCAGTCCCAGCCGACCGGCCGCCGCCGTGCCCGCGCCGAGGAGCAGCAGGCCCCCGCCCCGGCGACCGAGCGCGCCGAGCTGCCGCCCGTCCCGATCCCCAACGCCCTCCCGGCCGCGGCCCAGGACACGCCCGGCGCACAGCAGCAGCTTTCGCCCGCGCAGCACCAGCTCCCGCCCGGCGCGCCGATCGGCGGCAACGGCCCGCACGGCGGCCAGGAGCCGGCGGGCGGCTCCGGCGCGCAGGCCGGCCAGAACGGCCAGAACGGCCAGAACGTTCAGAACGCACGCCGCCGCGCCGCCCACCGCGCCCCCGGAACCCCCGCGCCCGCCGAGCCGCAGGCCCCGGCCCCCGGCGCCGGCCTGGCCCCCGTCGTACCGCACCAGCCGCAGCCCCCGGTGCCCGCACCCGCGCAGCAGCCCGCGTCGCAGGCCGTGCCGGTGCAGCAGCCCGCCCCCCAGTCGTGGCCCGACGCCGGGCAGGCCGTGCCGGCCACCCCGCAGGCCTGGCCCAGCGCGCCCGGCCAGCCCGTGGCCCCCGCGTCTCCGGCGTCCCCCGCGGCCCCCGCCGCCGAGACGCCCGCGCTGCCGCCGGCCACCGAGTGGCCCGCCGCCCCCGGCAACGGCGGAGGCAACGGCAACCGCCCGGCGCTCGCCTCGCCCCCGCCGCAGCTCCCCGGCCCGGCCGCGGGCCAGCCGCAGGACCCGACGCACAGCACGTACGGCCGGGCCATAAGCGTCCGCACCCTCGGCCAGGGCGTCTTCGCCCCCGGACCGAACGGCCAGACGGACCCGCAGGGCCTGCCCGCCGAGGTCGCCGCGGGCGGTTCCGGGCGCCGCCGCCGGCTGAGCCCCGACCGCACCACCGACGAGGCGCCGTCCACCCGCAGCCTCATCCAGCAGGTGCCGAGCCAGCCGCACGGTCCGGGCGGCGAGGGCCAGGCCCGCCAGCACCCGCAGGCGGACCCGGACAGCGGACAGCTGCCCGTACGCCGTCCCGGCGCGCAGACGTCCCAGGCGCCCCAGGCTCCGCAGACCGCGCCCGCCCCCTCCGCGGAGGAGGAGACGGCGCTGCTGCGTCCCGTTCCCGCGGCGCCCGCGGCCGTGGCCGTACCGCCCGTGCAGCCGCCGGGCCGGTCGTACGCCATAGGCGCGCCCGCGGCCGGTGCCGCGGAAGGGCCGGAGCCGCTGGACGGGCCGAACGGCGCCGTCGACGTCACCGACATGGCGGACGACCGGCTGGAAGAGCCCCTGGACGAGCCGCGCCGGCTGCTGGTGTGGCCCGAGCCCGACGTCTCGACGCGCCAGGCGCTCACCGACCGTGGCTACCGTCCGGTGATCGTACGGTCGCGCGAGGAGGTCGACGCGCAGGTCGCCGAGCCGCCCGCCGCGCTCTTCGTCGACCCGCTGACCGGGCCGATCACCCGTACCGCGCTCCAGGCGCTGCGCCAGGCCGCGGCCGCCGCCGATGTCCCCGTGCTGGTCACGGCGGGTCTCGGGCAGGCGACCCGGGAGGCGGCGTACGGCGCGGACCCGGCGGTGCTGCTCAAGGCGCTCGCCCCGCGCGACAGCGAGCAGCACCCGCCGCGGGTGCTGCTCGTCGAGGGCCACGAGCCGATCGCGCAGGCCTTCGCCGCCACGCTGGAGCGGCGCGGCATGCAGGTCGCGCACGCCGGTTCGGAGGCCGAGGCGATGACGAAGGCCGCGCAGGTCCACCCCAACCTCGTGGTGATGGACCTGATGCTGATCCGCCGCCGCAGGCAAGGCATCGTCGACTGGCTGCGCGGCCACCAGCGGCTCAACACCACGCCGCTGGTCGTCTACACCTCCGCCGACATCGACCCGGCCGAGCTGCCGCGGCTCGCGTCCGGTGAGACGGTCCTCTTCCTCGCCGAGCGCTCCACCAGCACGGACGTGCAGTCCCGGATCGTCGACCTGCTGGGCAAGATCGGCACGTGACGCCGGACCGGCTGCCGCCCCGGCTCAGCTGCGGGCGGCAACGCGCATGTCGGTGCCCGCGCGGCGGGCGCTGGTGATCGCGATGCGGTTCCAGGTGTTGATGGAGATGATCTTCGCCAGCAGGTGCGCCAGCTCCGTCTCGTCGAAATGCGCCGCGGCCTCGTCGTAGACGTCGTCCGGCACCCCGCCCTGCGAGACGAGCGTGACCGCCTCGGTGAAGGCGAGCGCCGCCTGCTCCTTGGGCGTGTAGAAGTGCCGGGCCTCGCGCCAGGCCGCGAGCAGGTACAGCCGCTCCTCGCTCTCGCCGTGCTTGCGCGCGTCCTTGGTGTGCATGTGCAGGCAGTACGCGCAGCCGTTGAGCTGGGAGGCACGGATCTCGACGAGCTCGGCGACGGTGGGGTCGAGCCCGGCGCGGGCGGCGGCGTCGAAGGCGATCTGCGCCTTGAACGCGGCGGGGGCGTGCTGGGCGAGTTCGAGCGCCCGGGAGCGGGCGGGGGCGTTCGCCGTGGCCGCGGTGGTCGCCGTGGTGGCGGTGGTCGCGGTGGTCGCGGTGGCCGCGGTGGTCGCGGTGGTCGCGGTGGTCGCGGTGGTCGCGGTGGTGGGCTGCTGCGTCGTTGTCGTCGTCATGCACAGGAGCTTAGGAAGCGCAGTGACCTGACATAGAGTGCAATTCCATGACGGATTCGCGGGTCAATTCGCTGCCGGACGGCGGGGGTACGGGTGGGGGCCCGGCCGCGGAGGCCGGTACGGGCGGGGGTACGGGCGGGGGTACGGACGGCGGTCCCGGCTGGGCGGAGGCGGCCGGCGGGCTCGGGCGGGACCTGCACCTGGAGCTGTCCGCGCGCGGCGGGGGCCGGGGCAGCGGGCGGCGGGCCGCGCTGACGGCGGCGCTGCGCGAGGCCGTACGCGGCGGGCGCCTCGCGCCGGGCACCCGGCTGCCGCCGTACCGCTCGCTGGCCGCCGACCTCGGCATGGCCCGCAACACGGTCGCGGACGCGTACGCCGAACTCGTCGCCGAGGGCTGGCTGTCCGCCCGCCAGGGCTCGGGCACGCGGGTCGCCGACCGGCCCGCGCCGCCGATCGCACCGAGCGGCCCGCCGCCCGCGCCCGCCGCGCCGCCGCCCGGCTCCCGTCCGGTGCACGACCTGCGCGAGGGCATCCCGTACACCGCGTCCTTCCCGCGCACCGCCTGGCTCGCGGCGACCCGGCGGGCGCTCGCCGCGGCGCCCAACGACGCCTTCGGGCCCGGCGATCCGCGCGGCCGGATCGAGCTGCGGCGCGCCCTCGCGGACTACCTCGCGCGGGCCCGGGGCGTACGGACGTCGCCGGAGCGGCTCGTGGTGTGCTCGGGCACGGCGGGCGCGCTGCGGCTGCTCGCGTCACTGCCGCAGCTGCGGTCGGCGCCGCTCGCGGTCGAGGCGTACGGGCTGCCGTTCCACCGCAGCCTGCTCACCGGCGCGGGCCTGCGCACCACGCCGCTTCCGGTGGACGCCGACGGCGCCGACCCGGCATGCCTCCCGACGTCCGGCGCGGGGGCCGTACTTCTCACGCCCGCGCACCAGTTCCCGACCGGCTCGGCCCTGCACCCGGACCGCCGGGCGGCGGCGGTGGGCTGGGCGCGGGCGGCGGACGGGCTGGTCCTGGAGGACGACTACGACGGCGAATTCCGTTACGACCGGCAGCCGGTGGGGGCGGTGCAGGGGCTGGACCCCGAACGGACCGTCTACCTGGGCTCGGTGAGCAAGAGCCTCAGCCCCGCGCTGCGGCTGGGCTGGATGGCGTTGCCCGCCCACCTGGTGGCGGAGGTGGTCGCGGCGAAGGGCGAGCGCGAGCCATGGGCGGGGGCGCTGGACCAGTTGACGCTCGCCGCCTTCATCGAGTCCGGCGGCTACGACCGTCATCTGCGCGGCATGCGGCAGCGCTACCGGCGCCGCCGCGACCAACTCGCCGCCGTACTCGCGGAGCAGGCCCCGCACATCGAGGTGACCGGCATCTCGGCGGGCCTGCACGCGGTGCTCCGCCTCCCGCCGGGCACGGAGGCGGCGGTGGCCCGTGCCGCGGCCTTCCAGGGCGTCGCGCTGGGCGCGCTGGGGGATTACCTGCATCCGGACGCGCCGCCCGCCACCGGGGAGTCGGCCGCCGGGTCCGGCATTCCCGCGGACGGCCTGGTCGTGGGGTACGCGGCCCCGCCGGACCACTCCTTCACGGCCGCGCTGGCCGCGCTGTGCGGGGTGTTGCCGTCGGGCTGAACTCAACGGAATAGCCGGGGCGGCGAGTTGGTGAACTGCGCCGGGCCAGCACGGGACTTGGGGCTCCGGCGGCTTCAACACCCTCACGGGTCAGTTGCTTCGGACGACACGCCGGACGTACGCCCGTACACGGCACGGTGGTTGCCCGTCGAACCGATCGAACTCCCCTTTCTGCTCCGTGAGTTCGTACGGCCCGGTGCCGCGGTTCCGCGTCGCCCCGGGGCTTTCGGAGCAGGGCCTCAGAGCCGCGTGACGTCCAGCTCGCCGTCCGCGTACGACTTGCGGATCACCTTCTTGTCGAATTTCCCGACGCTCGTCTTCGGCACCGCAGGAACGACCGCCCAGCGCTCGGGCACCTGCCAGTGCGCGATCCGCTCGGCGAGGAAGTCCCGCAGTTCCTGGTAGCCGGTGCTCGTGCCCTCGAGCAGCACCACCGTGGCGAGCGGGCGCTCTCCCCAGCGCTCGTCGGGCACCGCCACGACCGCGGCCTCGGCCACGTCCGGGTGGGACATCAGCACGTTCTCCAGCTCGACCGAGGAGATCCACTCGCCGCCCGACTTGATGACGTCCTTGGCGCGGTCGGTGAGGGTGAGGAAGCCGTCCGGCGAGATGACGCCGACGTCACCCGTGCGCAGCCACCCGTCGGGGCTGAACTTGTCCTCGGGCCGCAGCGGCTCCGCCCCCGCGCCCCCGTAGTACGCCCCCGCGATCCAGGGGCCGCGCACCTCCAGCTCGCCCGCCGACTCGCCGTCCCACGGCATCTCGGAGCCGTCCGGCCCGATGAGCCGCGGCTCGACGGAGGCCGGGAAGCGCCCCTGCGTGACGCGGTACGCCCACTCCTCCGCCTCGCTCTCCAGGCCGCCCGGCGGCAGCGCGACCGTACCGAGCGGCGACGTCTCCGTCATGCCCCAGGCGTGGCAGAGCCGTACGCCCAGCTGCTCGTCGAAGGCCTTCATGAGTGAGGGCGGGCAGGCCGAGCCGCCGATGGTCACCCGGGAGAGCGAGCTGACGTCCCGCGGCTTGGCCGTCAGCTCGGCGAGCAGCCCCTGCCAGATGGTGGGCACGGCGGCGGCGTGTGTGGGCCGCTCGCTCTCGATCATCTCGGCGAGCGGGCCGGGCTGGAGGAAGCGGTCCGGCATGAGCAGGTTGACCCCGCTCATGAAGGCCGCGTGCGGCAGCCCCCACGCGTTCACGTGGAACATCGGCACGACGGGCAGGCTGGTGTCGTGGTCGGTCAGGCCCATCGACTCCGCGCTGCCGACCTGCATGGAGTGCAGGTAGATGGAGCGGTGCGAGTAGACGACGCCCTTCGGGTCGCCCGTGGTCCCGGAGGTGTAGCACATGGCGGCGGCGGCGCGCTCGTCCAGCTCGGGCCAGTCGTAGCGGGCGGGGCGGCCGGCGAGCAGTTCCTCGTAGTCGTGCACGGCGGGGCGGCAGCCGTCGAGCAGCGCGCGGTCGCCGGGGCCGACGACCACGATGTGCTCCAGCGGCTCCATGCGCGGCAGCAGCGGGGCGAGCAGCGGCAGCAGCGAGCCGTTGACCAGCAGCACCCGGTCGGCGGCGTGGTTGACGATCCAGGTGAGCTGGTCGGCGGGCAGCCGCAGGTTGAGCGTGTGGAGGACCGCGCCCATGGAGGGGATGGCGAGGTATGCCTCCATGTGCTCGCAGTTGTTCCACATGAGGGTGGCGACCCGGTCGCCCTCGACCACGCCGAGGCCGTCCCGCAGCCCGTTCGCGAGCTGCACCGCCCGCACGCCGACCTCCCGGAAGGTCCGGCGCTGCGGCTCGGCGTCACCCGTCCACGTCGTGACCCGCGACCTGCCGTGCACCAGCGTCCCGTGCACGAGGATGCGGGTCACGGTCAGCGGTACGTCCTGCATCGTGCTCAGCACAACGGGCCTCCGGCGGGCTCACGGGATCGGCGAGGGTTTCCCGATTGTGCTGGCATACCGGGTGGTATGTCACTACCCCCTGCGGGGGCCGCCGCGGCCTCAGGCCACGCACAGCTCCAGTTCCGGGTCGTCGCGAAGCTTGCCGAGGGCGCGGGAGACGGCGCTCTTGACCGTGCCGACGGAGACGCCCATCGCCTCGGCCGTCTGGGCCTCGCTCATGTCCTCGTAGTAGCGGAGCACGACCATGGCGCGCTGACGCGGGGGCAGCCGGGATATCGCGCGCAGCAGCGCGTCCCGCTGGGCCTGCTGCTCGGTGAGGTCGGGCAGGCCCGCCGTCGTGGGCTCGGGCAGCTCGTCCGTGCTGAACTCGTCGACCTTGCGCTTGCGCCACTGGGAGGTCCGCGTGTTGACCAGGGTGCGCCGCACGTAGCCGTCGAGGGCCCGGTGGTCGTCGATCCGGTCCCAGGCGAGGTAGGTCTTGGTCAGTGCCGTCTGGAGCAGATCCTCCGCGTCGGCGGGGTTGGGGGTCAGGGAGCGCGCGGTGCGCAGCAGCGTCGGGCCCTTGGTCCGGACGTAGGCCGTGAACTGCGTTGTGCCGGCGCGGGTGCACACAGGCGTGGTCATGGCTCAACGCTAGGCGCCGGGGCGGCCCGCGCGGATCGGCCGCAGGTGCCGAAAGGAGATCACCCTCAGGTCGTAGGCCGGGGGTTTGCCCCACCCCCCGAGGGGGGAGCCGGGCCTCAGGGTCGGACGGGGGGTACACCCTCAGATGTACGGCACCCCGCTCCACCGGCGCGGATCCGCGCCCCCTCGCGGGGGCGGCGTGCGGGGGCGTGGAGCGGGCATGTACGGGGGCGCGGGGTGTCGAGCGCACAGGAACCGGGGGCGGGGGGGCGAACCCACAGGAACCGGAGGCGCGGGGCGGTCAGTCGACGATTGCGACCGGTGCGTCGATCAGGTCGCGGTCGACGGTGAGCGTCTCGCCGCCGTGCGTCTCGGTCACGCTCCCGGCGTACTGGTGGATCCGGGCGTGCGAAGCCCATGCGTCGGCGGCGAGCACCGGCTCGTCGGTGAGCGTCGCGTCCACGCCCCAGCGGGCGTACCAGACGACGTCGGGCAGGTCACCGACTCCCGCCCGGCGGGCCGTCTCGATGTGCCGGATGCCGGAGTCGGCGCTGCTGTAGAAGCCGGCGAGGTAACCGGCGGCCTGGACCTCGCGGTCCCAGCCGCGCACGAAGGTGAGGGTCGCTGCGGCGCAGTCCGCGTCCTGCGTGTCGTAGGCCTCCATGTCGAGGTACAGCGGGCTGCCCTTGCCCAGGCCCAGCGCCTTCGCCGCGGCGATCGCGTCCTCGCCCTCCGTTCCGCCCTGCGCGGAGGCGAGGAGCGGGTCGATGCGGTAGGGGTTCTTGTTGGAGCCGTTGACGCACGGGCTCTGCGAGCCGACGTAGATGGGCAGCAGGTTCCAGCCGTCCGCCGTGGTCTGCCGCACCCAGTCGGTCGTGAGGTGGAGCTGGCTCTTGCATGCGCGGGCGCGCCCGCCGAAGTAGATACCGACCCCGCGGTAGGCGGTCGAGGCACGCCAGGCGCGCATCGTCGCCAGGTCGGGCGCCTGGCACGTGTCGAAGCCGGCCCCCTGGAAGATCCGGGGCACGGTGTCGCCGCGGTTCGCCCCCGTGGCGTCCGGCGCGGCGGCGGCGCTCATCGCGGGGAGAAGCAGGCCGGTCATCGTCAAGGTGCCCACCAGGAGGTGGCGTACATAACGGATGAATCCACTTCTGTCGGTCATTTCAGCGAGTCAACGCGGGCAACGCCCGCGGCACACGCAGACACGCCGCCGCACACCCGTCTGCGACGGATTCCACCCCTGCCACCTCCTTGCCCCCACCTCCCCCTCGGGCCTCACCGCTCCCTCCCGGCACTGTTTGTCCACAGCCTGTGGACGAATCCCCACATCACCCCCTGATGGGCGCGCGACGGCACGGGGAGACCGTCGCGCGCCCGGACCCGGCTCAACCGACCGGCGAGCACCTCGCACACCGGGGCCGGGTCGATCGGAGGGTCACCCGAACCAGAGCGGCGAGAAGTGGACGTCGACGGCGCTCTGGTCGATGGCGGTGAACCCGGAACCGGCCACGCTCGCCTGGCTGTTCCGGTTCGACGCACCCGGGCCGGTGGCCACCTGCTGGGTCGTCGTCACGTTGCCGAAGTTGTCCCCGACGACATTCCCCCCGGAGTTGCTCACGACCGTCGCGGCCGACTGACCACCTGCGAAAGCGCCGTCGTCCGCCGCGGCGGTGCCCGCCGCGAACAGCACCGCCGCAACGGGCAGTCCCGCCACGGCGGCCAGGACACGGACGGTACGGATGCTTGCCATGGTGTTCCCTCCCAGGAAACAGAATTCCGAACTCGGACCTGCTGTCTGCGGCGGAGCGGCCGGCCGACCGCTCCTCCCGCCCCTCTGACGGCGTCGCCAAGATCAGATTGCCCAGCGCGCTCCGACCGATGCGCCCGCGTACTCCTTTTCCCTCCCAAGCGTGACGATCCGTCTGTAAACACCCCTGACGCCTCTTTCCGGATCACCGCGGAAGCGCGGCGCACCCGCCGCGCACGCCTCCCCACGTCCGGCGAATCCGCAGGTCAGAGCTTCCTCTGGAGCCAGTCGCGGTAGTGCGTGGGCGAGAGCCGGGCGTCCGGGCCGCCGATCAGCACGTCGCCGTCGACCGCCGCGAACATCCCCGCGGTCCCGTCGGTGACGACCTCGCGGCCGTCGCCCTTCAACTCCAGCGTGAGCCGGCCGAGGTCGTCGAGCGTGAAGACGTCCGGGCCCGCGACGTTTCGGATGCCGCCCAGCGGCGCACCCGTCGCGACCTCGTGGACGGCGGCCGCGACATCCGCGGCGGCCATCGGCTGGACCGGCGTCGCGGGCAGCCGCACCGTCCGCTCGTCCGAGGTCCACGACAGCACCGCGTCGACGAACTCGAAGAACTGCGTGGCCCGCACGATCGAGTACGGCGTCGGCCCCTGCCGCAGCAGCTCCTCCTGCAGCACCTTGGCCCGGTAGTAGTCCAGTCCCGGCACCTGGTCGACGCCCACGATCGACAGCACCACCTGGTGCCCCACCCCGGCGCGCTCGCCCGCCGCGAGCAGGTTGCCCATCGACGTGCGGAAGAAGTCGAGGGACTTGTCGTCGAAGGTCGGCGAGTTCGACAGGTTGACCACGACCCCGGCACCCTCCAGGGCCTTGTCGAGGCCCTCACCGGTGATCACGTCGACCCCCGTGGACGGCGACGCGGCCACGGCCTCGTGCCCCGCTGCCGCCAGCTTCGCGACCACCTGCGAGCCGATCAGACCCGTACCGCCGATAACGGTGAACTTCATCACTGCCACCTCTCGCGCGCACTCCACGCGCTAACTCGGACAATCTCTGTCCGAGATGATAGTCGGATAGTCTTTGTCCGAGTCAAGCGAAGCACCGGGCCTTTGCACGGGACGGAGGGACGGGCGTGAAGATCTCCGGCGGAGTCGAGTGGGCGCTGCACTGCTGCGTCGTCCTGACGACCGCGAGCGAGCCGGTGCCGGCGGCGCGGCTGGCCGAGCTGCACGACGTCTCCGCGAGCTACCTGGCCAAGCAGCTCCAGGCCCTCTCCCGGGCCGGCCTCGTGCAGTCCGTCCAGGGCAAGGCCGGCGGCTACGTGCTGACCCGGCCGCCCGCGCAGATCACCGTGCTGGACGTCGTCACCGCCGTGGACGGCGCCCAGCCCGCCTTCACCTGCACCGAGATCCGGCAGCGCGGCCCCCTCGCCTCACCCCCCGAGGCCTGCACCCGCCCCTGCGCCATCACCCGCGCGATGGCGAGCGCGGACGCGGCGTGGCGCGCGACGCTGCGGGGTATATCCGTCGCCGACCTCGCCGCAGAGGTGACCGGCGACTACGGCCCGGAGGCGCTCCCCGCGATCGGAGCCTGGCTCAGCGCGGGACCGTGACGGCGCGCCAGGGGGTGCGACGGTGGCCGCGCGCCCGCGTTCCGGCCGTACGTGACGCCCTCGCCCGCCACCCCAACAGCCGCCTCCGAGCAGGACCTTCGGCAGTTTTCATCACAGGTCCATCACATTTCCTCCACATGATGCGCCCGATCCGCCACGCTGGCCCGATGCGCACCCGTATCGCCGCCGCGGCCGTGACCGCCGCCGCCCTCACCACCCTCACGGCCTGCTCGTCCGGCAGCGGCAGCACCGTCAAGTCCGCCCCCGACAAGCCCGCCGCGACGACGGCCGCCGCCCGGCCCACCACTGCGGCCCCCACGACCACGACGGCTGCCCCCGCACCCACGGCGGCGGCCGTCGGCGACACCATCACCGTGAGCGGCGACGAGGGCGTGAAGCTCGCCATCACCCTCAAGAAGTGGAACAACACCGCCCGCAGCACGGACCAGTACTTCACCCCCGAGCCCGGGAAGACGTGGGTCGCCGGCCAGTTCGAGATCAGGAATGTCGGCACCGCCGTCTACGACGACAGCCCCGGCAACTGCGTCCAGGCCGCCGACGCCCAGGGCCAGCGCTTCGACGAGGCCCTCCTCGACGCGATCACCGCCGGCCCCCTGATGCCCTCCGAGCTCAAACTCCCCCCGGGCGACGTCGCCCTGGGCTGGCTCGTCTTCCAGGTCCCCAAGCCCGCGGCTGTCACCCGCGTCCAGTACACCCCCAACTCCGGCTTCGCCGAAGAAACGGCCCAGTGGACGACGAAGTAGCCCACCCGCCCCCACCCGCCCCCACCCGCGAGGCCGCCGCCTCCCCCGCCCGATCACCGGAAGACGGCCTGGCTGACGCCGGCAACCGACGACGCGGACCTTGCGGGGATGTGCGAGGCAGGACCGTCCCCGCGGGCGGGGCGGCGGGATCAGGACGGCGAAACACGCGAGAGCGGGTCTCGGACTTCCGAGACCCGCCCTCACCTGCGCTTTCACCGCCAGTGCGGAGGCTGTGGGATTTGAACCCACGGTGACATCGCTGCCACGACGGTTTTCAAGACCGTTCCCTTCGGCCGCTCGGGCAAGCCTCCCCGCGGCGCCCTGGCCCCCGTGGGGGGGTGGGCGCTGCGGGGGTCAGCCTACTGCGGGGAGTCGCCGACGCGGGAGCCGAGGGTGACGGTGGTGGTGTGGGTGGACCCGTCACGGGTGTAGGTGACGGAGACCTTCTCGTTGGGCTGGTGCTGCCAGATCTCGCCGATCAGGGTCTCGTCGCTGTCGACGATCGTGTGGTCGAACTCGGTGATGACGTCGCCGGGCTTGAGGCCCGCCTTGTCGCCGGGGCCGCCCGCGGTGACGCCGTCGGAGCCGTCGGCGATCTTCGCGCCGTCGCCCTGGTACTGGCTGTCGACCTGGACCTCCATGACCGGGTAGACGGGCTTGCCGGTCTTGATGAGCTCGTCGGCGACGCGCTTGGCCTGGTTGATCGGGATGGCGAAGCCGAGGCCGACGCTGCCGCCCTGGCTGCCGGGCTGGGTGTTGCCGCCGGGCTGGATCGCGGAGTTGATGCCGATGACGGCCCCGTTGGCGTTGAGGAGGGGGCCGCCGGAGTTGCCGGGGTTGATGGACGCGTCCGTCTGGATCGCGCTCATGTAGGACGCCTGCGAGCCCTGGCCGTCGCTGGACGCGACCGGGCGGTGGACGGCGCTGACGATGCCGGTGGTCACCGTGCCGGACAGGCCGAAGGGGGCGCCGATCGCGATGGTGGCGTCGCCCACTGCCGCGTTGTCGGAATTGCCGAGCGGCAGCGGCGAGAGCTTGACGCCCGAGGCGTTCTTGAGCTTGATGACGGCCACGTCGTAGCCCTGGGCGCGGCCGATGACCTCCGCGTCGTACGTCTTGCCGTTGGAGAAGGTGACCGTCAGCTTGCCGCCGTCGGCGGCGGGGGCGACGACGTGGTTGTTGGTGAGGATGTGGCCCTGGGTGTCGTAGACGAAGCCGGTGCCCGTGCCGCTCTCCTGGCTGCCGCTCGCCTTGATCGTCACGACGCGGGGGAGCGCGGTGTTGGCGATGCCGGCGACGGAGGTGGGGGCGCGGTTGAGGGCCTTCTGGCTGCCGCCGTCGGCGACGGTCGTGGACGTCGACGTGTCGTTCTTGTCGTTGTGCTCCGCGGCCCAGTAGCCGATGCCGCCGCCGACCCCGCCGGCGACCAGGGCCGCCACCAGGACCGCGGCGACCAGGCCGCCGACGCCGCGGCGCTTGCGTCCGCCGTCCGGGGGTACGGGCGCGGGCTGGCCCCACACCGGGCCCTCGGGGCCGCCGGGGGCCCCGTAGCCGGGCTGGGTCTGCGGGGGCTGGCCCCCGGTGGCGTACGAGGGCGTGACCGGCACGGCGTACGGGTCCTGCGGCGGCTGCGGGCCGTGCTGCGGCTGCGCGGGCTGCGGGGCCTGGTGCGGCGGCTCCGCGCCGAACGCGGCGTGCTGCCCGTAGCCCTGCGGCTGGGCCGGCACCACGGGCGGCTGGGCGTCGGCGACGGGCGGCCGGGGCTGCGCCGGTACGGGCGCGGCCCCGGGGGCGTCGTACGCGGACGGCTTGGCGTCGTACGCGGGGGCGGCGGGCGCCGCGGGCTCGTACGCCGGGGCGGCCTGCGGCTGCTGGTGGGCGAGCGCGGCAGGCGGCGGGCCGTACGGCGACGGCGGTCCCACCGGCGGAGGCGCCTGCGTCGGCAGGACCTCGGTGCGCGCGGCGTCGTCCGTGGGCGCCGGCGGGGTCGCCGGAGGAGCGGGAGCCTGTGCCGCCGAGGCACCGTCGTACGCCGCACCGCCGGGTGCGGCCGCCGCCGACTCCGCAGCCGGGACGGAACCGGCTTCGTTTTCGGTGCTCACAGCGTTTCTCCTCGGTTCAGGACAGAGTGGTGGGCCGAACACAGCATTTCCCACGGCGTGTCGGACCACCGTAAGCGGGAGCTGTGCATGTCAGGGACGCGTGCGCCGGGAGCCGGTTCGCGTGGCGGCCGCCGAGGCGGTGGCACCATGAACCGGTGACACATGTGCGCGCGGTCCCGGAGGCGTACCCGCAGGGGCGACCTGTCCAGGTCGTCGCCCATCGGGGTGCTTCCGAAGATGTACCAGAACATACGCTCGCCGCGTACCGGAAAGCCATCGAGGACGGCGCCGACGCCCTGGAGTGCGACATCCGGCTGACGGCGGACGGCGAGCTGGTGTGCGTGCACGACTGGCGCGTCAACCGTACGTCCAACGGCCGCGGGGCGGTCTCCTCGCTGGAGCTGGCCGACCTCGCCGCGCTGGACTTCGGCTCCTGGAAGGGGCGGCAGGCCGATCCGGAGGCGCCGGAGCGGGATCCCGCCGATCCCGCCGGGCCCGCGGCTCCGGGCAACCCGGAGGAGCGCAGCCGCGTGCTGACCCTGCGGCGGCTGCTGGAACTCGTCGCGGACACCGACCGCCGGGTGGAGCTGGCCATCGAGACCAAGCACCCGACGCGCTGGGCCGGACAGGTGGAGGAGCGGCTGATCGAGATGCTGCGCGCCTTCGGCCTTGACCGGCCCTCACCGGCCGGGGCGCCCTCCCAGGTGCGGGTGATGAGCTTCTCGTCCCGCTCGCTGCGCCGGGTGCGGCTCGCGGCACCCGCACTGCCGACCGTCTACCTCATGCAGTACGTGTCGCCGCGGCACCGCGACGGGCGGATTCCCGCGGGGGTGCGCATCGCCGGCCCGAGCATGCGCATCGTGCGGGCGAACCCGGGGTACGTGGCGCGGTTGCACAGCGCCGGGAACCGCGTCCACGTCTGGACGGTCGACGAGCCCGCCGACGTGGAGCTCTGCGCCCGGCTCGGCGTCGATGCCGTCATCACCAACCGGCCGCGGCAGGTACGCGCCCAGCTCGCGGCGATCGACGGGGCCGGTGGCGCGGGCGGCGACGACGGGCTCCGGCGCTGAACCGGCGCCCACCGGAACGGAAGGAGCGCACGGCCGCGCCGGGGACCGGCACCGGAGCCGCGCCGGGCCGGGTGGCGGACCCGCGACCGGACCGGGCGCGGAACGCCGTGGCGGGGGTCGGGTGGCGGGATATCCACCCTGCATATTGCGGCGGCACGGCAATACGCCGCGGGGTCACGGCCGGGCGGGCGCCGGACACCCGGGGCGCGGCAATATGCGGAGCAGTGGCGGGACATCGCGTGAGCTGGGGGGCGTACGCGGGCGGGCGCCAGATCGGGCGCGGGTGTGCGGCGCGGGCGGACGCAGGGTTTTCCCTACATGTGGCGCAGAGGCTTTTGCCGGGACGTAAGGAGTGCGTCAATAGATCGCGGTTGGCCTGTTTCCGGTCCAGCCCCAGAGGGCATCCATCCCGTGGCGTGGGGTGAAGGAGGTCACGGGGGTGTCGTTGATGGTCGCACAGGAGGTGCCGACGTCCACGACCATGGCCCTGCCCCATGGTCCCGGTGGCGTCGCGGAGGCCCGCAGGCGCATGCGCCGGGATCTGCACGCGCAGAGCGTGCCGGAGCCGGTCGTGGACGACGCGGTGCTCATCCTTTCCGAGCTGCTGAGCAATTCGTGCCGCCACGCCCGTCCGCTGGGCGATCCGGCGGAGAGCGCGATGCCCGCGATCCCCGGCAAGGGCCTGTGCTCGGCCGCCGGTCAGGCCGGTCCTGAGGAAGTGGACGGCGGCATACGGGCCGGGTGGGCGGTCGGGGACGACGGGCTGCTCAAGATCGAGGTCACGGACGGCGGCGGGCCCACCAGGCCGCGCCCCTCCAGCCCCTCTTTGACGGCGCACGGCGGCCGCGGCCTGGGCATCGTCGGCAGCCTCTCGCTCCGCTGGGGCGTGGGCGACTACGCGCCCGGCGAGGTCACCGTCTGGGCTCTCCTGCCCGTCCGGGGCCGCCACGCCCGCCGCGACGACCTTGCCCCGGGCGGTACGGGCATCGGCCTGCCCCGCGGAGTCCCCCTCGGCCTCCCGCTGGACCTGGCGGAGTCCCTGGACGACCGGAGCTGAGCGCGCCCGACGCGGTCCCTGCCGCACCGCCCGTCGTGGTCGGGCGAGGGGCCGCCGGGCGCTAGGCTCGCGGCCGGGAACAACGCCGCACCGGGAGAGACCGAGCCATGGCCAAGAAGCGCGCGACCGCCACCAGGAGCAAGGGGGCCGCACCGGCGGCCGGGACGTCGAAGGGCGCGGCAGTGCCGGTGGTCGGCGCGCGCGAGCCCTGCCCGTGCGGCTCGGGCCGCCGCTACAAGGCCTGCCACGGCCGGGAGGCGGCGCACGCGGTGACCGAGCTGGTCAAGCGCCCCTTCGAGGGCCTGCCCGGCGAATGCGACTGGGTGGCGCTGCGCGAGCTCGTGCCCGCGGCGACCGCCCCGCTCACCCTCAAGGCACCGCTGCCCGACGGCGTGCCCTCCGTCACGCTCGGCACCGTACTGCCGATGGCCTGGCCCGGGCTGCGCCGCGACACCGGCGCCGTGCTGCTCGGCCTGCAGAGCGAAACGGCCTCCGGCGACATCAGCCGCGACCTCGCCGACACCCTCACCCGCGCGCTCACCGCCGAACCCGGCAATCCGGTGGAGGGCCGCAGGACCGCCCCCGACGGGCCGCGGCTGCAGGACCTGCTGGACCTGGACGCGCCCTTCGTGCCCGAGGTGCACTCGGGCTTCGAGTTCTGGCTGGAGGACGCGGAGACGGCGACCGGCGAGGTGGCCGCGTCGCTGGAGCGCGCGAACGAGGCCGTGATCCCGACCGTGCGGCTGAACGGCGTCGACGCGGCGTACTGGTGCGAGACACCGGAGAAGAACCACCTGCGGTGGGTCATGCCGCACCCGGAGGAGACGCTCCTCGACGCGATGGCCCGGCTGCACGTCGCGGGCGCGTCCTCGCTCGGCGAGGGCACCCGGCTCGTCGGCTCCTTCCGCGCGCACGGGCTGACCGTGCCGGTGTGGGACCTGCCGCTGGGCATGGGCGCGGAGGAGGTCGAGAAGCCCGCGGCCGCCTTCGGCGAGCGCCTGCTGGAGACCCTGGCCCGCACCGAGCCGCTGACCGCCGAGGAGCGGCGGGCCCGCAGCGGCTTCATGAACCGCCAGATCACACTGAGCTGACCGGGCCGGGGCCGGTGCCATGGCCGGGGGTCGGCCGGACACCGGCCCCCGCGTGGACGCCCGCGCCGGCCCCGACACCGTGTGCGCGCCCGCATGGCATCCCGGCGCGTGGCCGCCGGGCCGTCGCACTGCCGGATCGCAGTGCCGCCGGACGGGGCGCACCGCATCCGACTGAGCGGTTGGTCAGTGATTCCGGTCACAGCCTCCGGAGAATCCCCAGGATTCGGCGGTGCCTCCGCTTGTGAGGAATTTGCGATCGGACGAAGTCTTGTTACCGTTTAGTCAGCCCGGTCGCTGATGCATCCCCCGTCGTCAGCGACCGGGTTTTCCATGTCCTGGCCCAGGTCAGCAGCTCGCAGGCGATGCCTCGGACGGCGCCTCGAACGGTCCCCGAGCGGTCTCGGGCGATGCCTTCCGCACGCCGCGGATCCTCCGGATCCCTGGGCGGCCCCGTGCGCTCCGGGGCGGTGCCGCGCGTCAGCCGCCACTCGCCGAGCCACTCATCGAGCCGCCCGCCGCACCGCCCGTCCGGCTCCCGCCCGGCGCGTCGCGGGGGGTGCTGTGGCCGGCCTGGCGGCGCGGGGCGGTGTCGTGGTGGTCGGCGGTCACCGCGGCCAGCGCCAGGACGACGGCCAGTGCGGCGACGCTCGCGGCCGCGATCAGCCGCAGCCGGCCGCCGGGGTCCTGTGCCGCCTGGCGGTGCGCTGCCATCCGCCGCTTCCCTCCTCCTCGTGCCCGGTCGCCGTCCTCTGCGAACGACGCAATGTGCCACGAAAGAGAACATAGCGGTCAGGCGCGGACCCTCCCGCCCATCCGGCGCCGCGGGCAGGTCACCCGCGGCCGGCCGCTGCCCGAACGAGTGACGGTGGGAGGCGCGTTCATCCGTACGGGTGATTTCGGCGGTCTCCGCACGTCTCGGCCTTACAGCTGTCGAGCGCACACCGTCGCCGTGGACCGGACCGTACGCCGCCCCGCGTGCGGAGCACCTGAGGATGCCGTGCCACCCGGCATATTGCCGCGCCGTCACCGCCCGGCGCGCGGAGCCGTACGCCGCGGCAATATGCCGAGGCATACGGCTCGAACGGCTCCGTCCGGCGCCGCCCCGCGGACACCGGTGGGCTGGGTCCCTTTCAGCCCCGCCTCGCAGAATGCCGAGGCGTCAGTACGTCAGCCGGTCGCTGCCCGGCATGTTGCGGCCCGCCCGCACCAGGGCGTCGATCAGGGTGCCGATCTGCGGCAGCCACGGCTGCGGGCCGCCGGTGCGCTCGTCGGGCTGCGGCGGGCGCACCCAGCGCAACTGGCCCGCGCTGCTGCTGGACGGCGGGAGACCGACGTAGCCGCCGTCGCCGTGGTAGCGCAGGGACGCGGGGACCCAGTCGTGGCTGTCGAGGATCTCGCCGAGGTCGGCGAGCGAGTAGGGGGCGACCAGCAGCTGATACCGCGTCGGAGTGGCGACGACGGGCCCGAGCCGTACGCCCATGGCGTCCAGCGCCTCCACGGCGCGCGCACCGGCCACGGCGGGCAGGCTCGCCGCCGAGACGCGGTCGCCGGTGGCGACGACGACGGGTGCGTCCGGCCGACTGGTCCACCAGTAGCGCACCATACGCGGGTCACGGGTCGCGGCCAGGAGTCCGGGGTCGAGTGGGTGTGCCCCGGGTACGGGGCAGTTGGGGCGTGCGCAGGCGCACGGCTGCGCCCCTGCCGCGCGCCAGCTTCCGCGCCCGTCGTACCCGACGCCGGGCACGACACGCCATCGCCACTGCTCGGCGTAAGTGAGCGCCGCGTTGAGCAACGCGGTCCGCTCCTTTCGCTGTAGTGAGAGCTTGCGTCGCCTTCCGAGGATCTCGCGCATCAGCGCTCGTTCCTTTCCGTTAACGCCCAGGGATCTGCCCATTACACAACGTAACTTGTCGAGCACACCGCTTGCGAGGCAGCGCAGCACGCCGCCGCCAGCCGAGCGTGGAACGTGGCGGAGGTTAGCGCGAATAGGGCGCTCGGCACTTCGCGGTGCCCTGATCGTGACCCACTCGTTCGTGGCTCACTTCGGGCCCAGCACCCCTGCCACTCGGGTTGGGTCGGCCGTCAACTGATTACGTACTTACGACGCTTGAGCCAGACTTCGGGTTCCTACCCATCGCCCGCAATATGACGCGCTGTTGGCTTGGATCAGTCGACAGCGCGCATACGGCGGGGGTGGTTCTTTTCGGCCAACGTATGCCGTCGGACACGGCGGACGCAAGGGACCCGACACCATTCCTGGTATCGGGACAATCCTGGACATGCCCACGATCGCCCGTGTAGAAGTGGGGTCCTTGACAGCGGCGCAGCACACATGGGGGTTTGCGATGCTAATCATGCGAGTGCTCCGCCTTGCGCGGGCGAAAAGCTCGGATTGCCCCACCCTCCGTTCTCTGCCCGGAAGTCGCGGGCGGTGAACCCGTCCCGGGTCAGAAAAGTGGCCGGAAGCGAGCCACGGCGACCCGCCGCGGCGCATACTCCCAACGCGCCTGTCGCCACCGCGCCTTCGTCCGCCCCCGCGGCGGCGGCGCCTGCCGTCGCGCCTTCTTCCCTGCCCGCGGTCCCGGCCGCGGCGACCGCCCCCGCCGCGGAAACGGCCCCCGGCCTGGCGGAACGCATCCCGCCCGGATTCACTCCCGCCTTTCAGGACGGGCTGGTGTCCTGGTCCTGCGACCTGTCGCTGCTCCATGAACTGACCGAACGGCTGGCCCGAACGGCCCTGCTGGACGACGCGCTGCGCGAAGTCGCGCTGGCCGGCGGCGCCCTGGTCGGCGCCCGGCGCGGTCTCGTCACGCTCGCCCCTGCCGACGGCCTGGGCCCCGACACCACCGTCGGCCACGGCCTCGGGCACTCCGACCTGGGCGCCCTGGAGACCGTCGGCTTCGGTGCGGTGCCCCCCGGCGCGGACGAGGCCGCGCACCCCGACCTGCGGCAGGGGCCCGGCGCCCGCGAGCGGCACCACGAGGTGGCGGCGCAGCTCGGCCTGGCAGCCGCCTACGGGCTCGCGCTGGCCGTCGACGGGCCCTCCGCGGGGCCGGAAGACGGCACCCTACCCTCACCGGATTCAGCCACTTCCCGCACAAACGGCGTGGCATATTCCGCAGCCGAGCTCGAGCCCGCCACCTCCGCGGCCTTCCCCGGCGACGGTGGCGCGGAAGACTTCCACGACTTCTCCACAACCGGCCCCGCCGCGTGCGGCCCCGGCCCCGCTCCGTCCACGAGCGGCCCGGCCCCCTGTGCCACCGAATCGGCCCGCCGCCGCCTCGGCGCGGTCGTGTGGTTCTACGACGAGCCCGCCGAGCCGACCCCGCGGCAGCGCCGACTGGCCGGCATGTACCTGCGGTACGCCGCCGAGCACCTCGCCCGCGGTCTGGACCTGGCGCGGGTCCGGCGGGACGCCGCCGCCCTGTCCGCCGAGATGCTGCCGGCCCGTCTGCCGCGCGTCCCCGGCGTGCGGATGGCCGTACGGCACCAGTGCGGGCCGCTCGGCGGCGGCGACTGGTACGACGCCCTGCCACTGCCCGAGGGGGCGCTCGGGCTGGCGGTGGGTGGCGTCACGGGTGCGGGTCCCGGCGCGGTGGCCGCGCGGGACCGGCTGCGGGCGTCGCTGCGGGCGTACGCGGTCATGGAGGGCGAGGACCCGGTCGCGGTGCTCTCCGACCTGGAGCTGCTGCTGCGGCTGACCGAGCCGGCCCGCTCCGCGACCGCGCTGTTCGGCCATGTGTGTGCCCCGCAGTCCGCGGGGAGCCGCCGGGTGACGCTGGCGGGCGCCGGGCACTGCCCGCCGCTTCTGGTCGGCGACCACCGCTGCGAATTCGTCGAGACCTCGCTGTCGGCGCCGCTGAACATGCTCAGCTGCTGGGAGGCGCCCGGCGTCGAGCTGCGGGTGCGGCCCGGCGAGAGCCTGGTGCTCTTCACTGACGGGCTGCTGCACCGCACCGGCGACTCCGCCGACCGAGCCGTCGCCCGCGTCCACGCGGCCGCCCAGAGCGCGACCGGCGCCGTACGCGAGGACCCCGGGCTGCTGGCCGACCACCTGCTGCGTACCGTGCTGCCCGGCGGCCTGGACGCCGCCGCGGGCGCCGAGGACCTGGTGCTGATGGTGGCCCGTTTCGACTGACACACCCCCCGCCTACGATGGACGAAAGGTTCATCTTGAGGAGGCAGGGACGTGACGGAGGCCGACGGGCAGCGGGGCACCAACGGGGAAGAGCAGGAGACGGCGGGGGCGCAGGAGCCCGAGGCGGCCGCGGACAAGCCGGTGAAGCAGCGCAAGAACGGGTTGTATCCGGCGGTGTCGGACGAGCTGGCGGCCGTCATGAAGTCCGGCTGGGCGGACACGGAGCGGCGCGGTCTGGAGCCGATCCCGCAGGCGCGGCAGACGGCCGCGCGGCGTGCCGCGGTGTCGGCGCGCTTCCCCGGCGAGCGCATCGTGGTGCCGGCCGGCAATCTGCGCCGTCGTTCCAACGACACGGACTACCCCTTCCGCGCCGCGACCGAGTACGCCCACCTCACCGGCGACCAGACGCAGGACGCCGTCCTGGTGCTGGAGCCGCTCGCCGAGGGCGGCCACGAGGCCACGGCCTATCTGCTGCCGCGCTCCGACCGGGAGAACGGCGAGTTCTGGCTGCACGGCCAGGGCGAGCTGTGGGTCGGCCGCCGCAACAGCCTGGCCGAGGGCGAGCAGCTGCTCGGCCTGCCCTGCCGCGACGTGCGCACGGTCGCCGACGTGCTGCGCGAGGCCACCGGGCCGGTCCGGGTCGTGCGCGGCCACGACGCGGGCGTGGAGGCGGCGCTGACGGACAAGGTCACCGCCGAGCGGGACCGGGAGCTGACCGTCTTCCTGTCCGAGCTGCGCCTGGTCAAGGACGACTTCGAGATCACCGAGCTGGAGCAGGCCTGCGCCTCGACGGCCCGCGGCTTCGAGGACGTCGTCAAGGTGCTCGACAAGGCCGAGGCCACCTCGGAGCGCTGGATCGAGGGCACCTTCTTCCTGCGCGCCCGCGTCGAGGGCAACGACGTGGGATACGGCTCCATCTGCGCCTCCGGCCCGCACGCGACCACGCTGCACTGGGTGCGCAACGACGGCCCGGTGCGCTCCGGCGACCTGCTGCTGCTGGACGCGGGCGTCGAGACGCGCCACCTCTACACCGCCGACGTGACCCGTACGCTGCCGGTCAACGGCAGCTTCACACCGCTCCAGCGGAAGATCTACGACGCGGTGTACGCCGCGCAGGAGGCGGGCATCGCGGCCGTCAAGCCGGGTGCCGCCTACCGCGACTTCCACGACGCCGCCCAGCGCGTGCTCGCCGAGCACCTGGTCGCGTGGGGCCTGCTGGAGGGCACTGTCGAGCGCGTGCTCGAACTGGGCCTGCAGCGCCGATGGACGCTGCACGGCACCGGCCACATGCTCGGCATCGACGTCCACGACTGCGCGCACGCGCGCACCGAGGCGTACGTCGACTGCACGCTGGAGCCGGGCATGGTGCTCACCGTGGAGCCCGGGCTGTACTTCCAGGCGGACGACGTGACCGTGCCGGAGGAATACCGCGGCATCGGTGTCCGCATCGAGGACGACATCCTCGTCACGGCGGGGGGCAACCGCAATCTGTCCGCCGCCCTGCCGCGCGCCTCGGCCGAGGTCGAGTCCTGGATGGCAGGGCTTCGCGGCTAGCGGGCCCGGAGGGGTCCCCCCGCGAAGCCTCGCGAGGTACGCCCCCCGGACGCCCTCCTCAAGGCGTCACGACGCCTTGAGGAGGGCGTCGTCGCGCCACTTGAGGACCTTGTCGAAGGACACGGCCGTCCCGACGCCGGGGCGGTCGTGGAAGCGCACATGGTCCACCAGCGCTTCGATCAGGATGAGCCCGCGCCCGTGCTCGGCGTACTGCCCGCGGTGCGGCAGTGGTCGGGCGGGGTGCAGGATCCAGTCGGGTTTGCGGTCGAGGTCGGGTGCGTGCTCGAAGACGGTCGTGCGGTCGCGGGAGGTCGTGGGCCCGGAGTCGGCGACCTCGATCCGGCAGCAGTCACCGTCGATGTGGGCGGTGACGCAGTAGCCGGTCGCCGTTCCGGCGTGCTCAACAGCGTTCGCGCACGCCTCGGACAGCGCCACCGACAGGTCGAAGGAGATGTCGGGGTCCACCCCGGCGGTCTCCATCGTCCCGAGCAGGAGCTTCCGGGCGAGCGGGACGCTCGCAGCCTCGCGCCGCAAATGGAGTGACCACCAGATGCTCATGCTCAGCCTCCTGGCTGCGGCTCGACATACGACTACGTATTGCCGCGAAGGCCGCCCCGTAAGCGCGGTGTTGACGTGATACCGCTCATTCGGCGGATTCCCGCGCCCGGCAATCGGGTGTAAAGGCAACCGGACACACCACCGCGAGCCGGACACCCCCCTTGTTCACCGACGGGGCGCGTGGTGAGAAGATGTCGGCCGTCATGGCTACCCCCGCCCTCGCTGTGCGCGCAGGCGCCGGCATGCGACTGCTGAGGGCCGCGCTCTTTGCCGCGGTCTGCGTCGTGCTGGCCGCCGCCGGGCACACACTGGCCTCGGGCACGCCGGTGCCGGGCTGGTCGCTGGCGCTGGGGTGGCTGGGGGTCGTCGCCGTCGTGGCGCCGCTGGCGGGCCGGGAGCGCACGCTTCCGGGCATCGCCGCGAGCCTGGCCGCCGGACAGCTCACCCTGCACATGGTCTTCGGCGCGGGCCAGATGTGCGCCACACCGGGGCTCACTCCTTCGAGTGGCGCTGACGGCGGGCTGCTGACGGTGGCCGCCCGGCTGGTGTGCGGCACCCACGCGACGGCTCTGACGCCGCAGTCCGCGCGGCAGATCGTGTCGGCCGCGGGCCTCGGCCCGCACGCGGCGCACACCGCGGGGATGCCGGGGATGACGCCGTCGGCCGGTCTCACCGCACGCTCGGCGCTGGCCGCGCTGCCGCTGTGCTCGCTGCCGATGCTGCTCGCGCACCTGCTGGCCGCCGTGGTGGCGGGCTGGCTGCTGCGGCGAGGCGAGGCCGCGCTCTGGCGGCTGGTCAGGCTGTCGGCGCGTACGGCGGCGGAGCTCACCGGATTCAGCCCCGCCGCCGTACGCCGCGCGCACGCGCTGCTGGCCGCGCTCACCGCCGGCCTGGCCGGCGCCCCGCGGCACGGCCCGCCGCGTACCGAGGGGACACCTCGCGCCGCCTGGCGCACGGTGCTGCTGCGGCATTCGCTGGCCCGGCGCGGTCCGCCGGTGGCACTGGCGGCCTGACGCGACGTCGGCCCCACCCGCCTCTTCCTCACCCCGGTTACTCCGGGCTCATCCGCGTTCATCCGGTTTCGTCAGCATTCCTGTTGCCACCGGGCCTTCCGGTGCCGCAGCTGCCGCGGCCGGCGGTGACGACGCGGGGCGCCTCCGGTGCCCGCGGCAGGTGCGGCTCGGGTGACGGGCGGACGGCGCGCGGGTACGCCACGCCGCGGCCGCCGCACCAGCACACCGGCGGCGCACCCGCGTACGCCCCGGGCCCGTCGCACATTGCCGCGGCAGCCGGCTCCGTACGCCCGTGCGCCGCGCCCCGTGCACGCCGTTGCGACGGGCGCGGTCCGCGCCTGCACAGCCTTCCGTCCGCAGCACCCCTCACCGTGGAGAAGCCCTGCCATGAGCACTTCCCGCACTTCCCGAGTGGCCCGCACCTCCGGCATGCCCCGCCTGCGCGGCCGCGCCGCGACCGTCGCCGCCCTCGCCGGCGCGACCGTCCTGCTGGCGGCGGTACCGGCCTTCGCCCACGTCACCGTGCAGCCGACCACCGCCGCCAAGGGCGGCTACACCACGGTCGCCTTCAAGGTGCCCAACGAGCAGGACGGTGCCTCGACCGTCAAGATCGAGGTCAACCTGCCCACCGACCACCCGATCGCGTCGGTGTCCCTCCAGCCGGTGCCCGGCTGGACCGCGCAGGTGACCAAGTCGAAGCTGGCGACGCCGATCAAGACCGACGACGGCACGATCGACCAGGCCGTCACCAAGATCACCTGGACCGGCGGGAAGATCGCGCCCGGGCAGTTCCAGCAGTTCCCGGTCTCCTTCGGTCCGCTGCCCTCCGACACCGACTCGCTGTCGTTCAAGACGCTGCAGACCTACGACAACGGCGACGTCGTCCGCTGGATCGAGATCCCGCAGGCCGGCCAGGCCGAGCCGCAGGACCCGGCCCCGACCCTGAAGCTGACCGCGGCCGCGCCCGACGACGCCGGCGCCGCCACGGGCACCCCCGCACCCGCACCCGCCGCCGACAGCGGCTCCGGCACGTCCGCGTCGCAGGCCGCCGGGTCCGGCGGCGGCAGCGACGACACCGCGCGGGCCCTCGGCATCGCCGGCATCGTCGTCGGCGCCGCGGGCGTCGGCTTCGGCGTCCTCGCCGGACGGCGCCGTACGGCTGTGGCGGAGGCCTCCGGCGGCTCCGCGGCCACCGACTGACGCACACGCAATACGCCGGGCGGCCGCGCCCCACTAGCGCGGCTCCGCGGCCGCCCGGCCTTCGCCATCGCACCCTGGGGACCACCTATGCGCACCACCGCCAAGACCGCCGCCGTCGCCCTCGCCGCCGCCTGTGCCCTCCTGCTCAGCGGCTGCGGAGGCTCGGGGGGCTCCGACGCCTCCGGCCCGGGCTCCGGGCCCGCGGCGGACGTGTCCACGGCGGCGAGCCAGCCCGGCACGCTGCTCGACACGCCCTTCAACAAGCCTCAGCTGCACCTGACCGACAACCAGGGCAAGCCGTTCGACCTGGTCAAGCAGACGGCCGGGCATCCCGTGCTGCTCTTCTTCGGCTACACGCACTGCCCCGACGTCTGCCCGACCACCATGAGCGACATCGCCCTGGCCAAGTCCAAGCTGCCCGCGGCGGACCAGGCGCGGCTGCGGGTCGTGTTCGTCACCACCGACCCGGACCGCGACACCCCGGCCCGGCTGACCGAGTGGCTGGGCGCGATGGACAAGAGCTTCATCGGCCTGACCGGCGACTTCACCACGATCCAGAACGCCGCCCGGTCGGTCGGCGTCGGCATCACACCGCCGGTGAAGGAGAAGGACGGCAGCATCACCGTCACCCACGGCGCCGAGGTGCTGGCCTTCTGGCCCAAGGACGACAAGGCCCACGTGCTGTACATGTCCGGCACCACCGCCCAGCAGTACGCCCACGACCTGCCCAAGCTCATCAGGAGTGAGGCGCCGTGAAGCGGCGGCGGGCACTTCTGGGCGCAATGGGCGGGGTCGTGGCAGTGGCCGCGGCGACCGGCGCGGCAGCGGGCCTGGCCGGGCGCGGATCGGGACCGGGATCGGCTCCCGGCGGCGGTTCGGGCCCAGGCGGCAGCGCACGGCTCGTGGTGAGCGGCGGGTACATTCCCCGGCCGCTGCTCACCGACGAGGCCGCCGCGTACGTGACGGTGGCCAACACCGGCGGTACGGACGCCGAGCTGACCTCGGTGACCACGCCGCTGGCCGCGCACGTCACCCTGCACACCACGACCGGCACCACCATGCGCCAGGTGGGCGCACTCACCGTGCCTGCGGGGGGCAAGCTCACCCTGGGCTCCGGCGGTGCCCACATGATGCTCGAAGGACTCACCCACAAACCCTCGGTGGGCGAGCAGATCACCCTGCGACTCCACTTCACCCACGCCTCGCCCGCCACGGTCACGGTCACCCTGCCCGTGCGGCCGACGACGTACGACCCGAGGGGCTGATCCACGCATGAACAGACGGCTTTCCGCGCGGCGGCAGGAGCGGCGCCTCGTGCCGCGCCGTGCCGCTGCGGCGCTGCTCGCCACGCTGGGCGCACTCGTCGCGGTACTGCTCGGCACCGCCACGCCCGCGTCCGCGCACGCGGCGCTGCTGCGTACCGACCCCGCCGACGGCTCGGTCGTGCAGACCGCGCCGCAGCGGGTGGTGCTCACCTTCTCCGAGGGCGTGCTCCTGTCCGCCGATTCGCTGCGCGTCCTGGACCCGCAGGGCGTGAACGTCGCCGTCGGCACCCCCGCGCACGCCGACGGCAAGGACTCCGGGTCCACCGCGACCGTCGGGCTGCGCACGGGGCTCGGCAACGGCACGTACACAGTGGCGTGGAAGGCCGTCTCGCAGGACAGCCACCCGGTCGCGGGCGCCTTCACCTTCTCGGTGGGCGCGCCCTCGAAGACCACCGTCGACGTGTCGGCGGAGGCCGCGGTGGGCGGCGGCGCCGCGGGCACGCTCTACGGCGTGGCGCGCTACGTCGCGTACGGCGGCTTCGCGCTGCTGGTCGGCGGCTGCGTCTTCCTGTCGGTGTGCTGGCCGCAGGGGGCCCGGCTGCGCCCGATGAAGCGGCTCGCGGCCGGCGGCTGGGTCGCCCTGGTCGCCGCGACCATCGCGCTGATCATGCTGCGTGGCCCGTACGCCAACGGCACGGGGCTCGGCGACGCCTTCGACCTGGACGTGATCCGCACCCAGCTGGAGACCCGCCCGGGCGCCGCGCTCGTCTCCCGGCTGCTGCTGCTCGCCGCCGCCGCGGTCTTCCTCGCCGTGCTCTTCGGCAGTTTCACCGAGCGCGAGGACCCGGAGGAACGCGCCGACCTGGCGTGGGGCCTGGGCATCGGCGGCAGCGTCGTGGCGGTGGGTGTCGCCGCCACCTGGGCGATGGCCGAGCACGCCTCGGTCGGCATCCAGCGCAAGGTGGCGATGCCGGTCGACGTCGTCCACCTGGTGTCCATGGCGGTGTGGCTGGGCGGCCTGGTCACCCTGCTCACCGCGCTCAGCCTGCCCTCCACGGCGGCAACGCTCGAACGGGCCGCCGTACGCCGTTTCTCCACGATCGCGCTGACCGCGATCACCGCGCTGGTCGGCACCGGCACCTACCAGGCCTGGCGGCAGATCGGCACCTGGCGCGCCTTCACCGACACCTCCTACGGGCGGCTGCTGCTCATCAAGATCGGGCTGGTGTGCTGCCTCGTGGGCACCGCGTGGTTCTCCCGCCGCTGGACGCGGTCCCTCGGCGAGGCAGTGCCCGCGGCGGTGACGGCGGGCAAGGCGGGCAAGGCCGCGAAGGTCGGGCGGCAGAAGGCGCGCGAAGCCGGTCAGGACGCGCGCGCGCAAGCGCGCCGGACGCCCCGTCAGGCCGTCGTGGCGGCAGCGGGCGGGCCGGAGGCCGTGGCGGGCGCGGAAGGCGCCCAGGAGCCCGGCCAGGGCGCGCGGGGCGGCACGGACGACGCCGCCGACGCGGCGGCCGGGGGAGCAGCCGGGGCGGGCGACTCCTCCGACGCGGGATCGGGCCCGGACGCCGCCGTCGAGCGCGCCGCCGGGGGCGACCCGCGGCGGGCGGCCCAGCTGCGCAGGCAGCAGGCGGTACGGGCCGCGGCCCGCGAGCGGAAGGTGCGCGACGCCGACCCCGCACGGGTGGCGCTGCGCCGCTCGGTGCTGATCGAGGCGGGCATCGCCGTCGTCCTGCTGACCGTCACCACCATCCTCACCGGCAGCCAGCCCGGCCGGGCCGCGGAGGAGCAGAAGAACCTGGCCAAGGCTCCGGCCGCCCCCGGCGCGAGCGCCCCGGCGGCCACCGCGCCGCAGCAGGTCAGCCTGAGCATCCCCTTCGACACCGGCGGCGCGGGCGGCAAGGGCACCGCGTCCCTCACCCTCGCCCCGCCGCGTGCGGGCCAGGACGCGGAGGTGCACCTGGAGCTCGCCGACCCGTCAGGGAAGCCGATCAAGGCGCCCGAGGTACGGCTCGCCTTCACCCTGCCCGCGCAGCACCTGGGGCCGCTCCCGGCGAAGGTCAGCGCCTTCACCGGCGGGCACTGGATCGCGACCGGCGTACGGCTGCCGCTCGCGGGCACCTGGCAGCTCGCGCTCACCGTGCGCACCTCCGACATCGACGAGGTGACGGTGACGCGGAACGTACAGATCACCTCCTGAGCGGCAGAGCACCTCCCGCGTCACGACACGGCAAGAGCGAGCACACATGAGCACGGCAGGCAGGACCGGCAGGACCGGCAAAGCGAGCAGGACCGGCAGGGCAGGCCGCAAGGCCTCCGGCGGATCGGCGGCGGAAGGCCCCGAGTCCGCCGGAGGTCCGCGGGCCGAGCCCCGGCCGTCCGCCGACGACCCCGCAATATGCGGGCAGGCGGACGCCCCCGGCGCGGGCGGGCCGAAGGCCCGGCGTGCGGCGGCCCCGCCCGCCGACGGCACGGCAGAAGGCGGCGCCGACCGAACGGCCCGGCAATATGCCGCGCCGTTCACCCGGCGGCGCCTGCTGGGCACCGCGGGCGCGGCCGGCCTGGTCGCCGGGGGCGCGGCCGGGGCTGCGGGCACGGCTGCCGCGCGCACGGAGCCCGTCGCGCTCGGCACGGTCGGCTCCGCGCACATCCCCTTCGAAGGCGCCCACCAGGCGGGCATCGTGCAGCCCGCGCAGTCCCGCGGCCATCTGGTGGCCTTCGACCTGCTGCCGGACGCCGGGCGGCGGGGCGCGGCGGAGCTGATGCGGCGCTGGTCGGCCGCGGTGCGCACGATGACCCGGCAGGACCGCCCCGCGGCACCCGCGGCGTATGACGACCAGATCGCCTACGACGCCGGTCCGGCCTCGCTCACCGTCACCTTCGGCTTCGGCCGCGGCTTCTTCGCGCGCACCGGGCTCGGCTCGGCGCTGCCCGAGGCCCTGGCGCCGCTGCCGCGCTTCCCCGGCGACCGGCTGGACGCCGGTCGCAGCGACGGCGACCTGTGGGTGCAGATAGGTGCGGACGACGCGCTGGTGGCCTTCCACGCGCTGCGGGTGCTCCAGAAGGCGGCGCGGGAACGGGCCGCGGTGCGCTGGCAGATGAACGGCTTCACCCGCAGCCCCGGCGCGGCCTCCCGCGCCGTGACCGGGCGCAACCTGATGGGCCAGATCGACGGCACCAACAACCCCAAGCCCTCCGACCCGGACTTCGCCGCCCGGGTCTTCGTGCCGCCGCACGGCTCACCCGCGTGGATGGCGGGCGGGTCGTACGCGGTGGTACGGCGGATCAGGATGCTGCTCGACGACTGGGACCACCTCCCGGTGGCGCGCCAGGAGAAGGTGATCGGGCGCCGCAAGTCGGACGGGGCGCCGCTGTCCGGCGGCGCCGAGACCACGCCGGCCGACCTCGCCGCGTTCGGCGCGGACGGCACCCTCGCGATTCCGGGGGACGCCCACATCCGCGTCGCGGCCCCGGCCTCCAACGGCGGCGCGGCCATGCTGCGGCGCTCGTTCTCGTACCACGACGGCATAGGCGCGGACGGGACACCGGACGCGGGGCTGCTCTTCGTGGCCTGGCAGGCGGATCCGATGCGGGGCTTCGTGCCGGTGCAGCGCAAGCTCGACGGCGCGGACGGGCTGTCGCGCTTCCTGCGGCACGAGGCGAGCGGCCTGTTCGCGGTGCCGGGCGGGGCAGGGCCGGGGGAATACGTGGGCCAGCGGCTGCTGGAGGGGTGAGCCGCGCCGGAGGATACCGCGGATGGGGTGACGGTGCGTTACCCGTACGGAGCAGTGCGCGCGGGCCGTTAGGCTGCTTGCATGTCGTCAGCGAGCCGCTACACGTACCTGGGCCCCGAGGGCACCTTCACGGAGGCCGCGCTGCGGTCACTGCCCGAGGCGGCGACACGCGAGCTCGTGCCCATGGTGTCCGTGCCGGCCGCGCTGGACGCGGTGCGCGCGGGCGAGGCGGGCGGCGCGCTGGTGCCGATCGAGAACTCCGTCGAGGGCGGCATCACCGCGACCCTGGACGAGCTGGCCTTCGGCGAGCCGCTGATGATCTACCGCGAGGTGCTGCTGCCGATCGCCTTCGCGCTGCTGGTGCGCCCCGGCACGGACCTGACCTCGGTGAAGACGGTCACCGGTCATCCGGCGGCGCAGGCGCAGGTGCGGCAGTGGTTGTCCGAGCACCTGCCGGACGCGGTGTGGGAGTCGGCGGCGTCCAACGCGGACGGCGCGCGGCTGGTACAGGAGGGCCGTTTCGACGGCGCCTTCGCGGGGGAATTCGCGGCGCCGACGTACGGTCTTGAGCCGGTGGCGACTGACATCGCCGACGCGGCCAACGCGACGACGCGCTTCGTGCTGGTCGGCCGCCCCGCACGGCTGGCGTCGCCGACCGGGGCGGACAAGACGTCGGCGGTCTTCTGGCTGCGCGACGACCATCCGGGCGCGTTGCTGGAGCTGCTGCAGGAGTTCTCGATCCGCGGGGTGAACCTGATGCGGATCGAGTCCCGGCCCACGGGCGAGGGCCTCGGCCGTTACTGCTTCTCCGTCGACGCCGAGGGCCACCTGACCGACCGGCGGGTCGGCGAGACCCTGATGGGGCTGCGGCGGCGCTGCCTGAACGTGCGCTTCCTCGGGTCGTACCCGCGGGCGGACGAGGTGGCGGGGGCCATCGCGCGCGGCACCGGCGACACGGAGTTCGCCGAGGCCTCGGACTGGCTGAACCGCGCCCTCGACGGCCGCGGCTGAGCGGATCCGTACGGCGGGTGCGTGCGCCGGCCGTACGGCAGCCCGAACCGGCTCTGCACAGGTGTTCTGCACTGTTCTGCTGTGTTCTGCACAGCTACCCGCGAGTTATCCACAGGGGGTGCCGCAGGCCTGTGGGTAACGTGGGGACAAGTCGACAGGCGAAGCCGACGTCATCGACAAATCGGTACACAGACACCAGCTCGCCACAGATTCCGCAGGACGCACCTCGTCAGCCCATTTCGCGCGACCCACTCGTCCGAGGAGCATTTCTCACTCGAAAGTGAGTGTGGAGCGAGTTTCGACGGGGAATCCATAGCCGTTCACCCGGCCCCCGGAATGATCTCGCCCTTCCTCCACAGATCTTCCCCACACCCTGTGGACAAGTGGTGGAGATCTTCCGCAGGCCTGTGGATAACCCACTCCGGGAGAGATGATCAACTCCGGTTCTCCACAAGCCGGATGCACCTGGTCGTGGGACGGCCGCAATATGGTTGACGGGCCATTTTTTCGCCCGCACTGCGGATTTCCCACGCTTATGTAGTGAAACTCTCATATCGGGCATAAAGCCGCTAAGTTGTCGCGCCCGCGCGCCCCGCCCCGGTAGCCTGTGACCGTGATCGACCTTCGCCTGCTCCGTGACGACCCCGACCGTGTGCGCGCCTCGCAGCGCGCCCGTGGAGAGGATGTCGCGCTCGTCGACTCCCTGCTGTCCGCCGACGAGCGCCGCCGGTCCTCCGGCACGCGCTTCGACGAGCTGCGCGCCGAGCAGAAGCAGCTGGGCAAGCTGATCCCCAAGGCGCAGGGCGACGAGAAGGCCGAGCTGCTGCGCCGCGCCGGCGAGCTGTCGGCCGCGGTCAAGGCCGCCGACGCCGAGCAGCACGAAGCCGCCGAGGAGGCCCAGCAGCTGCTGCTCCGGCTCGGCAACATCGTCCACCCCGACGCCCCCATCGGCGGCGAGGAGGACTTCGCCGTCGTCGAGCAGCACGGCACCCCGCGCGACTTCGCGGCCGAGGGCTTCACCCCGCGCGACCACCTGGAGCTGGGCGAGCTGCTCGGCGCCATCGACACCGAGCGCGGCGCCAAGGTGTCCGGTTCGCGCTTCTACTACCTGACCGGCATCGGCGCGCTGCTGGAGCTGGCCCTGGTCAACGCGGCCATGGCGCAGGCGACCGCCGCCGGCTTCACCCCGATGCTGACGCCGAACCTGGTCAAGCCCGCCGCCATGGCCGGCACCGGCTACCTCGGCCAGGCCGAGGACGACGTGTACCACCTCGACAAGGACGACCTGTACCTGGTCGGCACCTCCGAGGTCCCGCTCGCGGCCTACCACATGGACGAGATCATCGAGGCGGGTCGGCTGCCGCTGCGCTACGCGGGCTTCTCGTCCTGCTACCGCCGCGAGGCCGGCTCGTACGGCAAGGACACCCGCGGCATCTTCCGGGTGCACCAGTTCGACAAGGTGGAGATGTTCGTCTTCACCACTCCCGAGGAGGCGGAGGCCGAGCACCAGCGGCTGCTGGCCTGGGAGAAGCAGTGGCTGACGTCGCTGGAGCTGCCCTTCCAGGTGGTCGAGCTGGCCTCGGGCGACCTGGGCCTGTCGGCGTCGCGGAAGTTCGACTGCGAGGCGTGGATCCCGACCCAGGGCAAGTACCGCGAGCTGACGTCCACGTCGAACACGAACGAATTCCAGGCCCGGCGGCTGAGCGTGCGCCTGCGCGACGAGAACGGCACCCGCCCGCTCGCCACGCTCAACGGCACGCTGTGCGCCGTGACGCGCACGATCGTCGCCCTCCTGGAGAACCACCAGCAGGCCGATGGTTCGGTGCGCGTCCCGCAGGTGCTGCGGCCGTATCTGGGCGGGCGCGAGCTGCTGGAGCCGTCCGGCTCGTCCACCGCGCCGGCCGCCGCCAAGTGAGCGCGCCGGACCGGGCCGCCGCGGCGGGCGCCGGGAAGCTGCCCTTCCGGCTGGTCGCGACCGATCTGGACGGCACGCTGCTGCGCAGTGACGCGACCGTCTCGCCCCGTTCGCGGGACGCGCTCGCGGCGGTCGCCGCCAAGGGCGCCGCGCACATCGTGGTGACCGGCCGCGCCGTCCCGTGGGTCCGTCACGTGCTGGACCTCCTCGACTACCAGGGGCTCGCCGTCTGCGCCCAGGGCGCGCAGGTGTACGACGCCGCGTCCGGCCGGCTGCTGACCTCGGTCACGCTGGACCGGCAGGTCGGCGCGCTGGCGCTGGCCAAGATCGAGGCGGAGACCGGACCGCTGGCGGTGGCCGCGAGCCGCGACGGCCTCACCGGCGAGGTGCTGATCGGTCCGGGGTACGTGCACAACCCCGAGCTGCCGGTCCTGCACATCTCCGGCCCGGACGAGCTGTGGGCGGAGCCGCTCAACAAGCTCTACATACAGCACCCGCAGCTGACCGACGACGAGCTGACGCGGGTGGCCAACGAGGTGGCGGGCACCATGGTCAGCGCGACCATGGCGGGCGCGGGCATCGTGGAACTGCTGCCGCTGGGCCTGACCAAGGCGACCGGGCTGTCGCTGGCCGCGCGGCGGCTGGGGGTGGCGGCCGCCGAGACGATCGCCTTCGGGGACATGCCCAACGACATCCCGATGTTCGCGTGGGCCGGACACGGCGTGGCCATGGCCAACGCCCACCCGGACTTGAAGGCGGTCGCCGACGAGGTCACCGCGTCCAACGACGAGGACGGGATCGTGCCTGTCCTGGAGCGGCTCTTCGACCCGCTCTGACCAGGTCGCCTGCTCTGACCAGGGCGCCCGCTCCGGCCGGGCCGCGGGGCGTCGGCAGCGGTGTCGCCGCGTGGCAGCACAGCCCGAGCAGGAACGCCGTGAGGTGCCCCAGCTCGGTGTACGTGCCGCCGGCCAGCACCGGGCGGGCGAAGAAGCAGAGCAGCGCCCCCAGATACCCCCAGCGCCACGGCCGCGGCACCCGGTAGGCGAGCACGCCGACGATCCCGGCCAGGCCGTAGCTCACCCCGATGTCCACGGTGTGCGCGAGGGAGTACGGCAGCCGGTCGTCCCTTATGCCGAAGAAGACCGCCTTCTGGCTGACGAGCGTCGCGCCGATGTGCGCGGTGGCCGCGGTGAAGAGCCAGCGCCAGGTGCCGAGCCAGCGCTCGGCGGGGGCGTGGACCAGTTCGAAGAGCACGCTGTAGAAGGCGAACGCCGACGGCGTCTGGATCCAGAACGCGCTGCCTATCAGTACGCGGACCGGGTGATGGTGCAGCTCGACGAGGTTGGTGCTGTAGTGGTGCAGCAGCGCCGAGCGGGTGTGCGGGGCGACGGCCGCCACGACCACGCTGGTGACCGCCAGGGTGGCGAGCCAGATGTGGGTGCCGGGCGAGGACCGCACCCACCGCGCGGCGAACCGGCGCGCGTCGCGCGGGGTGACGCGGCGGAGCCGGAGCGCCGCGGCACGGGCCCGGTCCGCCACCGGCCGCGCCGCCTGCGGTGTCTGCGGGGGCATCGCCCTCAGTCTTCACCGCGGTACGCTCGCCCGCCCGGCGACACTGACCCGCCGCAGCGGCCCGTCCGCCCCGTGCCCCCGCCGCCCGCGGCCGCCGCCGGTGTACGGCGACACGCCGCGGTGCGTACGGGGAGCCGGGTCACTCCTCGGCTGCGAGCTTCAGGCTGCGCAGCCTGCGGGCGGCGAACCAGGTGGCCGCCACGGTCACGACGGCCAGCAGCACCACGCTCGCGGTGAGGCCCACGTCGGAGCTGACCACGTCGCCGTGCGCGAACTTCTGCGCGACGGCCAGCGCCCACTGCTGAACGCTGAGCTTGCGGGCACCCGGCACCACGTTGCCGACCGCGCCTTCCCACACCAGCGCGTAGACCAGGCCGACCACCACCGCGTGCCGCGTCACGACACCCAGCAGCAGGAAGATCGCGGAGTAGGCGACGCAGGCCACGGCGGAGCCGATGGCGTACGCGACGGCCACGTTCTGCCCGTTGGCGTTGAGTATGTATCCCGCGAGCAGCACCGGGATCGCGGTGAAGGCGAGGCTGACGCCTATGGCCACGATCAGCTTGGTCAGGATGATCGTGCCGCGTTTGATCGGCTTGGCGAGCAGGTAGACGATCGCGCCGTCGTCGATTTCCGGACCGATCGCGCCGGTGCCGGCGATGACGCCGACCAGCGGGACCATCGCGCTGAGCCCGAAGCCCTGGAGCACGTCGTTCGCCGTGGAGTCGTCGGCGCCGCCGAGCAGGCGGACCGCGCCCGCGATGATCAGTGTGAGCAGCGGCAGGCCGAAGAGCAGCAGGGCCCGGCGGCGGCCGAGCAGCGCACCGTACGTCAGCCGGGCGACGGTCGGGTGGTAGACCCGGGGGCCCGGTGACGGCGGCGCGGCGGCGCGGCCGGACGGGGCGGTGGTGACGGACATGTCGGTCGCTCCTTACGCCGTGACCAGGTAGGAGAAGACGCTCTCCAAGGACTCGTCGGACGGCGAGACCGTGAAGAGCCGGATGCCGTGGTCGCGGGCGATCCGGGGCAGGAACTCGGTGAAACCGGCGAAGTCGACCGCCTGGACGAGCAGGGCGTTCTCCCGCAGGTCCAGCTCGATCGCTGCGGTGGACGCGTGCGCGATCAGCGCGGACGCCAGCTGCCGGTCGTCGCTGGACCGCACGAGGTAGCGGTGCGGGCGGTCGGTCATCAGGCGGCGGATCTTGCGGAAGTCGCCGGAGGCGGCGTGGCGGCCGGCCACCACGACCTCGATGTGGTGGGCGAGCTGCTCGACCTCCTCCAGGATGTGCGAGGAGAACAGCACGGTGCGCCCGTCGGCGCCCATCCGCCGCAGCAGCTCCATGAGGTGCAGCCGCTGCCGCGGGTCCATACCGTTGAACGGCTCGTCGAGCAGCAGCACGGAGGGCTCGTGGACGAGCGCGGACGCCATCTTGGCGCGCTGCCGCATGCCCTTGCTGTACGTCTCGATCCGGCGGTGCTGCGCGTACTCCATCCCGACGGTGGCCAGCGCCCGCTGAGCGGCGGCGCCCGGATCCGGCAGCCCGTGCAGCTCGGCGTTGGCGACGACGAACTCGCGGGCGGTGAGGAAGTCGTACATCGACTCGCGCTCGGGCACGATGCCGATCTCCCGGTAGGCCTGCTCGTTGCGCCAGATGACGCTGCCGTCCAGCGTGACCGTGCCGCTGGAGGGGGCGAGGAAGCCGGCCATCATGTTGATGAGGGTGGACTTGCCGGCGCCGTTGGGGCCGAGCAGCCCCGTCACACCCGGTCCGATGCTCATCGTGACGTCGTTGACCGCCACCACGTTGCCGAACCAGCGCGAGACGTTGTCGATGGTGATCGTGGTCACGACAGGCCCACCTTCCGGTAGCGCCGCATCAGCAGCCCGAACGTGCCCGTGATGACGCCGACGAGGACCAGCAGGTACGCGATTCCTGCCGCCGCGTTCGGCGGTCCCGCGGCCTGCGGGAAGGCGGAACGGGCGCCGAGGAACCAGGTCTGGAAGCCGTCGATCAGGGTGACCGGCGAGAAGAGGCCGATCCAGCCGATGACGTCGTAGTGCTCCTGCGTCCCGGCCACGCCCTGCACGCTGGAGACGGCCGCGTAGGTGATCACGAACAGGGCGATCACCGCCGCCACGCCGAAGCCGCGGCGCGGCGTGACCGCCGCGATGACCAGACCGATCCCCGCGAAGAGCAGGGAGAGCAATATGACGGACACCAGGCCCTTCGCAAACCCGGCGGTCTGGTGCGCGAAGCCCAGCTTCGCCAGCAGCGCGCCGATGTAGAGGATGAGGAGCGGGATCGTGGTGAGCAGGAAGATCGCCGCGGCCAGCGCCGCGTACTTGGCCGCCACGTAGTCGACCCGCTCGATGGGGCGGGAGAAGTACAGCGGGGTCGTCTTGAAGCGCAGGTCACGGCTGACCGACTGCGGGGCCTGGGCGGCGACGAAGAGCGTGATGACCGCCTGGAGCACTACGGCGTAGCGGGTGTACGCGACAGGCAGGTCGCTGCGGTCGGCGAAGATCGCGACCGCGACCATGATCAGCGCGGGCAGGCACATCACGCCCAGCAGGATCATCGGCAGCACCTTGGACTTGCCGCTTCGGCCGAGACCGTAGGCGCCGCGCAGGCTCTGGACGAAGAGCGAGGTGCGTGCGTAGCCGCGACCGAGGCGCGGCCCGGTGTAGCTGCGGTAGCCGATGTCGTGGATGACGTCGGGCGGTGAACCGGTGGCGCGGGCGCCCGCGGTGGCGGCCGCCGTATCGCCGGGTGCGGTGACGTCAGGCTGCTTCACGGCCGTCTCCTTCCTTGCTGTGGGCGTCGGCCCCTGCCGGGGCGGTGTCGTCGTCGACGAACAGTTCGGCTATCCGGTGCCTGCGCTGCTCCATGCGCACCAGGCCGACACCGAGGCCGGCCACCGCGTCGCGCACGGTGTCGTACGTCTCGTCGCCGGCGATGTCGACCAGCAGCAGATGGCCCTGCGCCTGGGTGGTCAGGCCCGCGCCGGTCAGCAGCGCGAGCAGATCCTCCTCGCGGTCGGTGACCTCGACCGCGAGGGACGCGGTGGTCTGCGTGAAATCGCTGGTGGAGGAGGCGCGCAGCAGTTTGCCCCCGTCGATGACGACGATGTGGTCGCTGGTGCGCTCCAGCTCGCCGAGCAGATGGGAGGTGACCAGCACCGAGATGCCGAAGTCGGTGTGCACCCGGCGGATCAGGGCGAGCATCTCGTCCCGCCCCGCCGGATCCAGACCGTTGGTCGGCTCGTCGAGCAGCACCAGCTTCGGGTCGTGCACGAGCGCCTGCGCGAGCTTGACCCGCTGCTTCATGCCCGTCGAATACCCGCCCATCGGGCGGTACCGCTCCTCGTACAGGCCGACGTGGCGCAGCGTGTCCGCGGTCCGCTCGCGCGCGGCGGACGGCGGCAGCCCCGACATCCGGGCCATGTGCACGACGAACTCGGTCGCCGACACGTCGGGCGGCAGGCAGTCGTGCTCGGGCATGTAGCCGACCAGGCTGCGGATCTGCGGTCCGTCGGTCGCGACGTCGAGCCCGAGCACGGCGGCCCTGCCCTCGGTCGCCGGGGACAGCCCCAGCAGGATCTTGATCAGCGTCGACTTCCCGGCCCCGTTGGCCCCCACCAGCCCGGTCACGCCGGGGGTGACGGCCACGGACAGCCCGTCGAGAGCGGTCACGCCCGGGTACCGCTTGCTCAGGCTTTCGGTGGAGATCACAGTCACGGGACGACCGTAGTGGCCCGCAGCACTCCCTGGCGTCCCCCCGGGGTGCCGGATTCGTGTACTCCTCGGGGCTGACCACCCGTAGGGGTCGGTACGACCCGGGGCTGCCGCCGAACGGTGAGGCGGTTGTCCACAGGGAGTGACCGGGCCTTGACCGTCCCATCGAGCGATGTCACAGTGAGTGATGTCAGCTTCGGATGTGCGGACGAAGGGGCGGGTGAGCGAGATGAGCGGGACGGGCGGGAGTCAGGGCGCCGGCGAAGAGGGGGGACAGGAAGGACGTCAGGAGGCGAGCGGGGGCCCGCGGACGGCCGAGCGGTTCGTGACCGGTGCGGACGGGGTCCGGCTGTGCGTGGCCGAGTCCGGTGATCCGGCGCGGCCGACGGTGGTGCTGCTGCACGGCTATCCGGACAGCAAGGAGGTGTGGTCGGAAGTGGCCGAGCTGCTGGCCGACCGCTTCCATGTGGTCCGCTACGACGTGCGCGGGCACGGGCGCTCGCAGGCGCCGGCACCGCTCCGCGGGGGATTCGCGCTGGAGAAGCTGACGCTGGATTTCCTCGCCGTCGCCGACGCGGTGAGTCCGGACCGGCCCGTGCATCTGGTCGGCCACGACTGGGGCTCGGTGCAGGGCTGGGAGTTCGTCACCGTGCCGGAGACGGCGGGCCGCATCGCGTCCTTCACCTCCGTCTCGGGCCCGTGCCTTGACCACTTCGGCCACTGGATCAGACGCCGGGTGCGCCGCCCCACCCCACGCCGCGCCGCCCAGGTGCTCGGCCAGGGCCTGAAGTCCTGGTACATCTACGCGCTGCACACCCCCGTCCTGCCGGAAATGGCCTGGCGCGGCCCGCTGGGCAAGCAGTGGCCCCGGATGCTCGCACGCGCGGAGAAGCTGCCCGCATGCGGCTACCCCACCGCCTCGTTGCCGCGGGACGCCGCCAACGGCACATGGCTCTACCGGGACAACGTGCGCCAGCGCCTCGGCCACCCCCGCCCGGACGCCTACGCGCAGGTGCCCGTACAGCTCGTCACTCCGACCGGCGACGCCTTCCTGTCCGAGCGGCTGTACGACGACCTGGATCGCTGGGTGCCCCGGCTGACCCGGCGCACGCTGCCCGCCAAGCACTGGGTGCCGCGCTCCCGCCCGCAGCAGATGGCCCGCTGGATCGCGGAGTTCGCCGCGGCGACGCAGGAGGGTGCCCTGGAAGGGGAAGGCGGCGCGGCGAGCGGACGGACGGAAAGGGGCGGCAAGGGGTCGCGGCCCGCGCCGGCCCGGGAGCTGCGGGCCGCCGGTGAGCGTTTCGCCGGGCAGCTGGTGCTGGTCACCGGCGCGGGGAGCGGGATCGGGCGGGCCACGGCGGTGGCGTTCGCGGACGCGGGTGCGCGGGTCGTGGCCGTGGACCGGGACGGTGCGGGCGCCGCGCGTACGGTGGAGCTGGCGCGCGCGGCGGGGGCGCCGGGCGCCTGGGCCGAGACCGTCGACGTGTCCGACGGGCAGGCGATGGAGGAGCTGGCCGCGCGTACCCGCGAGCGCCACGGTGTGCCCGACGTGGTGGTCAACAACGCGGGCATCGGTCTGGCCGGGCGTTTCCTCGACACGACCGCCGAGGACTGGAAGCAGGTGCTGGACGTCAACCTGTGGGGTGTCATCCACGGCTGCCGGCTCTTCGGCCGCCAGATGGCCGAGCGCGGCGAGGGCGGCCACATCGTCAACACCGCATCGGCCGCGGCCTTCCTGCCGTCACGCACGCTGCCCGCGTACAGCACGTCCAAGGCGGCCGTGCTGATGCTGAGCGAATGCCTCAGAGCCGAGCTGGCACCGCTGGGCATCGGCGTGAGCGCCATCTGCCCCGGGCCGGTGAACACCCCGATCACCGGCAGCGCCCGGCACACCGGTGTGAGCGACGAGGAGCAGCGGCGCCGCCGGGTCAGGTCCGCGCGGCTGTACCGACTGCGCAACTACCCGCCGGAGAAGGTCGCCCGCGCCGTGGTCCGTGCGGTGCTGCGGGACACCGCGGTCGTGCCCGTGATGCCCGAGGCCCGCGGCGCGCGGTGGCTGAGCCGGCTGTCGCCGGGCGCTGTACGGGCCCTCGCCCGGGTCGACCCCCCGCTGTAACCGGTGGCGTACGGTGCAGGCGGGAGCGGGACGGGCGGCGCGGAGGCCGCTGAGGCCCGGAGGACGGGAACGAGCAGCCGAGCGGGAGCACATGAGGGCCAGCGGGTGAGCAGCGACGCCGACACCGGGAGGAGCGCGTACCGGATCGAGGACCTGTCCCGGATCACCGGGACGACGGTCCGCACCATCCGCGCGTACACCGACCGAGGGCTGCTGCCGAAGCCCGAGCGGCGCGGGCGGGCCAACGTCTACGGCGACACCCACCTGGAGCGGCTGCGGCGGATCGCGGATCTGCTGGAGCGCGGCTACACGCTGGCCAGCATCAAGGAGCTGCTGGCCGCGTGGGACGCGGGCACCGGGCTCGGCGGGGTGCTCGGGCTGGTCGGCGAGGTGGACCGGCCCTGGTCGGACGAGCGACCGGCGCGCATCGGGCTGGAGGAGCTCACCGAGGCCTTCGGCGGGACACCCGATCCGTCCGCGGTGCGGGAGGCGGTGCGGCTGGGGGTGCTGGAGCCGGTGCCGGGCAGCGAGGACGAGTTCACGGTGCCCAGCCCGCAGGAGCTGGCCGTGGCGGTGGAACTGCACGCCGCCGGGGTGCCGCTGGGGGCGATCACCGGGCATCTGCGGGAGCTGCGCGGGCAGGTGGAGCACATCTCGGAGCGGTTCCTGGAGTTCACCACCGAGTATGTCTTCCAGCGCTTCCTCCAGCACCCGCCGAGCGACACCGAGGCGGCCGAGGCCGCCGACCTGGTCCGGCGACTGCGCCCGCTGGCCCAGCAGACGGTCGACGCGGAGCTGGCCCGCGCGATGCGGCTGCGTGCCACCGCGCACGTGCGTCGCCACCTCGGCGACGCGGTGCCGCCCGCCGCCCCGGACCGCGAGCCCGAGCCCGAGCCCGTACGACAGGGGGACAGCGTGCAGGTGGCTCTCCCCGCCGCCACCCTGGGCGCCGTCCGCGACCTCGTGGGTGCGGAACACGTCGCGGCGTTCGTCGCAGCGGCCGCGGACCGGGAGGTCGCCGCCCGCCGCATGGACGCCCTCACCGCGGACGCCCGCCGGCCCGGACGCGGATCCCCCGCCTGACCGCACTCCTCCCGGCGGGGCAGTACGCCGCGCACCGTTCGTCGGGCAGAAAGTACGGTCCGGCTTGTTCGCCGTGGTGCGGGCCCGAGGAGCGGCCGGTGGCCGAAGGAGTGGCGGCGCGGGCGACCGGCCTGTGGTGGGAGCCCACCCCGTCCTGGCCGGACGCTTCCGCAAGTCCGGCGGGTGACAGGCGCGGGCTCGTCCTGCCACGGAGCCGGTCCCGTTTTCGCGCGGGAACGGCATAGTGTCGCCCTCATGCGACTGAGCACCGTGATCCTGCCCATCTACCGCTGGCACGACGAGGGCCGGGAGGTGTGGCGGGAGGCCGAGGAGCTGGGGTTCCACGCCGCTTACACCTACGACCACCTGTCGTGGCGGACGTTCCGGGACAAGCCGTGGTTCGGGGCGCTGCCGACGCTGACCGCCGCCGCGGCCCTCACGGAGCGGATCCGCCTCGGCACCCTCGTGACGTCGCCGAACTTCCGGCATCCGGTCACTCTCGCGAAGGAGCTGATGTCGCTCGACGACATCTCCGGCGGGCGGGTCGTGCTCGGCATCGGCTCGGGCGGTACCGGGTTCGACGCCACCGCGCTGGGCCAGGAGCCGTGGTCGCCGCGGGAGCGGGCGGCGCGGTTCGGGGAGTTCGTCGGGCTGCTCGACGAATTGCTCACGCACGGGGCGGTCACCGAGCGCGGCACGTATTACACCGCCGACGAGGCGCGCAACATCCCCGGCTGCGTGCAGCGCCCCCGGCTGCCCTTCGCGGTCGCCGCGACCGGGCCGCGCGGCCTCGCCCTCGCCGCCCGGTACGGCCAGGCGTGGGTGACCACCGGCGATCCGGCGCTCTTCGACGAAGGCACCCCGGAGCAGTCGCGGGCGGCGATCCGCGGCCAGGTCGAAAGGCTCGGCGAGGCATGCGCGGCCGCCGGGCGGGACCCCGGGGAGCTGGAGCGCATCATGCTCACCGGCTTCACCCCGGACCGGAACTCCATGCTGGACTCCGTCGACGCCTTCGTGGACTTCGCCGGCCGGCACGCCGAGCTCGGCATCACCGAGATCGTGCTGCACCGCCCGATCCCGGACTCAGAATTCGCCGCGGACCACGATGTCTTCATCCGCGTCGCCGCCGAGGGCCTGGCCCAGCTCGCCGGCTCCTCCTCCTGAGTCCGAACGCCAATACTTTCCCCTAGGTACCTACTATCCACACGATGTTAGCTTCGTCGGGTCAGCAGGCGAACGGACCTGCGCAGATCTGAGGAGCAATCATGATCGTGGTGACCGGAGCCTCCGGGAACGTCGGCAGCCGAGTGGTGGAGACGCTGGCCGCGTCCGGCGAGCAGGTGGCGGCGATGTCCCGCCGGCCGCAGCCCGGCGACTCACCCGCGGGCGTCCGCCGCGTACCAGGCGACCTCGCCGAGCCCGGCGGTCTGCGAGAAGCGTTCGACGGGGCGGACGCGCTCTTCCTGCTCGTCGCCGGGGACGACCCGCATGCGGTGCTGGACGCGGCGAAGACCGCGGGTGTCCGCCGTGTCGTCCTGCTCTCCTCGCAGGGCGCCGGCACCCGCCCCGAGGCGTACGCCCACCCGGCGGCCTTCGAGGCGGCCGTCCGCGGCTCGGGCCTGGAGTGGACGGTGCTGCGCCCGAGCGGTTTCGCGACCAACTCCCTGGGCTGGGCCGAGTCCGTCCGCGCCGAGCGCACGGTCGTCGCGCCCTTCGGCGACGTCGCCCTGCCCGTCATCGACCCCGCGGACATCGCCGCGACCGCGGCGGCCGTCCTGGCGGGCGGCGGGGAGGGCCACGCGGGGAGGACGTACGTGCTGACCGGGCCCGCCGCCGTCACCCCGCGCGAGCAGGCCCGGGCGATCGGCGCCGCCCTCGGCGAGGAGGTGCGCTTCGTCGAGCAGAGCCGGGACGAGGCCCGGACGCGGATGCTCACCTTCATGCCCGAACCGGTCGTGGACGCCACCCTCGGCATCCTCGGCACCCCGCTGCCCGCGGAGCAGGCGGTCTCCGGCGACGTCGAACGGCTGCTGGGCCGCCCCGCGGGCTCCTTCGCCGACTGGGCCGCGGCCCACGCCCCCGCCTTCCGCTGAAGGGCCGATCGGGTGCCCCCCGGTTCCCCGGCCCCGCCGCCGGCCCGCCTTCCGACAGCGAAGCGGGCGCACCCTCGGGCGTGCTCGGGTAGCGGGAGCAGCGGGCGGCGGGGAGGGTGGAAGCCGGGGGGGTGGTTCACCCGTGGGGGCGGCCCGGTCGTCCGGCCGGACCGGGGAGACGTCCGCCGGGCGCCCGCTCGGCGCCCGCACCAGGCAAGGAGACGCCAGATGCCCGAAGTCACCGGCCCCTACGACCCCGGCACACCGTGCTGGATCGACCTGATGGTGCCCGACCAGCAGGCCGGCCTCGACTTCTACCGCGACCTCTTCGGCTGGCAGGCCGAGATCGGGCCGGACGAGTACGGCGGCTACTCGGTCTGCCTGCAGAAGGGCAAGCCGGTCGCCGGTCTGATGAAGACCCAGGCCCAGGAGGGCCAGCCGACCCCGCCCACCGCCTGGACCACGTACTTCTCGGTCCTCGACGCGGACGACACGGCGGCGAAGGTCGCCGCGAACGGCGGCACCGTGATCATGCCCGCCATGGACGTCATGACGCTCGGGCGGATGTTCGTGGCCGCGGATCCGCAGGGCGCTGTCTTCGGCGTGTGGGAGCCGCGCGACTTCAAGGGCGCCGAGATCGTCAACGAGCACGGCGCGCTGGTGTGGAACCAGCTGCACAGCCCCGACCCCAAGGCCTCGGGCGCGTTCTACTCGGCCGTGCTCGGTGTGACCGCGGGCCCGATGCCCGAGATGCCGGAATTCACCGGCTTCCAGGTCAACGGCCGCACCATCGGCGGCGTCCAGGGCATGGAGAACCTGCCCCCGAACACCCCGCCGCACTGGCTGATCAGCTTCGCCGTCGACGACACCGACAGCATCGTCGACGCGGTCGTGCACGCGGGCGGCAACGTGCTCGCCCCGCCCTTCGACATGGACAAGGTCGGCCGGATGGCTGTCGTCCAGGATCCGCAGGGTGCGGTCTTCTCCGTCGTGGCCCCGCTGTCGTCGTAACGGGAACGGGAACGGACACGGGAAGGGGAACGGCGCGGGAGCCGGGTGCGGGACGGTCAGTTGCTGCGGGCCGCGACGATCCGCTCGATCACCCGGGCCACCCCGTCGTCCTCGTTCGCCGCCGTCCTGCGGGTGGTGGCGGCCAGGACGGCGGGGTGGGCGTTGGCGACGGCGTAGGAGGTGCCGGCCCAGCCGAGCATCGCCAGGTCGTTGGGCATGTCACCAAAGGCCACGACCTCGGCCGGGGTGACCCCGCGTTCGGCGCAGCAGCGGGCGAGCGTGGTCGCCTTGCTGACGCCCGCGCCACTGACCTCCAGCAGCGCGTAGTCGCTGGAACGGGTGACCTCGGCCCGCCCGCCGACGACGTCCAGCGCCGCCGCAAGGAAGGCATCAGGATCCATCGAGGGGTGCTTGACCAGCAGTTTCAGCAGCGGTAGCGCGCCGTCCTCGGCAAGCAGCACCTCGATCGACGCCGCCGGAGCACCATCGGGCTCGACGGGGGCGTACGCGGGTTCGCGCCGGAAACGGAAGGCGCGCTCGACCGCGAAGGCGGTGCCGGGCAGAGCGGCGCGCAGATCGCGCGCGACGGCCAGGGCGTCGTCCTCGGGCAGCGGGAATGCCTCGATCAGCCGGCCGGCGCGCAGGTCGACGACCGCCGCGCCGTTGGCCAGGATCGCCATCCCGTGGCCTGCGAGGTGTTCGGCGACGACACCCATCCACCGGGCGGGCCGCCCGGTGACGAAGAAGACCTCTATGCCGGCCGCTTCCGCGGCGGCGAGTGCGGCGACCGTACGCGGCGACACGGTCCGGTCGTTGCGCAGCAACGTTCCGTCCAGGTCGGTGGCGATCAGCCGCGGCGAGGCCATGGCGATGTCGTCGTGTGCGTGGGGCTGCTGGTGCGCGCCCGTGGAGCGGGAATGCCCTCCGGGGGCACCGATGGCTTGGGTCACGTATCCCATACTCCCGTATCCGCCGCGCTTGTCCCGCACAAAGGTGCGGATACGTGCTCAGCAGAGCCGGTGGGACGGGGTGTGACACGGGTCCTGCACGGTGCGGTACTGCTGGGGTGTCCGGGACTGCTGGGGTGTCCGGGACTGCAGATACCTGCGGCTACAGATACTTGCAGAGACTGCCGGGATCGCCGGTCGTCCGTACGGGCCGGTCGCCGTCGCCGCGAAAAGGCGCCGTGGTGACGCGGTGGCGTACGCCGGCCGGGGCCGCGGGGTGGAGCGGGGGCATGCGGTGTGCGGTGCCGGACGCCCGGCCGCGGTGGCGCAGCGCGCAGCGTGCGGGGACCGCGGTCAGCCGCACAGCGCGCGGTCGCGTCGGCGGGCGGCGGGGATCCGGGCCTCGCCCTGGCCGGCGACGGCCGCGGAGACGAGCGGGCCGACCGCGAGGATGTCGAGCGGCTCGGCCACGCTGCGCGCGCTGGGGGAGGCACCGTGCGCTTCGGCGCCGATGCGCTGCTTCATCGTCGGCGGCAGCGACCGCTCCCGCGCGTAGGGCCGCGGGGCGGGCACGAAGGTCCGGCCGGACGGGACGGCGGGGCGGTCCCCCGGAGCGCTCTTCCGGCGGGCGGGAGCACCGGCCCGCGGCTCCGGCGACGCCGTGGCCTGCGCCGGTAGGGCAGCCGTCCGCCCGCGCCCGGACGCCGCTTGCGGCGGTACGGCGGGCAGCCCCGCACGTACGGGCGCCTGCGTCGGGGACCCGGCGGCAGTGCGGCCGGCCGGGACGAGCGGCGCGACGGTCGGCCGGGGCGGAACGGCGGGGGCAGCCGGGGTGGTGGGGGCGGCCGGGACGGCCGACGTGGCCGAGGCGGCGGCGCGGAGGCGGGCCGGGGCGGTGAAGCCGAGGGCACCGATGCAGGTGATCAGAAGGTTCAGGAAAGCGGCCCAGAAGGCGCTGATCCGGGAAGTGGTGGCAGCCATGACCTCTCTCGTTTCTATCCATCGAGCTGACTAATCCGATGATGGGGAAACGAGCACGGATTCGCCGGATCCGCACCCCGAGTTCGCCGATATTCAGACCAACGCCACCTGCCTGGCGCAATATGCGCCTGCCACGGCAGGTGGCGAGGGGGATTCTGCGGTGATTGCGGGGAGTGTCCCGGCCGGCTTCCGGGGAGCGTCCGGTTGCGGCCGGAGCCCTTTCCTGAGGTCACGCGGGGCGGACGGGACCCGGATTTCAGCGGCCCAGGCTCGCCAGCCCGGTCTGCAGGTCGTCCATGGTCATCACGGGGCGCACGTCAACCTTCGCCCCGGCATGGAAGAACGGTTCGAGCATCGGCGGCATCTGCGCGCTGTCCTTCATGTCGAAGACCATGTAGCAGCAGCGGTCGCCTTCGGCCGCCGTGAAATAGGCGGACTCCGGGCGCAGCTCCTCGGCCATTTCCTGCACCATCTTGGACAGTGTGCCGTCGTCCACCGCGTGGTTCGCGGCCTCGGTGTCCATCCTCGCGGTGAGCAGCATCCGCATGGGGATTCACCCTTCCGGCAGCGCGCGGCCGGCGATCTGCGCCTTGCGCGCACGGAAAACCGCGGTCGCGCCCTCCTTTCCCAGCGTCCTCCGGCCCGGATGCCACGGCAACCGGGCCGGGAGGCCGCCTCCGCCATGGGCCCCTTGGTTCGCCGGGTGTCAGGCCGCGACGGGCAGCCGCACCCCGGCCCCGGCAGCCCCGACCCCGGCCGCCGCAGCCGCGTCGGCGAGCCGCTCGCGGTCGAGGGTGCGGCGGAAGGGGCCGTCCGCCGCGGCCAGCTCGCGGTAGGAGCCGCGCTGTACGACCCGTCCCGCGTCCAGCACCACGATCTCGTCGACGGCGTCGCCCGCGAGCCCGGCGAGCCGGTGCGTGACGATCAGCGTCGTACGGTCGTGCGCCCGGGTCGCGTCCAGCAGATCGGCGGTCAGGGCGTCGGCGGTGGCGGTGTCCAAGTGCTCGGCGGGCTCGTCCAGCACCAGCACGGGGAAGCCGGCGAGCAGGGCGCGGGCCAGCGCGAGGCGCTGGCGCATGCCGCCGGACAGCCGGGCCCCGTGCTCGCCGACAGCCGTGTCCAGGCCGAGGTCCAGGCGGGCGGCGGCCAGCGCGGCGCGCAGGTCGTCGTCCCCGGCGCCGGGCCTGGCCAGCCGCAGGTTCTCCCGGACCGTACTGTCGAACACATGTGCGTCCTGTGCGCACAGCCCGACCAACCGCCGTACGTCGTCGCCGTCGCAGTCGGCCGCGGGCACGCCGCCCAGGGTGTACGTGCCGGACTCGGCGTCCAGGAAGCGCAGCAGCACATGGGCCAGCGTGGTCTTGCCCGCACCCGACGGGCCGACGACCGCCACCCGGCGCCCGGCGTTGAGGGTGAGGTCGACGCCGTCCAGCGCCGGTTCCGTACGGCCGGGGTGGCGCGCGGTCAGGCCCGCGACCACCAGCGGGAAGGGCGAGGCGGGCGGGGCCGCCGGGTGCTCGGGCTCGCGGACCGGCAGCGGGGCGTCGAGCACGTCGTTCACCCGCTCGGCCGCCCGGCGGCTGCGCTGCCGCTGCTGCGCGGCGAGCGGCATGCCGTTGACGGCCTCGAAGGCGGCGAGCGGCGCGAGCAGCAGTGCCGCGAGAGCTACTCCCGGCATCTGGTGCGCGGCCACCGCGCGTACCCCGAGCCAGCCGCAGGCCGTCACGGTGAGGCCGCAGGCCAGCGTGGTCAGCCCGGCACCCAGTGCGGTCACCGCGGCGGACCGGGTGGCGACCGCGGTGAGGGTGCGGTCGGCGTCGGCGGCCTGCGCACGGCGCTTGTCGAGCGCACCGGCCACCGTCAGCTCCGCGGTCCCGGTGAAGAGGGCCAGCACCCGGGCCGACAGCTCCCCGCGGGCCGGGGCGAGCCGGGCCTCGGTCCGGCGGGCGGCGGCCGCGGCCAGCGCGGGCACCGCGACCCCGGCGACCAGCAGCCCCGCGCCGACGGCGATACCGGCGGCGGGCAGCAGCCAGCCTGCGAAGGCCGCGGAGGTCAGCACCACGAGCCCGGCGGTGACGGCGGGCTGGAGCCAGCGCAGGTAGTGGTCCTGGACCGCGTCCACGTCCGCGACCAGCCGCGACAGCAGATCACCGCGCCGCCGCTCGCGCAGGCCCGCGGGCGCCAGCCGCTCCAGCCGCCGGTAGACGGCGACCCGCACGCCCGCCAGCGCCCGGAAGACGGCGTCGTGCGCGATCAGCCGCTCCCCGTAGCGGAAGGCGGCCCGCCCGATACCGAAGGCGCGGGTCGCGGTCACGGCCACCATCAGGTAGAGCACCGGCGGCTGCTGCGAGGCCCGGCTGATCAGCCACCCGGACGTCGCCATCAGCCCCACCGACGAGAGCAGCGCGAGCGCGCCCAGCCCGCACGCGGCGGCGAACCGCCCGCGGAATCCGCGTGCTCGCGCCATCGGCGGCAGCCCGCGCCCCCGCAGCAGGCCCGCCCCCTCGTCACCGGCGGCTCCGGCGGGACCTCCACCGGCATCGCCCGAGGCGACCGCGGCAGCACGGGCAGCCCCGGCCCCCGCAGCCGCCACCGCCGCGCCGCGCCCCCACGGCTCCCCCGCCGCGACAGCCTCCCTCCGCTCCACCGCGGCGCCGGAAGCCGTTCCCTCCGCAGCGGTACCGCCCCCGGTCCCCATCGCGGCGCCCTCCGCGGGCTTCAGCGCCAGGACGCGGCCGGCCAGCGGCAGCAGCGCCGGACGGTGCGCGACCAGCACCGTCGTCCGGCCGCGGGTCAGGTCGCGCAGCGTCGCGACGAGCGCGGCCTCGGTGTCGCCGTCCAGGTTTGCGGTCGGCTCGTCGAGCAGCAGCAGCGGACGGTCGGCGAGGAAGGCGCGGGCCAGGGCGAGGCGCTGCCGCTGGCCCGCGGACAGCCCGGCACCGTCCTCCCCGATGACGTCGTCGGGGGTGGCGAAGCCCAGCACCCCGGCCGCCGCCAGCGCGGCGTCCACATCGGCGTCGGGGGCGTCGGGCCGGACGAGCCGCACGTTGTCCGCGACCGTGCCCGGGAAGAGGTGCGGCCGCTGCGGCACCCAGGCGATCTGCCGGTACCAGGAGGCGGGGTCGATCGTGCGCAGGTCGACCGCCGTGCCGTCCGCGGCCTCGACGGTGATACGGCCCTGCGCCGCGGGGGCGAAGCCGAGCAGCGCGCCGAGCAGCGTGGTCTTGCCGACGCCGCTGGGCCCCGTGACGGCCAGCGTCTCGCCGGGTGCGAGGGTGAAGGACGTGGGCGCGAGCGACCCCTCGCTGCGTACGGCCAGGCCCTCGACCCGTACGGTCGCGGTGCCCAGGTCGGGCGCCGGGGTAGTACCCGGCCGGGCGGCGGGCTCGGTCTCCAGCACCTCGAAGACCTGCTCGGCTGCGGCCAGCCCCTCCGCGGCGGCGTGGTACTGCGCCCCGACCTGCCGCAGCGGCAGATACGCCTCGGGCGCGAGGATCAGCACCAGCAGCCCGGTGCGCAGCGACAGCTCGCCGTGCACCAGGCGCATACCGATGTCGACGGCGACCAGCGCGACCGAGATCGTCGCCAGCAGCTCCAGCACGAAGGACGACAGGAAGGCGATCCGCAGCGTCCGCAGCGTGGCCCTGCGGTAGTCGCCGGTGATGGCGCGGATGCTCTCGGCCTGCGCCTTGGCGCGTCCGAAGACCTTGAGCGTCGGGAGCCCGGCGACCACGTCCAGGAAGTGGCCGGAGAGCCTGCCCAGCAGCCGCCACTGCCGGTCCATCCGGTCTCGCGTGGCCCAGCCGACGAGCACCATGAACAGCGGGATCAGCGGCAGTGTCAGCACGATGGTGAGCGCCGAGATCCAGTCCGCCAGCACGATCCGGGCCAGCACCACCGCGGGTACCACGGCGGCGAGCCCCAGTTGCGGCAGGTAGCGGGCGAAGTAGTCGTCCAGCGCGTCGATACCGCGGGTGGCCAGGGTGGTCAGCTCCCCGCTGCGCCGGCCTGTCAGCCAGGCCGGTCCCAGCGCGGTGGCCTTCTCCAGCAGACGCCCCCGAAGCTGCGAGGTGACCGCGGCCCCCGAGCGGTGCGCGCACAGCTCGGTCAGCCAGGCCACCAGCGCCCGCCCCACCGACACGGCGGCCAGCCACAGCAGGTCGCCGCCCAGCCGGCCGGTCCCCTCACCGTGCTGGAAGCCGCCGACCACGAGGTCCGCGAGCAGCGTCGCCTGCGCGACGATGAGTCCGGCACCCGCCAGTCCCAGCGCCACCGTGCCCGCGAGGAAGACCCGGGTGGTGCGCGCGTACCGCAGAAGCCGCGGATCGACCGGTTTCACGTGGAACACCCCTTTGCGTCGCGAATGTGTTTCACGTGGAACATCACCGCGCTCCCCCGGCCGGGACGCCCGCGGGCTTTGCCCCGGCGATGTGCTGCGTCCCGATGCGCTTGCGGAACACCCAGTACGTCCAGCCCTGGTAGAGCAGCACCAGAGGTGTGGCGACGGCCGCGCACCATGTCATGATCCGCAGCGTGTACGGGGTCGCCGAGGAGTTGCTCACCGTCAGGTTCCACGCGCTGTCCAGCGAGGACGGCATCACGTTCGGGAACAGGCTCAGGAAGAGCAGCGCCACGGTCGCCGCGATCGTCACCCCGGAGAAGGCGAACGACCAGCCCTCCCGCCCGGCGGCGTTCGCGCCCAGCGCGAGCAGCAGCGCGACCACGGCCACGACCAGCGCGACCAGGCTGCGCCCGTTGCCGCTCGCGGCCTGGGTCCAGATCAGGAAGGCCGACGCCAGGACGACCGCGAGCGCCCCCACCCGGGTGGCGAAGGCCCGCGCCCGCTCCCGTATCGGGCCGACCGTCTTGAGCGAGACGAACACCGCGCCGTGGAAGGTGAAGAGCACCAGCGTCACCAGCCCGCCCAGCAGCGCGTATCCGCCCAGCAGGTCCCAGAAACCGCCGACGTACTCCTTGTGCGCGTCGATCTTCACACCGTGCACGATGTTGGCGAAGGCGACGCCCCACAGCACGGCGGGCACCAGCGAGGTCCAGAAGATCGCGTGCTCCCAGTTGCGCTGCCAGCGCTCGCCGTCCCGCTTGGCGCGGTATTCGAAGGCGACCCCGCGCACGATCAGGCACACCAGGATGGCCAGCAGCGGCAGGTAGAAGCCGGAGAACAGCGTCGCGTACCAGTCGGGAAAGGCCGCGAAGGTCGCGCCGCCCGCGGTGAGCAGCCACACCTCGTTGCCGTCCCAGACCGGGCCGATCGTGTTGATGAGCACGCGCCGCTCCGCGCGGTCCCGCGCCAGCAGCTTGGTGAGCACCCCGACGCCGAAGTCGAAGCCCTCCAGGAAGAAGTAACCGGTCCACAGAACGGCGATCGTCGCGAACCAGACGTCGTGCAGATGCATGATCTTTTCCTCCTGCCGTTCAGTACGAGAAGGCCATGGGGCGGTCGGCCGGCTCGTCGCCGTCCCCTCCGTCGCCGCCGATACGGGTGGGGGACCGCAGGTCGTCGTCGGTCAGCTCCGGCGGGCCCGCCTTGACGTACTTCACGAGCAACCCGATCTCGACGACGGCGAGGACTCCATAGAGGGCGGTGAAGACGATCAGCGAGGTCAGCACCTGGCCGGTGGTCACACCGGGGGAGACGGCGTCGCGGGTGCGCAGCACGCCGTAGACGACCCAGGGCTGGCGGCCGGTCTCGGTGAAGATCCAACCCCATGAGTTCGCGAGCAGCGGGAAGCCCATGGTCAGCAGAGCCAGCCGCCAGTACCAGCGGGAGAGTCCCGGGCCGAAGCGGGTCGAGCGGGTGAGCATCAGGTTCGGCACCTCGTCCGGGCCGGTCCGGTGCTCGGGTGCCACCCAGAGCCGGCGCCGGGTGAGCCAGAGGCCCGCCGCGCCGACGCCGATCGAGACGACGCCGAACCCGATCATCCAGCGGAAGCCCCAGTAGGCGACCGGGATGTTCGGCCGGTAGTCGCCTGGGCCGTACTTGCCCTGCTCGGCCTTCTCCACGTCGTTGATGCCGCCGACGTACGAGGTGAAATTGTCGGTGGCCAGGAAGGACAGCAGGTTGGGGACGTCGATGGCGACCTCGTTGTGGCCCTTGTTCACGTCACCGACGGCGAAGATCGAGAAGGGCGCGCCCTCCTCGCCGTCCCACAGCGCCTCCGCGGCGGCCATCTTCATGGGCTGCTGCTTGAACATCACCTTGCCGAGCTGGTCGCCGCTGATCGCGGTGAGCGCCCCGGCCACCACGGCGACGACCAGCGCGAGCCGCAGCGAGGAGCGCATCACGGCGATGTGCCGCTTGCGCGCCAGGTGGTAGGCGGCGATGCCGATCATGAAGGCCGCGCCGGTGAGGAAGGCCGCGGAGATGGTGTGGAAGAACTGCGCGAGCGCGGTGTTCTGGGTGAGCACGGCCCAGAAGTCCGTCAGCTCGGCCCGCTTGGTCACCGGGTTGTAGCGGTAGCCGACCGGGTGCTGCATCCAGGAGTTGGCCGCCAGGATGAAGTACGCCGACAGGATCGTGCCGAGCGACACCATCCATATGCAGGCCAGGTGGATCTTCCTCGGCAGCTTGTCCCAGCCGAAGATCCACAGTCCGATGAAGGTCGACTCGAAGAAGAACGCGATGAGCGCCTCGAAGGCCAGCGGGGCACCGAAGATGTCGCCGACGAAGCGCGAGTAGTCCGACCAGTTCATGCCGAACTGGAACTCCTGGACGATGCCCGTCACCACACCCATGGCGATGTTGATCAGGAAGAGCTTGCCCCAGAACTTGGTGGCCCGGAGGTACTTCTCCTTGGAGGTCCGCACCCAGGCGGTCTGCAGTCCCGCGGTCAGCGCGGACAGCGAGATCGTCAGGGGAACGAACAGGAAGTGGTAGACCGTCGTGATGCCGAACTGCCACCTGGCGACGTTCAGTGGCTCCAGTGCGAGCTGCACGATACGTCTCCTTTTGCGTCGCGCTTGTGAACGTGAACTCATTCACAAGCAGTATCGCGCACATGCGTTCGCCCCCTCCCACCGGGGGGTGGTAAGGGGGCGAACGGGCAGGTCAGAGGTTTATTTGTCGGCTGCGGAGCGGACTCGGTCAGAACTCCTTGCGGAAGTCGGCCGCCGTCCGCAGAAGGAGATCATTGGCCTCGGTCTCGCCGATCGTGATCCGGACGCCCTCGCCCGCGAACGGCCGGACCGTCGCCCCCGCCCGCTCGCACACCGCCGCGAAGTCCGAGGTGCGCTCCCCCAGCCGCAGCCAGACGAAGTTGGCCTGCGTCTCCGGCACCGTCCAGCCCTGCGCCGCCAGCTCGGCCACCACCCGGGACCGCTCAGCGACCAGCCCGGCGACCCGCTCCAGCAGCGCCGGCTCGGCCCGCAGGCTCGCGACCGCCGCGTCCTGCGCGAGCTGGCTCACCCCGAAGGGCACCGCGGTCTTGCGCAGCGCCTCCGCGACCGGTTCGTGCGCGATCGCGAAGCCGATGCGCAGCCCGGCGAGGCCGTAGGCCTTGGAGAAGGTGCGCAGTACCGCGACGTTGGGCCGGTCCCGGTAGACGTCGATGCCGTCCGGCACCTCCGGGTCGGTCATGAACTCCCGGTAGGCCTCGTCCAGTACGACGAGCACATCGCCCGGCACCCGGTCCAGGAACCGCTCCAGCTCGGCGCGGCGCACCACGGTGCCGGTCGGGTTGTTCGGGTTGCAGACGAAGATCAGCCGGGTCCGGTCGGTGACGGCGTGGGCCATCGCGTCCAGATCGTGCCGTTCGGCGGCGTCCAGCGGCACCTGCACCGCCCGCGCCCCGCTGATCTGCGTGATGATCGGATAAGCCTCGAAGGACCGCCATGCGTAGATGACCTCGTCGCCCGGTCCCGATGTCGCCTGGAGCAGCTGCTGCGCCACCCCCACGGAGCCCGTTCCGGTCGCCACGTGCGCGGCCGGCACCCCGAAGCGCTCGGCCAGTTCCGCGGTCAGCCGCGAGCAGGCCAGGTCCGGGTAGCGGTTGAAGGACGCGGCGGCAGCCGTCGCCGCCTCCAGGACGCCGGGCAGCGGCGGGTACGGGTTCTCGTTCGAGGACAGCTTGAAGGCGGGTGCGCCTTCGGCTGCCGCCGGCGGGCGGCCCGGCTTGTAGGTCGGGATACCGTCCAGTTCCGCGCGCAGCTTGGGGGTCTCGGGGCTCATGGCCACACCCTACGAGGGCGGCGCGGCGCTGGGGAGTGCGGTGCGTCACCCCGCCGCCCCGCCCCCTGTCCGAAGGGGCGCCCGTCCTCCCGCACCCCCTGTCCGAAGGGGCGCCCGTCCTCCCGCACCCCCCGCTCCGGTGCGGGCACAGTCCTCCCGCACCCCCTGCCCTACCCCTGTTCTGCGGGGTGGGGTGGCGCGGCAGGGGTGGCGCGCCACCGGCGCGGCGTCGGCGCGGGGTGGCGCGCGCATCGGCCCACGCCACCCGGGTCTCGGCGTGCCCGGAGTTGCGTCCGAAGCGTGCGCCGCACCATGCTCCGGTGGCGCGCTGGGTGGCGCGCATCCCCCGTAGGAGTGAGTTGCCGCTGCTGCTTCCGCTGGGCCAATGGCCGATGGAAACACACCCACGCGCACGTATTCCGCCAACTCCCAGCCTGCCGCCTGCATATTCCACCTCGCATAACGGTTTCGATCATGGAGAAACCTTTCTTCTCAGTGCCTGCCGGGAAGGCCGCCGGACGGACCAACGCCGCCCTACTATCGGCACGCCATGACAGCAGCAGGTAATCACCAGGCGAGCCGGTCCATCGGACGCCGGCTGGAGCGGGCGGGGATCAGGGACGTCGCCGCAGCGGCCGGCGTCTCGATCACGACCGTCTCCGACGCGCTCAACGGCAAGGGCCGACTGCCCGACGCCACCCGCCGCCATGTCCGCGAGGTCGCCGACCGGCTGGGCTACCGCCCGTCCGCCGCCGCCCGCACTCTGCGCACCGGCAGGTCGGGCCTGATCGGCCTGACGGTGACGACATACGGCGAAGAACCGTTCACCTTCACCGAGTTCGCGTACTTCGCGGAGATGGCCAGAGCCGCCACCTCCGCCGCGCTCGCCCGCGGGTACGCCCTGGTCATCCTGCCGGCGTCCTCGCGGCACGACGTGTGGGGCAACGTGGCGCTGGACGGCACGGTCGTCGTCGACCCCTCCGACCAGGACCCGGTGGTCACCGAACTCGTCCGGCAGGGCGTGCCGGTGGTCAGCGACGGCCGCCCGGCGGGCAGCCTGCCGGTGCATGCCTGGGTCGACAACGACCACGAGGAGGCCGTCCTCGGCATCCTCGACCACCTCGCCGAAGCCGGCGCCCGCCGGATCGGCCTGCTCACCGGCACCAGCACCGACACGTACACCCGGCTGTCGACGACCGCCTACCTGGAGTGGTGCGAACGCGTCGGCCAGGAACCGGTCTACGAGGCCTACCCCGCGCACGACCCCTGCGCCGGTTCGGTCGCCGCCGACCGCTTACTCGCGCGCCCCGACCGCCCCGACGCGGTCTACGGGCTCTTCGACCCCAACGGCACCGACCTGCTCGCCGCCGCCCGCCGCTACGGCCTGCGGGTGCCCGACGACCTGCTGCTGGTCTGCTGCAGCGAGAGCACCGGCTACGCCGCCACCGAACCGCCGATCACCACGCTGTCGCTCAAACCGCGGCGGATCGGCACCGCCGTGGTGCAGCTGCTCATCGACGCCATCGAGGGCGTCGGCCCCGCCCATCCGGTGCAGCAGGTGATGCCCACCGAGCTCATCGTCCGCACCTCGTCGCAGCGGCGTCCGCACCGCACCACCGTCAGCCCGCCGCGCGGGCCGACCCAGGGGGAGGGCTGACCGCCGCTCCCCGGGAGCGGTACGGGCCGCGGGAGCGATACGGGCCGCGCCCGGGCATCCATCGTCAAGGCTTGGCATTCCCATGGGGACTACGCGGTGTTTTGTCTGTACCCTGCGAAATCCAGCTGCCCGGGTATGTCACAACGCGACATCGTCATTCCTATGATGGGCGGATGGCGGCGCGAGCGTGGAGGGGTCGATGACTCAGGGGGCAGGTCAGGGGGCCGAGCCCGGGACCGCGGAAGGCTGGCGTCCCGAGCCCGGATTCGAGCGCGCGGCAGGCTACGAGCACGTGCTGGGCGGGCGTCCCGCCCCGGCGTACGAGCGCGCCGCCGAACGTGAGCCGGGCCGTGAGCCCGGTCGCGTCCTCGGCCACGAACCGACCCGCGAGCAGGCCGCGCGGTACGAGCCGTCCGGCGGTTTCGGCCCCGCGCCCGCCGCCTACGGCCCCGCCGCCGGCTTCGAGCACGAGCCCGCCGCCGGCTACGGCCACGAGTACGCCCCCGGCGGCTACCCGGCGCCCGCCGCCGTACCGGCCGCCCCCGTACCGGCCGCTGTCCCGTCCGCCTCCTTCGACGGCTCGCCGCCCGCGCCCCCGCAGGCCCCCTCGGTGCCCGCCCCGCACCGGTCGTACGAGCCGACGCAGCGCGACGCCCCGCTGGTCCCCGCCGAGTACACGCCGACCGCCCACGACCTGCCCGTCATCGCCGACCCCTCGGAGAGCGCCGGCGACCGCCCCGAGCGCCCCGGACCGCTCTACGTCGTCGGCGACGTGCACGGCTATCTGGACGAGCTGCTCGCCGCGCTCGGCGAGCGCGGCCTGGTCGACGAGTCCGGCCACTGGGCGGCGGGCAACGCCCGGCTGTGGTTCCTCGGCGACTTCACCGACCGCGGGCCCGACGGCATCGGCGTCATCGAGCTGGTCATGCAGCTGTCCGCCGAGGCCGCCGCGGCCGGCGGCTACTGCCGTGCCCTCATGGGCAACCACGAGCTGCTGCTGCTCGGCGCGCACCGCTTCGGCGACCAGCCGGTCAACTCCACCGGCGGCACCGCCTCCTTCCTCGCCGCCTGGCGCCTCAACGGCGGCCAGCCCTCGGACATGGAGCGGCTGGAGGACCGGCATCTGACCTGGATCTCCCGGCTGGACGCCGCCCACCTCACCGACGGCCACCTGCTGGTGCACTCCGACACCACCGCGTACCTGGAGTACGGCAGCAGCATCGAGGAGATGAACGACGCCGTCACCGGCGTGCTGCAGCGCAACGACGCCGACGAATGCTGGGATCTCTTCCGCAAGTTCACCAAGCGCTTCGCCTTCCGCGGTGACGGAGGCGCTGAGGCGGCCCGCGAACTGCTCGGCGTCTACGGCGGGCAGCGGGTCGTGCACGGCCACAGCCCGATCCCGTACCTGCTCGGCGAGGCCGGCGGTGAGGGGCCGCAGGACGGCGAGGAATCCGGGCACCAGGTGAGCGGTCCGATGATCTACGCCGACAGCCTCGCGGTCGCGATGGACGGCGGCGTGACGATGGACGGCCGGCTGCTGGTCGCGCAACTCCCGCTCGTCGGTTAGTCCGAGGGCCTTCCTCCGGTCCGGGGCCTGTTCCGCGGAAATTTCCGCAGCCACCGGTCGCGCACTCCAGCGATTCCCCCCGGTCACGCACTGCGGCGATTCCCCCGGGCGTCCGGTTTTCCGCGCCGGAGCCCCGTTGCCCCTTGCCACCGCTCCCTGCCGCCGCCCGTCGTCCTTGCCGGAACCCGGCCGCGGCAATTTCTTCTTGTTTCGCGGTTGCACCCTGTCACGCTCTCACCTCGCCGCTCTACCATCGCCTTATCCGTAGGCACACCGCTCTCCGCGCATCCGGTCGGCCGAGCCCGTTCCGTCACCGGAACACCGGCCTCGCACGGGGAGTCGGAGCATCGGGGGATGCACATGACCACCGCTCCACACCTGCTCAACGAAGACCGCCCCGACTTCGAGCACGTACTGGACCGGGCCCTGCGCATCGTCCTCGACCAGGACGACACCGGGGGCCCCCGAGGTACGGGCCGCACGGTCGGCGGCGCGGCGGGGGCTGACGCCGGCCGGGACGAGGCCGGAAGTCCGCTCAACGCCGAGCAGTTGCGCACGCTCGCGCTCGCCGCGGCGGACCGGATATGCGCGCGGGCCGCCACCGAGTACGACGACTACCGCGCCCTGCGCGCCGACGCGCGCGACGCGGTGCGCGAGGCTGCCCGCTCCCGGGAGAGCCGGGCCTTCGGCTACGCGGCGATGGGCGTCGCGGAGGGCGCCGGGTCGGGCGCCGGGCTGCTCGCCGTGATCGCCGTCCTCACGCCGCTGCTCGCGGGAGCGGCGGCGCTGATCTTCCTGCTCATCGGCTACGCCATGTCCGCGGTGGACCCGCAGCCGGCCATCGCCTCGCCGCTGCGCACCGCCGGATGGTTCTTCGCGGCGGTCACGGGCGCCTCGGTCCTACTGGGCGCGATAGGGCTGCTGCTGACGGCGCTGCGGGACGGATCCGGTGCCATCCACGACTCGGCCGAGGGCATGCCGCCCGAGGTGCTCGCGGCGCGCGACGCCTGGCACGAGACGCTGCTCGCCCGCGGGATGCTGCCCTTCCTCATGGAGGCCCTGAGCGACCCCGCCACCGCCGGTGCCGCGCCCGCCGCCGCGCCGACGCTGCGCCGCACCCCGCGGCTCGGCTACTCGCGGCCCGATTTCGGCGCCCCGCAGGAGACGCCGCCGCGTACGGCGCCGCGCTTCAGCAGCCCGGATTTCACCAGCCCCGACTTCGGCGGCCCCGACCACACCCCGGAGTGAGCCGCCCCGCCCCGCGGTGATCCCCCGGCCCCGGGCACCCGGTTGGCCCGCCCCGGCTCGCGGGTGCCGCCGGGCGGCGTTTGACTCGTCCCGTACCTGATCAGGCGGGTAGGTCAGACGGGAGAAGTCCATGCGCGTCCGCCGTACGCTCGCCGCCCTGTGCGCGATCGCCCCGCTGGTGTGGGCGGCCAGCGGCTGCTCCGACTCGTCCGGCGGTCAGGTCATCGGCACACGCGGCCTGACCTTCCGGCAGTCCGTCCAGGACCCGGTGCACGACAAGTGCCACGCGTTCGCGCCGAAGGGCGTGGACCGGGTCAGCAACAACACCGGCATCGACATCGTCCTGCACAAGGGCCTCAACTGCACGGACCCGCCCGGCCGCCCCAGCTCCTACCTGGCCACGTCGCTGTCCGCCACCACTGTCCTGGAACTGGGCCTGTGGCGCAGCTTCTCCACCGTCGGCTGGCCGCCCCCCGTACCCGCCGCCTGACAGGCGTGGGGGCGTGCGGTCCCGCGGGACCGCACGCCCCCACGCCCTTCGCCTCAGTCGGCCAGCGGCAGGTACACGCGGTTCCCCCCGGCGGCGAACTCGGCGGACTTCGCCGCCATGCCCGCCACGACCTCGGCGTCGCCGGCGTCCCCGCCGACCGCCTGACCAGCCCCGCCGTGCGCCTTGCGGATGTCCTGCGAGATGCGCATCGAGCAGAATTTGGGACCGCACATGGAGCAGAAGTGCGCGGTCTTGGCCGGTTCCGCGGGCAGCGTCTCGTCGTGGAAGGCGCGGGCCGTGTCCGGGTCGAGGGCCAGGTTGAACTGGTCCTCCCAGCGGAATTCGAAGCGGGCGTCGGACAGCGCGTCGTCCCAGGCCTGCGCGCCGGGGTGGCCCTTGGCCAGGTCGGCGGCGTGCGCGGCGATCTTGTAGGTGATCACCCCGGTCTTGACGTCGTCCCGGTCGGGCAGGCCCAGGTGCTCCTTGGGCGTGACGTAGCAGAGCATCGCGGTGCCCCACCAGGCGATCATCGCGGCGCCGATGCCCGAGGTGATGTGGTCGTAGGCGGGCGCGATGTCGGTGGTGAGGGGGCCGAGGGTGTAGAAGGGCGCGCCGTCGCAGATCTCCTGCTGGAGGTCGATGTTCTCCTTGATCTTGTGCATCGGGACATGGCCCGGGCCCTCGATCATGGTCTGCACCTGGTGCTCGCGGGCGACGGTGTTGAGCTCGCCGAGGGTGCGCAGCTCGGCGAACTGCGCCTCGTCGTTGGCGTCGGCGATGGAGCCGGGGCGCAGGCCGTCGCCGAGCGAGTAGGTGACGTCGTAGGCGGCGAGGATCTCGCACAGCTCGTCGAAGTGCGTGTAGAGGAAGTTCTCCTGGTGGTGTGCCAGGCACCACGCGGCCATGATCGAGCCGCCGCGCGAGACGATGCCGGTCTTGCGGCGCGCGGTGAGCGGCACGTAGCGCAACAGCACTCCGGCGTGCACCGTCATGTAGTCGACGCCTTGCTCGGCCTGCTCGATGACCGTGTCCTTGTAGATCTCCCAGCTCAGCTCCTCGGCGCGGCCGTCGACCTTCTCCAGCGCCTGGTAGAGGGGCACGGTGCCGATGGGCACGGGGGAGTTGCGCAGCACCCACTCGCGGGTGGTGTGGATGTTGCGGCCCGTGGACAGGTCCATGACCGTGTCGGCGCCCCACCGGGTCGCCCACGTCATCTTCTCGACCTCCTCCTCGATCGAGGAGGTGACGGCGGAGTTGCCGATGTTGGCGTTGACCTTCACCAGGAAGCTCTTGCCGATGATCATCGGCTCGATCTCCGGGTGGTTGACGTTGGCCGGCAGCACCGCCCGGCCCGCGGCGATCTCGTCGCGGACGGTCTGCGGGGAGACGTTCTCGCGCAGGGCGACGAACTCCATCTCGGGGGTGATCTCCCCGCGGCGCGCGTACGCGAGCTGGGTGACCGGCTGCCCGGGGCGGCCGCGCCGGGGGAGCCGGGGGCGGCCGGGGAAGACCGCGTCGAGGTTGCGCAAGTCCCCGCCTGGGGCGGCCTTCCGGCCGTCGTCCTCGGGCCGGACCGGGCGGCCCGGGTATTCCTCGGTGTCCCCGCGGGCGGCGATCCACTCGTCCCGCAGCGGTTCGAGGCCGCGCCGGACGTCGGTGTCCGCGGAGGCGTCGGTGTACGGGCCGGACGTGTCGTACAGCGTCACGTCGTCCCCGGTGGTCAGGTGCACCCGGCGGACCGGGACACGTACGCCGGGCCGCGGCCCGGTGACGTAGTCCTTGTGCCAGCCGATGGCGTGCGTGCGTGAGTCCTGCGTGGTCATGAGACCTACTCCCTACGCCGGCATTACCCGGTAACAGGTTCGGCGGTCGGCGCAGCGACGGCGTGGCCTCGGCGTACCCGCGTACGCCTGTGCCCGCTCCTCAGCGCCCTCTCAGCCCGGTGCTCCGAGCTCCCGCGTGTGCAAAAGGCAGCCCCCACGGTAGCGGCCGCCTCCGCCGCCGTACCAGGGGGTCTCACGCCACCCCGGCAAACCCCCGTCCCCGGGACGCGTCCCCGGCACGCGACCGCCGCCGGTGGCAGGGCCACCGGCGGCGGGAGGGGCGAACGGGAGGGGCGGGGGACGGCGCGGGCGCCGTCACCAGTCGCGCTTGGACGACCCGCCGGACGTGAAACGCTTGACGACCAGCACCAGAGCGCCCACGAGGATCACGAACACGATCACCTTGAACAGCAGCCCGATGACGAAACTCACCAGGGCCGCGACGAGGGAGCCGAAGATCACCAGCGCGATGACCGGGACCGCGACCCACTTGACCCACCACGGCAGGCCCTTCAGCAGCTTGTCCATGACGCCTTGACTCTCCTTCGTCCCCTCTTCGGGTCCGGTCCTTCCGGCAGCTCATCCGCCGGTACTTCGACTGTAGGGCCACTGCCGCCCGCCGTGGGGCCCCGGGAGACCGGATCCGACCCTGACTGCACCCTTAGGGCTCGGGCGGGGAGAAGACCACCATGACCCTGAGGTCCTCGGTGATGTGGTGGAAGCGGTGCGGGGTTCCGGCCGGCACGAAGGCGACGCTGCCGCGCGCGACGGTCGTGGTCTCGTCACCCACCGTGAGCGCCGCGCGCCCGCTCACGACGAGGTAGATCTCGTCCTGGGCGTGCGGCGCCTGCGGATCGGTCTCACCGGCGCGCAGCGCGTACAGCCCGGCGGACATCGTACGCTCCTTGAGAAAGCGCAGGTAAGCGCCCTGGTTCGCGGCCCGCTCCGCGTCCAGGTCGTCCAGCCGGAACACCTTCATCGCCACTCCTCCGCTGCGGTCGGGCTACGGTTTCGCTCAGTCTCTTGCCCTGCCGATTGAGTCTGCGACGATCACACCATGAAGAATTTCATCGTCAAAACGCTGGCGAACGCCGCAGCGCTCGGCGTCGCCACCTGGGTGATCGAGGACATCACCCTGACGGGCGACTCGAACGCCCGCAAGGCCCTCAGCCTGATATTGGTCGCCCTCGTCTTCGGCGTCGTGAACTGGCTGGTCAAGCCGGTCGTCAAGGTGCTGTCCTTCCCGCTGTTCATCCTCTCGCTGGGGCTGATCACGCTGGTCGTGAACGCCCTGATGCTGCTGCTGACGTCGTGGGTCGCGGGCAAGCTGGACCTGGACTTCCATGTGCACGGCTTCTGGACGGCGATCGTCGGCGGCCTGATCGTCAGCATCGTGTCCTGGGCCCTGCACGTCGTCCTCCCGGACGACGAGTGACGCCCGAGTCGGGGGGCACCAACTTTTCGGACTTCTCGGGGCACGGCGACCCCGTGGAGCACGGAGCTCTCGGAGCTCTCGCCGGGGCGGGGGACAGCACCCGCAGCGTGCACGCGGGGCGACCGCCGGCCACGGCGTACGAGCCGTCGCTGCCCGGGCCGGTCTTCGTGTCGCACTACCACCTGCCCGGTGAGGCCACCGGGCCGTACGTCTACGGGCGCGACGACAACCCGACCTGGGAGCGGCTGGAGGCGGCGATCTCCGAGCTGGAGGCGCCGGGCGACCCGGAGGTCGGCACCGCGGTCTTCGCCTCGGGTATGGCGGCCGTCGCCGCGGTGCTGCTGTCGCAGGTCAAGGCCGGGCAGACGGTTCTGCTGCCGTCCGACAGCTACCAGACGACGCGCGCGCTGCGCGAGCGCCTGGAGTCGTACGGGGTCGCGGTCCGGCTGGCACCGACCGCGGGCGACGCGCAGCTGGCGGCGCTGGACGGGGTGTCGCTGGTGTGGCTGGAGACGCCGTCCAACCCGGGGCTCGACGTGTGCGACATCCGCCGCCTCGCCGACGCTGCGCACGCCGCCGGCGCGCTGGTCGCCGTCGACAACACGCTGGCCACGCCGCTGGGGCAGCGGCCGCTCTCGCTCGGCGCCGACTTCTCGGTGGCCAGCGGCACCAAGGCGCTCAGCGGCCACGGCGACCTGCTGCTGGGGTACGTCAGCACGCGCGACGCCGGCCTGGCGGCGAGCGTGCGCTTCTGGCGCAAGACGGTCGGCGCCATCCCCGGGCCGATGGAGGCCTGGCTCGCGCACCGCTCGATCGCGACGTTCGCGCTGCGCGTGGACAAGCAGTCCGCGAACGCCCTGGCTCTTGCCACGGCTTTGCTCAAACGCCCCGAAGTGATGAATCTGCGGCACCCGGCGTTGCCGGCCGACCCCTCGCACGAGGTCGCCGCGCGGCAGATGCGCCGCTTCGGCAGCGTGGTGTCCTTCACGCTGCCCGACCAGGCGCACGCCGAACGCTTCCTGGCGAGCTTGCGGATGACGTCGGAGGCCACGAGCTTCGGCAGCATCCAGAGCACCGCCGAGCGCCGCGCGCGCTGGGGCGGCGACGCGGTGCCGCCCGGCTTCGTCCGCTTCTCCGTCGGGATCGAGGACGCCGAGGACATCGTGGCCGACGTGCTGCGCGCGCTGGACGAGGCGGCAGCCGCCTGACGGTCCTGCCGCCGCCGTCACGTGCGGCGACGGAGTCGGCCGGGCGCGGTCACCGGGCGCGCACGGCCGGCCCCGCGCTCCATTTCCCTGCGGTGTGCACGTTTGCCCCGCTTCCGGCCGCGGCAGATGACTGGCATGCCTCCGGATACGCACCCCAGCCCCAGTCCCGCCGCCACCCGCCCGGTGGTCAAACGCACCGCCCGTGCCCTGCTACTGGACGGCGACCGGCTCGTTCTGATCAAGCGCACCAAGCCCGGCATCGCGCCCTACTGGGTCACCCCCGGCGGCGGCGTGGAGGACGACGACGCGAGCGTCGTCGCCGCCCTGCACCGCGAGGTCGACGAGGAGCTGGGCGCGAAGGTCACCGACGTGGTGCCGGCCTTCGTCGACACCGTCGAGCACATCGCCGAGGACGGCTCGCACGGCGTGAAGGTGCAGTTCTTCTTCGCCTGCCGCCTGGAGTCGATGGACCTGGCGCTGCGGCACGGCCCGGAGGTGGACGATCCGTGCGGGGAGTACGAGGTGGTGCGGGTGCCGTTCAGCCGGCTGGGCATCGCCTCGGTCGACATCGTGCCGCTGACGCTGCGGCACTACCTGGACGCGAACATCGAGGGCGTGCTCGGTCTGCTCGGCCCCGAACTGGGCTGAGCGAACCGCCTCTCGCCGCACCGGGCCCGCCGCTTCGGGGAGAGGCCGCACCGCGGCGAATAGGTCCGCTACGGGACGATCCCGTAGCGGACCTATTTTGCTACGCTCGACGGCATGACCGCACAAGCTCCCGCCGCCGCGCCGCCGGGAGGCGCGCTCGGCGCCACCACCGACGTCTCCTACCTGCTCCAGCACACCGCCCACGTGCTGACCACGCGGATGACCGCCGCTCTCGCCGGGATCGGCATGTCGCCGCGCGAGCACTGCGTCCTCGCGCACGCCGCCCAGCAGGACCGCACCCAGGCGCAGCTCGCCGAGCTGTCCGACCTGGACAAGACGACGATGGTCGTCACCGTCGACCACCTGGAGAAGGCCGGGCTCGCCGAGCGCGTCCCGTCGCCGTCCGACCGCCGGGCGCGGATCATCCGGGTCACGGAAACCGGCGCCGAGGTGGTGCGCAAGGGGCAGGCGATCGTCGACCGGGTGCACCAGGAGGTGCTGGACGTCCTCCCGGAGCCCCAGCGCGCCGTCTTCGTCGCGGCGCTGAGCGGGCTGGCGACCGGGCTGCTCGCGGAGCCCGTCGACTGCCCCGAGGTGGTGCGCCGACCGCGACAGTCCCGCAAGTAGCCGCCGGTACGGGCCGGTTGCCGGTGAAGCGACAGGACGCCGGGCTGCCCGACAGTCGGCGCAGTCTAGGTCCGTAAAAGATAGTCCCCAACAAAACCTTCTGCTACGGTCGATCCTGGCATTCCCACCGCGCCAGGAGGCGACCCCATGCCACTGTCTTCCCGATCCCGTAGTGCCGCCCTGGGCGTCCTCAGTGCGGGCACTTTGATGATCATCCTGGACGGCACGATCGTGACCGTCGCCCTGCCATCCATCCAGCACGACCTCGGCTTCTCCCAGTCCGCGCTGGCCTGGGTGGTGAACGCCTATCTGATCGCCTTCGGCGGCCTGCTGCTGCTGTCCGGGCGGCTCGGCGACCTGCTCGGCCGCCGCCGGATCCTGGTCGGCGGGCTCACCGCCTTCACCGCCGCCTCGCTCGCCTGCGGCCTCGCCGACTCGGCGGGCCTGCTGATCGCCGCCCGCTTCGTCCAGGGCGCGGCAGGTGCGATGGTCTCGGCGGTCAGCCTCGGCATGGTCATCGCCCTCTACCCCGACCCGCGCGACCGCGGCCGGGCGATGGGCGTCTACAGCTTCGTGCAGTCCGCGGGCGGCGTGCTCGGGCTGCTGGCCGGCGGCGTGCTCACGCAGACCGTCAACTGGCACTGGATCTTCTTCGTCAACCTGCCCATCGGCGCTGCCGCCGCCGTCCTCAGCCTGCGGCTGCTGCCCGACGACCGGCCGGCGGCCCCTTCGAAGGACACCGCCCGGCTGCGCGGGGTCGACGCCCCCGGGGCACTGCTGGTCACCGCCGCGCTGATGCTCGGCGTCTACACCATCGTCGGCACGACCGACCGCGGCTGGACGTCCGCGGCCACGATCGGCCTCAGCGTGCTGTCGCTCGTGCTGCTGGCGGGCTTCCTGGTCCGGCAGGCGAAGGCGGCCGAGCCGCTCATGCCGCTGCGGATCTTCCGCTCGCGCCGGGTGACCGGCGCCAACATCGTGCAGGCGCTCATGGTGGCCGGCGGCTTCGGCTTCCAATTCCTCGTGACGCTCTACCTCCAGAAGGTGCAGGGCTACGACCCACTGGAGATCGGGCTGGCCATCGCGCCGACCGGGCTGGTCATCGGCGTGATGTCGCTCGTGCTGTCGGCCCGGCTCGGCGCCCGATTCGGCGAGCGCGCGGTGCTGCTGCCCAGCCTCGTGCTCTTCGCCCTCGGCTTTCTGCTGCTGGCCCGGGTGCCCGCGGGGCACGCCACGTACGCGGTCGACGTACTCCCGGCGACGCTGGTCTTCGGCACCGCCTTCGGGCTCGCGATGCCCGCGCTGATGACGCTCGGGATGGCCGACGCCACGCCCGCCGACTCCGGTCTGATCTCCGGCGTCTTCAACACCGCGCAGCAGATCGGTGCCGCGCTGGGCCTGGCGGTGCTGGCCGCGCTCTCCGCGGCCCGCACCGACCGGCTGGTCGCCGCGGGCCACCCGCTGCGCAGCGCCCTGACCGGCGGCTACCACCTGGCCTTCCTGGTCGCTGCCGGGCTGCTGGCGGTGGCCGCGGCCGCCGCGGCGGTGCTGCTGCGGGCCCCGGCCCGCAGCGGGGTGCTAGCCGCCGCGGGCGGGCCGGACGCGGGCGCTGCGACCGAGGCGAACGCCCTCGCGGCCGGCGGTTCGCCGGTGGAGGCGGGCGGCCTCGCAGGTCATGGCGCCGAGCCCTCCGGGGTCAGCTCCAGCCCGGGAAGCCGCCGGGCACCGGAGCGGACGGATCGTACGGCTCGCGCGTGAAGACGAACGACCCGAGGTCGAGATGGCTGAGGGAGCCGTCCTCGCGCCGCACCGGCCGCAGCGTCTCGCCCGCGTAATAGCCCTCGCGGCCGGTCCAGGTGCCGTTCGTCCCGTTGTGTTCCACGTGGAACCTCGTGGCGCGGCCCTGGCCGGTCAGCGGGGCGAGGCTCAGCCCGCCGTCCGCGTCGACCCGCAGCGCATAGGCATTGGTGCCCCAGTACCAGGGCCCGGCCAGCTCCAGCAGCTGCGGCGGGAGGGCGTCGGCCGGGCGCCAGGCCCGCGGCAGGCGCGGCTCTGCGTCGGCGGTGATCGCCAGCAGGTCGGCGGCAATGGCCCCGACCTGCGGACCCGAGGTGGCGTTGGCCAGCGCGATCGCGCCGAGGCCGTCCTCGGGGCTCACCCACACCGTGGCCAGGAAGCCGGGCATCGACCCGGTGTGCCCGGCCAGGCTGCGCTTCCCGTGGCGACCGAGCTGAAGGCCCAGGCCGTAGCCCGCCCCGTGCTCCTCCGGCGGCGCGGCGGGCCGCCGCATCTCCTCCAGCGTCGCCTCGCCGAGCACCCCGTCCCGCCCGGCGAGCAGGAACGCCGCCCAGCGCCCCAGATCCTCGGCCGTCGACCACAGCTGCCCGGCGGGCGCCATCCGCCCGGTGTCCTGTACGGCCTCGGGCCGCATCACATCCGCCCACGGGTGGACGGCGAAGCCGCCTGCCGCGGGGGCCTCCGGGAGCAGCGTCGTCCGCCGCATCCCCAGCGGCTCCAGCACCTCCGCCCGCAGCGTCTCGTACCAGTGGACCCCGCGCAGCCGCTCCACGAGAGCGCCCAGCAGCGCGAAGCCGGGGTTGGAGTAGTGGTAGCGGCGGCCGGCGGGGTGCTTGACGGGATCGATCCCCAGCAGGTCGGCCAGATCGGGCCGCAGGTCGCCGGGGGTGCGCTCCCACCAGGGGCCGGGGGTCTCCGAGGCGATACCCGAGGTGTGGCTGAGCAATTGCGCCACCGTCAGGCGCCCGGCCGCCCGCAGGCCGGCGGCGTCCAGTCCCGCACCCGCCGCCCCGGCACCGCTCTCCCCTTCGGGCTCCGCGGTCTCCGGGAGGTGGCGGGCCAGCGGGTCGGCGAGGTCGAGCAGGCCCTCGTCCCGCAGCCGCATCACCTGCACCGCCACGAAGGACTTGGTGATCGAGCCGATGCGGTACTGCGTGTCCCCGTCCGGCGCATGACCCTCGATCATGCTGCGCGAGCCGCACCAGACCAGTGCCCCGTCCCGTACCACCGCGCCGACCAGCGACGGGGCGCGCCCGTCACGCTGGCCCACCGCCACCCGGTGCAGCAGCGCCCGGCGGGTGGCCGGCAGCAGCTCCGTATCCGCTGCCGCTCCGCTCGCCTGGGTGCCGCCCGACCGTCCCCCGGATCCGGCTTCCACCGTCACCCGCCCACGTCCTTCCGTTGCCGAACCGAACCTGCGCCTGCCCTGCTTGTCCACCGCGCGCACGGTGTCAGCTGCGCGCGACCCCGTTACGGTAGTCCGCCGGGCCGAAGCGCACCGCGACGATGGACAGCCGCGCCGAGCGCAGGCCGGGCACCAGATGCGAGACCGGGGCGACCGCGAACAGCCCCCGGCCGCGCGGCAGTACCAGCCGGCGCACCTCGGCGATCCGCGGCGAGGCGCTGGCCACCTTGCGGTACTCCCCGGCGTTCATGCCCCACTGCCACGCGGGCGCACGGTAGCCGCCCCCGCTCCCGCTCCCGGTCCCGCGCTCCTGCGCCGCCTGGCTGCGAGCCACCATCGCCCGTGGGACCGCGTCGAAGAGGAAGCTCCCGCCGGGAAAGCGCTCGGCGCACCGCGCGATCAGCTTCCTGACGTCCCGCGGCGGCAGGTACATCAGCAGCCCCTGCGCGGTCACCAGCACGTTCTGCGGCGGCGTTCCGGGCTCCACCTCGTCCATCCAGCGCAGGTCGAGCGCCGAGCAGGCGAGCGTACGCCGTCGCGGCGGATCGGCGGGCAGCAGCCGGTCGCGTACCGCCACCGTCTCCGGCAGGTCGACCGACAGCCAGCGCACCAGCCCGTCGTCGACCCGCCAGAACTGCGTCTCCAGGCCCTCGCCCAGCGCCACCACGGTGCCGCCCGGATGTGCGGCGAGGAAGCGGCGCACCTCGGCGTCGAGGCAGGCGATCCGCAGCGCGTGCCACTGGGCCAGGCCGTCGCCACCACCGAACCGGGAGAACGGGTAGTCGATGCGCTCGACCAGCTCCACCGCCCGCGGGTCGTCCAGCACCCGCCCCTCGGGCCGGGCGGCCTCCACCGAGCGCTGGTAGAGATTCCACAGCAGCGTCTCGGGTACTCCGTCGAGTTCGACCCTGATCCGCTCGCCGCCACGTCCGTCGTCCTTGCCCTGCTCGTCCATCCCCCCAGGCTGCCACCGCGGCGGGCGCGAAGGGGGGAAGGGAGCGCTCCCATGTCAACGGCGGCGCAAAGCAAACTTTTTCCGCACGCAGTGGCTGCAGGTCGGTCTCGGCTCCGGCCGGCCGATCACCCAGGTCGTGCTGAACTGGGAGACCGCCTCCGGCGAGTCCTTCCAGGTCCAGATGTCGGACAGCGGTTCCACGTGGAACACCGTCTACTCCACGACCGCCGGCGAGGGCGGGGTCGAGAACCTCTCCTTCACCGCCACCGGCCGCGACGTGGGGATGTACGGCACCACCCGCGGCACCCAACGGTCACCGTCACGGCGAAGGCCGTGGCCGGCGCCGCCGGCTCGGCCACCTTCGTCTGGACCACCGCCTGATCCCCCCTCCCCGCTGACCGACGCCCCCGGAGCCGCTTTCCCACGGCTGCGGGGGGCGTCCGCGTCATCCGGCGAGCAGCGTCGGCAGCTCCCGCATGTCGTGGAAGACCGTCGTCCCGGGCCCGGCGAGCCGCTCGGCCGGGGTGAGCCCGCCGGCATACCCGAAGGCGCGCATCCCGGCGGCCCGCGCCGCCGTGACCCCCGGCCGGCTGTCCTCGACGACCACGCACGCGGTGGGGTCCACCCCCATGCGCCGGGCGGCGTGCAGGAAGAGGTCCGGCGCGGGCTTGCCCCGGGCGACCTCGACGGCGCTGAAGATCCGCCCCGCGAAGTGGTCGTAGAGCCCGGTACGCCCCAGGGTGTGCCGCATCTTCTCGTGCGAGCCGCTGGAAGCGACGCAGGTCGGCAGCACGATCGCGGCGAGCGCCTCGGGCAGCCCGTCCACCGGGACGAGGTCGGCGTCCACCGCCTCCCGGTGCCGCTCCTCGAACCGCTCGGCCCACACGCCTGCGACCTCCTCCCCCAGCCGCTCGGCGACCTGCTCGCGGATCGCCGCGTGGGAGCGCCCGATGAACCGCTCGACGACCTCCGCCTCGTCCAGCGCCCACCCCAGCTCCGCCCCGAGCCCCACCTGCACGCGCACCGCGATGCGCTCGCTGTCGACGAGCACCCCGTCGCAGTCGAATATCACCAGCTCAACAGGCTTGATCATCCCGGCAGCATAGGCCTCCCGCCCGGCCCCCCGACCGGCCGCTCCCCGGTGGCTCAGGTCTGGGCCATGTCGACGAAGCGGGAGTAATGGCCCTGGAAGGCAACGGTGATGGTGGCCGTGGGGCCGTTGCGGTGCTTGGCGACGATCAGGTCGGCCTCGCCTGCGCGCGGGGACTCCTTCTCGTAGGCGTCCTCGCGGTGCAGCAGGATGACCATGTCGGCGTCCTGCTCGATGGAGCCGGATTCGCGCAGGTCGGAGACCATCGGCTTCTTGTCGGTGCGCTGCTCGGGGCCTCGGTTCAGCTGGCTGAGGGCGATGACCGGGACCTCCAGCTCCTTGGCGAGGAGCTTGAGGTTGCGGGACATGTCGGAGACCTCCTGCTGGCGGCTCTCCGGGCGGCGTGAGCCGCCGGACTGCATGAGCTGGAGGTAGTCGATCACGACGAGCCGCAGGTCGTTGCGCTGCTTGAGGCGGCGGCACTTCGCGCGGATCTCCATCATCGACAGGTTGGGCGAGTCGTCGATGTAGAGCGGCGCCTCGGTGACGTCGGACATCCGGCGGGCGACCTTGGTCCAGTCGTCATCGGTCATCGTGCCCGACCGCATGTGGTGCAGCGCGACCCGGGCCTCGGCGGACAGCAGCCGCATCGCGATCTCGTTACGGCCCATCTCCAGGGAGAAGATGACGCTGGGCATCTTGTTGGCGATGGAGCACGTCCGGGCGAAGTCCAGCGCGAGGGTGGACTTGCCCATCGCGGGACGGGCGGCGATGACGATCATCTGGCCGGGATGCAGGCCGTTGGTGAGCGAGTCCAGGTCGGCGAAACCGGTCGGGACACCGGACATCTGGCCGCTACGGGAGCCGATCGCCTCGATCTCGTCGAGGGCGCCCTCCATGATGTCGCCGAGCGGCAGGTAGTCCTCGGAGGTGCGCTGCTCGGTGACCGCGTAGATCTCGGCCTGCGCGTTGTTGACGATCTCGTCGACGTCGCCGTCGGCGGCGTATCCCATCTGGGTGATGCGCGTTCCGGCCTCGACGAGCCGGCGCAGCACCGCCCGCTCGTGGACGATCTCGGCGTAGTACTCCGCGTTCGCGGCGGTGGGGACGGCGTTGACGAGGGTGTGCAGATACGGGGAGCCGCCGATCCGGGCGAGCTCGCCGCGCTTGGTGAGCTCGGCCGCGGTGGTGATGGGGTCGGCGGGCTCGCCGCGGGCGTAGAGGTCGAGGATCGCCTGGTAGATCGTCTCGTGCGCGGGCCGGTAGAAGTCGGCGCCCTTGAGGACCTCGACGACGTCGGCGATGGCGTCCTTGGACAGCAGCATGCCGCCGAGCACGGACTGCTCGGCGTCCAGATCCTGCGGCGGGACGCGCTCGAAGCCGCCACCGCCCTCGGAGTAGCGGGCGTCGTCCTGCGCGGACTTCTTGCGGAAGGGGCTGACTCCGGCCGCGGGCCCCTGGTGCTCGCCGGGCGGGGGGTCGGGCCAGTGGTCGTCGGCGGGCTCTGGCTGGCTCACGCCCGCCACCTCCTCCCATCCGGCCGGTCCGGCCGGACCCCGCGTGCGTGCCACTCTTTCATGGCATCGCTCCGATCCTCGATCCGCCCGGTGGCCGCCGCGCACGTGCCGCGCCGCGCCCTGATGTGCCGCGCCGCACCGCTCGCGTCACACCGGGGGAGGGGTCCACGGTAGGGCTCCTGACGACCCAGACCAAGGCGGTTATCCACAGGGGGTGTGGACGACGGCGGCATACCTGTGGAGAACTGCCCCCAACCTGTGTACAGGCCTTGGGACAGCGCTGTGGACAAGCCGCGGGACTCCCGCCGAGAGCCCATCTGACCTGCATCTTCTTCATCCATAGCCTGTGCAGGAGAAAAACTTTTCACCGGCCGCCAAGATCGCCACAAACGACGCGGAGGAGATCACGCTACGCAGTCACCGGTAAGAGTCCTTCCGCACTTCCGCCTCTTACTTGTGGACGATTAAGCTGTGCTTGTGAATCACGCCGTCGAACCCTCCGAGGCCAGGGAGCCAGCCCCCGGCCGCGGCCCTCGCCGCGCCCCGACGGCCCGGGGCCGGCACGACCGCGAGATCCTCACCCTCGCCCTGCCGGCCTTCGGCGCCCTCGTCGCCGAACCACTCTTCGTAATGGTGGACAGCGCGATCGTCGGCCACCTCGGCACGGCCCAGCTCGCCGGGCTCGGCATCGCCGCGGCACTGCTCACGACCGCCGTCAACGTCTTCGTCTTCCTCGCCTACGCCACCACCGCCGCGGTCGCCCGCCGGGTCGGCGCGGGCGACCTGGCCGCCGCTCTGCGGCAGGGCGTGGACGGCATCTGGCTCGCCCTGCTGCTGGGCGGCGCGGTGATCGCCACCGTACTGCCGGCGGCGCCCGCTCTGGTGAGCCTCTTCGGGGCCTCCGGCACCGCCGCCCCGTACGCCACGACGTATCTGCGGATCAGCTCCCTCGGAATCCCCGCCATGCTGGTCGTACTGGCCGCCACCGGCGTGCTGCGCGGCCTCCAGGACACCCGCACGCCACTCTCCGTCGCCGTGGGCGGCTTCGCCGCCAACGCCGGGCTCAACGCCGCTCTCGTCTACGGCGCCGGCCTCGGTGTCGCCGGGTCCGCATGGGGCACGGTCATCGCGCAGAACGGCATGGCCGCCGTCTACCTCTGGGTCGTCGTACGCGGCATCCGCCGCCAGGCCGCGGCGGGCGACGGCACAGGCCCCTGGTGGGCAGGCCTGCGGCCGGACGCCGCCGGGATACGGACCTGCGCCCGCGCCGGGCTGCCGCTGCTGGTGCGCACCGTCAGCTTGCGGGCGGTGCTGATGATCGCCACCGCGGTGGCCGCACGGCTGGGGGACACCGCCATCGCCGCCCACCAGATCACGCTCACGGTCTGGTCGCTGCTCGCCTTCGCCCTGGACGCCATCGCCATCGCGGGCCAGGCCATCATCGGCCGCTGTCTGGGGGCCGACGACCCGGAGGGGGCGCGGGCCGCCTGCCGCCGGATGATCGAGTGGGGCGTGGCCTGCGGCCTGGTCCTCGGGCTGCTGCTGGCGATGACCCGTCCGCTGATCGGGCCACTGTTCAGCTCCGACCCTGCGGTGCGGTCCGCGCTGGCCTCCGCATTGCTGGTGGTGGCGGTGTCGCAGCCGCTGAGCGGTGTGGTCTTTGTCCTTGACGGCGTGCTCATGGGTGCGGGGGACGGGCCGTACCTGGCCTGGTCGATGCTGGTGACGCTGGCGGTCTTCGCCCCCGCCGCACTCGCCGTGCCGGCGCTCGGGGCGGGGCTGACGGTCCTGTGGTGGGCCATGACGCTCATGATGCTGACCCGGCTCGTCGCGCTGTGGCTGCGCGCCCGCTCCGGCCGCTGGGTGGTCACCGGCGCCGCGCGCTGAACGAGCGGCGCGGAGCCGCCAGGCCGGTCGGCCGGTCGGCTGGTCGGAAGCAGCCGGACAGACCGAGGAGGGCCGGGCATCCCGCTGGGGGTACCCGGCCCTCCGGTGCGTCGTGACGGTGCGGACACTGTCGGTGTTCCACGTGGAACATCGACGGCGTCCGCACCGTACCGAGCAAAAGGCGCGTTACGCCGCGACGACCTCCAGGTCGAGGACGGCCTCGACCTCGGCGTGCAGCCGCACGGACACCTTGTGCGAGCCGAGCGTCTTGATCGGCGCACCGACCTCGACACGGCGCTTGTCGACGGCCGGACCACCGGCGGCCTTGATCGCCGCGGCGATGTCGGCCGGGGTGATGGAGCCGAACAGACGGCCGGTGTCGCCGGCGCGGGTGCTCAGCTTGACCTTGACGGCCTCCAGTTGACCCTTGACCGCGTTCGCGTCGTCCAGCGAGTGGATCTCGCGGATACGGCGGGCGCGGCGAATCTGCTCGACGTCCTTCTCGCCACCCTTGGTCCACGCGATGGCGAAGCCACGCGGGATCAGGTAGTTGCGGGCGTAGCCCGGCTTGACGTCGACGATGTCGCCCGCGGCACCCAGGCCGCTGACCTCGTTGGTAAGGATGATCTTCGACATTACGGTCACCCTTCCTTATCGAGCGGTCGACGTGTACGGCAGCAGCGCCATCTCACGGCTGTTCTTGACGGCCGTGGCGACGTCACGCTGGTGCTGCGTGCAGTTGCCGGTGACGCGGCGGGCACGGATCTTGCCGCGGTCGGAAATGAACTTCCGCAGCATGTTCGTGTCCTTGTAGTCCACGTACACGGTCTTGTCCTTGCAGAACGCGCAGACCTTCTTCTTCGGCTTGCGCGGAGGCGGCTTCGCCATGGTGATTCTCCTATGCGATCAAGAAGTGAGTGAGGATCCGCCCTAGAAGGGCGGCTCGTCCGAGTAGCCGCCACCGGAGTTGCCGCCGGAGCCGCCGCCCCAGCCACCGCCACCGCCTTGCTGGCCGCCGCCGGCAGGTGCGCCGGTGGCCCAGGGGTCGTCGGCGGGAGCCCCGCCGCCGGAGCCGCCACCGGGGCCGCCGCCCCAGCCGCCGCCGCCCTGCTGGCCGCCGCCACTGCCGCCGCCGTAGCCGCCCTGGCCGCGCCCGCCACCGCCGCTGGTCTTGGTGACCTTGGCCGTGGCGCTCCGCAGGCTGACGCCCACTTCTTCGACGTCCAGTTCGTAGACCGTCCGCTTGACGCCCTCGCGGTCCTCGTAGGACCGCTGCTTGAGGCGGCCCTGCACGATGACGCGCGTGCCGCGCTGCAGCGACTCTGCGACATTCTCCGCCGCCTGACGCCAGACCGAGCAGGTCAGGAACAGGCTCTCGCCGTCCTTCCACTCATTGGTCTGCCGGTCGAACGTGCGGGGGGTGGACGCGACACGGAACTTCGCGACCGCCGCACCGGACGGGGTGAAGCGCAGCTCGGGGTCGTCGACGAGATTGCCGACGACCGTGATGACGGTCTCGCCTGCCATGGGGTGACCTCTCGACTGGCTCTGGGTAGTGCTGACTAGCTACTCGGAGTCCGGACTAGTGCAGTTCCGGACGGAGGACCTTGGTCCGCAGCACCGACTCGTTCAGGTTGAGCTGGCGGTCCAGCTCCTTGACGACCTCGGGCGATGCCTTCAGGTCGACGACCGAGTAGATGCCCTCGGGCTTCTTGTTGATCTCATAAGCGAGACGACGACGGCCCCAGGTGTCGACCTTCTCCACGCTGCCGCCGCCGTTGCGGACGACGGACAGGAAGGACTCGATCAGCGGGGCGACGGAGCGCTCCTCAAGATCGGGGTCGAGAATGAGCATGAGCTCGTAGTGACGCATAGGTGAACCCACCTCCTTTGGACTCAGCGGCCACGGCGTTTCCGTGGCAGGAGGGTTTGTATCTGCGTCGCAACGGTAGCGCGGGCCACTGACAGCCGAAGGAGATCCCCCCGGACTGCCCGACAGGGCCTGCGCAGACACCGGTGCAGAACGTACACAGTACCCGGCTCACGCTCCCGGGTTGAAATCCGCCCACTAATGACCGCAATCTGTACACATCGGGTGTGTCAGGCGCCACAGCGCGCCACGACTCCGTCACGGAGGTACCCCATGGCCCAGCACGCGGCACGAACCCACCGCCTCACCTTCAACACCGACGGCCGACCCCATCCCCTGGTGAACTCCCTCGCGATCCTCACCCTCGTCCTGGGCGGGATCGCGGTCATCTCCTCGGCGTTCAACAGCCTGCACCTGCTCAGTTCCTGGACCGGCCTCGTCGGCATCTTCACCGGCGGCTGGGGCCAGTTCATCTCGGCCACGACGACCGAGCGCTTCGCCCTGATCATCGGCATCGGCATGTCCGCGGTCGGCTTCTACATCGGAGTCGCGCACGGCGGCCTGACCGGCGGGCTCTGGTAGTCGCCGCGGCAGCGTCCGGCAGGCTGTGGAAAAGCCGCGCCGTTGTCCACAGGGCTGGTGGGGGCGCTACCCCTGAGCAGTAGGCTTCGGGCCAGATAACCCCGCAGTCGTGAGCATGGGGAGCGCCCCGCATGAGCCTGACCCTGAGGACCATCACCCGAGAGCAGCACCTGGCATACATCCAGAGTCTGCCCTCGGCGAGCCACTGCCAGGTCCCCGCATGGGCCGACGTGAAGTCCGAGTGGCGGTCGGAGAGCCTCGGCTGGTTCGACGAGCAGCCCGGCCAGCTGTCCAAGGGCGGCGGCCGGCTGGTCGGCGTCGGCCTCGTCCTGTACCGGCAGCTGCCCAAGCTCAAGCGGTATCTGGCGTACATGCCCGAGGGCCCCGTCATCAACTGGTACGCGCCCAACCTGGACGAGTGGCTCCAGCCGATGCTGCGCCACCTCAAGCAGAACGGCGCCTTCAGCGTGAAGATGGGCCCGCCGGTGATAATCCGCCGGTGGGAGGCCAACACGATCAAGGCGGGCATCGCCGATCCCGACATCAAGCGGCTGCGGGACGTGGAGGCCGACTTCATCGAGCCCCGTGCCTTCGAGGTGGCCGAGCGGCTGCGCCGGATGGGCTGGCAGCAGGGCGAGGACGGCGGCGCCGGCTTCGGTGACGTGCAGCCGCGCTACGTCTACCAGGTCCCGCTGGAGAACCGCTCGCTCGACGACATCCTGAAGAATTTCAACCAGCTGTGGCGGCGCAACATCAAGAAGGCCGAGAAGGCCGGCGTCCAGGTCATCCAGGGCGGCTACGACGACCTCCCGACCTGGCAGCAGCTCTACGAGATCACCGCGGTGCGCGACCAGTTCCGCCCCCGCCCGCTGGCCTACTTCCAGCGGATGTGGACCAAGCTCAACGCCGAGGACGCCAACCGGATGCGGCTGTACCTGGCGCTGCACGAGGGCGAGGCGGTCGCGGCGGCGACGATGCTCACCGTCGGCCGGCACGTCTGGTATTCGTACGGCGCCTCCGCCAACCACAAGCGCGAGGTGCGGCCGTCCAACGCGATGCAGTGGCGAATGCTGCGGGACGCCTACGCGATGGGCGCCAGCGTCTACGATCTGCGCGGTATCAGCGACTCGCTGGACGATACCGACCATCTGTTCGGCCTGATCCAGTTCAAGGTGGGCACCGGCGGTCAGGCCGCCGAATACCTGGGTGAGTGGGACTTCCCGCTCAACAAGCTTCTCCACAAGGCTCTCGACATCTACATGTCGCGCCGCTGACCGGCCGACGCACGACAGGAAGGTCCTCCAGGCCATGGCGCTCACGCTGTATGTCGACACCGCACGCTGGCGCGCCCACCAGCGGCAAGTGGCCGACCAGTTCCCCGGCATAGTCCCGGTCTGCAAGGGCAACGGCTACGGCTTCGGCCACGAGCGGCTCGCCGACGAGGCAACCCGGCTGCGCGCCGACATGCTCGCGGTCGGTACGACCTACGAAGCGGCCCGGATCAAGGACTTCTTCGGCGGCGACCTCCTCGTCCTGACCCCCTACCGGCTCGGCGAGGAGCCGGTGCCGCTGCCGGACCGGGCGATCCGCTCGGTCTCCTCGGTGGAGGGGGTGCGCGGGCTGGTGGGCGCCCGGGTCGTCATCGAGGTCATGAGCTCCATGCGCCGCCACGGCGTGGCCGAGGACGACCTGGGCAAGCTGCACACCGCGATCGACGACGTCCGGCTGGAGGGCTTCGCCATCCACCTGCCACTCGACCGCCCCGACGGCAGCGACGCGGTCGAGGAGGTCTTCGGCTGGATGGAGCGGCTGCGCGCCGCCCGGCTGCCGCTGCACACCATGTTCGTCAGCCACCTCAAGGCGACCGAGCAGGCCGCGCTCCAGCAGCAGTTCCCGCAGACCCGCTTCCGCGCCCGGATCGGCACGCGAATGTGGCTCGGCGACCACGACGCGACCGAATACCGCGGCGCGGTCCTGGACGTCACGCGGATCACCAAGGGCGAGCGCTACGGCTACCGGCAGGAGAAGGCAGCCGACAGCGGCCATCTGGTCGTCGTGGCGGGCGGCACCTCGCACGGCGTCGGTCTGGAAGCGCCCAAGGCGCTGCACGGCCTGATGCCGCGCGCCAAGGGCGTGGCCCGTGCGGGCCTGGCGACCGTCAACCGCAACCTGTCGCCGTTCGTCTGGGCGGGCAAGCAGCGGTGGTTCGCCGAGCCGCCCCACATGCAGGTGTCGATCCTCTTCCTGCCGGGCGACGTGGCCCCGCCCGCGGTCGGTGACGAGCTGGTGGCGCACCTGCGGCACACCACCACGCAGTTCGACCGGATCGTCGACCGTCAGGCGTCGTAGCCCGGCCCGCCCGCGGGGGTACCGAAGCCGCCGGGCTCGGCCGCCTGGCCGGGCACGCCGGTCACCCCGGCCGGCGGCTCGGGCTCCGCGCCCGGGTCCGCCGCGAGGGCCAGGACGAAGGAGTCCTCGGCTCCGTCGAGCACCCCGCCCACCGGGTCGTCGGAGCCGTCCTGCCGCAGGACGTCGTGCTCCGGCCGCAGGATGTCGCGGACGACCGTCGCGCTCAGGTAGAGCACGCCCAGCAGGTGCAGCACGACGGCCAGCTGGTAGCCGTCCGCGGGCAGCCCGTGGTGCTTGGTGCCGCCGCTGACGTAGGCCAGCTCCATCCAGATGCCCAGGTAGTAGAGCACCTCGGCGCCCTGCCAGATGAGCAGGTCGCGCCAGCGCGGCCGGGCGAGCACCGCAAGCGGCAGCAGCCACAGCACGTACTGCGGCGAGTAGACCTTGTTGCTCACGACGAGTGCGGCCACCAGCAGGAAGGCGACCTGCCCGAGCCGCGGTCGGCGCGGCGCGTAGAAGGTGAGGCCCGCGACGGCGGCGCACAGCACGATCATCAGCGCGGCGGCGTACGCGCTGACCCCGCTGAGCGGGTTGCCGGTGCGCTGCATGACGACCAGCCACAGCGACCCGTAGTCCACGCCCCGCGAGCGGGTGTAGCTGTAGAACTGCTCCCAGCCGGACCGGGCCAGCAGGATCACCGGCAGGTTGACCACCAGCCAGGCCCCCACCGCGCCGCCCAGCGCCGCGCCGAAGGCCCGCATCCGGCCCGCCCGCACGCACACCAGCAGCAGGGCGAGCAACAGCAGCACCGGATAGATCTTCGCCGACGCGGCCAGGCCGATGAGCACACCGGCGGCCAGTGGCCGGCTGCGCGACCACAGCAGCAGGCCCGCGGCGGCCAGCGCCACGGCGAACAGGTCCCAGTTGATCGTCGCCGACAGCGCGAGCGCCGGGGACAGCGCGATGAACAGGCCGTCCCACGGCCGCCGCCGGTTGGTCCGGGACACCAGCACGACGAGCGCGGCCGCGCAGATCATCAGCATGCCGGAGTTCACGATCCAGAAGATCTGGCCGCGGTGCTGCATGCTGCCGCCGTGCGGTGTCAGCCAGGAGGCGACCTCCATGAAGAGCCCGGTCAGGACCGGGTACTCCAGATGGTGGAAGCCGCTGCCGGAGATCGAGCCGGGGATGCTGTCGAAGTACGGCACGACGTCGTCGGCGAAGCCGCGGTCGTGGTACAGGTGCGGGATGTCGGAATAGCAGGCATGGATGTACTGGCCGTCGCCGCCCTGGAACCACCCGCCGTCGTAGCACGGCACCTTCTGGACCATGCCGAGCGCGAACATCCCGATGACGATCAGCACCATCACGCGCAGCGCCGTCCACCAGCGGTGCCCGCCGGTCTCGGCATGCTTGCCCGCCGGGCCGCCGATCAGCTCGCTCGCGGCCGCGGCCAGCGAGTCCTCGTCGGTGGGGCGCACCGGAACGTCCCGCCGGTCGTCCTCTTCTCGATCGCGCACGCTCGTCATGCGCACATCCTGCCGTACGGGGCTGTGGGTACAGCAGACCCCGTGACGGTCGTCATGCGATCCGGATGCGGATCGCGGCGACCGGCACGGGGTCTGGGGGAGGCCCGGCCTCAACGGTCCGGGGGCCCGGCCCCCGGTGGGGGCGGGCCCCCGCGGGCCGTCAGCCCGTACTGCCTCTGGTGCCTCCGTTGTTGTTGTGTCCCGGTGGCCCGGTGTCCGTCGCTGTCGGCGAGGACGTCGGCGAGGAGCTGTTGCAGCTCTGCGGGTTGAAGATCGAGCACTTGGGCGTGTCCGAGGGCGACGGCGTGTCCGTCGGCGGCCCCCACGTCGGCGAGGTGGTCGGCCCATGGGTGGGCGGCTGCGAGGGCGTCGGCGAGGTGGTCGGGGTCGGCGGAGCCGTCATCGACGGGGTCGGGGACGGGGCGCCCTTCTCGTTGATCGTCTTGCCGTCGCCGATCTTGCCGGGCTTCGGGAAGCCCGGGTCGTCGGAGTCGCCCAGCGCCTCCTTCATGTAGTCGGTCCAGATGGTCGCCGGGATGTCACCACCGTGGGTGGTCGACGTCGGGCCACCGGTACCGGCCATCGGCAGCAGTTGCTTGGCCTTGGAGTCCTGCCGGAACATCACGACCGAGGTGGACAGCTGCTGGGTGTAGCCGACGAACCACGCCGACCGCGTACCGCCGTCGGTGTCCGTGGTACCGGTCTTGCCGGCCACGTCGCGGTGAAGCTCCAGGGCGGCCTTACCGGTGCCCTTCTTCACCACGTTCTGCAGCACCTGGGTCACGGTGTCGGCGACGGCGGGCTCCAGCGCCACCGTCTTGGCGCGCTCCGGCTTCTTGAACGCATGATCGCTGTCCCCGTCGTGCAGCACCTTCGTCACCGAGTACGGCTCGACGGACACACCCGAGTCGGCGAACGTCCCGTACGCGTTCGCCATGCGGATCGCGCTCGGCGTCGAGGTACCGATGGAGAACGAGGCGACGTTCTGGGTGGCCTGCATCGAGCCGTCGAGGATGCCTGACTTGAGCGCCACGTCCTTGACCTTGTCCAGGCCGACGTCCTCGCCGAGCTGGACGAAGGGAGAGTTGATGGACTGCTCCATCGCCTTGTTCAGAGTGACGTAGCCCCACTTGTAGTTGGACTCGTTCTTCTGTTTGAAGACCTTGCCGTCTTTGGTCTTGATCTGGTTGCCGTCGTGGTCCTTGATCGGGATCAGGTCGTCGGCGTTGTACTTGCTGTCCGGGGTGAGCGGTTTGCCGTCGCTGTAGTTCGTGCCGTAGGTCATCGCCGCGGCGAGCACGAAGGGCTTGAAGGTCGAGCCGACGGGGACGCCCGCGGTGTCGGCGTTGTTGTTGAACTCGCCCTTGTCCATGCCCGGACCGCCGTAGATGGCCACGATCTTGCCGTCACCCGGGACGACGGAGGCCGCGCCGAACTGCACGTTGGTGTCGGCATCGCCCTTGAACTGGGGGTCGCCGCCCGTGTACATGTGCCCGGCGCCGGGCTTGATCCGTTGCGCCTGCACCTTCTCGACGGAGGTCTTCAGCGCGGCGACCTTGTTCTTGTCGAAGGTCGTGTAGATCTGGTAACCGCCGCGGTCCAGCATGTCCTGGGTGATCTTCGGACTGGAGTGCTGGATTATGTAGTTGTTGGCCGTCGAGACGAGATAGCCGATCTGGCCGCTCATCCCGACCTGGGCCTTGAGCCCCTGCGGCATCGGGAAGGTCGTGTACTTCGCGCGCTCGGCCGCGGACATGTGGCCGAAGCGGACCTCGTTGTCGAGGATCGACTTCCAGCGGAATTCGGCGCGTGCCTTGTTCGCGGCCGGGGTCGCGGAGCTGTCGATGCTCTCGTTGCCGTTGGGGTCGTAGTACGTCGGACCCTTCAGCAGCGCGGCGAGCACCGCGCACTGGCTGGGATTGAGCTTCTCGGCGTCGACGCCGTAGTACGTCTGCGCCGCGGCCTGCAGCCCCCACGCTCCCCGTCCGAAGTACGAGGTGTTCAGGTAGCCGGACATGACGTCGTTCTTGCTGACCGTCCGGCCGACCTTTATGGAGATGAACAGCTCTTTGAACTTGCGGCTCACCGTCTGCGACTGGTCCAGCATGGTGTTCTTGACGTACTGCTGGGTGATCGTCGAGCCGCCCTGGGTCTCGCCGCCGCGCGCCATGTTGAACAGCGCGCGGGCGATACCCATCGGGTCGACGCCCTTGTCCGTCTCGAAGCTCTTGTTCTCCGCCGAGATCACCGCGTCGCGCATGGCCTTGGGGATCTTCTCGTACGGGATGTTCTGCCGGTTGACGCTGCCGCCGCCGGTCACCATCCGGGAGCCGTCGGCCCAGTAGTAGACGTTGTTCTGGGCCTGTGAGGCCTTGTTCACGTCAGGGACGTCCACCATGGCGTACGCGATGCCCGCGATGCCGACGAGGGTGCCGATGAAGCCGATGAAGAGCGCGGTGACCTGCCGCCACGACGGCATCCAGCGGCGCCAGCCGTCCTTGCCGAAGCGCGGGTAGTCGATGAAGCGCTTCTTGCCGGGGCGCCTGCCGGGCCCCCGCCCGCCGCGTCCTGCCGGGCCGCCGGGCCCGCCGGGTCCGCTGCCCGCACCACCGCGGCGCCGCCCGTGCCCTTGGGACGCGCGGCGCGCGGCCGCCCGGCCCTGGTACGGCTCACCGCCGGAATCCCTGCCGCCACCGATGATGTCCGGGCTCTCGGCCCGCCTGCCGTGCGAACCGCTCGGCGATCCGGTGGGGACGTCGCGTCCGCCACCGGCGCCGGGCGGCGGGCCGCCTCCGGACCGGTGGCCACCGGAGGGCGGGGGCGTCGGCTGCTGTCCCCCGCGCCGGGCGGCTGCGCGGCCGCCGGACGGCGACTGCGGCTGCTTGCGACGGTGCTCGCTCATGAACAGCTACTCCTCGACAGGCGGGATCGCCTGAAGGCATCGATGACATTGCGGTCGGTCCCCCTGCATGCGGCTGGGTCAGGCCGCACTGCACCGTGGATCAAGACGCCCGCGATCGGCGTGGGGTTCCCGGTGCTCCGCATGGCGAACAGAGTACGCAGGGTCAAAAGACGCATGATGCGAACATTCAGCACATAGCGGACCTAGTGAGAGTCACAGGTTTACGGATGTGACGCCGGTCACGACGACCCGCCTTGCATGATGTCTCGCGCCGCTCTATCGTCACGATGTATCGACTCGATACATCGGATCGACAGAACCGCGAAACGAGAGGACGAGGGACGGGCCATTGAGCAAGCGCTCCGGAATCCTCGAGTTCGCGGTTCTCGGTCTGCTGCGCGAGTCCCCGATGCATGGCTACGAGTTGCGCAAGCGGCTCAACACCTCGCTCGGGGTCTTCCGGGCCTTCAGCTACGGGAGCCTGTATCCCTGTCTGAAGACGCTCGTCGCGGTGGGGTGGCTGGTGGAGGAGTCGGCGGTGGACAGCGATCCGCACGCCGCGCCTCTGGCCGGACGCCGTGCGAAGATCGTCTACCGGCTGACGGCGGCGGGCAAGGAGCACTTCGAAGAGCTCCTGGCCCACTCCGGTCCCGACGCCTGGGAGGACGAGCACTTCGCAGCCCGCTTCGCCTTCTTCGGTCAGACGTCCAAGGACGTCAGGATGCGAGTGCTCGAAGGGCGGCGCAGCCGCCTGGAGGAGCGCCTGGAGAAGATGCGCGTCTCACTGGCCCGCACCCGCGAGCGGCTCGACGACTACACGCTTGAGCTGCAGCGGCACGGCATGGAGTCGGTGGAGCGCGAGGTCCGCTGGCTCAACGAGCTCATCGAGACCGAGCGGGCCGGGCGCACGATGCGCTCGCCCGATCAGCGGGACGACAACGACAACAACCAAGAGAACGGCGGCCGACCCGAAGCCCGGGGAACCGCGTGACGATTACACAGGGAGCAACGGGTATGGGTGCGGTTCGCGTAGCCATCGTCGGTGTGGGCAACTGCGCCACGTCGCTGGTGCAGGGCGTCGAGTACTACAAGGACGCTGACCCGGACGGCAAGGTGCCTGGTCTCATGCACGTGCAGTTCGGCGACTACCACGTGCGGGACGTCGAGTTCGTCGCCGCCTTCGACGTCGACGCGAAGAAGGTCGGCCTCGACCTCGCGGACGCCATCGGAGCCAGCGAGAACAACACCATCAAGATCTGCGACGTGCCGCAGACCGGCGTGACGGTCCAGCGCGGCCACACCCTCGACGGCCTCGGCAAGTACTACCGGGAGACCATCGAGGAGTCGGCCGACGAGCCCGTGGACATCGTCCAGGTGCTCAAGGACCGCCAGGTCGACGTGCTGGTCTGCTACCTGCCCGTCGGCTCCGAGGCCGCGGCGAAGTTCTACGCCCAGTGCGCCATCGACGCCAAGGTCGCCTTCGTCAACGCCCTCCCGGTCTTCATCGCCGGCACCAAGGAGTGGGCGGACAAGTTCACCGAGGCCGGCGTGCCGATCGTCGGTGACGACATCAAGTCGCAGGTGGGCGCGACCATCACGCACCGCGTGATGGCCAAGCTGTTCGAGGACCGCGGTGTGGTCCTGGAGCGCACGATGCAGCTGAACGTCGGCGGCAACATGGACTTCAAGAACATGCTCGAGCGCGAGCGCCTGGAGTCCAAGAAGATCTCCAAGACGCAGGCCGTCACCTCGCAGATCCCCGACCGTGACCTCGGCGCCAAGAACGTGCACATCGGCCCGTCCGACTACGTGCAGTGGCTCGACGACCGCAAGTGGGCGTACGTCCGCCTTGAGGGCCGCGCCTTTGGTGACGTCCCGCTGAACCTGGAGTACAAGCTCGAGGTCTGGGACTCCCCGAACTCCGCCGGCGTCATCATCGACGCGCTGCGCGCCGCGAAGATCGCCAAGGACCGCGGCATCGGCGGCCCGATCCTGTCGGCGTCCTCGTACTTCATGAAGTCCCCGCCGGTGCAGTACTTCGACGACGAGGCCCGCGAGAACGTCGAGAAGTTCATCCGCGGCGACGTCGAGCGCTGACACACCGCTCACACGGTGCGCGTCATTTAGCACCGCGCACGGCTCTCGCACGGAAGGCCCTGGGTCGCGTACCCGGGGCCTTCCGCGTCGTGTGAGGCTGTGCGCATGGGCCTTCTGCGCGACCTGCGCGTTCTGCTGCGGCTGCCGGACTTCCGCCGGCTGCTCGGGGTGCGGTTGCTGTCCCAGCTGTCCGACGGCGTCTTCCAGATCGCGCTGGCCGCCTACGTGGTCTTCTCGCCGGAGAAGCAGGCCACCCCGGGGGCCGTCGCGTCCGCGATGGCGGTCCTACTGCTGCCCTACTCGCTGCTCGGCCCCTTCACCGGCGTGCTGCTCGACCGCTGGCGGCGGCGCCAGGTGCTGCTGTACTGCAACCTGCTGCGGGCGGTGCTGTCCTGCGGGACCGCGGGGCTCATCCTGCTGCACGTCCCGGACTGGCTGTTCTACCTGTCCGCCCTGTCGGTGACCGCGGTCAACCGCTTCGTCCTCGCCGGGCTCTCCGCGGCCCTGCCCCGGGTGGTGGACCGGGGCGCCCTGGTGACCGCCAACGCACTCACCCCGACGACCGGCACCCTCGCGGCCACCGTGGGCGGCGGGGCCGCATTTGTGGTGCACCTCTTCGCCGCCGAGGGTGATGCGGCCGACGCCGCGACGGTGCTGCTCGGGGCTCTGCTCTATCTGTGCGCGGGCCTGGCGGCGCTGACCCTGGGCCGCGATCTGCTCGGCCCCGACCCGGAACGGGTGCGCCCGCGGGTGCTGTCCGCCGTCGCCGGCACCGCGCAGGGTCTGCGGAAGGGGCTGGGGCATCTGCGCCGCCGCCCGCCGGCTGCGCGGGCGATGGCAGCCATGACCGCGATGCGCTTCTGCTTCGGCGCGCTCACGGTGACCCTGCTGATGCTCTGCCGCTACTCCTGGTCCGACGCGTCCGACACCGACGCCGGCCTCGGCCTGCTGGGGTTGGCCGTGGGGTTGTCGGCCGCCGGGTTCTTCGCCGCCGCTCTCGTCACCCCGTGGGCCACCGGACGGCTCGGCACCTCCGGCTGGATCACCGTGTGCTGCGCCGCCTCGGCGGTGCTGCTGCCGCCGCTCGCCCTGTCGTTCACACTCGCGCCGATGATGCTCGCCGCGGTCCTGTTCGGCTTCACCACGCAGGGCGCCAAGATCGCCACCGACACGGTCATCCAGGAGCAGGTGGACGACGCGTACCGGGGCCGGGTCTTCTCGGTCTACGACGTCGTCTTCAACGTCGCCTTCGTGGGAGCCGCCGCGGCCGCGGCGCTGATGCTCCCCGCCGACGGGCGCTCGTCCGTACTGGTCGTGTCCCTCGCGCTGATCTACGCCGCCACCGCGATCGGGATGGTGCGGGTCCGCGATGTTTCACGTGGAACACCGCGCGCGAGCACCCCGGCGGGCTGACTCCGAGGGGCATGTTTCACGTGAAACATGCCCCCGCTCGCCCGGCAGGAAGGCCCACTCTCAGCCGGCGGACTGCGCCGCCCACCACTCGTGCAGGGCCGCGGTTGCGGCCTCCTCGCCCAGCGGGCCGTTCTCCAGCCGCAGCTCCAGCAGATACTGGTACGCCTTGCCCACCACAGGCCCCGGCGGGATTCCCAGCACGGACATGATCTGGTTGCCGTCCAGGTCGGGCCGGATCGCATCCAGCTCCTCCTGCTCCTGGAGTTCGGCGATCCGCGCCTCCAGGCTGTCGTACGTCCGCGACAGCGCCGCCGCCTTGCGCTTGTTGCGGGTCGTGCAGTCGGAGCGGGTCAGCTTGTGCAGCCGCTCCAGCAGCGGCCCCGCATCCCGTACGTAGCGGCGCACCGCGGAGTCGGTCCACTCGCCGCTGCCGTAGCCGTGGAAGCGCAGGTGCAGCTCGACCAGCCGGGAGACGTCCTTCACCAGCTCGTTGGAGTACTTCAGCTGAAGCATGCGCGCCTTGGTCAGCTTGGCACCCACCACCTCGTGGTGGTGGAAGGAGACCCGGCCGTCCGACTCGAAGCGCCGGGTCTTCGGCTTGCCGATGTCGTGCAGCAGCGCGGCCAGCCGCAGCACGAGGTCCGGCCCGTCGTCCTCCAGGTCGATGGCCTGCTCCAGCACCGTCAGGGTGTGTTCGTAGACGTCCTTGTGCCGGAAGTGCTCGTCACGCTCCAGCCTCAGGGCCGACAGCTCGGGCAGCACCCGGTCGGCGAGCCCCGTGTCCACCAGCAGCCGCAGCCCCTTGCGGGGGTTGTCGGAGAGGATCAGCTTGTTCAGCTCGTCCCGGATCCGCTCGGCGGAGACGATCTCGATCCGGTCGGCCATCTCCGTCATGGCGGCGACCACCTCGGGCGCCACCTCGAAGTCCAGCTGGGCGGCGAAGCGGGCGGCACGCAGCATCCGCAGCGGATCGTCGGAGAAGGACGCCTCAGGTGCCCCCGGAGTACGCAGCACCCGGGCGGCTAGGTCGTTGAGGCCGCCGTAGGGATCGATGAAGTCGCTCTCGGGCAGCGCCACCGCCATCGCGTTGACCGTGAAGTCCCGGCGGACCAGATCCTCCTCGATGGTGTCGCCGTAGGAGACCTCGGGCTTGCGGGACGTACGGTCGTACGCCTCGCTGCGGTAGGTGGTGACCTCGATCTGGAAGCCGCGTGTCACGCCGTCCAGCCCCTGCGCCTTCTTCATGCCGCCGACCGTGCCGAAGGCGATGCCGACCTCCCACACCGCGTCCGCCCACGGCCGCAGGAGCTTCAGGACCTGCTCGGGGCGCGCGTCGGTGGTGAAGTCCAGGTCGTTGCCGAGCCGGCCCAGCAGGGTGTCCCGGACCGACCCGCCGACCAGGGCGAGCGCGAACCCGGCAGCGCGGAAGCGGCGCCCCAGGTCCTCGGCTACGGGCTCGACCCGGCGGGAGGCCTGTGCGGCACCGGCGGACGACGGGGTCTGAGCGGCATTGTTGGCATTCGGCACAACGTAAAAGGGTACGGGTCCGCGAGTGCCCCGCGCGCACAGGTTTCCCGGCCCGGCCGGGCTCCGGTACCAAGCCCGTATCAACCCGTCCCAAGCTGCCGTCCACGGCACTGCGGCACAGCGCCGATCGTTACCATGCCAACACGCACATCGGATGGACCAGCACGGCAGACGATCAGATCCACAGACGAGGACGGGCGAACGCGTGGGCGAGGCGGCACAGTCACCCGGAAAGTCCCCGTCCCGGGTCCGGCGCCGGATGGCGCGGCTCCTGGCTCTGGCTACCGGCGGAGCTTTGCTGACCGGACTGCTGCAGGCCACCGCCGCGCCCGCCGCCCAGGCGGCGGCCCCGTCCGGCTCGCGTGCGGTCGCGGTCTCGCTGGACGTCCTCACCCCGCGCATCCCCGCCAAGGGCAGCACGATCACCGTCTCCGGTCGGCTGACCAACAACGGCAAGTCCGCCGTCACCGACGCCCACGTCGGCCTCCGGGTGCGCTCCGACGGCCGCCTGGAGACCCGCAGCGCCCTCAAGAACGCCGCCTCCCGGACCGGCTACAGCTACGCGCAGGACGGCGACGAGGTCAAGGGGTACACCACTGACGTCGAGGACCTCCCGGTGGGCGGGAAGAGCACCTTCAGCATCAGCGTCCCGGCGAGCGCCCTCGATTTCACCGACGCCGGCGTCTACCAGCTGGGCGTCGCGCTGGAGGGCAGCACCTCGTCCGACTCGACGGAGCACGTCGTCGGCATCAACCGCACCTTCCTGCCCTGGTACGGCGAGGACGATGCCACCGGCACCAAGCACACCAAGATCAGCTACCTGTGGCCGCTGATCGACACCTCGCACATCGCACCGCGCGGTGACACCGACTCCCAGCGCAGCCCGATCTTCCTCGACGACGAGCTCGCCGCCGAGCTGGCGCCGGGCGGTCGGCTGCGGACGATGGTCGACCTGGCCAGGAATCTGCAGGTGACCTGGGTTGTCGACCCCGACCTGCTCGCCACCGTGGAGTTCATGACCAAGGGCTACCGGGTCGCGGGCCCCGGCGGCGACGTCACCAAGACCACCGCGGGGACGGGCACCGACCTCGCCAAACAGTGGCTGAAGGACCTCAGGCTCGCGGTCGCCGGCGACCAGGTGATCGCCCTCCCGTTCGGTGACACCGACCTCGCCTCCGTGGCCCACCAGGGCCAGAAGGTCCCGGGCACCACGGGCTACTTGAAGACCGGTGCGGCACTCGGGCTGAGCACCGTCGAGACGATCCTCGGCGATACGCCGACCGCGGACGTGGCCTGGCCGGTGGACGGTGCGATCGACCCGTCCATCGTCTCGGTCGCCCGGACCGGCGGCGCCAAGCGGATCATCGCCCGCAGCGACACCTTCCACGAGAGCGAGGGCCTGGACTACACCCCGAACGCGGCCCGGCCGATCGGCAAGGGCACCACCGCCGTGGTCAGCGACGCAACGCTGTCCACCACCTTCATCGGTGCCATGTCCGACCCGCAGGACGCCGATCTCGCGGTGCAGAGCTACATCGCACAGACGCTGATGATCACCATGGAGGCGCCGGAGAGGCAGCGCTCGGTGGTGGTCGCGCCGCAACGGATGCCCACCGCGGCCCAGGCCCGGGCCATGGCGGAGGCGGTCCACGAGACCTCGGCAGCGGCGTGGGCCACACCGGTCTACTTCGACGAGGCGGCCTCCGCCCACGCCGACTCTCGCGCGAACCGCTCGGTGCCGTCGTCGAAGGCCTATCCGGCGAAGCTGCGCAAGCAGGAGTCGACCGTCCAGGACTTCACGCAGATCAGTGAGACCCAGAAGCACCTCAACACCTTCGTGGTGATCCTCACTCGCCAGGACCGCGTCACCGTCCCGTTCGGCAACGCGGTGCTGCGTTCGATGTCCACCAGCTGGCGTGGGGACCTGGCGGGCGCCGCGGCCTACCGCAACGCGATCGGCTTCTACCTCACGGACCTCATCGAGTCGGTCCGCATCATCGACAAGACGGCGCTGACGCTGTCCGGACGCAGCGGCACCATCCCGATCACGGTGAAGAACGAACTCAGCCAGCCGGTGAACGTGGTGCTGAAGCTCACGTCGGGCGCCAACATCCGGCTGGAGATCAAGGACGCCGACCAGCCGATCACCATCGAGGGCGGCCACACCCGTACCCTGAAGTTCCAGACCAAGGCCAGCGCGAACGGGACGGTCAACGTCGTCGCTGCCCTCTACACCGTGGACAATCAGATGTACGGGAGGTCCACGGCCTTCGACGTCCACATCAACAAGGTCACCGACCTCGTGATGCTCGTCATCGGCGCCGGACTGCTGCTCCTGGTCCTGGCCGGGGTACGGATCTACCGTCAGCGAAAGAAGCTGGCCGCCGCGGGCGGCGGTGACGACGGCGAGGACGGCGGGGACAGCGACGGGGATCCGGACGGAGACGACCCGGAGCAGCCGGGTGACCCTGCCGCTGACACCGGGCAGGAAACCTGGGAGCCATCACCAGCAGGTGAGAAAGTGGACGGGTAGCCGGAGACAATAAGGTGGGGCACTGATGAACGCACCGTATGACGGTGACCGCGACTCTGCGGGCCAGATGCCCCAACCCCCCGACCAGGGTCCGACGGCACCTGACCCGTATCTGCAGAACACGTATGCCTACGATCCGTACCAGCAGCAGGATCCGGCGCAGTGGCAGCAGCAGCCCGGCTACCAGCAGCAGGACCCCTACCCGGACGCGGCGCAGTATCCGCAGTATCCGGCGGCGGACGCGCCGGGCCCGGGCCAGGAGCAGCAGGGCCAGGACTACGACGCCTTCGCGCACCTCTTCCGGGACCAGCAGCCGCAGTATCCGCAGCAGGACAACGGCTACCAGCAGGGCTACCCGCAACAGCAGGGCGGCTACGACCCGCACACCGGCTACCAGCAGGGCGGGTACGAGCAGGGCTACCCGCAGCAGCAACAGGGCTATCCGCAGGACGGCGGCTACCAGAGCGGCCAGAGCGGCTATCAGCAGGGCGGCGGCCACCAGGAGTATCAGGCGCAGCAGTACGGCTACCCCGCCGGCTATCCGCACGTGCCGTCGGCGAACGAGACGACCGGCTTCTCGCTGCCGGTCTTCCAGGACACCGGCTACGCCCAGGAGATGTACCGCGGCGAGGCGTACGGCGACGCGCGCTACGCCGACCAGCAGTACGTCGACCCGCGCTACGCGGACTCCCGCTACGGCTACCCCTACCAGCAGCCTTACCAGGAGCCGTACCAGCAGCCCTACGAGGACCCGCGGCAGCAGCAGTACCCGCCGCAGGACTATCAGCAGCCCGGGCACTCGCCGCAGGGCCCGCAGCAGGGCGCTCCCGCCGGCACGGGCGCGCCCCGGCGGGCGGCCCCCGCCCCCGCCCCGGCGGCCAAGGGCGGCGGCATCCTCAAGTCCAGTGCCCTGATGGCCGCGGGCACCCTGGTGTCCCGTCTCACCGGCTTCGTGCGCACCCTGGTGATCGCCGCCGCGATCGGCGTGGCGACCCTCGGCGACTCCTACGCCGTCGCGAACACCCTGCCGACGATGATCTACATCCTCACCATCGGCGGCGGCCTGAACTCGGTGTTCGTCCCGCAGCTGGTGCGGGCGATGAAGGACGACGAGGACGGCGGCTCGGCGTACGCCAACCGGCTGCTGACCGTGGTGATGGTGGTGCTCGGCGGCATCGTCGCAGTCACCGTGATCGCGGCGCCGCTGCTGATCCGGCTGATGTCCGCCAAGATCGCCGACAACCCTGACACGTACGACGTGGCGATCGCCTTCGCCCGCTACTGCCTGCCCACGATCTTCTTCATGGGCGTCCACGTGGTCATGGGCCAGGTACTCAACGCGCGCGGCCGCTTCGGCGCGATGATGTGGACCCCGGTGCTGAACAACATCGTGGTGATCTTCACCTTCGGCATGTTCATCTGGGTCTACGGCTCCTACAGCACCACCCGGATGGACGCCACCACCATCACCCCCGAGGGCGCCCGGCTGCTGGGCATCGGCACCCTGCTCGGCCTGGTGGTGCAGTCGCTGGCGATGCTGCCCTACCTGCGCGACGCCGGGTTCAGATTCCGCCCGCGCTTCGACTGGCGCGGGCACGGGCTCGGCAAGGCCGCCAAGCTCGCGAAGTGGACTTTCTTCTTCGTGCTCGCCAACCAGGCCGGCCTGATCGTGGTCACCCAGCTCGCCACCTGGGCGGGCGCCAACGCCGACAAGAGCGGCTTCCAGGGCACGGGCATCACGGCCTACAACAACGCGCTGCTGATCTGGCAGATGCCGCAGGCGATCATCACGGTGTCGGTGATGGCCGCGGTGCTGCCGCGGATCTCGCGTGCCGCCGCCGACGGCGACATCACCGCGGTCCGCGACGACATCTCCTACGGCCTGCGGACCTCGGCGGTCGCGATCGTGCCCGCCGCCTTCGCGTTCCTCGCCCTGGGCGTGCCGATGTGCACCCTGCTCTACGCCAGCACCAACGCGGGGTCGGCCCGCAACATCGGCTTCATCCTGATGGCCTTCGGCGGTGGCCTGATCCCCTACTCCGTGCAATACGTCATCCTGCGCGGCTTCTACGCCTTCGAGGACACCCGCACCCCCTTCTACAACACCGTGATCGTCGCCGCCGTCAACGCGGCGGCCTCCGGCTTCTGCTTCCTGGTGCTGCCCGCCCGCTGGGCGGTGGTCGGCATGGCCTTCTCCTACGGCCTGGCCTACGCGGTCGGCGTCGGGGTGGCCGTCAAGCGACTGCGCGCCCGGCTGGGCGGCGATCTCGACGGCCGCCGGGTGGTCCGCACGTATGCCCGGCTCGTCGGGGCCTGCATCCCGGCCGCCGCGATCGCCGGGATCGCGGTGTGGGTCCTCAGCGACAAGCTGGGCGGCGGGGTGACCGGGTCGCTGGCGTCGCTGGTGGTCGGCGGCGGTCTGCTCGGGGGCATCTTCCTGCTGATCGCGAAGCAGATGCGGATCCAGGAGCTGAACGGCATGATCGGCATGGTGCGGGGGCGGCTCGGGCGCTGACGGCGCCCGCCGCGCGCTGCCGCGCCACCCGCGGGCAACCATCGCGGGCCGCCGTGTGTCGTGCATAGAGCCGGAGTGCGGGCACAATTGTCCTCGGCTCGATGTGAGATCGTGCACTGGATGGGGAGGCAGGAACGACGGTGGCGGATCGGAGCACGGCGGCCGTCGAGGTGGCCGATGAGGGCAGCGCACTGCCTGACCCCCAGCAGGACGGCACACCCGACGAAACGCCGACGGACGGCCGGCACGGCAGCAGCGCCGACGGCGGCACCCCACCCGAGGACACGGCAGAGGGCGATTCCACCACCGACGTGACCGCACAGCAGACGACGCAGGACCCCGACACGTCCACCGGTTCCGAAACAGCCGCCGGCACCGCGTCCGGCGCCGAGACATCCGCCGACAGTGCGTCCGGCGCCGACGAGCGGCCTGTGGAGGAGCCGGCGCCCGAGTCCGGCACCAGCGGGCCGGACGCCCCCGCGCAAGCCCCGCAGACCGCCACCGAGCCCCCTGCGGACAAGCCCCGGCCGCGCCCCCGCCCCAAGCCCGCAGCGCCGGATCTGCACAGCGGCCATCGGCTCGCCCGCCGCTACCAGCTCGCGGAGTGCGTGACCCGGGTTGACGGCTTCAGCAGCTGGCGCGCGGTGGACGAGAAGCTCCGCCGGGCTGTCGGCATCCACCTGCTGCCCGCCGAGCACCCGCGGGCCCGGCAGGTGCTCGCCGCCGCCCGTTCCGCGGCGCTGCTCGGCGACCCGCGCTTCGTCCAGGTCCTCGACGCCGTCGAGGAGGACGAGCTGGTCTACGTGATCCACGAGTGGCTGCCCGACGCCATCTCGCTGGCGGATCTGCTCGCCTCGGGGCCGCTGGAGCCGCACGAGACCTACCAGATGGCCAGCCAGGTCTCCCAGGGCATGGCCGCCGCCCACCGCGAGGGGCTGGCACATCTGCGGCTGGACCCGGGGGCCGTGCTGCGCACCAGCTCCGGGCAGTACCGCATCCGCGGGCTCGCTGTCGCCGCCGCCCTACGCGGGCTCAACGCCGACCGACCGCAGCGGCAGGACACCGAGGCGATCGGCGCCCTTATCTACGCCTCCCTCACCCAGCGCTGGCCCTACGAGGACGACGCGCACGGTCTGTCGGGGCTCCCCAAGGGCGTCGGCCTGGTCGCGCCCGACCAGCTGCGCGCGGGGGTCAACCGGGCCCTGTCGGACGTGGCGATGCGCGCCCTCGTCAACGACGGCGCGACCGCCTCCCGCGAGGAGCCGCCCTGCACCACCCCGGAGGAGCTGGCGAAGGCGATCGCCGGCATCCCGCGGATCCGGCCGCCCGAGCACCCCAAGCCGGTCTACCGGCAGCCCGCCTTCCAGCAGCCCCCGAAGCCGCCCGCGAACGCGTCCCTCTACCCCGCCCCGGAAGCGGCACCGGCCCCGCCTCCCGCGCTCCCGGGCCGCACGGGAAGCGCACTCAAGTGGGCCGTGTCGGCACTGCTGATCGTGGCCATCGGGCTCGGCAGCTGGCAGCTCGCGGACGCCTTGAAGTCCCGGGAGAACTCCACCCCCACCCCGACGCCCACACCCACGGCGCAGCCGCATTCGGCGCCGCCGCCCGCGGCCCCGGTGGCGATCGTCGGGGCCAAGTCCTTCGACCCGCAGGGCGACGACGGTGTCGAATCGCCCAAGCTGGTCGGCAACGCCTACGACAAGGACGCCTCGACGTACTGGGAGACGAACTGGTACTCCCGGGCCGACCTCGGCGGCCTCAAGGACGGCGTGGGGCTCGTGCTGGATCTGGGCAGCGACCACCGCGTCACGTCGGTCACCGTCGACCTGGGCGGTGGCGACACCGACCTGGAGCTGCGCGCCGCCGCCTCGGGTACGGGCTCCCAGCCCGCCGATCTGAGCGGCTTCAGCAAGGTCGCCTCCGGCTCGGGTGACTCCCGGGTGACGCTCAAGCCCGCCTCTCCGGTGACCACCCGCTATCTGCTGGTCTGGCTGACCAAGCTCCCGCCCACCGCGAACGGTGATTTCCGTGGCAAGATCTCGGAGATCAGCGTCATCGGCTGACCGACCGGGAACGGGGGGAGTCCGGCCTTGGAGGAGCGAATACCGCTCGGCGAAGCCGTCGACGCCGACCTGCTCGCGCGCCATGTGGCCGGTGAGCCGGATGCCTTCGGCGAGCTGGTCCGCCGACACCGGGACCGTCTGTGGGCGGTCGCCCTGCGTACCCTGGGCGACCGTGAGGAGGCGGCGGACGCCGTGCAGGACGCGCTCGTGTCTGCCTTCCGGTCCGCCCACACCTTCCGTGGCCAGTCGGCCGTCACCACCTGGCTGCACCGGATCACGGTGAACGCCTGCCTGGACCGGATCCGGCGGGCGGCGTCCCGACGGACCGCCACGATGGCCAATGACGACAGCCTCGAGGCACATCTCGAACCGCACGAGTCGGCCGAGGCTCCGGCCGAGCGCGAGGAGCTGCACCGCGAGCTCTTGCGGGCTCTGGCCACGCTGCCCCCCGAGCAGCGCGCCGCACTCGTGCTGGTCGACATGCAGGGCTACCCGGTGGCCGAGGCCGCCGCGGTGCTGGCCGTGCCTGAGGGCACGGTGAAGAGCAGATGCGCGCGGGGCCGCGCCCGGTTGCTGCCGCTGCTGACCCATCTTCGGTCGGGCGGGGCGGATCGTACGAGCGGCGGTCCCGGAAACCAGAGGAACCGGTCGGCGGGGCCATCCGTCCCACCGGCAGGAATGGAACAGAGCGGAGGTGACCCCCGATGACATCGCGTACGGACCAGAACGCACATCCCGACGTCATCGAGATCGCCGACCTCGCCGAAGGCATCCTGTCGGCCGAACGTGCCGCCCAGGTCCGCGCCCACGTCGACTCCTGCGCCGACTGCGCGGACGTGCTGGCGTCACTCCAGGAAATCAGCGGACTCCTCGCAGAGCTGCCGGAGCCCGAGGCGATGCCGTCGGACGTGGCCGCACGCATCGACGCGGCGCTCGCCGCGGAGCCGCTGCCTGTGACCGAGCAGCCGGATGTTCCACGTGAAACAGCGCGCCCCACGCCCGGCGGATTTCACGGCGATGTTCCACGTGGAACATCGGCCCCCGCCGGTCGCCCGGCCGGGCCCACCGGCCCGGGGCGGGCAAGGGAGCGCGGACGCCGGATGCTGCTGCTGACTGCCGCCGGGGCGGCCGCTGTCCTCGTGCTGGGCGGGATCACGTATCAGCTCACGTCACGCAGCGGCTCCAGCGGCAACATGAAGAGCGACAGCAGCGCCGCGGCCAAGGGCTCGAACCACGATGACGCCCCTCCGGACCCGGTGGCGAGCGATGTCGCGCGGCTTCTCGGTGGCGCGAGATCCTCGGGCGGCCCGGCGAACTCTCCGATGCTGAGCGAGAAGGGGGACACCGTCGTCGCCGCGCCCAACGGCACCGTGACGTCCGTCCCCTCCTGCGTGCTCAAGGGCACCCAGCGCACCGACAAGCCGCTGGCCGCCGAGCGGAAGCCGTACCAGGGCGTCGACTCCTTCGTGGTCGTCCTCCCCGATCCGGACAGCAGCAGCCTGGTGGACGCCTACGTGCTGACCTCGTCGTGCAATGCCACGACTCCCGCCCAGGTGCTCTTCCAGAACAGCTACCCGCGGGACTGAGACTCTCCTGGGGGGCTTGCGGCGGTGCGCCTGGAGCGCTGCACCACCGTGGGAATGCCCGCCCCGTAGGATCCGTTAGGCACGACGAGAGTCCAGCCAGTACCGGACCCCGACCGCAGTCCGCAGAGACGAGGAAGACACCCGTGAGCGACGTCCGTAACGTGATCATCATCGGCTCGGGGCCCGCGGGCTACACCGCGGCGCTGTACACGGCACGCGCCTCCCTCAGCCCGCTGGTCTTCGAGGGCTCGGTCACCGCCGGCGGTGCGCTGATGAACACCACCGAGGTGGAGAACTTCCCCGGCTTCCGTGACGGCATCATCGGCCCCGACCTGATGGACAACATGCGCGCCCAGGCGGAGCGCTTCGGCGCCGAGCTGGTTCCGGACGACGTGGTCGCCGTCGACCTGTCGGGTGACATCAAGACCGTCACCGACACGGCGGGCACGGTCCACCGCGCGAAGGCCGTGATCGTCGCCACCGGGTCGCAGCACCGCAAGCTCAATCTGCCGAACGAGGACCAGCTCTCCGGCCGTGGCGTCTCCTGGTGTGCCACCTGTGACGGCTTCTTCTTCCGCGAGCACGACATCGCGGTGATCGGCGGCGGCGACACCGCGATGGAGGAGGCGACCTTCCTCTCCCGGTTCGCCAAGTCCGTCAAGATCGTGCACAGGCGGGACACCCTTCGGGCGTCCAAGGCGATGCAGGAGCGGGCATTCGCCGACCCGAAGATCTCCTTTGTCTGGGACAGCGAGGTCGCCGAGATCCACGGCGACGGCAAGCTCGCCAGCCTGACGCTCCGCAGCACCAAGACCGGCGAGACCTCCGAGCTGCCGGTCACCGGGCTCTTCATCGCGATCGGCCACGACCCGCGGACGGAACTCTTCAAGGGCGTGCTCGACCTGGACGCCGAGGGCTACCTCAAGGTCCAGTCGCCCACCACGCGCACCAGCATCCCGGGAGTCTTCGCCGCCGGGGACGTCGTCGACCACTCCTACCGCCAGGCGATCACCGCGGCCGGCACCGGATGTTCCGCCGCCCTCGACGCCGAGCGCTACCTGGCCGCCCTCAGCGACGCCGAACAGCCCGCCTGAATCCTTCACCCCGCATCCCATCGAACCTGAGGAGACTGCCGTGGCCGGCAAGCCCATCCACGTGACCGACGACACCTTCGCCGACGAGGTTCTGAACAGCGACAAGCCTGTTCTGGTCGACTTCTGGGCCGAGTGGTGCGGCCCGTGCCGCCAGATCGCTCCGTCGCTGGAGTCCATCGCCGCGGAGCACCCCGACGAGATCACCATCGTCAAGCTCAACATCGACGAGAACCCCGTCACAGCCGCCAAGTACGGCGTGATGTCGATCCCGACGCTCAACGTCTACAAGGGCGGCGAGGTCGTGAAGACGATCGTCGGTGCCAAGCCCAAGGCAGCGCTGCTGCGGGACCTGTCCGACTTCATCGGCTGAGTCCGCGGCTGTTCCACGTGGAACACGAAGGGCCGGCTCCCCTCCGGGGGAGCCGGCCCTTCGGCTGTACCGCGGCGCCTGGCGGCCCGCCTGCGCGATCGCGGGTCCTCAGAGCGGCCGGAGGACCGGCTCCTTCTGTACGGCGCCCAGCAGCCGGTCAATGGCCATCTCGACATCCTCCTTCCAGGAGATCGTCGAGCGCAGTTCCAGCCGCAGCCGGGGATAGCGGGGGTGGTGCCGGACCGTCTTGAAGCCGACGGCGAGCAGATGGTCCGCAGGGAGAACGCACGAGGGCGAGGTCCACGTCGCATCTCCGAAGGCCTCGATCGCCTTGAAGCCCCGTCGCACCAGATCCTTCGCCACGGTCTGCACGAGCACCCGCCCGATGCCCTGGCCCTGGTAGCCGGGCAGCACCCGGGCGGTCATCAGCTGGACGGCGTCCGGTGACACCGGGCTCGTCGGGAAGGCGGTGGACCGCGGCACGTACGCGGCAGGCGCATAGAGGACGAAGCCCGCCGGCACCTCGTCGACGTAGACGACCCGGCCGCAGGACCCCCACTCCAGCAGCGCGGCGGAGATCCAGGCTTCCTTCTCCAGCTCGGGCTTGCCCGCCTGAACGGCGGCCTCGCCGCTCACGGGGTCGAGCTCCCAGAAGACACAGCGTCTGCAGGGTCTGGGGAGATCGGGAAGGTTGTCCAGCGTGAGCGGTACCAGCCGACGCCCCATGTGCCACAGACCCCATTTCTGTCGCTACCGAACGGCGGTGGCACCCCGGGCCGTGCTGCCGGGGTGCCACGGTGTCACTCGTCGTCGTCCTCGGCTTCGTCGTCCAGCCGGTTCTCCAGGACCTTGCCCTCGCCCGGCGCCATCGTGCCGAGGATGCGTTCCAGATCCTCCATCGACGCGAACTCCACGACGATCTTTCCGCGCTTCTGGCCCAGGTCGACCTTCACTCGGGTGTCGAAGCGGTCGGACAGCCGGGTCGCGAGATGGGTGAGTGCCGGGGACACCCGGCGTCCCGCCCGCGGCGCCGCCGTCTTCTTCGCTGTCCGCGGCTCGCTGTTCATCAGTTTCACGATCTCTTCGACCGTGCGGACCGACAGCTCCTCGGCCACGATCCGGAGCGCCAGCCGGTCCTGCTCCTCGGAGTCCTCCAGCGCGAGCAGCGCGCGAGCGTGCCCGAACGAGATCACTCCGGCGGCCACTCGGCGTTGCACCGGAGCCGGCAGCTTCAGGAGCCGCAGCGTGTTGGAGACCTGCGAGCGCGACCGTCCGATCCGGTCGGCCAGCTGCTCATGAGTGCAGGAGAAGTCCCGCAGCAGTTGGTCGTAGGCGGCCGCCTCTTCCAGCGGGTTGAGCTGGGCCCGGTGCAGGTTCTCCAGCAGGGCGTCAAGAAGCAGCTTCTCGTCGTCGGTGGCCCGGACGATCGCCGGAATCCGCTCCAGCCCTGCCTCGCGGCAGGCCCGCCAGCGGCGCTCGCCCATGATGAGCTCGAAGCGGTCCGAGCCGATCTGCCGTACGACCACGGGCTGGAGGAGCCCGACCTCCTTGATCGAGGTGATCAGCTCGTTGAGCGCGTCCTCGTCGAACACCTCGCGCGGCTGCCGCGGGTTGGGAGTAATCGCGTCGAGTTCCAGCTCGGCGAAGTAGGCGCCACTCACCGGCACCCGGGCGGCGGAGAGATCCGGCTCTGTTTCACGTGAAACAGGGATGTCCACCACGGGCGGCGCGTCGGTCGGACGGCGGTCCACCAACCCGGCCACCTTGGCGGCCGCGACACCACGGTCCGGCACCATCACCGGAGCGGCTCCCGCCGCCGGACTGGTTGGCTGCGGCGCGGCCGGGATGAGCGCGCCGAGACCGCGCCCAAGTCCTCTGCGTCGATCACTCACTGGATGCCCTCCGACATGCTGTGCGGGTGCTGCTCATGGTGCTGGTCTTCCTGCGGCTGGTACTCCACGGTCAAGCCGCCCGGCAGACCGCGCAACGCCATTTCCCGCGCCGCCTCCAGATAGGACAGGGCGCCGCTGGAGCCCGGGTCGTAGGTGAGGACGGTCTGGCCATAGCTGGGTGCCTCGGAGATGCGTACCGACCGCGGGATGCTGGTGCGCAGCACCTCCTTGCCGAAGTGGGTGCGCACCTCCTCGGCGACCTGCGAGGCGAGCCGGGTCCTGCCGTCGTACATCGTCAGCAGGATCGTGGAGACATGCAGCTTCGGATTGAGGTGGGCCCGGACGAGATCCACGTTCTTGAGCAACTGTCCGAGGCCCTCCAGCGCGTAATACTCACACTGGATCGGAATGACCACCTCGGCGCCCGCCACCAGGGCGTTGACGGTGAGGAGTCCCAGCGAGGGCGGGCAGTCGATCAGGACGTAGTCCAGCGGCTGCTCGTAGGCCTCGATGGCGCGCTGGAGCCGGCTCTCACGGGCGACCAGCGAGACGAGTTCGATCTCCGCGCCGGCCAGGTCGATCGTGGCGGGTGCACAGAAGAGTCCCTCCACGTCGGCCACCGGCACGACCACGTCGGACAGCGGCTTGCTCTCCACGAGCACGTCGTAGATCGACGGCACTTCGGAGTGGTGGTCGATGCCGAGCGCGGTGGACGCATTGCCCTGCGGGTCGAGGTCGATGACCAGCACTCGGGCGCCGTGGAGCGCCAGCGAGGCCGCCAGGTTCACCGTGGTCGTGGTCTTGCCGACTCCGCCCTTCTGGTTGGCGACCACCATGACGCGGGTCTGCGGCGGTCGCGGCAGCCCCTCGCCCGTGCGGTTCATCGCCTCGACGGCCATCTGGGCCGCGCGGCCGATCGGGGTGTCATCCATAGGAGGCAATGTTTCACGTGAAACATCGCTCCCGAACCCCGGGGGCGTGGAAAGTGATCCCCCGGCTGGTTCAGCAGTGCGGGGGCCGGGGACCGGGTCGGCCATCGGCCCCGCGATATTGGCGTCGGACCGCAATGACTCACTCTCCTCGACAGCAGGCTCGCGATAAGAAGAGCCTGCCATGCCTGAGGGGTGCTGAACCAGCGAGCCCCGGCCGCCTGTGGACAAATCCCGGTTATCCACAGCCGAATTGGTCTTGGTCGGTTTGTTGGCGCGCGCCTCAGCAGCAGCCCGACCGCGGCTGAGGACTCCTGGAAGCAGTGAGCGACGTTTCACGTGAAACACGATGCGCCGCACCACGCCGGTATTGCGGCAGACACTCCGGATTATGCTGCTTTGACCGTTTCCGTCGGCGCATTCAGCCCCGACGGTGCCTGCCCTGCCGCACTCTGCCCGGCTTCAGCGCCGGCGGCGTCCCGCGTTGCCTCCGGCACGCGGCGCCCGGCTCGCCCGAGCGGCCTTGGCCCGCCGCGTCGCCGCCCGTACCCCGCCGGGGCTCTCGCCCACCAGGACGCGCACCACAGTGGACAGCGGGGCCACGACGCCCTCGCCGACCTGGACCACCGAGGCGCCGACCGCACCGAGCTTGCCGAGTGCCGCGCGCGCCGCCTTCAGCTCCTCCTCGGCGGTGTCGCCCTTGAGCACCGCCATCTCCCCGTGCGGCCTCAGCAGCGGCAGCCCCCAGCCGGCCAGCCGTTCCAGTGGCGCCACGGCACGCGCGGTCACCACGTCCACCGGCGGCAGCTTGCCGACCATCTCCTCCGCTCGGCCGCGCACCACCGTGACGTTGTCCAGCCCCAGCAGCCGTACCGCCTCCTCCAGGAAGGTGGTACGGCGCAGCAGCGGCTCCAGCAGGGTGATGTCCAGGTCGGGGCGGGTCAGTGCCAGCGGGATGCCGGGAAGGCCGGCACCGGAGCCGACGTCGCACACCGACACGCCCTGCTCGATCACCTCGGAGAGCACCGCGCAGTTCAGCAGATGCCGCTCCCAGAGCCGCGGCACCTCGCGCGGACCGATGAGGCCGCGGTGCACCCCGGCGTCCGCCAGCAGCTCGGCATAGCGCACCGCATCGGCGAACCGGTCGCCGAACACCGCCCCGGCCTGCTCCGGCGGCGCGGGAAGCTCCGCTGCTGCCTCCGTCACGGGACTGTCCTTTCGTCGGTTCTCGTGGTCGGTTGTCGTGTCGATCGTCACGTTCGGGCTCGTCCAGACTGACAAGATTCGGCCCCGCCTGCGAGCAGACGGGGCCGAATGATCATGGGGCGGCAGCCGGTCGTCAGACCGGCAGGACGACCACCCGGCGCTGGGGCTCCTCGCCCTCGGACTCGCTGCGCAGTCCCGCAGCGGCCACCGCGTCATGGACGACCTTGCGTTCGAAGGGCGTCATCGGGTCGAGCTTCACCGGCTCGCCCGTCTCCTTAGCCTCGGCGGCCGCCTCCGCGCCCAGCTGCGCCAGCTCGGCGCGCTTGCGGGCCCGGAAGCCGGCGATGTCCAGCATCAGGCGGCTGCGCTCACCGGTCTCGCGGTGCACCGCGAGCCGGGTGAGCTCCTGGAGCGCCTCCAGCACCTCGCCGTCCCGCCCCACGAGCTTGGTCAGCTCGCGTGCGGAACCGTCGCCGATGATCGACACCGAAGCCCGCTCGCCCTCGACATCCATGTCGATGTCACCGTCGAGGTCGGCGATGTCCAGCAGCCCCTCCAGATAGTCCGCCGCGATCTCACCCTCCTGCTCGAGCCGGGTCAGAGTCGCGGACGAGCCGCTGTCGGTTGCCGTGCCGGTGTTGACGTCGCTCACGCCTGGACTCTCCTCTTACTTCTTCTTCGACGACAGGTTGGTCGGCTTGGCCTTGGCTCCGGACTGCTTGCCCGCGGAGCCGCCCTTCTGACCGCCCGCCTTCGGGGCCCCGGCACGGGGCGCACCGGCGCGCGGCGCTCCCGCCCGCGGCGCACCGCCGCTGCCGGACTTGGGCTTGCTGCCGCCACCGGACGCCGGGGAAGAGCCGGAAGACCCGGAGGATTCCGTGGAGCCGCCGCCGTCGGTCGTGGCGCTGCCGCCCGCGTCCTGCTTCTGGCTGTCGGAACCGCCCGCACGGGGGGCGCCGCCGCCCGGGGCACCGGTGTGCCGCTTGGCCTTGGTCTGCCGCTTGGGCTGGGTGCGGTTCGCCCGCGCGACCTCGACGGCCTCCTTGGCGGCGACCTCCTCCGGCGGCTCCACGAGCTTGCCCTTGGCGCGCAGCCGCTCCTGGCGCTGCTGGAAGGCCAGGCTGCCCGGGGTGGGGTTGCGGTAGATCACGAACATCTGCTGGCCCATCGTCCACACATTGGTGGTCAGCCAGTAGATGAGGACACCGACGGGGAAGTTGATACCCATCACGGCGAAGATGACCGGGAAGACGTACATCAGCATCTTCTGCTGCTGCATGAACGGCGTCTTGACCGTCATGTCGACGTTCTTCGTCATCAGCTGGCGCTGGGTGAAGAACTGCGAGGCCGACATCATCACGATCATGATGATGGTGACAACACGCACATCGACCAGCGTCGCACCCAGTTCCTGGACCTTGGAGGAGCTGTCGAGGAACTTCGCCGCCAGCGGGGCACCGAAGATGTGGGCGTGCTGCGCACTGTCGACGAGGTTGTGGTCGATGACACCGACCTTGTGGCCCTTCGCGATGTTGCTCAGCACGTGGTAAAGGGCGAAGAAGAACGGCGACTGCGCCAGAATCGGCAGGCACGAGGAGAGCGGGTTGGTGCCCGTCTCCTTGTACAGCTTCATCATCTCTTCGGACTGCTTCTGGCGGTCGCTCTTGTAGCGCTCCTGGATCGCCTTCATCTTCGGCTGGAGCGCCTGCATGTTCCGCGTCGACTTGATCTGCTTCACGAACAGCGGGATCAGGCAGATGCGGATCAGGACCACCAGCGAGACGATGGACAGACCCCACGCCCAGCCGCTGTCCTTGTCGAAGATCAGGCTGTAGAACGAGTGGAACTGGACGATGATCCACGACACTGCGTCGTATAGGGGGTTCAGGATCCCCACGGTCAGGCTCCTTGGGCGTGAGAGGGTCCGGTGGGCTCGGGCGTGACGGGCCCGTCGGAGCCGCCCCGCAGTGCGCGGCGCAGCAGTTGGTGCCATGGCGGCCGCTTACGCGGCGGTACATGATCCACACCGCCGGGCGACCAGGGGTTGCACCGGAGGATGCGCCACGCGGTCAGGGCGGTGCCCTTGATCGCACCATGCCGATCGATCGCGGTGTACCCGTAGTGCGAGCACGACGGGTAATACCGGCACACCGGGCCGAGCAGCGGACTGATCGTCCACTGGTACAGCTTGATCAGTGCCAGCAGCGGGTATTTCATTGAGCCACCCTCCCCTCGGCGTCGCCATGGGTGTCACGGCCCAGCAGCCGCTTCAGTGCGGCGTCCAGGTCGAGGGCCAGCTGTGCATGGTCCGCGTTCCCGGCGTCGGGAAGCGCGCGTACCACTACCAGGCTACCGGGGGGAAGCAGAGACAGGCGTTCCCGTACGAGATGCCTGAGCTTGCGCTTGACCCGATTCCGCTGTACGGCGCCGCCGACCGCCTTGCTTACGACGAAACCCGCACGTGCCGGGGGAGTGCTCTCCCCCGGCACATGCGGGTGGGTGGCGTCGCGACGCAGATGGACGACCAGCAGCGGGCGGCCCGCCCGGCGTCCACGGCGTACGGCCGCAGCGAAATCCTGGCGCCGCCTCAGCCGATTCTCGGTGGGCAGCACGACATCAGGCCTGAGGCAATCAGGCGGACAGGCGGGCGCGGCCCTTGGCGCGACGGGTCGCGAGGATCGCGCGACCGGCGCGCGTACGCATCCGCAGACGGAAGCCGTGGGTCTTGGCACGACGGCGGTTGTTCGGCTGGAAAGTGCGCTTGCTCACTCAGGGGCTCCAGGAGAGTTTCGGATCCGGCGGGGCGTCGCCTGGCTGTCACCGTGCGCCCACGAAAAGCTCGCGGACCAAACGGGTCACCGCTTGACGACCGTCCGGCAGTACGAACTCCGGAGGATCCTCGCCCATCGGTAGGCAGGCGGCAGCAGCCATCGACAACTCGACCTCGATACGGTACGTGCGGCTAGGCCATCCGGTCAAACCCGGCGGTGCGCGCCCGCCATTTGTACACACCCTGTGGACAACGACTTGAACCGTGCACGCCGCCCTGATTACCGTGGCTGAACTCCGTACTCTTCCCGCCCCTGTCGCGACCCACACGTCCGCGGGAGTCCACGCACCCAGTTAGTACAGCAACCCGAGAGAGCGTGCCCTGTGGCTGACGTAAGCGCCGATCTTGCCGCAGTGTGGCCCCGGGTCCTGCAGAAACTGCTGGTGAGCGGGGAGGACCTGAAGCCGGTGCACGCCGAGTGGCTGCGCCGGATCCAGCCGCTGGCGCTGGTGGCCGGGACGGCGGTGCTGTCCGCACCCAACGAATACGCCAAGAAGATCCTTGAAGGACAGCAGCTCAAGCAGCTCATCACCGATGTGCTCAGCCATGAGTTCGGTCACACCGTGGGGATCGCCATCGCCGTCGCTTCCGGCGGCGACCAGGAGCAGCCGGCCCCCCCGTCCGCCCCCTCCCCGGAGCGGCAGCGCCCGGCCGAGGACCCGTACGACGAGGTGCCGCGCCCGCGGCACTCCTACCAGGACCCGCCCGGCGGCGGCAGCGACGACTGGACACCGCGCGCCCCGGCCGGCGAGAGCTGGCAGCAGCCCGGTCTCGGCAGCTGGGGCACGTCCTCCGGCGGCTTCCAGGACCGCAGGTCCGACGACTACTCCGGGCATCTCGACCCGCGCCCCGACCCCTCCGGGCCCTACCGCCCCGAGCGCTCCGACGGCTACCCCTCCGTACCCCACCAGGCGATGCCCCCGGACAGGGGCCCCTACCCTCCCGCGTCCGGCGGCGGCTACCCCCCGCAGCAGCCCCAGCCCCCCGAGTCCCGCCGCGACCGCCCCGGGTCCGGCCATACGGGCGGCCACGGCCACGGCGGCGGACCCGGATCGGGCGGTGCGAGCGGCGGGGCGGTGGAGCCGACCGCGCGGCTGAACCCGAAGTACCTCTTCGACACCTTCGTGATCGGCGCCTCCAACCGCTTCGCGCACGCCGCCGCCGTCGCGGTGGCCGAGGCGCCGGCCAAGGCGTACAACCCGCTCTTCATCTACGGCGAGTCGGGCCTGGGCAAGACGCACCTGCTGCACGCGATCGGGCACTACGCGCGGAGCCTCTACCCCGGCACCCGGGTCAGGTACGTCAGCTCGGAGGAGTTCACCAACGAGTTCATCAACTCCATCCGGGACGGCAAGGCGGACGCGTTCCGCAAGAGATACCGGGACATGGACATCCTGCTCGTCGACGACATCCAGTTCCTGGCGCAGAAGGAGTCGACGCAGGAGGAGTTCTTCCACACCTTCAACACCCTGCACAACGCCAACAAGCAGATCGTGCTGTCCTCGGACCGGCCGCCCAAGCAGCTGGTCACCCTGGAGGACCGGCTGCGCAACCGCTTCGAGTGGGGCCTGATCACCGACGTCCAGCCGCCCGAGCTGGAGACGCGGATCGCGATCCTGCGCAAGAAGGCGGTGCAGGAGCAGCTGAACGCGCCGCCGGAGGTGCTGGAGTTCATCGCCTCGCGGATCTCCCGCAACATCCGCGAGCTGGAGGGCGCGCTGATCCGCGTCACCGCGTTCGCGAGCCTCAACCGGCAGCCGGTGGACCTCCAGCTCACCGAGATCGTGCTCAAGGACCTGATCCCGGGCGGCGAGGACTCGGTGCCGGAGATCAGCGGCAACGCGATCATGGCGGAGACGGCGGCCTACTTCGGGCTCGCGGTGGACGACCTGTCCGGCTCCTCGCGCAGCCGGGTGCTGGTCACCGCGCGGCAGATCGCCATGTACCTGTGCCGGGAGCTGACGGACCTGTCGCTGCCGAAGATCGGCGCGCTCTTCGGCGGCCGCGACCACACCACGGTGATGCACGCCGACCGCAAGATCCGCTCGCTGATGGCCGAGCGGCGGTCCATCTACAACCAGGTGACCGAGCTCACCAACCGCATCAAGAGCTGAGCGGGCCGGCGCACTCCCCGCGCCCTGTTCGAATCCCCGACGCCGCGGTCCTGTTGTCCACAGGATCGCGGCTTTTTTGTCGTCCACACCCTGGGGACACCGGAGTTGTCCCGATACCCTCCACAGGTCCGGCCGCCGCACCGATGTCCGGGCAGCTCAGCCGGTTGGGGAAATGTGGGTAACCGCCGTCCACAGACTGTGGACGGCGCGGCCGTCCACAGCGCCCACCGACCGGTTGTCCACCGCTCGCCCACAGGATGCGGCCGGTTGTGCACAGCGAGGGGCCACTTCTCCACATCTCTGTCCACTGTTCGGCAACGAAATCCGCTCTGTCCCCCGGGAGAGTGAAAGCCGTCACACCAACGTGGTGGGTTCGCCTGGGGAGAACCTGGGTATTCCTGGGGATGCAGCTGGGGACAACCCCCCACGGCCTGTGCACGAGGTGTGCACAACTTTCCGCCATCCACAGCGGGCCCCGGTTGCCCACAGCCGTCACCCACAGGCTCTGGGGATAAAAAACGCGGGCTGACCTGCACAGGAACCGGTTATCCACGGTATCCACACCCCCTACTACTACGACTACACGTAGAGAGTGGGGAAGGCGTTTCGAAGTCGGTCCTGTGCACAACTCGCCCGTCGTCGTCCGCCCGCCCGTGTCGCCGCTTGACGGCAAGCAGCAACGAGTGACAGTCCCCTGCGGCAGACTGTTCCCCGACAGTCGGCAACAAGCAGGAGGCGGTTCCGGTGAAGATCCGGGTGGAGCGCGACGTACTCGCCGAGGCAGTGGCTTGGGCAGCCCGCAGCCTCCCGGCCCGTCCTCCGGTGCCGGTGCTCGCAGGCCTGCTGCTCAAGGCCGAGGACGGCCAGCTGAGCCTGTCCGGCTTCGACTACGAGGTCTCCGCCCGGGTCGCCGTCGAGGCCGAGGTGGACGAGGAGGGCACCGTCCTGGTGTCCGGCCGGCTGCTCGCCGACATCTCCCGGGCGCTGCCCAACCGCCCGGTGGAGATCTCGACCGACGGCGTCCGCGTCACCGTGGTGTGCGGCAGCTCGCGCTTCACGCTGCACACCCTGCCTGTGGAGGAGTACCCGGCGCTGCCCGCGATGCCGACGGCGTCCGGCACGGTGCCCGGCGAGGTCTTCGCCGCCGCCGCCAGCCAGGTCGCCATCGCCGCAGGGCGCGACGACACGCTGCCGGTGCTGACCGGCGTGCGGATCGAGATCGAGGGCGACACGGTGACGCTGGCCGCCACCGACCGCTACCGCTTCGCCGTCCGCGAGTTCCTGTGGAAGCCGGAGCAGGCCGACATCTCCGCCGTCGCCCTGGTGCCCGCCAAGACGCTGCAGGACATCGCCAAGTCGCTCACCAGCGGCGACACCGTGTCGATCGCGCTCGCCGGCTCCGGCGCCGGTGAGGGCCTGATCGGCTTCGAGGGCGCCGGGCGGCGCACGACGACCCGGCTGCTGGAGGGCGACCTGCCCAAGTACCGCACGCTCTTCCCCACCGAGTTCGCCTCCGTCGCGGTCATCGAGACCGCGCCCTTCGTCGAGGCCGTCAAGCGCGTGGCCCTCGTCGCCGAGCGCAACACCCCGGTGCGGCTGAGCTTCGAGCAGGGCGTGCTGACCCTGGAGGCCGGCTCCAGCGAGGATGCACAGGCTGTGGAAAGGGTCGACGCCAAGCTGGAGGGCGACGACATCTCGATCGCCTTCAACCCGACCTTCCTGCTCGACGGCCTGAGCGCGATCGACTCCCCGGCCGCCCAGCTGTCCTTCACCACCTCCACCAAGCCGGCGCTGCTCAGCGGCCGCCCGGCCGTCGATGCCGAGGCGGACGAGGCGTACAAGTACCTGATCATGCCGGTGCGGCTGTCCGGCTGAGCCCGCCCGCGAGGGTCGTGCGGGCCGACGTAGGCTCGTCCTCAGGTCAGGTTCAGGGTCAGACGGCTGCGGACGGCGCCGGTACGCGTTCCGGGTGTCCGCGAGGCTTCGAAACGAAGGAAGTGTGATGGAGCTCGGTCTCATCGGTCTCGGCAAGATGGGCGGCAACATGCGCGAGCGCATCCGCCGCGCAGGCCACACCGTCATCGGCTACGACCGCAACCCCGATCTCGCCGATGTCCACAGCCTCAAGGAGCTTGTGGACAGCCTGCAGGGGCCGCGCGTGGTGTGGGTCATGGTGCCGGCCGGCGCCGCGACCCAGGCGACCATCGACGAGCTGGGCGAGCTGCTCTCCCCCGGCGACCTGGTCGTCGACGGCGGCAACTCGCGCTGGACGGACGACGAGAAGCACGCCGAGCAGCTGGCCGCCAAGGGCATCGGCTTCGTCGACTGCGGCGTCTCCGGCGGCGTGTGGGGCCTGGCGAACGGCTACGCGCTGATGTACGGCGGCAAGGCCGAGGACATCGCCAAGGCGCAGCCGATCTTCGACGCGCTCAAGCCCGAGGGCGACAGCGGTGCGGTGCACGCCGGCCGGGTCGGTGCGGGGCATTTCGCGAAGATGGTCCACAACGGCATCGAGTACGCGATGATGCAGGCCTACGCCGAGGGCTGGGAACTGCTGGAGGCTGTGGACTCGGTCACCGACGTCCGCGAGGTCTTCCGCTCCTGGAAGTCCGGTACGGTCATCCGCTCGTGGCTGCTGGACCTGGCCGTGGATGCCCTCGACAAGGACGAGCACCTGGACAGGCTGCGCGGCCACGCCGACGACTCCGGTGAGGGACGCTGGACGGTGGAGGCCGCGATCGACAACGCGGTGCCGCTGCCGGCGATCACCGCCTCGCTCTTCGCGCGTTTCGCCTCCCGCCAGGACGACTCGCCGCAGATGAAGATGATCGCCGCACTCCGCAACGAGTTCGGCGGGCACGCGGTCACCGCCGCGGAGTAAGCCGCGTGTGCGGGCCGCCCGGCGGCCCGCACCGCACAGCACAGCAGGGAGGTCGGCGCGGCCGCGCGCCAAGCACGCGATGCACGTAGCGCACCTGTCGCTCGCCGACTTCCGCTCCTACGCCCGGGCCGAGGTCCCTCTCGACCCGGGCGTCACGGCTTTCGTGGGCCCCAACGGGCAGGGCAAGACCAACCTGGTCGAGGCGGTCGGCTACCTGGCGACGCTGGGCAGCCACCGGGTCGCCGCTGACGCCCCACTGGTCCGCATGGGCGCCGAGCGCGCGGTGGTACGCGCCCAGGTCGTGCACGGCGGCGGGCCCGGCCCGCACGGCGGCGCCGAGGGCGAGCGCCGCCAGCTGCTCGAACTGGAGATCAACCCCGGCCGCGCCAACCGCGCCCGGATCAACCGCTCCTCGCAGGTCCGCCCGCGCGATCTGCTGGGCATCGTGCGCAGCGTGCTCTTCGCGCCCGAGGACCTGGCGCTGGTCAAGGGCGACCCGGGGGAGCGGCGGCGCTTCCTCGACGAGCTGATCACCGCCCGCGCGCCGCGTCTGGCGGGGGTGCGCAGCGACTTCGACCGGGTGCTCAAGCAGCGCAACACGCTGCTGAAGACCGCCGCGCTGGCCCGCCGGCACGGCGGCAAGGGCGCGGATCTGTCGACGCTCGACGTGTGGGACCAGCACCTCGCCGCCGTGGGCGCGGAGCTGCTGGCGCACCGGCTGGACCTGGTCGCCGCCATGCAGCCGCTGGTGGACAAGGCGTACGAGCAGCTCGCGCCGGGCGGCGGGCCCGTGGGCCTGGACTACCGCGGATCGATCGGCGACGAGGCGATGGCGGGCGCGAGCGGCCGCGAGCAGCTGCGCGAGCGGCTGCTGGAGGCGCTGACGCGGGCCCGGCGGCAGGAGATCGAGCGCGGCGTGACGCTGGTCGGCCCGCACCGCGACGACCTGCTGCTCAAGCTCGGGCCGATGCCCGCGAAGGGCTACGCGAGCCACGGCGAGTCCTGGTCGTACGCGCTGGCGCTGCGGCTGGCCTCCTACGAGCTGCTGTGCGCGGACGGCGACGAGCCGGTGCTGGTCCTCGACGACGTCTTCGCCGAGCTGGACGCCCGCCGCCGGGAGCGGCTCGCGGAGCTGGTCGCGGGTGGCGAGCAGGTGCTGGTCACCGCGGCGGTGGACGACGACGTGCCCGGCGCGCTGCGCGGGGCACGGTTCGCGGTGGAGAACGGGACGGTGGTGCGGCAGTGAGCGACATCCCGAGCACGCCGGGTACGCCGGGATCCCCGGGGGTCCCCGGGGATCCCGGCGCGTCCGCGGCACCCGGCACGCCCGGCGTGCCGGGCGGGCAGCCCTCCGGCGTGGACCTGGCGCGGGTCGCGCTGCGGGCGGCGAAGGAGCAGGCCAGGGCCAGGGGCGCGGCAGCCGTGCAGAAGAAGCAGGCCAGGCGCGGCGGGCTGCGCAGCGGCGCGCACGCAGACGGGCGCGACCCGCTGCCGCTGGGTGCGGCCATCAACCGGCTCATCACCGAGCGCGGCTGGGAGGCGCCGGCCGCGGTCGGCGGGGTCATGGGCCGCTGGCCGCAGCTCGTCGGCCCGGACGTGGCCCAGCACTGTGCGCCCGACCGCTACGACGAGGAGGCGCGCGTCCTCACCGTGGTGTGCGACTCCACGGCCTGGGCGACGCAGCTGCGGCTGCTGGCCCCGATGCTGGTGGCCCGGCTCAACACCGACCTCGGGCACGGCACGGTCAAGCTGCTGAAGGTCCAGGGACCCGCCGGTCCGCCGCGCGGTTACGGCGGGCGGCTCCGCGCGCCGGGCAGCCGCGGCCCCGGCGACACGTACGGCTGAGCCGCCGCCCGCGGGGTGCCGCGGGAAGAGCGCCCGCTACTGCACCCCCGTACCACCGCCGTACGGCCGTACGACCCGGACGGTGCCGCGGACCCGGCACGTACCGCGATGAAAGCGCAGGTCAGCGGGCCGTGTCGGACCTGTGTGCGAGCCTGGTTCCAGGTCCGGGGGGAAGCCGGGGGGCGACCCTGCTGTGCGTAGCCGGGCCCTGACAGCCGGAAGCCCTGGACGCCCGCGTGAGCGGTTTTGGGGCCTGGGCCGCGTGGAGGGAGTCTCACGGCAGCGGTTTTGGGCGGCACATGGGAAGCGAGGTACCGGCAAAGCCCCATGAGGGTCGGCGCTACCGGTAGACTGGCTCCAACACCGCCCTCCCCTGGCCACGCGGCAGGGGTACCCCAGCGGAACATGTCGAAGACGCAGCCGATCCCGCGCGGCGGGACCCGGCTCGTGCTGTGCCAGAAAGGGCGCTTCGTGGCCGATTCCGGCAACCCCAACGAGAATTCCAGCAAGTCCTACGACGCCAGCGCGATCACCGTGCTCGAAGGCCTGGACGCGGTGCGCAAGCGTCCGGGCATGTACATCGGGTCGACCGGTGAGCGTGGCCTCCACCACCTCGTGCAGGAGGTGGTGGACAACTCGGTCGACGAGGCGATGGCCGGGCACGCGGACACCATCGACGTGACGATCCTCGCCGACGGCGGGGTGCGCGTGGTGGACAACGGGCGCGGTATCCCGGTCGGCATGGTCCCCTCGGAGGGCAAGCCGGCCGTCGAGGTCGTGCTCACCGTGCTGCACGCGGGCGGCAAGTTCGGCGGCGGCGGCTACGCGGTCTCCGGCGGTCTGCACGGCGTCGGCGTGTCCGTGGTCAACGCGCTGTCGACGCGCGTCGCGGTCGAGGTGCGCACGGACGGCTACCGCTGGACGCAGGACTACAAGCTCGGGGTGCCGACGGCGCCGCTGGCACGCAACGAAGCCGTCGAGGAGACCGGCACGTCGGTGACCTTCTGGGCCGACCCGGACATCTTCGAGACCACCGACTACTCCTTCGAGACGCTGTCGCGCCGCTTCCAGGAGATGGCCTTCCTCAACAAGGGCCTGCGCATCTCGCTGACCGACGAGCGGGCCGACCACGTCGACGAGGAGGGCAAGCCGCTTGCCGTCGCGTACTACTACGAGGGCGGCCTCGTCGACTACGTGACGTACCTCAACTCGCGCAAGGGCGAGCTGATCCACCCCACCGTCATCGACATCGAGGCGGAGGACAAGGAGCGGCTGCTGTCCGTCGAGGTGGCGATGCAGTGGAACAGCCAGTACAGCGAGGGCGTCTACAGCTTCGCCAACACCATCCACACGCATGAGGGCGGCACCCACGAGGAGGGCTTCCGCGCGGCGCTGACCAGCCTGGTCAACAAGTACGCGCGGGAGAAGAAGCTGCTGCGCGAGAAGGACGACAACCTCAACGGCGAGGACATCCGCGAGGGCCTGACCGCGATCATCTCGGTCAAGCTCGGCGAGCCGCAGTTCGAGGGCCAGACGAAGACCAAACTGGGCAACACCGAGGCGAAGACCTTCGTGCAGAAGGTCGTCCACGAGCACCTCAGCGACTGGCTGGACCGCAACCCGGTGGAGGCCGCGGACATCGTCCGCAAGGCCATCCAGGCGGCGACGGCCCGGGTGGCGGCCCGCAAGGCGCGCGACCTGACCCGCCGCAAGGGCCTGCTGGAGTCCGCGTCGCTGCCCGGCAAGCTGAGCGACTGCCAGTCCAACGACCCGACGAAGTGCGAGATCTTCATCGTCGAGGGCGACTCGGCCGGCGGCTCCGCGAAGTCCGGCCGCAACCCGCAGTACCAGGCGATCCTGCCGATCCGCGGCAAGATCCTCAACGTCGAGAAGGCCAGGATCGACAAGATCCTGCAGAACCAGGAGATCCAGGCGCTGATCTCCGCCTTCGGCACCGGCGTGCACGAGGACTTCGACATCGCCAAGCTGCGCTATCACAAGATCATCCTGATGGCGGACGCCGACGTCGACGGCCAGCACATCAACACCCTGCTGCTGACCTTCCTCTTCCGCTTCATGCGCCCGCTGGTGGAGGCCGGACACGTCTACCTGTCCCGCCCGCCGCTGTACAAGATCAAGTGGGGCCGGGACGACTTCGAGTACGCCTACTCCGACCGCGAGCGCGACGCGCTGGTGGTGCTGGGCAAGCAGAACGGCAAGCGCGTCCGCGAGGACTCCATCCAGCGCTTCAAGGGTCTGGGCGAGATGAACGCGGAGGAGCTGCGCGTCACCACGATGGACATCGACCACCGTGTGCTCGGCCAGGTCACGCTGGACGACGCGGCGCAGGCCGACGACCTGTTCTCGGTCCTGATGGGCGAGGACGTGGAGGCCCGCCGCTCCTTCATCCAGCGCAACGCCAAGGACGTCCGGTTCCTGGACATCTGAGTCGGCCCCCTCATTGGCCGTGTGAAAGGACTATCTGACAGCGATGGCCGACGACCAGACCCCCCCGAACATCCCCCCCGTGCCCGACGTCCCCGACTCCGAGCGGGAACTGCGCAACGAGGCCGGCGGCCTGCGCGTCGAGCCCGTCGGGCTCGAGACCGAGATGCAGCGCAGCTATCTCGACTACGCGATGTCCGTCATCGTCTCGCGTGCGCTGCCGGACGTGCGGGACGGCCTCAAGCCGGTGCACCGCCGGGTGCTGTACGCGATGTACGACGGCGGCTACCGGCCGGAGAAGGGCTTCTACAAGTGCGCCCGCGTCGTCGGCGACGTCATGGGCACCTACCACCCGCACGGCGACTCCTCGATCTACGACGCGCTGGTCCGCCTCGCGCAGCCGTGGTCGATGCGGATGCCGTTGGTCGACTCCAACGGCAACTTCGGCTCGCCCGGCAACGACCCGGCCGCCGCCATGCGGTACACCGAGTGCCGCATGATGCCGCTGTCCATGGAGATGGTCCGGGACATCGACGAGGAGACCGTCGACCTCCAGGACAACTACGACGGCCGCAACCAGGAGCCGACGGTCCTGCCGTCCCGCTTCCCGAACCTGCTGATCAACGGCTCGGCGGGCATCGCGGTCGGCATGGCCACCAACATCCCGCCGCACAACCTGCGCGAGGTCGCCGACGGCGCCCAGTGGTGCCTGGCCAACCCGGACGCGAGCCCGGAGGAGCTGCTGGACGCGCTCATGGAGCGCATCAAGGGCCCCGACTTCCCGACCGGCGCGCTCGTCGTCGGCCGCAAGGGCATCGAGGACGCCTACCGCACCGGCCGCGGCTCGATCACCATGCGGGCGGTCGTCGAGGTCGAGGAGATCCAGAACCGGCAGTGCCTGGTCGTCACCGAGCTGCCGTACCAGGTCAACCCGGACAACCTGGCGCAGAAGATCGCCGACCTCGTCAAGGACGGCCGGATCGGCGGTATCGCCGACGTCCGTGACGAGACGTCGTCGCGCACCGGCCAGCGGCTGGTCATCGTCCTGAAGCGGGACGCGGTCGCCAAGGTCGTGCTGAACAACCTCTACAAGCACACCGACCTGCAGACCAACTTCGGCGCCAACATGCTGGCCCTGGTCGACGGGGTGCCGCGCACGCTGTCGCTGGACGCCTTCATCCGGCACTGGGTCACCCACCAGGTCGAGGTCATCGTCCGGCGCACCCGCTTCCGGCTGCGCAAGGCCGAGGAGCGCGCCCACATCCTGCGCGGCCTGCTCAAGGCGCTGGACGCGATCGACGAGGTCATCGCGCTCATCCGGCGCAGCGACACGGTCGAGGTCGCGCGCGAGGGCCTGATGGGCCTGCTCGACATCGACGAGATCCAGGCCAACGCGATCCTGGAGATGCAGCTGCGTCGGCTGGCCGCGCTGGAGCGGCAGAAGATCATCGCCGAGCACGACGAGCTCCAGGCGAAGATCAACGAGTACAACGCGATCCTCGCCTCGCCGCAGAAGCAGCGGCAGATCATCAGCGAGGAGCTGCAGGCCATCGTCGACAAGTACGGCGACGACCGGCGCAGCAAGCTCGTGCCCTTCGACGGTGACATGTCTATCGAGGACCTGATCGCCGAGGAGGACATCGTCGTCACGATCACCCGCGGCGGTTACGTCAAGCGCACCAAGACCGAGGATTACCGCTCGCAGAAGCGCGGCGGCAAGGGCGTGCGCGGCACGAAGCTCAAGCAGGACGACATCGTCGACCACTTCTTCGTCACCACCACCCACCAGTGGCTGCTGTTCTTCACCAACAAGGGCCGGGTCTACCGCGCCAAGGCCTACGAGCTGCCGGACGCCGGACGGGACGCGCGCGGCCAGCACGTCGCCAACCTGCTGGCCTTCCAGCCCGACGAGCGCATCGCGCAGATCCTGGCGATCAAGGACTACGAGGCGGCGCCGTACCTGGTGCTCGCCACCAAGTCCGGCCTGGTGAAGAAGACCGCGCTCAAGGACTACGACTCGCCTCGCGCGGGCGGTGTCATCGCCATCAACCTGCGCGAGGCCGCCGACGGGGCGGAGGGCGCCGAGGGCGGCACCCCCGACGAGCTGATCGGTGCCGAGCTGGTCTCGGCGGAGGACGACCTGCTGCTGGTCAGCCGGAAGGCGCAGTGCATCCGGTTCACCGCGTCGGACGATGCGCTGCGGCCGATGGGCCGGGCGACGTCCGGGGTCAAGGGCATGAGCTTCCGCGAGGGCGACGAGCTGCTGTCCATGAACGTGGTGCGGGCCGGGACGTACGTCTTCACCGCCACCGACGGCGGGTACGCCAAGCGCACCTCGGTCGACGAGTACCGGGTGCAGGGCCGCGGCGGCCTGGGCATCAAGGCTGCCAAGATCGTGGAGGACCGGGGTTCGCTGGTCGGCGCGCTGGTGGTCGAGGCCGGCGACCAGATCCTGGCCATCACGCTCAGCGGCGGGGTCATCCGGACTCGGGTCGGAGAGGTCCGGGAAACCGGCCGTGACACCATGGGCGTCCAACTCATCAACCTCGGAAAGCGCGACGCCGTGGTCGGTATCGCGCGTAACGCCGAAGCGGAGGATGATCCGGATGCGGCCGGTCCCGCCGTTATGGGCGAGGATGGGTCCGGACACGGAATCGAACATGTCGTGTCCGGCACCGGGCAGGACGCCGGACAGGACGTTACGGCCGAGGGCGATGTGCCCGCGGCCGGTGAGCCGGAGGAGTAAGCCGTGAGTGGAGCCACGGGCGCCGGAGGCGGGGCCGGGACGACCGGAGGTGCCCGTGGCTCGGCTGGCGGCGCTGACCAGGGGGGATACTCAGTGACGGGCACGCGTCAGCAGCCGGCCCAGCCGCATCAGCCGCCGCAGGCCTATGCGCCTCCGCCGCCGGGTGCGCCGCCGGCCCCGCCGGGTGCGCCCGGCGCGCCGGCCGCACCCGGCGGGCGGGGTGCGCAGGGCCGCTCCGGGGGGCGCGGCTCCGCGGCCTCCGCCGGGGTGCGCCGCCCGCGCCCGGCGGCGCGTACGGTGCCGCGCACCCGCAAGGCGCGGCTGCGGATCGCCAAGGCCGACCCGTGGTCGGTGATGAAGGTCAGCTTCCTGCTGTCCATCGCGCTGGGCATCTGCACGATCGTCGCCGTGGCGGTGCTGTGGATGGTGCTCGACGCGATCGGCGTCTTCAGCACGGTCGGCTCGACCATCTCGGACGCCACCACGTCCGAGCAGGGCGGCAAGGGCGGCTTCGACCTGGTGTCCTTCCTCTCGCTGTCCCGCGTGATGCTCTTCACCACGGTGATCGCGGTCATCGACGTGGTGCTGGCCACCGCGCTGGCCACGCTGGGCTCCTTCATCTACAACCTGTCCGCGGGCTTCGTGGGCGGTGTGGAGCTGACGCTCGCCGAGGACGAGTAGCGCCGGGCGATACCGATTTTGGGACATGGCCAGGCGTGCGCTAATCTTTCGTTGCAGCGCGGGGCTATAGCTCAGACGGTTAGAGCGCTTCCCTGATAAGGAAGAGGCCCCAGGTTCAAGTCCTGGTAGCCCCACCAACGCGCCGATGGGCACCTACTCGATCGAGTAGGTGCCTATCGGCGTTTGTGTGCCGGTCCGCGGCTGGGCGCGGCGCTTCGGGGCGCAGGTCACCGTTCGGTATCGGCTGCTGTGTATAGTCGGGCGCGTCAGGAGCTTTTTCCACCATGCATGAAGGAGGAGGTCGGGCCGATGAAGAAGTTTCTCCTGGTTGCACTGGCCGCCGTCGCCGGGCTGTTCGTCTACCGACAGATCCAGGCGGACCGCGCCGAGCAGGACCTGTGGACGGAAGCCACTGACTCGGTCCCGGCGGGTTCCGGCGCCAACGTGTGACGCCGCGGTGGGCCGCCGGGAGGCAGGCACCACCGCCCCAGGTCCCGGCCGCAGCGACTGCGGCCGGGACCTTCGTTTTTGCGGGACCGTGACTGCCCGCTGATGCGTTTGCGACAGCAAAGGAAATAATTTGCTGGAGCAAATAGCGGATATGACCGCGGTTGACGAGGGGGATGCGGCGCCATGAGGCGACGACCAGCGCCCGGCAGGCTCCTGCCGACGGCCACCGCCCTGCTGTGTGCGGCGGTGGGCCTGTTCACCGCTCCCGCAGCCCGGCCTCTTCCGGTGGGGGCGGGCTGAAACGCACGGACCTGGTGGCGGCGGGCACGGGCGGCGCCGTGGCGCTCGCCGGACTCGGAGTGGCGGGCCTGGTGCGCCGCCTGCGGAGCCGTACGACAAGGGGTGGGGCCATGGCAGGGCGCAGGGTGCCGCGCAGCGGCATACGGGCGGCAGCGGCCGCACGGCACGGTGTGCGGGCCGGGGCGACGCGACGGCACGGTGCGGGGCGGTCCGTGGTCAGGGCGGAGGGCGGTCGGCGCGGCGTACGTGGCGGGACGGCCGAACGGCTCGGTATATATGCCGCGGAAAACGGAGAACGCGGCATATATACCGAGGGCGGCAGGAATGCCTCCGGAAAAGGTGTCCGGCGCGGAGCCGGTGCCGTCGCGGCAGGGGCACTGCTGGCGCTGGGGGCGCTGGGGGCGCTGGGCGCCGGGCCCGCGTACGCCGACGGCGGAACCGGCGGCACTCCCGCGGCCACTCCCGGCGCGCCGGCCACCTGGCAGCCGCAGGGTGCTGAGCTGGCGGGTGCGGCCACGACCGCGGACGCCCCCGCGATGAAGCCCGGCGCCACCTACCGCGACACGATCAGGCCCGGCGAGACCCGCTTCTACGGCATCGCGCTCGACGCCACCTCCTCCGCCTATGCCTCGGCCTTCGCGCTTCCCACGCCCGGCGGGCGGGCGGCCTTCGACGACGGCATCGAACTGACCCTGCTCAGCGCGGACGGCGACCACTGCGACGACGAGAGCGCCCACTTCGGCACCGACGACGGGGTGCGCCCGGTGGGCACCGCGGTCTCCCGCACGGTCGCGGGTGACGACTCCTGCCAGGAGGCCAACCAGTACACCCTGTCCGTGCACCGCACCAGCGACGGCTCCTCCGACCCGGCGCCCTGGCCGCTGGAGCTGCGCTACGTCCTGGAGCCGCCGCTCAAGGCCGGCACCTCTCCCGGGCACGCGCCCGACTTCGACCCCGACAGCGCCACCCCCACCCCGCTGACCAGCGGCACCCCGCGGCAGGCGGCGGGCGGCACCTCCCCGGAGACCGCCGCGGCCGTCAGGACCGGCATCTGGAAGGACAAGGTGCTGCCGGGCGAAACCCGCTTCTACAAGGTCCCCGTCGACTGGGGCCAGCAGGCCACGGTCTTCGCCGACTTCTCCAACGCCCAGGTCACCGACGACTCCGGCTACACCAGCGGCGGTGTGCGGCTGGCCGCCTTCAACCCGGTGCGGGGGCTGGTCGACGACGCCGACCGCTCCTACGACGGCACCCCGACCTCGCTGCACGAGCAGCTCGCGCCCGTCTCGTACGCCAACCGCGCCGCCGACGACTCGGAGGTCTCGGCCGTGCGCTTCGCGGGCTGGTACTACTTCGCCGTCACCGTGCACCCGGAGGTCGCCACCTTCGTGCGGGGCGCCGTGCCGGTGACGCTGCGGATCGAGGTCTCGGGCAGTGCGCAGGCCGCGCCCGCCTACAACGGCGACCCGCAGGACGCCGGGATCGGGGTCGGCGCGCACGACGTGTCCTCGGCGGACGGCACCGCGCGGTCCTCGGCCGCCGGGGGCGGCGGCACCTCCGCGCGGCGCTTCGTGGGCTTCGCCGCCCTCGGTGCCGGGACGGTGCTGGTGCTGGCGCTGGGCGTGTGGACGCTCGTGGCGCGGCGGAGGCCTGTCGCCGACGCCACCGTCACGCAGCAACTGCCGCCGCAGTCCGGCTACGGGCCGCCGCAGCAGTGGTGACGGGGAGCTGAACCGCCCCGACGCTGCCTCAGCCCGTGGCCAGCGCCACGATGCCGACGGCGAAGCAGAGCACGGCGACGACCAGGACCGGGATCACCACCGAACGTGGTGGTCCCGGTCTGCGCTGCGGGGCTGTCCGGTGCGCGCCCCGGCGGGCCCCGGCGGTCGCGGGCGGCGGCAGGGGCTGCGGCTGGGCGCGCGGCTGCGGGGTGCCGGGGTCGGCCCCGGCAGCGGGAGCCGGCACGGGTACGGGTGCGGGAGCCGGGCCCGGCGGTGGCGGTACGGCGGGCTGGGCGGCGGGCGCGGGGACGTCGGCCCGGGTGGGCGGATGCGCGGCGGAGGGCTCCGCGGCGGCCGTGAGCGGGTGGCCGACCGACTGCGCCGCGCCCCGCGGACGTACCCCTGTGGCCTCCGGTCCCGGCACCGGGCCCGATTCCGTGACGGGCGGCCCGAACACGTACGTGCTGCCGCCGGTCGCCGCCCGCGCCGGGCCCTCCGGACCGAAACCCTCGGGCAGTGGCCCCACATGGTCGAAGATCTCGACCGGCTCCTCCCCCGCCGGAGGCTCGGGCAGCAGCTCGACGGCGCCCGCGAGCGCCTTCCGCGCCCCGAGCGCGGTACGGAAGCGGGCCTGCGGATCGGGCTGCAGCAGCGGCACCAGCACCTGCCACAGCGGCCGCGGCACCTCCCTGGGCGCCGGCGGTGCGCCGTCGGCGAGGAAGCGGGCGTTGACGGCCTCGGCGTCCGGGCGCAGCCCGCTCAGCAGGTAGAGGGCGACCAGACCGACGGCGTAGAGGTCGGCGGCGACGGCCGGTTCAGCGCCCTGGAGCTGCTCGGGCGCGAAATACCCGGGGGTGCCGACCACGAAGTGGGCGTCGGTGAGCCGTGGTTCGCCCTGTCGCATGGCGATGCCGAAGTCCGACAGCCGTACGTGCGGGGCGCCGGTGCCGGTCGCCTCCAGCAGGATGTTCGCCGGTTTGATGTCGCGGTGGATGATGCCCTCGGTGTGGACCGCGTGCAGCCCGGCGAGCAACTGGTCGAGCAGGACGCACACATAGTGCGGCGGCAGCGGCCCGTAGTCGCCGACCAGATGCGACAGCGAGCCGCCGCGCACCAGGTCCATGGTGAAGAGCACCTTGTCGTCGTCGGCGGCCCAGCTCGCCGGCGCCAGGACGTGCGGGTGGTCGATGCGCATGGCCTGCTCGCGGACGAAGCGCAGCAGGGCGTGGGCGTCCCGCTGCTGCAGCACCTTCGCCGCCACGTAGCGGCGCCGCCGCTGGTCCCAGGCCCGCCAGACCGCGCCGGTGCCGCCGCGTCCGATCGGGTCCACCAGTTCGTAGCGACCGGCGAAGACCTCACCCATGGCGTCCTGCTTCCCCCTGCGGCCGTCCGTCAGTCCCGGTGCGCCTCGTAGTGGGCCACGGCCTCGCTGGTCCGCCCGGCGCCGTACACACGGAGGAACTCTGCCAGGTGCGGATGGAGCGGCGCGAGGGAGCGGGCCGCCTCCTCCACCTCCGCGGCCGAGGCCAGTGAGCGCAGCACCTCCTGGATGCCGCGTACCACCTCGCGGGGCGCGACCGCCGGGGCGTCGGCCGGGACCGCGGAGTGCGTCGTCGTGCTGAGCACGGAGGTGGCCGCAGCGTCGCGGATCTCGTCCATTCGGGCCGCCGCCTCCAGCGCTCCCGTCCGCCCCTCCGCGACCTGCCCGGCCAGCTCCTGGAGTGCCTGCAGCCGCTGCACCACCGCCGGGTTGCCGATCTTCGCCCGCTGCCCGCTCTTGAGCTGCGACAGCATGGGCGCCGACAGCCCCAGTACCGCCGCGAGCCGCGCCTGATTGAGCCCCAGGTCCGTGATGAGCCGCTGGAAGAGCTCCCCCAGCGGCTCCCCGTACCACCCACGCTGCAATTCCCGCGCCTCCAGCGCCCGCGCCCCGGCGTCCTGGCCCCCTCCGGTCCGGCCCGAACCGTCCATGGCCACCCCCTGTTTGCGCGTGCGAATCCGCAAACCATCCTAGGTCCCGGAAATGCCGTTCGGCCGACCGCGCTCCACCGGGTACGCTGTCTCCGTTGCGGGGCCTTAGCTCAGTTGGTAGAGCGCTGTCTTTGCATGGCAGATGTCAGGGGTTCGACTCCCCTAGGCTCCACCGCAGCTCAACGCCCCTTTCGCGGACCGCGGAAGGGGCTTTCGCATGCCCGGGGTCCATGCGGGCCGGACGCGGGGTCCGCTCGGGTCGGCGGCGCGGTCCGGGGGGCGAGCTGGCCGAGGGCCGGGGTCGTGGGCGGGAGGGTCCGGCGGAGGGTCCGGTGGTCACCGCGAGGGTGGCGGCGGGCAGCCGTGGCCCTCGGGCGCGGGCTGCTCGCCCTCACCCAGGCGCTGGGCCTGGCGGTGCCGGCCCGGACGAGGGCCGGGTGAGGGCGGTCGGGGGCGTGGGCCCCGCGGCTGCGGGAGGACGCCGCGGGGCATGGAGCGGGCTCAGGCGGCGACGGGGGCCGGCCAGAGGGCGTCGATGGCCTGCTCTGCCTCGGAGAGGCTCTTGTCGGCGAGCGGGATCAGCTCGGCCATCGCCGGGTTGACCCGGGCGAGCGTCAGCTCGGCGGTGATGAAGCGTGGGACGAGGCCGGTCAGGGAGACGCCGTGCGGGAGCCACTGCTGGGCGTGGTCCCAGCCCTCGCGCGGGGTGCCGGGGGCGTAACCGCCGCCGCGGGACTCCACGACGACGAAGTCGCGGTCGCCGAGCAGGCCTTCCTGCGTCTCGGGGTGGACGGACAGGCCGACGGCGATCAGGTGGTCGACCCAGGACTTGACGCTGCTGGGCGCCCCCCAGTTGTAGACGGGCAGGCCGAACACCACGGTGTCGGCCGCGAGGACCTCGCCGACGACCTCCTGGCTCAGCGCCCAGGCCGCCGCCTGCTCGGGCGTCCGGTCGGCCTCCGGGACCGTCCCGGCGTGCACGGTCGCGGGGGTCAGGTGCGGCAGCGGGTGGTTGCCCAGGTCACGGTAGGTGACCGTGCCCTCGGGGTGAGCGGCACGCCACGCGGCCGCGGCGCGGGCGGTCAGCCGCCGACTGGTGGAGTTCTCGCCCTGGACGCTGGAGTCGATGTGCAGCAGGTGAGGCATCTCGTTGGCCCTCTCTCATTGATTTGTCTTACGCCAACGATTTATAGCACGACACGATTCCCGCATGTCGAGATAGACTTCGTGAATGACCTCCCTGCCCGTGCTGAACCAGCCGCCGCGGCGGTCGGGCGCGCTGCTCGACCACGTCGCGCGGCGCATGCGGCTGCACGCGGAGGGGGTGCTCGCGCCTCTCGGGTTGCGGCCGCGGCATCTGGTGGCGCTCACGGTGCTGCGCGACCAGGGCGGCAGCACCCAGCAGGCCCTCGCGACGACGCTGATGATGGATCGCGCCACGGTGGTCGGCCTGCTCAACGAGCTGGAGAGCGACGGGCTGATCGAGCGGCAGCGCTCCCCCGAGGACCGCAGGCGGCACATCGTGCGGCTGACCGCGCGGGGGACGCGCGTGCTGGTCAAGGCGGAGCTGTCGCTCGCCGGGGTCGAGGACGAGGTGCTGTGCGCGCTGGACGCCGACCAGCGGAACACCCTCTACGAGCTGCTGCTGCTCGCCGCCTCCGGATCGCTGCCCGCCTGTGACGCCGCGGCGCACGGGCCGGCGGGCGACGGCTGCGACCCCGCGGAGGACGACGGCGGCTGCGCCCCGGCGGCCGGCTGCTGATACGCACCCGGTGCGCTGGGCCGCAGGTGCGACACAATCGGGGCGTGATGTTCGGCATCCTCGGTACGACGCGAGCCCTGGGCGCGGACGGCGCCGAACTGGCGCTGGGCGGCCCGCGGCGGCGCGCGCTGCTCGCGGTGCTGCTGCTCGACGCCGGGCGGCTCGTCGGCACCGAGCGCCTGATCGACGCGCTGTACGGGGAGGAGCCGCCGGTCGGCGCGGCCAACGCACTGCAATCGCAGGTCTCCCGGCTGCGGCAGGTGCTGCCCGTCCCGGTCGAGGGCCACCCCGCGGGCTACCGGCTCGCCGCCGCGCCCGACCAGGTGGACGCGCACTGCTTCCAGCAGCTCAGCGCGCAGGGCCGGGAGGCGCTGCTCGCCGGCCGACCCGCCCTGGCCGCCGAGGTGTTGCGGGAGGCCCTCGCGCTGTGGCGCGGCCCTGCGCTCGCCGACGTCGGTGACGCGCCCTTCGCCGCTGCGCAGGTCGCCCGGCTGGAGGAGTTGCGCACCGGTGCGGTGGAGGATTGCGCCGAGGCCGATCTCGCGCTCGGCCGGCACCGCTCGCTGGTCGCCGAGCTGGGAGCGGCGGTCGCGGCCCACCCGCTGCGGGAGCGGCTGCGCGGCCAGCTGATGCGGGCGCTGTACGGCAGTGGGCGGCAGAGCGAGGCGCTGGAGGCGTACGAGGACGCCCGGCGCGAGCTGGCCGAGTCCCTCGGCGCGGACCCCGGGCCCGAACTGGCCGCCGTGCACCTGGCGATCCTCCGCGGTGAGCCCCTCGACACCCCGGCGGACGTTGTTCCACGTGAAACAGCGGAAAACACCTCCAGCCAGGATGTTCCACGTGAAACGCCGTCAGTCACCGGTTCCTCGGGACCAGTCCGGTCCGCGGCGCAGGCCCCTCCCGCAGCTCCGCCCTCCACCGCACCCGCAGCCGCACCCGCGCCCGTATCCGCGCCGGACGCGTACCCACTGCCTGCCGCCCAGCACGATCTGCCGGCCCAGCTCACCAGCTTCGTCGGCCGCGGCGAGGAACTGTCGGCGCTCGGCGAGGCGTTGGCACGGAGGCGGCTTGTGACCCTCATCGGTCCGGGCGGCGCGGGCAAGACCCGCCTCGCGGTGCAGGCGGCCGGCCGCCATCCGCACGACGCCTGCTTCGTGGACCTGACCGGCGTGACCGACGGGGCCGAGGTCCCGCAGGCCGTCCTCGGCGCCCTCGGCCTGCGCGACGCGGGCCTGCTCCCGCCTGCGGGCCACACCGGCCCCACGGGTGCCGCCACCGGGACGGGCGCCGCCGACCTCGCGGCCCGGATCGCCGCGGCCCTCGCCGACCGGCCGCTGCTGCTGGTGCTGGACAACTGCGAGCACGTGGTGGCCGAGGCCGCAGCGCTCGCCGAGCGGCTACTCGGCGCCTCTCCGCACCTGCGGATCCTGGCCACCAGCCGGGAGGCCCTCGGCATCACGGCCGAGACGCTGTGCCCGGTCCCCACGCTCGCCCTGCCGCGGCCCGGCAGCGACCGCGACCAGGTGCTCGCCTCCCCCGCGGTGCGCCTCTTCGCCGAGCGCGCGGCAGCCGTCAGCCCCGGCTTCGACCTGGGCGCCGACCCGGCCACCGCCGACACCGTGCTGCGGCTGTGCACCGCCCTCGACGGGCTGCCGCTGGCCATCGAACTGGCCGCCGCCCGGCTGCGCACGCTGCCCGTCACCGAGATCGCGGCCCGGCTCGGTGCGCTGCCCTCGGACACCGCCTCCTACAGCCTCGGGCCGCGGCCCGACGTGCTCTTCCGGCTGTTGTCGCGCGGCAGCCGGACCGCCCAGCCGCGGCAGCGCACGCTGCGCGGGGTCGTCGAATGGAGCTGGGAGCTGCTGCCGGAGGACGAGCGGGCCGTGCTGCGCCGCGCCTCGGTCTTCGCGGGCGGCTGGACGCCGGCGGCCGCCGAGGCGGTGTGCGCCGACGGCGACAGCGCCGCAGGCATCGAGCCCGAGGACATGCTCGACCTGATGGCCGCGCTGGTCGAGAAGTCGCTGGTGGTGGCCCAGCACACGGACGGGCCCGGCGGCGTCCGCTACCGGATGCTGGAATCCATCCGCGCCTACGGCGCCGAGCGGCTCGCCGAGGCGGGCGAGACGGAGCGGACCCACCGCGCGCATGCCGCGTACTTCCTCGGCTTCGCGCTCGCCGCCGACCCCCATCTGCGCGGCGCCGGCCAGCTGGAGTGGCTGCGGCTGCTCTCCGACGAGCGTGACAACCTCCAGGCCGCCCTGCACCGCACCCTCGACGCCGGCGACATCCCCGGCGCCATGCGGCTGATCGCCGCGCTCTCCTCCTACTGGCTGCTGCGCGGCGTGCGGTACGAAGGCGTCGGCCCCGCCCGGCAGGTGCTGGCCGCCCTCGGGCCGCACGCTCCCGAGGGCATGGAGGAGGAGTACGCCCTGTGCGTGCTCGCCGTCGTGAGCGCGCTGAGCGACCCTTCCGGCTACACCGCGCACGTGGCCGAGGCCACCAGGATCGTCGAGGGCTTCTTCCGGGTGGCCATCCGCTTCCCCGTCCTCACGCTGCTGTGGGCGCCCTTCGCCGGGGCGCCCTCCGCCGATTCGGGTGACCTGGCCAAGGCGGAGGAGCGGCTCGCCTCCCGCAACGACCCCTGGTACGACGCGCTGGGACGGCTCGGGAACGGCTTCCAGGCGTGGCTGACCCATCGCGACCAGGACACCGCCCGCGAAGCCTGCGAGAACGCCCTTGCGGGCTTCCGCCGGCAGGGCGACCGCTGGGGCATGATCACTTGCCTGCATCTGCTCGCCGACCTCGCCGACCACGCGGGGGACCTGCACAGGGCCGTGGCGCTGCACGAGGAGGCGCTGGTACTCGCGGAGGAGCTGGACTCGGCCCTCGACGTCTCGGAGCTGCTCACCAACCGCGCCGCCTACCGGCTGCGGGCGGGGGACCTCGCGGGCGCCGAGGCCGACTGCGAGCGGGCTCTCGCGCTCTCCCGGCGCTCCGGCGCCCCGGAGGGACTGGCCTCGGCGCACCGGGGCCTGGCCGATGTCGCGCGGCTGCGCGGCGATCTGCCGGGCGCCCGGGTGCTGGCCGAGCAGGCGCTCGCCGAATGCCCCACCGGCTGGTTCTCCAGCAACGCGATCCGTACCGGGATACAGGTGGCCCGTGTCCGTGTCGCAGTGGCCGCGGGCGACGCGGACGGCGCGCGGGCCCCGCTGCGGGACGCGGTCACCTTCGACCCCGACGTGCTGCGGATGGCCGCGGAGACCGCCGCGACCGCCGCCGAGGCCGCCGCCGCCCTCGCGCTGCTCGACGGCGACCCACGGCAGGCCGCCGCGCTGCTCGGGGCCGCCGAGGCGCTGCGCGGCGGCCCCGGCACCGGGCCGGACAGCACCGGCGTCCTGGAGGACGTCCGCGCCGCGCTGGGCGACACGGACCGCCCGCAGGAGGCGCCTGTCGACCGGAACGCCGCCGTCGAGCTCCTGACCTCGTACGTCGGCCGCGGCTGACCTGTGCGCGCCGCGCGCACAGGGACCCGGTGCGCGCGCGGTGCGTGAGCGGTGCGCGGACGGTCAGCCGCCGGTCAGCGGCGCCCCGCAGGCTGCCGTGCATGACGAAGACATCGACGCACGACACCGCCGGCGCGACGGGCGCCGCCGACCGCGACGGGCGGCGCTGGGCCGTCCTGGCCATCTGCAGCGTCGCCTCCGCGCTGCTCGGCATCGACACCAGCGTGCTCAACTACGCCGTGCCCTCGCTCAGCGCGCAGCTCGCGCCGTCCGCGACCCAACTGCTGTGGATCGTGGACGTCTACGGCTTCGTGCTCGGCGGCCTGCTCATCGTGATGGGCAACATCGGCGACCGGATAGGCCGCAAGAAGCTGCTGCTGATCGGGGTGACCGGTTTCGGCGCCGCCTCCGCGCTCACCGCCTACGCCGGAAGCCCGGAGATGCTCATCGCCGCCCGTGCGCTGCTGGGCCTCTTCGGCGCCACGATCATGCCCTCCACGCTCTCCCTGGTGCGGTCGGTCTTCACCGACCCGAAGGAGCGCACCACCGCGGTGGGCATCAGCGGCGGGGTGGCCGCGGCCAGCTTCGCGCTCGGCCCGGTCGTCGGCGGCCTGCTGCTGGACCACTTCTGGTGGGGCTCGGTCTTCCTGGTCAACGTGCCGGTGATGGCGCTGGTGCTGGCCCTGGGCGTGGTCGTGCTGCCGGAGAGCCGCAATCCGAAGCCGGGGCGGCTGGACTGGATCAGCGTGCCGCTGTCGGTGCTGGGCATGTTCGGCGTGATCTACGCGATCAAGACCGCGGCCCGCGACGGGGTCGCCGAGCCCTCGGTGTGGATCGCCGCCGGCCTGGGGGCCGCGCTGCTCCTCGCCTTCCTCCGCCGCCAGGGCAGGCTCGCCGAACCGCTGCTGGACCTGCGCCTCTTCCGCAACGCGGCCTTCTCCGGCGCGATCGGCGCCAACGTCGTGACGATGTTCGCCTCGACGGTGCTCTCCCTCGGCTTCTCGCTGTACTTCCAGGAGGTGCGCGGCTGGTCGCCGCTGACCGCGGGCCTCGCCGTGCTGCCCGGCCCGCTGGCCGCCGCGCTGGTCGCACCCGCCGCCGGCGCGCTGATCCCGCTCATCGGCCGGGCCCGTACGGTGGCCGCCGGGCTGGTGCTGATGGGACTCAGCACGGCGGGCCTGGGCCTGGCCACCCAGCACAGCGCGTACTGGGAGCTGCTGCCCGTGGTGATCGTCAACGGCGCGGGCCTGATGCTCACCTTCGCGGTGACCGCCGACACCATCCTCGCCAGCGCACCGGCGACCCGCACCGGCGCCGCCGCGGCAACCTCGGAGACCGCGATGGAGCTGGGCGGCGCGCTCGGCATCGCGATCCTCGGCTCGGTGCTCAACGCCTACTACCGCAGCGGCCTGACGCTGCCGTCCGGGCTGACGGCCGACCAGACCGGCGCGGCCCGCGAGTCGGTGAGCGGCGGTGTGGCGACCGGCACGCAGCTGACCGGCGGGCTCGGACACCAGGTCGTCCAGGCGGCCAGGGACGCCTTCACCGACAGCCTGCACGTCACGACCCTGATCGGCGGCGGCCTGATGCTCGCCGGTGCGGTCGCCGCGCTCATCACCCTGCGCAAGGTGCCCGCGGTGCTGCTGGACCCGGAGCCCGCGACCGCCTGACCGCCCGTACGACCCCGCGGAGCCCTGGCCCGCCCCTCGACAGGGGCGGGCCAGGGCTCCGCGACGTGCGCGCCGGGGCGGGGCGAACCCCGCCCCGGCGCGGCGCCCTACGCGCCCTCGGGCTTGTCGTCCTCGGACGGCGAGGACTCGGCGTCGGCGTCCGTACCCGCGGAGCCGTCGACGAGGTCGATATGCGCGCCGCTCTGGCCGTTGACCGACGACGGCGGCCCGTCCAGCGGGTCGACGACGGTCAGGGTGCTGGTGCCGCTGATCGTCTCCTCGGGCGTCGGCGCCTCGGTGGCCTCGCCCGGCTCCACCAGCCACTCCGGGTCGGCCTGCGCGCTCCACCAGCGCCAGGCGGCGAAGACCGCGCCGCCCGCGGCCCCGGCCAGCAGCAGCGTGCGGAAGGCCCGCGCGGTCTGCTGACGCCGGATCCGCTTGCGGACCAGCCGGTCGATCTCGGCCGCGGTCACCTGGCCGCGCAGCGCGTGCAAGGCCGCGGTGCCGCGCACCATGGCCTCGGCGGTGACCGGTACGGCCACCGCCCGCGTCGCCGCGACCGCGGAGCTGACCCGCGGCACGGCGTAGTCGGTGGCCGTCCGCGCGCCCTGCGCGGTGCGCTTGGCGGCGGTCTCGACCGCTTCCGCGGCCTTCGGCGGCACCGCCGCCCAGGCCTGCTCGCGCGCCTGCTTCACCTGGGCGGCGAGCTTGGCGTCGTAGGCCCGGCGGGCGCACGCCCCCGCCTGCTGGGCGTAGACACCGGCCTGCTGTGCGTACCGCGCGGCCTCGTCCTTCGCGGTGTTCGCGTACGGCGCAGCCACCTCCGCGGCGTGCCGCACGCTGTCCTTCGTCATGTCGGCCGCGTTGCGCACGCTGTCGATGCGGGTCACAGGAACCTCCTCCTCGGTGGCGTACGGTTTTCGCCTTTCCATCCGGTTTGAAATCATGCCCTCCTACATCGCGTACGGCATGTGCGGACGGGCATACGGGTCAGTCGGCCCGGTTGCTGCGGAGCCGGCGGGCGCGGAGTGCGGGGGAAGGCCGCGCGGCGGTTCGCGCCGTGCGAGGATCAACCCCTGTCAGCGACGACTATGGAAGGTAGACCGTGGCCGAGGAGCTCTACGCCACCTTGAAGACCAACCAGGGCGACATCGTGATCCGGCTGCTGCCGAACCATGCCCCCAAGACCGTGGCCAATTTCGTCGGGCTCGCCGAGGGCACCCGTGAGTGGACCGACCCGAACACCGGCCAGGCGTCGCACGACCGCCTCTACGACGGCACGGTCTTCCACCGGGTGATCTCCGGTTTCATGATCCAGGGCGGCGACCCGCTGGGGAACGGCACCGGGGGTCCCGGCTACAAGTTCGCCGACGAATTCCACCCGGACCTGGCCTTCACCAAGCCTTACCTGCTGGCGATGGCCAACGCGGGCCCGGGGACCAACGGCTCGCAGTTCTTCATCACCGTGTCCGCGACCGCGTGGCTGACCGGCAAGCACACCATCTTCGGCGAGGTCGCCGACGACGCGAGCCGCAAGGTCGTGGACGCGATCGTGGGCAGCCCCACCAACCCGCGCACCGACCGTCCGCTGGAGGACGTGGTGATCGAGTCGGTCGTCGTCGAGAAGCGCGGCTGACGTAGGCTGCGAGGTCTCCGGACGGCGCCCGGCGCCGTCCGGCGGACGGCGCCGGAATCACGACGGGAACACGGCGCCCCGCCCGCACGTCGGAAGAGCGGGCGGGGCGTTCGGCGCCAGGAGCGCCGCGACAGGGGAGTGGACTCATGGTGGAGGACGGGCCGGTCTGCTGCTACCGGCACCCGGACCGGGAGACCGGCATACGCTGCACCCGGTGCGAGCGGCCGATCTGCCCGGAGTGCATGATCAGCGCCTCCGTCGGCTTCCAGTGCCCGGACTGCGTACGGCGGGGCGCGTCCGCCCACACCCGGCAGCGCACGATCGCGGGCGGCGTGGTCGCCCAGGACCCCTTCCTCGTCACCAAGCTCCTCATCGCGCTCAATGTCGCGGTCTACGCGCTGGAGCTCGCGGTCGGCCGCCGGATCGCCGACGACCTCGGGCTCGGCGCCGTCTGCCAGCCCAAGGGCCTCCCCGGTCGGCAGTGCGCGGGCGTCGCCGACGGCGAGTGGTACCGGATCATCACCTCCGCCTTCGTGCACGACCTCCCGCCCAACTTCACGCACATCCTCTTCAACATGCTGACGCTGTGGTGGATCGGCGGACCGCTGGAGCGCACCCTCGGCCGCAGCCGCTATCTCGCGCTCTACCTGGTCTCGGCCCTGGCGGGCAGCGCCGCGGTGCTGCTGCTGGATCCGGGCGCGCTCACCTTCGGCGCCTCCGGGGCGCTCTACGGGCTCTTCGGCGCGACCGCGGTCTTCGTGAAGCGGCTCAACTACGACATGCGCCCGATCCTGATCCTGCTCGCGATCAACATCTTCTTCACCTTCACCTGGCCGCACGTGAGCTGGCAGGCGCATCTGGGCGGGCTGGTGGGCGGCACCGCGGTCGCCATAGCGATGTTCTACGCCCCGCGCGAGCGGCGGAACGCGGTGCAGTGGGGGACCACCGTCGGGGTGCTGGTGCTCTCACTGGTGCTGAGCGTGATCGCTGTGGCCCAAGTCACGTCCTGACGCCCGTAACCGCCGCCGTTGATCACACGTTATCCACAGCGGGTAGGGAAGCCTGTGCATGGTGTGCGCGCCCTGCGGAAAGGGCGGTGTGCAACCGGCCGGGCGTTCGGATTGCCCCGGTTTTTCCGGCAAGATCACTGCGGTTCGATGTCGGGACAGCAAACGACCGGTGGCCGTCAGCTGCGGCCACCGGTCGTACCGGCGTCAACCTCGTAGAGGTTATCCACAGATCTTCCGACCTTTTCCCCACTGTGGAAATGGCTGTGGATAACTCTGTGGACAACCGTTCCGGCGCTGCCGCCGGGAGTGCCCGCTACTTCCACTGAGTGGAGACGACGAAGCCCCCGGCGATGAAGCCGAAGCCCACGACGATGTTCCAGTTGCCGAACGAGTCCACCGGCAGGTCGCCCTGGGTGACGTAGAAGAGCACGATCCAGGCCAGCCCGACGACGAAGAACGCCAGCATCAGCGGGGCGACCCAGCCGCGGTTGCCCAGCTTTATGGCGGTTGCTGCTTTCACCGGGGGCGGGGTGAAGTCGGCCTTCTTGCGGATCCGTGACTTCGGCACGAGGGACTCTCCTGTCGATGCGCTGCGTAACCGCGCGTGGGTGCTGGGCGGTCCTGGCGGGTATGGGCGGATGTGGGCAGGTACGGAACGGGCGGGGGCGGTGCCGCCGCCGGGCGTCCGTTAGCGTAGTGCTTCATCTGCTTGTTAAGGAGACAGCGTACGGTGGCGACGGATCCCGGCGGAAGCGCACCCGCCCCCTCCTCTCGCCCCGTCTCGCGCACGGTGGCGCTGCGGCTGGCCAGCGCGGGAGTCTTCGCGCTCGCGGGGCTGATCTTCTGGATGAGCTTCGACACCGCCAAGGGCGTCGACATCCGCAGCGACGACCCGCTGCCGAAGCTCTCCGACACCATCCGCACCAAGAACGCCCGCAACGAGCAGTTGGAGGACCAGCTCACCGGCGTGCGCGACGACGTGGACGCGCTCACCCGGCAGGGCAGCGGGCTCGGTGCCGCCGAGCAGGCCAGGATCGACGCCCTCCGCAAGGACGCCGGCACCGCCCCGCTCACCGGCCCCTCCGTCGAGGTCACCCTGAACGACGCCCCGCAGGGCGCGACCCCGCTCATCCCCGGCGTCCCCGACCCGCAGCCCAACGACCTGGTCATCCACCAGCAGGACCTCCAGGCCGTGGTCAACGCGCTCTGGGAGGGCGGCGCCCGCGGCATCCGCGTCATGGACCAGCGGCTGATCTCCACCAGCGCCGTCCGCTGCGTCGGCAACACCCTGATCCTCCAGGGCCGCGTCTACTCCCCGCCTTACCGCATCACCGCGGTCGGTGACCAGGCGAAACTCCGCCAGGCTCTCGACCGGAGCCCGGCGATCCAGAACTACCTCCAGTACGTGGCCGCGTACGGCCTCGGCTGGAAGGTCGGCACCGCCCGCAGCACCACCCTGCCGGGCTACACCGGCTCGACGTCCCTTCACTATGCGCAGCCTGTGGGCCGGCCCTGAAAAACCCCCGGCCAACGGGCTGTTGGCCGCCGGACGCGCAGGTGAAGCCGGGACGAAGCTTTGTCCGGCTACCAACCCACTCCGGGCGATCTCCCCTTACTCTGTTCCGGGGAGCCGGAAGGAAGGGACCGCATGTACGGCTGGATCTGGCGGAATCTGCCGGGCAACGTGTGGATAAGGGCGCTGACCTGCCTGGTGCTGGTGCTGGCGGTCGTCTACCTCCTCTTCCAGTACGTCTTCCCCTGGGCGGAGCCGCTGCTGCCCTTCAATGACGTCACCGTCGACAACGGGATGGCCGCCGTCCGATGAGCACACGCATCCTCGTGGTCGACAACTACGACAGCTTCGTCTTCAACCTGGTCCAGTACCTCTACCAGCTCGGCGCCGAGTGCGAGGTGCTGCGCAACGACGAGGTGCGGCCCGACCACGCGCAGGACGGCTTCGACGGAGTGCTGCTCTCCCCCGGCCCCGGCACCCCCGAGGAGGCCGGGGTGTGCGTCGACATGGTGCGGCACTGCGCGGAGACCGGGGTGCCGGTCTTCGGCGTCTGCCTCGGTGTGCAGTCCATCGCGGTCGCCTACGGCGGCGTCGTCAACCGGGCCCCCGAGCTCCTGCACGGCAAGACGTCGCTGGTGACGCACGAGGGGGCCGGCGTGTTCGCCGGACTGCCGTCGCCCTTCACCGCCACGCGCTACCACTCGCTCGCGGTCGAGGGCCCGACCCTCCCGGACCAGCTGCAGGTCACCGCGTGGACGGACAGCGGGATCATCATGGGGCTCAGACACCGGGAGGCCGCCGTGGAGGGCGTGCAGTTCCACCCCGAGTCGGTGCTCACCGAATGGGGGCACCGGATGCTCGCGAACTGGCTCGCCGAATGCGGTGACGAGGGCGCGAGGGACCGCTCGGAGGGGCTCGCGCCCGTTGTCGGGAGGGCGGGGGCGTGACCACGCTCCGCCCGGAGCGCCCCGCCGACGACGGCCCGATGTCGTACGAGAGCACCGGGCAGTTCAGAGCTGTCGTGGAGCAGCTCGACGATCCGCTGAACGACCCGCTGCCCGGCCGCCCCGCGGCGGTCCCGGAGGAGCAGCAGGAGGCCCCGGGCGGCCGGCGCCCGCGGGACGTCCCGGAGGTCTACGCGGAGCAGGGTCCCGGGCCGGAGCAGCTGTACGCCCCCGCGCCGCAGGCCTTCGCCGGGCCCGCGTCCGCCTCCCCATGGGTCAGCCCCGGACAGCCCGTGGAGGCAGCTCCAGCCCCCGCCGCCCCGTGGGCCAGCCCCGCGCAGCCCGTGGAGGCCGCTCCAGCCCCCGCCGCCCTCCCGTACGAGCCGCCGCCCCCCGGGCCCGTACCGTACGAGGAGGCTCCGGCGCCCGCCGCCGTACCGTACCCGGTGCCTGCCGCCCCGGCGCCGTACGACGAGCCGGCCGGGCCCGTACCGTACGACGAGCCGGCCGCGGATGTGCCGGACGGCGGGCCCGCGGACGGCGGCGGGCACACGGCGGTGCTGCCCGTCTCGGTGCCGGAAGCCGCCGCGGCGGCCACGGCGGCGGCCTCCGTCGCCGCACCGTCCCCGGCGGACGGCGGGCGGGCGGCGCGGCGCAAGGCCGCACGGCAGGGCGGCGGCGGGCACCGGGCCCGCGGCGGCGGCGGCCAGAACGGCGCCGGGCAGGCCGCACAGGCGCAGAGCGCGGCCCCCACCGCACCGCTGAGCCGGGTGGAGGCCAGGCGGGCGGCGAAGGCCGCCAAGGACAGCCCCGCGGTCATCGCCAGCCGGGTCGTGGGCGAGCTGTTCATCACCGCCGGCGTGCTGATGCTGCTCTTCGTCACCTACCAGTTGTGGTGGACCAACGTCCGCGCCCATCGCGAGGCCGCCGGCGCCGCGAACAACCTCCAGCAGAAGTGGGACAACGAGTCCGCGGATCCCAACCGGCTGCCCGGCACCTTCTCGCCCGGCCAGGGCTTCGCGATCATGTACATCCCCAAGCTGGACGTCAAGGCGCCCATCGCCCAGGGCGTCTCCAAGCACAACGTGCTCGACAAGGGCATGATCGGCCACTACGACGGCTCCCTGAACACCGCGATGCCCTGGGACAAGACCGGCAACTTCGCCGTCGCCGCGCACCGCAACACCCACGGCGAGCCCTTCCGCTACATCAACCACCTCACGGCCGGCGACAAGGTGGTGGTCGAGACGGAGAACGAGTACTACACCTATGTGATCACCAGCTCGCTGGCCAGCACCCCGCCGTCCAACATCAGCGTGCTCAAGCCGATCCCGGACGGATCGGGCTTCACCGCGCCCGGCCGCTACCTCACCCTCACCACCTGCACCCCGGAATTCACCAGCACCAACCGGCTGATCGTGTGGGGCAAACTGATCGAGGAGCGTCCGCGCAGCAAGGGCAAGCCGGACGCGCTTGTCGCCGGCGACTGACGGTTCCGCGGGGCCCGCCCCTCGCCGGCAGCGCCGCAGTGCCGCAGTGCCGCAGTGCCATCGGACGGAGAGCTGAACAGCGTGACGACCACCACGACCAGCGAGACGGGCGACCCCGGCGCTCCGGAGAGCGACGGCGGCCAGGGCGGCACCCCGGGCGGCAGGAGTCTCCTCGCCTCCGTCGTGAGCGTCGTCGGCGAGCTGCTCATTACGACGGGGCTGGTCCTGGCCCTCTTCGTCGTCTACTCCCTGTGGTGGACGAACGTGCTGGCCGACCGGCACGAGGCCAAGGAGGCCGACAAGGTCCGCCGGCAGTGGTCCCAGGCGCCGCCCGGAGCGCCTCCGCGCGGCCTGGACACCGGCGACGGCATAGGTTTCCTGCACGTCCCCGCGATGGGCAAGAACTACGAGGTGCTCGTCAAGAAGGGCACCTCGACCAAGGTGCTCAACGAGGGCGTCGCCGGCTACTACACCAAGCCGACCCCGGCGGCCATGCCCTGGGACAAGACCGGCAACTTCACGCTCGCCGCACACCGCGACGGCCACGGCGCGAAGTTCCACAACATCAACAAGATCGACAAGGGCGACGCGATCGTCTTCGAGACCAAGGACACCTGGTACGTCTACAAGGTCTACAAGATCCTCGACCAGACGTCGAAGTACAACGTCGCGGTGACCGCCCAGGTCCCGAAGGAATCCGGCCGCACCAAGCCGGGCCGCTACATCACCCTCACGACCTGCACCCCGGTCTACACCTCGCGCTACCGCTACATCGTGTGGGGCGAGCTGGTCCGCACCCAGAAGGTCGACGCGCAAAGGACGCCGCCGCCCGAACTGAGGTAGTCCGGACGGCGGCGCCCCTGGTTGCGCGGGGGGCCCGGGTCCGCCCCGGGCCCCGCGGGATCAGCCGCCTCCGCCGCCGCCCATCGTCATGACCTGGACCGTCTGGCCCGGCTGGAGCGGTGTGCCCTGCGGCGTGGTGCTGTTGACCACCCGGGCGTTGTCGCCCTGCGGACCGCCGCCGATGACCTGGACGTTCACACCCATCGCCTGCAGCTGCTGCTTGACCTCACCCAGCCGGTGGTTGGTGACGTCCGGCATGACTGCCGGCTGCGTCGGGTCCTGCGTCTGCTGCGGCGCGCCGGAGGAGACGAGCAGGGTGATCGAGTCGTCCAGCTTCGCCGAGGAGCCCGCCTGCGGGTTGGTGCCCATGACCGTGCCGCTCGGATACTGCGGGTCGTTCGAGGGCTGGCTCTGGCTGTGGATGTTGGTGAAGCCCATGTTCTGGAGCTGCTTCTTCGCGCCGGTCTCGGTGTAGCCGGCGAGATCCGGGATGTCCTTCTCCGCCGGCTTGACCGCGACCTTCAGCGTGATGATCGTGTCCTTGGGCTGCTTGCTGCCCGCCTTGGGGTCCTGGCTGATGACGGTGTCCTCGTCAACCGTGGTGGACTCCTGGTCCACCCGCTTGACCTGGAACCCCTGGCTCGTCAGCTGGGTCTGCGCGTCCTCGAACTTGTCGTTGACGACATCCGGCACCTCCTTGGGCGCCACGCCCTTCGACAGGACGACGGTGACCGTCTTGTCGGACGGGACCGGGCTGTCGGCCGCCGGGGTCTGCGAGCAGATCAGGTCCTTGTCGACGGCGTCGCAGAAGGCCGGAGTGCCCGCGACGACCTTCAGCTCGACGTTGCTGCCTGTCGTCGTCGCCTCGTCCAGGGTCTTGCCGACGAAGTTGGGCACCTTCGCGTCGCTGCCCGCGCCGCCGCCGCCGAAGAGCGCCTTGCCCAGGAAGATCGCACCGACCAGCACCAGGACACCGGCCAGCACCAGCAGGACGGTGGACGCGCTGCCGCCGCTCTTCTTCTGCCGGCGCCGGTCGGGGCGCTCGTCGTAGCCGTAGCCGCCGTCGTCGTCACGGGACGGCGGCAGCATCGAGGTGCGCGGGTCGGCCTGCTGCGGCAGGGCGGTGGTGGCGGCGCCGTCCGCGTACGACGGCGGGTAGCCGTAGCCGGCCGCGCCCATCGCGACGGCCGCGGCGACCGGCTGGCCGTCGAGCGCGCTCTCGACGTCGGCGCGCATCTCGTCGGCGCTCTGGTAGCGGTAGTCGGGGTCCTTGGTCAGCGCCTTGAGGACGATCGCGTCCATCGCCGGGGTGACCTCGGGGTCGAAGACCGACGGCGGCTGCGGGTCCTCGCGGACGTGCTGGTAGGCCACCGCCACCGGGGAGTCGCCCACGAAGGGCGGCCGCACGGTCAGCAGCTCGTAGAGCAGGCAGCCGGTCGAGTAGAGGTCCGAGCGGGCGTCGACCTGCTCGCCCTTGGCCTGCTCCGGCGACAGGTACTGCGCGGTGCCGATGACCGCCGCGGTCTGCGTCATGGTCATGCCGGAGTCGCCCATCGCACGGGCGATGCCGAAGTCCATGACCTTGACCTGGCCCGTACGGGTCAGCATCACGTTGGCCGGCTTGATGTCCCGGTGGACGATGCCCGCGCGGTGGCTGTACTCCAGTGCCTGGAGGATGCCGACGGTCATCTCCAGCGCCCGCTCCGGCAGCAGCTTGCGCCCTGAGTGGAGCAGCTCGCGCAGGGTCGAGCCGTCGACGTACTCCATCACGATGTACGGGATCGAGACGCCGTCGACGTAGTCCTCGCCGGTGTCGTACACGGCGACGATCGAGGGGTGGTTGAGCGAGGCGGCCGACTGGGCCTCCCGGCGGAACCGGGCCTGGAACGACGGGTCGCGGGCGAGGTCCGCCCGCAGCGTCTTCACCGCCACGGTACGGCCGAGACGGGTGTCATGCGCGAGGTACACCTCCGCCATGCCACCGCGGCCGAGCACCGAGCCCAGCTCGTACCGGCCGCCGAGGCGACGCGGCTCTTCCATAGCTCTGCCCTCTCCTCAAACCCGTATCTTGACGTTCACGACCTGAATCCGTTAATCCCTGCCCTGCGCTGCACGGAGCTACGGTACCGGGCATTTCCCGCGGATCCGCGCCCTCGCCCTCCGCCGATACCTGACCGGTATGTGAACAGCGGCGACACCGTGCGTGACGTTGGTCTCACTTGCCCAGCACCGCCTCCATGACGCTCTTGGCGATGGGTGCCGCGAGGCCGCCGCCCGTGATGTCGTCGCGGTTGGCGGCGCCGTCCTCGACGACGACCGCGACCGCCACCGGCGAGCCGTGGTCGGTCATGGCGTAGGAGACGAACCACGCATAGGGGGCCTTGTCGTTGTTGACGCCGTGCTGCGCGGTGCCGGTCTTGCCGCCGACCCGCACCCCGGGGATCTTCGCGTTCTTGCCGGTGCCGGAGGTGACGACGGTCTCCATCATCGACTGGAGCGCCTGGGCGTTCTTCGGCGAGAGCGGGGTGCTCAGCTGCTTCGGGGTGGTCTGCGAGACGGTGCTGGTGTTGGGCGCCTCCAGCTTGTCCACCTCGTACGGCTGCATCAGGACGCCGTTGTTGGCGATGGCCGAGGCGACCATGGCCATCTGGAGCGGCGTCGCGGCCGTGTCGAACTGGCCGATGGAGGACTGGGCGACGTGGTCGGTGCTCATCTTGGTGTCGAAGTTGCTCGCGTTGGCGCGCACCGGGACGAACTGCTCCTTGTTGAAGCCGAACTTCTCGGCCTCCGCCACCATGTCCTTCAGGCCGACCTTGGTGCCGAGCTTGCCGAAGACCGTGTTGCAGGACTGCCGCAGCGCGTCGCGCAGGGTGGCGTCCTTGCACTTGATGCCGCCCTCGTTCTTCAACTGCGTGGTGGTGCCCTCGGGCGTGTACGGGTCGGGCGAGTCGGTCTTGGCGTCGATGTCGGTGACCTGGCCGTTCTCCAGCGCGGCGGCGGCGGTGACCAGCTTGAACGTCGAGCCCGGCGGGTAGGTGATGCGCAGCGCGCGGTTCTGCGTGGGGTCGTCGGGGTTGTTCTTCTTGTCGAGCGCCGCCCATGCGTCGCCGTCGTTGCTGCCGGCGATCGTCGAGGGGTCGTACGACGGGGTGCTCGCCATCGCCAGGATCGCGCCGGTGCGCGGGTCGAGCGCGACGACCGCGCCCTTCTTGTCGCCGAGCCCGTTGTACGCGGCCTTCTGCGCCTTGGCGTTGAGCGTCGTCACCACGTTGCCGCCCTGCCGCTGCTTGCCGGTGAGCAGGTCGATGGTGCGGTTGAAGAACAGCCGGTCGTCGTCGCCGGTGAGGAAGCTGTCCTCGACGCCCTCCAGCATGGTCGTCCCGTAGACCTGCGAGGCGTAGCCGGTCACCGGCGCCCACATCTTGCCGTTGGTGTAGGTGCGCTTGTACTTGAAGTCGCTGCCGGTGGTCTCGGCGTGGCCGGTGACCGCCTTGCCGTCGACGATGATGTCGCCGCGCGGCTGGGCGAACTGGTTGATCGCCACCCGCCGGTTGTTCTTGTCGTTGTTGAGCTGGTCGGCCTGGACGAACTGCACGTAGTTCACCCGCAGCAGCAGGGCGAGGACGAGCAGGCCGCAGAAGATCGCAACCCGTCGCAGTGGCTTGTTCACTGGCTCTTCACCACCTGGGTCGCTTCGGCGTCGGGGGATCCGGCGGGGGTCGGGGCGGGCCGGCGTGCGGTGTCGCTGATCCGCAGCAGGATCGCCACCAGGGCCCAGTTGGCGATCACCGAGGAACCTCCCTGCGCCATGAAGGGCATCGTCATACCGGTGAGCGGGATGAGCCCGGTCACACCGCCCGCCACCACGAAGACCTGCAGCGCGAATGCGCCGGACAGGCCGATGGCCAGCAGCTTGCCGAACGGGTCGCGGGCGGCCAGCGCGGTGCGGACGCCGCGCTCGATCAGCAGCCCGTAGAGCAGCAGCACGGCCATCACACCGGCGAGGCCCATCTCCTCGCCGACGGTGGCGAGGATGTAGTCGCTCTTGGGCGCGATGCCGTGGATCAGCCGGGAGTAGCCCTGGCCGAGCCCGGAGCCGAACAGCCCGCCGGCGCCGAAGGCGTAGCGGGCCTGGGCGGTCTCGGTCACGCCGCCGTTGGGGGCCAGCGCGAGCGGGTGCAGCCAGTCCTGGACGCGGATCTTCACGTGCGGCTCGGTCGAGGCGACCGCGACCGCGCCGGCCGAGCTGAGCAGCAGGCCGAAGACGATCCAGCTGGTGCGCTCGGTGGCCACGTACAGCATGATCACGAAGAGGCCGAAGAAGAGCAGCGAGGTGCCGAGGTCGGTCTCGAAGATCAGGATGAGCAGGCTCACGGCCCAGATCACCAGGATCGGGCCGAGGTCGCGCCCGCGCGGCAGGTACAGGCCCATCACCCGGCGGCTGGCCAGCGCCAGCGCGTCGCGCTTCACCATGAGGTAGCCGGCGAAGAAGATGGTGATGACGATCTTGGCGAACTCGCCGGGCTGCAGCGAGCCGATGCCGGGCAGCGTCACCCAGATCCGGGCGCCGTAGACGGGCGGGAAGAACACCGGCAGGACCAGCAGGAACAGCGCCAGCGCCATGGAGATGTAGGTGTAGCGCTGCAGGATGCGGTGGTCCTTGAGGAAGACCAGCACCGCGATGAAGAGCGCCACGCCGAACGTCGACCACATCAGCTGCTTGGACGCCATCGGGGCGCCGAGGCTGGGCTCCTGGTCGAGCCGCCAGATCAGCACCAGGCCGAGGCCGTTGAGCAGCGTCGCGATCGGCAGCATCAGCGGGTCGGAGTACGGCGCGAACTTGCGCACCAGCAGATGGGCCACCCCGGCGAGCAGACCGAGGCCCACGCCGTAGCCGAGCAGGCCCGCCGGGACCGAACCGTTCATGGCCAGCCCGACGTTCGCGTAGGCGAAGACCGGGATGAGGACGGCGAACAGGAGCAGGGCCAGCTCGGTGTTGCGGCGGTTGGGAGCGCCGATCGACGTGATGGTGGTGGTGTTGCTGGCGCTCATGACGAGCCGAGCCCTCCTGGACTTACGACTGCCCCGACGGGCAGTTCCGGGCCTTCGCCTGCTCTTCCGGCGACAGGGTCTCGGTCGTGGGCGGGGTCGTGGCCTTGCCGGTGTCGGCCTTGTCGGGACCCGACGCGTCGGGGCTGTTCTTGCCGGGGGTCGGGGTGCTCGTCGGCTTGCCCACCTCGGGGCCGGCCGCGCCGGCGGCACCGGTGCTGGTGGGCAGGGCGGTCTTCGCCTTGTCGAGCGGGCTCGCGGCCTGGTCGTCCTTGTCCGACGCCTTGTCCCCGGTTCCGGTGTCCGCTCCCGGCGTCCCGGCGGTGTTCTGCGCCTTGATCCGCTCGGCCTTCTCGCAGACCTTCGCCTGGTCGCCGAGCTCCTTCGCCTTGCTCTCGGCCTGGCTCAGGCTGCTCATCGCGATGGTGTCGGTGACCTGGCTGCGCAGGTAGTCCGGCAGGTAGGCGAGCTTGATCTCGGGGTGCTCCTTGTGGAGCTTCGACATGCTGACCCAGACCAGCTTCTGGTCGATGCCCTGGTAGACGGCGACGTGGTCGCCCTTGGTACCGACGTAGTACTGCGTCTGCGCCCAGGTGTAGAAGCCGTAGAGGCCGCCGCCGGCGACCACGGCGAGGACGGCCGTGCCGATCACCGTGCGCTTGACCCACGACCTCTTGCGGGGCTTGTCCGGCTCGGCGTCCTCGTGCTCGCCGAACGTGCCGAGCGGGGCGCCGGGGACCGGCCCGCCGCTGCCGGGCGGGCCGAACGCGCCGGCCGGGCCCGCCTGCTGCGGGGCGCGGCCCAGCTCCGCGGCGCGGCCGGCCGGGGTCTGCAGGTGGCGGGCGTCGCTGAGCGGCAGCTGGGTGTCGGCGACCGCGCCGACCACCACGGGGGTGTCGTTGAGCTGGCCGGACAGGGTGTCGCCGTCGTCGGTGTCCAGGACGTCGGCGACGATGCAGGTGATGTTGTCGGGGCCGCCGCCGCGCAGCGCGAGCTGGATCAGCTCCTGGACCGTCTCGTGCGGTGCCTGGTAGCCGGCCAGGGTGTCCTCGAGGGTCTGGTGGCTCACGACGCCGGACAGGCCGTCGGAGCAGATCAGATAGCGGTCGCCGACCCGCACCTCGCGGATGGACAGGTCGGGTTCGACCCGCTCGCCGCTGCCCAGCGCACGCATCAGCAGCGAGCGCTGCGGATGGGTGGTGGCCTCCTCCTCGGTGATCCGTCCCTCGTCCACCAGCCGCTGCACCCAGGTGTGGTCCTGGGTGATCTGGGTCAGGACGCCGTCGCGCAGCAGATACGCGCGGGAGTCGCCGACGTGGACCAGGCCGAGCCGCTGGCCGGTCCACAGCAGGGCGGTGAGCGTGGTGCCCATGCCCTCCAGCTGCGGGTCCTCCTGGACCATCTGCAGCAGCTGGTCGTTGGCGCGCTGCACCGCGGAACCGAGCGACGTCAGGATGTCGGAACCGGGAATGTCGTCGTCGAGCGAGACAATGGTGGAGATCACCTCGGAGGAGGCGACCTCCCCGGCGGCCTGTCCGCCCATGCCGTCGGCGATCGCGAGCAGACGGGGACCGGCATAGCCGGAGTCCTCGTTCCCCTCGCGGATCATGCCCTTGTGCGAACCGGCGGCGAAACGCAGGCTCAGAGACATGCGTACCTCCCCCGTCGGCTCCGGGTACATCCGCACGCTGCCCACCCTCTCGCTCGCGCGTCGTGGCTCCGCTCGCTCATTGTGCGACTACTTCCGCAGCTCGATGACGGTCTTGCCGATGCGGATCGGTGCACCCAGCGGGACCGGGGTCGGCGTGGTGAGCCGATTCCGGTCGAGATAGGTGCCGTTCGTGGACCCGAGGTCCTCCACGATCCACTGGCCGTCGCGATCCGGGTAGATCCTGGCATGCCGGCTGGACGCGTAGTCGTCGTCGAGGACGATCGTCGAATCGTGCGCCCGGCCGAGCGTGATCGTCTGGCCCTGCAGCGCCACCGTCGTTCCGGCGAGCGACCCCTCGGACACCACCAGCTTGGTGGGGGCGCCGCGCCGCTGGCGCGGGCTCTGCGGCGGCTGCTGCGCCTGCGGCGCGGCCTGCTGGCGCTGCTGCGGCGGGCGCGTCCCGGCGTCACGGCGCCCCGCGCGCTGGGTCACCCGGGTCCCGAAGAGGTCACTGCGGATGACCTGCACCGCGACGATCACGAACAGCCACAGCACGGCGAGGAAACCCAGCCGCATGACCGTCAGGGTCAGCTCTGACATTGGCCCCGCTTCACCCTTCGGCTTGCCGGTAGACGATGGTCGTGCTCCCCACGACGATGCGGGAGCCGTCGCGGAGCGTAGCGCGCTGGGTGTGCTGCCCGTCCACCACAATGCCGTTTGTCGACCCGAGGTCCTGCACGAGTGACGGCATGCCGACCCTGATCTCGCAGTGTTTGCGTGATACGCCCGGGTCGTCCACCCGCACGTCGGCCTCGGTGGAACGGCCCAGCACCAGCGACTGCCTGGTGATCTGGTGCCGCGTTCCGTTGATCTCGATCCAGCGCCGCATGGACGCGCCGGGGGCGCCGGCCGGGACACCCGTGCCCGGGAGCCGGGTGACCGGCCGGGCGCCGCCACCGGGCGGCGGCGCGGCGGGCATGGGGGGCGGTGCCGCGGGGCGCGGTCCGGCGGCGGGGAGGGCCGGCGGTCCGCCGGCGGGCGGGTAGGGCGCGTGCTGCGGCGGATACCCCTGCGGCGCCTGCGGTGCTGCCTGGTACGCAGCCGGCCGCGGCTGCTGCCGCTCCGGCGGGAGCTGCTGAGGGTGCTGGGGGTGCTGGGATTCGCTGGAGGCCAGGGTGCGGCTGCGCACCCGGTAGAGCCCGGTGTCCAGATCGGCTGCCCGCTCCAGGTGGACCTTGATGGGTCCCATGAACGTGTAGCGCTGCTGCTTGGCGTAGTCGCGGACCATGCCGGCCAGCTCGTCGCCCAGCTGGATCGCGTACGGGCTCAGCCGCTCGAAGTCGGTGCCGCTCAGCTCCACGATGAAGTCGTTGGGCACGACCGTGCGGTCGCGGTTCCAGATCGTGGCGTTGTTGTCGCACTCGCGCTGGAGCGCACCCGCGATCTCGACGGGCTGCACCTCGCTCTTGAACACCTTGGCGAAGGTGCCGTTCACCAGTCCTTCCAGGCGCTGCTCAAAGCGCTTCAGCACTCCCACGGGGCACCTCCCTCCTCGGGCCTTCCTCCGAGTCGAATCCGATACTGCTTACTGATCGTATCCACGCGCGGGAAAAACCTGCGGTTCCCCGAACGCCCTGCACAGGGCAGTGTCAACCCTCACACGCCCACGCTTCCCCGCCGTTCCCCTTGTCCCCCTTCAGCTGCCTCCGGTCGCCTTCCACCTGCACGCACCCGCTCCACAGCGATGGTAGATCCGGCTCCGTGCCAAGTGTCCCCAGTCTCCCGCACGACCGGGTACCCCCGTGCCGACTCCCGCAACCCGTCGCTCCGTTCCCGCCACCCTTTCCGCCACCGCTTCGGCCACCGCCCCCACCCCGTCCGGCCCAGGCCAAACGGATGTGATTCCACCCCTGCCCCCGTGCTAATCTTCTGCATGTCGGAAGGCGCTCACCGCCACCGGACCGAACAGTCCACCGGATGTGTGAGAATCGAACGACAGCACCCATGCGCGGGTGGCGGAATAGGCAGACGCGCTGGATTCAGGTTCCAGTGCCCGAAAGGGCGTGGGGGTTCAACTCCCCCCTCGCGCACAATATGTGAGCACTCGGTGTGCAAGTGTGACCGGGATCTCATGACCCCCGCTCCGGATTCCTTCCGGAGCGGGGGTTTTTCGTGCTGCCGTCAGGATCGGGCGGAGGTGGCCCCGGACGCGCTCGGGGCGGCGGGTGGAGCGGCCCGCGCCGCCGCCGGGCACGCCGAGCCGGAGCGGCCGGGCGCCTACGGTGGCAGCCCGCCGGGAACCGGGGCAGGGTGGTGTGCGTTGGAGCCATTGGGCAAAGAAATCGTCAAGTGGCGCGGCCCGCGCCGGATTGAGCAGGGAGATCCACCATGGGTGTCAGCCTTTCCAAGGGCGGCAATGTCTCACTGACGAAGGAGGCCCCCGGACTCACGGCGGTCGCCGTCGGCCTGGGCTGGGACGTCCGCACGACCACCGGCACGGACTTCGACCTCGACGCGAGCGCACTGCTGCTCGACGCCGCGGGCAAGGTCGTCTCGGACAAGCACTTCGTCTTCTTCAACAACCTCAAGAGCCCCGACGGCTCGGTCGAGCACACCGGTGACAACCTCACCGGTGAGGGCGAGGGCGACGACGAGACCATCAACGTCAACCTGGCCGGCGTGCCCGCCGAGGTCGACAAGATCGTCTTCCCGGTCTCGATCTACGACGGTGAGACCCGGCAGCAGAGCTTCGGCCAGGTGCGCAACGCGTTCATCCGGGTCGTCAACCAGGCCGGAGGCGCCGAGATCGCCCGCTACGACCTGACCGAGGACGCCTCGACCGAGACGGCGATGGTCTTCGGCGAGCTGTACCGCAACGGGCCGGAGTGGAAGTTCCGCGCCGTCGGCCAGGGGTACGCCTCCGGCCTGCGCGGCATCGCGCAGGACTTCGGCGTCAACCTCTGACGTACGCGGTCGCCTCTGACGTTCGCGGTCGCCTCTGGCGTACGCGCGAATCCCCGGCGTACGCCGGTCGCAGGCGTGACAGCCCCGTCCGCCGCCCCCCCACGGGTGGCGGACGGGGCTCACGGCTGTGCCGCCGCGGCGTCCGCGTTGTAGCGGACGAGGTAGCGGGCGAAGCGCTCCAGGTCCTCCGGGTCCCATGCGGCCAGCCGCGCCTGGATGGACTCCTGGCGGCTGCGGCGGGCGGAGGCGAGGATCTCCTTCCCGCCGGGCGCCAGGTGCAGCACCTGAACCCGGTGGTCCTTCTCGTCCACCCGGCGCTCGATGAAGCCCAGCTTCTCCAGCGCGGCGACCTGCCGGCTGACCGTGGACTTGTCCAGCATGTAGTGGGTGGCCAGGTCGGTGGCCCGGCAGCCCTGCTGCTCCTCCAGATGCGCCAGGATCGTGTACGACACGAGCGAGAGCTCGGGGTGCATGCGCGCCGCGGTGGCCCGCGCGCGGCGGGCGAACGCGGTCAGCTCGCGCTGGACGATGTCCAGGGACGACGACGACTCCCGGGCGTTCATGGCTGCGACTCCTCACACCGGCACTCGCGCCGGCCGTCCCGCCGGGGTCAGGTGACCGCCTGCCGGCGCGAAGCGTTGTAGAGTGCAACAATATCAGCTGGGTAGTGGAAGTTCGAACCACACGACCTTGCCGACCGCCTTGCGGCTCGTCCCCCAGCGCGTCGACATGTGCGACACCAGCGCCAGCCCGCGCCCCTCGACGTCGTCCGCCTCGGCGCGCTGCAGCTGCGGCAGGTTGTGGTTGTCGTCACTGACCTCCACCAGCAGCTTGCCGACCCGCATCAGCCGCAGCTCCACCTCGTAGGACGCCGCCCGGATCGCGTTGGTGACCAGCTCGCTGACCAGCAGTTCGGTCGTCTCACTCAGCCGCTGCAGGCCCCAGCAGTCGAGCTGCCGCCGGGTCAGGTCGCGGGCCCGCGCGACGTCGGACTCGTCCACCCGCAGCCGCCACTGCACCACGTCGCGCGGCGGGATGCCCTCGAACCTGGCGACCAGCAGCGCCACGTCGTCGCGCCGGTCCTCGGAGTGCACCCGCTGCAGGATCTGCGCGCAGACGTCCTCGGGCGTCTGCTGGGGCTCGATCACATGCGCGCACAGCGCGGCGAGTCCGGCGTCTATGCCCTGGCCGCGCACTTCCACCAGGCCGTCGGTGCACAGCACCAGCCAGCTGCCGTCCGGCACCGGGATCTCCACCGTCTCGAACGGAACCCCGCCCACCCCGATCGGCGCGCCGCCAGGGATCGTCAGCAGCTCGCTGCGCCCGTCGTGACCGGCCAGAACCGGTGGGATGTGCCCGGCGTTGGCGAGCGTGAGGGTGCGGTTGATCGGGTCGTAGACGGCGTAGACGCAGGTCGCGAGGTGGTCGGTGCCCAGGCGGTGGGCCAGGTTGTCCAGATGCCGCAGCAGCTGGGCGGGCGGCAGGTCGAGGGCGGCCATGGTGATCACCGCGGTACGGAACTGGCCCATCACGGCCGCCGCCTGGAGCCCGTGGCCCATCACGTCGCCGACGATCAGCGCGACCCGGCCGCCCGGCAGCTGGATCGCGTCGAACCAGTCGCCGCCGACCTGGGCCTGCCGGTCGCCGGGCATGTAGTGGTGCGCGATGCGCACGCCGGGGATCCGGGGCGGCCTGGTCGGCATCATCGAGCGCTGGAGCGTCGCGGCCGCGCGCGACTCCAGCCGGTGGAGCCGGGCGTTGTCGAGATGCACGGCCCCACGGGCGGCGACCTCGGCGGCGGTGGCGGCATCCCGAGCGTCGAAGGGGCGGCGTCCCGGGCCGCGGACGAAGCACATCCGGCCCAGGACCGTACCGCGGGCGGTGAGCGGCGCGAGGATCAGCGAGTGGCCCGCCAGCAGACCGCCGAGCGCCGCGACGCCCAGGTCGGCGGCGATGTCCGCGGCGAGCGAGGGGTCGACGACGGGTACGAGGACCGGGTCGCCGAGCCGCGGCATCGCGTCCTGCGCGGGCAGCGTCAGCAGCTCGCCCTCCGGAAGCGCCGACTCCCAGGCGGGCCAGGTCACGGCGGGCTCGGGCTGGTGGGCCAGGGCGATCCGGCGGACCACGACGCTGTCGGCCGCGCGGTCGTCCTTGAGCGGTTCGGTGTCGGAGAAGAGCTGGTCGACGACGAGCACGCTGGCCAGGTCCGCGAAGCGGGGGACGGTGACCGAGCACAGCTCGCGCGCGGTCAGCTGGAGGTCCAGGGTGGAGCCGACGACGGAGCCGGTCTCGCGCAGCAGCGACAGCTGTTCGTCGAGCGCGCTGCCGGGCGAATTGCCGCGCCGTGCCGCCCGGCCGGCGGGGCCGTCCCCGGGCGGTGGCGCGACAGGTCCCGCGGGGCGCCCGGAACGCGCGGGCCGGTCCGGGCCAGCGGGCGAGGGCGGGGCGGCGGCCGGGTGCGGCGCCGTGTCTCCCGTGTCTCCCGGGGTTCCCGGGGCGGGGAAGCCGGGGGAGTACGGAAGGGGATGGCCGGAGGCGGGCGGAGGGACGGCGGTGAGGGCTGACGCGCTTGAACGGTCACCACTGTGGGTAGTCGAAAAGTGTCGGGGAGTGGTGGAGCCGGGAGTGGCGGTCCGGTCCGGGCGGGGGCCGGGCAGCAGCTCGCGGCGGGCCGAGCGGTCGGCGCGGGCGGCCGCGGCGACCTGGGCGTAGTCCTGCGGGGTGACCGGCAGCCGGACGCTGCCCTCGATCTCGATCGCGGGGTGCCCGAGCGGGGCGATCTGCCGGACGATGCGGTCCAGCCGGCCGGGGCCGACGCCGGGCAGTACGGTCGCGAGCCGGGCCGTCAGCGCATGGCCCTGCGCGGGGTCGGGCGCGGGGGACAGGACGGCGGCGACGGCGATGTCCTGACGCTGCGGGCCTTCCGCGACGTAGGGCAGCAGCCGGCCGCCCACCGCGATCCGCAGCGAGCCCGTCCGCAGCGGCCTGCCGTGCGTGGCGATGGCGAGCAGGCTGCGTCCGCCGGGTTCGGTGATGCGGTACGTCCACCACAGCACGTCCTTGACGGTGCCGTCCCGGTCGGCGGCGGCCAGCGCGCCGGACCAGGCGGAGGTGGTGAGGTCGTCGAGGACGTCGAGGGTGTCCTGGCGCGTGGTGCCCGACGTGGTGTGCAGCGCTCCTGCGGCGGTGCGGGTGGGGGTGAGCAGGCCCGAGGCGTGATGGCCGAAGACGTGCTCCCAGCGGTGGCCGAACAGCTCCTCCGCGCCGCGGTTCCAGTACGAGATCCGGCCGTCCGGGTCGACGCACAGCACGGCGAGGCGGAGCAGCGCGGTCATGCCCGGCAGGCCGCCCGGCGCGTCCTCGGGACCGCTGCCGAACGGCTCGGCGGCGCTCCGTCCCGGCGCGGCGCCGGCAGCCGGGAGCGGCGGCGTGCCGTTCGCCGCGGGGCGCGCTCCGGCTAACCGTTGACCGGCGGGCCGCGGGACCTCCGGCGCCGGCGGGGCGGGGCGTGCCTGACCGTCGTGCTGGTCTTGGGGTGTGGGACGTTCCGTGTGATCATCTGCATCGGTGGCTGCGGGATGCCGGTTGATGTCTTCCAACGTCGTGCACCTGCGGTTCGCCGCTGAGTAGGGTCCTCTGGACTCAAGGCAAGCACGGATCGGGCGACGGGGGCGACCGAATAGCCGGATTGCCCCCCGCAGTGGGTTACATCACGTGATGTCCGCTGACGCGGACGGCTGGGGGGAGTTGTCGATGCACGCACGGGTGCCGCACGTGGCGGGGTTCGAGCGCTGGCCGCACGAGCGGTCGGCGAGACAGCAGGGCAAGGCGCTGCGCGAGGACGTACCGCGGGCCGTCTTCGGGCGGCCGGAGGTGTGGACGTGGCGGGAGCGCGGTGCCGAGGGCGGCGCGGGCGCGGTACGGGGCGCGGGCGGCGCGGTGAGCGCGGCCGTCGCCGCCGTCGAGGAGTCCAACGCCGGGCGGATACCCGACCTGGTGCCGCTGCGCGTCGGGCGCATGGCCGCGAGCCCGTTCGCTTTCCTGCGCGGCTCCGCGGGGCTCATGGCCGCCGATCTCGCCGACCGCCCGGTGACCGGTCTCGCCGCCCAGATCTGCGGCGACGCGCACGCGGCGAACTTCGGCCTCTACGGCGACGCCCGCGGCGGCCTGGTGATGGACATCAACGACTTCGACGAGACCGCGCGCGGCCCCTGGGAGTGGGACGTGCTGCGGCTGGCGGTATCGCTGGTGCTGGCCGGGCGGGAGGCGGGCGCGGCCGAGGACGTCTGCCGGGCGGCGGCGTACGACGCGGTGGGCGCCTACCGCCGGACGATGCGGCTGCTGGCCAAGCTCCCGGTGCACGAGGCGTGGAACGCCATCGCCGACGAGCGGCTGGTCGCGCACGCCGGAGCCCACGACCTGGCCGGGACGCTGGAGCAGGTCTCCGCCAAGGCCCGGCGCAACACCAGCGCGAAGTTCGCGGCGCGCTCCACCGAGGCGCTGGAAGGGGGCGCGCGGCGCTTCACCGACGCCCCGCCGGTGCTGCGGCGGATACCGGACGCCGAGGCCGCGGCTGTCGCGGGCGCGCTGGACGGCTACCTGCGCACGGTCGGCGAGGAACGGCTGCCGCTGCTCGCGCGCTACGCCGTGCACGACGTCGCCTTCCGGGTGGTCGGCACCGGCAGCGTGGGGACCAGGTCGTACGTGGTGCTGCTGCTGGACCACCTGGGGGAGCCGCTGGTGCTCCAGGTCAAGGAGGCCCGCGCCTCGGCGCTGCTGCCGCACCTCGCGAAGGCCGGCTTCGCCCCGGAGCCCGTGGGGCACGAGGGGCGCCGGATCGTGCTCGGCCAGAAGCGGATGCAGGTCGTCAGCGACCTCCTGCTCGGCTGGACCGACGTGGCCGGTGTGCCGTACCAGGTGCGGCAGTTCAGGAACCGGAAGGGCAGCGTGGACCCCGCGACCCTGCCGCCGGGCCTGCTGGACGACTACGCGCGGGTGACCGGCGCGCTGCTGGCCAGGGCGCACGCGCACAGCGCGGACCCGCGCGCGGTGGCCGGCTACTGCGGCAAGAGCGAGGAGCTGGACGACGCCGTGGCGGCCTTCGCGGTGGCCTACGCCGACCGGACCGAGGCCGACCACGCCGACCTGCTGGCGGCGGTCCGCAGCGGGCGGCTGGCGGCGGAGACGGAGGGCTGAGCCCGCTCCGCCCGGCACAGGCACCGGAGCGGGGGCGCAGCGCCGCCGCCCCGCGCCGGCGCAGCGCCGCCGCCCCGCGCCCGCCCGGCGCGTTCGGCGCGTCCACCGGGACAGGGCCTAGGCTGTCCGGGTGACGAACACCTTCGGAACCGAGTCCGCCGCCGCGGCCGGCCCTGCCGCCGTGCCCGGTGCCGCGCCCGCGTCAGCAGGGCAGGAGCGGCTGGCGAAGGCGGTGCGCGCGGCCGAGCAGGCACTGATCGAGTTCGAGATCGCCGTGGAGACCTTCCGGGTCGAGGTGGAGAACTTCTCGCGGCTGCACCACCAGCGGCTCGGCCCGATGTACGCGCGCCTCGACGAGCTGGACGCGCTGATCGCGGAGGCGGTCGCGGCCCACAGCGGGGACCGCGCGGACATCGAGCGGGCGTGGGAGGCCCGTGCCCTCGTCATGCCCATGCCCGGCGTGGAGGAGCTGTTCGGCGGGCTGCTCGGGTCGGACGGGGTGCGCCCGGTGGAGGACCCCAACCCGCCGCGCCGGGTCCGGCCCGGCAAGGAGGCCCAGCGGCTCTACCGCGAGCTGGTCCGCAAGGCCCACCCCGACCTCGCGCAGGACGACGAGGAGGAGAAGGAGCGGCGCAGCGCCTTCATCGCCCGCGTCAACGAGGCCTACGCCTATGCCGACGAGGACGCGCTCCAGGCCCTGGCCGCCGAGTGGGAGGCCGGGCCCGTACCGCTCGCGGACCTGCCCGGCGAGGCGGAGGTGCTCTACGCCCGGCTGGAGTGGCTGGCCGAGCGCAAGGAGATGCTGTCGGCGATGGCCGCCGAGCTGGACGAGAGTGCCATCGGCCAGATGATGCGGCTCGCCCCCGACGACCCGGACGCGCTGCTCAACGAGATCGCCGAGCAGCTCCTCGGCCAGGTCGCCCAGCGCGAGGCCAGGCTTGCCGAACTCGTCCGGGACCCGGCCGACGGCTGAGGTAGCTTTGCGGGAGTCCTTGCCCACGCGTCACCGCGCTCTCCCGCGCCCCAGGAGGCCGAGCCCGATGTTCCGTTCCCAGCTGCCCTCGGTGGACGCCGCCGCCGTACCGGCCGACGCCGTCCTGCTCGACGTCCGTGAGGACGACGAGTGGGCGGCCGGCCATGCCGAAGGCGCCGTCCACATCCCCATGGGCGAGGTCGTCGCCCGGATCGACGAGGTGCCGGTCGGCGCCCCGCTCCATGTGGTCTGCCGGGTCGGCGGCCGCTCCGCGCAGGTCACGCAGTACCTGATCGCCCAGGGCCGGGACGCGGTGAACGTCAGCGGCGGCATGCTCGACTGGGAGGCCGCGGGCCGCCCGGTCGTCTCCGGCGACGGCGCCGCGGGCTTCGTGGTCTGACGCTCCGACGGTCTCCAGCTCTGCCGGTCCGCCGACGGGCCCTGCCAAGGTCCGCCGGACGGTCAGGCGTCGAAGTCGACCTCGACCTCGGGTGTGAGCGGGTGCGACTGGCAGGCCAGCACGTAACCGGCCTCGGTCTCCTCGGGCTCCAGGGCGAAGTTGCGGTCCATCCGCACCTCGCCCGACACCAGCCGGCTCCGGCACGTCCCGCACACCCCGCCCTTGCAGGCGAAGGGTGCGTCCGGCCGGTTGCGCAGCACCGTCTCCAGCACCGTCTCGCCGGCCTGCGAGCGCCAGCTGCCCGCCCGGCCGTCGAGCGTCGCCCGGACCGTACTGCCGCCGGGTATCGCTGCCGCGGCGGGGCCGGGCGCGGGCGGCTCGTCCACATGGAAGATCTCCTGGTGGACCCGCGACCGCGGCACGCCGAGCTTCCGCAGCGCCCGCTCGGCCGCGCCGACGAGGCCCAGCGGACCGCACAGATACCAGCCGTCCACCGCCGCGACCGGCAGCAGCGCGGGTAGCAGCGCCTCCAGCCGCCCGGCGTCCAGCCGCCCGGACGGCAGCCCCGTCTGCTGCTCCTCCCGGGAGAGCGCGGAGACCAGCTGGAAGCGGTCGGGCCAGCGGTCCTTCAGCTCGGCCACCTCGTCCAGGAACATCGTCGAGGCCGCCGAACGGTCGCTGCGGACCAGGCAGAACCGCGCCTGCGGCTCCCGTGACAGAAGCGTCGCGGCCTGCGACAGCACCGGGGTGATGCCGCTGCCGCCGACGACCGCGGCGAAGCGGCCGGGCCGCGGCTCCAGCACGAACCTGCCCGCGGGCGTCATGACGTCCAGCACGTCGCCGGGCGCCAGCTCCTTGAGGGCGTACGTCGAGAACTCGCCCGTCTCCACCAGCCGCACCCCCACCCGCAGCCGCCGTGGTCCCGGGCCGACGGCCGCGGCCACCGGGTCGCACAGCGAGTACGTGCGGCGGATCTCCGCGCCGCCCACCCTGCGGCGGATCGCGATGTGCTGGCCGGGCGCGTAGCGGTACGCCCCGCGCAGTTCCTCGGGGACCTCGAACGTGAGGGTCACCGAGTCGTCGGTGAGCGGGCTGACGTCGGCCACCCGCAGCGGATGGAACATTCACACCTCCTTGAAGTGGTCGAACGGCTCGCCGCACGACTCGCAGCGGCGCAGCGCCTTGCACGCCGTGGACGAGAAGCGGCTCAGCAGGACCGTCTCGGTGGAGCCGCAGTGCGGGCAGCGCACGGCCAGGTCCACGGCGACCGGCGCGCCCCGATCGCCCGCCGCGGCGCCCGGAGCGGCTCCCGGCCGCGGCGGCGCGACACCGTGCTCGGCGAGCTTGCGGCGGCCCTCGGCGCTGATCGCGTCGGTCGTCCAGGCCGGCGCCAGCACCGTGCGGACCTCCACGTCGGACATGCCGTGCTCGGTGAGCACCCGGGTGATGTCGGCCGCCATCGTGTCCAGCGCCGGGCAGCCGGTCCATGTCGGGGTCAGCTCGACCTCCACCCGGCCCGGGCCGGTGACCTCCACGCCGCGCAGCACTCCCAGGTCGGCCAGCGACACCACCGGCAGCTCCGGGTCCGGGACCTCGCCGACCAGCCGCAGCAACTCCCGCTCCAGCGGGCTGTCGCTCACCATGTCGCCCCCGGGTGGGCGCGGTGCAGATACTGCATCTCGGCCAGCAGCCGCCCGAAGGCCTCGGTGTGCACGCCCTGGCGGCCGCCGCCGGCCGACCACGCCGTACGGTCGCTGCCCTGCGGCAGGGCGAGGGTGGCCCGGGCGAGGACCGCTCCGATCCGCTCCAGCCAGGCCCCGCGCAGCGCGGGCAGCTCCACCGCGAGGCCCTCCAGCGGGTCGAACAGCTCCCCGGTGCAGGGCCACAGCTCCTCCAGGGCGCGCTGCATCCTGCGGTGGCTCTCCTCCGTCCCGTCGCCGAGCCGCAGCGTCCACTGCTCGGCGTGGTCGCGGTGGTAGGCGACCTCCCTGACCGCCTTGGCGGCCAGCGGCGCCAGCTCGCTGCCGCCGCCGGCGAGCGCCCCGTACAGCAGTTCCTGGTAGACCGAGAAGCAGAGCTGGCGGGCGATCGTGTCGGCGAAGTCGCCGTTGGGCCGCTCCACCAGCTGGACGTTGCGGAACTGGTGGGCCTCGCGGCGGAAGGCCAGCTCGTCCTCGTCCCCGACCAGGGAGAGCAGGGTGCGGGCCTGGCCGAGGAGGTCGAGGGCGATGTTGGTGAGGGCGACGTCCTCCTCCAGCACCGGGGCGTTCCCGGCCCACTCCCCCAGCCGCTGGGCCAGGACGAGGGCGTCGTCGCCCAGCGCGAGGGCGGCGGTCGCGGTGGCGGCGGGCGCGGTCACAGGTGCTTCACCCCCTCGGGGATCGCGTAGAACGTCGGATGGCGGTACGGCTTGTCGGCGGCCGGTTCGAAGAACGCGTCCTTCTCGTCGGGGGAGGAGGCGGTGACCGCGGTGGACGGCACCACCCAGATCGACACTCCCTCCGCCCGCCGGGTGTAGAGATCCCGCGCGTTTCGCAGGGCCATCTCGGCGTCCGGGGCGTGCAGGCTGCCCGCGTGGGTGTGGCTGAGCCCGCGGCGACTGCGGACGAAGACCTCCCACAGCGGCCACTCGCTGCCCGGCTGCTGCTGCCCGCTCATGCGCTCTCCTCCTGCCGTTCGTGCCGCTCTTCCGGCCGCTCCGGCCGGTGCTTCTCCCGCCGAGGGCTGTGTTTGGCGGCGTAAGCGGCCGCCGCCTCCCTGACCCAGGCGCCCTTCTCGTGGGCCGACCGGCGGCGCTCCAGCCGCTCGCGGTTGCACGGCCCGTTGCCCCGGAGCACCTCGCGGAACTCCGTCCAGTCGATCGGCCCGTGGTCGTAGCCGCCGCGCTCCTCGTTCCACCGCAAGTCGGGGTCGGGGAGCGTCAGGCCGAGGATCTCCGCCTGCGGGACGCATATGTCCACGAAGCGGCGCCGCAGCTCGTCGTTGGAATGGCGCTTGATCCGCCAGGCCGTCGACTGGGCGGAGTGCGCCGACTCGTCGTCGGGCGGGCCGAACATCATCAGCGAGGGCCACCACCAGCGGTCCACCGCGTCCTGCGCCATGGCGTGTTGCTCGGGGGTGCCGCGGCTGAGGGCGAGGAGCAGCTCGTACCCCTGCCGCTGGTGGAAGGACTCCTCCTTGCAGATGCGCACCATCGCCCGGGCGTACGGGCCGTAGGAGCAGCGGCACAGCGGCACCTGGTTGGTGATCGCGGCGCCGTCCACCAGCCAGCCGATGGCCCCGACGTCCGCCCAGGTGAGCGTGGGGTAGTTGAAGATCGAGGAATAGCGCTGGCGGCCGGCGTGCAGCTTGTCCAGCAGGTCGTCGCGGCTGACGCCCAGGGTCTCGGTGGCGCTGTAGAGATAGAGGCCGTGGCCCGCCTCGTCCTGGACCTTGGCCATCAGTATCGCCTTGCGCCGGAGCGAGGGCGCGCGGGTGATCCAGTTGGCCTCGGGCTGCATGCCGATGATTTCCGAATGGGCGTGCTGCGCCATCTGGCGGACCAGGGTCTCCCGGTAGGCGTCCGGCATCCAGTCCCGCGGCTCGATCCTGACCTCGTCGGCCACCGCCGCGTCGAAGGCAGCCGTGAGCGTGCCGATGTCCTCCGCGGTGGCCGCCTGCGCGGTGGCCGCCGTGCCCGTCGCCGTTGCCGTGGTCGTCATACGGACGCCTCCTTCGCGCGGATGCCCTGCCCTGTCTGCCCGTCGACCGACCGTTCGTTCGGTCCATTCCATGGTCGGTGGCCGGTAGTGGGGGTGTCAAGGCATTCCGTCACCTGTGGATAACTCGGTAAGGTCACCGCCGGACCCCGGGATGGGTAGCGTGCTGCCCGGCAAAATGAGCGCGCCTGGTGCGACGACACGAGAGCGGAGAGACGATGCAGTCAGCGGAGGGGTCGACGCCCCAGGTGGCGACGTTGTCGCTGCCCGCACGAATAACGGTGGCGGTGACCGTCGGCGTCGTCGCCGTGGGAGCGCTCTTCCACCTCGGCATGGTGTTCCTGCACGTCTCGCCGTCGAACACGCTCAACACCCAGCACGCCGCGGCGGTGAGCGACTACATCTATCCCGAGTTCGAGCAGAACTGGAAGCTCTTCGCGCCCGACCCGGTCCAGCAGAACAATCATGTGCAGGCCAGGGCGGAGGTCCGCAAGCCGGACGGCAGCACCGAAACCACCGGATGGGTGGACCTGACGGCTCAGGACGTGGCGGCCATGCGGCACAACCCGATCCCCAGCCACTCGGACCAGAACGAGCTGCGCCGCGCGTGGGGCTACTACACCGACACCCACAACGACCAGAACCAGCCGACCTCGGGCAACGGCAGCGATCTGAGCGACACCTACCTGCGCAACATCATCGCCGAGCGCCTCGGCCCGCATCTCAACGGCGGGACCGTCGTCCGCATCCAGGCCCGGGCGGCGGTGACCCCGGTCGCCAAGCCGGGCTGGACCGGCCAGGCTCCCCAGAGCACGACCACTTACCGTGAGCTGCCGTGGTGGGTCCTCCCCGCGGCCCCTGCCGGGCAGGAGAAGGCCTCGTGAGCGACCCCCGCACCCCCGCCGGACCCGTGGCCGACGACGCCTCCGGCGCCGGCGGCAGCCACGCCGCGGCCGGCGGCAGCCACGCCGCGGCCGACGGCCCCGCCAAGGACGACGGCCCGGTGCCCTCGCCCTTCGCCGGGCTCGGTGCCGCCGTCGACCGCGGTATCGCACAGGGCCTGGCCAAGGTCACCGGTTCCGCCCTCGGCCCCTACCAGGTCGCGATCGTCCGGATCGGCTTCGCGCTGACCTGGCTGCTCTTCCTGCTGCGCGAATTCCCGCACCGCGCGGAGCTCTACGGACCAGACAGCCCGTGGAGCTTCGACCTCGCCAAGCGGCTGATCGCCGGCAACCACGCCTTCACCGCGCTGATGTGGAGCGACAGCCGCGGCTGGTTCGAGCTGGTCTACGCGGTGGCAATCGTCAGCAGCGCCATGCTGCTGGTCGGCTGGCGCACCAGGACCGCGTCGGTGCTCTTCATGATCGGCGTGCTGTCGCTGCAGAACCGCAGCGTCTTCATGGGCGACGGTGGGGACAACGTCGTCCACCTCATGGCCATCTACCTGGTCTTCACCCGCTGCGGCCAGGTCTGGTCGGTCGACCGCAGGCTCGCCGACCGGGCCGCGGCCAAGGCCGGGGTGCAGGCCGGGACGGAGCCGGAGACGGCCGCCGACCTGGTGCCGGCGCGCACCGGGAGCGACCCGGTGGGCGTCGGCCTGTGGGTGCTGCTGGCCGCCGGCCTGGTCCTCGCCACGTCGATGGGCAAGCTCTCCACCGAGTGGAAGGTGGCCCTGTGGGCGGGGCTGCTGGCCCAGGCGCTGTGGTGGGCGGTACGCCGCTACGCGCCCGGCGAGCCGCGCTCGGTGCTCGACATCATGGCCAACGTCATCCACAACGGCGCCATGCTGGTGATCGTCGTGGAGGTCTGCCTGATCTACTCCACGGCCGGCTGGTACAAGATCCAGGGCAGCCGGTGGGAGGACGGCACCGCGCTCTACTACCCGCTCCACCTGGACGACTTCACCCCGTGGCCCTCGCTCTCGCACGCCCTGGCGGGCAATTCGCTGATGGTCATGCTGATCACCTACGGCACCGTCATCGTGCAGGTCGCCTTCCCCTTCACCCTCTTCAACCGCAAGGTGAAGAACGCGCTGCTGGGGGCGATGATGCTGGAGCACGCGTCGATCGCGATCGTGCTCGGGCTGCCCATCTTCTCGCTCGCGATGATCGCCGCCGACTCCGTCTTCCTGCCCACCAACTTCCTGCGCTGGCTCGGCCAGCACGTGGCCCGGCTGCTGCGCCTTTCCCCCGCGCCGCGCGAGGCGGTCGCGATCCCGGGCCGCAGGCAGGCCGACGACGGTGTCCCCGCGGACGGCACTCCGGCCGCCGAGCCGGTGACCGATCTGACCTGACCTGCTCAGACCTGCTCAGACCTGATCTGACCGGGGCCGGGGCCGGGGCCGTCCGGCAGGGCTGTGCCCGGTCCGCGGCCCCGGGGACGGCCGGACGTTTCCGCGTCCGGCCGTAGGCTGGCGCCATGAGCGACGAGCAGGCCGCATTCCGGCTGCCCGGGGTGCGGTCCGCCGTGATCCGCTGGCACGAGCACGCCGCGGACGCGGTGCTGCTCGACGGCTTCCACGCCCTCAAGCACGCGCTGCGCTTCGGCGCTGCCGTCCATGTCGCCGTCAGCAGCGACAAGGAGGCCGTGCTCCGGCTCGCCGCCGACCTCGCGCCCGATCTGACGGCCGCCCTCGCGGCGTGCGTGACCGAGATCCCGGCCGCCGAGCTGCGCGGCCTGGTCGCCAGGGTCCATCCCACCGCGGTGGCCGCCCTCGCCGCCGCTCCCGACCCCGCGCGCCGCACGGCGGCGCTCACCGCGCTGCCCCGGCGCGCCCCCGTGGTCGTCCTCGACCGCCCCCGCAACCTCGGCAACGTCGGCGCCGTCGTCCGGCTCGCCGCCGGTTTCGGCGTGACCGGCGTGGTCACCACCGGGGACCTGGACCCCTGGCACCCCAACGCCGTACGCGCCGGCGCCGGGCTGCACTACGCGACCGCGGTGGCCCGTACCGGCCCGGACGAGCTGCCGCCGGGCCCGCTGCACGTACTCGACCCGGAAGGCGAGGACATCCGCGCCGCCGCGCTGCCGGACGACGCGCTGGTCGTCTTCGGCTCGGAGCGGCACGGGGTGTCCGACGAGCTGCGGGCGCGTGCCACCGCCCTGGTGGCGCTGCCGATGCGCCCGCAGGTGTCCAGCTACAACCTCGCCACCAGCGTCGGCATGGCCCTTTACCACTGGGCCGCCACCTCGCGCTCCCCGCTGGTGCCGGGCCGCCCCTGACACACCGGCCCGTGGCGGGCGCGGCTCAGGCGGGCCTGCGCACCTCCACCGTCCGGAAGCGGCCGGCGACGAAGGCCGCGTCGCACAGCGCCGCGTTGGCCGCGGGGTTGCCGCCGGAACCGTGCAGGTCGGAGAAGGCGGCCGTCTGGTTCACGTACACCCCGCCGGTCAGGTTGAGCGACAGCTGGGCGCACTCCTCGAAGCACACCTCCTCCAGCTGCCGTTCGACCTCGGGCGAGGTCGTGTAGCCGCCGACCGTCATGGCGCCGTGGTCGCGGACGGTACGGCGCAGCAGTCGCAGCGCCTCGTCCGTGGAGTCGACGGCGACGGCGAACGCGACAGGACCGAAGCACTCGGTGGTGAAGAGCGCCTCGCTGTCCGGCTTCGCCGCGTCCAGCCGGACCAGCGCCGGGGTGCGGACCACCGCACCGGGGTGGTCGGGGTGGACGACCTCCCGGGAGGCGAGCGCCACCTCGCCCATGCCGGGGGCGGCCTCCAGCCGGGCCTTCACCTCCGGGTTGACCAGGGCGCCGAGCAGCGCGTTGGCCCGCGCGTCGTCACCGAGGAGCTTCTCCACGGCGGCGGCGAGGTCGGCAACCACCTCGTCGTACGTCCGTGGGCCGGCCTCGGTGCCGATGCCCTGCCTCGGGATCAGCAGATTCTGCGGGGTCGTGCACATCTGGCCGCTGTAGAGGGACAGCGAGAAGGCCAGGTTGGCGAGCATGCCGCGGTAGTCGTCGGTGGAGTCGACGACCACCGTGTTGACGCCCGCCTTCTCGGTGAAGACCAGTGCCTGGCGGGCGTTGGCCTCCAGCCAGTCGCCGAAGGCGGTCGAGCCGGTGTAGTCGACGATGCGGACCTCGGGGCGTACCGCCAGTGTCTTGGCCAGGCCCTCGCCGGGGCGCTCCACGGCCAAGCACACCAGGTCGGGGGAGAAGCCGGCCTCGGCCAGCACGTCACGGGCGGCGGACACGGTCAGCGCCAGCGGCAGCACGGCCTGCGGATGGGGTTTGACCAGCACCGCGTTGCCGGTGGCCAGCGAGGCGAAGAGGCCCGGGTAGCCGTTCCAGGTCGGGAAGGTGTTGCAGCCGATCACCAGGCCGATGCCCCGCGGCACCGCGGTGAAGGACTTCCGCAGCTCCAGCGGATCCCGCTTGCCCTGCGGTTTCACCCACTCGGCGGTGCCGGGCACGCGGACCTGCTCGGCGTAGGCGTACGCCACCGCCTCCAGCCCGCGGTCCTGGGCGTGCGGGCCGCCGGCCTGGAAGGCCATGGTGAACGCCTGGCCCGAGGTGTGCATGACCGCGTGGGCCATCTCGTGCGTCCGCGCGTTGACCCTGGCCAGGATCTCCAGGCACACCAGTGCCCGGGTCTCGGGCCCGGCCTCCCGCCACCCGGGCATCGCCGCGCGCATCGCGGGCAGCAGGACGTCCGGGTCGGGGTGCGGGTACTGCACGCCCAGATCCACGCCGTACGGCGAGCGCTCGCCGCCCGTCCACCCGTCCGTGCCCGGCTGCTCGGCGGCGAACGGGAAGCGCCGGCCGAGCAGCGCGTCGAAGGCGGCCTTGCCCTCCTCGGCATCCCCGTACGCCTTCGGATGCTCGGGGTAGGGCGACCAGAAGCCGCGCGTCCTGATCGTGTCCAGCGCTGTGTCGAGGGTGGCGCGGTGGCGTTCTGCCAGGGACTGGGGGGAGAGACCGGCGGACAATGGGACCAACTCCTCGTCGAGCTGCGCGGAGTGAGGGCGACACAGCTAGATTAACCGAATGGTCGGTCGGGACAAGGGCGGCCGACCCGGCCTGTGGAAAACTCGCAGGGCCGATCCCTGCCCGGACCGGCGGACGACCGGCCGGGCCGGGACAGACGGGCCGGGGCCGGGACAGGCGGGCAGGGACAGGCGGGCAGGGGATGCAAGGGACACCGCGAGCGGGAACAGGGGACAGCGTGACCGGGATCGAGAGCACCAGCACCGTGGCCGTCGTCGGCACCGGCACCATGGGCCAGGGCATCGCGCAGGTCGCGCTGCTCGCCGGCCACCGGGTGCTGCTGCACGACGCCCTTCCGGGCCGGGCCCGGGCCGCCGCCGACGGCGTGGCGGGCCGCCTCGACCGGCTGGTCGAGAAGGGAAGGCTCGGCGCGACCGGGTACAAGGAGGCGCTGGCGCGGCTCGTGCCCGTGGAGAGTGCCGCCGAGCTGGCGGACGCCGCGCTCGTCGTGGAGGCCGCAGTCGAGGACCTTGCCGCCAAACAGGCGCTCTTCGCGGGCCTCGAAGACGTCGTCGCGGACGGCTGCCTGCTGGCGACCAACACCTCCTCGCTGCCGGTGACCGCCATCGGCGGCGCGCTGCGGCTGCCGGGCCGGCTGGTCGGGATGCACTTCTTCAACCCCGCCCCGCTACTGCCGCTGGTCGAGGTGGTGGCGGGCGCGGAGAGCGATCCGGCGGCCCTCTCCCGTGCTGCGGACACGGCGACCGCGTGGGGCAAGACGCCGGTGCGCTGCACGGACACCCCCGGTTTCGTCGTCAACCGCATCGCGCGCCCCTTCTACGCCGAGGCCCTGCGGCTGTACGAGGAGCGGGTCGCCGACCCCGCGACCATCGACGCGGTCCTGCGCGAGTGCGGCGGCTTCGCCATGGGGCCCTTCGAGCTGATGGACCTGATCGGCCAGGACGTCAACGAGGCGGTGACGCGCACGGTCTGGGAGGCGTTCTTCCACGACCCGAAGTTCACCCCCTCGCTGGCCCAGCGCCGCCTGGTGGAGTCGGGCCGGCTCGGCAGGAAGTCCGGTCGCGGCTGGTATCCGTACCCGGCGGACGGCCGCCCCGGCGGAACCGCGGACCCCGGGCACCAGCCGCACACCGCCGAACCGGCCCTGGCGCCGACCAGGGTGCTGGTGCGCGGCAGCCTGGGCCCGGCGTGGGAAGTGGTGCCGATGCTGCGGGAGGCCGGTGTCGAGGTCGCCGAGGACACCGGGCGCGGTGACGACGGGCTCGTGCTGCCCGACGGGGCGCTGCTCTCCCTGACCATGGGCCGGGAGAGCGACACGACGGAGATCTGCTTCGACCTCGCGGCCGACTACCGGGCCGCCACCCGGATCGCGCTCGCGCCCGGCCGGGAGGCGCACCCCGAGGCGGTGGCGCACGCCGTCGGCCTCTTCCAGGCGCTCGGCAAGGAGGTCAGCGTCGTCAACAGCGCCCCCGGCCTGATCGTGGCGCGGACCGTCGCCATGCTCGCCGACCTCGCGGCCGACGCGGTCGCGCGGCAGGTGGCCTCCGCCGAGGACGTCGACACCGCGATGCGGCTGGGGGTCAACTACCCGCTGGGTCCACTGGAGTGGTGCGACCGCATCTCGGCGGAGTACGCGGTGGAGCTGCTGGAGGAGATGCACGAGACGTATCCCACCGGACGCTACGCCCCCAGCCAGGGACTGAGGCGGCGCGCGCGGGCGGAGAAAGGTGTGATCTCCTCATGACCATGCCGAAGCGCGACACCTATACGCCGGACTCGCTGCTCGCCGTGGCCGTGGAGGTCTTCAACGAGCGCGGTTACGACGGCACGTCCATGGAGGATCTCTCCCGTGTGGCCGGGATCTCCAAGTCCTCCATCTACCACCACGTGCGCGGCAAGGAGGAGCTGCTCAACCGGGCGGTGGGGCGCGCTCTCGACGCGCTCTTCGGCATCCTGGAGGAGCCCGCGGCGGCGGAGGGTTCCGCGGTGCGCCGGCTGGAGTACGTCATCCGGCGGACGGCCGTGGTCCTGATGGACGAACTCCCCTATGTGACGCTGCTGCTGCGGGTGAGGGGCAACACCACGACCGAGCGCTGGGCCATGAAGCGCCGCAGGGAGTTCGACCAGCGGGTCGCGGAGCTGCTCAAGGCGGCGGTGGCCGAGGGGGACCTGCGGACCGACGTGGAGGCCCGGCTGGCGACCAGGCTGCTGTTCGGAATGATCAACTCCATAGCCGAGTGGTACCGGCCGACAGCGAAGGGCGCGATGGACCGGGAGCAGGTCGCCGACGCCGTGGTGCGGCTGGCCTTCGACGGGCTGCGCGCGTAGCGGGCGGCCGCCGGGGCGGAGGCTCCCGAGCGCCTGTCACCCGGACGGGCGAAGGCGGGCCGCGCGGCGTCGGGAACGGCCTCACCGTCCGGTCCTCGCGGCGGGAGACCGGGTCAGTCCCCGACCACCAGGTCCGTCTCCTCGAATACCAGCAGTGTCCTGCTGCTGAGCACCTCCTCGATCGACTGCAGCCGGGTGAGCACCAGCTCCCGCAGGCTGCGGTTGTCGACAGTGTGCACCAGCAGCAGGACGTCGAAATCGCCGCTGACCAGGGCGACGTGGGCGACGCCCGGAAGGGTCACGAGCTTTTCGCGCACCGTCCGCCAGGAATTCTGGACGATCTTGAGGGTGATGTAGGCGGAGGCGGCGTGCCCCGCCCGATCGTGGTCCACCCGAGCCGTGAAGCCGCGTATCACCCCGTCCTCGATGAGCCGGTTGATCCGGGCGTACGCGTTCGCCCGGGACACGTGCACCCGCTCGGCCACCGACCGTACCGAGGCCCTGCCGTCCTCCTGGAGCAGCCGGAGGATCATGCGGTCTATCGGGTCAAGCGGCCGCGCCGCCGGCTCGTGGTCGGCCATCTGTTCTCTCGCCATCCCCCGCAAGCTCCCTACCATGGACGTACTGGCTCCATCTCAGGCTGTGCAGAACCGTTTGTCCACAGGCGGAACCACCCCGTAGCCAAAATGCCTCCGGCGACCGAACAATCGGTAGGGAGAGCGGAACCCGCTCGCGCTACCGACTGCTGACGGTCACCGACCACAAGGAGGTGCTCGCGATGACCGTGCTGGACATCCCCGCCTGGCGGCCTCGCACCGACGCCGCGCCGCTGCTGCCCGACCCGGAGCCCTACCGGATGCTCGGCACCCCGGCCGCCGCGCGGCTGGATCCCGCGCTCCTGCGCGCGCTGTACGCGCAACTCGTCCGCGGTCGCCGCTACAACCGGCAGGCCACCGCCCTGACCAAGCAGGGCCGGCTCGCCGTCTACCCGTCCAGCACCGGTCAGGAGGCCTGCGAGATCGCCGCCGCTCTCGCGCTCGCGCCCGCCGACTGGCTCTTCCCCAGCTACCGCGACACCCTCGCCGTGGTGGCCCGCGGGGTCGACCCGGTCGAGGCGCTGACGCTGCTGCGCGGCGACTGGCACACCGGGTACGACCCGCGCGTCCATCGCGTCGCCCCGCTCAGCACACCGCTCGCCACTCAGTTGCCGCACGCCGTCGGGCTCGCGCACGCCGCCCGGCTCAGCGGCGACCCGGTCGCCGCGCTCGCCATGGTCGGCGACGGCGGCACGAGCGAGGGCGATTTCCACGAAGCACTCAACTTCGCCGCCGTCTGGCACGCGCCGGTGGTCTTCCTGGTGCAGAACAACGGCTTCGCCATCTCCGTGCCCCTGGCCAAGCAGACCGCGGCGCCGACCTTCGCGCACAAGGCGGTCGGCTACGGGATGCCGGGAAGGCTGGTGGACGGAAACGACGCACCGGCCGTCCACCAGGTCCTCACCGAGGCGCTGAACCGCGCGCGGGACGGTGGCGGCCCGACCCTCGTCGAGGCGGTCACCTACCGGATCGACGCGCACACCAACGCCGACGACGCGGGCCGCTACCGCGAGGAGGCCGAGGTCGCCGCCTGGCGCGCGTACGACCCGGTGGAGCTGCTGGAAAGGGAACTGACCGGGCGCGGGCTGCTCGACGAGGCGGGGCGGCAGCAGGTGGCGGACGAGGCAGAGACGCTCGCCGCCGACCTGCGCGAGCGGATGCACACCGAGCCCTCGCTCGACCTGACGGAGCTCTTCGCGCACGTCTACGCCGAGCCCACGCCGCAACTGCGCGAGCAGGCCGCCCTGCTGCGGGCGGAGACGGCGGCGGAGGCCGAGGAATCAGCCGCGGCCGCCTCCGCGGAGGAGCCGGCGGCGGAGCGCCGGCCATGACCACTGCCACGACCGACACGGGCCGCGAGGCGCCGCCCGTACGCAAGCAGACCACCATGGCGCAGGCGCTCAACCAGGCGCTGCGGGACGCCCTCGCGGCGGATCCGGCCGTGCACGTCATGGGGGAGGACGTCGGCACGCTGGGCGGGGTCTTCCGCATCACCGACGGCCTGACCAGGGATTTCGGCGAGGACCGCTGCACCGACACGCCGCTCGCCGAGGCCGGCATCCTCGGCGCGGCAGTCGGCATGGCGATGTACGGGCTGCGGCCGGTCGTCGAGATGCAGTTCGACGCCTTCGCCTACCCGGCCTTCGAGCAGCTCGTCAGCCATGTCGCCCGGATGCGCAACCGGACGCGGGGCGCGCTGCCGATGCCCATCACCGTGCGGATCCCGTACGGCGGCGGCATCGGCGGGGTGGAGCACCACAGCGACTCCTCGGAGGCCTACTACGTCCACACGCCGGGCCTGCACGTCTTCACCCCGGCCACGGTGGAGGACGCGTACGGGATGCTGCGGGCGGCGATCGCCTCCGACGACCCGGTCGTCTTCCTGGAGCCGAAGCGGCTGTACTGGTCGAAGGCCGACTGGTCGGCGAGGGAGCCGGCCGTGGTGCCGCCGCCCGGGCGGGCCGTGGTGCGCCGGGCAGGGCGCACGGCGACGCTCGTGACGTACGGACCGTCGCTGCCGGTGTGCCTGGAGGCGGCGGAGGCGGCGAAGGAGGAGGGCTGGGATCTGGGCGTGGTGGATCTGCGCAGCCTGGTGCCCTTCGACGAGGAGACCGTCGCCGCTGCCGTGCGGGCCACCGGGCGGGCCGTCGTGGTCCACGAGGCGGCGGGCTTCGCCGGGGCGGGCGCGGAGATCGCCGCGCGCATCACCGAGCGCTGCTTCCACCACCTGGAGGCGCCCGTGCTGCGGGTCACCGGCTTCGACATCCCCTACCCGCCGCCGATGCTCGAACGGCACCACCTTCCGGGTGTGGACCGCATCCTCGACGCGGTCGGCCGGCTCCAGTGGGAGGACGACTGATGGCCGTGGTGCGCGAGTTCACCCTTCCCGACCTCGGGGAGGGCCTGACGGAGGCGGAGATCGTCCGCTGGCTGGTGCAGGTCGGCGACGTCGTCGCGGTCGACCAGCCGGTCGTCGAGCTGGAGACGGCCAAGGCCGTGGTCGAGGTGCCCTGCCCCTACGGCGGGGTGGTCACCGCGCGGTTCGGCGAGGAGGGCGAGTCGCTGGCCGTGGGAAGGCCGCTGGTGACCGTCGCGGTGGGGTCCGGCGACGCGGCGGGGATGCAGCCGCCGGGCGCCGCCGGTGACGGCGGAGGCGCCGCCGCGGGGGACTCGGGGGACGGCGGCCAGGGCTCGGGCAACGTACTGGTCGGCTACGGCACCGGCGGGGCCGCGGGGCGCCGGCGGGGGCGGGTGCGGGCGGGCGGTCGCCGACCCGTGCCGGCCGCTGCTCCGACGACGCCGGGCCCCGCGCCGACGGCCTCCCCGCCGCCTCCGGTCCCCGCTCCCCCGCCGGTGTCCGTGCCGGCCGGGGCGGGCGCCGGGCCGGTGGCCGTCATCTCACCGCTGGTGCGGCGGATAGCGCGCGAGCACGGGCTGGACCTGCGGACCCTGGCCGGAAGCGGACCCGAGGGGCTGATCCTGCGCTCCGACGTCGAGCGGGCGATCACGGCCCCTGCCGCCGCTGCCGCGCCCACCGCCCCTGCCCCCGCGGCCGTTCCCGAGGGCGCGGAGCGGGTGCCGCTGCGCGGGATACGGCGAGCCGCCGCGGAGAAACTGGCCCGCAGCCGCCGTGAAGTGCCGGACGCCACCTGCTGGGTGGACGCCGACGCCACCGAACTGCTCGCGGCCCGCGCCGCGATGAACGCCTCGGGGCAGCGGCGGATCTCCGTGCTCGCGCTGCTGGCCAGGGTGGTCACGGCTGCGTTGGCCCGCTACCCGGAGCTCAACGCCACGATGGACACCGAGCGTTCGGAGATCGTGCGGCTGCCCGGCGTGCACCTCGGCTTCGCCGCGCAGACCGACCGCGGCCTGGTGGTGCCCGTGCTGCGCGACGCGCACACGATGACCACCGCGGCGCTGTCGGACGCGATCGCCCGGCTCACCGACTCCGCCCGCGCCGGCACGCTGTCCCCGGCCGAGCTGACGGGGGGCACGTTCACGCTGAACAACTACGGCGTCTTCGGCGTCGACGGCTCCACGCCGATCATCAACCACCCCGAGGCCGGGATGCTCGGCGTGGGACGGATCGCCGCGAAACCGTGGGTGCACGAGGGCGAGTTGGCGGTGCGCCAGGTGGTGCAGCTCTCCTTCACCTTCGACCACCGGGTGTGCGACGGCGGGGTCGCGGGCGGCTTCCTGCGGATGGTGGCCGACTGCGTGGAGCAGCCCGCCCTGCTGCTGGCCGCCGTCTGACCGGCCCGGCCCGCTCCCTCCGCCGCACCGCGCGCCGGCCGGGGGATACTCGGCGGCATGACGACGAGCTACGACGCGGTGGTGCCGGCCGGCGGGGCGGCCCGGCGGCTGGGCGGCACCGACAAGCCCGCACTCGCGCTCGGCGGCCGGACGCTGCTCGACCGGGTCCTCGCGGTCTGCGCGGACGCGGACCGCACCGTCGTCGTCGGCCCCCGCAGGCCCACCGCCCGGCCGGTGCGCTGGACCCGGGAGGAGCCCGCGGGCGGCGGTCCGCTGCCCGCGCTGGCCGCCGGGCTCGCCGCGCTCGGCGGCCCGGACCGCCCGCCGGTCGTGCTCGTGCTCGCTGCCGACCTGCCCTTCCTCACGGCGGACACGGTCGCCGCGCTCACCGGGGGCCTCAGCGGCGAGTGGGAGGGCGTCCTGCTCACCGACGCGAGCGGCCGCGACCAGCCGCTCGCGGCGGCCTACCGGGCGGAGCCGCTGCGCCGCGAGGCCGCGCTGCTCCGGGCGGAGTACGGCACCCTGTCCGGTCTGCCGCTGCGCCTGCTCACCGCGGGACTGCGGCTCCGCCGGATCCCCGACCCCACCGGCCGGGCGAGCTTCGACTGCGACACGTGGGAGGACGTCGCCGTCGCGCGCGCCCGGCTGGACCGGCAGGGCGGCCCGCCCGGCGCCTGACTCCCCGCCAGACCCGCTGCCACCGCCCGCCGCTGGAGCCGCGGGCCCTCCCGGTGGGCCGGGCGGGGTGTCCACGGGGTGAGCCTGGGTGGCTTGCGGGGGCGGATCGGGGACCATGGGCGTGTGGTGGACGAATGGATCGCAGCAGTCAAGACCGAACTGGGTATCGACCTCGACGTGGACACCGGTGTCCTGCTCGACCTGGCGCGTGACGCCGCGCACGGTGTCGCGCGCCCGGCGGCGCCGCTGACCACCTTCCTGGTGGGCTACGCGGCCGCGCAGGCCGGCGGCGGGCCGCAGGCCGTGCGCGAGGCGGCGCGCAAGGCCGCGGACCTGGCCGTGCACTGGCCGGAACCGGAGGCATAAGGCGGATGAACGGCCCCCGTGACCGCGGCCGGAGCGGCGAGGACGCCGCCGACCGCGCCCTGGACGACGCCCTCGCGCTGGCCAACGGCCCCCGGGGCAGGGCCGGCCGCGGCGCCCGGACGCCCGCCAACGACCCGCTCGCGGTCGCGCTCGGCCACGAGCCGGTGTGCGCGCCGGACCCCGCCCCGCCCCCGGCGAGTGCCGTCTCCTGGCCGGAGGCGCGGCGTATCGCCCGCCGGGCGGGGCGCCGACTCGACGTGCGCGCGCTGCCGCTCGGCGAGGACGTCCTCGGCATGGCGCTGGCGCGGCCGCTCGCCGCGCTGACGGATCTGCCCTCCTTCGACTCCTCCGCGATGGACGGCTGGGCGGTCGCGGGCCCGGGCCCGTGGCGGCTGAAGGGGCAGGTGCTCGCCGGGCAGCGGCGGCCGTCCGAACCCCTGCTGGGCGGCCACGCGGCGCGTATCGCCACCGGCGCGGTGCTGCCGCCCGGCACCACCGCGGTGCTGCGCAGCGAGCACGGCGGTGTGCGGCAGCGGACCGACGGCGAGTGGCTGCACGTGCTGGCGCCGCACTCCCCACCCGGGCCCGGCCAGGAGATACGGCGCAGGGGCCAGGAATGCCGAAGCGGCGACGAACTGCTGCCCGCGGGGGCGCTGGTCACCCCCGCGGTGCTCGGACTGGCCGCGGCCGCCGGATACGACGAGCTGGCCGTCGTCATGCGCCCCAGGGTCGAGATCCTGGTGCTCGGCGACGAACTGCTGGACCAGGGCCCGCCGCGGGGCGGGCGAGTGCGCGACGCGCTCGGCCCGATGCTGCCGTCCTGGCTGCGCGGGCTCGGCGCGGACGTGACCGGGGTGCGGCGGCTCCCGGACGACGCCGACATGCTGCACGCCGCGCTGGGCGCGAGCACCGCCGATCTGGTGGTGACCACCGGAGGGACTGCGGGCGGCCCGGTCGACCATGTGCATCCCGTGCTGGCCCGGCTCGGCGCCGCGCTGCTGGTCGACGGGGTGGCGGTACGGCCGGGGCACCCCATGCTGCTCGGCCGGCTGCCCGCCGGGGGCCTGCTGGCGGGGCTGCCCGGCAATCCGCTCGCGGCTGTCTCCGGTGTGCTCACTCTGGTCGCCCCCGTGCTGCGCACCCTCGCCGGGCGGCCGCTGCCGGCGCCGTACGCGGCGCCGCTGACCTCGGACGTGCCCGGCCACCCGGTGGACACCCGGCTCGTGCCCGTCGTCTTCGACGACGAATCGGCCGCGCGGCCGCTGCACTTCACCGGTCCCGCGATGCTGCGCGGGCTGGCCGCCGCGGACGGTATGGCGGTGATCCCGCCGGGCGGCGGGAGGGCCGGGGAGGAGACGGCGGTCCTGGACACCGGGGTGCTCGCGCCCGCGTGGGGGAGCGGTACATGACCCCGCCCGAGGGGCCCGAGGGGTCGGGCGGCGCGGACCGGCCCCCGCCGCCCGACGCCACGCCCGGCGGCCACGCGGTTGCCTTTCCGCACCAGCCCGCGGGGCCGCTGGTGCAGGTGAGCAGGCGGCTGCTGCTCGCGCTGCTGGTGCTCGCCGTCACCGTCGCCCTCGTCTACACCGACCGCCGCGGCTACCACGACGTCGCCGACACCTCGGTGGGCTTCCTCGACGCGCTCTACTACTCGACGGTCACCCTGTCGACGACCGGCTACGGCGACATCGTCCCGTACAGCACCAGCGCGCGCCTGACGACCACCTTTCTCGTGACGCCGCTGCGTGTGCTCTTCCTGATCATCCTGGTCGGCACGACGCTGGAGGTGCTGACCGAGCGGACCAGGGAGCAATTCCGGCTCACGCGTTGGAGGAGAACGGTGCGCGATCACGTCGTCATCGTGGGGTACGGCACCAAGGGCCGGTCGGCGGCGCGGACGCTGCTGGGGCGCGGGGTGCCGAAGGAGCAGATCGTGGTCGTCGACCCGGACCACAAGGCCGTGCACGGCGCGACCGAGGAGGGGCTGGTCGCGGTCGCCGGGGACGCGACCCACAGCGAGGTCCTGCGCCGGGCCGAGGCGCAGCGGGCGCGGCAGATCGTCGTCGCCGCGCAACGCGACGACACCGCCGTCCTGGTCACGCTGACCGCGCGCCAGCTCAATCCGACCGCACACATCGTCGCGTCGGTCCGAGAGGACGAGAACGGGCCGCTGCTGCGGCAGTCCGGTGCCGACTCGGTCATCACCAGCTCCGGCTACGCGGGGCGGCTGCTGGGGCTCGGCGTGCTCAGCCCCAGCGTCGGGCGGGTGATGGACGACCTGATCACCTACGGCAGCGGGCTCGACCTCATCGAGCGGCCGGTGGCGGCGTCCGAGGCGGGCAAGGCGCCGCGCGAATGCGCGGATCTGGTGGTGTCGGTCAAGCGCGGCTCGCGCCTGCTCGGCCACGACGACCCGGACGCGTCGCCACTGCGCCCGACCGACCGGCTGATCACCATCCACCGGGCGACCGACGGCACGGAGACCGCGCCGCTGGGCTGACTCCGCGGTCCCGCTCCGCAGCACGGCGCGCCGGACCGCCGCGACCGCTTCCCGTAAGGTCGTGGCATGCGTGCGATCACCATTGCCGAGCCCGGCGGGCCCGATGCGCTGGTCCTTGCCGAGGTCCCTGATCCCGAGCCGGGGCCGGACGAAGTGCTGGTCGAGGTCGTGGCCTCGGCCGTGAACCGCGCCGACGTCCTGCAGCGGCAGGGCTTCTACGACCCGCCGCCCGGCGCTTCCCGCTACCCCGGCCTCGAATGCTCCGGGCGGATCGTGGGGCTCGGTGCGGGGGTGGCCGGCTGGACGGTCGGGGACGAGGTGTGCGCTCTGCTGTCCGGTGGCGGCTACGCCGAACTCGTCGCGGTGCCGGCCGGCCAGTTGCTGCCGCTTCCCAAGGGCGTCGACCCGGTCACGGCGGCGGGGCTGCCCGAGGTCACCGCGACGGTCTGGTCCAACGTCTTCCAGATCGCGCACCTGCGACCGGGCGAGACGCTGCTCGTGCACGGCGGCTCCAGCGGCATCGGCACCATGGCGATCCAGCTCGGCAAGGCGGTCGGCGCGACGGTCGCGACCACCGCGGGCACCGCGGAGAAGCTGGCCTTCTGCGCGGAGTTGGGCGCCGACATCCTGGTCAACTACCGCGAGCAGGACTTCGTCGAGCAGTTGGGCGACCGGGGGGCCGACGTCGTCCTGGACGTGGTCGGGGCGAAGTACCTGGACCGCAACCTCGACGCCCTGGCCCTGAACGGGCGCCTCGTCGTGATCGGTATGCAGGGCGGCATCAAGGCGGAACTGAACCTCGCGAAGCTGCTCGCCAAGCGTGCGGCCGTGATCGCGACGAGCCTGCGGGCCCGGCCCGAGGCGGAGAAGGCGGCGATCGTCGCGGCCGTCCGCGAGCACGTCTGGCCGCTGGTCGAGGCGGGCACCGTCCGCCCGGTCGTCGACCGCGCCTTCCCGCTGGCCGACGCCGCCGCCGCGCACAGGCTGATGGAGAGCAGCGAGCACGTCGGCAAGATCCTGCTCACCGTCTGACCGCGAACACCCCGCCAGATGCCCGGGATGCCGGAATTGTCGCTTCATGTGACGCTGATTCCACCGAGAGTCCGGCGGAGAGGCGAGGGATGTGCGGTGGGCATCCGGCGGGCGCGGGTCACTGCCCGATGGCGCGCACCCTGTCCGCCCGGCTGCCGCGGCCTTCCGTGCGGTGGCGCCGGCTCTGGCTGTCGCGGCCCTTCTCGCACCGGCCGCAGCCGGGCGTACCGCAGCACCGGCGGTGCCCGCCTCCGTCTCCGCGCAGCGTGAATCGCCGCGGGCCGCTGCTTTCGGCGCGGCCCGCCCGCCCCTTCCGGGGCGCGACCCCCGGCCCGGCGGTCCGCAGCCCGGCGGGACCGCGGACGTCCAGCCGCCCGGGCCCGCCGGACCGCCCGGACCCGCAGGACCCGGCCACCCCGCGCGGCCCGCACCGCCGGCGAAATCCGCGCGGCCCTCGCCCCCCGCGCCGCCCGAACGGCCCGGGCCGCCCGAACTGCCCGCGAGCGGCCCGCATTCCGGCCCGCCGCGTCCGCCCGCCACCTCTGGTACGCCTGCCATGCCGTCACCTCCTCGTTCCCTTCCGCCGACTTCCGCCGGCCCGTCCGGTCCTTCCCGCCCTGCCGGTAGGCCCGCCCGCTCCGATTCCGGGCGGCCGCCCGGACCCTCCGCCTCCGGCGGCGCGCCCCTGCGGCCGCCCGCCCGGCTCCCCGCCGGCGGATCCGGCCGCGACGGGCCCCCGCGGTACCGCGCCTACGAGGACCGGCCCCGGCAGCACCACTACGGCCACGGCTACCGTGAGCAGTCGCCCTCGCTCGTGCCCGACGCGGGCTCCACCGGCCCGGCGCCGACCGCGACCACGCTCCCCGCGCCGGCCGCGGCGCGCGGCGGCTCCGCTTCCGACGCCGCCCGCGAGCCCCGGGTGTTCCGGGTGCTGCCGCTCGGCGTGGGGATGGTGCTGGTCGGACTCGGTCTCGGCTTCCTCGGTCTTCGTCTGCGCCGGGGTTGACCGCCCGGCACCGCCCCACCCTCTTCTCTCACCGCACGCCTGCGCCCGCGCGCGTAACCCGCGGGCGCGCGCGTGCCCGCGCACGAGACCTTCCGTCCCGGCCTCCCCTGACTGAGGGTGACCGTTCCCGATCATGATTGCCCGCAGTGCGTCCCGTCGAACATCGAACACCGCTCGTTCATTCGTTCGAGTGAAGATGGGCTCCGATGCGCCGATCGGCCTTCGCCGAGTGGGAAGGAGCGGCAGGCGCTCGACCCGGTCGCGTCCCGAGCTCGGCAAGCGGGCCGACGGCTGAGGGGGCCGACGGCTGAGGAGCTGAGCGGGCCGACGGCTGAGGGCAAGGGCAGGCACGTGGCAGGCACGTGGCAGGCAGGCGCCGGGGAGGTGCTGGGAAGCGCCGGGCCGTGTCCGGTGGCGCGCGGGCCGTGTGGGAGCAGGAGGGGGTCACACGGCCCGCGCGGACGGAGGTGCGGGACAATGGCGGCATGGAGATGCCGATGAACGAACGCTCGCCGGAGAGCTCGCACAATCCGCAGGTCCTGGTCGTCGGGCCGGACGGCATGGCCCTGGGCGGCGGTGCCGGGAGCGCCGACGGCGAGGAGGGGCGGGAGATCCCGGTCACGGAGATGGTCGAGCAGCCTGCGAAGGTGATGCGGATCGGCAGCATGATCAAGCAGCTCCTCGAGGAGGTGCGGGCGGCTCCGCTGGACGAGGCGAGCCGGGTGCGGCTGAAGGAGATCCACGCCAGTTCGGTCAAGGAGCTGGAGGCCGGGCTCGCGCCGGAGCTGGTGGAGGAGCTGGAGCGGCTGTCGCTGCCCTTCACCGACGACAGCGTGCCGAGCGAGGCCGAGCTGCGGATCGCCCAGGCGCAGCTGGTCGGCTGGCTGGAGGGCCTCTTCCACGGCATCCAGACCGCGCTGTTCGCCCAGCAGATGGCGGCGCGCGCGCAGCTGGAGCAGATGCGCCGGGCGCTGCCGCCGGGGGCGCTCGGCCACGAGGAGGAGCTGGACGTCGGCCACCCGGGCTCGCGCTCGGGCCCGTACCTCTGAAAGACGTCTGGACGCCGCCCCGGGCCCGTACCGGCGGCAACGGCCGCGGTACGGGTCGGCGGGTACGCCCTACGTACGGGTCGGCCGGTACGCCCGTACGTACGGGCCAGTCGTTACGCCCGTATGCCCGTACCGGTACCGCGCGGGCCCCTCGCCCGGGAAGAAGCACCGCGGGCCCGGCCCCTCTTCCGAGAGGACGGGCCCGCGCGGTGAGCGGAGGGGGCGGCGACAGGCGCCCGGCGGTGGCCAGTGCTGTGACCGGGAGGGTTCACCGGCTTGCGACGCCCGGCACGGCACCTCGCTGCGTTGCCGCATCGACCGAGTAGGCCCACTACGAGGCCGATCCGTTGGCGGCCTTCATGCAGGCGACGGCGGAGTCGACGTAGATCGAGGTGAAGTCGGGCATCGTCATGACGTCGGGCTTGCCGGGGTTGATCAGCTCGTTGTGCGCCTCGGTGCACTCGCTGAGCTCGATGGTGCGGGTCTGGTCGCCCATGATGACGCCGTCGCCGCTGGCGGTGGGCTCCGCGGTCCCGGTGGTCGCGGTGGGGTTCGGGGCGGCCGTGGGGCCGGGGTCCGGCTTGCCGCCGCCCTGCGTCGCGAGGACGACGGCGATGATGACGACGATCACGACGCCCACCACCGCGGCGCCCACGATCAGCGGGGTGTTGCGCTTGCGGCCGCCGCCCGGTCCGCCCGCCCCCGGGCCCATGCCGCCGCCCATGTGGCCGCCGCCCATGTGCTGCTGCGGTATGCCCTGCATCGAGGGCGGCGCGCCCATGCCGTACGCGGTGCTCGGCGGCGGGGTCTGGGCGGCGCCCTGCTGCGGGTAGCCGTAGGCGGAGGGCGGCGGGGTGTGCGGCGCGTAACCGGACTGCGGGGCGGGCGTCGTCGGCGCGTACGGCGTCTGGAGCTGCGGCGGCGGGGTCTGCACCGCCCCCTGCGCGGACGGGAAGACGGAGTTGGCGACGCCCTCCCCGCGGCTGCCGGTCACGGCGTCGCCGGAGAGCTGCGGCATCGCGTTCTGCGCGGTGGCGGCGAGGACGCGGTCGGTCTCGTCGTGCATGGCGTCGGCGGTCGGGAAGCGCTCCGCCGGGTTCTTGCGCAGCGCGCGGGCCACGAGCGCGTCGACGGCCGGGCTCAGCGCGCGGTTGAAGCCGGACGGCGCCGGGGGCGTCTCCTGGACGTGCTGGTACGCCATCGCGAGCGGCGAGTCGGCGTCGAAGGGGAGCCGCCCGGTGAGGAGTTCGAAGAGCATGCAGCCGACCGAGTAGAGGTCGGAGCGCTCGTCGACGCCGCGCCCGAGGGCCTGCTCCGGGGAGAGGTACTGCGGGGTGCCGACGACCATGCCGGTCTGCGTCATCGAAGTGACGCCGGACTGCATGGCCCGCGCGATGCCGAAGTCCATGACCTTGACGACGCCGCGCCGCGTGATCATCACGTTGCCGGGCTTGATGTCCCGGTGGACCAGGCCCATTTCGTGGCTCACGGCGAGGGCGGCGAGCACGTCGCCGACGATCTTCAGCGCCTTGTCGGCGGGCATCGCGCCGTACTGCGCGACGTCCGCGGCGAGGACGTCGCCGAGCGGCCGGCCCTCGATGTACTCCATGACGATATAGGGGACGACCTGACCGTCGATCGTGTCCTCGCCGGAGTCGAAGACCGAGACGATGTTGGTGTGGTTGAGCTTCGCGACGGACTGCGCCTCGCGGCGGAAGCGCTCGCGGAAGGACTGCTCGTGCCCGAGGTTGGTGTGGAGGGTCTTGACCGCCACCGGCCGGTCGAGCACGGTGTCGTGCGCCAGATGCACGGAGGCCATGCCGCCCTGGCCGAGCAGGTTGCGCAGCACGTAGCGCCCACCGCCCACCGAGCGCCCCGTGTAACCGCCGCCCTGCGTGGCGTCCCCGCTCATCAGTACCGCTACCCCCATGAAGGTCCGACGGGATGACACACGTCCCCGAGCTTGCCCGCTCAGTCTGGCCGATCGCACGGGCACGTCAAGTTCGTTGACCATCTCGTCACCTGATACGCATCGGTCGCATACAGAACGCGGAACTTTCCCGGGTACGGGGTCGGTCCACGGCCGCGGGGTAGGCGTCGTAGGAGGGCCTGCGGCACCGGGCTGCAGGGGTGCACGGGTGCGCCCGTCCCTCGGACACGGGCCGTGGCCGCCGGCGGAAAAGCGGTACGGTGGCGCACCAGACCAAGCGAAGGCGAACGACGGCGAGGACTGATGGTCGACCCGAACGAGACGGCCGCGGGCACCGGAGCGTCGGAGACCTCCCTCCAGCAGTGGGGCACGGGCTCCGTTGTCGGCGAGGGCCGCTACCGGCTGACCCGGCGGCTCGGCCGCGGTGGCATGGCCGAGGTCTTCGCGGCCGAGGACGTACGGCTGGGCCGGATCGTCGCCGTCAAGCTGCTGCGCGGCGACCTCGCCGAGGACCCCGTCGCCAAGGCCCGCTTCACGCGCGAGGCGCAGGCCGTCGCAGGCCTGAACCACCACGCCGTCGTGGCCGTCTACGACTCCGGTGAGGACCGCACACCCAGCGGCACGGCCCCTTACATCGTGATGGAACTCGTCGAGGGCCACACGATCAAGGACCTGCTCACCAGCGCCACCCCGCCGCCCGTCGACCAGGCGCTGCTGATCGTCTCCGGCGTGCTGGACGCCCTCGCGTACAGCCACCAGCACGGCATCGTGCACCGGGACATCAAACCCGCCAACGTGATCATCACCACGGGCGGCGCCGTCAAGGTCATGGACTTCGGCATCGCCCGCGCCCTGCACGGCGCCGCGAGCACCATGACGCAGACCGGCATGGTCATGGGCACCCCGCAGTACCTCTCCCCGGAGCAGGCGCTCGGCAAGTCCGTCGACCACCGCAGCGACCTCTACGCCACCGGCTGCCTGCTCTACGAGCTGCTCGCGCTGCGCCCGCCCTTCGTCGGCGAGACCCCGCTGTCCGTGGTCTACCAGCACGTCCAGGACGAGCCGCGGCTCCCGTCGCAGATCAGCGACCGCGTGCCGCCCGAGCTGGACGGACTGGTGCTGCGCTCGCTGGCCAAGCAGCCGGAGGAGCGCTTCCAGAGCGCGGAGGAGATGCGCGGCGTCGTCGGCTACGCCCACCAGGCCCTCACCCAGCAGGGCGGCTGGACCGGCGGCATGTGGGACACCGGCGCGATCACCGCGGTCCTCCCCGAGGGCCAGGGCCACGCCCCCGGCGGCTACCGCCCGGACGGCCGCAGCGGCAGCACCGCCGAGCTGAACGCCCCCCTCGTCCCCGGCGTCGTCGGCGGTACGGGTACGGGCGCGGGCCCCGGCGGCAGCGGCAACGGGAGCGGCTACGACGACGAGCGCGGCGGGGGCAGCGGCAACCGCTGGCTCAAGCCGGTGCTCTTCACGGTGGCCGCGGTGCTGGCCGTGGTCATCGGCGTCGTCCTCGCCACGCACGGCAACGGGAACGGCGACAACCCGGCCGACAACCACCAGCCGTCGTCGTCCACGAGCGCGCCCGCCGACCAGCCGAGCGACAACCAGCCCACGGACCAGCAGACCGACGAGCCGAGCGACACCGGCGCGCCGACGGACGACCCGACGAAGCCGAGCTGGACCCCGTCGCCGAGCACGCCGCCCTCGACCCCGGCGACGACGCCGCCGACCAAGGACACGCCGACGTCGTCGCCGACGAAGAGCACGCCGTCGCCGACCAAGCCCACGCAGACGGACACCCCCACCGGCACGCCCTCCGGCACGGCCACTCCCCCGGACGAGGGCACCACACCCTGACCCCCGCTACCCCGCGAACGCGTCCAGCACCGCTTCGTACTCCCCCGTCCACCACACGGCCAGCGCCGAGGCCGCGGGGAAGAGCGGGTCGGAGCGCAGGTCGCGCTGCTCGTAGCGCCACTGGAGCATCCAGAAGTCGTTGAGCCGCTCCCACCACACCCGGTGGACGGCGGCCGCGACCTCGTCCTCGCCGGCGCCGGAGGCGAGCCGGTACGCACGGGCGTACGCGCGCACCTTGCGCAGGTCGAGGCGGCCGTCGACGGGGTGGACGAAGAAGATCGCGGCGGCCCGGACCGCCTCCTCGGCGCGCGGCTGGACGCCGAGCCGGTCCCAGTCGACGATCGCGGCGGGCTCGTCACCCCGGTAGAGCAGGTTGAGCGGGTGGAAGTCGCCGTGCACCCAGCCCTGCACCCCGCCCTCGGGCGCGGGGGCGGGCGGGCGGCGGTGGGCGTGCCGCCGGAGGAGTTCGCGCCGCTCCACCAGACGGTGCTCGGCGAGCCGGTCGAAGGTGTCGTGCGGGCGGTGCGCGCGGGCGAGGGCGAGCAGCCGCTCGATGTCGGCGTAGGTGGCGTCGGGGTCGGCGCTGGGGCGCGGGCCCGCGGCGGGCGGCGGCTGGACGCGGGCCAGCCCGGTGTGGACGAGCCCGAGCAGGATGCCGAGCCGCCGGGACTGGTCGGCGTCCAGGTCGGTGCCCTCGCGGTGGGTGCCGTCGATCCACGGGAAGAGGGCGTAGCCGACGCCGCCGTGCAGGGTGACCGTGCGGCCGTCGGTGGCGCGCAGGGGCGCGGCGGCGGGGAGGCCGAGGCGCGCCAGGCGCCGGGTGGCGCGGTGCTGGCGCACGATGGTCGCGGGGGCGGCGGTGTCCGCGGAGATGTACTGCTTGAGGAAGTAGCGGCCTCTGGTGGTGGTCACCCGCCAGCCGCGGTTGAGCAGTCCCCGGGGGACGGCTTCGCAGGTCAGCGGTTCGCCCGCGTCCTCGTACCGGTGCAGCAGCGCGGACAGCGCAGCCCGCGTGTGCGGCTCCGTTGCCGTGCCCGTCACGAGTGTCAGCGTAGATCAACGGGCGCGGCCGTTCGGGCGAGGTGGCGCCACCCCGTCTCGACCTGCTAATGGCAGCCTTACGCCTTTTGCGCCGCCTTACACCCCCGCGCCCGCGCCCCTCGTACGGCCCGCGCCCCTCGTACGGCCCGCGCCCCTCGTACGACCCGCGCCGCCCGTACGACCCGAGCCCCTACCGCGCCCCTCGCGTGGCCTGAGCCCGCCCGCGACCCGAGCCCCTGCCGCGGCCTGAGCCCGCCCGCGACCCGCGGCCCTCACGTCGCCCCCGCCCCCTGCGCCCCGCGCGCCATCCCCAGCTTGTGCAGCAGCTGCGAGACCTGCCGCCGTACCGTCCGCTCGTCGAGCCCGGCGTGCTCGGCGATCTCGCGGTTGGTGAGGCCCTCCCCGATGAGGTCCAGGAACTCCCGCTCGCGCGTCGACAGCCGCCCCGGCCGCTCCTCGGGCTCGCCGCTGCGCGCGCCGCCCTCCCGGAGGCGCTCCAGCACCTCCGCGGTGGCGGCCGGGTCGATGAGGGAGTGGCCTGCGGCGACCTCGCGCACCGCGCTGATCAGGTCGTCGCCCGTGATGACCTTGGGGACGTAGCCGGCCGCGCCGCCCATGACGGCGTCGAAGAGGGCCTCGTCGTCGGCGAAGGACGTGAGCATCAGGCACTTCACGGACTCGTCGTGCGAGCGGATCTCCCGGCAGGCCTCGACGCCGCTGCCGTCCGGCAGCCGTACGTCCAGGACGGCGACGTCCGGATGGGCGTCCGGCACCCGGTCGACGGCCTCGGCGGTGTCGGAGGCCTCGCCGACGATCTCGATCGACGGGTCACCGGACAGCAGCCGGTTCACCCCGCGCCGGACGACATCGTGATCGTCCACCACGAATACCCGTATATGACCGTCATGCCCTTTTTCGCTCACGCCCCCAGCGTCGCACCCCTCGGCGGCCACCGCCTCCCGCAGGCGCGCTCCCTGCCGCCCCTTACGGTTGTCCGCCATTCGAGATACGGTGCGATTGTCCCGGTGGCCTGCGGCAATAAACGATTGCCCGGCCCGAATGCGCGAGGCTCGCGCAGTTACTAGGAAATCCAAGCAAAACCGCAGGTCGGACGGCTTAGCGCGAATGCTGGACTTGTGGGTAACGTCTGTAGTTGCAGGCCATTCGCCGGGACGCTGTCAGCCCTGGGCTCGGTCATGCCGCACACACCCCGTGCGTCCCGCCGGACCAGGTGTGCCGCCTCCCGTGGACGCGGGAAAGCGGCTCCATCCTGCTCCCCGGCAGATCCCGGGGGCCGGACAGACGGAGGAGCGAACGTGAGCGTGAAGAGCACTGCCGACGGCGGTGCCCCCGCGAAAAGGGGGCGGACGACCCGCGCAGCCGCCGCGAAGCGCCGTAGTGGTGAGCCCGGGCTCGTCCAGCTGCTGACCCCGCAGGGTGAGCGCGTCGAGCACGACGACTACGCGATCGACCTGACGGCGGAAGAGCTGCGCGGCCTGTACCGGGACATGGTCCTGACCCGCCGTTTCGACGGCGAGGCGATCACCCTGCAGCGGCAGGGCGAGCTGGGCCTGTGGGCGTCGCTGCTGGGCCAGGAGGCCGCGCAGATCGGCTCCGGCCGGGCCACCCGCCCCGACGACTACGTCTTCCCGACCTACCGCGAGCACGGCGTGGCCTGGACGCGCGACGTCGACCCGCTCAACCTGCTGGGCATGTTCCGCGGCGTGAACAACGGCGGCTGGGACCCCAACGAGAACAACTTCCACCTCTACACGATCGTGATCGGCTCGCAGACGCTGCACGCCGCGGGCTACGCCATGGGCGTGGCCAAGGACGGCGCGGACTCCGCGGTGCTGGCGTACTTCGGCGACGGCGCCTCCAGCCAGGGCGACGTGGCGGAGGCCTTCACCTTCGCGGCGGTCTACAACGCGCCCGTGGTCTTCTTCTGCCAGAACAACCAGTGGGCGATCTCCGAGCCGACCGAGAAGCAGTCCCGCGTGCCGATCTACCAGCGCGCCGCGGGCTACGGCTTCCCCGGCGTGCGGGTGGACGGCAACGACGTGCTGGCGGTGCTCGCGGTCACCCGGGCGGCCCTGGAGCACGCGCGCAGCGGGCAGGGCCCGATGCTGGTGGAGGCGTTCACCTACCGGATGGGCGCGCACACCACGACCGACGACCCGACCCGCTACCGCAGCGAGGAGGAGCGCGAGGAGTGGGCGTCGAAGGACCCCATCGCCCGGCTGCGCGCCTACCTCGACCGCGAGGGCCTGGCCGACGAGGACTTCTACACCGGGATCGACACGGAGAGCGACGCGCTGGCCAAGCGCGTCCGCGAGGGCGTGCGGAACATGCCGAACCCGGGCCCGATGGCCATCTTCGACAACGTCTACGCGGACGGCAGCTCGCTCGTCGACGAGGAGCGCGCGCAGTTCGCGGAGTACCTCGCGTCCTTCGAAGAGGACGGCGCGACCGCAGGACAGGGGCACTGATCATGACGCAGACAATGGCAGTGGCCAAGGCCCTGAACGAGTCCCTGCGCAAGGCGCTGGACAACGACCCCAAGGTCCTCGTCATGGGCGAGGACGTCGGCCGCCTCGGCGGCGTCTTCCGCATCACCGACGGCCTGTACAAGGACTTCGGCGAGGGCCGGATCATCGACACCCCGCTCGCCGAGTCGGGCATCGTCGGCACCGCGATCGGCCTGGCGCTGCGCGGCTACCGGCCGGTCGTGGAGATCCAGTTCGACGGCTTCGTCTTCCCCGCCTACGACCAGATCGTCACCCAGCTGGCCAAGATGCACGCCCGCGCGCTCGGCAAGATCAAGCTGCCGGTCGTCATCCGCATCCCGTACGGCGGCGGCATCGGCGCGGTCGAGCACCACAGCGAGTCGCCCGAGACGCTCTTCGCGCACGTGGCGGGCCTGAAGGTGGTCTCGCCGTCGAACCCCTCGGACGCGTACTGGATGCTCCAGCAGGCCATCGAGTGCGACGACCCGGTGATCTTCTTCGAGCCCAAGCGGCGCTACTGGGACAAGGGCGAGGTGAACACCGAGGCGGTCCCGATCGGGCTGCACTCGGCGGTCGTCGCGCAGCAGGGCACGGACGTCACGCTCGTCGCCTACGGGCCGATGGTGAAGGTGTGCCTGGAGGCGGCGGCAGCGGCGGCGAACGAGGGCCGTAGCCTGGAGGTCGTGGACCTCCGCTCGCTCTCCCCGATCGACTTCGACACCGTGCAGGCGTCGGTGGAGAAGACCCGGCGGCTGGTCGTGGTGCACGAGGCACCCGTCTTCTACGGCTCGGGCGCGGAGATCGCGGCACGTATCACCGAGCGCTGCTTCTACCACCTGGAGGCGCCGGTGCTCCGGGTCGGCGGCTTCCACGCGCCTTACCCGCCGGCCCGCCTGGAGGACGAGTACCTCCCCGGTCTGGACCGGGTGCTGGACGCCGTCGACCGGTCGCTGGCGTACTGAGGGAGAGGGTTGTGACTACCGTGACCGCACAGGCGCAGCGCTTCCGTGAGTTCCGGATGCCGGACGTCGGCGAGGGCCTGACCGAGGCCGAGATCCTCAAGTGGTACGTGGCGGTGGGCGACACCGTGCACGACGGCATGGTGATCTGCGAGGTGGAGACGGCGAAGGCGGCCGTCGAACTGCCCATCCCCTACGACGGGGTGGTACGCGAGATCCGCTTCGACGAGGGCACGACGGTCGACGTCGGCACGCCGATCATCGTGGTGGACGCCGGGGGGGACGAGGCCGGGCCCGAGACCGTACCGGCGCAGCCCGCGCCGGAGCCGGCCGCCGCCGAGCCCGCGCCCGCCGCGGAGCCTGCGGCCAAGCGCGAGGCGGTACTGGTGGGGTACGGCGTCGCGCCGTCCTCCACGACCCGCCGCCCGCGCAAGCAGCCCCCGGCCGCGCCCGTGTCCGCCCCGCTCAACGGGCACGAGGCGGCCTCCCCGGCTCCCCCCGCCTCCCCCGCCGCTCCGGCGGCCCCCGAGAGCCAGGCGGTCCCCGCCGCCCCGGCCGCCCCGGCCGAACGCCCGCTGGCCAAGCCCCCGGTGCGCAAGCTCGCCAAGGAGCTGGGCATCGACCTGGCCACCGTCGTCCCCACCGGCCCGAACGGCGTCGTCACGCGCGAGGACATCCGCGCCGCGGCCGCGCCGCCCGCGCCGCTCCCCGCCGCACCGCTGACGGCACCGGCGGCGGCGGGCGCGCGCGAGACCCGTACGCCGATCAAGGGCGTGCGCAGGGCCACCGCGCAGGCCATGGTGGCGAGCGCGTTCACGGCCCCGCACGTCACCGAGTTCGTGACCTTCGACATCACCCGGACCATGAAGCTGGTCCAGGAGCTGAAGGAGGACCGGGCCTTCGTGGGCCTCAAGGTCAGCCCGCTGCTGCTGGTGGCGCGGGCGCTGCTGGTCGCGATCCGGCGCAATCCCGCGGTCAACGCGACCTGGGACGAGGACGCGCAGGAGATCGTCCAGAAGTCCTACGTCAACCTCGGCATCGCCGCGGCCACCCCGCGCGGCCTGATCGTCCCCAACATCAAGGACGCGCAGGACAGGACGCTGCCGGAGCTGGCCGCCGCGCTCGGCGAGCTGGTGGCGACGGCCCGCGAGGGGAAGACCGCGCCCGCCGACATGCAGGGCGGAACGGTCACGATCACCAACGTCGGCGTCTTCGGCGTCGACACCGGCACGCCGATCCTCAACCCCGGCGAGTCCGCGATCCTCGCCTTCGGCGCGGTGAAGCTCCAGCCGTGGGTGCACAAGGGCAAGGTCAAGCCGCGGCACGTCACCACGCTCGCGCTGTCCTTCGACCACCGGCTGGTCGACGGCGAGCTGGGCTCGAAGGTGCTCGCGGACGTGGCGGCGATCCTGGAGCAGCCCAAGCGGCTCATCACCTGGGCGTGAAATCCGGGCGTGAACCGGCCGGCGCGCTCCGGGCGTGAACCCCGGGGCGGCGTCCTGCGAAAGAGTGGGGCGGGTGCGGACGTACTGACGTCCGGACCCGCCCCTTCTGCGTGTTTCCGCCGCTCCGCAGGCGAATTGTGCTGCTATCGCCCCATGGTCGTCCACGTCTCCGTCATCGTGCTGCTCTTCGTCATCGTCGGGCTGCTCATGCACAACAAGAGCCTCAAGGTCAGCCATGCGATCGTGGCCGGTCTGCTCGGCTTCTGCCTGGCGAGCTCCAGCATCGCGCCCACGATCCAGTCGACCGTCGCCTCCACCGCGGACCTGGTCAGCACCATCCGCCCCTGAACGAGGCTCTGGACGAGGCCCCGCACGAGCCCTTGAACGACGGCCACTTGGGATCATCGCGGTCATACGATGAACGGATGATCGACACCCAGGGCAACCACGCCCCCGACGCCGTGTCCCTGCGCCCGATCACCGAGGACGACCTCCCCGTGATCAACGGCCACCTCGCCGACCCCGCCACCTCCGGCCCCTTCCAGTGGTTCGGCTGGCCCGACCCGCACCGCTGGAAGCGCGACTGGGAGCAGAACGGCATCCTCGGCCCGGACGGCGGCCGTCTCCTCGTCGTGCGCGGCACCGAATCGCTCGGCTTCGTCTCCTGGCGGAAGATCCCCCGCGGCATCTCCTTCCACTGGAGCATGGGCGTCATGCTCTGGCCGCACGCCCGCGGCCGCGGCGCCGGCACGGAGGCCCAGCGCATCCTCGTCCGCTACCTCTTCGACAACACCCTCGCCGTCCGGGTCGAGGCGGACACCGACATCGAGAACATCGCCGAGCAGCGCGCCCTGGAGAAGGCCGGATTCACGCGCGAGGGCGTGATGCGCGCGTCCACCTTCCGCGAGGGCCGCTGGCACGACAACGTCCTCTACGCCATCCTCCGCGACGACCTCCCGCCCGCTCCGTGACCGCCGGCTGAGTCCCCGGCGCGTCACGGCACCCCGATCTGGCCGGGCGGGGCGCGCGGTGGGACGATGTGAGCGTGTTCCCGCCTGCGGGGCGGGACTTGTCCGGGGGGACGGGCGCGATGGGGGACGACGCAGAAGCAAGTGAGCCGGAGGGCGGCTACGAGGTGTGGTCGAGCTGGGGATGGGGGACGGTCGCGCGCACCGCGGTCGTCGCCGGGATCGTCACCGTGACCATGCTCAATCCGGTGGACTGGCAGGTGACACCAGGCTCCGTGACGTTGGGGTGCTACTTCATGGCGTGGGGGGCGTTCTTCGTCGGCCAGCAGCACGCGCTGCACCGGCGGGGCTGCCTGCTGCGGATCGACGCGGCCGGGCTGACCGTGGCCGGGGAGCCGACCGTGCCGTGGCGGGAGCTTCGCAAGGCCGAGGCGCGGCGCGGGGCGGTGGTGTTCTTCCCGTGGTCCTCGGCGACAGAGCTGCCGTTGCTGCCGGTCGGGCTGAAGGGCCTGGCCATGGTGGAGTGGCGCCGCCGCAGGCGGCTGATGAAGCGGTTCGGTTCGCCGCTGGTGGTGCCCACGCGCCTGTACGGGGTGCGGCGCGCCGAGGTCGTCGCGGCGGTGCGTCATTACAGCGGGGCCGTGCCCGTCTTCGAGTGACCGCCTCCGCCGGGGGCGTACCGTCCGCATGGCGGACCGGCGCGCCCTCCTGACCGCTGTTGTATCTATGATGTGCGCATCATGGATACCGTCACCGCGCCCCCCGGCAGTACCGCCGTCAAGTCGCCGCCCGCCGCCGAGCGGGTCTACCTGCACGTCAAGGCCGGGGTGCTGGACCGCAGCTACGAGGGCGGGACGCTGCTCACGGAAGGGGATCTCGCCGAGGCCGTCGGGGTGTCGCGCACGCCCGTGCGCGAGGCGCTGCTGCGGCTGGAGGCGGAGGGGCTGCTCAAGCTCTACCCGAAGAAGGGCGCGCTCGTGCTGCCGGTCTCCGCGCAGGAGATCGCCGACGTCGTCGAGACCCGGCTGCTGGTGGAGCAGCACGCGGTGGCCAAGCTCGCGGGCGCGCTGCCCGAACCGCTCGCGGCGCGGCTGGAGGAGCTGCTGGCCGAGCAGCGGCTGCACGCCGCCGCCGGGGACCTCGCGGCCTTCGCGGTCGCCGACCGCTGCTTCCACGCCGAGATCGTCCGCGCGGCCGGCAACCGCATCCTCGCCCAGCTCTACGACCAGCTCCGGGACCGGCAGCTGCGGATGGGGGTGGCCACGATGCACGCCGAGCCGAGCCGGGTCGCCAAGAACATCGAGGAGCACGCCGAGATCCTGGACGCGCTGCGCGGCGCGGGCGTCGGCGAGGCGAAGGCCGCGGTCTCCCGGCACCTGGTCCGCGTCAACACGCTGGCGCGGGGGGAGTCGTGACGGCCGGCGGTGAACCCTCCAGGGGTGGCATACGCGCGCTGCCCGGTGATCCGCCGGGCGGCCGGCGGGCGGTGCTGGTGTGGAGCGTCGGCACCCTGGTCTACCTCGTCGCGGTGGTGCACCGCACGAGCCTCGGCGTCGCGGGCATCGACGCCGCCGACCGCTTCCACATCGGCGCCTCCGCCCTCTCCTCCTTCTCGATCCTCCAGGTGCTCGTCTACGCGGGGATGCAGATACCCGTCGGCCTGATGGTGGACCGGCTCGGGACGAAGAAGGTGCTCACCCTCGGCGCGCTGCTCTACACCGCGGGCCAGCTCGCCTTCGGCCTGTCGCACTCCTACGGCACGGCGCTCGCCGCCCGCGCGGTGCTGGGCTGCGGCGACGCGATGACCTTCGTGAGCGTGCTGCGGCTCGGCTCGCGCTGGTTCCCGGCCCGCCGCGGTCCGATCATCGCGCAGACCGCGGCACTCTTCGGGGTGGCGGGCAACCTCGTCTCGACCGTCCTGCTGGCCCGGCTGCTGCACTCCGCGGGCTGGACCCCGACCTTCCTCGGCTCGGCGGTCGCGGGCGCGTTCGTGCTGCTGCTCATGGCGGTCTTCCTCAAGGACCACCCCGAGGGATACGAGCCCGCGCCCGCCGAGCACGCCGGAGCCGCGTACGTGAAGCGGCAGATCGCGGCGGCCTGGGCCGAGCCCGGCACCCGGCTCGGCATGTGGACGCACTTCACGACGCAGTTCCCCGGCATGGTCTTCCTGCTGCTGTGGGGCATGCCCTTCCTCGTCGAGGCGCAGGACCTCTCGCGCGGCGCCGCGGGCGGGCTGCTCACCCTGGTGGTGCTGGCCAACATGGGGTTCGGCGTGGTCTTCGGCCAGCTGATCTCCCGTCAGCACCGGGCGCGGCTGCCGCTGACGCTCGGCGTGATCGCGGTGACCGCGGTGACCTGGGCCGGGGTGCTGGCCTGGCCCGGCGGGCACGACCCGATGTGGCTGCTGGTGGTGCTGTGCGTGGTGCTCGGCGCGAGCGGCCCCGCGTCGATGATCGGCTTCGACTTCGCCCGCCCGGCCAACCCGCCGGAACGCTTCGGCACCGCCTCCGGCATCGTCAACATCGGCGGCTTCGTCGCCTCCATGCTCACCCTGCTCGCGATCGGGGTGCTCCTGGACTCCACCGGCGACAACTACCGCGTCGCCTGGTGCAGCATCTTCGTCATGGAGGCGGTCGGCCTCACGCAGATCCTCCGGCTGCGCCGGGCCAGCGAGCGGCTGGAGCGCGAGCGGATCGCGGTGAGCCGCGTCGAGAGCGTCCACCGCACGCCCGCGGCCGTCGGCGGCGAGTAGCCCCCGTACGTACGCCGAACGGGTGCGGGTCCACGAAGGACCCGCACCCGTTCGGCGTACGCAGCGCGGTACGTGACCGCTCGCGCGGCCACGGCTCAGCGCGTCACGGCGATGTGGCGCAGGATCGCGTCGGCGAGGTCGGCGTCGCCCTCGATCTTGACCTGGCCGGTCACCGCGGCCGGGCGGACCCGGCCGGTCAGCAGCCGCAGGAAGGTCTCCCAGTCCAGGACGAAGGTCACCGCGGGGCCCAGCGACACCGCGGAGTCGATCGAACCGCGGCCCTCGGCGTTCACCCGTACGGTGCGCATGAACTCCAGCGGGCCGTGCACGTCGAAGACCACCGCGGAGCCCGGCTCGGCGCCCGCGTCGTGCGCGACCAGCTTCGGCAGCGACCGCAGCACGTAGTCGCGCGCCAGCACCGCGCCCGCCGACGCCAGGTTGCCCGGCTTGTCGAGCGCCCGCCGCAGGTCCTGCTCGTGCACCCAGACGTCGAAGACGCGGCCCCACAGCTGCTCCTCCAGCGTCGTCTCGCCGCCGCTGATCGCCCGCACCTGCGCGTCCGGCTGCCGCGACTCGTTGCGCAGCTGCCGCGACCTGCGGATGATCGTGTACTCCAGCTCCGACGTCATCTCCGGGGCGGTGTGGTGCCGCCGGATGTCCACCGGCACCTCGGTGTAGCGGGCCGCCTCGGAGGTGATGTGCCGCAGGTCGCTGGGAAGGGTGTGGATCGGGCGCGGATCGCCGAGCAGTTCGCACTCGAAGCCGATGAGGTGGGACACGACGTCGCGCACCGACCAGTACGGGCACTCCGTGGGGCGGTTCCATTCCCCCTCGGCAAGGGGCGACACCAGCTCGTTGACGGATTCGATGGAGTGGGTCCAGGCGTCTATGTACGGCTGGAGCTTGCTGTGGACGGTCACGGGACCCCTCGACGGATCGGTGCGCGGTCGTGGCGGTTGGCGCCTAAGTTACGCTGCGCGCGGGCGCCCACGCAGTGCTTTCGAGTGACGATGGTAGGCCCGGCTTGACGACCCAACGTATGGGCGGTGTCCAGGTGCGCGCAACGCTAGTCCAGATCGATGTCGACCCGTCGCAGACGCCCGCGCGGCGACGGGAGCGAGCGGCCGCGCTCGTCCGCGCCCAGGCGGGTGCGGATCTTGTCGTCCTGCCCGAATTGTGGCCCGTCGGAGCGTTCGCCTCCGACGACTTCGCGGCGGAGGCGGAGCCGGTCGACGGCGGGCCCACCGCCGAGGCGATGAGCGCTGCCGCGCGGGACGCCGGGGTGTGGCTGCACGCCGGGTCGATCGTCGAGCGCGACCCCGAGGGGCCGCTCTACAACACGGCGCTGCTCTTCTCGCCGGACGGCGAGCTGGTCTCCGCCTACCGCAAGATCCACCGCTTCGGCTTCGACAGCGGCGAGGCCGCGGTGCTCGACGCGGGGCGGACCGTGGTGACGGAGCGTCTGCCGTTCGGCGTCGTCGGGCTGGCGACCTGCTACGACCTGCGTTTCCCCGAGCAGTTCCGGCTGCTCGTGGACGGCGGGGCCGAGCTGCTGGTCCTGTGCGCGGGGTGGCCGGCGCGGCGTCTGGACCACTGGCGCGTCCTCGTCACCGCGCGGGCGGTGGAGTCGCAGGCGTACGTCCTCGCGTGCGGCACCGCCGGGACCCACGCCGGTGTGGAGCAGGCCGGGCACAGCATGGTCGTCGACCCCTGGGGCTCGATCCTCGCCGAGGCCGGCCCCGGCGAGCAGGTCCTCACCTGCGAGCTCGACCCTTCGCGGGTGGCGGCCACGCGGCGGGACTTCCCGGTCCTGCGCGACCGCGTGCTCCCCGTTCCGCCGCCCGGCACGCTCTGACCCGGCCCTTGCGGCGGGCGTCGCGGTCTTCCCGCCGTCGTGGCCGGTCTCCGGCTCCGCGCCGATGACGAGCAGTTTCTCCCGCGCCACGTATTTCGGGCGGGAATGCCTCCCCCGGGAAATGTTGTTGGATGGGGACATGACTGCACGTGCACGCGTCCGGGCGCCCGAGCTGACCGGCAGGGGCGGCTGGCTGAACACCGGCGGGGCCACCCCCTCCCTCGCCGACCTCCGCGGGTCGATCGTGATCCTGGACTTCTGGACCTTCTGCTGTGTGAACTGCCTGCACGTCCTGGACGAGCTGCGGGAGCTGGAGGAGCGGCACCGGGACACCGTGGTGATCGTCGGTGTGCACTCGCCGAAGTTCGTGCACGAGGCCGAGCACGACGCCGTGGTGGACGCGGTGGAGCGGTACGAGGTGCACCACCCCGTGCTGGACGACCCGGACCTGGCCACCTGGAAGCAGTACGCCGTACGGGCGTGGCCGACGCTCGTGGTGATCGACCCGGAGGGCTACGTCGTCGCGCAGCACGCCGGCGAGGGCCACGCGCACGCGCTGGAGCGGCTCGTCACGGAGCTGGAGGCCGAGCACGCCGCGAAGGGCACGCTGCGCCGCGGCGACGGCCCGTACGTGCCGCCGGAGCCGGTGGCGACGGACCTGCGCTTCCCCGGCAAGATGCTGGCGCTGCCGGGCTCGGGCCACTACCTGGTGTCGGACTCGACGCGGCACGCCCTGGTGGAGCTGGCCGCGGACGGCGAGAGCGTCGTGCGGCGGATCGGCAGCGGTGTGCGCGGCCTCGCGGACGGGGACGCAGCGACCGCCCGCTTCAGCGAACCGCAGGGGCTCGCGATGCTGCCGGACGGCAGCGTGATCGTGGCGGACACCGTCAACCACGCGCTGCGCCGGCTGGACCTGGAGAGCGGCGTCGTGACGACGGTCGCCGGGACGGGCCGCCAGTGGTGGCAGGGCTCGCCGACCGCGGGCCAGGCGCTGCAGGTGGACCTGTCGTCGCCGTGGGACGTCGCGTGGTTCGAGGACCGGGTGTGGATCGCGATGGCGGGCGTGCACCAGCTGTGGACGTACGACCCGGCGACCGGCCGCGTCGAGGTCGCCGCGGGCACCACCAACGAGGGCCTGGTCGACGGCCCGGCGCACGAGGCGTGGTTCGCCCAGCCCTCCGGGCTCACGGTCTCGGGCGAGCGAAGCGAGAGGGGTGCACCCCCGGCCGGAGGCTGGGGGAGGCTGTGGATCGCCGACTCCGAGACCTCCGCCCTGCGCTGGGCCGAGCGCGCGGCCGACGGCGAGGGCTACGTCATCCGTACGGCGGTGGGCACCGGACTGTTCGACTTCGGCCACCGCGACGGCCCCGCAGGCCAGGCGCTGCTCCAGCACCCGCTGGGCGTGACCGGGCTGCCGGACGGCTCGGTCGCGGTGAGCGACACGTACAACAACGCGCTGCGCCGCTACGACCCCGTCACCGGCGAGGTCAGCACGCTCGCGACCGACCTGCGGGAGCCGTCCGACGCGGCGGTCGTGGCCGGGGACATCGTCGTCGTGGAGTCCGCCCGGCACCGGCTGACCCGGCTCCGGCTGCCGGAGGAGGCGGTGCGCGTCGAGGGCGTCGCCCACCGCACGCAGCGGACCGCGACCGACGTGGCCCCCGGGGCCTTCCGGCTGGACGTCGTCTTCTCGGCGCCCACCGGGCAGAAGCTCGACGAGCGGTACGGCCCCTCGACGCGGCTGCTGGTCAGCGCGACCCCGCCGGAGCTGCTCACGGAGGGAGCGGGCAAGGGCACCGACCTCTTCCGCGACCTGGTGCTCGACCCCTCCGTGCCGGAGGGCGTGCTGCACGTCTCGGCGATGGCGGCGTCCTGCGACGACGATCCGGCCAACGAATACCCCGCGTGCCATGTGCACCAGCAGGACTGGGGCGTCCCCGTGCGGCTCGCCGACACCGGCGACTCACGCCTGGCCCTGGTGCTGGCGGGCATGGACGAGGGCTGACGCCACAGGTTCAGTAGCGCGGCCCCGGGTACCGCTCGTCGGAGTAGTAGCGCTCCTCGACGACGGGCGGCACGTCGCCGTCCCGCGTCGGCGGGATGGCGCGGCGCTTGAAGATGCTCACGTACGCGGCGAGTCCGATCACGCCCACCGCCATCATGATCAGCCCGACCAGATCCAGGTTGACGCCCTTGGCGTGCCAGTTCGTCGCGAAGGTGAGAATGCCACCCGCGGCGATCAGGATGATGCAGCCTCCGATACCCACGGTGTCCGCCTCCAGAGGTGGAATTCGTCCGGGTTCCTACGTGCTGTCCTGTTGGATCGCCTTCCCTGCCCGCGGAGTTGCATGCGCTCCGTAGCGTTTTCGCCGATCCCTCCGCGGCAGCGGCGAATTGGCGTGTCACCTCGGGGCGGGGCTGCGCGTGAGAAGAGCGGACGGAACACTCCGTCGCAGCTCGGATCGGAGAACTCGCGTATGCGCATGCGGACTTCAGCCGCCGCCGCCGTGGTGGCCGCCGCCGCCCTGATCGCCACCGGCAGTCTCACGGGCACAGCCTCCGCCGCAGGAGGCGGCGTCCAGGCGACACTCACCCCCCAGAGCGTGCCGGCCGGCCCCGGGCGGCTGTTCACCACCACCCAGATCGACGCGCACGTCACCTGGGCCGGTGGCCTGCGGTCGCAGATGGTCGGCAAGGCGCAGGAGACCACGCCGTTGCTGCTCAGCAGGGACGACCGCAACGGCAGCGGCTGGCAGGAGGTGCCGCTGCCCGCGTACGGCGGCGACAACGAGGTCAACTCGATAGCCACCGTGCCCGGTTCGGGCGGTCGGGACACGTGGGTGGTGGGCCTGGCCGACAGCTCGCAGGGCGACGGCCTGCCCGGCCGCGGCAACCCCGGCCCGATACTCGCGATGCACTGGGACGGCACCTCGTGGCAGTCGCTGCCCGCGCCGCTCCCGGCCGATTCCGAGTTCGGCGGTTTCACGCAGGTCGGCGCGGTCGCGGCGGACGACGTGTGGGCGGTCGGCTGGGCGCAGGTCCTGGACAGCGCGACGCCCAACCCCGACAAGCCCGGCGGGTACATCATCGAGGACCACTTCGAGGCGCTGGCCGAGCACTGGGACGGCCACACCTGGACCCGGGTCGCGATGCCGGACGCCGACAACTTCGTGCCCAACCGGATGGCCGTCGGCCCCGACGGCGACCTGTGGGCGGCCGGCTACGACGGGCAGAACGACGTGCCGGTCGTCCAGCACTGGAACGGGCAGGCGTGGAAGGCCGAGACGCTGCCCGCCACCGGGCTCGCCGGTGAGATCTACGCGATCGGCGTGGACGCGTCCGGCACCCCGTGGGCCATGGGCCGCACGGTGCTGACCGAGACCGACACCGGGCACGCGCTGGTGCTGCGCAAGACCGGCGGTGTGTGGCGCAAGGTGCAGGTGCCGGCCTCCGCCGGACAGATCCAGGCCCTTGCCTTCACCCCGCAGGGCGTCACCGTGACCGGCAACCAGGTCGGTGCCCCCGACGCCTACGCGATGGCGTACGACGGGAAGGGCTGGCGCAAGCTGGCGCTGCCGAAGGAGGACGGGACGATCCTGCTCAGCGGCGCCTCCTACAGCCCCGGGCAGGGCCTGACCCTCGTCGGTGACGTCGAGCCGACCGCCGACCCGCTCAACCCCACCCTGCTGGTGCTCAGCGACCGCTGACCGCCGCCAGGCCGAAACGGACCGCGGGCCCGCGCCCCTCCCCCCGGGTGCGGGCCCGCTCCTTCCGCCTGCCCGGCCTCAGGCGCGCAGGAAGGCCGTGAGCGCGCCGGCCAGGTACGCCGGGTCGTCGGCGCCGCACAGCTCGCGCGCGGAGTGCATCGAGAGCATGGGCACGCCGACGTCGACGGTGGTGATGCCGTGCCGGGCGGCGGTGATCGGGCCGATCGTCGTACCGCACGGCATGGCGTTGTTGGACACGAAGTGCTGGAAGGGCACGCCCGCGGTCTCGCACGCGGCGGCGAAGAGGGCGCGGCCGACGCCGTCGGTGGCGTAGCGCTGGTTGACGTTGGACTTCAGGATCGGCCCGCCGTTGGCCCGCGGGTGGTGCGTCGGGTCGTGCCGCTCGGGGTAGTTGGGGTGGACGGCGTGGCCGACGTCGGAGGACACGCACACCGAACCGGCCAGCGCCCGCGCCCGGTCCTCGTAGCCGCCGCCGCGCGCGTGCACGGACCGCTCCAGGACGTTGCCGAGCAGCGGGCCCATGGCGCCGGTGTCGGCCTGGCTGCCGTTCTCCTCGTGGTCGAAGGCGGCGAGGACGGGGATGCGGGTGAGGTCGCCCGCCTCGACGGCGGCCAGCAGCGCGGCGGTGCAGGCGTGCGTGGACAGCAGGTTGTCCAGCCGCCCGGAGGCGAGCAGCTCGCGGTCCCGGCCGAGGTACGCGGGCGGCTGCACGTCGTAGGCCATCAGGTCCCAGCCGGTGACGTCGTCGGCGTCCAGGCCCGCCTCGGCGGCGAGGAAGGCGACGAGGTCGCCGTCGTGCGCCTCGCCCAGGCCCCACACCGGCTGGAGGTGGCGCTGCTTGTCGAGGGTCAGCCCGTTGTCGTTGACCCCGCGGTCGAGGTGCACGGCGAGCTGCGCGACCCGCAGCAGCGGCCGGTCGACGTCCACCAGCACCGCCGACCCGTCGCGCAGCGCGAGCCGCCCGGCCAGGCCCAGGTCGCGGTCCAGCCAGCTGTTGAGCAGCGGCCCGCCGTACAGCTCGACGGAGACCTGCCGCCAGCCCGCCGCGCCCATGTCGGGCCGCGGCTTGACCCGCAGGTTCGGCGAGTCGGTGTGCGCCCCGACGATCCGGTACGGCGTCTCGGGCCGCGCCCCCGCGGGCACGTACCACGCGACGATCGCGCCGCCGCGGGCCACGTACTTCCCGCCCGCCTCGCCGTCCCACGCGTCCGTCTCCGCGACCTGCCGGAAGCCCGCGCGGTCCAGCCTTTCCGCCACGGTGGCGACGGCGTGGTAGGGCGTGGGCGCCCTCTTGACGAAGGCGGCCAGGTCGTCGGTGTGCGAGCGGTCGAAGACACGCGGTGCGGAACTCATACCGGCCAGTCTAGAAAACCCGGCGGACAGTCACCCGGCCGGTGACGGGCGGCGAGGTCACATGCGCTCGATCTCGGTGAGGTCGACGGTGAGCGGGAAGGGGACGCCGACCCTGAGCCGCTCCTGGTGGACGCCGGTGGGGACGTAGCAGAACGTCAGCACGTCGAGCGCGTACGTGTGGACCGCCGGCAGGTTGTCGGGGCCGGACATCTCGACGCGCCAGTAGTGCGGGATGCGGGCGCGGGCGTACTTGAACGGCTTGGTCTCGCGGTCGCGCTCCCGGGAGTCGGGGGAGACCACCTCGACCGCGAGCACGACGTCGTCCGGCGGGCAGCTCCGCCGGTCCGGGTCCAGGTCCGCGTCCGGGTCGCCGGTGCCGTCGGTCCTGACGACGATCAGATCGGGTACGGGCGCGGTGTGCTCGCTGAGCACCACGGCCGTCTGCCGGCGCACCCGCAGGCCGGCGGGGGCCGCCTCGTGCAGCGCGTGCCGCAGCAGATCGGCGGTCACCGAGTGGAATTCCTGCTGCGGGACGGGCAGCACGAGGCTGCCGTCCATCAGCTCGGCGCGGGCGGGCAGGTCCAGCCGGAGGAGGTCGTCGAGGCGGTAGCCGCCCGGCGGGGGCACGGGCCACGGCGAACCGTCCGGCTGCGCCGGGCCTTCGGCGGCGGCCCGGGGGCGGGGGGTCGTACTCCTGGTCACGCCTCCGGATTGTGGCGGTGCCGCCCGGCGCCCCCGCACGCAAACGTCCCACCCTCACCCGAAAGGGCGAAGGCGGGACGTTTCAGCAGGTCAGAAGATCGGAAGGCTTCCGTCAGACGGGCGTCAGAACGCCTCCTCCGGGAGGTCCATCACGTCGAGGGTGACGGTGTCGGCCATCGCGCGCTGGACGGCCACCGCCGGGAGGACGTTCGCCGCGAAGAACTTCGCCGCCGCGACCTTGCCCTGGTAGAAGGGCACGTCCTTGGCGGAGGCGGACGGGAGCTTGTCGAGGGCGACGCCCGCGCCGCGCAGCAGCAGGTAGGCCACGACCACGTCGCCGGAGGCGAGCAGCAGCCGGGTGGTGTTGAGGCCGACCTTGTAGATGTTGCGGACGTCCTGCTCGGTCGCCGCGAGGTCGGTCAGCATCGTGCCGACGATGCCCTCCAGGTCGGCCGCGGCCTTGGCGAGCTGGTCGCGGGCGTCGGCCAGCTCCTCGCCGCCGGCCGCGTCCGCCAGGAACTTCTTGATCTCCTCGCTGAGGGCGGTGAGCGCCTGCCCCTGGTCGCGGACGATCTTGCGGAAGAAGTAGTCCTGGCCCTGGATCGCGGTGGTGCCCTCGTAGAGGGTGTCGATCTTGGCGTCCCGGATGTACTGCTCCACCGGGTACTCCTGGAGGTAGCCGGAGCCGCCGAAGGTCTGCAGCGACTGCGCGAGCTGCTCGTAGGACTTCTCCGAGCCGTAGCCCTTGACGATGGGCAGCAGCAGGTCGTTGAGGCCGTGCAGGCGGCGGGCGTCCTCACCGGTCGCCTCGGCGGCCTGGATCGCGTCCTGGACGGAGGCGGTGTAGAGGACGAGCGCGCGCATGCCCTCGGCGTAGGCCTTCTGCGTCATGAGCGAGCGGCGCACGTCGGGGTGGTGGGTGATGGTGACCTTGGGCGCGGCCTTGTCGGTGAACTGCGCGAGGTCGGGGCCCTGGACGCGCTCCTTGGCGTACTCCAGCGCGTTCAGGTAGCCGGTGGACAGCGTCGCGATCGCCTTGGTGCCGACCATCATGCGGGCGAACTCGATGATCCGGAACATCTGCCGGATGCCGTCGTGCTTCTCGCCGATCAGCCAGCCCCTGGCGGGGTGCCGGTCGCCGAAGGTCATCTCGCACGTGTTGGACGCCTTCAGGCCCATCTTGTGCTCGACGTTGGTGGCGTAGACGCCGTTGCGCTCGCCCAGCTCGCCCGTCTCGGGGTCGAAGTCGAACTTCGGCACCATGAACAGCGACAGGCCCTTGGTGCCCGGTCCCGCGCCCTCGGGGCGGGCCAGCACGTAGTGGATGATGTTCTCGGCCATGTCGTGCTCGCCCGAGGTGATGAAGCGCTTGACGCCCTCGATGTGCCAGCTGCCGTCGTCCTGCGGGATCGCCTTGGTACGCCCCGCGCCGACGTCCGAGCCCGCGTCCGGCTCGGTGAGCACCATCGTGGAGCCCCACTGCTTCTCCACCGCGAGCGCGGCGATCTTCTTCTGCTGCTCCGTGCCCTCCTCGTAGAGGATGCCCGCGAAGGCGGGGCCGGAGGAGTACATCCAGATCGCCGGGTTGGAGCCCAGGACCAGCTCGGCGTAGGACCAGATCAGGGAGCGCGGCGCGGTGGTGCCGCCGATCTCCTCGGGCAGGCCGAGGCGCCAGTACTCGGCGTCCATGAAGGCCTGGTAGCTCTTCTTGAACGTGTCCGGCACGGGTGCGGTGTTCGTGTCGGGGTCGAATACCGGGGGGTTGCGGTCGGCGTCCGCGAAGGACTCCGCCAGTTCGTTCTCGGCAAGGCGCGCCAGCTCGGCGAGGATGTCGCGCGCGGTGTCGGCATCCATGTCGGCGAACGGACCCGTGCCGTACAGCTGGTCGCGGCCGAGCACCTCGAAGAGGTTGAACTCGATGTCGCGGAGGTTCGACTTGTAGTGGCCCATGACGTCGGCTCCGTATCGCTGCTGGTGTCACAAAACGTCTCACCCATGATGCTACCCGTCAGTAATAAGGCGCAAGCCCCGCTCCCCTGATGTGACGGGATCGATCCGCCGGGATCTGCGCCGGGATCTGCGCCGGGCCCGCGCCGGGGCCTGCGCCGGGATCCGCGCCCGGCCGCGCCGAAGCGCCGTTACGCTAGGGGCCGTGTACGGCTACGACCAGAGCGCGAATCCGGGTCCGGGGCCGGGTCCCGGCGGGCCCGCGCCCATGCCGGGCTACCCGGACGCCGGTGCGCCGATGAACGGCTACGCCGACCCGAACGCCGCACCGCCCATGGGCGGCGGCTACCCCGAGCCCTCGCCGCCCTCGCTCACCGACGCCGTACGCGCCTTCACGACCGGCTCGATGGCGGCCGAGGACTTCCAGGCGATCTTCGCCACCTCCCGGGTCTACTGCCCGCGCGGCGAGAACCCGGGCTTCCTGGCGCTGCACGACACCCAGCAGCCGGTCATCCCGATGTTCAGCTCGCTCAAGGAGCTGCGCCGCTACGCCGGCAAGGAGTCGAAGTACTTCGTCATCACCGGCGCCGAGGTGCTGGACCTGCTGCCGACCGGCTACGGCTTCGTGCTGGACATCGACGGGCAGCACCGGATGGTCTTCGACGCGAAGGCCGTCGAACAGATGGTCGATTTCACGATGCGCCGGATGTACGGCTGATGTGTGCGCCGGATGTGCGGCCGACGCGTCGATGCACGGCTGATGTGCCGGGCGCGCGGCTGACGCGCCGGGGTGCGCGGCTGAGGTCCGCCGCTCATTGAGTCCGTTACACCCCTTGCGCCCCTTGGGCTGCCGCGCCCGATCGGGTGAGGGAATGGTCACGCGTTGCTAGATGTTCAGTGTTCAACTACATTGGAAGCGCACCGTCCCCGAGGAGGTTCCCCCCATGCCTGCCGTGACCGTCGAGAACCCGCTGGCCCTGCCGCGGGTCACCGCACCCGCCGAGGCCCACTCCCGTTCCGCCCTTGCCGTCTCCACCGCCCCGAGCGGCCTGGAGGGCGAGGGATTCCCCGTCCGCCGCGCCTTCGCCGGGATCGACTACCGGCACCTCGACCCGTTCATCATGATGGACCAGATGGGTGAGGTGGACTACGCCGCGGGCGAGCCCAAGGGCACCCCCTGGCACCCGCACCGCGGCTTCGAGACCGTCACGTACATCATGGACGGCACCTTCATCCACCAGGACTCGCACGGCGGTGGCGGCACCATCACCAACGGCGACACCCAGTGGATGACCGCGGGCTCCGGCCTGCTGCACATCGAGACCCCGCCGGAGTCGCTCGTCCTCAGCGGCGGCCTCTTCCACGGCCTCCAGCTGTGGGTGAACCTCCCCAAGGCGGACAAGATGATGCCGCCGAAGTACCAGGACCTACGCGCCTCCGGGCTCAAGCTGCTCACCTCCGGCGACGGCGGCGCCCTCATCCGGCTGATCGCCGGCGACCTCGGCGGCCACGTCGGACCCGGCGCGACGCACACCCCCATCACGATGGCGCACATCTCCCTCAACCCCGGCGCCGAGCTGACCATCCCCTGGCGCGCGGACTTCAACGCCCTCGCCTACGGCCTCGCCGGCTCCGGCTTCGCGGGCCCCGAGGCGCGCCCCTTCGGGATGGGCCAGGCCGTCGTCTTCGGCAAGGGCGACACCTCCGGCTCCGGCGACGCCCTCACCCTGCGGGCCGCCGAGACCCAGGACTCCCGCTCGGCGAACTTCGAGTTCGTCCTGCTCGGCGGCCGCCCGATCCGCGAGCCGATGATGCAGTACGGCCCGTTCGTCATGAACACCCACGCCGAACTGGCCCAGGCCTTCGACGACTTCCAGGCCGGCCGCCTCGGCACGATCCCGGCGGACTCCCCGCTGGGGAAGTAGCCCCTGTTTTGCGCGGATGGGCCCGCTCCCCCTTCGCCGGGGGAGCGGGCCCTTCGCGTCCCTTGGCACGCGTGGCCTCGCCGGCATCCGCCATGTACCCGCTCGGCGTTGCTACGAGGTGGTCGGCCTCGGCGTGCACGAGGTCTCAAGCGGGGTCCAGAAGCCCCTCACTCCTGGCCCAACCCATGAAGGTGGTTCCGTCACACGGGAAAAAGGCCTCGGCGTCCCGCAGTGCATCAACCACGGTGCAGGCGGACTCCTCCGCGATGAGCCCGTTGCGAAGCCCGTGGCAGATGAGGTGGAGCGAACTGGACACGGAAACGCCGAGTGCGATGCCCGCGTTCCTGCCGGCTCGGTCGTCGATCACTGCCGTGCAGTGGTGCAATTCTGCATACGCGAGAGTCGTGGCCTCGCCGAGGTCTTTGGTGTCCCTGCTGCTGCCGCCCAGACGGGAGTGGAACATCGCGAACAGGCGGAGGAACTGCAACGAGTCATCGCTGGCCGCGGTCAGCCACGGCTGAGCCCCGACCATGTGCAGGCGGCTGTGGCGAGATGCGCCGCGCTGGAGTTCGTCCGCCACGACCGTGGTCATGAAGCAAGCGCGGCCATCGACGAGCTTCTCCAGAAGGGCGAGGTGGCCGGAGCGCGCGAAGTAGTTCAGGGGTGAACTGTCGAACACCAGAGGTGATTTCGGGTCCCCGGCCGTCACGGCAGGTCTTCCCCCAGTTCGCCGCGCAGTGCCTCCAGGGGAAGGGCGTCGGGTTGGCCGAGGTCCTCCTTGTGCAGCCGGTCGTCCCTGATGATCTCCAGGGCACGGGTGGCAGAGATCCGGTGTGTCCGGTACGCGCGCACGGCGGCGGCGCGAATACCGGTGGGAACGTGCCCCGTGGCCAGTTCCTCCACCACTCTGATCCCCGCCTCCATGTAATCGGCGCGGGTGGGCGAGGACCGGTCCAGGCGGCGCCACTCGTCCTGACTGATGATCTCGTAGGACCGGAGTTGATGTACCGCGGTGGACCAGCTCACGCGGTATTCGGCAGCCAAGGTGACGACGGCGGTGCGCAGTCCGTTCGGTTTGTCACGTAGGTGCGCGAACCGGTCCTTCACGCCGGGGGGGAACAAGAAGGCGGCGGCGAACGCGTTGACAGCCCGCTCGTGTGCGCCGGTATCGGCCCCCCAGTCATGTGAGTAGGCGTCGGAGAGAATGTGATGCCCGAATTCGTGGGCCAGTGTGGAGCGACGCCGCCCCGCGTCCTGGGCGCTGTTGATCACGGCCACGCCGAACCTGTCGAGTGCGATGTAACCGCCGTCTATGCTCTGCGGCCCGAGGTCCAGGGACCATGTGTACAAGCCGGCGGTTTCGAGGACATCGGCGAGTCCGATGATCGGTTGCCGGTCGTCGACACCGGCCAGTCGGCGTCCTACGGCTGCCGCCTTGTTCACCGCGATGCCGTCCTCGGCGCTGAACGGCACGACGGGAGGACGCGGAGGAAGGGGCTTGAGAGCTCCGGAGTCCGTCAGGGTCCGAAGGTCCCGCAGGCAGTCGTCCAGGGCGTGCTCACCGGCCTTGTCGTCGCGCCGACCTGGGTCGGCCCGTCTGCTGGCGACGGCGGGTTCAGGCGGTGTGACGAACCAGGACAGCGGTCGACGCAGTACGGTTCCCAGGGAAGCGAGCTCCAGTGAGTTCAACTGCCTGCGGCCGGTCTCGATCTTGGCCAGGGCGAACCGTTCGATACCTGCACGTTCCGCCAGCTCTTCCTGGCTCAAGCCGCGAGCAGTGCGCGCTTCGGCGACTCGCGCGCCCACGTCGCTCCAAGACCACTCAGCATCCATTGTGCCAATATCGCACAAGGGAACTGGAGTCGCTACGGACTCACCGCAGCACGCCCACCCCGCTACCGCGAGGGACGGATGAGAGAGCGTGCCCCGCTCCCTTCAGAGCAGGTGGCCGGCCTTGCCCGCCTTGATGTCGGCGATGGGGGTGCGCAGGGCTTCCGCGGAGTCGGTGAGGTAGTGGTCCTCCTGGCCGTTGACGGCTGTGTACGCGTTGCCGTCGAGTTGGCCGGCCGGTCCCTCTGCGTACAGCAGTGCGTGCCCGGCTCCGGGGAAGACGCCCGCCCTGAAGAGGATCACCCGTACGGCGACGTGCTTGCCCTCCGGGACCGCGCAGAGGTGGTCGAACTGGGCGCGCATGGTCTTGCCGCCGCCGAACCGCATGTGCAGCGCCGCCTCGTGGACTAGCCGACGCACGGCCGGGCGCGCTCGTCGTCCAGGACGCACTGTCGCTCCATGCGGTGCTGCACCCGCAACTCGACCTCGAGCCGCGAAAGCGGAGGGAGGGCGGCGTCGAAGACGCAGCGCGCGTAGTCCTCGGTGTGCAGCAGGCCCGGCACGTGCACCGTCTGCCACGGCGGACGGCCCCTCGAACGTCACCTCCGTCCGTCCACGCCACCGTCCAGGCTTCGCAGACGGCGGGTTGGCGGGAATGCGACCCATGGAAACCCGCTGCACCCAAATATGATTCAAGCGTCAACGACCACTGTCGGAACTGACGACCCGTCCGTCCCTGCGCGGGGCCCCGCGTCCGCCGCTGTCACGGCGCCCGGCCCCGGCGGGGCGTGGCAGGCCGGAAGCCCCCCACCCGCAGGAAGGCAACTGGCAATGAAACTCAAAACGCTCGGAACCGGTACAGCAGCCGCGGCCGCCCTGGCCATGAGCGCACTCGTCATGGCCCCGCCCGCCTCCGCCGCCAACCCCGCCAGGCCTACCGTAGGGGTGGATTGCGGCCCCTGGGGCACAGGCCAGGCAACACTCGGCGCCCAGAGCAGCGGCACGAGCGCCGCCCTTTTCTTCACCACGGCCGTGGTGTGGACGTCGCACTCCTTCCCGGCCAACTCCATGCAGTCGACGATCACGCTGACCGATGCCCAGGGGCACGACGTCACCTTCACCGGCAAGGCCAACTCCGCGTGGACGCTGCCGTGGGAGCCTTTCGTCTCCGGCCCGATGCTCGGCTCGGTCACCCCGGGTGAAACGCTGGAGTTCAAGTCCCTCACGAGCTCCTTCGGGACGTTCAGCTTCACCTGCACGGCCACCTCGCCCCAGGACCCGGGGCCGTTCACCTTCTGAGCCTCCGACCGGACGAGTGAGTGTGCGGGGGCGGAGGACTCCGCCGGGGGAGAGGGCCCGGACACGTCAGAGGGCCCCGGCCGTCGTCGGGGCCCTCCGTCGTAGGCGCGTCAGTTGGGACGGTCCCTGGGCTCGCCCGAACGGGTGACTTGTACGCATGGGATGCGGCTGCCGCGGAGGATGCGTCGGGATTCTTCGCGGTCTTGGCCTTGTTGCGTACTCGCGTGCTCCGAGGCAAGGGCGAGGTAGTGCCTGGACAGCAGCGAGTGAAACTGGCGGAGGCGTTGGTTGAGTGCCGCACAGGACGCTCTCCGCTCGCTGAGGGTTTCGCGCCGTTCAACCACCAGCTGCTCATCTCGCCTCTGCCGCTCCGCATGGTCGAGTTCCGCCGACTTGGAACGAAGGGCACTGCGGTGTGCCATGAGTCCGGACGCGAGCGTGCCGGTCACCCCGACCACAGCAACGACTAAGGCGCTCGTGGAAGGGCCCATGCCGCAGAAGGTAGCCCAATCGGACGGGTGAGGACTGCTGCCAGCGGTGCTTGGTGACTGACCTGCGGCTACGCGAGACGGCGCAGCGCCGCGGCGTAATCGGCGGGACCCCGGGTCCCGCCGGCAGGCCGAGGCCCGCGTGTTCTGCGCCCCCCCGACAAGTCCCCCTGGGGGGCGGGGTGAAGCGGGTCGCGTAGCCCGCCGGTCAGCCTTCGTGGCCGCGGAGGATGGCGGCCATCTCTTCGAGTGAGACCGATCCGGCCATGCCCTCGGACTCGGCTCTCAGAACTTGCCCGAGTGCTCGGCCGTGCGGTGGCCCAGGCGGCGGGCGAAGGACTGGAGGAAGTCGGGGGAGAGCGGGGGCCAGCCCCAGAAGTCGAAGGCGAGGGCGCCGAGCGCGAAGCCGGACTCCCACTGCCACTCGGTCACCGGGACAAGGGCGCCGCACGCCGTGCACGGGGCATCGCCCTCGCCCGTCGCCTTCCACGCGGCTATGCCGTTCTCGAACCGCTCCCAGACCTCGGGGTCCGCCTCGAACTGCTCGGGGTAGTCGATGACGACCGTACGCGTCCCGCACCGCGGGCAGTCGGCGTACTCCGCCTCGTCCGTCCCCTGGCCGCCCACGTGGTGGTCGCGGCCGACGACGACGGCCACCGGGCCCGGTATCCAGTCCTGGCCCCACGCGTCGTCGACGGCCTGCCCCCAGGCCTGACCCGGCACGTACCCCTCGTCCACGGTCGGGCTGTACACGCCGTCGCTCGACCTCTCCCGTGTGAGCAGGCCCTCGGCGGTCATCCAGTCGACCATGCGCTCCGCGAGCGGTCCGGCCTCCTCGCCGCCCACCTCGACATCGACGATCCGCTGGAAGTGGTCACCCATCGTCTCCCCGTTCTTCCGTTCCCTGAGGAGCACTGTGCCGCCTGGGTGTGACAATGCCCCCGCCGACGTCGGCGGGGGCATTGTCACACCCAGGCGGGGTCAGTTGGTGATCGTGCCCACCAGGCCGCTGACGTTGAGGAGTTCGTGGCAGCCGGCGGACTGCTTGCCGGTGGCCGGGGTGCCGGGCTTCTGGCAGGTGACCTCGACGGAGACGGTCTCGTTCTGGTTGACCTCGATCGGGGTGACCCAGTGGTAGTCCTGGTTGCGGAAGGTCTCCAGGGCGATCGTGGTGATCTTGCGGTCGCCGAAGGTGATCGTCAGCACGCCCTCGTCGCCCTGGAAGTTGGCGACGACGAGGTCCGTGACGCGGAAGACCTGGCCCGCGGGGACCTGGTAGACGCCCGTCTTGGTCTGGCCCCCGGACGCCTTGACGTCGATGGTCTGCGAGCTCTGCTGGCTGCCCGTGACGCCGGTGCCTCCGGTGCCGCCGCTCGTGCCGCCGCTGCCCCCGGTGCTCGCCTGGGTGCCGCTGCCCTGGCTCGGGGTCGGGGCGGCGCCCGCGTCGCCGGGGGTGGGGGCGTTCTGGGCGCCGGTGCTGGGCTGCGGGTGGACGACCTTGTTGGCCGCCGCCTTCGCGGTGCTGCGCACCGTCGGGCGGACCAGCGCGAACCATGCGAGGAGCAGCGCGATGATCGCCGCCAGCACCGCGAGCAGCCACCGCGGGAAGATCGGGATCTGGACGAACTCGCCGTCCAGCGGCGGCCGCAGGACCGCGGTCTCGTCGGTGACCGGGATCTCCGGGGTGACCGGCTCCATCGCGTACTCGGTCGCCGTCAGCGTGAACGGCCGGGTGACCGCCCTGCCGAACCAGATCGGCCGGCCCGTGCGCACCAGCAGCCGCAGCTCCGCTGACTCGCCCGGCTCCAGCGCGACCCGTGACGGCGCGAACGCGAACTTCAGCTCGTCGCCCGCCTGGCCCGGCGTGAAGCCCGCCCGCACCGGGGTGTTGCCCTGGTTGCGCACCGCGAGCCGGTAGCGGCCGCGCAGCCACCCGCGCCGCCGGCGCGGCAGCAGCTCGGTGCGCAGCTCGTGGAACTCGCTGATGTGCACGGTGGTCTCGGGCACCCGTACGGCTTCGGGGTGCTCGGCGGGCAGCACGCGCACCGCGAGGGGCACCGCGCCTGCCCGCACCTCCGGGGAGCGTGGCGGATCCAGGCGGATCGTCACGGTCTCGGCGGTGCCGGGGTAGAGGGAGACCCGCGCGGGCTCCACGGTCGTCCAGGGCGCGCAGTCCCCGACGACCTCCAGGCTGTACGCCTCGACGATGTCGCTGTCGTTGCGGACGGTGAGCGTGGTCGTGGCGGTGCCGCCGGGGGCGACCGCCACTTCCGGAATGTCGAGACCGGGCGCACCGGTACCGGAAGAGGCTGCAGAAGGCGTCACGCACGCGAGCGTAGATCCGTACAGGGGGTCGACACGAGGTGTGACGAGGGCAATACACGGGCAGACGTAATGCCCGGGAAGTCATGTCAACTATGTTGTTGTTGAACAGAGTTGTTCCATTAATACGACTGACACGCTCCCGGTTGCGGCTCGTGCGACCCTCGCCCGACGTACTCCTCCGACGCCCTGACCGCCCCCTGCGTGCTCCCGATGCCCCCGAAACCCGTCACCGAACCCCCTGAAGAACTTGCGGAACGCATGACACTCGTGCCATGTGCAGAGGAGAGCCTGAACCATGTCCGTAGTCGCCTCACACGAACCCGCCCCGGCCCGGGTGGCCCCCGCAGCGCCCCGGGCTTTAAACGACATGCGTCCGGCCCGCGTGACCGTGGCCGTCCATGCCGCCGACCTCGTCCTGCGGGTCGGCATCGTCCAGCAGTTGCGCCAGCGGCCGGAGATCGAGCTGGTCGACGGGCCCGAGACGGACCAGGCCCAGGTCACGCTCGTGGTCGTGGACACCGTCGACGACCAGGTCGCCGCGCTGCTGCACCGGCTGCGGCACAACAACGCCACCCGCACCGGGCTGATAGCCGGCAGCCTCGGCCCCGGCGCGCTGCAGCGCGTCATCGAGTGCGGCGTGGCGGCCGTGCTGCGCCGCGCCGAGGCCGACCAGGACCGGCTGCTGCACCTGGTCAAGGCGATCGCCAACGGCGAGGGCGTGCTCCCCGGCGACATGCTCGGCAAGCTGCTCACGCATGTCGCGAACCTGCACCGCTCGGAGCTGGAGCCGCAGGGCCTGTCCCTGTCCAGCCTGACGACGCGTGAGGCGGACATGCTGCGGCTGGTCTCGGAGGGCATGGACACCGCGGAGATAGCCCGCAAGACCGCGTACTCCGAACGCACCGTCAAGAACGTGCTGCACGAGATCACCACGCGGCTGCAACTGCGCAACCGGGCCCACGCGGTCGGGTACGCGCTGCGCAACGGGCTTATCTGACCGCGGGTACGCACCGGCAGCGGGGAGACGCCGGTGCGTACCGCGGTCGGCCCCCGGGGGGGTACGTCCGTACCGCGGCCGACCGTACGCCGGGGGAGCCGCGACTACCCGAAAGCACATCGGCGCTTCCCCCGGGTACGGCCCCCGCGCCCTGCCCTTCCGGGGCACCGCGCGGCAGGCTGGCAGGGTCGCACCCGTATGCGCACCCGCACGCGCACGGAATGCCGGACCTGAATGCCGGACCTGAACGCCGGACCTGATTGCCGCAGCACCCTGGGAGGGGACCGTGACCGGACCTGCCGACCCCCGCAGGCGTTTCCGCCTGGGAAGACTCGGGGTGTCGCTGCTGCTGTTGGTCCCGCTGCTCGGGGCCACCGCGGCCGCCTCCGGAAGCGACGGCGGCAGCTCCGCCACGCCGCACGCGGCGGTCGCGGCCGCCGGCGCCGACGACCGGATCACGTACGCGGGCACCAAGCACCGCAGCCTCGGCCAGGTGACGGCGGAGGACACCAAGAACAGCACCCCGCTGTTCGGCGACGGCCCCACGCACTACGACACCCAGCCCGCCGCGCTCGGCGACCGGCTGGTCTTCGCCAGCCGCCGCGACGAACCGAAGCCGCAGATCTACCTGCGGGCGGCGGACGGCTCGGTAAGCAAGCTCACGGACGGCATGGACGCCGCCCACCCGCGGCTCACCCCGGACGGCGGCTCGGTCGTCTTCGACGCCGCGGAGCCGGCCGTGGGCGGCGGCACCGAGCGCGACCTGTGGCTCGTCCACACCGACGGCAAGGGGCTCACCCGGCTCACCGACACCCCGGAGAACGAGGAGAGCCCCACCGTCTCCCCGGACGGGAAGCGGATCGCGTTCAGCTGCGACACCAACCCGTTGACCGGCACCCAGATCTACGTCCGCGACCTCGGCGGCGGCCCCGTCACCCTGCTCAGCGACCCGGCCAACGGCCCGGCCACCGAGCCGGTGTGGAATCCGGTCGACGACACGGACCACCGCAACCTCGTCGCCTACACCGCCATGTACTACGGCGACGGCCCGCCCCGCGTCGCGGCGGCCAAGGCCACGTCCGGGGCGAAGTCCCAGGCAAAGTCCGCAGCCACGTCCGGGGCAGCGGCGGCGGCCCCCGCGGGCGGCAGCCCGCGGCTGCGGGTGACGGACGGCACGACCGACCAGCCGTTCATGGCGGGCAACTACTCCGCCTGGCGGGCCCACGGGGCATCGTGGCTGCCCGACGGGACCGAGGTGGTCTTCCTCAGCCCCGAGGTCACGTGCAGCTGCGAGGGCGACTTCGACCACGTCTTCCGCACCACGCTGCATTCGGACGGCGAGCCCTCCCTCGTGCTCACCGAGGACCGCGAGGTCGCCTCGCCCACCTGGCTCGGCCCGGTCGACGGCGGCGGCGCGGTCGTCGAGCGCGACACCGCGGCCAACCCCTGCATCGTGACCCTCCAGGACGTCCGGATGGACGGCTCCGACCCGCGCGACCTCGGGGTGACGATCCTGGAGGAGGACCCGGCGGCCTGGACGAACACCGACCCGTCGAAGAACCCGCTGTTCGTGCCCGCGGCCGGCTACGACCCGTGGAGCGAGCGGCAGAACTACACGCCGGACGGCCGCCGGATCGTCGTCACCCGCTTCGAGGACGTCGACCCCACCGACCCCGAGTCCGCGCGCATGGAGCGGATCTATCAGGTGGACGCGGACGGCACCCACGGCGCGCCCATGCCGCTGGCCGAGCGCAGCGCCACCGACTGGGACACCGACCCGACCTTCTCCCCGGACGGCAAGCACATCGCCTTCACCCGCACCTCCCCCGGCGGCGTCCTGAACGCGGCCGGCCCCAGCACCGTGCTGATCGCCGACGCCACGTCCGGCGCCATCACCGGGAGGATCACCCCGCCCGCGGGCGAGACGCAGGGCCATGACGCGCAGCCCACCTGGTCGCCGGACGGCAAGATGCTCGCCTTCACGCGGGACACGACGAACGAGGGCGGCCAGAAGCACATCTGGACCGCGAACATCGCGGACCTCGCCGACCAGCACGACGTGACCAAGGACAACTGCCCGGCCGGCTGCGCGGTCGTCGACGACAGCCCCGCCTTCTCCCCGGACGGCCGCGGCATCGTCTTCAACCGCAAGAACTGCGACTGCCGCCAGGGTGAGTACGACGGCCTGCTCCAGGTCGCCCCGGACGGCAGCGGCTGCAAGGTGCTGCTCCCGCAGGGCGCCCGCGGCAACGCCTGCACGACGGAGCTGCCCGACACCTCGCAGACCGGCCCCTTCCAGCCGCGCGACGCGGCCTGGACGGCGGACGGCAAGGGCATCGTCTTCACCTCGCGCGAGGCCGAGGCCCCCAACAGTCCCGAGCACCTGCGGCTGCTGGACGTCGCGACCGGCACCGTCACCGCGCTCACCTCGGAGCTGGCCGGGCGGCAGAAGGAGCCGTCCGTCCAGCAGTCCGTGGACCTCGCGGTCGACGCGCCCGGCACCGTACCCGCGGTCACCGTCGGCACGCCCGCCACCGTGACGGTCAACGTGGTGAACCACGGCCCCGCCGCCTCGCCCGGCACTGTCCTGACGATCGCGCCGCCCGCGGGCGTCCGGGTCACCGGCATCACCTGGCCCGGCCACACCTGCGAGGCCGCCACGCTCCAGTGCGCCCTCGGCGTCGTGGAGCCGGGCGAGAGCGTGCCGGTGACCGTCACGGTGGTCGGCGACGTACCCGGCAGCGGTCCCATCGGCTGGCACGTCACCGGCAGCGTCATCGACCCGCTGCCCGACGACAACGACAGCGACACCGTGGTGCCCGTGCAGGAGGCGCCGCCCACCACTCCGCCGCCCACGACGCCCCCGCCGACCACGCCTCCGCCGCCGCCCGCCCCGCCCGCGCCCAAGGCCGGGCCCGGGGTGCACGTCACCGCGCAGCCCAACCCGGGCTACGTCGGCGGCAAGGTCGTCGTGACGTACACCGTGCGCAACGGGCGCAACGCCCTCGCGACGGGCCTCCAGCTGCACATCGGGCTGCCCGCGGGCCTGCCCAACTCCGGCCCGCCGCCCGGCTGCGACAGTTCGTGGGTGTGCGCGCTGCCGGACCTCAGGCCCGGCAGGAGCGCCGTCGTCACGGTCGTGCTCAGCCCCGACAAGGCGCTCACCGGCACCGTGACCGGCCGCCTCACCACGACCGGCACGGACGCGGACCCGAGCGACAACACCGCCCGGCAGAAGCTGCGGATCCTCCAGCCGGTGATCGTCGCCGTGCCGCCGATCGGCAAGCCCGGCTTCGTCACCTCGGTCCGCGGCAAGGACTTCCCGCCCGGCGCCCCGGTACGTTTCACGTGGAACCCCGGCATCACCGCCGCGGCCGCGCCGACCTTCCCCGGCAAGGACCGCACCTTCATCGGGCAGCTGCTCATCCTCACCAAGGACCAGACCGGCCCGCGCACCATCACCGCCACCGGCCCCGGCTTCACCTGCGAGCCCATCGACTTCCTGGTGGTCAGCGGCAGCATCCAGCCGCCCGACGAGGTGACCCGCCGGTGATCCACGAGGTCGACGAGGCCCTCGGCCGGCTCATCACCGAATCCGGCCTCGAAGCGTCGGGCGTCGAAGTGGTCTTCGACGCACCGACGAAGGACTGGGCCGCGCGCCGCGGCGGCCCCACGGTGTGCGTCTTCCTCTACGACATCCGGGAGGACGTCAGCCGCCGCGGCAACGGGGCGGGGGAGATCTACGACGAGGAGGGGCACGTGGTGGGGCGGCGCACCCCGCCGCGCTGGTTCGACCTCACCTACCTCGTCACGGCGTGGGCGACCCGCCCGCAGGACGAGCACATGCTGCTCTCGCAGGTCCTGACGACGCTGACCTCCACCGAGACGCTGCCCGCCCGGCTGCTCGGCGGCTCCCTCGCCGAGCTGAACCTCCAGATCGGCCTGGACACCGCCGGCACCGCCATGGACGCGCCCGCCGCCGCCGACGTCTGGTCCGCCTTCGGGGGCGAGCTCAAGGCCTCGGTGTCGGTACGGGTCCGCGCCCCGCTCGCGGGCGTCACCCGGCAGACCGCGCCGCCCGTCACGGAGGGCCTGGTGCTGCGCACGACCGACCCCGTCCACGGGGCGGAGGAGCCCGAGCCCGGCCGCCGGCTGCGCTACACGGAGGTCAGCGACCCGGGCCGGGACGGCTTCGCGGGCCCGCGCGACCGCGGCGCTCCGCCCGCCCGCCGCCGCCGCGGGGAGCGCCAGCCGTGAGCACCGCTGCCGCGAGCGTCGCGGAGGAGGCGCAGCCCGGTGAACCGGGCGGGGAGGCGGACGGGTCCGCCGGGGGCGTCGGCGCAGCCGCGGACGGGTCCGCCGGGGCCCTGGGCCGGACGGTTGCCGCCGGGGGTCCGAGCGAAGCGGCGGGTGCGCCCGCCGGGGCTGTGGGCGGGACCGCGGTGGGGCCCGCCGGGGCCGTGGGCCGGACGGTTGCCGCCGGGGGTCCGGGCGAGGCCGCGGAGGCGCACGCCGGGGGCGTCGGCGAGTCCGGCGCACGTGGGGCGGCGGGGGCCCGTGACGCCGGGGCTGCCGCGGGGGGTCCGGGCGAGGCCGTGTACGCGTCCGCCGGCGACCTGCGCCGGACCGCGGGCACGTCCGCCGGGGAGGAACTGGGCGGCCGGGCCTCGGGCGGCGAAGTCGCCTCTGCCGAGCCGGACTTCGATCTCTGGGAGCGGCTCGGGGCCGTCGAGGAGTGGGTGCGGGACGCCGTTCGGCGGCGGCGTGCCGACGATCCGGACCCGGACGACCCCTACCGGGGCCAGTACCTCACGCCCGAGGCCGCGCAGCGCATCCTCGACGGGCCCGGCGGGCTCGGAATGCCCGCCGCCGCGAGCTGGCGCCCCGCGCCGGGGACCGTGCTCGACGGGCTCGCCGCCCGCTTCGGGCTCACCGCCCTCGACCTCGACCTGCTGCTCGTCGCCCTCGCGCCCGACCTGGACGCCCGCTTCGAGGCGCTCTACGGCTACCTCAACGACGACCTGACGCGCCGCCGCCCCACCGTCGCGCTCGCGCTCGAACTGTGCGGCCGCACGGGGGTGTCGGCGGCCCGCTTCCGGCTCGCCCCCGGGGCGCCGCTCGTCGAGGGCGGCCTGCTGGAGGTCGCCGAACCCGAACGGCCCCCGCTCTCCCGGACGCTGGCGGTGCCCGACCGGGTGACCGCCCATCTGCTGGGCAGCTCCCGGCCCGACGCCCGGCTCGCCGCCGTACTCGGCGAGGCGGCCCACGACCCGGCGGCCGAGACGGCGCAGGTGCGGGCGGCGGCTGCCGCGGCGGCCACCGGTACGGGCCTGGTCCACCTGCGCAGCCGGGGCGGCGACGCCGAGGGCCTCGCGGTCGCCGCGCTGCGTGCGTCGGGGCTGCGGCCGCTCGTCCTGGACGCAGCGGCCCTCGCCCCGCGCGCCGCGGAGGTGCCGGACATCGCCCGCGCCGCCGCCCGGGAGGCCCGGCTGACCGGCGCCGGCGCGGTGATCGGCCCGCTGGAGGCGCTGCCCGACCGGCCCGCCGAACGAGCCCGCGTGGTGGGGGAGTTGTGCGCGGCCCTGCGCGGCATCCCGCTCTTCACACACGGCGCCTCCGCGTGGGACCCGGCGTGGGCGGCGGACAGCCCCGTCGTCCTGACCGTCCCCGCACCCTCCCCCGAGCGCCAGGCCGCCCGCTGGCGGCACGCCCTGGAGGAGGCCGCGCAGGCCGTCCGCCCCGAGGGGCCCGGCGCCTTCGACGCGGGGGCCCACCGCCGGGCCGCCGCCGTACCGCCCGAGGGGTCCGGCGCCGCGGACGCGGCCGTACGCCCCGGCGAACCCCGCGTGCAGGACGCCGCGGCGCTGGCCGCCGCCGTCGCCGCGCACCGGCTGGACGCCCGGCAGTTGCGGCGGGCCGCCGACGTGGCCGTACGCACCGCCGCGCTCGCCGCCCGCCCGGTCGCGCCGGACGACCTGCGGACCGCCGTGCGCGCGCAGAACGGCGCGGGCCTGGAGCGGCTGGCCCGCCGCGTGGAGCCCGGCGTCGGCTGGGACGACCTGGTCCTCCCGCCGCCGACCCACCGCCGGCTGCGCGAGCTCGCGCTGCGCGCCCGGCACCGCGACCAGGTGCTCGGACAGTGGGGGATGCGGCCGGGGGGCGGCCGCGGGCGCGGCGTCATCGCGCTCTTCTCCGGCGAGTCCGGCACCGGCAAGACGATGTCCGCCGAGGTCGTCGCCGCGGACCTCGGCATGGACCTCTACGTCGTGGACCTCTCCACGGTCGTCGACAAGTACGTCGGGGAGACCGAGAAGAACCTGGAGCGCATCTTCACCGAGGCCTCCGCCGTCAACGCGGTGCTGCTCTTCGACGAGGCCGACGCGATCTTCGGCAAGCGCTCGGAGGTGAAGGACGCGAGCGACCGGCACGCCAACATCGAGTCGGCGTACCTGCTGCAGCGCATGGAGTCCTTCGACGGCATCGCCGTCCTGACCACCAACCTGCGGGCCAACCTCGACCCGGCCTTCACCCGGCGGATCGACGTCGTCGCCGACTTCCCCGTGCCCGACGCGGGGCGCCGCCGGGACCTGTGGGAGCGCTGCCTCGGCGAGCGGCTGCCGCGCGCCGCCGACCTGGACCTCGCCTTCTGCGCCGAGCGCTTCGAGCTGGCGGGCGGCTCCATCCGCGCCTGCGCGGTGACCGCCGCCTACCTCGCGGCGGAGGCGGACGGCCCGCTCACCATGCGGCAGACGGTGACGGCCATCGCCCAGGAGTACCGCAAGCTCGGCCGCCTGGTCCTGGCGGGCGAGTTCGGCCCCTGGCTCGCGGAGATCAGCGAGACCTGAACCGGTACGGGGCCTGAACCGGGACCCGGACCGGGGGCCAGAACCGGGACCCGGGCGCCCCGGGCGCACCCGCGCCGACCTGCTTCGTCACGCCCCGCCGCAGGCTGCCCGACGGAGCGTGCCGGAGCGCGCTCACCAGGTCACGCTGCGGGTCCGCAAAGGGCAGCGGCCCTGCCCCCCGGCAGGTCCGCCCGTCTCTGGCCGCCTCGGGTGTCTGCTCCGCAGACTCGGCCTGGAGACAGGTGATCCGCAGCCGGATCCCCAGCCTGTATGGACGCGAAGGAGCGAGTATGGCGACGTACCTCACCCCGGGTGTGTACATGGAGGAGGTGCAGTCCGGGGCCCGGCCGATCGAGGGGGTCGGCACCGCCGTCGCCGCGTTCGTCGGCTTCGCCGAGACCGGCCCGTTCCACGCACCGACCCTGGTGACCAGCTGGGACCAGTACAGCCAGTCCTTCGGCGGCTTCACCGAGGGCACCTACCTGGCGCACGCGGTCTACGGCTACTTCGCCAACGGCGGCGGCGCCGCGTACATCGTGCGCATCGGCGGGGCGGCGGGTACGGGCGCGGACAGCGCGCAGAAGGCGGTCGGCTCGGCGCCGCCCGTCGAGCTGGGCGGCTTCACGGTCGTGGCCAAGCCCGGCGCGAGCGGGCTGACGGTCGAGGTCGCCGACGCGGAGGGCGACAGCCCCGCGGAGGACCGCTTCAAGCTGCTGGTCAAGCAGGGCGACAACGTCGTGGAGACCTTCGACGCCTCCACCCGCAAGAACGTCCGCGCCTACCTGGTGACCCAGGCGCGCGGCTCGAATTACGTCGAGGTCGCCGAGAAGCGCGGCGCCCCGCAGGCCCGCCCCGCCAACGGCGTGACCGCGCTGGCCGACGGCCCGGCCCCGTCGGGACGCGGCGGCTCCGGCGAGGTGCAGCGGCTCAGCCCGTCCGAGTACGTCGGCGACACCGCCGCCCGTACCGGCTTCGGCGGCCTGGAGACGATCGACGAGATCACCATGGTCGCCGTCCCGGACCTGATGAGCGCCTACCAGCGCGGTGCGATCGACGCCGAGGGCGTCCGCACCGTGCAGCTCGCCGTCATCGCGCACTGCGAGCAGATGGGCGACCGGGTCGCCGTGCTGGACGCCCCTCCCGGGCTGTCCGCGCAGCAGGTGCGCACCTGGCGCAACGACGAGGCGGGCTACGACTCCCGTTACGCGACCCTCTACTACCCGTGGGTGCGGGTCTTCGACCCGGCGCTGGGCCACAACACCACCGTCCCGCCGAGCGGCCACATCGCCGGCGTCTGGGCCCGCAGCGACACCGAGCGCGGTGTGCACAAGGCGCCCGCGAACGAGGTCATCCGCGGCGCGGTGGACCTGGAGATCAAGCTCAGCAAGGGCGAGCAGGACCTGCTCAACCCGATCGGCGTCAACTGCGTGCGCGCCTTCCCCGGCCGCGGCATCCGCGTGTGGGGCGCCCGCACCCTCTCCTCCGACCCGGCCTGGCGCTACCTGAACGTGCGCCGGCTGTTCAACTACCTGGAGGAGTCCATCCTGCTGGGCACCCAGTGGGTGGTCTTCGAGCCCAACGACGACCGGCTGTGGTCCAGCATCCGGCGCAACGTCACGGCCTTCCTCACCGAGGAGTGGCGGCGCGGCGCGCTGTTCGGCCGCACCGCCGACGAGGCCTTCTACGTCAAGTGCGACCGCGACAACAACCCGCCCGAATCCATCGACCAGGGCCGGGTCGTGTGCGAGATCGGCGTCTGCCCGGTCAAGCCCGCCGAGTTCGTGGTCTTCCGGCTGGCGCAGTTCTCCGACAGCACCAGCCTCATCGACGAGTGACCGCGAACCAGCGACGTAGTAAGGAAAGGTGACGGAGAGTCATGGCAGAGGGCGACGCGCTTTCCACCCACATCTTCGGTGTGCAGCTCGGCGGCTACCTGGTGGAGTCGGTCCAGGAGATCAGCGGGCTGACCGTCGAGGAGGAGGTCGTCGAGGTCCGGCAGGTCAGCTCGGACGGCAAGCAGATCATCCGCAAGCAGCCCGGTGCCCGGCTGGCCGGTGAGATCACCATCACCCGCGGCATCGACAAGAGCAGCGAATTCACCAAGTGGATCAAGGAGACGCTCAACAAGGGCGCCGTCAACACCGCTCGGCAGAACCTCACGATCGAGATCAAGGACTCCGAGGGCAGCACGGTCCGCCGCATCCAGCTGATGCAGGGCTGGGCGTCCAAGTGGGAGGGTCCGTCCCTCAACGCGGGCCAGTCGTCCGCGGCCACCGAGTCCGTGACCATCGTGTTCGAGGAGATCGTCGTCGAATGAGGCGCCGTACGGTCAGCGCGGGCAGCCTGGAGGAGATCCTGGAGGCGACGGCTCCACTCGCCCGCGCGGCGGAGCAGCCGGCCGAGGCCGCGGGCGCGGCGGGGGCAGCGGCCCCGGCCGCCCCGGCGGCCGCCCCGCGGCAGCAGGCGCTGCGCGACGAGTTCGAGTTCGAGCTGCCCCGCGGCTACGTGGACGACGAGGGCGTCGTGCACCGGCACGGCTCCATGCGGCTGGCCACGGCCCGCGACGAGCTGCGCCCGCAGATCGACCTGCGGGTGAAGGAGAACCCGGCGTACCTGAGCGTGGTCCTGCTCAGCCAGGTGATCACCCGGCTCGGCCCGATCACGGATGTGCACGCCGGGATCGTGGAGCGGATGTACGCGACCGACGTCGCCTTCCTCCAGGACTTCTACCGGCGGGTCAACAGCGAGGGCCACACCCGCGCGGCCGTGACCTGCCCGCACTGCGACGGCGGTTTCGAGGTCGACCTCTCGGGCGGGCGCCTGGGGGAATCGTGACGTACGCCCTCCCCCGGCTGCGGGAGGAGATCGCGTACATCGCCTACCACTTCCACTGGGCGCGCGAGGAGATCCTCGACCTCACGCACGACGAGCGCCGCCAGTGGGTGAACGAGATCGCTCGCATCAACACCCGTATGAACGAAGGCGGTTGAGCACATGGCATGGCGGGACAGGCTGCACCGCCGGCCCGCGAGTGGCTCCGCCGGGTCCGCGGGCGGCTCCGCCGCGTCAGCGGGTGCGGGTGGCACTGCCGTGCCGGGTGCGGGCACCGCTGCCGCGGGGGGTACGGGCGGCTCCGGCGCCGGGCGTCGAGGCGGGCGGGCGGGGCGTTCCGCGGGTGCGGGCTCTGCCGGTGGGCGGGGCGCTTCCGCGCGTGGTACGGCTGCCGCCGGGGACGGTGGCGGGCGGGACGGCGGCGGATCCCCTGGTGCGGGCGGAAACGGATCCCCTGGTGTGGGCGGAAGCGGCTCCGCCGGTGGGGGTCCTGCTGCGGGCCGTTCCATGCCGGCCGGGTGGGACGGAGGGTGGCGGCGGACGTCGCCGCCCGAACTGACCGTTGCCCGCTCCGCGTTGGGCGTGAGCGACGGGCTGGTCTTCCGGGGGCGCCTCGCGTCGTGGCAGAACCCGATGTTCGACAACGGCCTCGGCCATGCGGTGTCGCCGGGCGCGCCCGCGGGTGTGGCCCGCGGTGTCGCGCGCCCGCCGTCCGGACGGCCCGCGCCCTCCTCCCCCGCCGGGCGCGGGGGTCCGCTGCTGCTCAGCGCGGTGCCGGACCGTACGCAGGGCGGTGCGCCGGCTCGCGGGGGCGCCGCGGGCGGCTCGGGCTCGGGCGGCGCTGCGGGGGCCGCTGCGGGCGGCGGTTCGGGTGCGTCGCGGGCGGCCGGGCGCACAGGATCCACGGCGGGCGGCTCGCCCTCGGCGGGCGCCGCCGCCTCGCGACCTCTCGCGCACGCGGCCGACTCCCCCGCGGTGCTTGCCGGTTCGGGTCCGGCGGTGCAGCGGGCCGCCGCTGCTTCCGGTGCCTCCGCCGCTTCCGCTGCCGCGGTGCCGATACCGCTCGTGCGGCGGATCGCCGTGGTGCCGGGTACGGGCGAGGCTCCGCCCGCTGCGGGCGGCCGTGACTCCGCCGGGGACGTCCCGGTCGTGCGGCCCCGCCCGGTGGGACCCTCACCGGTCGTCGCGCGCCGCCCGGCCCGTCCGGCGGTACGGCGGCTGAGCGCGCTGCGTCCGCCGCCCGCGGCTTCGGTGCAGCGCGCGGAAGAGGCTTCCGGAGCCCCGTCCGTACCGGCGCTGGGCGGCCGGGAACCGCTGGGCGCGCCTGCGGGCGGGGCGCAGCAGGGGGCGGCTTCGCCGGGCTCCGCGACCGCGGCCGCCGGTGCGATGCCGGTGGTGCAGCGGCCGGAGGGGGCTCCCGACGGTTCGGGCTCCGGGCCGCACGCCGGGGCACCGGGGGCGGGCGGTGCGCAGGGCGGCGCGGGCGGCGGATCGAGGCCGGGCGGTTCGTCCGGTTCCGCCTCCGGCGCCGGTGGCGGTGGTGCGGGCGGTGCCGCGTCCGTGCAGCGGGCGGTGCCGCCGCTCGGGGGACGTGACCCGCTGACCGGGTCGCCGGACACGGCGGCGCCGGTGGCGCCCGCGTCCGGGGCCGGGCTTGCGACCGCCGGGGGACTGCCCGTCGTCCAGCGTGCGGAAGGCGCGTCGGACGGCGGAGTTTCACGCGCGGAGGGTCGGTCCGGTACGGCCGCGGGCGCGCAGGGCGGCGGTGCCTCCGGCGCGGTCCCGCACGCCGCGGGTGGCGGCTCCGGGCCGCACGCCGGGAGCGGTGGCGGGCGGCAAGGAGCCCCGGGGGCGGGGTCGCAGGCCGGTGGAGCATCCGGTCCGGTACCGGGTGCGGGCGGTGGCGCGTACGGCGCCGCGTCCTCCGGGGGTACGACGTCGGGCGGCGCCGGGCAGCGGGCCGTGCCGCCGCTGGGCGGACGCGCCCCGCTCGGGCCTCCCATGGCCCAACTCCCCGACACGGCACGGCCGGCGGCCTCCGCCTCCGGCGGTGGGATGCCCGTCGTCCAGCGGGCGGAGGCAGCTCCCGGCGACGGGAGTGCGGCGGTGCCGCCCGGCGGGCGTCCGGCGGGTGGCGGGTCCGGTACGGCATCCGGCGGTGACGCGCGGGACGGCCGGGCGTCCGGTTCCGCGGGCGGCGGCACGCCGGGCGGCCGGCCCGGTACCGAGTCCCCCGCCGGCGGCGCGTCCGGCAAGGCGCCGGGTGCGGGCAGCCCGGGCGCCCCGGGTGGCCGGTCCGCCTCCTCGGCAGGCGCGGACGCGGTCCACGGCGGGCCTGTGCAGCGGGCGGTGCCGCCACTCGGCAGCCGGATCCCGCTGGGTGAACTGCCCGACGTGGGGGCGCCGGTGGCGCCCGCGTCAGGGGGCGCGCCCGCGACCGCCGGGGGACTGCCGGTCGTGCAGCGTGCGGAGGGCGCCGCGGACGGCACGGGCCCGCGCAGCGGTGACGCGACCGGCGGCCGTGGCCAGGCGGCGGCCGGGAGCGGTTCGGGGGCGCAGCCGGGGACGGCCTCGCCCGGTGGCCGGGGTCCGGCAGGGAGCGCGCCCGGTGACGGCGCGGTGCAGCGGGCGGTGCCGCCGCTCGGCGGGCGGAGTCCGCTCGGGGCGCCGATGACGCAACTTCCGGACAGCGCGGGGCCGGTGGGTTCTGCCGGAGCGCCCGGGGGACTGCCGGTCGTGCAGCGTGCGGAGGGCGCCGCGGACGGCACGGCCCCGGCAGGCGGCGGGTCCGGCGCGTCCGGGACGGGGCCGCGCGGCGGTGACGCGAGCGGTGGCCGTGGCCAGGCCGCGCCCGGTGACGGCGCGGTGCAGCGGGCGGTGCCGCCGCTCGGCGGGCGCAGCCCGCTCGGCGCTCCCATGACCCAACTCCCGGACAGTGCAAGGTCGGTGACCTCCACCCCGGGCGGCGGGATGCCCGTCGTCCAGCGGGCGGACGGCACGTCCGAGGCCACCCCGGCGGCCCCCGCCGCGCCGCGCAACCGCAGTGGTCTGGGCGCCCCCCTCCCCGCCATGCCCGCGAGCGCGGAGGTCCCCGGCGCGCCCCGTACCGTCCAGCGGGCCCCGGCCACCCCCGTGCTCGGCCCGAACGACCTGCGGCCTGTCTCTTATACACATCTGACGCTGCCGACGACCCCTTACG
>NZ_JOHY01000003.1 GCF_000721495.1 Streptomyces sp. NRRL F-5123
CCCCCCACGTGGCCAGCCCCCGCCCCGCGGCCCGCTCGGCGATCCGGTACCCCAACTCGGCCTCGCCGTCCGCGACGTCCACGAGGTTGACCCGCCCCAGCACCTCCCCGCCGTCCCCGACGACGACATGGAAGTAGCACTCCCCGACCTCCTGCTCCGCCAGCCGCGCCCGCAGCATCTCGCCGAAGCGGGCGAAGAACTCCTCCCCCCTGTCGGGCACGGAGGCGGCGAAGTACGCCCGGTTCTCCTCCTCGAAGGCGAGCAGCGCGGAGGCGTGGCGGCGGTGGAGCAGCTGGATCTCGGGCATGCGCAGCAATATAGGCACCGCGCGGTGGGCGCCGATGCCACGGCTGCGGGCGGCGGCATCCACCGGACGCCCGGAAGCGGTCCGGGAACGGCGGCGCGACCGGGGCGGACCACGACGGATTCGGGTTGCTCGCCGATGCCGAGGATGACGCCGGGCCCGCCGTCAGGGCAGAATCCGCAGCATGCGCACGATCGACTACATCGCCCACCTGCAGCGGGAGGGCGAACTGCTCGCGGACGCCGCCGCGGCGGCGGGCGAGGACGCGCCCGTGCCGACCTGTCCCGGCTGGACGACCGGGGACCTGGTCCGGCACACCAGCACCTTCCACCGCTGGGCGGCGCGCATCGTGGACGAGGGGCCGGCCGGGCCCGTGCCGGAGGATCCGATGCCCGCGGAGCCGACGGGCCCGGCGCTGCTGCCCTGGTTCCGGGAGGGGCACGGCAACCTGGTCCGTACGCTGCGGGCGGCCGGTGAGGGGACGGAGTGCTGGACGTTTCTGCCCGCGCCCTCCCCGTTGGCGTTCTGGGCCCGGCGGCAGGCGCACGAGACGGCGGTGCACCGGGTGGACGCCGAGTCGGCGCGCGGCAGGGAACTCTCCGCCATGGACCCGGCGTTCGCCGCGGACGGCATCGACGAGCTGCTGACCGGGTTCCACGCCCGCGCCCGCAGCCGGGTGCGCACCGGGCAGCCGCGCGTCCTGCGGGTGCGGCCGTCCGACGCCGAAGCGGCGTGGACCGTACGGCTCACGGCCGACGCGCCCCCGCGCACCGAGCGCTCCGCGGACGGTCCGGCCGACTGCGAGCTGTCCGGCCCGGCGCAGGACCTCTACCTCGTCCTCTGGAACCGCCTGCCCCTCACCGCGGCAACCCTCACCGGCGACACCGCCCTCGCCGCGCTGTGGCGGGAGACCTCCGCCATCACCTGACGCCGGCGCTCAGGGGGATGTCGGCGTCGCGGCGCGGTTCCATGTCTCCTCCGCCATGTGGATCACTTCGTCGAGGACCTCGCGGGAGCGGACGAAGTCGGCGATCGTCCGGTCGATGCGATCGCGCTCCTTCGCGAGTTCGTCGACGAGTTCGGGGGTGGCGATCTCGCTCGGACCTGCGTCGTCGCGCATGCAGGGCAGCAGCTGGGCGATCTTCTTGCTGGACAGCCCGGCCGCGTAGAGGGTCTGGACGCGGATGACGCGGTCGACCGCCCAGCCCCCGTAGTCGCGCTGCCCGCCGGGCGTGCGCTCCGGTCGCAGGAGTCCCTGGGTCTCGTAGTAGCGCAGGGAGCGCTCGCTCACCCCGGTGCGCCTGGCCAGTTCACCGATCCGCATTCTCCACCTCGCCCGATGACGACTTGAACTTGACACCAGTGTCATGTTCTACCGTCCGGGACATGACGAACGCACCCGTTTCCCCGAGCCTCTTCCAGCCCGCCCGCCTCGGCGACCTGCACCTGCCCAACCGCCTGGTGATGGCCCCGATGACGCGCAACCGCGCCGCTGCCGACGGCACCCCCGAACCGATCATGGCGACCTATTACGCCCAACGCGCCACCGCCGGGCTGATCATCGCCGAGGCGTCCACGCCGAACGCCGTCGGGCAGACCTATCCGAACATCACCGCCATCCACAGCGGCAAGCACGTCGTCGGATGGCGGCGCGTCACCGAGGCAGTGGCGGCCTCGGGCGGCCGGATGTTCCTGCAGCTGCAGCACGGCGGCCGGGTCGGGCATCCCGGCACCAGCGGCCTGACGCCCCTCGCACCCTCACGCGTCCCGCTGCCCGACACGATCCACACGCCGACCGGGCCCCAGCCCGCAGTCGTGCCGGTCGCCATGACAACCGCGCAGATCCGCACCACGATCGCCGACTTCGCCGCCGCCGCCCGCAACGCCATGGACGCCGGCTTCGCCGGCGTCGAGGTGCACGCCGCCAACGGCTACCTCCTGCACCAGTTCCTGGCCCGCAACACCAACCACCGCACCGACGGGTACGGGGGCGAGGTCGCCCACCGCACCAGGTTCGTCGTCGAGGTCGTCCGGGCCGTCGCCGACGCGATCGGCCCCGCTCACGTCGGCGTGCGCATCGCTCCGGGGCTGACGGTCAACGGCATCGAGGAAGGCGACACGGAGCAGATCTACCCCGTCCTCCTCGACGCCCTCGGAAAAGTGGGTCCGGCCTACCTGCACGTCGTCTTCGCCGACCCCGACCAGCCGCTCTTCCAGGACATCCGCAGGCGGTGGACCGGCACCCTGATCGCCAACCCCGTCCTGGGATGGGGCAGTCCGCTCCCCCCGGACGGAGGCAGGGCGGCGGCCGAGCGGCTGCTCGCCGCCGGCGCCGACCTCATCGCCCTCGGCCGCCCCTTCCTCGCCAACCCCGACCTGGTCGAACGGCTCCGCACCGGAGCAGCGATCAACCAGGTGAAGGACCACGGCCTGATGTACACCGGCGGAACAGCCGGCTACACCGACTATCCGACGCTCGCCACAGCTGCCCCCGCACATCGCCGGGTGCCCGAACCGACCACGCCGTGACCGCCGTCAGGGCGGCGGCCCCGACACCGCCTCTCCCCGATCCGCCGGACTCCCCGGCATCCCGGAACGACTGCGTGCCCGCACTCTCGCGCACTACCGTGGAGGCCAAGTGCGGTGCCTCCAGGGCCGCTTGCGCCACTCCGGCCACGCCAGAACGAGCGCAGTCGCCTGGCCCGGCCGACGCCGTGAACGACTCGCAGCGCACTTCGCCCGGAAGAGCCGGGAGGTTCGTCGGAGAACCACACCTCTGGAGGAGCCGTGCCGTCCCGCGGCGCAGGATCGAAACCGCTCGCGGCGCGGGCAGTCGCACCGGCATGCCTTGCCCTCGTCCTGGGGGCGGCGGCGACGCTCACCGCGTGTTCGTCGGGGAGCGACGAGCCGACCGTCGAACTCGACGGCGTGAAGGCGTGCGGCCTGCTCACCAAGGCGCAGTTGAAGAGCTACGAGGTGTCCACCGTCACCCTCGACACCGACAAGGACGGCGTCTCGGTGTGCGAATGGGGGGCGGCGCCTTCCCCTGGGAGGGTCCGTTTCGTTCAAGACGCCCCGCGGGCCGCGGGCTAGCGTCGGGGACATGAACGCACATCACGTGACACCCCGCCTGGACATGATCGGGATCGTCGTCTCCGACATGGCGGCCTCGCTGAGCTTCTACCGCCTGCTGGGCATCGACCTGCCCGCCGCGGCGGACGGCGAGGCGCATGTCGAGGTCACTCTCGCGGGCGGGCTGCGGCTGGCCTGGGACACCGTCGCGACGGTCAGGTCCTTCGACCCGCAGTGGCAGCCGGCCCGCGGCAACCGGATCGCGCTCGCCTTCGACTGCGGCACCCCGGCGGGGGTGGACGCGCTGTGGGACGAGCTGACGGGCGCCGGCTTCGAGGGGCACCTCAAGCCGTGGGACGCCTTCTGGGGCCAGCGCTACGCCGTCGTCCACGACCCGGACGGCAACCCGGTGGACCTCTTCGCGGCGGCCTGACACCCGCTTGTGCGGGTGCGCCCGGCGCGGCCAGGATCGGTCCGCGTGAGCAGTCCTTACGACGACGAGCGGCCGGAGCAGTTCCGCGCGGGACTGGCGTCGCTGGAGGCCGCGGTCCGCGCCGGCGGGACGGGCGCGGTCCTCGAACGCTACGACGTGGCCGTCTTCTCCCGCTCGTGACCGGCCGCCGCCGAAGGGCCGGTCACGGCTCGGCGCCGGTCAGGATCCCGCCGGGGGCTGCCACTCGTGGGCGAGGAGGCCGAGGACCACCTCGTCCACGAACTCGCCCATCACCCAGGCCGCCGAGCGGAGCACGCCCTCGCGCACGAAGCCGTTGCTCTCGGCGGCCCGCAGCATCGCCGGGTTGTCGGCGAGGGTCTCGACCTGCAGCCGGTAGAGGCCGCGGACGACGAAGCCGTAGTGGCAGAGCACGGCGACCGTGTCGGTGCCGTAGCCCTTGCCGCGGGCGGACGGCAGCATGCTCAGGCCGAGGTGGGCGTAGCGGCTGTGGTTGTCGATGCCCCACAGGTTGGCGTAGCCGATGAGCGTGCCGCCGGACAGGTCCACGACGGAGAAGGGGACGTTCCGCGGGTCCTGCTCGTCGGTGAGATTCCGCGGATCCTTCGTGCCGGGGGCGAGCGGGCGCCAGGCGGCGCCCTCCGCGCGCGAGGCGGTGACCACGTCGTCGTGGAGCTCGGCCCGCAGGATCGGGATGTCCTCCTCGTGCCGGGCCCGCAGCCCGACCGTACGGCCTCGTAGCATGCCTGCCTTCCTACCCGGTGGGGGCGGCGGGCGGCAACCGGATTAGCTCGCCGAGCGGGACGCCCGCGAGCGCCCGGACCTCGCGGGCCAGGTGGGGCTGGTCGGCGTAGCCGGTGTCGGCGGCGACCCGGGCGAAGGGGACGCCGGCGCGGGCGAGGGCCAGGGCGCGCTGGAGGCGCAGGACGCGGCCGAGGGTGCGCGGCCCGTAGCCGAAGGCGGCCTCGCAGCGGCGGCGCAGCTGGCGCTCCCCGAGGCCGCACGCGGCAGCGACGTCCGCGACGGACCGGCCCGCGGTGAGGGCGGCGGTGACCGCGGCGGGCAGCGGGTCGGCGGGCGCGGCCTCGGTCGTCCGGGCGACGGCCCACGCTTCGAGGGCGGCGGCGGGGCCGGCGTCGGCGCGCTCGGCGAGCCGCCGGGCGCGGGCGGCGGGCCAGAGGTCGGCGAGCGGCACCCGGCGGTCGCGCATCTCGGCGGCGGGGGTGCCGAGGAGGGCGGGCGCGGTCCCGGGCGCGAACCGCAGGCCGGCGAAAACGCTGCCGGGGCGGGCGGTGGCGACGTACCCGGCGGTGTCGGGCCCGGCGACGAGCAGCGTGCCGTCGTGCCAGATCAGGTCCATGCAGCCGTCGGGCAGGATGCGGTAGGGGCCGCCGCCGTCCGTGCGGCTCCACACGGTGACGCCGGGAACCGCGCCCGGCCGCTCGCGATATCCGCCCACGTCCCCATGATGCCGCGGCTCACCGGCACCGCGGCTCAGTGGTGCCGGTGCTCGTCCCACTGCTGGGGCTGGGGCGGGTAGGGCGGCGACGGGGGCGCGGGCGGCAGCCGCGGCGGGGAGGTGGGGCGGGGCGGGACGAGGGGGCGGGGCCGGCGCGGCGGGTCGAGCGGCTCGGGGCGCTCCGGCCGGGGGCGGCGGGCGCGCAGCCGGGAGCGGATGTCGGCGTGCGGCAGGACGTCCACCCAGCGCTCGGGGTATTCGGCGGGCGGATCGTCGTCGTCCGCGTCCTCGGCGTCCTCGGCGTTCCCTGCCGCGGCGGCCTGCCGGGCGCGGCGGGCCGCGGCGCGGGCGACGACCTCGGCGGCGGCCGCCTCCTTGCGGCGGTTGTTCTCCTCGCGGGCCGCGGCGGTGGCCAGCGAGGGCCACACCCGGTCGACGGCGGCGTTGACGGCGGCGCCGACGAGGACGGCGAAGGCGCTCACGCCGATCCACAGCAGGACGGCGATGGGCGCGGCGAGCGAACCGTAGATCGTGTGGCCCTCGACGGCGTGCCCGAGGTAGATCCGCAGGACGAAGCTGCCCAGCATCCACATGAGCAGGGCGACGAGCGCGCCGGGCACGTCCTCGTACCACGGCGCCCGGACGGGGACGGACACGTGGTAGAGCGTGGTGAGGAAGGCCACCGAGGCGAGCAGCACGGCGGGCCAGTACAGGACGTGGACGGTGCCGGTGACACCGGGGATCAGGTCGTCGACGGCGCCGGGGCCGACGACGACCAGCGGCAGCACGGCCGCCCCGAGCACGAGCGCGACGATGTAGAGGACCAGGGACATCAGCCGGGTGCGGACGATGCCGCGGCGGCCCTCCAGCCCGTACATGATGGTGATGGTGTCGACGAAGACGTTGACCGCGCGGGAGCCGGACCACAGGGCGATGACGAAGCCGATCGAGATCAGGTCCGGGCGGCGGCCGTGGAAGACGTCGTCCACGAGCGGTTTGACCAGGTCGTTGACGCCCTTGTCGGACAGCACGGTCGCGGACGCGCTGAGGATGTTGTGACGTATGTGGTCGATGGTGTCGAGCCCGACGACGGTGTCGACGTAGCCGAGCGCGCCGACCAGGCCGAGCAGCAGCGGCGGCAGTGACAGCAGCACGAAGAAGGCGGCCTCGGCGGCGAGGCCGGTGACGCGGTACTCCAGGCACGAGTCGACCGTGTCCTTGAGCAGCAGCCAGCCGACCTTCCGCTTGGAGACGTTGCGGTAGAGCACCCGGGCCCGCCGCCAGCGGCTCGGACGCCGGTGGCTTCTTTCTTCTGCTGCTTGCACCCCCTTACGTTAGCTGGCATGACTGCCGTCACCCACACGGTCGCGAACCAGGCTCCGCCCCTGGTCGGCCATGACGTATACAGCACCGACACCGCGCTGACCGAGGCCGTCGCCCGCCATGCGGAACCGGCCCTGCTCGCGGAGGTCACCGAGGAACTCGTCCGGCTCGGCGAGGCCGCCGGTTCCGCCCAGGCGCAGCGGTGGGGTGAGGAGGCCAACACGTACTCCCCCGTGCTGCGCACCCACGACCGCTACGGCAACCGCATCGACGAGGTCGACTTCCACCCCTCCTGGCACCGGCTGCTCGGGCACGCGATCACCGCTGGCCTGACCGACGCCTGGTCGCGGCCCGCCGGGCACCTGCGGCGGGCGGCCGGCTTCCTGGTGTGGTCGCAGGTCGAGGCCGGGCACGGCTGCCCGGTGTCGATGACGCACGCCGCGGTGCCCGCGCTGCGGGCCGACCCGGCGCTGGCGGCCGAGTGGGAGCCGCGGCTCGGCTCGCACTCCTACGACCCGCGGCTGGTGGCGCCCGGCGAGAAGCCGGGGGTGCTGTTCGGGATGGGCATGACCGAGAAGCAGGGCGGCTCGGACGTGCGCGCCAACACCACCCGGGCGGTGCCGCTCGCCGAGCCCGGGACGTACGCGCTGACCGGGCACAAGTGGTTCTGCTCGGCCCCGATGTCGGACGGCTTCCTGGTGCTGGCCCAGGCCGACTCCGCCGGGAAGGGCGGCCTGACCTGCTTCCTGCTGCCGCGCGTGCTGCCGGACGGGACGCGGAACGTCTTCGCGATCCAGCGGCTCAAGGACAAGCTGGGCAACCGCTCCAACGCCTCCGCCGAGGTCGAGTTCCGCGACTCCTGGGCGCGCCGGGTCGGCGAGGAGGGCCGCGGGGTCGCCACGATCATCGGGATGGTGGCCGCGACCCGGCTGGACTGCGCGCTCGGCTCGGCGGCGCTGATGCGGCAGGCCGTCGCGCAGGCGGTGCACCACGCGACCCACCGGGAGGCCTTCGGCGGCCCGCTGATCGGCAAGCCGCTGATGCGCAACGTGCTGGCCGACATGGCGCTGGAGTCGGAGGCCGCGACGGCGGCGGTCATGCGGCTCGCGGCGGCGTACGACGCGGACACCGAGCAGGAGCGGGCCCTGCGGCGGCTCGGGGTGGCCGTGACCAAGTTCTGGGTGACCAAGCGCTGCCCGGTGGTCGCGGCCGAGGCGCTGGAGTGCCTGGGCGGCAACGGCTACGTGGAGGAGTCCGGAATGCCGCGGATCTTCCGGGAGTCGCCGCTGAACTCGGTGTGGGAGGGCTCGGGCAACGTCCAGGCGCTGGACGTGCTGCGGGTGCTGGGGCGCGAGCCGCTCGCCGTGGAGGCGTTCCTGACCGAGGTGGGGCGCGCACGGGGCGCGGACCACCGGCTGGACGCGGCGGTGAAGGACCTGCTGGCGGAGCTGGGCGACCTGGAGGGCGTGGAGGCGCGCGCCCGCCGGGTCGTGGAGCGGATGGCGCTGGTCCTCCAGGGCTCGCTGCTGGTCCGGTACGCCCCGGCCGCGGTGGCCGACGCCTTCTGCGCCTCCCGGCTGGGCGGCGAGTGGGGCTCGACCTTCGGCACCCTCCCGTCGGGCCTGGACCTCGGGCCGCTGCTGGAGCGGGCGGCGCCGGTGGCGGGGTGAGGGGCCCCGTACGGGAGGCGACGGCGCCGGGGGGCTCCGGCGGTCACAGCACTACGGTGCCGGTACCGCCGCGGGGCCGCCGCGGTGGCTGCGGTGCGCCGTGGCCGGGCCGAGGACGCCGAGCAGGGCGAGGGCGTCCACGCCGGGCGAGCCGGGCGGCGGTGTGAAGACCAGCAGCCGCTGGTCCTGCGACGGTGTGAGCAGCACCTCGTAGTCGAAGGCGATCGCCCCGACCTCGGGGTGCAGCACCCGCATCCGGCTGCGCTGCTTGACCGCGACCTCGTGCGCGTCCCAGAGCTCGCGGAATTCCCCGCTGGCCTCCCGCAGCCGGGCGACCAGGGCTGCCGCCGTGGCGTCGTTCCCGCGGCGGGCGACGGCCGCGCGCAGGTCGGCGACCATCTCCCGGCTGTGCGGGGCGTGCTCCTCCGGCGGGTAGCCCGCGCGCACGGCGGGGTCGGTGAACCAGCGCAAGGGGATGTTGCGCTCCCCTTCGGCGACCGTGCACACGCAGCCGAACAGCGCCTCGGCCAGCGCGTTCATCGCCAGCAGGTCCCCGAGGTCGCCGACGAGCTGCGCCGGCGTCTGCGTCATGTGGTCCAGCAGGTAGCGCAGGCTCGGGCGTACGTGCAGCCCCGCGGACTGCCGCAGCGGCGGCGGGTGGCCCGCGAGCAGGTACAGGTGGTCGCGCTCGTCGGTGGTCAGGCGCAGCGCGCGGGCCAGCGAGGCGAGGATCTGCGTCGAGGGCTGCGGGCCGCGGGCCTGTTCGAGCCGCATCACGTAGTCCGCGGACATGCCCGCGAGATGGGCGACCTCCTCACGGCGCAGCCCGGGGGTGCGGCGGTGCCTCCCGACCGGCAGGTCGGCCTCCTCGGGCCGCAGCCGGTGCCGTGACCGGCGCAGGAAGTCGGCGAGCTGCTCGCGATCCATCTGCATGTCCCCATCATGCAGTGGCGGGGGGCGGGTGCGGCCGGCGGTGCCTAGGACGGCCCGTCCTAGGCGAAGCGCTCCGATTTTCACCGCCGTGCGGCGGCGGCACGGTGGGGGCATGACACAGACACAGATCAAGAACCTCCAGGCCGTGCTGCGCGACCGCCCCGCCCTGGACCCGGACCTGACCCTCGCCGAGCAGCGGGCCTTCTTCGAGCAGATCACGTCGACCGCGGTGCTCCCGGCGGGCACCGCGACCGCCGAGGGCCGGCTCGGCGGTGTGCCGGTCGTGCACACCACCCACCCGGAGACGGAGAGCGGCCCGGACGCACCGGTCGTGCTGTACCTGCACGGCGGCGGGTTCGTCGTCGGTTCGGCCCGCTCGGGCACCTCGCTCACCGCGGGCCTGGCGTCCCGGGCGCGCGGCCGCGGGGTCTCGGTGGGCTACCGGCTGGCGCCCGAGCACCCCTTCCCCGCCGCGGTGGAGGACACCCTCGCCGTCTACCGCGCCCTGCTGGACGAGGGCACGGCGCCCTCCCGGGTGGCCTTCGCGGGCGACTCGGCGGGCGGCGGGCTCGCGCTCCAGGCGCTGGTCGCCGCCCGGGACGCCGGGCTGCCGCTGCCCGCGGCGACGGTGGCCTTCTCCCCCTGGTACGACCTGACGCTGTCCGGGGCCTCGATCACCTCCCGGGCCGGCGACGACCCGATCCTGACCCCGCACATGCTGCGCCGCTACGCCGCCGACTACCTGGGCGCGGCGGCCGGCGCGCCGGCGCTCGACGACCTGCGGGGGCTGCCGCCGCTGCTGGTGCAGGCCGGCTCGCACGAGATCGTGCTGGACGACGCGGTGGCCCTGGCCTCCCGCGCCGCGGCCGACGACGTGCCGGTCGAGCTGGAGGTCACCGCGGGGGCGACGCACGTCTTCCAGCGGTTCGCCGGCTCCGGGCTGCTCGACGAGGCCGACGCGGCGCTGGACTCGGCGGGCACCTTCCTGCGCCGCGCCCTGTCCCCGGCCCTCGCCGCGGCGGCCTGACGGGGGACGGCGGCGGGCGGCGGCGGGCGGCGGGTACGGAAGCCGTATACGACAGGCCGGACGAACGGCGTACCCGCGAAGGGCCGCGCACCGCCCGCGCGGAGGGCCGCGCGGGGCCCCGGCGTACCGGAAGGAGCCGCCCCCGGCCGGGGGTGGCGCCGCGCCGACTCGGCACCACCCCCGAAGGTGACGCGGCGTCAATGTCCGTCGGTAAGCGCTCTCGGCGCAAGCGTTGCACACCGTTGCACCAAACCCCGGCGGCCCGGACCCGTACCCGGGCACCATGGGCAGCGGGAGCAGCGGAGGCACCCCGGCGGGGACGGAGGCGGCGTGGCAGACCGGCCGATCGGCTACGGGCGGCTCGACGGGACGGACCTGACGAGGTCGCCGCACCTGCTCGCCTCGGTGCGTGCGGCCACGCTCGCAGGGGACACCCCGCCGGAGGCGCCTCGCGCGGTGATCGGGGCGTCCTGGGCGAGGACGCTGGGCCACGGGGTGGATCCGGACGTGGGGCGGCACAACGGGCTGCTGGCCGCCGAGGAGCTCGAGCACCGCCGGCACGGCAGCCCGCTGGGCGAGGTGCTGCCGGTCCTGGCCGACGGCCTGGTCCCGGTCGCGGACGCGGCCTGGCACATCATGGTCGTCACCGACGCGGACGGCCGCGTGCTGTGGCGCGACGGCAGCCTCGCGGTGCGCCGCAGCGCCGACCGGCTGGGCTTCGCCGAGGGCGCGTCCTGGTCGGAGGACGTCGTCGGCACCAACGCGATCGGCACCGCGCTCGTCACCCGCAAGCCGCTCCAGGTGCATTCCGCCGAGCACTTCGTGCGCACCCACCACGGCTGGACGTGCGCGGCCGCGCCGCTGCACGACCCGCGCGACGGGCGGCTGCTGGGCGTGGTGGACGTGAGCGGCCCCGCCTCTACCGTGCACCCGGCGATGCTGTCGCTGGTCTCGGCGGTCGCCCGGGTCGCCGAGGGCGAGCTGCGGACGCGGCACTGGGCGGCGGTGGAGCGGCTGCGCTCGGTCGCGGCGCCACTGCTCGCCGGCATCGGCGGTCGGGCGGTGGTGGTGGACCGCAACGGCTGGACGGCGGCGGCGACCGGGATCGCGCCGGCCGAGCGGATCGCGCTGCCGGCGGCGGTCACCGCGGGGCAGGTGTGGCTGCCGGCGCTGGGGCTGTGCGGGATCGAGCCGCTGCCGGGCGGCTGGCTGCTGCGGGTCGGCGAGGGCGGTCCGGCTCCCGCAGGCGGCCGGGTGGTGGTGGACGTGAGCGGCCCGGTGTCCTGGACGGTGACGGTGGCCGGACCGGCGGGCCGCTGGGCGCTGCCGCTCAGTCCCCGGCATGCGGAGCTGCTGTACGTCCTGGCGGTGCACCGGGCGGGGCGGACGGCGGCGGAGCTGGCGGGCGACCTGTTCGGCGACCCGACCCGTACGGTGACGGTGCGGGCCGAGATGTCGCGGCTGCGGCGCAGCCTCGCGGGGGTGCTGGCGCACCGCCCGTACCGCTTCGCGGAGGAGGTGGAGGTCGAGCTGGTGCGCCCGCGCCGGGCCGCCGACCTGCTGCCGCAGTCGGTGGCGCCCGCGGTGCTTGCGGACCGCGCCCCGCGCGGCTGAGCGCCGGTCACACCCGGTAGCGTCCTCAGTGCTTCCCACCTGCGCGTCGTCCGGGCTGCCCGGGTGCGCGCGGGGACGTGACGTGCGCCATAGTTTGCCACATACTGAGATGATGACGTCCACATGATGGATAACGGTGGACTCCTCCGAGACGTGCGTGCCACGCTTCCGTCATGTCTCGCACTGGAATCGCCTTGGTGGGTCGGCCGCACGTCGACTTCTGCCGCGTTTCCAGCGCCATCTGTCCGGCGGGCTGACCGCACAGCTGCACCGCTCCGCCATCCCCGCCGTCGTGGATGCACGGGAGTTCCCTGTGTCCGCGGCCGTCGTACCACCGCTCTGCGTTTCCCCAGGCCACAGGGTACTTCCGCGCCGTCAACGACCGTATTCGAGCCTGCCAGAAGGACGCATCGCCATGGCATCCAGCCCCGCCGACACCCCGCAGCCGCCCGCCGGGACGCCCAGGACACCCGCCGCGGCCCGCCGTAGGACGACGCGGCACCGTGGCGAAGGCCAGTGGGCAAAGGGCCACTTCACTCCGCTCAACGCCAACGAGCAGACGAAGAAGGACGATGACGGTCTCAACGTGCGGACGCGCATTGAGACGATCTACGCCAAGGCGGGCTTCGACGCGATCGACGGCGCGGACCTGCGCGGACGCATGCGCTGGTACGGCCTCTACACGCAGCGCCGTCCCGGCATCGACGGCGGGCGCACCGCGATCCTGGAGCCCGAGGAGCTGGACGACCGCTACTTCATGATGCGGGTCCGCATCGACGGCGGCCGGCTGACGGTGGCCCAGCTGCGGGTCGTCGGCGAGATCTCGCAGGAGTTCGCGCGCGGCACCGCCGACATCACCGACCGGCAGAACGTGCAGTACCACTGGATCCGCATCGAGGACGTCCCGGAGATCTGGCGCCGGCTGGAAGCGGTGGGTCTGTCCACGACCGAGGCGTGCGGCGACACCCCGCGCACCATCCTGGGCTCCCCGGTGGCGGGGATCGCCGAGGACGAGATCATCGACGGCACCCCGGCGATCGACGCGATCAAGGACCGCTACATCGGCAGCAAGGAATTCTCCAACCTGCCGCGGAAGTTCAAGACCGCGATCTCCGGCTCGCCGCAGCTCGACGTGGTGCACGAGATCAACGACATCTCCTTCGTCGGCGTCGAGCACCCCGAGCACGGCCCCGGCTTCGACCTGTGGGTCGGCGGCGCGCTGTCCACCAACCCGCGGCTGGGCGAGCGGCTCGGCGCGTGGGTGCCGCTGGACGAGGTGCCCGAGGTGTGGGCCGGGGTGGTCGGCATCTTCCGCGACTACGGCTACCGCCGGCTGCGCTCCCGCGCCCGGCTGAAGTTCCTGCTGGCCGACTGGGGCCCGGAGAAGTTCCGCCAGGTACTGGAGGACGAGTACCTCGAGCGGCCGCTGGTCGACGGCCCGGCGCCGGAGCTGCCGCAGCAGGTGTGGCGCGACCACATCGGGGTGCACCGGCAGAAGGACGGCCGCTTCTACGTGGGCTTCGCCCCGCGCGTCGGCCGGGTCGACGGCGCCACCCTCACCAAGATCGCCGAGCTGGCCCAGGGCCACGGCTCGGACCGGGTGCGCACCACGACCGACCAGAAGATGATCGTCCTGGACGTCGCCGAGGACCAGGTCGACTCGCTCGTCGCGGGCCTGGAGTCGCTGGACCTCCAGGTGCGCCCCTCGCCCTTCCGGCGCGGCACCCTGGCGTGCACCGGCATCGAGTTCTGCAAGCTGGCCATCGTCGAGACCAAGGCGCGCGGCGCCTCGCTCATCGACGAACTGGAGCGCCGCCTGCCGGACTTCGACGAACCGGTCAACATCAACATCAACGGCTGCCCCAACTCCTGCGCCCGCATCCAGACCGCCGACATCGGTCTGAAGGGCCAGCTGGTCACCGGCCCCGACGGCGAGCAGACCGAGGGCTTCCAGGTCCACCTGGGCGGCAGCCTCGGCCTGACCGCGGGCTTCGGCCGCAAGGTGCGCGGCCTCAAGGTCACCGCGGCCGAACTGCCGGACTACGTCGAGCGGGTGCTCACGCGCTTCCAGGCCGAGCGCGCCGACGACGAGCGGTTCGCCCAGTGGGCGGCGCGCGCGTCCGAGGAGGCGCTGTCGTGAGCGAGCGTGCCGCCCCCTTCTACTGCCCCTACTGCGGCGACGAGGATCTGCGCCCTTCCGAGGAGGGCGGGCACGGCGCCTGGGAATGCCGGGCGTGCGCCCGCGCATTCAAGCTGTCGTTCCTCGGGCTGCTGGCCAGGAGGCCGGCCGCCGATTCCCCGCAGGGAGGCGCATCGTGACCACCGCATCTTCGTACACGGCCGAGCAGTTGCAGCAGCTCGCCGAACAGGCCGGACGCGACCTGGAGGACGCCTCCGCGCTCGACGTGCTGCGCTGGGCCGCCGAGACGTTCGGTCCGCGGCTGTGCGTGACGTCGTCGATGGAGGACGCCGTCGTGGCGCACCTCGCCTCGCGCGCGCTGCCCGGCATCGACGTGGTCTTCCTCGACACCGGCTACCACTTCGAGGAGACCATCGGGACGCGCGACGCCGTCGCGGCGGTCATGGACGTCAACGTCATCACCGTCATGCCCGAGCAGACCGTCGCCGAGCAGGACGCGCAGTACGGCCCGAAGCTGCACGACCGCAACCCCGACCTGTGCTGCGCGCTGCGCAAGGTCGCCCCGCTGGAGCGGTCGCTGGCCGGCTACGACGCGTGGGCGACCGGTCTGCGCCGGGACGAGTCGCCGACCCGGGCGAACACCCCGGTCGTCGGCTGGGACGCCAAGCGGCAGAAGGTCAAGATCGCCCCGATCGCCCGCTGGACGCAAGGAGACGTCGAGGCCTACGTGGCCGAGCACGGCGTGCTCACCAACCCTCTGCTGACGGACGGCTACGCCTCCGTCGGCTGCGCGCCCTGCACCCGGCGGGTGCTGGAGGGCGAGGACGAACGGGCCGGGCGCTGGTCGGCGTTCGGCAAGACCGAGTGCGGGATCCACCAGTGACGGCCACCCAGCAGGAGGCTTTGATGACAGCGGGCGCCACCGTCTGGCTCACCGGCCTGCCGAGCGCCGGCAAGACCACCATCGCCCGCGCGCTCGCGGCGCGGCTGGAGGCGGACGGCCGCCGCGTCGAGGTGCTGGACGGCGACGAGATCCGCGAGTTCCTGTCCGCGGGGCTGGGCTTCAGCCGCGAGGACCGGCACACCAACGTGCAGCGGATCGGCTTCGTCGCCGAACTGCTCGCCTCGCACGGGGTGCTGGTGCTGGTGCCGGTCATCGCGCCGTACGCCGACAGCCGCGAGGCGGTGCGGGGGCGCCACAAGGCGCAGGGCACCGGCTTCGTGGAGGTGCACGTGGCCACTCCGGTCGACGTGTGCTCGGTACGCGACGTGAAGGGCCTCTACGCCCGGCAGGCCGCGGGCGAGCTGACCGGGCTGACCGGGGTGGACGACCCCTACGAGGTGCCGGAGACCCCCGACCTGCGGATCGAGACGCACGGCAGCACCGTCGAAGAGTCCGCCGCAGCGGTGCACGCGCTGCTCGCCGAGAGGGGTCTGACGATATGAGCACGACCGCGACGCACACCGAGCAGCGGGACAGCCCGTACGCGCTGACCCACCTGGACGCGCTGGAGTCCGAGGCCGTCCACATCATCCGCGAGGTCGCGGGCGAGTTCGAGCGGCCGGTGATCCTCTTCTCCGGCGGCAAGGACTCGATCGTCATGCTGCACCTGGCGCTCAAGGCGTTCACGCCCGCGCCGGTGCCGTTCTCGCTGCTGCACGTCGACACCGGGCACAACTTCCCCGAGGTGCTGGACCTGCGCGACCGCACGGTCGCCGAGCACGGCCTTCGGCTGTACGTGGCCAAGGTGCAGGACTACATCGACGACGGGCGGCTGCGCGAGCGCCCGGACGGGCTGCGCAACCCGCTGCAGACCGTGCCGCTGACCGAGGCCATCGCCGGCAACCGCTTCGACGCCGTCTTCGGCGGCGGGCGGCGCGACGAGGAGAAGGCCCGCGCCAAGGAGCGGGTGTTCTCGCTGCGTGACGAGTTCTCCCAGTGGGACCCGCGCCGCCAGCGCCCCGAGCTGTGGCAGCTGTACAACGGCCGGCACGCGCCGGGCGAGCACGTACGCGTCTTCCCGCTGTCCAACTGGACCGAGCTGGACGTGTGGCAGTACATCGCGCGGGAGAAGATCGAGCTGCCCTCGATCTACTTCGCGCACGAGCGCGAGGTCTTCCGGCGCAACGGCATGTGGCTGACCGCCGGCGAGTGGGGCGGCCCGAAGGCCGCCGAGCCGGTCGAGACCAGGACGGTGCGCTACCGCACGGTCGGCGACATGTCCTGCACCGGCGCGGTCGACTCGGCCGCGACCACGCTGGACGCGGTGATCACCGAGATCGCCGCCTCCCGGCTGACCGAACGGGGTGCCACCCGCGCCGACGACAAGATGTCGGAGGCGGCCATGGAGGACCGCAAGCGCGAGGGGTACTTCTAGACATGAGCGTCTCCACAAGCCCGCTGACCGCCGAGGAGCTGTCGGCGACCACGCTGCTGCGGTTCGCCACCGCCGGATCCGTCGACGACGGCAAGTCCACCCTGGTCGGGCGGCTGCTGCACGACTCCAAGTCGGTGCTCAGCGACCAGCTCGAAGCCGTCGAGCGGGCCTCGCAGATCCGCGGCCAGGAGGCCCCCGACCTGGCGCTGCTCACCGACGGCCTGCGGGCCGAGCGCGAGCAGGGCATCACCATCGACGTGGCCTACCGCTACTTCGCCACCGCGCGCCGCCGGTTCATCCTGGCCGACACGCCGGGCCATGTGCAGTACACCCGCAACATGGTCACCGGCGCCTCGACCGCGGAGCTGGCGGTGGTGCTCGTCGACGCGCGCAACGGCGTGGTGGAGCAGACCCGCAGGCACGCCGCCGTGGCCGCGCTGCTGCGGGTGCCGCACGTGGTGCTCGCGGTCAACAAGATGGACCTGGTGGACTTCGCGGAGCCGGTCTTCGCCGCCATCGCCGAGGAGTTCACGGCGTACGCGGCCTCGCTCGGGGTGCCGGAGATCACCGCGATCCCGATCTCGGCGCTGGCCGGCGACAACGTCGTGGAGCCGTCCGCGAACATGGACTGGTACGGCGGCCCGACGGTGCTGGAGCACCTGGAGACCGTGCCCGTGAGCCACGACCTGACGGACTGCCCGGCGCGCTTCCCGGTGCAGTACGTGATCCGGCCGCAGTCCGCCGAGCACCCGGACTACCGCGGCTACGCGGGCCAGATCGCGTCCGGCATGCTGCGGGTCGGCGAGCCGGTGACGGTGCTGCCCTCGGGGCGTACGACGACGGTCTCCGGCATCGACGCGCTGGGCGTGAGCGTGGACACCGCGTGGGCGCCGCAGTCGGTGACCGTGCGGCTCGCCGACGACATCGACGTCTCGCGCGGCGACATGATCGCGCCGACCGCGTCCGCTCCCGCCGTCACGCAGGACGTCCGGGCGACGGTGTGCCATCTGCACGAGCGCCCGCTGCGGATCGGCGAGCGGGTGCTGCTCAAGCACGGGACGCGCACGGTCAAGGCGATCGTCAAGGCCATCCCCTACCGGATCGACCTGTCGCACGGGCTCGCCCACGACAACGGCCCGGCGGCGCTGGAGGTCAACGACATCGGCGCGGTGCAGCTGCGCACCGCCGAACCGCTGCCGATCGACGCCTACGCGGAGGCCCGGCTCACCGGCGCCTTCCTGCTGATCGACCCCGCGGACGGGACGACGCTGACCGCCGGCATGGCGGGCGAGGCGTTCGCGGAGCCCCCGGCGGCCGCGGCGGCCGACGACGAGGGCTGGGACTTCTGACCATGGCTCAGGAAGCCTTTTCGGGATTCGCGAAGGAGGGCGGGCGCGTCGGCAGCGGCTCGCTCGGCTCGGGTACGGGCGGGGTCGCCCGATGTGCGGGCTGACCCGCACGACGGCGGTCCACGGCTTGTCCGTGGCCGCCGGCGCACGCCCCATGCGCGCTCCGCGCGCCCCGATGCACCGCATCCGAAGACCTGACGAGCTTCCGGCCGCGCCCTGACGCGCGACACGCCGGGCCCGACGAGAGGACACACCCGTGTCTGCGCACCTCCGACCCGCGTCCCGCCCCACCGCCCGCCGCCACAGACTCATCGCCGTGGCCGCCGCCCTCCCGCTGTTCCTCGGCTCGCTGGCCGCCTGCGGCTACGGCTCCGACAAGAAGTCGGACGACGACAACTCCTCGCCGGCCGCCGCGGCGTCCGGCAGCACCACCGCCGCCAAGCTCTCCGCCGACGAGGTGAAGATCGGCTACTTCCCGAACCTGACGCACGCCACCGCGCTGGTCGGGCTGAAGGAAGGCTTCTTCAAGCAGGAGCTGGGCGGCACCGACATCAAGGAAGCCACCTTCAACGCGGGTCCCGCCGAGATCGAGGCGCTGAACGCCGGGGCGATCGACATCGGCTGGATCGGCCCCTCCCCGTCGATCAACGGCTACACCAAGTCCGACGGCAAGAACCTGAAGATCATCTCCGGGTCGGCGTCCGGTGGCGTCAAGCTGGTGGTCAACCCCAAGAAGATCAAGACGCTCGCGGACGTCAAGGGCAAGAAGATCGCCACCCCGCAGCTCGGCAACACCCAGGACGTGGCGCTGCTGAACTGGATATCCACCCAGGGCTGGAAGGTCGACGCGCAGTCCGGCAAGGGCGACGTGTCGGTGGTGCGCACCGACAACAAGATCACCCCGGACGCGTACAAGAACGGCTCCATCGACGGTGCGTGGGTGCCGGAACCCACGGCGTCGAAGCTGGTCAGCGAGGGCGCCAAGGTGCTGCTCGACGAGAGCACGCTGTGGCCGGACAAGCTGTTCGTGATCACCAACGTGATCGTGTCGCAGAAGTTCCTGACCGCGCACCCGGACGTGGTGGAGGCGGTGCTGCGCGGCTCGGTGAAGACCAACGCGTGGATCAAGGCCAACTCCGACAAGGCCAAGGCCGACGCCAACGCCGAGCTGGAGAAGCTGACGCAGAAGGCGCTGCCGGCGAACGTCCTCGACCCGGCGTGGGCCTCGCTGCAGGTGACCGACGACCCGCTGGCCTCGACCGCCAAGTCCGAGGCCGACCACGCGGTGGCCGCGGGCCTGCTGGACAAGCCGAAGCTGGACGGCATCTACGACCTGACGCTGCTCAACAAGGTGCTGAAGGCCGCGGGGCAGCCCGCCGTGAGCGCCGCCGGTCTCGGCAGCGAGTGACGGGCCACGGGTCCGCGTGACAACCGAACCGAGAATCCCAGGAGGTGACATGGCCGACACTCTCACCGGTGCCGAGGAGCAGGCTGTGGAGAGCGCCGCGCACGCGGCCCGGCTCGACCATGTGTCCAAGGCCTTCGGCGGGCCCGGCGGCCGGCAGCTCGTCCTGGACGACATCACGCTCGATGTCGCGCCCGGCGAGTTCGTCTGCCTCCTGGGCGCCTCGGGCTGCGGCAAGTCGACGCTGCTGAACCTGGTCGCCGGACTCGACAAGCCGTCCGCCGGGAGCATCGCGACTCCCGGCGGCCGGCCGGCCCTGATGTTCCAGGAGCACGCGCTCTTCCCGTGGCTGACGGCGGGCAAGAACATCGAGCTGGCGCTGCGGTTGCGCGGCCTGCCGCGCGAGGAGCGGCGCCCGGAGGCCGAACGGCTGCTGTCGCTGGTGCGGCTCGGCGGCGCGTACGGCAAGCGGGTGCACGAGCTGTCCGGCGGCATGCGGCAGCGCGTCGCGCTGGCCCGGGCGCTCGCCCAGGACAGCCGGCTGCTGCTGATGGACGAGCCGTTCGCGGCGCTGGACGCCATCACGCGGGACGTGCTGCACGACGAGCTGACCCGGATCTGGTCCGAGACCGGCCTGTCGGTGCTGTTCGTGACGCACAACGTGCGCGAGGCGGTGCGGCTGGCCGAGCGGGTCGTGCTGCTGTCCTCCCGGCCGGGCCGGATCAACCGCGAGTGGCGGATCGGCATACCGCAACCGCGGCGGATCGAGGACGCGGCCGTGGCGGACCTGTCCGTCGAGATCACCGAGGAACTGCGTGGGGAGATCCGTCGCCATGGCCAGCACTGAGACAGAGCCGACGCCCGGGCCGGGCGCGCAGGACACCGCGGGCCCGCTGGACAAGACCGCGGACCCGGCACAGGGCACGCTGCAGGACAGGACGCCGAACAAGCCCCGGCGGTCCGGCGAGAACGACCTGTCGGGCCTGGAAGCGGGCCTGGACGCGCTGGACGCGGTCGTGGTCGAGCGGACGACCGTACGCCAGGTGCTGGTCAAGAAGGTGCTGCCGCCGGTCCTGGCGGTGGTGCTCGTCCTCGTGGTGTGGCAGCTGGCGGTGTGGGGACACCTCGCCGATCAGACGAAGCTGCCGAGCCCCTCCGCGGTGGCCGACGAGCTGAAGGCGCGGTGGCAGGCGGGCGACCTCTTCCAGATCATCTGGACCAGCGTGTCGCACGGCCTGCTCGGCTTCGCCGCCGCGCTGGTCATCGGCACCCCGCTGGGCCTGGTGGTGGCGCGGGTGCCGTTCGTGCGGGCGGCGATCGGGCCGATCCTGTCCGGGCTGCAGTCGCTGCCGTCGGTGGCGTGGGTGCCGGCCGCGGTGATCTGGCTGGGCCTGAACAACTCCACGATGTACGCGGTGATCCTGCTCGGCGCGGTGCCGTCCATCGCCAACGGCCTGGTGGCCGGCATCGACCAGGTGCCGCCGCTCTACCTGCGGGCGGGCCGCACCATCGGCGCGACCGGGCTGCGCGGGGCGTGGTACATCCTGCTGCCCGCCGCGCTGCCGGGCTACGTGGCCGGGCTCAAGCAGGGCTGGGCCTTCTCCTGGCGGTCGCTGATGGCCGCCGAGCTGATCGCGTCCTCCCCGGACCTCGGGGTCGGACTCGGCCGCTACCTGGAGAACATGCGGGAGGCCTCCGACATGGCGGGCGTCTTCCTCGGCATCCTGATGATCCTGGTCGTCGGCATCGCGATCGACCTGCTCATCTTCAGCCCGCTGGAGCGCTGGGTGCTGCGCTCGCGCGGCCTGACCGCACAGAACCAGTGACCGTCCTCCCCGGCCCGAGCCGGCCGCCGCTGCTCGTCATCGCCCACGGCTCGCGCGACCCGCGGCACGCCGCGACCGTGCACGCCCTGACGCGACGGGTGGCGGCGGCCAGGCCCGGGCTGCGGGTGGACACCGCCTTCCTCGACTTCAACGCCCCGTCCGTCCCGCAGGCCGTCAGCCGGCTCGCGGCCGACGGCGTGCGGGACGCGGTGGCACTGCCGCTGCTGCTGACCCGGGCCTTCCACGCCAAGACCGACATCCCCGCGGTGCTGCGCGACTCCACGGCCGCGCTGCCGGGCCTGCGGCTGCGCACCGCTGACGTGCTGGGGCCGTCGCCGCTGCTGACCGCCGCGCTGGAGCGGCGGCTGTCCGAGGCGGGCCTGGAGCCCGCCGACCGCCCGTCGACCGGCCTGGTGCTGGCGTCGGCGGGCTCCACCGATCCGGAGGCGGGCGCGGTGATCGCAGCCGTCGCGCGGGAGTGGCGGCACACCGGATGGTGCGCCGTGCGACCCGCGTTCGCCTCCGCCGCCCTGCCCCGAACCGAAGACGCGGTGCGGGCGCTGCGGGCCGTCCCGGGAGTGCGGCAGGTCGCGGTCGCGCCGTACGTCATCGCGCCGGGCTTCCTGCCGGACCGCATCGCGCGGGGGGCGCGGGAGGCGGGCGCCGACCTGCTGGCGCCGGTGCTGGGCGACGCCCCCGAGCTGGCCGCGCTGCTGCTGCGCCGCTACGACCGGGCGCGGCGGCCGGCCGCCGCCGGGCAGCTGCTGTCGGCCTGAGGGCCCCCGCCTTCCCGAGCCCCACGCCCCTCGCGCGCTTTCCCGAGCCCTCCCGAGCGCGCCCCGCCCCTCCCCCGCCCCTCCCGAGCCTTCGACGCCGCCTCCCGGCCTGCGTCTTCCGGCGTTCGGTGTAAGGGGCACACATGTCGCGGTGGTGGGGTTAGCCCCACCCTCAAGGGGGAGACCGCCCTCCCCGAAGTCACCGGTCAGCCGGATGGGTGGGGTCCTTGCAGGCCCGTAGCGTCATCGGTGGACGGAGCGGCACCCGCCGCCACCCGACACGGACCTACGAACCCGACACCTGACAAGGGGGACACCGTGAGTCGCGGACGCGCACACGGCAGCAGGATGGGAATAGCGGCGGCCATGGGCGCCTGGAGCGCCCGGCACCGCTGGGCGGCGGTGGGCGCCTGGCTGCTCCTGGTCGTCCTCGCGGTCTTCGCGGGCCAGGCGGCGGGCCGGGTCGACGTGGACGAGGACCGCTCGATGGCCGGCGAGGTCAACCAGGCCGCCACCATCAACGACGACGCGGGCCTGAAGTCGCCGGCCGGCGAGATGGTGCTCGTCCAGGCCGAGGGCGGCACGGTCAAGGCCACCGACCCGGCCTTCCGGGCCGCGGTCGGCGATGTCGTCACCGCGGTCAAGGGCACCGGCCAGGTCACCGCGGTCACCACGCCGTACGAAACGAAGTCGATCTCCGCGGACGGGCGTTCGGCGCTCGTGCGGTTCGACATGCTCGGCGACGAGAAGACCGCGGGCGACCGGGTCCAGCCCGTCATGGACGCGGTGCGGAAGGTGCAGGCGCAGCACTCCGGCCTGCGCATCGAGGAGTTCGGCGACGCCAGCGCGAACAAGGTGCTGGACGACGCCTTCGGCACGGACTTCAAGACGGCCGAGTATTCGGCCGTGCCGCTCGCGCTGGGCATCCTGCTGATCGCCTTCGGCGCGCTCGTCGCCGCGCTGCTGCCGGTACTGCTGGCCATGACGGCCTTCGTCGCGGCCGGCGGGGTGGTGGCGCTGGTCAGCCACTGGGTGCCGATGAGCGACACCGCCAACTCGGTGATGCTGCTGGTGGGCCTCGCGGTGGGCGTCGACTACTGCCTGTTCTACCTGCGCCGGGAGCGCGAGGAGCGGGCAGCGGGGCGCGACGCCGAGACCGCGCTGAAGATCGCCGCGGCCACGTCCGGCCGGGCGGTGCTGATCTCCGGCATCACCGTGATCGTGGCCATGGCGGGCATGCTCTTCACCGGCATCGGCGACTTCGAGGCAATGGGCGTCGCCACCATGATCGTGGTCGCCCTCGCGATGGTCGGCTCGGTCACCGTGCTGCCCGCGCTGATGTCGCTGCTCGGCCACCGGGTCGAGAAGGGCCGCATCCCCTTCCTGAACCGGGGCCGCAAGCAGGCCGCCGGCCGCCCGGCCGCCCCCCGCACCAGCCGCGCGTGGCGGACCGTGCTGCGCCCGGTGCTGCGGCACCCCAAGGCGGCCACCGTCATCGCCGCCGGCGCGCTGCTGGTCGTCGCGCTGCCCGCGTTCGGCATGAAGACCGCGAACCTGTCGATGCAGCAGGAGTTGGGCGACGGCCTGCCGATCATCCAGACCTACGAGCACATCGACGCCGCCTTCCCCGGCGGCCCGGCACCCGCCCAGGTCGTGGTCAAGGCCGCCGACATCGACGCGCCCGCCGTCAAGAAGGCCATCGCCGCCTTCCAGGCCGAGGCCGTGTCCTCCGGCGCCAGCAAGGGCCCGGTGACCGTCACCGTGCACGGCCCGCAGAACGTCGCCCGGATCGACGTGCCGCTGGCCGGCGGGAGCGACCGCGCCAAGGCCGAGGCGAACGTGCGGACGCTGCGCGACCACGTGCGGCCCGACACCCTCGGCAAGATCCCCGGGGTCCAGGCGCCGATCACCGGTGAGACGGCCGGCTCGATGGACTTCACCCACAAGATCACCAGCAGCGTGCCGCCGGTCTTCGCCTTCGTGACCGTCTTCGCCTTCCTGCTGATGCTGCTGTCCTTCCGGTCGCTGACCATCGCGATCACCGCGATCGTGCTCAACCTGCTGTCGGTGGGCGCCGCGTACGGCATCCTCACCGCGGTCTTCCAGCACGGCTGGGGCGCCTCGCTGGTCGGCGCGCACGGCACCGGCGCGGTCGTGGCCTGGCTGCCGCTCTTCCTCTTCGTGATCCTCTTCGGGCTGAGCATGGACTACCACGTCTTCGTGGTCTCCCGGATCCGCGAGGCCCGTACCCGCGGCCTGTCCACCAAGGCCGCGATCGAGCACGGCATCACCACCACCGCGGGTGTCGTCACCAGCGCCGCCGTCATCATGGTCGCGGTCTTCGCGATCTTCGGGACGCTGTCGATGCAGAGCATGAAGCAGATGGGCGTCGGCCTGGCCTTCGCGGTGCTGATCGACGCCACCGTGATCCGCGGGGTGCTGCTGCCGGCCGTCATGACGCTGCTGGGCGACCGCAACTGGTACCTGCCCCGCTGGATGAACCGGCTGCCGGACATGACCCACGACGAGTCCGCGCTGCCGCAGCCGCCCGCCGCCGAGCCGCACCGGGTGCCGCAGCTGGCCGGCACCGACGGCCCCCGCTGACCTGCGCTCCCGCACCGCGGTCGCGGTGCGGGAGCCCCCGCCGGAAGCGCCGACGCGCCCCCGTACCGAGCCGGTACGGGGGCGCTGTCAGTGGTCGCGGTTACGGTGGGAGACATGACCGTACGGGAGAGCAGCGCAAGCGGAACGACAATCGCCTCGGCGACCGCGCCGGCGGCAGCGGCGCCCGGCGCCGCGGAGGTCGAGCGCGGTCTCGAGCAGCACCGCGTGGAGCTGACCGGGTACTGCTACCGGATGCTGGGGTCGGCCTTCGAGGCCGAGGACGCGGTGCAGGAGACCCTGGTGCGGGCCTGGCGGGGCGCCGACCGCTTCGAGGGCCGGTCCTCGCTGCGGTCCTGGCTGTACCGCATCGCGACCAACGTGTGCCTGGACAGCCTCGACGCGGGCAAGCGCCGGGCCCGCCCGATGGACCTGTCGCCCGCCTCGCACGCCGACGCGGTGCTGCCCGACCCGACGTCCGACGGGATGTGGGTCGAGCCCGCGCCCGACGGCCGGGTGGTGCCCGAGGGCGGTGACCCGGCGGACGTGGTCGTCAGCCGGGAGAGCGTGCGGCTGGCGTTCGTCGCCGCGCTCCAGCTGCTGCCGCCGCGGCAGCGCGCAGTGCTGATCCTGCGCGAGGTGCTGGCGTGGAAGGCCAGCGAGACCGCCGAGCTGCTCGGCACGAGCGTGCCGTCGGTCAACAGCGCGCTGCAGCGCGCCCGCGCCACCCTCGCCGAGGCCGGCGCCTCCACGAAGGCGGACACCCGCGCGGCCGGGCTCGACGAGCAGCGCGAGGCCCTGCTGGAGCGCTACGTCGACGCCTTCGAGCGCTACGACCTCCAGGCCCTGACCACGCTGCTGCACGAGGACGCGGTCCTGAACATGCCGCCCTTCCCGATGTGGGTGCAGGGCCACGACGACATACGGGAGTTCATGGGCACGGTCGGCGCGGGGTGCGCGGGCTCGCGCATGGTGCCGGTCGCGGCCAGCGGCCTGCCCGGCTTCGCGCAGTACCGCCCCACGCCGGAGGGCGGTTACCGGGCGTTCGCACTCCAGGTCATCGAGATGTCGGGCGACCGGATCACCACGATGACGTCGTACCACGACGCCGACCGCCTCTTCCCGCTCTTCGGCCTCCCGCTGGAGCTGCCGGGCGATTCGCGCGGCTGAGAGCCGCCAGGGGTGGTTTCCGGTCGCCGCCGGGTACGTATTCTCAGCAGTTCGGCGGCAAAGGGGCGCGAAGTGCGGGCGCCGGAGTGCAAGACTTGCCCTGGGTCGCAACACCGGTGATGCCGGTGGCATATGCGGCGGGCGGCCGGCGGTGGCTGCCCGCGGGGCGGAGCGCGGAGGGTCGGGGCATGGCGGACGCGGTGTTCTCGCAGGATCGGGCACGGGCGGTGCTGGACGCCGCGGGGCATCCGAACGCCGACTTGATCTCCTTCGGCGAGAACGCCGTCTTCGCCGCCGGGCGGCTGGTCATCAAGGTCGGCCGCGGCGCCGACCTGCTGGACCGCGCCCGCCGCGAGGTGCGCACCGCCGACTGGCTGGCCAAGCACGACGTGCCCGCGGTGCGCTCGGCGGAGTCCGAGGTACGGCTCGTCGAGGGCCACCCCATCACCTACTGGCAGCGGCTGCCGGAGTCGCTGCGCCCCGCCGAGCCCGCGGACGTCGCGCCGCTGCTGCGCCGCGTCCACGCCCTGCCCGAGCCGGACTTCGGCCTGCCGCCACGCGACCTGCTGGGCGGCGTCGAACGCTGGCTGCGGCTCGCGGGCGACGCGATCGACCCCGCCGACGCGGCCTTCCTGCGCGCCCGCCGCGACCGCTACGCCGCCGAGGTCGCCGACCTGGTGCCGACGCTGCCGCGCGGCCCGATCCACGGCGACGCGCTGCCGCGCAACGTCCACATCGGACCGGACGGCCCGGTCCTGGTCGACCTCGAGACCTTCTCCTCCGACCTGCGCGAGCACGACCTCGTCGTGCACACCCTCGACCGCGACCGCTACGGCGTCTCCCCCGCCGCCTATGCCGCCTTCACCGCCGCGTACGGCTGGGACGTCGCCGAGTGGGACGGCAGCGAAGCGCTCCGCGGGGCGCGCGAGACCGCGGGGTGCGCGTGGGTCGCGCAGCACGCCACCGCGAACGCCGCCGCGGGCATCGAATTCCGCCGCCGCGTCGCCTCCCTCCGCGCCGGCGACCCGACCGTCCGCTGGTTCTCCTTCTGACCTTCCCCCCTGCGAGGCGCTGCGGCTGCGCCGCGGGGCCCTCTCAGGCTGCGCTGCGCCGCCGGTACTCCAGGGGCGCGTGGGGAGACCTCCCGGGCGAAGCCCCGGGGGAGGACCGAACTGCCCCTTCGGGCCGGTGACGGCCCGCGCCCCCTTGTGGTCACCCGGCCCCGCACGTGCATCCTCATGGACCTAATCTTATCAGGGGTGTAAAGATTAAGGCCGGGCCCGCCCCCGGGCCGACCGGGGGCACGGGAGAGGGGATCCGTCATGCCCAAAAAACCCGCAGCACAGTTGCTGCTCCTGACCGGCGTCGAGCTGATCGTCTTTCTGGACTCGTCCGTCACCAACCTGGCGATGCCCGACATCGCCACCGCACTCACCCTGAGTGTGGCCACCCTCGTCTGGGTCAGCAGCGCCTACCAGGTGACCTTCGGCGGCTTCCAGCTGGGCGCCGGCCGCAGCACCGACCGGCTCGGCCGGCGGCTGATGTTCCGCACCGGGCTCGCGGTCTTCACCGCGGCCTCGCTGCTCGCCGGCCTCGCCGGCAACGGCACCGAGCTGATCGCCGCACGCGCGGTGCAGGGGATCGGCGCCGCGATCCTGATCCCCGCCGAACTCGCCCTGCTCACCGCGGTGTTCACCGAGCCGGAGGCGTACCGGCGGGCGTTCGGGGTGTGGAGCGCGATGGGCGCGGTCGGCGCGGCGACCGGGGTCGCGGTCGGCGGGGTGATCGTCTCGGGGCTCGGCTGGCGCTGGGTCTTCCTGGTCAACGTGCCGATCGGGGTGCTGGGCCTGCTGGCGAGCGGCCCGCTGCTGCCGCCCGACGGCATCGACCTGCGGGCGGTGCGGCGCCGCGAACTCGACCTGCCGGGCATGGTGACCGGCACCGCGAGCCTGCTGCTGCTGGTGTACGTGGCGACCAAGGGCGCCGAGGGCTCGCTGGACGCCCCGCACCGGATGCTGGCCGGGCTCGCGGTGCTGCTCGGGGTGGCCTTCGTGGTCGTGGAGCGGCGGGCGAGGACGCCGGTGCTGCCCTTCCGGATCTTCCGGGTGCGCAACATCACCGGCTCGGTGCTGGCCAACTTCCTGGTCGGCGCCGCGCATGTGCCGGTCTTCGTCTTCCTGTCGCTGTACTTCCAGGAGGTGCACGGCTACTCGGCCGCCGCCTCGGGTCTCGCGGTGCTGCCGCTGGCGCTCGCGGCCATCCCGGTGGCCCGGCTGGTGCTGCCGCGGGTCCTGAAGGCCGCGGGGCCGCGGGTGGTGCTGGCCGGCGGGACGGCGCTGCTGACGGTGGCACTGCTGCTGCTCTCCCGGATCCCGGCGCACGCCGACTACGTGACGGACTTCCTGCCCGCCGCGCTGGTCTTCGCCGTCGCGCTGCCCGCGTGCTTCGTGGGCTCCACGCTGCCCGCCATGCGCGCGGCGGGCCCCGCCGAGACGGGTGTCGTCTCCGGTGTGGTCAACACCGCGCAGCGGCTCGGCGCGGGCCTGGGCGTGGCGGTGCTGGCCGCGGTCGCCAACTCGCGGGCGTCCCACCACCGCGGCGGCAGCCCCGCGGACGCGCTCAACGCGGGCTTCCACAGCGCCTTCCTGGGGGCCGCGGGCCTGGCCGCGCTCGGCGTGGTGGTGGCGCTGCTGGCCGTCGGCCCGCTCCCGGAACCGGACGCGGCGGCGGAGGGCGGCACCGGGGACGTACCGGCGGGGAATCCCGGACCGCGCCCCGCCACCACCGGCCCGGCCGACGACGCGGCGCCCACCGCCGGCTGACCGCCCCGCCGGGGACCGGCGGACGGCCCCTGCGCACCACGCCGCGCCCGCCGGGGACCGGCGGACGGCCCCCGCGCACCGCACCACGCCCGCCGCGGAACCCGTCGCAGGGCCCGGAGCGCTTCCCCGGGGCAGCCGGCCGCCGGTGGCCGCCGCGGCGCAGGACGCCCCCTGCGGAACGCGCCGCTCAGGCTGCCATGTGCAGCGGCCACTCCCCGGGGATCGCGGCGGCCGCGGCGTCCCGGCGGCGCAGCCACGCCGTGAAGTCCTCGGCCCATGCCGCGTACCAGCCGCTCTGCGCGTGCTGGAGCTCCCACAGGTCGGCGTCGGCGGCCTCCGGGAAGCGGACGGCGAGGGCGCGGGCGACACGGACGGCGGCGAGGGCGTCGGCGCCCGCGTCGTGCGCGTCGTCCAGCGTCACCCCGTAGACCGCGCAGGCGGCCTCCAGGGTGCGCTTGCCGCGGCGGTAGCGGTCCAGGGCGCGGTCGATGACGAGCGGATCCACCACCGGGCCCGGCCGCCCGCCCGGCGCGACCAGCGGCGGCAGCGCGTACCGCCGCAACTCGGCGTCCAGCAGGGAGAGGTCGAAGGGCGCGTTGTAGACGACCACCGGGACCTGCGCGGCCCAGAAGCCCCGGATCGCGTCGGCGACCTCGGCGGCCACCTCCGGCGCGGGGCGGCCCTCGGCGACGGCGCGGGCCGTGCTTACCCCGTGGATGGCCGTGGTCTCCGGCGGTATCGGCACCCCGGGGTCCGCGAGCCAGGCGCGGTGCCGCACCGGCTGGCCGTCCTTCACCTCGGTGAGCGCCGCGGTGACGATACGCGCCTGCCGCGGATCCGTCCCCGTGGTCTCCAGGTCGAAGCCGACCAGCAGATCCTCATGCCAAGCCATGGCGAAAGTCCCCTTCCCGCCCCGTTGTCCCCCGGTGTGCCCTGCCATCATCGCGTGCCCCACTGACACTCCCCCGCCCGCCCGCACCGGACGGCGCCGTCCGGGCGTGGTACGGGCGGGGCTCAGGAGACGGGCCGGGCGTCGGCCCAGATGCCCTCGAACTCCTCGCGGTAGACGTCGAAGAGCCCGGCCTCGAAGGACCGGTCGTCGGCGACGACCCGGCGCGACCGGCCGCGCAGCACCATCACCGGCACCTCCATGCCGCGGGCCCGCCGCAGGTAGGACTGGACGACGGCGAGGCCGTCGCCGCTGTCCCCGTCGACGAGGTAGGCGGTGAAGCGCGGGGTCTCGTCGAAGACCTGGATCTCGAAGGCGCCGGGGTCGCGCAGCCGGGAGCGCACCCGGCGCATGTGCATGATGTTCATCTCGACCGAGCGGGCCATCTCGCCGCGCCCGAGGCCGAGTTCCCGCTCCCGGCGGCGCACCGCGCTGCTCGCGGGGTTGAGGAAGAGCAGCCGCACCCGGCAGCCGTCCTCGGCGAGCCGGATGAGCCGCCGTCCGGAGTAGTTCTGCACCAGCAGGTTGAGGCCGATGCCCACCGCGTCCAGCCGCCGCGCCCCGGCGAAGAGGTCCTCGACGGGCAGCTGCCGCTGCAGACGCACCCGGTCGGCGTAGACCCCGACGACGTCCGAGAAGCGGTCGGCGACCAGCTCCTCCACGGCGTCCACCGGCAGCCGCTGCGCGGCGGCGCGCCCCGTGCCGGCGCCGAGCAGCTCCAGCAGCCGGGCGCACGCCCGCTCGGCCTGGTCCAGGACGGTGCGCGACAGGGCCCGGTTGCGGGAGACGACGTGCCGGGCCACCTCCAGCTCGTCGAGGGCGAGTTCGAGGTCGCGGCGGTCGTCGAAGTAGGGCTCGAAGCACGGCCAGTGCTGGACGACCAGCTCGCGCAACTGCGGCAGGGTCAGAAAGCTCAGGACGTTGTCGTCGGCCGGGTCGAGCAGGTAGCCCTTGCGGCGGCTGACCTCGTGGACGGCCACGGCCCGCTGCACCCATTCGTGCCCGGCCGGGCCCGCGGCGGCGACGACCCACTCCTCGCCGTGCACGGGCTCGTAGATCGGCCGCAGCACCGCGTTGACGACGGCCCGCAGCCGCTGCTCGACCAGGTTCAGCCACACGTAGGCGCGGCCGGCGCGCCGGGCGCGGGTGCGGACCTCCGCCCAGGCGTCGGCACCCCAGTCGAGTTCCGCTCCGATCTCCATGGGCTGGGCGAGGGTGACCGCGGCCGGCCCGTCCTCCACAGTGGTGTCCTGCCGGTCACCCTGCTCACCGCCTCCCGGGAGCATCAGACCTCCGGACGTCACCACTTCACCGCCTCCCACCCCCGTCCACGATCAAGGAAGGGTACTGCGGTGCGGGGGCCGTCGCAGCAGTATCGACCCTACTTGACTACTACCGGACAACCCCATCACTCGTACGGTCGCAGCCGGTTGTGGCTGTGTCACCCTCAGGTGGGACGGGATGCGAAGATGACGCTTCGTCACCGCACCGCACCGCACACAGTCAACCGCATCGCCACCGCCACCGCAGCCGGGAAGGACCGCGGGGTACGAGGACCAGGTGGCCGGGCGCGCCTGCCCGGCCGGGAAAACGGACAGAACGGAAGAGTCTCGACATGCAAGTCTGGCCGGGTCAGTCCTACCCCCTCGGAGCGACCTTCGACGGGGCGGGCACCAACTTCGCCGTCTTCTCCGAGGTGGCCTCGCGCATCGAGCTGTGCCTGCTGCACGACGACGGCTCGGAGACCGCCGTGGAGCTGCGCGAGGCGGACGCCTTCGTCCGGCACGCGTACCTCCCCGGGGTGATGCCGGGCCAGCGGTACGGCTTCCGGGTGCACGGCCCGTACGAGCCGGCCCGCGGCGACCGCTGCAACTCCGCGAAGCTGCTGCTCGACCCGTACGCCAAGGCGATGAGCGGCGAGATCGACTGGGACGAGGCGGTGTACGGCTACCGCTTCGGCCAGCCCGACTCGCGCAACGACCTCGACTCGGCCCCGCACACCATGTCCTCGGTCGTGGTGAACCCGTACTTCGACTGGGCCGACGACCGGCCGCCGCGCATCGACTACCACCGCACCGTCATCTACGAGGCCCACGTCAAGGGCCTGACGATGACCCATCCGGGCCTGCCGGAGGAGATCCGCGGCACGTACGCGGCCCTCGCGCACCCGGCCGTGATCGGCCATCTGGTGGAACTCGGCGTGACGACCCTGGAGCTGATGCCGGTGCACCAGTTCATCCAGGACCACCGACTGGTCGACGCGGGGCTGGCGAACTACTGGGGTTACAACACGATCGGGTTCTTCGCGCCGCACCACGCGTACTGCTCGCTGGGTGACCGCGGGCAGCAGGTGCTGGAGTTCAAGACCGCGGTGCGCGCGCTGCACCGGGCGGGCATCGAGGTCATCCTCGACGTGGTCTACAACCACACCGCGGAGGGCAGCCACCTCGGGCCCACGCTGTCGCTGCGCGGCCTGGACAACGCCTCCTACTACCGGCTCGCCGACAACCGGCGCTACTACATGGACACCACCGGCACCGGGAATTCGCTGCTGATGCGCAGCCCGCACGTGCTCCAGCTGATCATGGACTCGCTGCGCTACTGGGTCACCGAGATGCACGTCGACGGCTTCCGCTTCGACCTCGCCGCGACGCTGGCCCGGCAGTTCCACGAGGTCGACCGGCTGTCGTCGTTCTTCGACCTGGTCCAGCAGGACCCGGTGGTCTCCCAGGTCAAGCTGATCGCCGAGCCGTGGGACGTCGGCGAGGGCGGCTACCAGGTCGGCAACTTCCCGCCGCTGTGGACGGAGTGGAACGGCAAATTCCGCGACACCGTACGCGACCTGTGGCGCGGCGAGAGCGCGACGCTCGCCGAGTTCGGCTCCCGGCTCACCGGCTCCTCCGACCTCTACCAGGACGACGGGCGCCGCCCGCTGGCCTCCATCAACTTCGTCACCTGCCACGACGGCTTCACGCTGCGCGACCTGGTCTCGTACGACGAGAAGCACAACGAGGCCAACGGCGAGAACAACAGCGACGGCGAGAGCTTCAACCGTTCCTGGAACTGCGGCGCCGAGGGGCCCACCGACGACCGCCGCGTCAACGCGCTGCGGCAGCGGCAGATGCGCAACTTCGTCGCGACGCTCATGCTCTCGCAGGGCGTGCCGATGCTCTCGCACGGCGACGAGTTCGGCCGCACGCAGCGCGGCAACAACAACGCGTACTGCCAGGACAACGAGCTGGCCTGGATCGCCTGGCCCGGCAAGGCGGGCAGTGCCGCCGAGAACAAGGAGACGGACGAGGCGCACCGGATGCACGAGTTCGTGCGGCGGATGGTGTGGCTGCGCCGCGACCACGCCGTCTTCCGCCGCCGCCGCTTCTTCCACGGGCGCCCCGTGGAGGGCACCCACGACGAGCTCTCCGACATCGCGTGGTTCACCGCGGAAGGCACCCAGATGACCCAGCGCGAATGGCAGGCCGCGCACGCCCGCTCGCTGGTCGTCTTCCTCAACGGCAACGCGATCTCCGAGCCGGGCCCGCGCGGCGAACGGGTGACCGACGACTCCTTCCTCCTGATGTTCAACGCGGCCCCCAGCGCCCAGGAATTCCAGGTCCCCGCCCACCACGGCAAGGAATGGCAGCTCATCGTCGACACGGAACGCCCGGACGGCGTCCCGCCGGGCACGGGCGAGCGGGTCGCCGCGGGCGACCGCATCCTGCTGGCGGACCGCAGCCTCGTCGTCCTCCAGCGCCCGGCGGACTGACCAGCCGGCCGGGACCTTCCCTCTCGTCGTGGGAGGTCCGGGGTGGCGGCTCAAGGGGCAGGACGGGCGGATCCCGGGTAGAAGGGTGAGCATGACCCATACGGCTGCGGCGCCGCCGCCGAGCGCCACGTACCGGCTCCAGGTACAGCCCGGTTTCACGTTCGCGCAGGCCGCGCAGGCCGTCCCGTACCTGAAGGACCTCGGCGTCAGCCATCTGCACCTCTCGCCGGTGCTGGAGGCGGTGCCGGGGTCCGGGCACGGCTACGACGTCGTCGACCACACCCGGGTGCGCGCCGAACTGGGCGGGGAGCAGGGCCTGCGGGAGCTGTCCCGCACGGCCCGCGAGCACGGCCTCGGCCTGGTCCTGGACATCGTCCCGAACCACATGGCCGTCCCGGTCCCCGAGCATCTGAACAGCCCGCTGTGGGCGGTGCTGCGCGACGGCCCTCAGTCGCCGTACGCGGACTGGTTCGACATCGACTGGGCCGCGCTCGGCGGCCGGCTGCTGCTGCCGGTGCTGGGCGAGCCGCTGCCCGACGCGGCGGACAAGCTGGCGGTGGTCCGCGACAAGGCCGCGGGCGGCACCGTCCTGGCCTACTACGACCACCGCTTCCCCCTGCGCCCCGGCACGCAGGAGCTGCCGCTGCCGGAGCTGCTGGACGCCCAGTGGTATCGGCTGGCCTACTGGCGCACCGCCCGCACCCAGCTGAACTACCGCCGCTTCTTCACCATCTCCGACCTGATCGCGGTGCGGGTCGAGCGCCCCGAGGTCTTCGCGGCCACGCACGCCACGGTGCTGCGGCTGCTGCGCGACGGCGTCGTGGACGGGCTGCGCGTCGACCACCCGGACGGCCTGGCCGACCCGGCGGGCTATCTGCGCAGGCTCGCGGAGGCGAGCGGCGGGCGGTGGACGGTCGTGGAGAAGATCCTGCAGCGGGACGAGCCGCTGCCCGCGGACTGGGCCTGCGCCGGGACCACCGGCTACGACGCGCTCGACCGGATCGACGGCCTGTTCACCGACCCGGCGGGTGTCGAGCGGCTCGCGGAGTTCCACCGCTCCTACACCGGCGCCGACGACGACCGCGGCGGCCGCTGGGCACCGACCGCTCGGCGGGCCGCCTACCGGGTCGTCACCCACGACCTGGCCGCCGAGGTCGCCCGGCTGCGCCGCGCCGCGGAACGCGCCCGTGCGGCCGTCCCCGGCGCGCAGCCCTACCGGCGCGAGGTGCTGGACGACGCGATCCGCGAGCTGCTCGTGCGGGTGCCGGTCTACCGCCCGTACGTGCCGCCCGGCGGGCCCGCCTCCGCGCGGGACGAGGCGATGCTGGAGCGGGCGGCGCGCGGGGCCGCCGAGGCCGCGCCGGGCCTTCGCGGCGCGGTGGAGTTCGTCCGCGACCTCGCGCTGGCCCGCCCCGCGCCGGGCGGCGAGGGCGCGGACGCCGCGGACTTCGCGGTGCGCTTCGCGCAGGTCGCCTCCGCGCTGCACGCCAAGTCCGTGGAGGACACCGCCTTCTACCGCTACACCCCGCTGCTGCCGCTGTGCGAGGTCGGCCGCGACCCCGCCGCCCCGGCGACCTCGCCCGCCGAATTCCACGCCTTCTGCGCGAGCCTGCTGCGCGAGCGGCCCGCGACCGGCACCGCGCTGTCCACGCACGACACCAAGCGCAGCGCGGACCTGCGGCTGCGGCTCGCGGTCCTCTCGGAGATGCCGGAGGCGTGGGCCTCGTGGATGGCGGAGCGCGACGCCCGCGAGGCGCAGCTGTCCTGCCCGCCCGCCCCCGACCGGCAGGTGCAGTACACCGCCTACCAGACCGGCCTGGGCCTCGGCTTCTGCCACCCCGACCGGCTCGGACCCGCGCTGCTGAAGGCCGTCCGTGAGGCGGGGCTGCACACCACGTGGACCGAGCAGGACGCGCGGTACGAGCGGGCGGTCACCGACTTCGTCGCGCACGGCCCGTGCGGGCCGCAGGTCTACGACATCGGCGAGTTCGCCGGGCGCCTGCACCCGTACGCCGAGGCCAACACGCTGGGCGCGGCGCTGCTGCACCTGACGATGCCCGGGGTGCCCGACGTCTACCAGGGCACCGAATTCCCGGTGCACACCCTGGTCGACCCCGACAACCGGGCCCCGATGACGGGGCTGTCCGGCGGTGTGCAGCGCTTCGGCACCCGCGGCACCCTCGCCGAGCTGCTGGACGGCCGCCCGCCGCGGCACAGCGACGAGGCCAAGCTGCGCCTGACGGCGGTGGCGCTGCGGCTGCGCCGCGACAACCCGCAGTGGTACGGCCCGCAGGCCGCGTACGACCCGCTCGCCGCCGACGGCCCCGCCGCCGCGCACTGCGTGGCCTTCGTCCGCGGCGGCGGCGCGCTCACCGCGGTGACCCGGCTGTCGCGCCGCCTGGAGGAGGCGCACGGCTGGCGCGGGACCGTGCTTCCGCTGCCGCCGGGCCGCTGGCGCAGCCGGCTGAGCGGGGCGGCCTTCGAAGGCCGGGTGCCGCTCGCGAAGCTGCTCGCGGAGTCACCCGTGGAGCTGCTGACCCGCGAGTGAGCGGGCGTCACCCCGTCACGCCTGGACGGTCGGGAGGACGACGAGCTGCCGCAGGTTGACGTGACGCGGGCGGCTGGTGGTGTACGCGATCAGGTCCGCGATGTCGTCGGCCGTCAGCGCCTGCCCGAATGCCTGGAACATGCCGTCGAGCGCCTGCGACAGCTCCGCGTTGTCGATGTGGCTGCCCAGCTCGGTGTCGGTCAGGCCCGGCTCGACGTTGCTGACCCGCACCCCGCGCGGCCCGAACTCCGTACGCAGCGACGCCGACAGCTGGGTCAGCGCGGCCTTCGTGGCGCCGTAGACGGCGTAGTTCGGGAAGACCACGTGGGCGCCGATCGAGGAGACGTTGACCAGGTCGGCGGGGCGGCCCTCGGCCGCGGCGGCGAGCAGGTCGGCGCGGAAGGCGTCGATGACGTGCAGCGCGCCGCCCAGGTTGGTGTCGATCATCCGCGCCCACTCGTCGGTGCGGCCGGCGTCGACCGGGTTGGGCAGCATGACCCCGGCGGAGTTCACCACCAGGTCGGCCGGCCCGTACGCGTCCCGTACCCGCTCGGCCGCGGCCCGCACCGACGCCGCGTCGGTGACGTCGGCGGTGACGGCCAGCGCCTGGCCGCCGTCCGCGGCGATCTTCCCGGCGAGCGCGTCGAGCCGCTCGGCGCGCCGGGCGAGCAGCGCGACCCGCACTCCGTGCGCGGCGAGCCGCCGCGCGGTGGCCTCCCCCATCCCGCTGGCGGCGCCGGTGACGACGGCGGTGCGACCGGTGAGGCTCTCGTAACCGTAGATGCTCATATGAGGTGACTCCCCGAAGGTGACCCGTGTGCCGGGTGCTCGTCCTGCTGACGGATCCACTGTGCGGGGAGCCGCGGGGTCCACCCAGGGCTGCGCTGTACCTGGGTCCGGCAGTACCAGGATCGGGCGCGGGGGATGCAACTAGGCTCCGGGGCATGGACAACACGCTCGGGGAGTTCCTGCAGTCCAGGCGGGCCGCGATCCAGCCGGAGGACGTCGGCCTGCCGCCGTACGGGCGGCGGCGCGTGCCGGGGCTGCGCCGGGAGGAGGTCGCACAGCTCGCGGGGGTGAGCGTCGACTACTACATACGGCTCGAACAGGGGCGCGGCAAGAACGTGTCGGACGCGGTCCTGGACGCGGTCGCCCGCGTGCTGCGGCTCGACGCGACGGAGCACGCGCATCTGCTGGCGCTGGCCCGTCCGGGACGGGGCCCGGCCCCTGCGGCGGTGCACTCCGGCGGGGTACGGCCCGGGGTGCAGCTGCTGCTCGACCGGATGGCGGACTGCCCCGCCATGGTGCTCGGCCACCGTATGGACGTCCTGGCGTGGAACGCCCTCGGCGACGCGCTGCACGGCTTCGCCGCGGAGCCGCTGCGGCGCAACATGCCGCGGCTCGTCTTCCTGGACCCGCAGGCTCCGGAGCTCTACCCGGAGTGGCCCGCGGTCGCCGCGGAGACCGTCTCCTACCTCCGGCTCGGTGCCGGCCGCCACCCCGAGGACGCGGCGCTCACCGCGCTGGTCGGCGAACTCTCGCTCAAGAGCGAGGCCTTCCGCCGGCTGTGGGCCGACCACCTCGTGCGCGAGAAGACGTACGGGGTCAAGCGCATCAACCACCCCGTGGCCGGGGAGCTCCGCCTCTCGTACGAGACCCTCGCGCTGCCGGGAGAGCCCGACCAGACCCTCGTGGCGTACACCGCCCCACCCGGCTCCCCCACCGCCGACCGCCTCGCCCTCCTCGCGAGCTGGGCGGCTCCGCCGCGGGGTATCCGCTCCTGAGCTCCGCGGGCCCTTGCGCTCCGGGCCGGCCTCTTGCGGTGGGCGGGGCAGCCCGGAGCGTCACGGAGCCGAGCCCGCCGGATGGGTGAGGTGGAGAACAAGTTCGGTGACCGGCGCCGGGAAAGCGGTGCGGCCCCAGGCGTGAAGGGGGCGGCGCCAGGGCGGGGTGAGGGACACCGCGGGGGTGCCGGGCGGGACCGCGTAGGAGGGGACCGCCACGACGCCCGCCCCGGCCGCGGCCATGGCGACCGCCGTCGTCGTGTGCTCGGTCCGCACCGCGCCCCGGGGTGCGAACCCCGCGCGTTCGCAGGCCAGATCGATGAAGGGCCGCCCGCCCACCACGGGCTCCATCGCGCACCGCACCCAGTCCCGCCCGGCCAGCGCAGCGAGCGGCACGGGTCCGCCGCCGGCGAGCGGATCGCCCGGCGGGAGCACGACGACGACCTCCTCCTCGCCGATCACCGCCCGCGCCGCGGCGCCGTCCCCGCCGTGCCCGACGGCGAGGTCCGCGACGCCCCGCTCCATCGCGTCGTCCAGGTCCGCGTCCCGCGCGTACTCGTGCAGCACGAGCTGGACGCCCGGGTGGTCGCGCCGCCAGCGGGCGAAGGCGGGCGGGAGCAGCCCGGCCGCGACGGAGTGGACCGCGGCGACATGGATCTCGCCGCCCTCGGCCCCCGCCGCGGCGCGCGCGGCCCGCTCCGCCTGCGCGGCGCTGCGCACGGCGAACTCGGCGTGCGGCAGGAAGGCCCGGCCCATCGCCGTGAGCCGCACCCCGCGCGGCAGCCGCTCCAGCAGCGGCCCCCCGACGTGCCGTTCGAGCGCCTTGATCTGGTGCGACAGGGCGGGCTGCGTGACGTGCAGCTGCTCCGCCGCGCGGGTGAAGGAGTCGGCTTCGACGACGGTGACGAAATACTCCATCTGCCGCAGGCTCACCGGGGACCTCCTCATGAACGTCCTGCATGACCTGCCAGCAGATTATGTCTTGGACTCATGGCGTGGGGCCGCCGGAGACTGACGGCATGACGAGCGAGAACACTCCGGACGCCGCGCCCACCACGGCGGACGTCATCGTGATCGGCGGCGGCACGGGCGGCTACAGCACGGCCCTGCGCGCCGCGGGCCTCGGCCTGGACGTGGTGCTGGCCGAGCGGGACCTGGTCGGCGGCACATGCCTGCACCGCGGCTGCATCCCCAGCAAGGCGATGCTGCACGCGGCCGAGCTGGTCGACGGCATCGCCGAGGCGCGCGAGCGGTGGGGCGTCAAGGCGACGCTGGATTCGGTGGACTGGCCCGCGCTGACCGCGACCCGCGACGACATCGTGGCCCGCAACCACCGCGGCGTGGAGGGGCACCTCGCGCACGCCGGGGTGCGCGTGGTGCGGGCCGAGGCGCGGCTGACCGGGCCGCGCACGGTGGCCGCCGGCGGGCGGACGTACACCGCGCGGCGCGGCGTCGTCCTGGCGACGGGCTCGCGCCCGCGGCTGCTGCCGGGTCTCGCGCCGGACGGGCGGCGGGTCGTGACGAGCGACGACGCGCTGTTCGCGCCGGGCCTGCCGAAGTCCGTGCTGGTGCTGGGCGGCGGTGCGATCGGCGTGGAGTACGCGTCGCTGCACCGCTCGATGGGCGCCCGGGTGCTGCTGGTCGAGGCGGCCGACCGGTTGCTGCCGCTGGAGGACGACGAGGTGTCGCGGCAGCTCGGCCGGGGACTGCGCAGGCGCGGCGTGGAGATCCTCACCGGCGCGCGGATGACGGGCGCGGAGCCGTACGCCGGCGGGGTGCGGGTCACGGTGCTGTCCGCGCGCGGCGAGTCGCGCGTCCACGACGTGGACAGGCTGCTGGTGGCGGTGGGCCGCGAGCCGGTCACGGACGGGCTCGGCCTGGCCGCGGCGGGCCTGGCCGCGGACGCGCGCGGCTTCGTCCCGCCCGCCGACTGGGCGCGGCTGGAGACCGCGGTACCCGGCATCCATGTGGTGGGCGACCTGCTGCCGCCGCCCTCACCGGGCCTGGCGCACGCGTCCTTCGCGGAGGGCCTGCTGGTGGCGGAGGTGCTGGCCGGGCGGAGCCCGCGGCCGGTGGACTACGCGGCGGTGCCGCGCGTGACGTACTCCAGCCCGCAGACGGCCGCGGTGGGGCTGACCGAGCGACAGGCCCGGGACGCCGGCCACGACGTGGTGGTGAACACGATGCCGCTGACCGCGGTGGCCAAGGGCATGGTGCACGGCCGGGGCGGCAGCGTGAAGGTGGTCGCGGCGGCGGGCGGCCCCGTCCTCGGCGTCCACCTGGTGGGACCGCACGTCTCGGAGATGATCGCCGAGAGCCAACTGATCGTCGGCTGGGAGGCCGATCCGGCGGACGTCGCCGCCCACGTCCACCCGCACCCGACCCTCTCGGAGGCGGTCGGCGAGGTCTTCCTGACCCTCGGCGGACGGGCCCTGCACCAGACCGCCTGAGCCGCGGCGCCGCCCCGGGAGGGGGGTGAATCGCGTCTATCCGGGCCGGCCCGCGGGCATGCATCCTGCGCGGGACGCGAGTGTCGCCGGCGGACGGGAGATGTGCGTGCTGTTCGAAGTGTGGGCGCCCCAGGCCCAGCGGGTGGAGGTGGTGGCCGGCGGACGCACGCACCGGCTGGGCCCCGACCCGGCGCGGGACGGGTGGTGGCGGGCCGAGCTGTCGGCACCGGCGGGCACCCGCTACGCGTACGTCCTGGACGGCGGTCCGCCGCTGCCCGACCCGCGGTCGCGACGGCAGCCGGACGGGCCCGACGGGCCGAGCGCGGTCGTGGACCACGACGCCTTCAGCTGGTCGGCACCCTGGCCCGGGCGCGGGTTGCCCGGCGCGGTGCTCTACGAGCTGCACGTCGGCACCTTCACACCCGAGGGCACCTTCGACGCCGCGGTCGAGCGGCTGCCGCACCTGGCCCGGCTCGGCATCACGCACGTCCAGCTGATGCCGGTGTGCTCCTTCCCCGGCACCAACGGCTGGGGCTACGAGGGGGTGTCGCTGTGGTCGGTGCACGAGCCGTACGGCGGGCCCGAGGCGATGAAGCGCTTTGTCGACGCGGCGCACCGGCACGGCCTCGGTGTCGTGCTGGACGTCGTCCACAACCACCTCGGCCCGTCCGGCAACCACCTGCCCGCCTTCGGCCCGTACTTCACCGACCGCCACCACACACCGTGGGGCGACGCGGTGAACCTGGACGCGCCCGGCTCGGACGAGGTGCGCGCCTTCCTCGTCGGCAGCGCCCTGGCCTGGCTGCGCGACTACCGCCTCGACGGGCTGCGGCTGGACGCGGTGCACGCGCTCGTCGACACCCGCGCGCTGCATTTCCTGGAGGAGCTGTCGACCGCGGTGGACGGGCTGTCGGCGGCGGTCGGCCGCCCGCTGTTCCTGATCGCCGAGTCCGACCTGAACGACCCGCGCACCACCGCCCCGCGCGAGGCGGGCGGCCAGGGCCTGCACGCGCAGTGGAACGACGACTTCCACCACGCCCTGCACGCCGCCGTGACGGGCGAGGCGCAGGGCTACTACGCAGACTTCGCCGCCGCGGGCCCGGCCGCCGTCGCCAGGACGCTGACCCGCGGCTTCTTCCACGACGGCACCTACTCCTCCTTCCGCGGCCGCCGCCACGGCCGCCCGATCGACCCGACGACCCTCCCCGGGCACCGGCTGATCGGCTACGCCCAGACGCACGACCAGGTCGGCAACCGCGCCACCGGCGACCGGCTGGCGCCGCAGGCGCTCGGTGTCGCCGCGGCGCTCGTGCTGACCTCGCCCTTCACCCCGATGCTCTTCATGGGCGAGGAGTGGGGCGCGAGCACCCCGTGGCAGTTCTTCACCGACCACCACGACGCGGAGCTGGGCGCGGCCATCACCGCGGGCAGGCGCCGCGAGTTCGCCGCGCACGGCTGGGCCGAGCTCGACGTGCCCGACCCGCAGGACCCGGCCACCCGCGACCGCTCGTGCCTGGACTGGGCGGAGCCGGGGAAGGACGGGCACCGCGAGCTGCTGGAGTGGTACCGCGCGCTGATCGCGCTGCGCCGCGCCGAGCCCGCCCTGACCGACCCGCAGCTGGACGCCGTCGCGGCGACGGCGGGCGGCCGTACGCTGCGGGTCGCACGCGGCCCCTTCCGTGTCCTCGTCAACTTCTCCGACGCGCCCGCGCGGGTGCCGCTCAACACCCCCTGCGAGGTCGTGCTCGCCCGCCCGGCGTGCAAGCTGCTGCCGGGCCCCGCCGTGCAGCTGCCCGCCCGGGGCGCCGCGGTGCTGCGGACGACGGGCGATACCGTGGACGGGTGACCCGACCCCAGGAGCAGCCGGTGGAAGCGCCTCAGGACGACGAGGCTGCCGAGCCGCGCGCGGACTGCGTGCTGTGCGGCGAGCCGACCGAGCACCCCGCGAGCACCCGGGGCGCGACGTACTGCCCGGTGTGCGAGTGGCAGGAGGCCCAGCGCACGGCCTGCTCGGGCTGACCGGTGGCGCTCCGTCAGGTCGCCAGGAGCGCCGTGCGGGCCGCCTCGACGTCGAAGTCCGCGGGCGGGAAGTGCGGGTCCATCAGCTCCAGGTGCTCCAGGAGGAGCTGGGCGACCGCCCAGTTGCGGTACCACTTGCGGTCCGCGGGCACCAGGTACCAGGGCGCCGTCGCGGTGCCGCAGCGCTCCAGCGCCGCCTCGTACGCCTCCTGGTAGGCGGGCCACAGCGCGCGGTCGGCGATGTCGCCCGCGGTGAACTTCCAGTGCTTGGCCGGGTTGTCGAGCCGGGCGAGCAGCCGGCTGCGCTGCTCGCCGGGGCCGATGTGCAGGAAGACCTTCACCACGGTGACGCCGTCGTCGGCGAGCGACTGCTCGAAGCGGTTGATGACGCCGTAGCGGCGGGCCCAGGTGGCGCGCGGGACGAGGCCGCGGACCCGGGCGGCCAGCACGTCCTCGTAGTGCGAGCGGTCGAAGACGCCGATCTCGCCGGGCCCCGGCACCGCCCGCCGGATGCGCCACAGGAAGGAGTGCCGCCGCTCCTCGGGGGTCGGCGCCTTGAAGGCGGTGACGCGGACGCCCGCCGGGTTCAGGCCGGAGGCGACGTGCTTGACGGTGCCGCCCTTGCCGGAGGTGTCCATGCCCTGGAGGACGAGCAGCAGGCAGCGCGGATCGCCCGCGGTGCTCTGCGCGAAGAGCCGCTCCTGCCACCGGGCGAGCAGCGCCCGTACGCGCTCGGTCTCGGCCCGCGCGCCCGCCTTTCCGCCCGCCGGGGCGCCGGGGGTCCGCCGGGTACCGTAACCGGCCAGGTCGACCGGGCCGGGCGGCAGCCGCAGCAGCGACCGCAGGTCGGGGGCTGCCGTGTGGGTCGCCATGCACCGATCGTGCGCCGGACCGCACCGTTCCGCCAGCCCGGGGCAGCGCGGGGCGGCCCGGGGCAGCGCCGGTCAGCCGGCCGAGCCGGCGTCCGCGCGTCCGCCGCGGGCGGCGGCGTCGCGGGCCAGCGCGGTGAGCCGCGAGACGGCCCGGAAGTACTTCTTGCGGTAGCCGCCGGACAGCAGCTCCGCCGAGAAGAGCCGGTCGAAGGGCACGCCGGAGGCCATCACGGGGACCTCGCGGTCGTAGAGCCGGTCGGCGAGCACCACCACGCGCAGCGCGGTCGCCTGGTCGGTGACCTCGGTGACCCCGCGCAGGAAGAGCGCTTCCACGCCGTCGCACAGCGCCCCGTAGCGGCTCGGGTGGACGGTCGCGAGGTGCGCGGACAGCTCCGCGAAGTCGTCGAGGGCCGCGCCGGGGGTGCCGAGGGCGGCGCGCGTCACCTGCTCGTCGGCGTAGGGCTCGGGCGCCTGCGGCAGGCCGCGGTGCCGGTAGTCCTCGCCGTCGATCCTGATGCTGGTGAAGCGCGCGGACAGGCCCTGTATCTCGCGCATGAAGTCGGCGGCGGCGAAGCGCCCCTCGCCGAGCCTGCCCGGCAGCGTGTTGGACGTCGCCGCGAGCCGTACGCCCGCGTCCGCGAGCTTGCCGAGGAGAGTGGAGACCAGCACGGTGTCGCCGGGGTCGTCGAGCTCGAACTCGTCGATGCACAGCAGCCGGTGGTCCTTGAGGGCCGCCACGGCGGGCTGGAAGCCGAGCGCGCCGACCAGGTTCGTCAGCTCGACGAAGGTGCCGAAGGCCTTGCGCTCGCGGGGCGCCGGGGTGGCGTGCCAGAGCGAGGCCAGCAGGTGGGTCTTGCCGACGCCGTAGCCGCCGTCGAGATACACCCCGCCGGCGGGGTGTGCGGGCGGCGCGCTGCGGAACCAGCGGCGGCGGGCCTGCGGGGCGTCCTGCCGGGCGAATTCACGCAGCCTCGCGACGGCCGCCGCCTGGCTCGGCTGCGCGGGGTCCGCGACGTACGTCTCGAAGCGGACCCCGTCGAAGCGCGGCGGGGGCACCATCTCGGCGACGAGCCGCCCCGTGTCGACATGCGGCGTGCGGCCGCTCAGCGCGACCGGGCTGAGCAGGACGGATTCGTACGACGGCAGTGCTGTCACGACTGTCCAGGGTAGTCCCTCCGGCGGACGCCCACGTGCCGGGGCACCGTGGGGCGCGCCACTTCGGGACGTGGGAGGATCGCGGGTATGCGGCGTCTGTACCCACCCGCCGGGGCGGCGGACGCGGAGCCCTCCGGCGTGCCCGGCGGGCCCGCGGAACCGGACCTGGACACCCCGGTCGGTCTCGCGGACTTCTACGCGTATCCGGCCTCGGTGGCGGAGGGCCGCCCCTGGCTGCGGGCGAACATGGTCGGCTCGCTGGACGGGGCCGCGGTCGCCGACGGCAAGTCCGCGCCGCTGTCCTCCCCCGCCGACATGCGGATCTTCGGGGTGCTGCGGGCGCTGGCCGACGTGGTCGTGGTGGGCGCCGAGACCGCGCGCCGCGAGGGCTACCGGCCGGGCAGGGCGCGCAAGGAGTTCGCCGGCCGGCGGGCGGCCGCGGGCCAGGCGCCGGCCCCGGCGGTCGCGGTGGTCACCCGAAGCCTCGACCTGGACTTCGGCAGCCCGCTCTTCCGCGAGCCGCTCGTCCCGACGCTGGTCCTGACGGGGGCGGCGGCGCCGCGCGAGCGGCTGGTCGCGGCACGGGCGGCGGGCGCCGAGGTGGTCGTCGCGGCGGAGGCGGACGGTGACGGCACCGGGGTCGACCCGCTCCGCGCCGTCGCCGAGCTGGCCGCGCGCGGCTACCCGCGGCTGCTGCACGAGGGCGGACCGCGGCTGCTGGCGCAGTTCGCGGCGGCCGGCGCCGTCGACGAGCTGTGCCTGACGGTGGCGCCGCTGCTCCTGGGCGGCGGGGCGCCGCGGATCATGAACGGCCCCGCCGTCCCGGGCCCGGCCCGCTACGCCCCGCGGTCGGTCCTGGAGGAGGACGGCTTCCTCTTCACGCGGTACGTCCGCGCGTAGCACGCAACCGCCCCGTCCCCACCCGCCTGCACCCGTCAACCCGCGGCCCCCGGCGCCGCACACCGGGCGGGCCGGCATGCGGCTCGCGTAAACCCGGCGCCGCGCCGTACGCCCCCCGGGGCAAGGGTGAGCCGTAAAAAGCGGATTCCCACGTTCCGCTTGGTGTCGCTCGGGAAGACTCATAGCGGTGCCCTGTGAAGATCGGGGCAGGATGGTTTGCAGGGCGGCCGAGTGGCCCCTGAGAAAGAAGGACGCGTCCGTGTTCACGACCGTACTCATGATCGAGAAGGCGCTCGCCCCCGCCGACGTGGAGCTCGTCACCACCCTGCACGGTGAGGATCCGGTCTCGTTCGTGGTGCTGATGCAGCCCCGCGGCGACCAGGACCGGCTGCTGCGGGCGGTGGACGACGTGGCGCTGGGCCACCTGGAGGAGGCCGCGCGGGAGAACGACGTACCGGAGGGCGAGCAGGCCTACAAGCCCGCCGAGCTGGCGCTCGCCGCCTCCGTCGACCAGCTGCGCACCGCCGGGGCCGAGGCGGTCGGCGAGATCATCCAGAAGCACCCGCTGGACGTCCTCAAGTCGGTGGTCGAGCGCACGCACGCGGACGAGGTGATCGTGCTGACGGCGCCGCACTTCGTCGAGGAGTTCTTCCACCGCGACTGGACCTCCAGGGCCCGCCACAAGGTGGGCGTGCCGGTGCTGAAGCTCTTCGCCCAGCAGGACGACGACGAGTGAGCGGGCGCCCGGTCCGCGCCCGCCGCCGCTGAGCCCTCGGGCGGCGGGCGCGCCCGGCCGCGTCGCACCGGAGCCCCGCGGGTGCGCGAAGCGGCACGCCCGGCAGTGCGAGAATCGGCTGACCCGTCCGTGGACGACCCGGCCACCCCTTGGAGATGCGCGTATGAGCCCGACCGTTCCGCCCACCCTGGACCGACCGCACTTCATCGGGATCGGCGGCGCAGGGATGTCGGGCATCGCGAAGATCCTCGCGCAGCGCGGCGCGGCGGTGGCGGGCAGCGACGCGCGCGAGTCGGAGACGGCGGCCGCGCTGCGGGCGCTCGGCGCGACCGTGCACATCGGCCACGCCGCGGGGAATCTCGCGCCGGACGCCACTGCGGTGGTCGTCTCCAGCGCGATCCGCGCGGAGAACCCGGAGCTCGCGGCGGCCCGCGAGCGCGGCCTGCCGGTCGTGCACCGCAGCGACGCGCTGGCCGCGCTGATGGCCGGCACCCGCCCGGTCGCGGTGGCCGGCACGCACGGGAAGACGACGACCACGTCGATGCTGGCCGTCGCCCTCGGCACGCTGGGCCTGGCCCCGTCCTACGCGATCGGCGGCGACCTCGACGCCCCCGGCTCCAACGCCCACCACGGCGCCGGCGACCTCTTCGTGGCCGAGGCCGACGAGAGCGACCGCAGCTTCCACGCCTACGACCCCGAGGTCGCGGTGGTGCTCAACGTGGAGCTGGACCACCACGCGAACTACGCGTCGATGGAGGAGATCTACGACTCCTTCGTGACCTTCGTCGGCAAGATCCGCCCCGGCGGCACGCTCGTCGTCTCCGCCGACCAGGCGGGCGCCGTGGAGCTGACCCGGCGGGTGGCCGGCGCCGAGGGCCTGCACGTCCTCACGGTCGGCGAGGCGCCCACCGCCGGACTGCGGGTCACGTCCGTCACCCCGCGCGGCCTCACCAGCGAGGTCACCGCCGTTCTCGCGGACGGCCGGGAGCTGGCCTTCACCGTCTCGGTGCCCGGCCGGCACTACGCGCTCAACGCGGCCGCCGCGCTCGCCGCCGGCATCGCCCTCGGGGTGCCCGCCGAGGAGCTGGCGCCCGCGCTCGCGTCGTACACCGGCGTCAAGCGCCGCCTCCAGCTCAAGGGCGAGGCCGCGGGCGTGCAGGTCATCGACTCCTACGCGCACCACCCGACCGAGATGACCGCCGACCTGGAGGCGATCCGCGCCGCCGCGGACGGCGGCCGGGTGCTCGTGGTCTTCCAGCCGCACCTCTTCAGCCGCACCCGCGAGCTGGGCAAGGAGATGGGCGGCGCGCTCGCGCTCGCCGACGCCTCCGTGGTACTGGAGATCTACCCGGCGCGCGAGGACCCCATCCCCGGGGTGACCAGCGCGATCATCGTCGAGGCGGCGCGTGCGGCGGGCGCCGACGTGACCCCGGAGCCGGACCGCGAGGCGGTCGCGGAGCTGGTGGCAGGAATGGCGAAGCCCGGCGATCTCGTTCTCACCATGGGGGCGGGCGACGTGACCGACCTCGGACCGCGGATTCTGGCCCGCCTCGGCAGCTGAGAGGACCTCCATGCCGTACGAAGTGAACAAGTCCGACGAGCAGTGGCGCGAGGAGCTGTCCCCGCAGGAGTACGCGGTTCTGCGGCAGGCCGGCACCGAGCGCCCCTTCACCGGTGAGTACACCGACACCAAGACCGAGGGCGTGTACGAGTGCCGCGCGTGCGGCGCCGAGCTCTTCCGCTCCGGCACGAAGTTCGAGTCGCACTGCGGGTGGCCGTCGTTCTACGACCCGGCCGACAGCGACGCGGTCGAGCTGATCGAGGACCGCGCCATGGGCATGGTCCGCACCGAGGTGCGCTGCGCGCGCTGCGGATCGCACCTGGGCCACGTCTTCGCGGGCGAGGGCTACCCCACGCCGACGGACCAGCGCTACTGCATCAACTCGATCTCGCTGCGGCTGGCCCCCGCCGGGGAGTGACGCGCGGGGGGGCGGGCACCGGGGGATTCCGGTACCCGCCCCCTTGTCCGTCTGCCGGTGGTCAGCTCGTGGTGCAGGAGACGGTCGGGGCGCCGTTGCTGCCCGAGTAGTTGGCGTTGAAGCCGAAGGACGTGCTCGCGCCGCCGCCCAGGTTCCCGTTGTAGCTGGCGTTCGTCACGGTCACCGTGTTGCCGGACTGCGTGTAGCTGCCGCTCCACAGGTTGGTGACGGTCTGGTTGCCCGGGAAGGTCAGCTTGACGGTCCAGCCGTTGATGGCCGAGGAGCCGTTGTTCTTGACGCTCACCGCACCGGTGAAGCCGGCACCCCAGTCGGAGGAGTTGGTGAAGGCCGCCGAGCAGCCGCTGCCGCCCGTGCCCCCGGTCGTCCCGCCGGTGGTGCCGCCCGTCGTCCCGCCGGTCGTGCCCCCGGTGGTCCCGCCGGTCGTGCCGCCCGTCGTGCCGCCGGTGGTGCTGCCGCCGGTGGTGCTGCCGCCGCCGCTGCTGACGGTGATGTTGGAGCTGCCGGAGGACCCGTAGCCCTCGGTGGCCAGGATCTCGTAGTTCGGGGTGCCGAGGTTCAGACCCGCCTGCGCCCACGCGTTGAAGAAGTTCGACACCGTGATGGTGCCGCCGGTGCGCTTCGCCTGGCGGATGGCCCAGTACTGGTAGAACGTCGCGGTGCCCTCGATGGACGGCTGGTTGACGCGCTGCGTCCGGTACAGGTCGTACGTGCTGCCGTCACTGTTGACCGACCCCAGCTTGGTGGCACCGGAACTCGGGTTGTAGTTCCCGTAGTTGTCGACGATGTAGTACTCGATCAGCGGGTTCGTCGTCCAGCCGTACAGCGACAGGTAGCAGTTGCCGTTGCAATTCCACGAGCCCGAGTAGGTCACGGCCCCGGTCGTGCCCGGGTTCCAGCCCTTGCCGGCCACGAAGTTGGTCACGTTGTTCCACGTGGTGCTGTACTGGCCGCCGGAGCCCATCGTCATCGAGGCCTGGCCGCTGTTCTGGCTCCAGAACGAGTAGAAGTACCCGTTGTTGGTGCCGGTGCTGTTCGTGTTGACCGTCGTGTCGGCGTGGGCCGCGCCGGGGAGCGCGAAAGCGACCATGACCGACAGCGCCACGGCGGCAAGACCCCGGACGGCCGCCATGACGGGGCGTCTGGGGTGCATGACGCGGTTCAGCAAACTCACTGGGTTCCTCCTTGCACGGATGTGGGGGGCGGTTGCGTGCCGTCGTCCCGGCCGCGCCGGGCCGGGGAGGGCCTGACGCGGCAGGGGCATGGCACGCACTCCGACCGCCGAGCGTGCCGCGGCCGGAGTCCCGGGCCCGAAGGGATGCGGCCCGGATCGCCGGCAACTCGTCACCGGTGACGCGGAACAGTCTGGACCGCGCCCTCCGGGTGTCAACACTTTCGGTAGAAATTTCGAAATCTTTCTGTCCACGGGGATGCAATGGACAGGTGATCTCCGCTGATCATCGGCCACTTGTGGCGCCGGGACGACCCTGAACGGCCAACTCCCGCGATGGGCAGGGCACGTGACGGCCGGAACGGCGCGCACTGCTTCGAAAGTTTCGATGACTGTTGCCACCGAGAAGAACCGGCTCTTCGACCGTGGCCGGAATCGTTCGGTACGGGGCTGCCGCGGGCGCGTACGGACGCGGCGTCCGGTGCGCGGGCGCTACGGGCCGCGCCGGCTACTCCGCGCCGAGGCGGGAGACGGCCGCGCAGGAGAGCAGGCCCGCGGCGGCCGCGGCGGCCGCCGCGAGGGCGAGCGGCAGCAGCGGGTAGTGCACCGCGCCCGTGCGCGAGCCGGTGACCAGACCGGTGACCGCGGCCTGCGCGGGCGACCCGGACACCAGCAGTACCGCGCCCGCGCCCAGCGCCGTCACCAGCAGCGACCAGCCCGTGCCGCGCACCAGCGGCGGGTTGGTCAGCGCCCCCACCGCTCCACCGAGCAGCACCGCCACCACCGCGGCCAGCAACCCGGCGAGCGCCGCCGGCCCCACCGCGACGGCGGTACCCAGATCGTCGGAATGCGCCCCGCTGACGGCGGCGACCAGCGCGGTCCCGGCCGCGCCCAGCAGCGCGGCGGCGCCCACCCCGACGGCCAGCGCCCCGGCGTGCGCCCGCCCCGGTCCGACCGCGGAGGCGGTGCAGGCACGCGCGGCGGCAGGCTCGTTCCGCACGCACACCCGCACCAGCCACGCGGTCACGGGCAGAAGCAGCGCGGCGGCGTACCCCATCGAGCCGAGCACCGGCTCCCCGCCCCCGACCCCGACGGCCATGACCGCGCCGTACCCCAGCAACGGCGCCAGCCACCGGTGCGAGCGGGCCAGCAGCGCGGCTTGATACCGCACCAGCGCCCCGCCCCGCCGCCATCCGCCGCCCGGTTGCCCGGCGGGAAGGGGAGCCGGAGGAGCCGCGGCCGCGGCGGCGTCCGGCGCCGGGAGCGACGGCTCCGCGGGCCCGGCAACCGCGGCATCCGGCACGGGCACGGGCACGGGCTCGGGCGCAGGCTCGGGCGCAGGCTCGGTCCGGGACGCGGGTCGGACCGTGGTGATGTGCCAGGGCGGGTCCGCGGTCAGCAGGGTGCGCAGGGCCGCGTCGGAGGCCGCCGCGGGCAGGACGAGGCGGGCCGGGGGCGCGCCGGGGAGCGCGTACGGGCGTACGCCCGCGGGGAGTTCGCCGGTGCCCTCGGCCTCGATCAGCACGCGCCCCGGCGGCGGCGCGGCGCCCGCCGGTGTGCGCGGGCGCGTCCCGACCCGGCCCGCCGCGGCGTCGACGGTCACCGTGACGTCCTGCTCACCGGCCAGCCGGCGCGGGTCGTGGTCGACGAAGACGACCGTGCCGCCCGCCGCGGTCCTGGCCCGCACCGCGGCGTCCAGCGTGGCGCGGGCAGCGGTGTCCAGGCCCGTCCACGCCTCGTCGAGCACCAGCAGTCCGGGGTCGGCGAGCAGCGCCTGGGCGATCGCGACCTTCTGGCAGGTGCCCTTGGACAGCTCGTCGAGCGGGGTGCGGGCGTATCCGGCGACACCGAAGCTTTCCAGCCAGTACGCGGCCCGCGCCCGTGCGGTCGCGGCGGGCAGGCCGCGGACGGCGCCGAGGTGCGTCAGGTAGCGCAGCGCGGGGAAGGGCAGCGCGGCCGGGAAGCGCTCGGGGACGTACGCGGTGGAGGCGGCGGGGCGCCCGGTGACGCGTCCTGCGGTGGGGCGGTCGACCCCGGCGAGGAGCCGCAGCAGCGTCGACTTGCCGCTGCCGTTCACGCCCTCGACCCGCACCAGCGCGCCGGCCAGCAGCTCCAGCGCGACGTCCCGCAGCACCCACGGCCCGCGCAGCCCGTAGCGCCGCCCGACACCGTCGAGTCGCAGTACGGTCGCGTGCACGGGCCCATCTTGGACCACCCGCCGCGGTGCGCCAAGCGGCGGTGGCAGACTTGGCCCGTGACCAGCCCCTTCCAGCACAGCGCCGCCGAGCGGGACGCGGCGCCGCAGTTCGTCCTGCCGCTCGTCGTACGGATCGAGCGGGAAGCCCCGCCGGAGCGCACCGACGCGCTGGAGACCGCCGCGCGCGCCGTCCTCACCCTGCTGTCCGACGAGCGCGCCACGGCCGAAGACGGGGAGTGGGCGCAGCCCGTCCACGACTGGCAGGACGCCCGGATCCGCAAGGTCGTCCGGCGCGCGCGGGGTGCGGAGTGGCGGCGGGCCGAGGCGCTGCCCGGCATCACGGTGACCGGCCGCGCGGCCGAGGTGCGGGTCTACCCGCCGGTCCCGCTCGACGGCTGGCCCAAGGACCTCGCCAAGCTCCAGGTCTCGGGCACCGAACTCGACGACCCCGCGCCCCCGCCGCCGCCCGCCGCCGCCGAGCCGGTGCTGTGGCTCAACCCCGAGGTCACGATGTCCGCGGGCAAGGCCATGGCGCAGGCCGGGCACGGGGCGCAGCTCGCCTGGTGGGATCTCGACGCCGCCGCGCGCGCGGCCTGGCGGGCGGCGGGCTTCCCCCTGGCCGTACGCACGGCGCCCCCCGTCGACTGGCCCGCCCTGGCGTCCTCCGCCCTCCCCCTGGTAAGGGACGCGGGCTTCACGGAGATCGCCCCCGGCTCGGCGACCGTCGTCGCCGACCACCCCGCCCTGCGCAGCTCCCACGCCTGACCGCGCCCCGGCCTGCCCTCGCGGTGACCCGCGCGGCCTCCCGCAAGGGAACGCACCGCCCCAGGGAGCAGGGGGACGCGCACGGATGACGTCCGCAGGGCCCGGCCCCGCGAGGGACCGGGCCCTGCGGACGGGGCTCAGGCGAGGCCGGCGACCAGGTCGGCGACGTCGCGGCGGCGCCCGGTGTAGAAGGGCACCTCCTCGCGGACGTGCCGGCGCGCCTCGGAGGCACGCAGGTGCCGCATGAGGTCGACGATCCGGTGCAGCTCGTCGGCCTCGAAGGCGAGGATCCACTCGTAGTCGCCGAGCGAGAAGGACGCGACGGTGTTGGCGCGCACGTCCGGGAAGCCGCGGGCCATCTTGCCGTGGTCGGCGAGCATACGGCGGCGGTCCTCGTCGGGCAGCAGGTACCAGTCGTACGAGCGGACGAACGGGTAGACGCTCACGTAGTCGCGCGCGTGCTCGTCGGCGAGGAAGGCCGGGATGTGCGACTTGTTGAACTCCGCGGGGCGGTGCAGCGCCATGTTCGACCACACCGGCTCCAGCGCGCGGCCCAGCCGCGTGCGGCGGAAGAGGTTGTAGGCCTCCTGGAGCGCCTCGGACGTCTCGGAGTGCCACCAGATCATCAGGTCGGCGTCCGCCCGCAGCCCGGACAGGTCGTACGTGCCGCGGACCGTGACGTCCTTGCCGGCGAGCTGCGCGAACAGCTCGTCGACCTCCTCCGCGTAGCCGGAGCGGTCTTCCGGGAGCGGGGCGCGGAGCCGGAAGACCGACCACAGGGTGTAGCGGATGACCTCGTTGAGGTCCTTGGCCTTCTTGCCCGCGTGGGGGGCCTTGGCGTGCGCGGCAGTGGAATCGCCGGCGGCGGCGTCGGCGGGGACGGGGGCGTCGGCAGGAGTGGAGTCGGTCATGCGGCTATTCTCCCGCGCCGCCCGTCCCGGCGGGCAGCAGGGTGGCCAGCAGGCCGTCCGCGGCCCGCTGCCCGCTGCCGATGCAGGCCGGGATGCCGACGCCGTCGTAGAGCGCGCCGCAGACCTCGAGCCCGGGCAGCTTGCCGACGTGCTCGCGGATCCGGGCGACCCGGTCCAGGTGGCCCACCGGATACTGCGGCAGGCCGCCGTCCCACCGGGTGACCCGGGCGGCGACCGGCGCGGCCCGCAGCCCGACCGCCTGCTCCAGGTCCTCGCGGGACAGCCGCACCAGGTCGGTGTCGTCCCACGCGAGGTCGCCCTCGTCGCCGAAGCGCCCGACGGAGGTGCGCAGAACCACGGTGTCGCCGCCCGCCTCGTCCAGCCAACCCCACTTGCGGCTGGAGAAGGTCGAGGCCTTGATCGTCCGGCCGTCCACCGGCGGCACCAGGAAACCGCTGGACTGCGGCAGCACTGCCAGGTCGGCGCGCCGGAAGGCCATCGTCACCAGCGCCATGCTCGCGTAGTCCACGCCGGACAGCTCCGCCGCGGCGGCCGGCGACTCGCCCTCCAGCAGCCGGGCGGCGGCGGGCGCGGGCACCGCGAGCAGCACGGCGTCGGCGTCGATCGCGCGGTCGGCGAGCCGGACCCGCCAGCCGTGCGGGCCCGTGCGCTGCAGCTCGCGCACCCGCGCCCCGGTCTCGACGGCGACCCCCAGCGCCCGGCAGGCGTCGGCGACCGCGAGCGGCAGCCGCCCGAGACCGCCGCGCAGCCCGTTGAAGACCGGGCCGGCCGTGGTGGAGGCGGCGGCCCTGCGCTGGAGCGCGCGGGCCTCCTCGATGAGGGAGCGCCCCGCAGTGGCGGCGGCCCAGAGCTGCGGCACCGCGGCGCGCAGCGAGGTCTCGTACGCGTTGCCCGCGTAGACGCCGCCGAGCAGCGGATCGACGAGCCGGTCGACGACCTCCCGGCCGAGCCGGGCGGCGACGTACGCGCCCACGGCCACGTCCCCGTCGACCGGGGTGCGCGGGAGGACGTGGTCGAACGGGATGCGGGCCAGGCCCGCGGCCGAGATCACGCCGGAGGCGGCGAGCGGTCCGAGGTCGCCCGGCACGCCCATCACATGGCCCTTCGGCATCGGCCGCAGCCGCCCGCGGGTCCACACCGTGGCGCCCAGCACGGCCGGCGACTCCAGGTCGCCGCCGAGCCCGACCTCGCGGGCCAGGGCCACCGCCTCCGGGCGGCGGGCGAGTATCGACTCGGCTCCCAGGTCGACCGGGACCCCGGCGATCTCGTCGGCGTGCAGCTTGCCGCCGAGCCGTGCGGAGGCCTCCAGCACCGTGACCCGCGCCCCCGCGCCGGCCAGCCGGTGGGCCGCGGCGAGCCCGGAGATGCCGCCGCCGACGACCACCACACGGGCCGGAGGCTTCCCTTCCACGGGATCGCTTGCGTGTCCGCGGGATGCCGCCGCGGCCGGGCCGGAGTGCGTGTCGCTCATACGTCCACTGTCTCAGACGCCGGATCGAGTTCGGACCGTGATGGCGCCGGTACCGCAGTCGCGGAACGAGCTGCGCGACACTCCCGTCAAACCTGCACTTCCGCTCGACAACCGTGTCTCTGGGGGGATTTCACGATGAGAGTCAGTGTGAGACAGGCCGCGCCCGGCGTGCCGGGCGCCTATCCGCCCGGCTCCCGCCGGGCACGACGGGGCCGCCGCCGGGCGGCCGCGGTCGCCGCGCTGCTGCTGGCGGGGGCGCTCGCCGTCGCCGGGTGCAGCGCGTCGTCCGACCACTCCGACAGTTCCAGCGGTTCCAGCAGCTCCGGCAAGCGCGACAGCGCGGAGGGCCCGGCGGTGGCCGCACCGGGCTCCGGGAGCGCGAAGGACAGCACCGGTGCCGTCCAGGACGAGGGCCCCGCCGGAAAGGCCACGCCGTCCGCCGGCTCGTCCGGCTCCGACGCGGGCAGGACACCGCACCCGTCCGCGTCGTACCTGATCCGTACGGCGAACCTGAGCGTCCGCACCCCGCACGTCAGCGACGCGCTCCGGCAGGCCAAGTCCTTCGCGGCCGACGCCGGCGGCTACTCCGGCGACGAGGACACCACGACGGGCACGGACGGCCGCGTCACCTCCAGCGTCCAGCTGCGTGTCCCGCCCGCCGGCTACGACGCCCTGCTCGAACGGCTCTCCGGGCTCGGCAGCCTGCTCTCCCGGAAGGTCAGCGTCCAGGACGTCACCGGCCAGGTGGTGGACGTGCAGAGCCGGGTGAAGTCGCAGCAGGCCAGCGTGGCGCGGGTGCGCGGGCTCATGGACAAGGCGACGGACCTGACCGAGGTCGTCGCGCTGGAGAGCGAGCTGAGCACCCGCGAGGCGGCGCTGGAGTCGCTGGAGGCCCAGCAGGCGTCGCTGCAGGACCAGACCAACCTGGCCACCATCACGCTCAGCCTGAGCGAGCCGCCCGCCGAGCCCGTGCACAAGAAGGCGCCCAAGGCCCACCACGACGGCTTCTGGACCTCGGTCGGCCACGCGCTGCGCGACGGCTGGAACGCCTTCTACGTGGCCCTTCGGGTCGTCCTGGTCGTACTGGCGGTGGCCCTGCCCTTCCTGCTCGCCCTGGCGGCGCTGTGGCTGGCCTACCGCGAGGTGCGCCGCCGGTGGTGGCCGAGGCGCGAGCCGGACCCGGACGCCCCGACGCTGCGCGGACCCGGCGGGCTGCCGCGCTACCCGCGGGAGCAGCAGGGTGCGGACGCCGCCGACCCGTGGCGGGCGCCCGGGGCGCCGGTGGCGCGCGTCGGCACCCCGTCCGCGGCTCCTCCCGTACCGCCCGCTCCGGCAGCGCCGCCGGTGCCGCCGCAGGGTCCGGGGAACGGGCCGGGGAAGGAGGAGCCGCCCGCCGGGTGACCGGCGGGGCCGGGTGTCCTCAGGCCGTCTGCGTGGTGCGGTGCACGAACTCCACCAGGCGGCCGAGGGCGTCCGGGTCGGTGCTGGGGATGACGCCGTGGCCGAGGTTGAAGATGTGGCCGGTGCCCGCGGCCGCGGCGGCGTCCAGCACCTCGCGGGCCTTCTCCTCGACGACCGCGGTCGGCGCGAAGAGCACCGCCGGGTCCAGGTTGCCCTGCAGGGCCTTGCCGGGACCGACGCGGCGGGCGGCCTCGTCCAGCGGCACCCGCCAGTCGACGCCGACGACGTCGGCACCCGCCTCGCCCAGCAGGCCCAGCAGCTCGCCGGTGCCGACGCCGAAGTGGATGCGCGGCACCCCGTAGCCCTCGACGGCCCCCAGGACCTTCGCGGACGCGGGCAGCACATGGCGCCGGTAGTCGGCCGGGGACACCGCGCCGGCCCAGGAGTCGAAGAGCTGGGCGGCGCTCGCACCCGCCTCGATCTGCACCTTCAGGAAGGACGCGGTGATGTCGGCGAGCCGGTCGAGCAGGTCGTGCCACAGCTGGGGGTCGCCGTACATGAGCGCCTTGGTGCGCTCGTGGTTGCGCGACGGGCCGCCCTCGACGAGGTAGCTGGCCAGCGTGAAGGGCGCGCCGGTGAAGCCGATCAGCGGGGTCTCCCCCAGTTCGGCGGTGAGCATGCCGACGGCCTCGGTGACGTAGGCGACGTCGGAGGGTTCGAGGTCGCGCAGCCGCGCCAGGTCCTCCCGGCTGCGGAAGGGGTCGGCGACGACGGGCCCCACACCCGGCTTGATGTCCAGGTCCAGGCCGATCGCCTTGAGCGGCACCATGATGTCGCTGAAGTAGATCGCCGCGTCCACCTTGTGCCGCCGGACCGGCTGCAGTGTGATCTCCGCGATCAGGTCGGGCCGCATGCACGACTCCAGCATGGGGACGCCCTCGCGCACCTTGTGGTACTCGGGCAGCGACCTGCCCGCCTGGCGCATGAACCACACCGGGGTGTGCGGTACCGGCTCGTTCCGGCAGGCGCGGATGAACGGGGATGCAGCGGTCTGCTGATGCGTGCTCACACCCCGCATCCTCCCACGGGGCGCGGAGAGACCGGTTACGGGGCCTCGGGTGTTGTTGCGCACGCGGACGCCGGGCGCGCCCTAGTCTTCCGGGCATGGCAGCGGTGCATGGACGGGTCGGCGAGGTCGGCGAGGACAGCGGGGTCCCCTTTCCTTTTCGGCATGCGGTGGACGCGTTGCGGGAGGCGCGGGTGCGGTCGCAGGTGCGGATCGAGGAGGTGGCCGCGCCGCGCCGGCTCGCCTCGTACGCCTACGCGCTGGAGGCGACGGTGCTCGCGGACGCGGACGGGGAGGAGCTGGCCGACGGGCGGGTGGTGCTGCTGCACGAGCCGCAGGGCCACGACGCCTGGTCCGGCACCTTCCGGATGGTCACGCTGGCCCGGGCGGAGCTGGAGCCGGAGATGGCCGGCGACCCGCTGCTGCCGGAGGTCAGCTGGTCGTGGCTGACGGGTGCGCTCGCCGCGCGCGGCGCCGGCCACGGCGAGCCGAGCGGTACGGTCTCGCGCGCGTCGTCGCACTTCTTCGGCGGCCTGGGCGACCGCCCCGACGAGACCAGGATCGAGCTGCGCGCCTCGTGGACGCCGCAGGAGCGGGCAGGCGGGCTGATCGACGTCACCGCGCACCTGGCCGCGTGGTGCGACCTGCTGTGCGCGTGCGCGGGCCTGCCGCCGGCCGAGGACTCCCCGGCGCGCGGCACGGCGGGCGTCGTGCCGCTCCCCAAGCGCCGCACCTGAGGGCCCGGGCGCGGGCCGTGCCGGGGCCCGTACGGGCGCCGTGCGGGCCCCGCCTGAGGGGGCGTCGGGAGGGCCGTGCGGGGCGGGCAGCTCTGGCGTTCGATCGGCCGTCCGATTTGCCGGAAATAATGTGCAACAAATCGTGATCTTTCCCTAAAGGCCGGGCCACTTGCTGCCGAAGGAAACTGTGACCCTTTCAGTCCCCTTTGCCACAGGAGGCCCGGTGTCCGTTCTTCTCGAGCAGCCCACGAGCCTGGTCGCCTACCGTCCCAGCAAGCCGACGGCCATGGTCGTCGTGGCCGACCCCCGCGTACGCTCCACGGTGACCCGACACCTGTGGGCGCTCGGGGTTCGCGACGTGATCGAGGCCTCGTCGATCGCCGAGGCCCGTCCCCGGGTCGGTAACCCCCGCGACATCTGCGTCGCCGACGTCCACCTGCCCGACGGCTCCGGGCTCACCCTGCTCGCCGAGACCCGCGCGGCGGGCTGGCCCAACGGCCTGGCCCTCTCCGCCGCCGACGACATCGGCGCGGTGCGCAACGCCCTCGCGGGCGGTGTGAAGGGCTATGTGGTGACCGGCACCCGCAACACCCCCGGCTCCCTCGCCGGCCGCCCCGGGCTCGCCCCGCTCGGCGCGACCGCCGCCCGCATGCAGCGCCGCCCGCCGGGCGCAGGGGGCCACCCCGGCAACGGCTACCGCGAGCTGTCCGGGCGCGAGGTGGAGGTGCTCAGGCTCGTCGCCGAGGGGCAGTCCAACAAGGCCATCGGCGTCTCGATGGGCCTGTCCGCGCTGACCGTCAAGAGCCACCTCGCGCGGATCGCGCGCAAGCTCGGGACGGGCGACCGCGCGGGGATGGTCGCCGTCGCACTGCGCACCGGCATCATCCACTGACCCGACGCGCCGCCGCAGGGGGCGTAACGTTCCGCCCCCTGGCCGACGCACCCGCGCCGCGCCACCCGACGAATCCGGCGTAACCGGACGAACAGGGCAAGCCCCACCGGCAGGTGCGGCGCAAGGCTACCCTTGACAGGTGACCGACGCCCAAGACATCGCATCCGCTGAGACCGCGGCGGCGCCGGTCCCGCTGCTGGACCCGCGCGAGGGAATCCCGCCGGTGACCGCAGACCCGGAGGCTCTCGCAGAGGTCGTCGCGGCCTTCGCCGCGGGTACGGGTCCGGTCGCCGTCGACGCCGAGCGTGCCTCCGGCTACCGCTACGGGCAGCGGGCCTACCTGGTCCAGCTGCGCCGCGCCGGAGCAGGGACCGCGCTGATCGACCCCGTGGGATGCCCCGACCTGTCCACGCTGGACGCCGCGCTGAGCGGCACGGAGTGGGTGCTGCACGCCGCCACCCAGGACCTCCCGTGCCTCGCGGAGCTGGGCATGCGCCCCTCCTCGCTCTTCGACACCGAGCTGGCCGGCCGGCTGGCCGGCTTCCCGCGGGTGGGGCTCGGCGCGATGGTGGAGCAGGTGCTCGGCTACGCGCTGGAGAAGGGCCACTCCGCGGTGGACTGGTCGACCCGCCCGCTGCCCGAGCCCTGGCTGCGGTACGCCGCGCTGGACGTCGAGCTGCTGGTGGACCTGCGGGACGCGCTGGAGCAGGAGCTGCGCGAGCAGGGCAAGCTGGAGTGGGCGCTGCAGGAGTTCGCGGCCATCGCCGCGGCCCCGCCGCCGGCTCCCCGGGTGGACCCGTGGCGCCGCACGTCGGGAATGCACAAGGTGCGCCGCCGGCGGCAGATCGGTGTGGTGCGCGAGCTGTGGCTGGCCCGCGACCGGGCGGCGCGCGAGCGGGACATCTCCCCCGGCCGGGTGCTGAGCGACGCCGCGATCGTCACCGCCGCACTGGAGAGCCCGCCGAACGTGCACGCCCTGGCCGCGCTGCCCGGTTTCGGGCACCGCATGGGCCGCCGCCAGCTCGACCAGTGGCAGGCGGCGGTGGACCGCGCCCGCGGCCTGCCGGAGCGCGAGCTGCCGCAGCCCACCGCCGCCTACACCGGCCCGCCGCCGCCGCGCGCGTGGGCGGACAAGGACCCGGCCGCGGCCGCCCGGCTGTCGGCGGCCCGCGCCGCGGTGTCGGCCATGGCCGACGAGCTGCACATGCCGCAGGAGAACCTGATCACCCCGGACACCGTCCGCCGGGTCTGCTGGGCCCCGCCGGCCGACCTCACCCCCGAAGCGGTGGCCGCGGTACTGGCCGACCTGGGTGCCCGCCCCTGGCAGGTGCAGCTGACCACTCCGCTCATCACGAAGGCCCTCACCGCCCGCCCCGCCGCGGGCCAGTAACCCTTCCGGTGTGACCTGCGCCGCTTCGCGGGGTCGCACTGTCCCGTTCGGTTACCCGCGAGTAGCATGTCCCGGGAGGCGAGTGAACACACATATGAGGGAGCTAGTCGTGCCGCGTTCTGCGAGGGACGTCGTCTTCGTCGACGGCGTCCGTACCCCGTTCGGCAAGGCGGGCCCGAAGGGCATCTACCACGAGACCAGGGCCGACGACCTGGTCATCAAGTGCATCCGGGAACTGCTGCGGCGCAACCCGGGCCTGGACCCGGCCCGTATCGACGAGGTCGCGGTCGCCGCGACCACGCAGATCGGGGACCAGGGCCTGACCCTGGGCCGCACGGCCGGCATCCTGGCGGGGCTGCCGACGACCGTGCCCGGCTTCTCGATCGACCGCATGTGCGCGGGCGCCATGACGGCCGTGACGACGACGGCCGGCGGCATCGCGTTCGGCGCCTACGACGTGGTGGTCGCGGGCGGTGTCGAGCACATGGGACGGCACCCGATGGGCGAGGGCGTCGACCCGAACCCGCGCTTCGTGTCGGAGAAGCTGGTCGACGAGTCCGCGCTGTTCATGGGCATGACGGCGGAGAACCTGCACGACCGCTTCCCGGCCCTCACCAAGGCGCGCGCGGACGAGTACGCGGTGCGCAGCCAGGAGAAGGCCGCCAAGGCGTACGCCGACGGCAAGATCCAGCCGGACCTGGTCCCGGTCGCGATCCGCCGCACCACGCCCGAGGGCGGGGAGACGGGCTGGGGCCTGGCCACCGCCGACGAGCCGATGCGGCCGGGCACCACACTGGAGCAGCTGGCCGCCCTCAAGACCCCCTTCCGGCCGCACGGCCGCGTCACGGCGGGCAACTCCGCGGGCCTCAACGACGGCGCCACCGCTTCGCTGCTGGCCGCGGAGGAGGTCGCCCGCGAGCTGGCGCTGCCGGTCAGGATGCGCCTGGTGGCGTACGCCTTCGCGGGCGTCGAGCCGGAGGTCATGGGCATCGGCCCGATCCCGGCCACCGAGAAGGCGCTGTCCCGCGCGGGGCTGACCATGGAGGACATCGGCCTCATCGAGGTCAACGAGGCCTTCGCGGTGCAGGTGCTGTCGCTGCTCGACCACTACGGCATCGCCGACGACGACCCGCGCGTCAACCCGTACGGCGGCGCCATCGCCTACGGCCACCCGCTGGCCTCCTCCGGGGTGCGGCTGATGACGCAGCTGGCCCGGGAGTTCGAGGAGCACCCCGAGGTGCGCTACGGCATCACCACCATGTGCGTCGGCTTCGGCATGGGCGGCACGGTCGTGTGGGAGAACCCGAACTTCGACGGGAGCGTCAAGTGAGCACCACCACCGAACTCCTCAAGGGCGCGGCCGAGCTCTTCCCCGGCGAGGTCGTCACGTCCGCGCAGGTGCGGCACCTGGAGCTGCCCGGCGCCGGGCGCTTCGCGCTCATCACCCTCGACAACGGCCTGGACCACACCAAGCCCACCACCTTCGGCCCGCAGTCGCTCGCCAACCTGGACGCGGCGATCGACCAGGTCGAGAAGGAGGCCGCCGAGGGCGCGATCACGGGTGTCGGCATCACCGGCAAGCCGTTCATCTTCGCGGTCGGCGCCGACCTCAAGGGCGTGGAGCTGCTGGGGCGGCACGAGGACGCGCTGGCCATCGGCCGCGGCGGCCACGACGTCTTCAAGCGGCTGTCGACCCTCGCCGTGCCCACCTTCGCGTACTACAACGGCGCGGCCATGGGCGGCGGCGTCGAGGTGGGCCTGCACTGCACCTACCGCACGGTGTCCGCGTCGGTGCCCGCCTTCTCGCTGCCCGAGGTCTTCCTCGGCCTGGTGCCCGGCTGGGGCGGCTGCACCCTGCTGCCGAACCTGATCGGCGCCGACCGCGCGGTCACCGTGATCATCGAGAACTCTCTCAACCAGAACCGCCAGCTCAAGGGCCCGCAGGTGTTCGAACTGGGCATCGCCGACGCGCTGTTCGAGGCCGCGGACTTCCTGGAGCAGTCGCTCGCGTGGACCGCGTCCGTCCTCACCGGCGAGATCGAGGTCGTCCGCCCCGAGGTGGACCGCGGCGAGGCCTGGGACGCCGCGGTGGCCCGCGGGCGCGCCATCGCCGACGGCAAGGTGCACGGCGCCGCCCCCGCGGCCTACCGCGCGCTGGAGATCGTCTCGGCGGCCCGCGGCGGCGACCTGCGGCAGGGCTTCGAGGCCGAGGACCGGGCGCTCGCCGACCTCATCATGGGCGGGGAGCTGCGCAGCGGCATCTACGCCTTCAACCTGGTGCAGCGGCGCGCCAAGCGCCCGGCCGGCGCTCCCGACAAGGCGCTGGCCCGCCCGGTGGCGAAGGTCGGCGTCGTGGGCGCGGGCCTGATGGCCTCGCAGCTGGCGCTGCTGTTCGTGCGGCGCCTGGAGGTGCCGGTCGTGCTGACCGACATCGACCAGCCGCGTATCGACAAGGGCGTGGCCTACGTGCACGCCGAGATCGACAAGCTGCTCGCCAAGGGGCGGCTGAAGCAGGACGCCGCCAACCGCTACAAGGCGCTCGTGACCGGGCACCTGGACAAGGCGGCGGCCTTCGGGGACGCCGACTTCGTCATCGAGGCGGTCTTCGAGGAGATGGGCGTCAAGCAGCAGGTCTTCGCCGAGCTTGAGGCGGTGGTGCGCCCGGACGCGATCCTGGCGACCAACACCTCGTCGCTGTCGGTGTCGGAGATGGCCGCGAAGCTGGAGCACCCCGAGCGGGTCGTCGGCTTCCACTTCTTCAACCCGGTCGCGATCCTGCCGCTGCTGGAGATCGTCCGCGGCGAGACCACCGACGACGCGTCGCTCGCGACCGCCTTCGCCGTGGCCAGGAAGCTGAAGAAGACCGCGGTGCTGGTCAAGGACGCGCCCGCCTTCGTGGTGAACCGCATCCTGACCCGCTTCATGGGCGAGATCCAGAACGTCATCGACGAGGGCACCCCGGTCGCCGTCGCCGAGAAGGCCGTGGAGCCGCTGGGGCTGCCGATGTCGCCGCTGGTGCTGCTGGAGCTGGTCGGCCCGGCGATCGGCCTGCACGTCTCGGAGACCCTGCACGCCGCCTTCCCGGACCGCTTCACCGTCTCGCCGAACCTGGCGACCGTCGTCAAGGCCGGCAAGCGCGGCTTCTACGTCTACGACTCGGGCCGCCCCGAACTGGACCCGGAGGTCGCCGCGCTGCTGGAGCAGGGCGACAGCGTCCTCACCGAGACGCAGGTGCGCGAACGGGTGCTGGACGCGGTGGCCCAGGAGATCGGGCTGATGCTCGACGAGGGCGTCGTCGCCGAGGCCCAGGACGTCGACCTGTGCCTCATCACGGGCGCCGGCTGGCCCTTCCACCTGGGCGGCATCACGCCGTACCTGGACCGCGAGGGCGTCTCGCAGCGGGTGAACGGCAAGCCGTTCCTGGCGCCGGGCGTGGCGAGCGTGCCGGCCGTCTGACGGGCGGTACGCGAAAGGGGGGCCGGTCCACCGCGGTGGACCGGCCCCCCTTCGTCATGCCTGCGCGCGGGCGGTCAGCTCGCCTCCGCCTGCGGGGTGGCCGTGCTCTTCGCGGCCCGCTCCGCCACGACCTTGTCGACCTCGGCCTCGACCTGGGAGCGCAGCGTCGCCGGCGTCAGGTGGGTCTTGACGTCCTTGACCTGGACACCGTCGATGAGGACGACGGGCGCGGCTCCGTAACCGGAGGCGGTGAAGTCGCTCTGGGACTTCTTCACCCAGCCCGCGTGGTCGCGCTGCTCCACGCACGGCTCGAAGGTGCCGGCCTTGATCTTGCCGGCCTTGCGGGCCAGCTTCTTCATCAGGCTCTCGCTCGCCAGCGCGTCGTCCTCGGGGTCGGTCGGCTGGACCTTCCACACCTCGGCGACGAAGCTGCTGAAGCGGCCCTGGTCCTGCGCGCACGCGGCGGCGTTGGCCGCCACCTCCGCTCCCGTGCCGCCGTACTGCGCGTCGGACGCGGTGACCAGGCGGTACTGGAAGCGCACCTGCCCGGTGGCCAGCAGCTCCCGGACGGTCGCCGCGTACTCGTCCTGGAAGGCCTTGGCGTCGGGGCTGCGCAGATCCTCGAACACGGTGACGGTGACCGGCACCGACGGGGCCACGGGGATGTCCAGGTTCGGGCCGCTGGGGGTGGCCGTCGGGGTCGCGCCGTCCTGCGCGGACTGCGGCTGCGCCGCGGCCACGGCGCCGGTGGGCTCCGAGACCTTGTCACCCTTGCCGGCCCGGACATGGGCGCCGATCAGCGCGGAGACGCCGAAGACGACGACCATGGCCGTTATCCCCACCGCGTACGGCCGCAGCCGGGCGACGGGGCCCTTGCGCTGCTTCTTCGGGGCTGCCGAACCGCCCTTGGTGTCGGGCCCCTTGGACTCCGTCATTGCTACGCCACCTCGATCATCCGCACTGCCTTCGCGCATTTCTACCATCGGCCGCGCGCGCCCGGGAAACGGGGTTCCCGGGGGACGCGGGCCGCGGCGGGGCCGGGGGTCAGCCCGCCTCGGGCTCGGCGGACACCGTCTCGGCGGCCTCGTCGGCGAAGCGCCCGTCGATGGTCGCCACCACGCCCGTGACCTGGCGTGCGACGGCCGGCGCGGTCAGGCCGACGGCGGCCAGCACGTCCTTGCGGGAGCCGTGCTCCAGGAAGCGCTGCGGGATGCCGAAGTCCCGCAGCGGCACGTCCACCTCGGCGTCGCGAAGCGCCTGGGCGACGGCCGAGCCGACACCGCCGGCCCGCCCGTTGTCCTCGACGGTGACGACGAGCCGGTGCCGGGCCGCGAGCGCCGGCAGCTCGGCATCGACCGGCTTGACCCAGCGCGGGTCGACGACGGTGCTGGTGATGCCCTGGGCGTCGAGCAGCGTGGCGACCTCCAGGCACATCGGGGCCAGCGCGCCGACCGACACCAGCAGCACGTCGGGCCGCTCGCCGCCGGACGGCTCGCGCAGCACGTCCATGCCGCCGATCCGGCCGACCGCGGGCACCGAGGGGCCGACCGCGCCCTTGGAGTAGCGGACCACGGTGGGGGCGTCGCGGACCTCGACGGCTTCCCGCAGCTGCGCCCGCACCTGCTCGGCGTCGCGCGGGGCGGCGATCCGCAGGTCCGGGACGACCTGCAGGATCGACATGTCCCACATGCCGTTGTGCGAGGGCCCGTCGCTGCCGGTGACGCCGGCCCGGTCCAGGACGAAGGTGACGCCGCACTTGTGCAGGGCGACGTCCATCAGCACCTGGTCGAAGGCGCGGTTGAGGAAGGTCGCTCCAGTCGGCGCCGCCCTCGGACAGCGGCAGGCCGGTGTCGGGGTGGATCGGGCCGATGCCGTGGAAGCGGTCGGTGCGGTCCCGCTCGGCCGGGGTGTAGCCGTGGCCCTTCTCGGTGATGCAGTGCACCAGGACGGGCCCGTGGAAGCGCTTGGCGCGCTGGAGGGCGGACTCCACGGCCTCGACGTCGTGGCCGTCGATCGGGCCGAGGTACTTCAGGCCCAGGTCCTCGAACATGCCCTGCGGGGTGATGAAGTCCTTCAGGCCCTTCTTGGCGCCGTGCAGCGTCTCGTAGAGCGGGCGGCCGATGAGCGGGGTGCGCTCCAGCACCTCCTTGGTGCGGGCGAGGAACTGCTCGTAGCCGTCGGTGGTGCGCAGCGTGGCCAGGTGGTTGGCGAGGCCGCCGATGGTGGGCGAGTACGACCACTCGTTGTCGTTGACGACGATGACGAGCGGGCGGTCCTTGGCCGCGGCGATGTTGTTGAGCGCCTCCCAGGCCATGCCGCCGGTGAGCGCCCCGTCGCCGATGACGGCCACCACGTGGTCGTCGCGGCGCAGCAGCTCGTTGGCCTTGGCCAGCCCGTCGGCCCAGCCCAGCACCGTGGAGGCGTGGCTGTTCTCGATCACGTCGTGCTCGGACTCGGCCCGCGAGGGGTAGCCCGACAGGCCGCCGGTGCTCTTGAGCCGGCTGAAGTCCTGCCGTCCGGTCAGCAGCTTGTGGACGTAGGCCTGGTGCCCGGTGTCGAAGAGGATGCGGTCGCGCGGGGAGTCGAAGACCCGGTGCAGGGCCACGGTCAGCTCCACGACGCCCAGGTTGGGGCCGAGGTGGCCGCCGGTCTTCGAGACCGCGTCGACGAGGAAGGAGCGGATCTCGGCGGACAGCTCCACGAGCTGCTGCGGGCTGAGCCGGTCGAGGTCGCGCGGTCCGTTGATACGGGTCAGCAGTGCCACCCGTTCCTCCTTAGCCTGTCGCTCCCGGCCGATCTGGCCTTCGCAAGAGTCTAATGTTCGGGTTACCGGCGCGTCGGGCGCCCCGTGCGATGTCCGTCACGCGCCGCGCCCGCGGGCCCCCGGCGGCGTGTCGGCGCCCCCACCCGGGCCCCGACCCCGTATCCCCCGTACGCCCGCACGGCCCCGGAAACGGCGGACCGCCGGGCGGACCTGGGGTTCCAGGTCCGCCCGGCGGTCCGGGTGGTGCGTGCCGCGGGTCAGGCGCGGCCGGAGCTGCGCTGGGTGCGGCGCGAGATCGAGTCGACGACCACGGCGGCGAGCAGCACCGCGCCGGTGATCATGTCGTTGATCGAGTCGTCCTTGTTCAGCAGGTTCAGGCCCATCTGGATGGACTCGATGACCAGCATGCCCAGCAGCGCCGACCAGACGCTGCCGCGCCCGCCGAAGAGGCTGGTGCCGCCGATGACGGCTGCCGCGATGGCGAGCATCAGCAGGTTGCCGCTGCCGGCCTGGAGCGTCGCGGTGTACTGCTGGGCGGCCAGGAAGAGGCCGCCGAGGGCCGCGAAGAAGCCGGAGATCGCGAAGACCGATATCCGGACCATCGCCACGTTGATACCGGCGCGGCGGGCGGCCTCGATGCCACCGCCGACCGCGAAGATCTTGCGGCCGTAGGTGGTGCGGCGCAGCACGAAGTCGCAGATCACCAGCGCGGCCAGGAAGATCACCAGGGAGTTCGGCACGCCGGAGGACTTGTTCAGCACGTACGCCGACACGTAGGCGACGACCGCGAGCGCGACCGTGCGGAAGAGGATCTCGCTGGTGGGCCGGTAGGGCACCGAGGCCTTGCGGCGGCGCTGCTGCTCGATGACCGAGCCGACCAGCAGGGCGGCGACGGCGAGCGTGGCGAGGATGTACGCGCCGGCGATGCTCTGGTTCATGAAGAAGGAGCGCTGGCCCAGGGTGTGCAGCAGGCCCTTGTCCTGGATCGTGAGGCTGCCGGTGCTACGCAGCAGGTACTTCATGACGCCCGCCCAGCCGAGGAAGCCGGCCAGGGTGACGACGAACGCCGGGACGCCGATCTTGGCGAAGAAGAAGCCGTGGAAGGCGCCGATGACGATGCCGGTGAGCAGCGTCAGGAGGACTGCCAGGGTGGGGTTGACCCCGTGCTGGACGGTCAGGATGGCGAAGACCGTGGAGGCCAGACCGCTGACCGAGCCGACCGCCAGGTCGATCTCGCCGAGCAGCAGCACGAAGACCAGGCCGATCGACAGCATGCCCGTACCGGCCATGAAGAAGCCGATGTTGACCATGTTCTGGGAGCTCAGGAACAGGCTGTTCTGGACCTGGAAGACGGTCCAGATGATGATCAGCGCGACGATCACCGGGAGCGAGCCCAGCTCGCCGCCCTTCAGCTTGCGCTTGAACTCCGTGATGTAGCCCTTGAAGCCCTCTTCCCGGACCAGCAGCCGGGGGTCGACGGTCGCGACCGCCGGCGGCGGCACCTCGTCCACCGGCTTGCTCATCGTGGTCTTGTCGCTCACTGGGCTGCCTCCGCGTTGCGCGCCAGACGGCGGGTCACGGCGTTGTCCGTGGCGCCGGTGATGGCCGCGATGATCTCTTCGTTGGTGGTGTCCTTGACCGGGAAGGCACCGTTGTTCCTGCCGAGGCGCAGCACGTGAACGGTGTCGCAGACCGCCATGACGTCAGCCATGTTGTGGCTGATCAGGATGACGCCGAGGTTGCGCTCACGCAGCCGCTCGACGAGGTCCAGGACCTGCGCCGTCTGCTCGACACCGAGGGCGGCCGTCGGCTCGTCGAGGATGACGACCTTGGGGTCGCCGATCAGCGCGCGGGCGATGGCCACGACCTGCCGCTGGCCACCGGAGAGGCTCGCGATCGGGATCCGGACGCTGGGGATCCGGATGGACAGTGTGTTCAGAAGTTCGCGGGAGCGCTGTTCCATCGTGACCTCGTCGAGGCTGCCGAAGCGCAGCAGCTCCCGGCCGAGGTACAGGTTCCCGACGACGTCGAGGTTGTCGCAGAGCGCGAGGTCCTGGTAGACGGTCGCGATGCCGAGCTGCTGGGCGTCCTGCGGGCGGTTGATGTGCACCGACCGCCCCTCCCACTCGATGACGCCCTCGTCCACGGGGTGCACGCCCGCGATGGTCTTGACCAGAGTTGACTTTCCGGCGCCGTTGTCGCCCACCAGGGCGACCACTTCTCCGGGGTGAACCTCCAGATCGACATCGGTGAGGGCCTGGACCGCACCGAATCGCTTGGAGACTCCGCGCAACGCCAGCACGGGCGTAGCGGACACGTGAACCATCTCCTTCGCCGCCTGACCGGCGGGGATGCCGCGTACTGCGTCGAACAGCCGCGGAGGGATTGCGCAATGCACGGGTTACAAGATTACAAAGTGAACGGGGAACGGGTAGACCCCCGTTCACGAAAGCTCCGGCCGCAAGCGTTTCCGTCCGGCGCCCGCCCCGTTAGCGGGGTGTTTTGTGCGGGGCGGGCACCGGACAGGTTCACGGGGACGGTTCAGGCCGTGGGATCGGCGCGGACCGTGCGGACCGGATGTGCCGTCGGGTCAGTTGATGCCGGCGGCGGTGCACTTGGCGGCGTAGTCCGCGGTGCAGATCTGGGCGGCGGTGTACAGGCCGTCCTTGACGACCGTGTCCTTGATGTTGGCCACGGTGACCGAGGTCGCCGGCAGGAGCTTGGCGGGCACCTCGGTGCCGGTCAGCTGCTTGGCGGTGGCGTCCGCGACGGTCTTGAAGTCCTTGCCCTGGAGCAGGTCGACCGCGATCTCGGCGGCGGCGTCGGCCTCCGGCTGGTAGGCCTTGTAGATCGTGGCGGTCTGGGTGCCCGCCAGGATCCGCTGCAGACCGTCGAGCTCGGCGTCCTGGCCGGTGAGCGGCGGGTTGATGCCCGCACCCTTGAGGGCGGTCGCGACACCGCCGGCCATGCCGTCGTTGGCGGAGTAGACGCCGGCGATCTTGTCCTTGCCGATGAGCTGGATGGCGGCCGTCATCTTCTGGTTGGCGATGTCGCCCTTCCACAGACCCGACTGCTCGTAGGCGATCTTCACCTTGCCGTCGAGGACCTTGTGCGCGCCTGCCTTGAACATGGCGGCGTTCGGGTCGGCGGGGTCACCGTCGATCATGACAACGTTGGCAGACGGCGTCGCCTTGGAACCCATCGCGTCGAGCAGCGCCTGGCCCTGCAGCTCGCCGATCTTCTCGTTGTCGTAGGAGACGTACGCGTCGATCGGGCCCTCGGCGAGGCGGTCGTAGGCGACGATCTTGATACCCTTGGCCTTCGCCGCCTGGATCGACGACTTGATGCCCTTGGAGTCCTGCGCGTCCACGATCAGGACCTTGACGCCCTTGGCGATCATGGTGCTGACCTGCTGCGCCTGCTTGGCCGGGTCGGCCGCGGCGTTCGCGTACTCGACCGAGCAGTCGGGACACAGCTCGTTGATCTTGTTGGTGATCAGCGGGCGGTCGAACTTCTCGTAGCGCGTGGTCGCGTTCTCCGGGAGCAGCAGGCCGATCGACTTGCCGGCACCACCCTTGGACGCCTTGTCGGAGCCCTTGTCGTCGCCGCCGGCCTTGCCGCACGCCGCCATGCCGAGGGCGAGCGAAACGGCCGCCGTGCCGATGACGATCCGACGCGTCATTGCGTTCATCTGAGGTTGCCTCCCTGACAGGGCCGCAACACCGCGGCCGAGGTGGACGTGAGTCAACTCCGGCCGACGGCCTGTCGTCAAGAAGTAAACACTTAACGAGATGGCAACGGCGCGTTTCGTTAGCAGTGTGAACGCTCAGTTATGCCGAAAAGGCCGGTGTGTCGACCGGCTGGTTGCCGTCCAGCAGGGTGGAATCGCCCATTTCACTCAGAACCAGGGCAAGTGCCCCAAGGACCTCCGCCCGCGCCCCGAGGGCGCCCGGCACCACGGACAGCCGCTGGGCGGCACTGGGGATCGCGTAACGGGACACGGATTCCCTTATGGGGCCGAGTACCAGCTCACCGGCCTCTGCCAGGTCGCCGCCGAGGACCACCCGGGAGGGGTTCAGCAGGTTGCACAGGCTCGCCACGCCCATCCCGATGTGCCGCCCGACGTCGCCCGTCACCCGGCGGCAGCCGGGGTCCCCCTCGCGCGCCAGCTGCACCATCCGCGGGATGCTCAGACCCTCCCCGTGGCTGCCGCGCAGCAGCTCCAGGACGTAGCGGGCGGCGGTGAAGGTCTCCAGGCAGCCGCGGTTTCCGCAGCGGCAGACCGGGCCCGACTCGTCCAGCGTGATGTGGCCGATCTCGCCCGCCGTGCCGCCCGGACCGCGGTAGATCCGGCCGTCTATCACCAGGCCCGCGCCGACGCCGCTGGCCACCTTGATGTAGGCGAGGTCCTTGACCCCGCGGCCGCCGCCCCAGACCAGCTCGCCGAGCGCGCCGAGGTTGGCGTCGTTGTCGACCTGCACCGGGACGCCGAGCCGGTCGGACATCTCCTGGCGCGGATTGATGCCGCTCCAGCCGGGCAGGATGGCCGTCGAGCCGAGCGCGCCGGTCTCCACGTCGATCGGACCGGGCACGCCGAGGCCGACACCGAGCACCTTGCCGGGACTGATCCCGGTGGACTCCACGAGCCGTGCGACCAGCTGTTCCGCGCGGTCGAAGCCCTGCGAGGCGGAGGCGTCCACGTCGATCGGCTCGGACTGCTCGGCCAGCACCTGGTGCGCCAGGTTGCCGACGGCGACCCGCAGGTGGGAGTGGCCGAAATCGACGCCCACGACGATACCGGCGTCCCCGGACAGCGCCACGCTGCGGGCCCGCCGACCTCCCGAGGAGGTCGGCGTGACCTGCACCGTCCCGTTGTCCCGCAGCTCACGTACGATGTTGGACACGGTCGCGGCCGACAGGCCGGTGCTGCGGGCGATCTCCGCCTGGGTGAGCGATCCGGCCAGCCGTACCGCGCGCACGACGCGCTCCAGGTTGGCCCGGTGCAGCGACGACTGCGAGCCCGGTGTCTCCACGACATCCACTCCTGCCCGGCAGGCGGCCCGTGTCCGCCTGCCCGCACGGGACGGGGCCGGCTGGTGCGGCCGGATGGACCCTGATGGCCCCTTGACGGCAGCAGCACACCAGTTGGACCCCGTCGTCTACAACATGTGAACTCTAAGTTGAGTGTTTGGCGTGATGTCCCGTCAAGGGGGAGAACCACACCGTTATCGGAATCCCCGGCTCCGCAGGCTTGCCGGAACGCCGAGCGGCGGCCCCGTACGAGGACGGGGCCGCCGCTCCGGCAGCCGTTCTCCGGCAGCCGTTCTCCGGGTCCGCTACTTGAGCGCCCCCGCGGTGAGCCCGGCCTGCACCTGGCGCTGGAAGACCACGTAGACGGCCAGCACGGGGAGCATGGCGATCGACAGGCCGGCGAAGAGTCCGCCCCAGTCACCCTGGTAGCCCTGCTGCACGGCCAGGTCCGCCAGACCCTGGGTGAGCACCCATTTATCCGTGTTGCCCTGGTTCAGCACCAGTGGCAGCAGGTACTGGTTCCACTGCCCGAGGACGTTGAAGATCCCGATGCTGATGATGCCGGGCTTGGCCATCGGCACCATGATCTGGAAGAACGTCCTGGTGTGCGACGCGCCGTCCACCAGTGCCGCCTCGGCCACCGAGGTGGGCAGGGTGCGGAAGAAGGAGGTCATGAAGAAGACCGTGAAGGGCAGCGAGTACGCGATGTAGACCAGGATCAGGCCCGGCAGGGTGTTGATGATGCCGAGGTTGGTGGTCACGAAGAACAGCGGCACCAGCACCATCACGACCGGGAAGGCCATGCCGGCGACGAAGATGAAGTAGATCAGCCGGTTGAACGGGAACTCGAACCGCGCCAGCACGTAGGCGGCCATCGACCCGAAGAGCATCGTGCCGAAGGTCGAGAAGCCGACCACGATGATCGTGTTGATGAAGTACCGGCCCATGTGGGCCTTCGTCCAGGCGTGGGACCAGTTGTCGAAGTGGAAGTGGGTCGGGAAGGACAGCGGGTGGCTGAGGATGTCGCCGGAGCTCTTGAAGGAGCTCCACAGCGCCCACAGCAGCGGCAGGCCGACCATCAGGCCCCACACCAGCAGGAAGATGTGGCTGAAGGCGTTCAGCACGCCGCCCTCGCTGTAGCGCCACTTCCAGCGGGAGGCGGAGGTGCTGGGCGAGCCCGGTTTGCGGGGTGCCGACTCCGGGAGCTCGTCGATCGTCTCGGTGGTCATCGCGGAACCCCTAGAACTCGATGCGCTCGCGGCGCGACAGCCGCAGCGTCAGTACGGCGAACAGCAGTGTGACGACCAGCATGGCGACACCCATGGCTGCCGCCAGGCCGTATTGGCTGTTGTCCCGGAAGGCGGTCTTGTACAGCAGCAGCGGCACCACGTCGGTCTTCTCGTCGGGACCGCCGTAGTTGACCGACATCAGCTGGACGAACGCGAAGGCGTCCATGGCGATGATGCCCATGTACACCCATCCGGTGGCCACGGTGTCCGCCAGCAGCGGCAGGGTGACCTTGAAGAAGGTGACCGCGCGGCCCGCCCCGTCCAGCAGCGAGGCCTCGTAGATCTCGGTCGGGATGGAGGCCATGCCCGCCGAGAAGAGCACCACGTAGAAGCCGACGTTCGCCCACACCATCACGGCCATGATGCAGCCGAGGGCGAGGTGCGGGTCGCCGAGCCAGGACTGGGTCAGCGAGCTGAGGCCGACGTTCGACAGCAGGGCGTTGAGCACGCCCTCGTCGGGGTCGGGGTTGTAGATCTGCTGCCACAGGATGGCGATCACGGTGACCGACAGCACCTGCGGGAAGAAGAAGATGATCTTGTACGCGCCCGAGCCCCGGACGCCGGTGACCGACGCGCCTCTGCGCCGGCCACCGACGTTGAGCATGAAAGCGAAGAACAGACCGAGTGCCAGCGTCACGACCGGCACGATCAGCAGCAGCAGCACGTTGTGCCACAGCGACTGCCAGAAGAGGTGATTGTGAATGATCTTCCGGTAGTTCTCGAAGCCGATGTAGTGCTTGTCGGGTGTGAGTCCGGTCCAGTCCGTCATGGAGATCTGGAAGTCCTGGACGAATGGCGAGATCACGAAGACCCCGTACAGCGCTACAGGAATCGCCAGAAATCCGATGATGAACCGGTACTTGCCGTGTCGCATGTCGCCGGTCGCTCTCGTCTCAGCCGTTAGAGGGGAATGCGGATCAGACGTGCTTGAACTTGGGCACGGACGAGTCCTTCTTGGTGTCGTCACAGGCCTTCTGGGCCTGCTCGATCCACTGCGCCGCCTTGATCTGCCCGGTCAGCAGCTTCGCGGTCAGGTTGCCGAGGGTCTCGTTGTTGAGTTTCTTGTACCAGTCCTGGATGCGCGCGTTGAGCACGTTGGGACCGGCGGCCTTGAGCGCCGCGCTCGCCGAGGCCAGACCCGGGGTGAGGGTCAGACCCTCGGAGGAGCCGGAGACGCAGGTGAGCGACTTGATGGTGTTGGTGAAGTTGTCCGTCTGCTGCTTCGACAGCATGATGCGGAGCAGCTCCATACCGCCGGTCGGGTTCTTGCCGTTGGCAGCGACGATGAACGGCTCGCCTGCGGCCGCGTAGACGGTGCCGAAGGGCAGCTTGTCGCTCGGGCCACCGCCGACCAGCGGGCCGACCGCGAGGTCGAAGTCCTTGGGCATGGTCGGGGCGGCCTCGTTCTCCACCCACGAGCCGTCGGCCACCAGGGCGGCCTTGCCCTTCGTCCAGTCGGTCTGCATCTGGATGTGGGTCTTGCCCTCGGAGCCGGTCAGGAAGAGCTTCTTGGCCGCCAGTTCCTCGTAGTACTCCACGACCTGCTTGACCGCGTCGACCTGGAGGGCGCCGTCCTCCAGGTCGTCGATCGCGTTGAGGACGTCCTTGCCGCCGACCTTGCCGAACTGGTGGAACATGTCGAAGTGCACGTAGTACGGGTACTTGCCCGGGTACGTGAACAGCGCGATGCCGGCGGCCTTGGCCTTGGCGCCGAGCGCGACGGCCTCGTCGAAGGTCTGCGGGTAGGTCCAGCCCTTCTCCTTGAAGAGCTTGTTGCTGTACCAGCTGCCGTAGACGGTGAAGGCGTAGTTCAGCGCGTACATCTGCTGCGAGCCGAACTGGCCCTGCTCGACCGTGCCGGCGATCAGGACGTCGCGGACCTTCTTCGACGGGTCGTCGATGGTCGGCGCGTCGAGCAGCGGGGTGAGGTCGAGGAGCTTGTTCTCCTTGGCCAGGGCCGCGGTGTCGAGGTTGTCGGCACCGGAGTTGTCCATGAAGTCCGGCGGCGTGTTGTTGGCGAAGCGCGGCTGCAGCTTCGGGCCGATGCCCTGCGTGCCGGTGTGCTTCACCGTGGTGCCGTAGGTCTTGTTGTACTGCGCCTCGGCGGCCTTGATGTAGTCGTCGCCGAAGCCGCCCTTGAAGACGAATGCCTCAAGCGGCGCGCCGTTCTTGACACCGAGCGGATTGCTGGCCGACTTCGTGCCGGCGGGGGCCGGCTTCTTCTTGTCGGAGTCCCCGCCGCTGGACGTGGCGCACGCCGTCAGCACCGACGCCGACGGAATCGCCACCACGCCGATCGCCATCGCCCGCTTGATTGCATCGCGCCGGTTGATCTCGGATCCCATGCTCAAGTCCTCGCCTTCTCCAGGACTCATGCGGTGCAGCGACACCCGCCGACGACCGCGAACGTTGAAGCTTGAGTGAAACCGTGCATCCAGTGAGGCAGGGACGCTATCCGAACACCGGCTGCGCCGGCTTGCCGATTCCCCCGCCCGAACCTGCTCAGAAGCAGGTTCCTTGGACGCCGACAGGTATAGTCCACTTCTCTCCGGCAGGGCAAGATCAAGTGCGTGTTTGGGCGGCAAGCTTTCCCGAGTTGAGACCTGTCCGAAATATGGGACAGCAAAACTGCAGGTCAGAGCAATGCCAGCGGGCCGATGGCGGACGATCGACCGATTGGCTCGCACAAAACGGACGGACCGCGTCCCCCGACAAGGGGAACGCGGTCCGTGTTACTCGCGAGTTACAACAGCCGTGGAGGCGCTGTCCTACTGACGGATCAACGACCGCAGGACGTACTGCATGATGCCGCCGTTGCGGTAATAGTCCGCTTCGCCGGGCGTGTCGATGCGGACCACCGCGTCGAACTCCACGCCGGTGTCCGTGCTGACCTTCACCGTGCGCGGGGTGCTGCCGTCGTTGAGCGCGGTGACGCCCGTGACGGAGTACGTCTCCTCACCCGTCAGGCCCAGCGTCAGCGCGCTCTCGCCCTCCGGGAACTGGAGCGGCAGCACGCCCATGCCGATCAGGTTGGAGCGGTGGATGCGCTCGTAGGACTCCGCGACGACCGCCTTGACGCCCAGCAGCGCCGTACCCTTGGCCGCCCAGTCGCGCGACGAGCCCGAACCGTACTCCTTGCCCGCCAGGACGACCAGCGGGATGCCCTGGTCGATGTAGTTGCGCGAGGCGTCGTAGATGAACGCCACGGGTGCGTCCGCCTGGGTGAAGTCGCGCGTGAAGCCGCCCTCGGTGCCGGGCGCGATCTGGTTGCGCAGCCGGATGTTGGCGAAGGTGCCGCGGATCATGACCTCGTGGTTGCCGCGGCGCGAGCCGTAGCTGTTGAAGTCGCGGCGCTGCACGCCGTGCTCGGTGAGGTACTGGCCCGCCGGCGTGTCGGCCTTGATGGCACCGGCCGGGGAGATGTGGTCGGTGGTGACCGAGTCGCCGAGCTTGGCGAGCACACGGGCGCCGGCGATGTCGGTGACGGGCGCCGGGTCCATCGTCATGCCCTCGAAGTACGGGGGCTTGCGGACGTAGGTGGACTCCGCGTCCCACTCGAAGGTGTTGCCGGTGGGCACCGGCAGCGCCTGCCACTGGGCGTCGCCCGCGAAGACGTCGCTGTAGGAGGTGCGGAACATGTCCTCACCGATCGCCGACGCGACCACGTCGTTGACCTCGGACTCCGACGGCCAGATGTCCGCCAGGTGGACCGGCTTGCCGTCCTGGTCGGTGCCCAGCGCGTCCCGCGTGATGTCCAGCTTCATCGAGCCGGCGATGGCGTACGCGACGACCAGCGGCGGGGACGCCAGGTAGTTCATCTTGACGTCCGGGTTGATCCGGCCCTCGAAGTTGCGGTTGCCCGAGAGCACCGAGGTGACCGCGAGGTCGGCCTCGTTGACCGCCTTGGAGACCTCCTCCGGCAGCGGGCCGGAGTTGCCGATGCAGGTCGTGCAGCCGTAGCCCACGAGGTTGAAGCCGAGCTTGTCCAGGTACGGCGTCAGGCCGGCCTTGTCGAAGTAGTCGGTGACCACCTTCGAGCCGGGGGCCAGTGTGGTCTTGACCCACGGCTTGCGGGTCAGGCCCCGCTCGACCGCCTTCTTGGCCACCAGCGCGGCGGCGACCATCACGTACGGGTTGGAGGTGTTGGTGCACGAGGTGATGGCGGCGACCGTCACCGCGCCGTGGTCGAGTTCATAGGTCGAACCGTCCTCGGCCGTGACCAGGGTCGGCTTCGTCGGTACGCCGTTGCCGGAGGGCGCCGGGGAGTCGGAGGCCGGGAAGGACTCCTTGCCCGCCTCCTGGTCGTCGGTGACGTAGTTGCGCACGTCGACGGCGAACTGCTCGGCGGCCTTCGCCAGCACGATGCGGTCCTGCGGGCGCTTGGGGCCGGCGATGGAGGGCACCACCGTCGACAGGTCCAGCTCCAGCTTCTCGGAGTAGTCCGGCTCGGCGGCCGGGTCCAGCCACAGGCCCTGCTCCTTGGCGTAGGCCTCGACGAGCGCGACCTGCTGCTCGGAGCGGCCGGTCAGCCGCAGGTAGCTCACCGTCTCGGCGTCGATCGGGAAGATCGCGGCGGTCGAGCCGAACTCCGGCGACATGTTGCCGATGGTGGCGCGGTTGGCGAGCGAGGTCGCGGCGACGCCCTCGCCGTAGAACTCCACGAACTTGCCGACGACGCCGTGCCCCCGCAGCATCTCGGTGATGGTCAGCACCAGGTCGGTGGCGGTGGTACCGGCGGGCAGCTCACCGGTGAGCTTGAAGCCGACGACGCGCGGGATGAGCATGGAGACCGGCTGGCCCAGCATCGCGGCCTCGGCCTCGATGCCGCCCACGCCCCAGCCGAGCACGCCCAGGCCGTTGACCATGGTGGTGTGCGAGTCGGTGCCGACCAGCGTGTCGGGGTAGGCCTGGCCGCCGCGGACCATGACGGTGCGGGCCAGGTGCTCGATGTTCACCTGGTGAACGATGCCGGTGCCGGGCGGGACGACCTTGAACTCGTCGAACGCGGTCTGGCCCCAGCGCAGGAACTGGTAGCGCTCCTTGTTGCGGCCGTACTCCAGCTCCACGTTCTGCGCGAAGGAGTCGGGGGTGCCGAAGCGGTCGGCGATGACCGAGTGGTCGATGACGAGCTCGGCGGGCGCGAGCGGGTTGATGCGCGCTGGGTCGCCGCCCAGCTCCCTGACCGCCTCGCGCATCGTGGCCAGGTCCACCACGCAGGGCACGCCGGTGAAGTCCTGCATGATCACGCGGGCCGGCGTGAACTGGATCTCCTGGCTGGGCTGCGCCTGCGAGTCCCAGCCGCCGACCGCGCGGATGTGGTCGGCGGTGATGTTCGCGCCGTCCTCCGTGCGGAGCAGGTTCTCCAGCAGCACTTTCAGGCTGTAGGGCAGTCGGGCGGAGCCCTCGACCTTGTCCAGCCGGAAGATCTCGTACGACTCGTCGCCCACCTGCAGCGTGCTGCGGGCGTCGAAGCTGTTCGCCGACACGGCAGTCTCCTTCATGCGTCGTGTTGCGTGCGTGCGCGCGTGTCCCCGCGACCGTCTGCACCACGGTCCCGGAACGGCTCGGCAGATATCTCGATGTCGAGATAACTCTAGTACATGACCGCCGGAGGTTCATGTGGGGCCACGGTGTCCGGGCTCCCGCCTTGCGCCGGACGGGTGGCGCGATGGTACGAAAGGGGATGACGGGACGTCATGTCCCTTTGCGCACAAGCCACCCTGGGGGGACCGCCACATGCAGGCCGGAGTAGCACTCACCGCCTACCTAGTCAACGAATCCCGGGCCCGGCGGCCCGAGCTGGCTGCCGATCCGCTGGCCGCGGCATGGATCCCGGAGCCCGACCGGCCGGGGGTGAAGGAGCTGTGGCAGGGCTTCGCGGACACCGTCTACCCGCACGACGACCTGGTCGTCGCGCTGCGTGGCCGCTTCATCGCGGACGTGCTCGCCGAGGCGCTCGCCACGGATCCAGACACGGTGCTGGTGGTGTGCGGCGCGGGCTTCTCCTCCTACCCCTGGCTGCTGCCCTTCCGCACCGCCGTCGAGGTCGACCTGCCGGACATGGCCGCCGCCAAGGAGCACCGTGCCGCCGAGCTGACGGCCGAGGGGACCCTGCCGCGCCGCGAGGTGCGGCACCTCGGGGCCGATCTGGGCAGCGCCGCCGACCGGGACGCGGTGGCCGCCGCCGTGCGGGAGCTGTCCGCCGGGCGACCGGTGGCCTACGTCGTGGAGGGCGTGCTGTTCTACCTGCCGCCCGCGGACGCGCTCGCGGTGGCCGGGCTGGGCGCGGACTTCGGCGGCACCTCGGTGAGCGCGGTGAGCTACTGGCCGGCCGCGGCGTCCGGCAGCCGGGTGCTGGCCGCGCAGCGGGAGTGGTTCCGCAGCCGCGCGGTGCCGCCGGAGGCGTCGTACCAGACCAACGCGGAGCTGACCGGGCTGTTCGGGCGCCCGCTGCGGGACCTGGGGCCGGAGGACCTCCAGCGCCGCTATCTGGGGGGCGTGCAGGTGCCGGAGTCCGAGCTGATCCCGGAGTACGTCGCCGTGGCGGTGGCCGGATGAGCGGGTCCGTACCGCCCGCGCCGGGGCCTGAGGGCACGCCGGGGGGCGCCGCGTACCCGGTGCTGCACCTGCAGAGCCGCGCCTATCCGCTGCACCACAGCTCCCCCGGCGCGGTCCTGGAGCCGCTGCCCGTGCCGGGGCTGGGCGACCTGCGGCCGGTCGCGGGGACCCTGCGCACGCTGGCCTACAATCCGGACGGCACCGTGGAGATCGACCTGACGCCGCTGATCGGCCGCGCGGTGTCGCTGCCGGGCACCGAGATCGTCGCCTGCCACGCCCGGGTCCTGACCGCCGGCACGATCCTGGTCGTCTACGCGCTGCGGCACGAGCAGGATCTGCGCGCTCTCGACCTCGCGGCGCTCGACGCACTGGACGCCGAGGTCAACCGGAGCCTGCGGGAGGCGGACGCGCCGCTGCTCACGGCGGTGCTCGCGGCCGCGGTGAACAGCGGGCTGCTCCGGGACGTCGCGCTGCGGCCGGACCTCGCGCTGAGCGGCGAGCAGTCGCCCGTCGACCGCCGGTCCGCCCGCTACAACTGCCACCTCGTCACCCAGGACCCGCCGTGGGCACCCGACCCGCGGGTGCCGGAGCTGATCGCGGGTCCCGGCTGCCGGATCCTGTTGCCGTACACCTACGCCTGGGACGCCGACCCGGCCGTGCCGCTGGACGACCTGCTCGCCATGACCGAGCCGACCGACATCGCCGTGGCCCAGCAGTCGCTGCTGATCGGGGCGCTCACAGCGGGGCGCTGGGTGCTGGCGGACCTCGCCCACGGGCACCCGGAAGGCACCGACGTGCACGCCTTCCGCCGCTTCCTGGACGGGCTGTGGGCCGACTTCCACCACCTCGACGGCTACCGCATGGAGTCGACGCAGACGCACCGTGCGAGCTACCTCTCCGCGCGCCAGGTGATCGGCCTCGACGACACGCAGGAGCGGGCCGACCGGCTGCTCGGCTACGTCAGCAACTCGCTGCAGGCCGCCTCGTCGCAACGGGCGGAGGAGCTGGACACCCGGCTCAACCGGGTGGCCGCGGCGCTGGCCGTGGTGAGCGCCGCGTCGTTCGGCCTGGACATAGCGGTCTTCCTGCTGCCGCAGGTCTCGCTCGCGACCAAGCTGGGCGTGGTCACGGGCCTGATCGGGCTGGCGCTGTCGTGCCTGATGGCCGTGATCGTGCCACGGATCAGGCGCGCCCCTGCCGTCGCCGCCCGCCGCCGGTCGGCCGCCCGCCGGGCGGCGCGGGAGGCCCGGCAGGCCGTGGCCGGGGCCGCCGCCGCGCTGCCGGGAGCCGCCGCGGCGCTGCCGGGAGCCGAGCCGGGCGGCGGGGCGGCGGCCGTGCCGAACGAGGGGTGAGCGGATGCCGGGCTTCACCCGGACGGCTGCGGGCGGCGAAGCGGGGAAGACGGACCGGGGAGCGCGGGGATCCCGGTGCGGCCACGGCGTGGCACGCGGCGGCCCCGCTGGTCAGCCCGGGTGTGACGGCTGGTGCGGAGGTTGCGTGCGGGAAGCGCGTGGATACGGTGGATCCGTCGGCACCAGCGGACACGCCACCTGCGTATGGGGCACGCCACGAATGGCGGTACCGGCGTTGCCTCATCTCATATATGAGATAGGGTCACTGTCATGACCGACGACTACCTGGTACGTATCGGCAGGCTCATCCGGGACGCCCGGCAGCACCGGAACTGGACGCAGACGCAGCTCGCGGAGGCCCTCGGCACCAGCCAGAGCGCGGTGAACCGGATCGAGCGTGGCAACCAGAACATCAGCCTTGAGATGATCGCCAGAATCGGCGAGGCACTGGACAGCGAGATCGTGTCCCTCGGCTACGCCGGCCCGATGCATCTGAGGGTGGTGGGCGGCCGCCGGCTGTCCGGCTCCATCGACGTCAAGACCAGCAAGAACGCCGGTGTGGCGCTGCTGTGCGCGACGCTGCTGAACGCCGGCCGCACCACGCTCCGCCGGGTCGCCAGGATCGAGGAGGTCTACCGCATCCTCGAAGTGCTCGGCAGCATCGGCGTGAAGGCCCGCTGGATCAACGACGGCAACGACCTGGAGATCGTGCCGCCCGCGACCCTCGACCTTGCCGCGATCGACACGGAGGCGGCCCGCCGCACGCGCAGCGTCATCATGTTCCTGGGCCCGCTGCTGCACCGGACCGACCGCTTCCGCATCCCTTACGCGGGCGGCTGCGACCTCGGCACCCGTACCGTCCAGCCGCACATGAACGCGCTGCGGCACTTCGGCCTCGACATCACCGCGACCGACGGCTCCTACCACGCCGAAGTGGCCGGCGGGATCACCCCGCACCGCCCGATCGTGCTGACCGAGCGCGGCGACACCGTGACCGAGAACGCGCTGATGGCCGCGGCCCGGCACGACGGGGTCACCGTCATCCGCAACGCAAGCTCCAACTACATGGTCCAGGACCTGTGCTTCTTCCTGGAGGAGCTGGGCGTCCGGGTCGAGGGCATCGGCACCACGACGCTCACCGTGCACGGCGTCTCGCACATCGACCGCGACGTCGACTACGCCCCGTCCGAGGACCCGGTCGAGGCGATGAGCCTGCTCGCCGCGGCCGTCGTCACCGAGTCCGAGCTGACGATCCGCCGGGTGCCGATCGAATTCCTGGAGATCGAGCTGGCGGTGCTGGAGGAGATGGGCCTGGACTTCGAGCTGGCCCCCGAATACCGCGCGGACAACGGCCGCACCCGGCTGACCGACCTCACCGCGCGCCCCTCCAAGCTGCGCTCGCCGATCGACAAGATCCACCCGATGCCCTTCCCCGGGCTGAACATCGACAACGTGCCCTTCTTCGCGGCCATCGCCGCGACCGCGCAGGGTTCCACACTCATCCACGACTGGGTCTACGACAACCGGGCGATCTACCTCACCGAGCTGACCCGGCTCGGCGCGTCCGTCAAGCTTCTCGACCCGCACCGCATCATGGTCGAGGGCCCGACCCGCTGGCGCGCCGCCGAGATGATGTGCCCGCCCGCGCTGCGCCCCGCCGTCGTCGTGCTGCTCGCGATGATGGCCGCCGAGGGCACCTCGGTGCTCCGCAACGTCTACGTGATCAACCGCGGCTACGAGGACCTGGCGGAGCGCCTCAACTCGATCGGCGCCCAGATCGAGATCTTCCGCGACATCTGACACAACGATGCCGCCGCACCCCGTCCGACCCACTGAGTGGTGGGTCGGACGGGGTGCGGTCCGCGGTGGCAGCGGCGGGAAACGGCGCTCGGGCCCCGTTCGCCTGCTGTCGGGACGGACGGCCTCAGGCCGGCCGGTGCCGCGCAGCAGCCGGGGTCATGGCGTGGTCAGGTCGAAGCGACCGACGTTCACGGAACCGCCGAGGGACTGGGTGGCGTAGTCGAACAGGGCGAAACGGTAGCCCATGAAGAACTGCCAGCTGCTGTCCATGGTGAAGGCGGATCCCAGGGGGGTGAAGTTCGATCCGTCGGTGCTGTAGGAGAAGCGTGCCTGGCGGCCGGAGCCCGGCCGGATGTCGGCGGTGGCACGCAACCAGATCTTCCCTCCGGACACAGGGGCGGAGGCCACTTCCGTGCCGGTCGCCGTGGTGTTCCAGTTGCCGTCCATGGTGATGTTGTCGACCATGGCCACCCGGGTCTGGCCGCCGTCGCGTCTGAGGCCGATCCAGGCCGAGGAGTTCCGCAGCATGGCCAGGCCCGCCCTGTCGCCGTCGTGCATCGCGGAGTAGTCCATCGTGACCGTCGCGGTGGAGGAAGGGCCGAGAATGCGGTGGGTGAGGGTGTTGCGGGCCGAGTAGAGGTCGCCGGTGACGGTCGCCGTCCGCAGCTGGAGGCCGTTGTTCACGGTGTACTTGGTCGTGTCGGGGTTGTGGTTCCACTCCCACTCCGGTCCGAGCGCGGTACCGCTGAAGGTATCGGTCCCGGTGGGGGGCTTCACCTGTTGCGTCGAGGCGGGGATGTTCGGCAGAGGATAGGACGAGCCCCACGCGTTGTTGACGGTCTGCACGACCGGCCAGCCGTCGGACGTCCAGGTGACGGGGGCGAGGACCGGGACCCGACCGCCGGGGTAGGCGTCCTGGAAGGCCATGTAGTACCAGTCGCCGTTCTGCGTCTGCACCAGCCCTCCCTGGTGCGGCACGCCGCCCCCCGCGACCGGCCCGGGCAGGTCGAGCAGAACCTGGTGCATGGTGTAGGGGCCGAACGGACCGCTGGTCGACTTCAGGATGTACTGGCCGTTGGCCGGCCTGGTCAGGAAGATGTAGTAGTTCCCGTTGATCTTGTACATCCGCGAGCCCTCGAGCGTCCCGACGCTGGACGGAGTGGTGAACACCTGCTGGGTGCGCACCTGGGTCCGTCCGTCGGCCGACAACTGGGCCACGCTGATGTTGGTGTTGCCGTACGAGACGTACATGGTGTCGTCGTCGTCGATCATCAGCCCGGCGTCGTAGTAGCAGTTGTCGATCGTGGTGCGCCTGCTCCACGGGCCCTCCACCGAAGTGGCCGTGTAGATGTACGTCTTGTCGAAGTCGATGCAACCGCCCCAGTAGAACGTCTTGTCGCTCTTGCGGTAGTTGAGGAACGAGGCCCACACTCCGCGTACGTAACCGCGGCCGCCGTTCAGGTCGTACTTCGACCCGAAGTCCAGCGAGGGCACCGAGTGGCCGGCGAACTCCCAGTGGACCAGGTCGTACGAACGCAGGATCGGCGCGCCCGGCGAGTAGTGCATGGTGGAGGCCGAGTAGTAGTACGTGTCGCCGACCCGGAAGACGTCCGCGTCGGCCAGGTCCTCCCACAGGACCGGATTGCTGTACTGCCCGGTCGGCGGCGTGGTGGTGCCCAGGGGGCTGAGCCTCCAGTGCTGGTTGGCGCCGCCGGTGGAGTCCCACACCTGGACCGCGGTGCCGTTGGCAGTCTGGCTGCCGGGCGTCTCCAGGGCCCGGCCGGAGGCGACGTTGACCAGCGTGTACGTGCCGTCGCTGTTCTGGCCGACCCGCCAGCGCTGGTTCGTACCGCCGTTGCCGTCCCACACCTCCACCTTGGTGCCGTTGGCCGTCTGTCCGCCCGGCTCGTCCAGCACCCGGCCGCTGGCCAGATTCGTCAGCGTGTATGTGCCGTCGCTGTTCTGGCCGAACCGCCACTGCTGGTTCGTACCGCCGTTGCCGTCCCACACCTCCACCTTGGTGCCGTTGGCCGTCTGCCCGCCCGGCTCGTCCAGCACCCGGCCCGCCGCGACGTTCGACACCGTGTACACCGTGCCGGGCACCACGTCCGCGGAAGCGGGCTGGACACCCGCCAGACCTGCCGCCCCGGCCAGCAGCAGCGGTGCGACGACCAGAGCGGCGCGGCGGCTCGGCCGCCTCATGAGGCGCCGGCCCGGCGGTCCCGGCTTCGGACGGCGTCGTCCTGGCGAGCGCCTCGCCCTGGCCCATGGCAGCAAGAGCATGCCGGTCTCCTCTCACGATGGGGAAGAAGTGGGATTCGCTCCGGAATCCGCATCCGTGCCTGCGCAGCGCTCTCTTCGCCGGCAAGGATGCGCGGCGACACGAGGCGCGTCCGGGCGGTCGTCCTCCTCGGACCTTGGTGGGGCCGTCGGGCCGCTCTCCAGGGGGTGGGGGGAGAGAGCGACGAGGAAGAGGCGACGAGACATCCCATGTCGCTCTACGGATCCCATGCGGACTGACTCGGTGTCAATAGGTGTTCGCCAACCCCCGCAGCCCGGACGAGCCCCACAGAAGGCCGAACCGCCGGAGATTCATCCCATGGCATCGCACCACCTGCAGGAAAGCACCGAATCAAACATGATCGAACAACAAGGTCGGACAAAACCCTTGACCTGCGATCACGGCGTTCCTACGATCGGCCACCGCTGAGGCAACACGGGCCCCAAGTGCACCGGCGACCACGAAGGGTGGCCGCTTCGGGCCCGCCAACTGCGGGCGCTCCACGGCGGAGAACGGCCCCCGCGCGCAGGGGAGCGTTCCCCTGCGCGCGGGGCGGCGGGGCGGTACACGGACACGCATCGACTCACGGCTCGACTCCGGCGCCCACGAGCCGGTGCTGGGCCTCAACCTCGGAAAAGGGACCGGTGACACATGAACAGAAGGCGATGGCGACCGCGCCGGGCGGCCTCAGGGAAACGCTGGCTGAGGCTGGGTCTGGCGCTCGTCCTCAGCGTCGCCGCGGGGGGCGGCGCCGTGATGGCGGCCGCCCCGGCGGCCCAGGCGGCCACGGCGATCACGGTCAACGGCGCCTCCACCGGCCGGGCCTTCGACGGCGTGGGGGCGATCAGCGGCGGCGGCGGCAACTCCCGCCTGCTGATCGACTATCCGTCCGCGCAGCGCTCCCAGATCCTCGATTACCTGTTCAAGCCCGGTTACGGCGCCGCGGTGCAGTTGCTGAAGCTGGAGATCGGTGGTGACGCCAACTCCACCGACGGCAGCGAGCCGAGCATCGAACACGCCCGCGGCGACGTCAACTGCAACGTGGGCTACGAGTTCTGGCTGGGAGAGCAGGCCGTCGCCCGCAACCCGAACATCAAGATCGTCGCTCTCCCCTGGGCCGCGCCCGGCTGGATCGGAGGTGGCAACTTCTGGTCGCAGGACATGATCGACTACGACGTCCAGTGGCTGGACTGCGCAAAGCAGCACGGCCTGCCGATCAGCTACATAGGCGGGTGGAACGAGCGCGGGCACAACAAGACCTGGTACGAGAACCTGCGCACCGCCCTCAACTCCCACGGCTACAGCAACGTCCAGATCGTCGCGGACGACAGCTTCGGCTGGGGCGCGGCGGACGACGCGCAGAGCGACTCGGCGTTCAAGGCCGCGGTCGGCGTGGTCGGCGCCCACTACCCGTGCGGCTACCTCGGCGATGCCACCTCCTGCTCGTCGAGTTCCAACGCGGTCGCCAGCGGCAAGCAGCTGTGGGCCAGCGAGTTCGGCTCGCAGGACTACATGACCGGCTCGGGCCCGTACATCCGCAGCATCACCCGCGGCTACCTCGACGGCCAGATGACCGGCTTCATCAACTGGCCGCTCATCGCCGCGCTCACCCCGAACCTTCCCTTCGCCACCGACGCGCTGGCCGTGGCCTCCTCGCCGTGGTCCGGCGCCTATCAGCTCGGCAAGAGCCTTTGGGCCAACGCCCAGGTCGCCCAGTTCACCCAGCCCGGCTGGCGCTTCCTCACCGGCTCCGCCTCCGGCTACCTCGGCGGCAACCGCGGCAACGGCAGCTACATCTCACTGAAGTCCACCAACGGCACCGACTACTCGACGATCTACGAGACCACCACCGCATCCGCGGCGCAGACGGTGAACATCAACGTGACGGGCGGACTGAACACCGGCACCGTCCACGTGTGGTCCACCGACCTGGGCTCGTCCAGCTCGGCCAACTGGTTCGTCAAGCAGTCCGACGTCACGCCGAGTGGCGGCAGTTACTCGCTCACCCTCCAGCCCAACCACATCTACTCGGTGACCACCACCACCGGCCAGGGCAAGGGCACGGCGGCCGGCCCCGCGACCGCGCCCCTCGCACTCCCCTACGGCGACACCTACGACGCCAACGCCTCCCGCACCGAGGCGAAGTACTTCTCCGACATGCAGGGCTCCTTCGAGGTACGGCCCTGCGCCGGAGGCCGGACGGGCCAGTGCCTCCAGCAGGTCACTCCCGGCAAGCCGATCGAGTGGCAGGACGACAGCGACGCGTTCGGCCTGCTCGGTGACCCCTCCTGGAGCAACTACACGGTCAGCACCGATGTGAACTTCCAGCAGTCCGGCACCGTCACCCTGCTCGGCCGGGCCAACACCCAGCAGCGTCCGCAGTCGCACCAGGCCGCCTATCAACTGCGGCTGAGCGACACCGGCGCCTGGTCGATCGCCAAGAACACCACTTCCGGCACCCTGACCACCCTCGCCTCGGGGACCCGCGCCTCGCTGGGGCTGGGCACCTGGCACACCGCCACGCTCAGCTTCACCGGCAGCCAGATCAGCGCCACCCTCGACGGCACCGCCCTCGGCTCCGTCACGGACGGCTCCTACTCCACCGGCCAGGTGGGACTGGGTGTCGTCGGCTACCAGTCCGACATGTTCGACAACCTCTCGGTGACCGCGACCAGCGGCGGGAACGGCGGCAGCGTCGGCCAGATCCGGAGCGCGGACTCCGGCCGCTGCGTCGACGTCCCCAACGCGACGCAAGCCAACGGCACCGTGACCGAACTGTGGGACTGCAACGGTGGCGCGAACCAGATCTGGACCGCCACCTCAGCCAAGCAGCTCACGGTCTACGGCACCAAGTGCCTCGACGTGTACGGCCGGGGCACCGCCGACGGCACACCTGTCGACATCTACGACTGCAACGGCGGCACCAACCAGCAGTGGACCCTGAACTCCGACGGCACGATCGTCGGTGCCGGTTCGGGCAAGTGCCTGGACGCCTCCGGCGGCTCCACCGCCAACGGCACCCTGCTGGAGATCTGGACCTGCAACGGAGGCGCCAACCAGAAGTGGACCCGCAACTGACCCCCCACTGACGCGGTGCGGCGCCCGGCAACGCCGGGCGCCCCCGTGGCCCCCGGGCGTACCTGGGGATCCTGGCCCTGCGGCACCGACCGACCGTGCTGCGGGGCCAGACAGGCAAGCCGCACCCCACCTGGCCCGGGAGGACCGCACAGCCGACCCGCGGCCCGGGTCGGCGCGCGCCGAGTCGTCCCTTCCGCGACGTCTGGCCCCCGCGCCCCCTGGTGCCGGGAGGTCGCGCACCCGCGGCCCGGCATTCGCCGGGGCCGCCGGATCAGTCCTCGACCCAGCCGTGGCCGCGGGCGAAATCCACCGCGCGGCGCCGGATCTGGAGGATCTGCTCGCCGGTGAGGGAGGGGGCCGCCACAAGCAGGGCCTCGGTGAACTCACGGGTGAAATCCTCCCGGGAGAGCACGTCGCACATCGGCTCGCCGTCGACGACCGGGCCGGAGATCCCGGGCGCGTGGCCCTCGGCCGGCGGCCGCTCGGCGCCCTCGGCGAGGCGTACGGACGAGGCCTTCAGACCGCGGTCGCCCTCCTCGATCTCGAACTCGACCTGCAGTCCGGAGCGAAGGTACGACTCCGGGATCAGCAGATCGTTGACGTGCAGGAAGACGTCCTCACCGCCGAACGCCGGAGCAATGAACCCGTAACCCCGGGCACTGTCGAAACGCAGCACTCGACCGGCAACCACAGCGACCCCCACCCGACACGAACCCGACACGAACCCGGCACCATCGTATCGAGCACGCGATCGCAGCGTCATCCGCCCGGTGGACAAACGGGCGCGCCCGGCGCGGGAAGCAGTGCGAAGGTTCCCGTACACCCCCGGCGCGCGGAGGCGTACGCCGGAGCGCTCTGCCTCAACTCGCATGTTTACACCACCAGTTGCGCGTAGCTCCCCCTTTCGCGCCATACCCGGCGGCACCACCCGCTGCTTGACTTGATCCCGCGGGTGGCCACCGGGCCGGCGGCTCAGGCGCCGTAAGGGCGGCGGCGTCCGCGGGAAGATCCGGATCGGCCCCGCGGCCGAGTGACCGAGTGGAGTACGCGATGAGCGCCCCCGCGAACGCCGGGCCCCGGCGCCCGCTGCCCGGGCCGCCGGTTCTCCGGCCCGCCGGCCTGCGCCGCCGCGGGGTGATCCCCGGCATCAGGCACCGACCCGTGCCTCCCGCCGACCCGCAGAAGGCCGCGGCCGTCGACGAGCGGCTGGAGGCGTGGGCGCGCGAGCTGGACCTCTTCCCGCCGTCCTGGAACGGCGACTTCGCGGGCTTCCAGTTCGGCCGGGCGGTGGTGCTCCAGCACCCGAACGCCCTCGACCTGGACCGTCTGACGGTCGCCGGCGAGCTGCTGCTCGCGGAGAACCTGGTCGACAGCTGCTACTGCGAGGAGGACGAGGGCCGCGGCGCCTCCCGGCACGGCCTGGGCGGCCCGCTGCTGCTGGCGCAGTCCGCGATCGACCCCTTCCACGGCACCCCGGAGCTGGAGCGGGAATGGCAGCGCGGGGTGCAGGCGGACGGCCCGCTGCGCTCGTACCACTGGGCGATGAAGGACCTCGGGCGCTTCGCCACCCCGAGCCAGACCGACCGCTTCGTGCACGACATCGCCCGGCTGCACCTGGGGTATCTGGCCGAGGCCGCCTGGGCCGAGACGCGCCACGCCCCCCAGGTGTGGGAGTACGTGGTGATGCGGCAGTTCAACAACTTCCGCCCGTGCCTGTCGATCGTGGACGCGGTCGACGGCTACGAGCTGCCCGAGGCCCTCTACGCGCGCCCCGAGATCCAGCGGATCACGGCCCTGGCCTGCAACGCGACGACGATCGTCAACGACCTCTACTCCTTCGCCAAGGAGCTGGAGAGCGACCCCGACCACCTCAACCTGCCGCAGGTGGTGGCCCGCAACGAGGGCCGCGGGCTCAAGCACGCCTATTTCCGCAGCATCGAGATCCACAACCAGGTGATGGACGCCTTCGAGGAGGAGGCCGCGGCGCTGTCGCTGACCTCGCCGCTGGTCGGCCGCTACGCCCAGGGCCTGTCCGACTGGGTGGCCGGCAACCACGAGTGGCACGCGACCAACAGCCACCGCTACCACCTGCCCCACTACTGGTGAGCGGGCCCTGCCGCAACGGCGGGCGGGTTCACCGCGGGCGACACTCCGTGCCCGCACCCATATCAGTACACCGGTACCAGCACCGCTAGGAGCCACCGTTGGCCATCCCCCAGTCCGGCGCCACCGTCTCGCTGCCCGCCCAGTCGACGTACCAGTCCCGCGTCGCGGACTACTGGAACGCCGAGGAGAATCCGGTCAATCTCGAACTCGGCAAGATCGACGACCTCTACCACCACCACTACGGGGTCGGTGACGTCGACTGGTCCGTGGTGGACGAGCCGGACGCGGCGCGGCGGCAGCAACGGGTGACCGCCGAGCTGCACCGTCTGGAGCACGCGCAGGCGGAACTCCTCGCGTCGCACCTCGGGCCGCTCTCCCCCGCCGACCGGGTCTTCGACGCCGGCTGCGGGCGCGGCGGAGGCAGCGTGGTGGCGAACCAGCGCTACGGCTGCCACGCCGACGGTGTGACGCTCTCCACCAAGCAGGCGGACTTCGCCAACGAGCAGGCGCGCGCCCGCGGCATCGACGGCAAGGTGCGCTACCACCACCGCAACATGCTGGACACCGGCTTCGAAACCGGCGGTTACGCGGCCTCGTGGAACAACGAGTCGACCATGTACGTCGAGCTCGACCTGCTCTTCGCCGAGCACTCCCGGCTGCTGCGCCGGGGTGGCCGCTACGTGGTGGTCACCGGCTGCTACAACGACACCTACGGGCGCGCCTCGCGCGAGGTGTCACTGATCAACGCGCACTACATCTGCGACATCCACCCGCGGTCGGAGTACTTCCGCGCGATGGCCCGGCACCGCCTCGTACCCGTGCACGTGGAGGACCTGACGCCGGCCACGATCCCGTACTGGGAGCTGCGCAAGACCGCCGACCACCTGGTGACGGGGATCGAGGACGCCTTCCTCGACGCCTACCGGAACGGCAGCTTCCAGTACCTGCTGATCGTGGCCGACCGTGTCTGACCCGGTGCGACGCCACCTGGCATCGGCTGACACCGTCTGACACCCGCTGACGCCGTCACACGCCGCCCTCGTGGCCGGGCCCCGGACCGGGCCCGGCCACGAGGGCGCTGCCGGGCCGGCGGCTTCGGGCCCGGGGCCTCGGGCCGCGCCTCAGGCCAGGGTGGCGACCATGATCGCCTTGATGGTGTGCATACGGTTCTCCGCCTGGTCGAAGACGACCGAGTGCGCCGACTCGAAAACCTCGTCGGTGACTTCCAGCTCGCTCAGCCCGTACTGGTCGTGGATCAGCCGGCCGACCTCGGTGCCGAGGTCGTGGAAGGCGGGCAGGCAGTGCAGGAACTTCACGTCCGGCTTGCCGGTGGCGCGCAGCACGTCCATCGTGACCGCGTAGGGCGCGAGCGCGGTGATCCGCTCCGCCCAGACCTCCTTGGGCTCGCCCATCGAGACCCAGACGTCGGTCACGACGAAGTCGCAGCCCCGCACGCCCTCCGGGATGTCCTCGGTGAGGGTGATCGCGGCGCCGGAGGTCTCCGCGAGCTTGTGGGCCTCGGCGATGACGTCGTCGGCCGGCCAGTACGCGCGCGGGGCGACGATCCGCACGTCGAGGCCGAGCAGGGCGCCGGTGACCAGGTAGGAGTTGCCCATGTTGAACCGCGCGTCGCCGAGGTAGGCGAAGGAGACGCCGCGGTCGCGAAGGCCCGCGACGCCGCCGGTGTGCTCGGCCATGGTGAGCACGTCGGCCAGCATCTGGGTCGGATGCCAGTCGTCGGTGAGGCCGTTGTAGACGGGGACCCCGGCGTGCGCGGCCAGTTCCTCGACCGCGGCCTGGCTGGCGCCGCGGTACTGGATGGCGTCGAACATCCGGCCGAGCACCCGGGCGGTGTCCTTGACCGACTCCTTGTGCCCTATCTGCGAGCCCGCCGGGTCCAGATACGTGGTGGCGGCGCCCTGGTCGGCGGCGGCGACCTCGAAGGAGCAGCGCGTACGGGTCGAGGTCTTCTCGAAGATCAGCGCGATGCTGCGGCCGCGCAGCCGCGGCTCCTCGGCGCCGGCCTTCTTGGCCGCCTTGAGCTCGGCGGCCAGCTCCACCAGGCCCAGGAACTCCTCGGGCGTGCAGTCCAGCTCCTTGACGAAGGGGCGGCCCTTGAGGTCGACGGCCATGACGGGGACTCCTCGGTTGGTGGTACACGGCAACCATGGAAGTCTATACGAGACCTGACATGCTTATACAGTGCCTCTTTCGGGACCCCGTCTGCCGTTTTCCTACCACTGCGATGCCCGGCGGGAGCACGGCTCACACGGGGTCCCGTCTCACACCGGGTCCCGCTCGATCGGGCAGCTCATGCAGCGCGGGCCGCCGCGACCGCGGCCCAGCTCGCTGCCCGGGATCTCGATGACCTCGATACCGCGCTTGCGCAGGAAGGTGTTGGTCGTCGCGTTGCGCTCGTAGGCCACCACCACGCCGGGCTCCACCGCCAGCACGTTGCAGCCGTCGTCCCACTGCTCGCGCTCGGCGGCGTGCACGTCCTGCGTCGCGGTCAGCACCTTGACCGAGTCCAGGCCGAGCGCGGCCGCGATCGCCCGGTGCATGTGCTCCGGCGGGTGGTCGGTGACCTTCAGCTCGCTCTCCTCGCCACCGGGCTCGATGGTGTAGGACGGCAGCATCCCCAGGCCCGCGTACTGCGTGAAGGTGTCGCCGTCGACCATGGTCATCACCGTGTCGAGGTGCATGAACGCGCGCCGCTTGGGCATGTCCAGCGCCACGATGGAGCGGGCCGAGCCGGCCGCGAACATCCTGCGGGCCAGCATCTCCACCGCTTGCGGGGTGGTGCGCTCGCTCATCCCGATGAGCACCGCGCCGGAACCCAGCACCAGGACGTCGCCGCCCTCGATCGTCGAGGGGTAGGCGCTCTGCCCCTCGGACCAGACGTGGAAGCGGCCGCCTTCGAAGAGCGGGTGGTACCGGTAGATCGCCTCGAAGTGCACGGTCTCGCGCTGCCGGGCGGGCCAGCGCATCGCGTTGATGCTGACCCCGTCGTAGACCCAGGCCGAGGTGTCGCGGGTGAAGATGTGGTTGGGCAGCGGGGCGAGCAGGAAGTCGTCCAGCTCCAGGGCGTGGAAGCGGACCGAGACCGGCTCCTCGTGGCGGGCCAGGAATTCGCGCTTGGTCATCCCGCCGACCAGCGCCTCGGTCAGCTCCGGGGTGGTCAGCTCGTCGAAGGCGGCCCGCAGGTGCTCGGTGGCGAGCGGGCCGTACTCCTTCTCGTCGAAGACCCGGTCCAGGACGAGCGCCTTGGCCGCGGGGCGCTCCAGGGCCTCGGTCAGCAGGTCGCCGAACAGGTGCACCTCGACACCGCGGTCGCGCAGCACGTCGGCGAAGCCGTCGTGCTCGGCCCGCGCGCGGCGCACCCACAGCACGTCGTCGAAGAGCAGCGCGTCCTTGTTGCTGGGCGTCAGGCGCTTCAGCTCCAGGTCCGGGCGGTGCAGGATGACGCGGCGCAGCCGCCCGGCTTCGGAGTCGACGTGGAATCCCATGGGATCAGACCTTCCCACCCGGGGTGGGCTTTATCACCTGCCGGCTCGCGCCTGCCAGGCCTGCGCCCGGGCGGGCCCGTACCTCGGTGGGGTGCGGGCCCGCCGGGTCACAGACGCGGGTCGACGGGTTCGGACTCCAGGGCCAGGACGGCGAAGACCGGCTCGTGGACGCGCCACAGGGGCTCGCCGCCCGCCAGGCGGTCCAGGGCTTCGAGGCCGAGGGCGTACTCGCGCAGGGCGAGCGACCGCTTGTGGCCCAGGGCGCGCTGCCGGAGGCGGACGAGGTGGTCGGGGCGGGTGTACTCGGGTCCGTAGATGATCCGCAGGTACTCCCGGCCGCGGCACTTCAGGCCCGGCTGGACGAGCGCGCCGCCGGGCTCGCGCAGCCCGGTCGCGAGCGGCTTGACGACCATGCCCTCGCCGCCCGCCGCCGTGAGGTCGAGCCACCAGGTGGTGCCCGCGGCGACGGACGCCTCGTCGGCGGTGTCGACCCGCAGCCGCCGGGTGGTGCGCAGCAGCCCGGAGCCGTCGCCGGCGGCCAGCCGGTCGAGCAGCGCGAGCTGCCGGTCCTGCGGCAGCTCGGCCGCGAGGCTGCGGCCGCGGGCTGCCAGGATCTGGAAGGGTGCGAACTCGACGCCCGCCAGGCCGTCGGTGGTCCAGCAGTAGCGGCGGTAGGCGTCGGTGAACGCCTGCGCGTCCGCGGCTCTCTCGCGCTGCCGGGCCAGCAGTCCGCCCACGTCGGCGCCGCGGCCGGCCGCCGACTCCAGGGCGGCGAGCGCCGGCGGGAAGGCGGCGCCCGCGGCGGCCCCGACCGCGGCGTACTGGGTACGCAGCAGGCCGGAGGCCTTGAGGGACCAGGGCAGCAGCTCGCCGTCCAGCAGCAGCCAGTCGGTGTCCAGCTCCTCCCACAGGCCGGCCGTCTCCGCGGCGGACCGCAGCCGGGCGAGCACCTGCTCGGTGACCGCGGCGTCGTCGAAGAAGGGGCGCCCGGTGCGGGTGTGCAGCGTCCCCGTCACACCCGCAGCGGTGCCGAAGCGCTCGGTGGCGGCCTTCTCGTCGCGGCACACCAGGGCCACCGCGCGCGAGCCCATGTGCTTCTCCTCGCACACGACCTCGCGCACCCCGGCGTCGCGGTAGTAGGCGAAGGCCTCCGCGGGGTGTTCGAGGAAGCCCTCCTCAGCGGAGGTGGCGCAGGGCGCCATGGTCGGCGGCAGGTGGCACAGCAGCCGCGGGTCGACCGCGAAGCGGCTCATCACCTCCAGCGCCGCCGCGGCGTTCTCCTCGCGCACCGCGAGCCGCCCCATGCGGGAGGTCTCCACGATGCGGCGGCCCGCGACGTCACCGAGGTCGAGGGGACGGCCCTCGCGCCCGCCGGGAGCCTCGTTGAGCAGCGGCCGCACCGGCTCGTACCAGACGCGCTCGGCGGGGACGTCCACCAGCTCGCGCTCCGGCCAGCGCAGCGCGGTCAGCCGGCCGCCGAAGACCGCGCCGGTGTCGAGGCAGATGGTGTTGTTGATCCAGGAGGCGGCGGGCACCGGCGTGTGGCCGTAGACGACCGCCGCCCTGCCCCGGTAGTCCTCCGCCCAGGGGTAGCGGACGGGCAGGCCGAACTCGTCCGTCTCGCCGGTGGTGTCGCCGTAGAGGGCGTGCGAGCGCACCCGGCCGGAGGTGCGGCCGTGGTATTTCTCCGGCAGCCCGGCGTGGCAGACCACCAGCCGGCCGCCGTCCAGCACGTAGTGGCTGACCAGGCCCTCGATGAAGGCGGCGACGCGGCGCCGGAAGTCGGGGTCGCGCTCGTCCTCGGCGGCGAACTGCTCCACCGTCTCGGCCAGGCCGTGGGTGAGCTGGACCTGGCGGCCCTTGAGATGGCGGCCGAGCTTGTTCTCGTGGTTGCCGGGCACGCACAGGGCGGTGCCGGCCTCGACCATGCTCATGACGCGGCGCAGCACGCCGGGGCTGTCCGGGCCGCGGTCGACGAGGTCGCCCACGAAGACCGCGGTGCGGCCCTCGGGGTGCCGGCCGTCGTCGTAGCCGAGCCTGGCCAGCAGCGCCTCCAGCTCGACGCTGCAGCCGTGGATGTCGCCGACGATGTCGAAGGGCCCGGTGAGATGACGCAGGTCGTTGTAGCGGGGCTCGGTCACCACCCGGGCGGCGTCGATCTCCTCGGTGCCGCGCAGGATGTGGACCTTGCGGAAGCCCTCCCGCTCCAGGCCGCGCAGCGAGCGGCGCAGCTCGCGCTGGTGGCGCTGGATGACGTGCCGCGGCAGGGCGGCACGCTCGGGGCGCGCGGCGTTGCGGTCGGCGCACACCCGCTCGGGGACGTCGAGGACGATCGCGATGGGCAGCACGTCGTGCTCCCGCGCCAGCTTCACCAGCTGCCGGCGGGCCTCCGGCTGGACGCTGGTGGCGTCCACGACCGTCCGGCGGCCCGCGGCGAGCCGCTTGCCGGCGATGTAGTGCAGGACGTCGAAGGCGTCGGCCGTCGCGCTCTGGTCGTTCTCGTCGTCGCTGACCAGGCCACGGCAGTAGTCGGAGGAGATCACCTCGGTGGGCTTGAAGTGCCGCGCGGCGAAGGTGGACTTGCCGGAGCCGGTGGCGCCGATCAGCACCACCAGGGACAGGTCGGTGACCGCGATGCTGCGCCCCGCGGCGGATGCGGCGGGGGCGGTGCTGCCGCTGCTGCCGTCGGTGCCGGTCATGCCGCCTCCTCCTTCTTCTTGTCGTCGTGCGGTCCGTGCGGATCGTGCGGTCCGTGCGTGGTGAACAGGGCGAGCTGGGTCGGCGGGCCGACCTCGGGGTCGTCCGGGCCGACGGCGTGGAATTCCACGGCGTAGCCGTGCCGTCCGGCCACCGCCCGCGCCCAGTCGCGGAATTCCCCCCTGGTCCACTCGAAGCGGTGGTCGTGGTGCCTGCGGTGGCCCGCCGGCAGCGTCTCCCAGCGCACGTTGTACTCGACGTTCGGCGTCGTCACGACCACCGTCCCGGGACGGGCGGCGCCGAAGACGGCGTATTCGAGCGCGGGCAACCTCGGGGGGTCCAGATGCTCGACCACCTCGCTGAGCACCGCCGCGTCATAGCCCTTGAGCCGCTTGTCGGTGTACGCGAGCGACCCCTGGAGCAGGGTGACCCGGGACGACTGCCGCTCGCCCATGCGGTCCAGCCGCAACCGCCGGGCCGCGATCTCCAGGGCCCGCACCGATACGTCCATGCCGACGATCTCGGTGAAGCGCGGGTCCTTCAGCAGCGCGGCCACCAGCTGGCCCTGGCCGCAGCCCAGGTCGAGCACCCGTGCGGCGCCGGCCGTGCGCAGCGCGGTGAGGATCGCCTCCCGGCGCTGCACCGCGAGTGGCTCGGGGCGCTCCTTCCCCTCCTCGGCGTCCTCCGGCTCCTCGGGCGCGACGGCGTTGTCGATCTCCTCGACCTCCACGTCGTCGGCGTCAGCGAGCCGCACCAGCTCCAGCCGCTCGTCGGCCTCCCTGGTCAGCGAGCGGCGGCGGGCCAGGTACCGGTGGGTGATCAGCCGCTGCTCGGGGTGCGCGGCCAGCCAGCCCTCGCCGAACCGCAGCAGCTTGTCGACCTCGTCGGCCGACACCCAGTAGTGCTTGGCGTCGTCCAGCACCGGGAGCAGGACGTACAGATGCCGCAGGGCGTCGGCGAGCCGCAGCTCGCCCTCCAGCACCAGCCGCACGTAGCGCGACGCACCCCACTCGGGGAAGGCGGCGTCCAGCGGCACCTGTTCGGTGGTCACCTGCCAGCCGAGCGGCTCGAACAGCCGGGCCACCAGCGCGGCCCCGCCGCGCGCGGGCAGCGCGGGCACCTCGATCCGCAGCGGCAGCGGCGCCGCCGCCCGCTCGGGCAGCTCGCGGCAGTCGCCGCGCAGCGCGCTCGCGAACACCGTCCGCAGCGCCACCGCCAGCAGCGACGACGCCGCGTACGGCCGGTCGTTCACGTACTGCGCCAGCGCCGCGTCGGGCGCAGTACCCTTGCCGCCCTTGCCGTCCCGACCCCGCCCGCGCCGGGCGAGCGCCGGCGGATCGACCTCCAGCAGCAGCGCCGCGGTGCAGCGCTCGGCGTCCACCTCGGGGTAGAAGACGTGCGCGTCGCCGTAGGAGGTGGCGAACGTCTGCGCCTTGCCCGGGTGCTTGTGCAGCAGGAAGCCGAGGTCCGTCGCCGGGCCCGCGGGCGTACCGCTCGTCGAAATCGTCAGGAACACCCGCCGAGTATCCGCCCGTCGCCGACCCCTTGACGAGGCGTTTTCGCCGCCGGGCCCGACGCGGTCCGGCCGGGCTCACCCCGGCCCGCGGTCCAACCGGCCGCGCAGGTCCTCGATCGCCGCCGGCCCGACACGGCAGCAGCCGCCGATCAGCCGGGCGCCGGCCGCCTGCCAGGCGAGGGCCGACTCGGCGGTGAAGGTGTGCGGGCCCGCCCAGCGCCGCGCGGCGGCGTCCCACTGCTCGCCGCTGTTCGGATAGGCCACGGCAGGCTTGCCGGTGACCGCGACCGCCAGCTCGACGGCGGCCAGGACGTCCTGCGGCGCACAGCAGTTGACGCCCACCGCCACCACCTCGTCCCGCCCCGCCGCCAGTGCGAAGGCCTCGGCGAGCGGCTGGCCGGCCCGCGTCCTGCCGCCCTCGACGGTGTAGGAGAGCCACACCGGCAGCCCCGTCGGCGCCGCCGCGCGCAGCATCGCCTCGGCCTCGTCGATGTCCGGCACCGTCTCCAGCGCCAGCACGTCGGGCGCCGCCTCCGCCACCGCCTCGATCCGCGGCCGGTGGAAGCCGGTCAGCTCCCGCACCGTCCTGCCGTACCGCCCGCGGTATTCGCTGCCGTCGGCCAGCACCGCACCGTAGGGCCCGACCGAGGCGGCCACCGCGATTCCCGGGCGCTCCGCTGCCGCTTGCCGGGCCAGCGTGACGCTGCTCCGCAGCAGCGCCGACGCCTCCGCCCGGCCGATGCCACGGCGGGCGAAGCCCTCGTAACCGGCCTGGTAGCCCGAGGTGATGAGCACATCCGCGCCCGCCCGTGCGTAGGCGGTGTGGGCGGCGCGGATCTGCCCGGGGTCGTCGGCCAGCAGCCGGGCCGTCCACAACTGGTCCGACAGGTCGCAGCCCTGGTCGGCCAGCTGGTTGGACAGCCCGCCGTCGAGCACCAGCGTGGCGCCCGCCGCCGGCCGCCACCGCTCCCCGCCGGGAGCCGGCGGACGCGCCTGGGGAAGGTCCCGGGGAGGGTCCGGCGGCTCCGCGGACGGCGGGACGGGCGGCGGGGTCATCGCGTGCTCTCAGCCCAGCTGCGGCTTGATCTCGGAGGCGATCAGCTCCAGGTGGTCCAGGTCGTGCAGATCCAGGGTCTGCAGGTAGAAGCGCGTGGCGCCCTGCTCCGCGTAGCGCCCGATCTTCTCGACGACCTCGGCCGGGGAGCCGGCCAGTCCGTTCTCCTTCAGATCGGCGACCTCGCGGCCGATCGCCGCCGCCCGGCGCGCCACCTCCGCGTCGTCCTTGCCCACGCACACCACCAGCGCGTTGGAGTACGTCATGCTCTCCGCGGGGCGGCCCGCTGCCCGCACCGCCTCCCGTACCCGGGTGAACTGCGTACCGGTGTCCGCGATCGAGGCGAAGGGCACGTTGAACTCGTCGGCGTAGCGCGCCGCCAGCTCCGGGGTGCGCTTGGCGCCCATACCGCCGATCAGCACCGGCACCTTCTCCTGCGCGGGCTTCGGCAGCGCCGGGGAATCCGCGAGCCGGTAGAACTTCCCCTCGAAGTCGAAGGTCTTGCCCACCGGGGTCGCCCACAGCCCGGTGACCACGGCCAGTTGCTCCTCCAGGCGGCCGAACTTCTCCTTCGGGAACGGGATGCCGTAGGCCGTGTGCTCGGCCTCGAACCAGCCGGCGCCGAGCCCGAACTCGATCCGGCCGCCCGACATCGCGTCGACCTGCGCCACCTGGATCGCCAGCACTCCCGGCAGCCGGAAGGTGCCCGCGGTCATCAGCGTGCCGAGCCTGATCCGGCGCGTCTCCCGGGCCAGGCCCGCGAGCGTGATCCACGCGTCCGTCGGCCCGGGCAGCCCGTCGCCGCCCATCGTCAGGTAGTGGTCCGAGCGGAAGAAGGCGTCGAAGCCGAGGTCTTCCGTCGCCTTGGCGACACGGAGGAGCGTGTCGTAGTCGGCCCCCTGCTGGGGCTCGGTGAAGATTCGCAGGTCCATTCCCCCATCCTGCACTCCTCACGCGCCACCACGTCAAACGCCGCATGACGACTCCCCGCCGCGCGCGCCGCCGTCGCCCGCGCCCTCGCGGACCAGCGCCCGTACCCGCTCCCTCGCCTCGTCCACCGCGTCCAGCGCCTCGACGCAGCTCCAGTACGCCCCTTCGTCCTCCACCGCGCATGTCAGCACCACCAGCGCCTGGTTGATCTCGCCCAGCAGCACCCGCAGGGCCCGCAGCGCCCCCGCCGGATCGCGCACCGTCGTCAGCCGGGCGGCGCGCGGCGGACCTGCCCCCGCGACCGCGACCGGCGGCACCACCCGCCCCGGCAGCGTCTCCTCCCCCACGGACCCGGCTGCCGCACGCCCCGCTGCCAGCAGCCGCGACACCGCCTCGACCAGCTCGCCCGCCTGCCAGGCCTCCTCGATGACGTCCTCGGGCCGCGGCGCACCGCGCATCACCCGCTCCGACTCCGCCACCAGCCGTGCCGCATCCATCGCCTGTCCCCTCGCCCACGGGGCGGTGACCCTTTCACCGCCTGCCGACATCACTCAGCGTGACAGATCGCGGACGTTCAGCGAAAGATAATTCCCTGCCCCTGTGGATAACCTCGCGCGGACGGCGCCCGGGAGGAATCGGCGCAGGTCAGCCTGGCTCCGGCGCCCCTCCCGCCGACCGGTCCGAGCCCGCCCCACCCGCAGGCTCCTCCACCCCCGCGCCCCGTGGCGCCCTCGGGAAGCGCTGCTCGTTGCGGTCGATCTTCGCGTCGAGCGCGGCCAGCACGTCGACGTCCAGCACCGCGCAGAACTGGAGCAGGTACGCCAGCACATCGGCGACCTCGTCGCGCACACGGTGCGCGGATTCCGGGTCCGCCATCACGGCGGCAGCCTGCTCGGGCGTCAGCCACTGGAAGATCTCCAGCAGCTCGGCCGCCTCGACGCTCAGCGCCGACGCGAGGTTCTTGGGGGTGTGGAAGGGCTGCCAGTCGCGGGCCGCGGCGAAGTCGACGAGGCGGCGCTGCAAGCCCGCGACGTCCAGTGGTTGTCCGGTCACCCCGCCTGGTCTACCCCATCGCTCCCGCCGGCCTCACCCCGGGCGCCCGCGCCCCCCACCGGCTCGTCACCCTCCGGGATGCCCGCGCCCGGCGCGGGAGCCTCGCCCGGGCCGAAGGCCCCGCCCGGCACCAGGTCGTCCTCCGGCTCGGGGTCGTCGCCCAGCGCGAAGCCGCCCAGCTCCGCACCGCCGTCCGCCCCCGGAGCGCCGCCCGCACCATCGCTGCCCGCGCCGGAACCGCCCGCGGCCCCCGCCGCCGAGCCGCCCGCACCCGGATCGCCGCCCTCCCCCGCGGAGCAGCCCTCCCCCGTGTCCTGGGCCGGCACGCGCCGCTTCACGCCCAGCCGCGCGAGGGTCACCCCGGCCGAGCCCTCGGCGCATTCCGCGTCCTGCAGTGTGCCGATCAGCCGGATGTGCCCGCGGGCGGCGGCCACCCGTGCGAGTCGGAGCAGTTCGCGCACCTGCCTGCGGTCCAGCCCGACGTCGAAGCCGTCCGCCAGCACGGTCAGCACCTGGCCGGCGGGCAGCAGCTCCGTGGTCGTGTCGACGTCCAGCACGCCCGGTCCGGTGAGCAGCACCAGCGCGAGCGCCACGAAGCGCAGTTCGCCGTCACCGAGCCGGTCGACCGGCACCACGCCGAGCGAGCCGCGGTCGACGGCGGCGATCACGGCGTCCAGCGGCGCGAGCCCGTCGCGCGGCGACGGCAGGAAGGCGGGCAGGACGGTCAGCCCCTCGACGGGCGGGGCGCACACCTCGCGCACCGCGTTGACGAGCGCGGCGTGCCGGGTGACGCACTCGCCCTCGGTCCTGGCCAGGACGGCGGACAGGTTGTCGCACGCGGCCCGCAGCCGCCCGTCACCCGGCACGACGGGCGCGCGCATCAGCTCGGGCCGCGGCGCGACGGTGAAGACGCCGCGCAGCGCCACCACCAGCTGCTCGGCGGCCGCGAGCACCTGCCGCTGCCCGTCCGTACGGCCCGAGACGCGCAGCGGCAGCAGCGCGGTGGCCAGGACGTTGTCGGGCAGCGGGGCGCGCGTCACCGGAACGTCGCCCGCCGTGTGCCAGGCTGCCTGCACCGTGGGCCGGGAGGGGTCGCGCAGCGCGGTGGTCAGCAGCGTCCGGCCCGCACCGATCAGCCGCTCGCCGACGATCCGCAGCGTCGGCTCGGCCTGCACCGCGACGTCCAGCCGGACCGGGCCCATCGGGCCGTTGACGGTGCATCCGAGGCGGAAGCCGCGCCGCCCCTCGGCGTCCGGCGGCAGGCCCTGCGGCACGCACGCGGCCGCGCCGCCGCGCACGCCGGCGTCGAAGACCTCGGCCAGTTCCGCGCCGGAGGCCAGCTTGCCGAGCGCGGCGAGTCCTTCGAGGGCGCTGGACTTGCCCGTGCCGCTGCGGCCGGTGAGCAGGGTGAGGGGGCCCAGCCGGAAGGTCGCCCCGCGGTGCGACTTGAAGGCGGACAGCCGCAGTTCGGTGACGGCAGGGCGGAGGTGGCCCGCGCGCCGGGGGGCACTGGTGGTCATGGCGGCGAACGTAGCCAGCGTCCGGCGTGCGGAACCGTTCCACCGTCCTCGACATCACCCGAACGAGGGACGTTACGCGTGTTTCCGTGATTGGACGCGCCCTTTCACGCTCCGGCGCCGCCCCCCGCGGGCCCTCCCCGGTACGCCCCACTACCCCCTCGCCTGCCCTGCCGCCCGCGCCCCGTTGTCGTACCCGGCGGCTACCGTGTCGAAGGTGACCACCACCAGGTATGTAGCGCTGCTGCGCGGGATCAACGTCGGGGGCAGGGCGAAGGTCCCGATGCAGACGCTGCGTGAGCTGCTGACCGCCCTCGGCGGCACGGACGTCCGCACGCACCTGCAGAGCGGCAACGCCGTCTTCGCGCACGCCGAGCGCGACCCGCGCCGCCTGGAGGACGCGCTGCGGCAGGCGCTCGCCGACGAACTGGGCCTGGACATCACCTGCATGGTGCGTACGGCCGCGGATCTCGCGCGGGTCGTCGCGGCGAACCCCTTCGACATGACCGGTGTCGACGGATCGCGCTTCCTGGTCGTCTTCCTCGCCGGGCCCGTCCCGCAGGACCGCATCGCCGCGCTCGACCTCCCGGCCTACGCGCCGGACGAACTGCGCGCGGGCGAGCGGGAGATCTACGCCCACCTCCCCAACTCGATCCGCGACTCCAAACTGGCCGCGCGCCTCACCGACCGCGGGCTCGGCGTCGCGGCCACGGCCCGCAACTGGAACACGGTCACCAAACTGCTGGAGCTCAGCGGCGCCTGAGCGGCACGCCGCGACCCGCTCGATACGCGACGACCCGACGTTCGGCCCACGGGCCCCGGCCGCCGAACGTCAGGAAACGGGGAACCAGGCCGCCAGGCGCTTGGCGACGGCCGGGACGTCGACGGCGTCCTGTGCCACTTCCTCGACGAACGGGCCGGCCACGGAGACGGGCGGCGGGGCGGTGTCGCCCGGAACACGTCCGTCCGGCACCGCTTGATCCCCGACACCGGAAGCCCCGTGTCACGCACGCCCGGCCCGCCGCCGTCGCCCACGCGGGCGACGGCCGGGATCTCGTCGGTCCGGCGTCGCGGACTTCGGTCACTTCAGGTAGTGCAGGATCTCCGCATCGCTGTCGAGGAGTTCGGCCAGGACGTCGTCGGCCTTCGGCTCGGCCCGGTTCTGGGCTTCGCGGACGGCCTCGACGGCAGGCTCCTGCTTGCTGCGGCCCTCCCGGCGGGCACGCTCGGTGAGCTTCGCGTCGGGGTCGGCGGGGAGTCGGAGTGTCGTCGCCATACCCCGATCATGCCGGACCGGTACCGAGCGCCGAGGCGCCCGCGGCCGCCCTACTTCGCCGGCTCCAGAATGGCCACGCACTCCATGTGGTGGGTCATCGGGAAGAGGTCGAAGGCGCGCAGCCGGACCGGGTGGTAGCCGGATTCGGCGAAGTAGGCCAGGTCGCGGGCGAGGGCGGCGGGGTCGCAGGCGACGTAGGCGATGCGGCGGGGGGTGAGGCCGGCGAGGTGCTGGACGGTGGGGCGGCGGGCGCCGGTGCGCGGGGGGTCGAGGACGACGAGGTCGGCCTCGGTGATGCCGGTGCGGGGCAGGACGTGGTCGACCTTGCCCTGCTCGATACGGACCCGCGGGAGGTCCTGGAGGTTGTGGCGGGCGTCCTGGACCGCGCGCTTGCCGGACTCGATGCCGAGCACGGCGCCGCTCTCGCCGACGCGCTCGGCCAGCGCGCCGGCGAACAGGCCGACGCCGCAGTACAGGTCGAGGGCCATGTCGCCCTTGCGCGGCATCAGGCCCTGCATGACGGCCTCGACGAGCAGGTCGGCCGCCTTGGGGTGGACCTGCCAGAAGCCGCCGTCGCCGACCCGCCAGGTGCGGCCCGCCGCGCGCTCGCGCACGAAGTCGCGGCCGTGCACGCGGTGGACGGCGTGGTCGCGCTCGCCGATGCGCAGTACGGAGACCGGGCGGTCGAGCTCGACGATGGGCAGCCGCCCGCCCGGGCGGGGGGTCAGCACAACCTGGCGGTCGCTGGAGCCGGTCGCCGCGATCGCCTCGACGGCGGCCATCTGCGGCCAGGTCCGGGCCTCGACGCCGAGCTCGGAGACCTCGGGCGCGGCGATCATGCAGTGGTCGACGACCTCGACGTCGTGCGAGCGGTGCCGGCGCAGGCCCGCGCGCCCCTCGGCGTCCACCGCGTACTGCACGCGGGTGCGCCACGCGGGCACCTCGCCCTTGGCGACCTTGTCGCCGGGCGCGGGCTCCACCGTGCCGTCCCAGCCGGCCTGCTCGGGGGTGAGGCCGGCGAGGCGGGCGAGCTGCTCGGTCAGGACGGCGGCCTTCAGGCGGCGCTGCGCACCGGGGGCGGCGTGCTGCCAGTCGCAGCCCCCGCAGCGGCCGGGCCCGGCGAAGGGGCAGGGGGCCTCGACCCGGTCCTTGGACGCGGTCAGGACGCGTACGGCGTCGGCCCGCAGGTAGCGGGCGCCCTCCTCACCCTCGGTGACGCGGACGACGACCCGCTCGCCGGGCAGGGCGTGCCGTACGAAGAGCACCTGCCCGGCCTCGTTGCGTGCGAGGCAGTGACCGCCGTGCGCCACCGGCCCGATCTCTACCTCGTACTCCTGGCCGACCAGTGACGGGGCGGGCTCGGTCTGCATGGCGGTGGTGCTCCTGCGGGTGCGTGGGTGCGGTGCTGAGGGATGCCGGGACGGCGCGGTGCTGAGGGATGCTGCGTGCTGCGTGCTGCGTGCTGCGTGCTGCGTACTGCGTACTGCCGGGACGGTACGGCCGCGGGGCGCGGGCACGGCGTCGCGGCGTGGGCGCGGCAGTCCACTCTACGGGCCCGCCGCCGCCCCCGCCGACCTCAGTGCTCGCGCGGCCGCTCCGGCTGCCGCGGCTGGGAGCCGACGGGGCCGCGGCGGATCGAGCCGGGGGCGTTCCAGTCGGCACGGCGGCGCGCCCGGAGCCGGGCCACCTCGGAGGACTCCAGCTGGTAGGGCACCGAGGTGACCATCACGCCCGAGGTGAAGAGCAGCCGGCCCTTGAGCCGCAGCGCGCTCTGGTTGTGCAGCAGGTGCTCGTACCAGTGGCCGACGACGTACTCGGGGATGTAGACGGCCACCACGTCGCGCGGGCTGTTGCGGCGCAGGCCCTTGACGTAGTCGATGATCGGCCGGGTGATCTCGCGGTAGGGCGAGTCGAGGACCTTGAGGGGCACGTCGATGCCGCGCCGCTGCCATTCGGCCTGGAGGGCCTTGGTGTCGTCGGGGTCGACGTTGACGCTGAGCGCCTCCAGGGTGTCGGAGCGGACCAGCTTGGCGTACGACAGCGCGCGCAGTGTGGGCTTGTGGACCTTGGAGACCAGCACGATGGAGTGCACGCGCGAGGGGCGCACGTAGTCGTCGCCCGGCTGGTCCTCGGCGGCGATCTCGTCGGAGACCCGGGTGTAGTGGCGGCGGATCGCCGTCATGGTGGCGTAGAAGACGCACATGCCGAGGACGGCGACCCAGGCGCCGTGGGTGAACTTCGTCAGCAGCACGATGACGAGCACCAGGCCGGTGAGGAAGGCGCCGAAGGTGTTGATGGCCCGGGAGCGGACCATGTGGCGGCGCTTGGCCTGGTCGGTCTCGGTGCGCAGCAGCCGGTTCCAGTGCCGGACCATGCCGGTCTGGCTGAGGGTGAAGGAGACGAAGACGCCGACGATGTAGAGCTGGATGAGCCGGGTGGAGTCGGCGCCGTAGACGACGACCAGGATGCAGGCGAAGGCCGCGAGCAGCACGATGCCGTTGGAGAAGGCCAGCCGGTCGCCGCGGGTGTGCAGCTGGCGGGGCAGGTAGCGGTCCTGGGCGAGGATCGAGCCGAGCACCGGGAAGCCGTTGTAGGCGGTGTTGGCGGCCAGGAAGAGCACCAGGGCGGTGGCGGTGGCCAGGAAGATGAACGCCACCGAGTTGTGGCCGAAGACCGCCTCGGCGACCTGGGCGATCACCGGGTCCTGGGTGAAGCCCGAGCCGACCGGCCTGCCGTGGTCGAGCAGGTCGGAGGCGGGGTTCTCGGCCATCCGGACCTTGGTGTTCACCGCGAGCGCGATGATGCCGAGGAGCATGGTGACCGCCAGCAGGCCGATGAGCGCGAGCGTGGTCGCGGCGTTCTTCGACTTGGGCTTGCGGAAGGCCGGGACGCCGTTGCTGATGGCCTCGACGCCGGTGAGCGCGGCGCAGCCGGAGGAGAAGGCGCGCAGCAGCAGGAAGACCAGGGCGAAGCCGCCGATCCCGGAGGATTCGGCATGGATGGTGAGATGCGCCGTGGGCGCATGCATGTCGTGCCCGGTGGCGATCCGCAGGATGCCCCAGGCGATCATGCAGAAGACGCCGAAGACGAAGGCGTAGGTCGGAATCGCGAAGATCGTGCCGGACTCGCGCACCCCGCGCAGGTTCATCAGCATCAGCACGATGATCATGACGACCGCGCCCAGCACCTTGTGCGTGACGAAGAACGGCACGGCCGAGCCGAGGTTCTCGATGCCCGAGGCGATCGACACCGCGACGGTGAGGACGTAGTCCACCATCAGCGCGCTGGCGACGGTCAGGCCCGCCCTGGCCCCCAGGTTGGTGGTGGCGACCTCGTAGTCGCCGCCGCCGGAGGGGTAGGCGTGCACGTTCTGCCGGTAGGACGCGACGACGGTGAACATCACCACCGCGACGGCGACGACGATCCACGGGCTGTAGTGGTAGGCCGCCCCGCCGGCGATCGACAGGACGAGCAGCACCTCGCCCGGCGCGTACGCCACCGACGACAGCGAGTCGGACGCGAAGACCGGGAGCGCCAGCCGCTTGGGCAGCAGCGTCTCGCCGAGTTTGTCGCTGCGCAGCGCCCGGCCGATGAGGATCCGCTTCGGCAGGTCGGTCAGTTTGGACACCCCGCGATGTTAAGGGATCGTCAATACGTGCGGATCCCCCCGGTCGGGCTCGGACTGTGGTGATCTTGTGTGCCCGGCGTGCGCCCCGCGCGGCCGGCACCCTGCGCCGGGGGACGCCGGGGGACGCAACCTTCTGCCGTGCCGGGCGCGTGTGTAGCTTTGGCCGCGGTCTGAGACGCTGGACGAGGGCCCTGACGACCAGATCGGTCGCGGGCCGGTCTCGGGCGAAAACGTTGGCAGCCGGAAGGACGGTCGTGCACGTCGTGATTATGGGGTGCGGGCGGGTGGGGTCCACCCTCGCGCACTCCCTCGAACAGCAAGGTCACACGGTCGCGGTGATCGATCAGGACCCCACGGCTTTCCGCCGTCTCGGGTCCGGGTTCGGCGGGCGGCGGGTGACCGGGGTGGGGTTCGACCAGGACACGCTGCGCGAATCCGGGATCGAGGAGGCGGGAGCCTTCGCGGCGGTCAGCAGCGGTGACAACTCCAACATCATCGCGGCCCGGGTGGCGCGCGAGATGTTCGGGATCGAGAACGTCGTGGCGCGGATCTACGACCCCCGGCGGGCCGAGGTCTACCAGCGGCTCGGGATCCCGACGGTGGCCACCGTGCGGTGGACGGCCGACCAGATGCTGCGCCGGCTGCTGCCCTCCGGCGCGGAGCCGCTGTGGCGCGATCCCAGCGGCGGGGTGCAGCTCGCGGAGGTGCACACGTCGCCGGCCTGGATCGGCCACAAGATCAGCCAGCTGCAGGAGGAGACCGGCGCCCGGGTGGCGTTCATCACCCGGCTCGGCGAGGCGATGCTGCCCGGAGCGCAGACCGTGCTGCAGGAGGGCGACCTGGTGCATGTGATGCTGCGCACCGACGAGGTCGCGGCCGTCGAGGCGGCCTTCGCCAAGGGACCCGAGGAGGCCCACTCATGAGGGTGGCCATTGCCGGCGCCGGCGCGGTCGGCCGGTCCATCGCGGCCGAGCTGCTGGAGAACGGGCACGAGGTGCTGCTCGTCGACAAGAACCCCACCTCGATCTCGGTGGAGCGGGTCCCGCAGGCCGAGTGGCTGCTGGCCGACGCCTGCGAGATCACCTCGCTCGACGAGGCGGCGTTGCAGCGCTGCAACGTGGTGATCGCCGCGACCGGCGACGACAAGGTCAACCTGGTCGTGTCGCTGCTCGCCAAGACGGAGTACGGCGTGCCGCGGGTCGTCGCCCGGGTGAACAACCCGAAGAACGAGTGGCTCTTCAACGAGTCCTGGGGCGTGGACGTCGCCGTGTCCACCCCGCGGCTGATGTCCGCACTGGTCGAGGAGGCGGTGAGCGTCGGCGACCTGGTCCGGCTGCTGCGCTTCAGCCAGGGCGACGCCAACCTGGTGGAGCTGACGCTGCCCGAGGAGGCCGCACTCGTCGGCACCCGCGTCGGCGACGTGGAGTGGCCGCAGGACACCTCGCTGGTCACCATCATCCGCGGCAACCGGGTGCTGACCCCCTCCAAGGACGACGCGCTGGAGGCGGGCGACGAGCTGCTGTTCGTGGCCGCACCGCACCGCGAGGAGCAGCTGGAGGACCTGCTGTCGGTCCAGGACCGCAGCGGCGCCTGAGCGGCCGCGCAGGGCGTGCTGACGGCGGTGGCCCGGGTCCTCGAAAGGACCCGGGCCACCGCCGTCGTGTGCTGAGGCTCTCCGGCTGCTGGCGAGGCCTTCGGGCTACTTGACCGGCTGCTCGGCGCTCTCCGCCGACGCGGCGCGCTCCTTCTCGGCCTTGCGCTCCTCCTCGGCCGCCTCCATCTCGGCGAAGACGTCGATCGGCGGCGGCGCCTTCACCAGGAAGATCCAGGTGAAGTAGACCGACAGCAGGAAGGGCGGGATGCCGAGCGCGACCTTGACCCAGCCCAGCTGCGTGGCGTCGCCCCACCAATAGAGCGGGAAGAGGATCGCCGACTTGGCCAGCAGGATCAGGCCCCAGGCCCAGCTGGCCTTGGTGTACGCCACCAGGCGGCCGGGGTTGCGGGTGCGCCAGGACAGGTTCTCCCGGAAGACCGGGCCGAGGATCAGGCCCAGCAGCGGGAAGCGGGCGAGCGCCGAGACCACGTACGCGATGCCCAGGCCCAGGGTGTACAGCATGCCGGGCAGGTAGAAGTTCTTCGCGTTGCCCGACATCATCGCGAAGAGCACGCCGAAGCCGATGCCGAAGACGCCGCTGAAGGCGTGCTTGAGGGTGTCCTTGCGGACCAGCCGCACGACGGCCAGCACCAGCGACAGCGCGAGCGCGGCGAACGCGGAGGGCGCGATGCTGTGGTTGATCGTGTAGATCACCACGAAGACCAGGCCCGGGACGGTGGTCTCCACCATGCCCAGCACCCCGCCGAACGCCTCCAGCAGGGCTGCCTCGGTCGCGGCCCGCACGTCGGGGTCGCCACCGCCGCCGGGTGGGCCGCCCGCGGGGCGGGCGCGCTCGTGGTCCTCGTGGTCCGTGTTGTCGATCGACGCCACCGGCTACTCCTGTCCGACCGGACGCAGTTCGTACTTGGGGTTGAACAGCACCGGACGGCCATGGTTCATGGAGATCCGGCCGGAGGCGATGATGCGGCGGCCGGGTTCGATCCCGGTGATGCTGCGGCGGCCGAGCCAGACCACGTCCAGCGCGGCGGATCCGTCGAACAGCTCCGCCTCCAGTGCGGGCACCCCCGCCCGAGGACGGAGAGTGACCGTACGCAGCGTACCGGTGACGGACACTATCTGGCGGTCGGAGCAGTCCTTGATCCGCGTACAGCCGACCGCCCGGGACTCCTCCTGGAGCTCCTCGGAGTGCAGTTCCTCCTGGGAGGACGACAGCCGGCCGAGCATACGACGGAAGCGGCCCGCGGGTCGCTCGTCACGGATGGCACCACTCATGCGTTCCAGCGTACCGGCCGGACCTCACGCCTCGAAGCGGTAACCCATGCCGGGTTCCGTGATGAAGTGCCGCGGGCGGGCCGGGTCCGCCTCCAGCTTGCGGCGCAGCTGCGCCATGTAGACCCGCAGGTAGTTGCTCTCCGTGCCGTACGCCGGGCCCCAGACCTCCTGGAGGAGCTGCTTCTGCGACACCAGCCGGCCGGGGTTGCGCACCAGCACCTCCAGCAGGTGCCACTCGGTGGGGGTGAGGCGGACGTCGGCGCCGTCGCGGTGCACCTTGCGGGCGGCCAGGTCGACGGTGAAGCTGTCGGTCTCCACGGCCGAGGCTCCCTCGTCCGGCGCGGTGGGCGCGGCGCGGCGGACCGCGGCGCGCAGCCGGGCCAGCAGCTCGTCCATGCCGAAGGGCTTGGTGACGTAGTCGTCGGCCCCGGCGTCCAGCGCCTCGACCTTCTCGTCGGAGGCGTGCCGGGCGGACAGCACGATGATCGGCACCCGGGTCCAGCCGCGCAGGCCCCGGATGACCTCGACACCGTCCATGTCGGGCAGCCCCAGGTCCAGGACCACGACGTCGGGGTGCCGCGCCGCCGCCAGCCGCAGCGCGGCCGCGCCGTCGTGCGCGGCGTCCACCTCGTAGGACCGCGCCCGCAGGTTGATCACCAGCGCCCTGACGATCTGCGGTTCGTCATCGACCACCAGCACCCGGTACATCCGCCGCTCTCTTCCGCTCCCCGGCTCGCGCCGCTCGCCCCCGCCCGCCGCGGGCTCCCGGCCCGCCGCCCCGCCGCTCACGTGGTCGCCGTCGCCGGCAGACCGGGGCGGGCCGGCGCGCCGCCGGCCGCCGCCCGCAGGGTGAGCACCATCGTCAGGCCGCCGCCGGGGGTGTCCTCGGCGACCAGGGTGCCGCCCATGGCCTCGGCGAAGCCGCGGGCGACCGCGAGGCCGAGGCCGACGCCGGTGCCGCGCGGGGCGTCGCCGTACCGCTGGAACGGCTCGAATATCTGCTCCTTGGCGTCCTCCGGGACGCCCGGGCCGCGGTCGGCGACCCGCACCTCGACCCGGTCGCCGAGCGCGCTCGCCGCGACCAGCACGGGCTCGCCGGGCGGGTTGTACTTGACGGCGTTCTCGACGACGTTGGCGACGCTGCGCTCCAGCAGGCCCGGGTCGACGGCGACCATCGGCAGCGACTCGGGGATGTCCAGGGTGACGCTGCCGTCGGGGACGCCGCCGAGCGCCCTGGGCACCACCTCGTCGAGGTCCAGCTCGCGGATCAGCGGGTTGACGGTGCCGGTCTGCAGGCGGGACATGTCCAGCAGGTTGCCCACCAGGTGGTCCAGCCGGTCGGCGCCGTCCTCGATGCCGGCCAGCAGCTCCGCCTCGTCCTCCGGCGACCAGGCGACGTCCGCGGAGCGCAGCGAGCTGACCGAGGCCTTGATGCCGGCCAGCGGGGTGCGCAGGTCGTGCGAGACGGCGGCGAGCAGCGCGGTGCGTATCCGGTTGCCCTCGGCGAGCTCGCGGGCCTGGCCGGCCTCGTCGGCGAGCCGCTTGCGGTCCAGCACCACCGCGGCCTGCGCGGCGAAGGCGGACAGCACCCGGCGGTCGGCGGCGGGCAGTACCCGGCCGAGCAGCGCGAGCGAGAGCCGGTCGTTGACGGCCACCTCCACGTCGGCGTCCTCCGGGCGTACGCACGGGACGGCGCCGACGGAGGCGGCGCAGGTCCACGCGTCGCTCGCGGGGTTGTCGTCGTCCCGCTCCAGCAGCACCACGGAATCCATCGCGAAGGTCTCGCGCACCCGCTCCAGCAGCGCGTCCAGCGAGCTCTCGCCGCGCAGCACGCTGCCCGCCAGATGCGACAGGATCTCCGCCTCGGCGCGCAGCCGGGCGGCCTGCTGGGTGCGCCGGGCGGCGAGGTCCACCACCGAGGCGACGGCTGTGCCGACCATCACGAAGATCACGATCGCGATGATGTTCTCCGGCTGCGCGATCGTGAAGGAGTGCGTGGGGCGGGTGAAGTAGTAGTTCAGCAGCAGCGAGCCGCCCACCGCGCACACCAGGGCCGGCAGCAGCCCGCCGGTGAGGGCTGCGGCCACCGTGAGGGCCAGGAAGAGCAGCATGTCGGTGGCCTGGCCCATGCCGGGGTGCCACTGGGTGAGCAGCAGCGTCAGCAGCAGCGGGCCCGCCACGCCGGTCAGCCAGCCGGCGACGACGCGGGAGCGGCCGAGCTTCGCGCCGCGCGCGGAGGGCAGGCCGCGGCCCTTGGCGGCCTGCTCGTGGGTGACGATGTGGACGTCGATGTCGGCGCTCTCGCGGGCGACGGTGCTGCCGACGCCGGGGCCGAAGACGTACTGCCAGGGCTTGCGGCGGCTGCTGCCGAGCACGATCTGGGTGGCGTCGACCCCGCGGGCGAAGTCCAGCAGGGCGTCGGGGACGTCGTCGCCTATGACGTGGTGGAAGGATCCGCCGAGGTCCTCGACCAGGGTGCGCTGGACGGCCAGCTCCTTCGTCGAGCCGGACACCGGGCCGTCGCTGCGCACGATGTGCACGGCCATGATCTCGCTGCCCGAGCCCTTGGCCGCCATCCGGGCGGCCCGCCGGATCAGGGTGCGGCCCTCGGGCCCGCCGGTGAGGCCGACGACGATGCGCTCGCGGGCCTGCCAGGCGGCGGATATGCGGTGCTCGGCGCGGTATTCCTGGAGGTACTCGTCGACCCGGTCGGCGGTCCACAGCAGGGCCAGCTCGCGCAGCGCGGTCAGGTTGCCGGGGCGGAAGTAGTTGGACAGGGCCGCGTCGACCTTGTCGGGCGCGTAGATGTTGCCGTGCGCCATGCGGCGGCGCAGCGCCTGCGGCGACATGTCGACCAGCTCTATCTGGTCGGCGCGGCGGACCACCTCGTCCGGCACGGTCTCGCGCTGCCGCACCCCGGTGATCGACTCGACGACGTCGCCGAGGGACTCCAGGTGCTGGATGTTGACGTTGGAGACGACGTCGATGCCCGCCTTGAGCAGCTCCTCGACGTCCTGCCAGCGCTTGGCGTTGCGCGAGCCGGGCACGTTGGTGTGGGCCAGTTCGTCGACGAGTGCGATCTCGGGGGCGCGGCGCAGGATCGCGTCGAGGTCCATCTCGGTGAAGACCGTGCCGCGGTACTCGCACTCCCGGCGCGGCATCTCCTCCAGGCCGTGCATCATCACCTCGGTGCGCGGCCTGCGGTGGTGCTCGACGTAGCCGATCACGACGTCCGTGCCGCGCTCGGCCCGCCGGTGGGCCTCGGAGAGCATGGCGTAGGTCTTGCCGACACCGGGGGCGGCCCCCAGGTAGATGCGCAACGTGCCGCGTGCCATGGTCAGACCTTAGATCGGCCGAAGCGGACACATCGGACTCGGGGCCTCCGTCCGGGCGCACCTTGACGCCGTCTTGACGCCTGCGTACGTCCATGGTCCCTCGGCAGCGCCGAAAGGGCCCGACGTCGCGGGCGCGGCTCAGCCGTCCGAGACGATCCGGCCGTCGCGCAGCTCCAGCACCCGGTCGGCCAGGGCGATCAGCTGGCTGTCGTGGGTGGCGACCAGCGCGGTGACGCCCTCGCTGCGCACCACCGCCCGCAGCAGCTCCATCACGGCGAGCCCGGTGTCCGCGTCGAGCTGGCCGGTGGGCTCGTCGGCGATGATCAGGTCCGGGCGGTTGGCGAGCGCGCGGGCGATGGCGACCCGCTGCTGCTGGCCGCCGGACAGCTCGCCCGGGCGCTGGGCGGCGTGGTCGGCGAGGCCCACCAGGGCGAGCAGCAGCGACACGCGCTCCTCGCGCTCCTTGGGCGGGGCCTTGCGCAGCCGCATCGGCACACCGACGTTCTCGGCGGCGGTGAGGATCGGGATCAGACCGAAGGACTGGAAGACGAAGCCGATGCGGTCGCGGCGCAGGGCCAGCAGGTCGTCGTCGCCGAGCCCGGCGAGGTCGGTGCCGTCCAGCGATATCCGCCCGCCGTCCGGCGAGTCCAGGCCGCCCACCAGGTTGAGCACGGTGGTCTTGCCGGAACCGGAACGGCCCTTGAGGGCGACCAGTTCGCCGCGCCCCACCGAGAAGGACACCCCGCGCAGCGCGTGCACGGCCGTCTCCCCGCTGCCGTACGTCCGGCGCAGGTCCTCGACCACCACCATCTCGCCGGTCCCCTGCACCGTCGCCACCGCCGTCGCGGACTGCTCGGCCATCCCCGCGCCTCCCTCCTGGTCGCTCATCCTTCGTCCCGCCCCCGCTGCTCCCCGCCTGGCGGCTGCCCGGCCTCGTCGCCCGCCGCCGCCATTTCCCCGGCGCCGCGGTCGGGCCACACCCCGATGTGGTCGCGCTCCGCGGTGAGCCGGACGCGGCGGCTCAGGCCGTAGCGCTCGGTGTACTCCCGCGGGAGCTGGAGCCGCCCCACCCGGTCCAGGACGGCGAACTCCTCCGCGACGCCCTGCCCGTCGCCGTCGGCCCCGCCCGCCCCGGGGCGCAGCACCTCGGTCGCCGTGCGGCCGTCGCGTATCCGTACGGTACGCCGGACCTGCTCGGAGACGGCCGGGTCGTGGGTAACGATCAGGATCGTTACGCCCAGCTCGGTGTTGGTACGGCGAAGGGCCGCGAAGACCTCCTCGCCGCTGGCGGTGTCCAGCTCGCCGGTGGGCTCGTCCGCGAAGAGCACCCGGGGGGTGTTGGCGGCGGCCACGGCGATGGCGACGCGCTGCTGCTGGCCGCCGGACAGCTCGCCCGGGCGGCGGTCGCGGCAGTCGGCGACGCCGAGCATGTCCAGCAGTTCCCCGGCCCGCTCGGCGCGCCGGGCGCGCGGCACCCTGGCGTAGCCCATGGGCATGGTGACGTTCTCCAGCGCCGTCAGGTACGGCAGCAGGTTGCGGGCGGTCTGCTGCCACACGAAGCCGACCGTGCGACGCCGGTAGTCGAGCCGCTCGCGGCGCTTCATGGCCAGCAGGTCGTGCCGCGCGACCCGGGCGCGGCCGGCGGTCGGCAGGTCGAGCCCGGACAGGATGCCCAGCAGCGTGGACTTGCCCGAGCCGGACGCCCCGACGACGGCCAGCAGCTCGCCCTCGTCGACGATCAGGTCCAGTCCCTGGAGCGCCTGCACCTCGACGCCCTCCGTGCGGTAGACCCGCACGAGGTTGTCGCAGACGATGAGCCCCTCGTCGGGCGCGGGAGCGGCGGAGGCCATGGCGCGGGCCTGGAGCGTGGCGAGGTCGGTCATACGTGCTCCCGGTGGTCGTCGTGCGGTCCTGCGGGGCGCCCCGCGGTACGGGGCGCGGTGCGGCGGGCGCTCGGGCGGCTCATACCGCGTCCCCCAGCCGCAGCACCGCGCCCAGACCGCGGCGGCGCCCCGCCCAGGTCTCGACGGCGACGGCGGCCGCCACCAGGGCGGCGAGGCCCACGCCCAGCCCCGCGGTCAGGGCGTAGTCGGTGTGCAGCGCGGGTGCGGCGGGGCCGCCGGTGAACTCGCGCAAGGTCAGCGCGGGCCCCAGGATGCCGGGCAGGAGCAGGCCGAGCGCCACTCCCCCGGCGACCGCGGCGAGCGCCATCGGCAGCAGCTCCAGCAGGTCCAGCGCCGCGATACCGCGCGTCGGCAGGCCCAGGGTGCGCAGCCGGGAGGCGGTGCGGCCGCGGTCGCCGGCCGAGAGCAGCAGCTCCAGCACCAGCGCCACCAGGGCGAGCAGCACGGCGAGCGCGGTGGCGGTCGCGTACGTGCGGCGCACCCCGCGCAGCAGCCCGTCGTCCGCGGCGAGCGACAGCTCGTCGGCCTTGATCCGGACCTGCCCGGAGGGCCCGGCGACCCGCGGGCCCGTGGCGCGCAGGGCGTCGCCGTTCAGGTGCGGGCCGTAGAGGAGCACGGCGGCGGTGTCGTACTCGCTCTCGTCGAGCATGCGCAGCTCGGCGGAATCCACCAGCAGCAGCGGGCTGTCGGTGGCCACCGACGTCGGACTGCCGTCTTCCTCGCCGCGCCCGGCGTCCTGCTGGTCGACGCTCAGCAGCGGCCCCAGCGCCGGGTCGCGGCGGGCGGCGTCCGGCAGCCGGCCCACGACACGGACGGAGACCGTGTTGCGCCTGAGGGTGGTGGTGTACGTGTCGCCGATCGCGCCGCCCGCGAAGTCCGAGGTGGCGAGGGCCGGCAGGATGTAGTGGCCCTTCACGGGCGCGGGCTCCGGCCGGCCCGCGAGGCCTGCGGCTTCGAGCGCGCGGGCGGCCGCGGAGTCCGGGGCCTGGGCGGCGAGCACGTCGGCGTCGACGCCCGCGACACGGGTGGTGCTGTAGCGGGCGCCGTCCGTCACGCTGGTGAGCTGGTTGAGCAGGCTGCGGACGACCGTGGCCTTGCGGACGCCCTGGACGTCGGTGAGTTCGCGGTCCACGGTGCCGTCCCGGCCCGCGCCGATCACGACGGCGTCCGCGCCCGACGTCCACACCGCCGCGGTCCTGCTGCCCTCGGCGACCGTACGGGACACCAGGCCGCCGAAAACGGCCGTGGACAGCGTCATGACCAGCACCAGCAGGGCCAGCGCGTGCCCGGGCGCATCCCGGGCGGCACGCGAGAACGCGATCAGCGGCACCGTCCCGCGCCGGCCGCGCGCGGCCCGCGACACCAGCCGCAGCGGCAGCGGGTAGAGCCGCACCAGCAGCACCACGGCGGCTGCCCCCAGCAGCGCGGGCACGATCGCGAGCTGCAGGTCCAGCCCGCCCGCCCCGGCGCCGTGCAGGCGCAGCATCGCCACGCCCGCCACGGCGAGCAGCAGCACCATGACCTCGACGGCGAGCCGCCGCAGCGCCGGAGGGCGGCTCTCCCGGCCGCCGTGGTCCCGCGCCGCGGCCAGCGTGAGCAGCGGCAGCGTCAGCCAGGCCACGGCGGCGACCACGAACGCGGGCAGCAGGCTGCCGAGCCCGGCGCCGCCCGCGGGCGTGGCCCGGACGGCGGCGCCGACGCCGAGCGCGCCGCCGAGCAGCGCGGCGGGCGCGGTCTGGACGAGCCGGACCAGCGCGAGGTCCGTCGCGGAGGCGCCCCGGGCGCGCTGCAGCGCCTGGGCCCGCTCCCGGCGGTGGACGGCGAGCCGGGCGGTGACGACGACGGTGGCCAGGCCGACCGCGATCAGCCCGGCGAGCGCGAAGGACTCCAGGGTGCGGGCCTGGTCGCGGGCCCGCGCGAAGGGCTCCAGGACGTCGGGCACGGCGTCGTCGGTGGTCAGCTCGGAGGTGTAATGGCGTCCGAGGCCGCACTGGTCGCCCATGTAGTCGTGGGCGTCCGGGCAGTAGACGTCGGCGACCGCTGCCGCGAAGCTGTCGGCCGCGTCCCGCAGCTTGCGCAGGCCCTCCGGGGTGGCCGTCCGGGTCGCCTGCTGCGGCGTCATCCGGATGGAGTCGCGCCACACCACGGTGAAGGGGTCGCCGCGGCCGCGGGTGAGCTGCTGGAGCGCCTCGACCGCCGTCGCGTCGATGACGGCCTGGCCGCGCCACAGGCCTTCGACGCGGGTGGGCCGGGCGAGCAGTGTCTCGTCGTGCCAGATCGGCGCGGCTGCGCCGGTCGGCGGGGTGAAGAAGCCGCTGACGACGGCGTCGGTGTCGTTGGTGCCGATGTCGCGGGAAAGGTGGAGGCGCTGACCCGTGCTGAGGTGCAGGGCGTCGCGGGCGGCGGTGGAGAAGGCGACGGGGATCGGCGAGGTCCTCGTCGGCCTGCCGGGCGGGGTGCCCTGTGTGTAGGAGGACGCCGGTGGCGCGTCGTCGGCGTACAGCAGCCCGAGCTGGAGGGCGCCCGCCGCGGTGACGGCGTGCAGCGGGGGCACCTCGACCCGGGTGGAGTCGTGGACGAGCATCGCGTCCAGCGGCGGCTTCGCCGCGGCGAGCAGCTCGGCCCCGGTGGCGCGCAGGTCGCTCGCGAGGGTGGAGCCGGACGGGTCGGGGACGGGCACGGAGGCGTCGGGCATCAGACTGAGGCTGTGCTTGATCTCGCCGTCGTTCTGCCGCGCCACGGCGAAGCGGCTGCGCAGCGCGTCGCCCGCCCACCGGTCGAGCAGCGTCGGTCCGGCTGCCGTGACCAGCGCGAGCAGCGCGACGACCAGGGTCAGGCACGCCAGCAGCGGCGCCTCCGCGCGCGCCTCGCGCCGCACCTCCGGATCCCGCACACCACTGCCCGGCCGCAACCGGCGCACCGCCCCGGATCGGCTCATGCCCGTCCCCCTGCCTCGCCTCGAAAGAGCCCCTGCCCGCCACGTGCCCCCGCACCGCCACGGCCCACCGCCGGACGGGCCCGGTCCGGCACCGCGCGAACGCCCCCGGCACCCCGGGCCACGCGGTCACGCGGCGCCGCGGCCGGGTGAACCGCACACGCCACAGGTCCCGGCTCCGCGCCGGCACACCCCGCATCCCCGGGCCCGTACCCGCGCGCACCGGCTACCCGGCCACCCGCGCGAAACCCCTCCGCAGCCCCCCGGCGCGCGTGACGGCGCGCCACCGCGCGGTACGGGACCGGCGACCGGCGGGTCCGGGGCGGCCGGGTCCGTCGTACATGCCTCATCCGTCGTCACCCGCTCGCAGGACGCGGACGAGGTCGACACGGGCGAAGACGCGGGCGAGGGCGGTGACGACGGCGACGATCAGCACGGCCGTGCCGAGGGCGACCCCGGCGACCTTCGGCCAGGGGACGGTCACGACGAGGCCCGGAACGATCGGGGCCCCGGTGGCGTCCACGCTGACCAGCGGGGTGATCACGGCCCCGAGGAAGGTCCCCAGCACGCTGCCGACCACGACGGCGAGCAGGGCGAGGCCGAGCTGCTCGGTCCACAGCAGCGCGGCCAGCTGGCGTCTGCGGACGCCGACGGCGCGCAGCAGTGCGAACTCGCTGCGCCGCGAGCGGGCGGACATCGCGGTGTGCAGCGTGAAGCCGATGACCGCGAAGGCCGGCGCGAGCACCAGCGCGAGCACCAGCGCGGAGCGGGTGCCGCGTTGCAGCGGGTCGTCGCGGATCAGCCGGGCTGTCTGCGGCACGGTGGTGCCGACGCCGGCCGCCGGGTCGGCGCGCAGCGCGGCCGCGGCGGCGGTGGCGTCACCGTCCCGGGCGGACAGCAGCCAGAAGTCGTCGGTCGGCGGTTCGCTGCCGGCCGCGACCACGGCGGCGGCGAGCGCGCGCGAGTCGACGAGCAGCCGGCCCACCGAGCGGTCGACGCCGGGCACGGCGGTGATCCGCCCGATGATCTTCACTTTGACCATCACGTCCGGCCCGTCGGCCAGGTCGACGACCGCCCCGGTGTCGAACTCGCCCGTGGCCTGGAGCGCGGCGTCGGCGAGCGCGGGCACGGGCGGCTGGTCGGGCGCCGCCACCGGGCCGAGGGCCATGTCCCACTGCGGCGGGACGACACCGGGCTGCGGGCCGCGGAAGGTGCCGGAGAAGAGCGCACCGGGCACCTGCGCGTCGTCACACAGGTGCGGGCCCACCTCCGCCTCGACGTCCACGTTGCCGGGCTCGCACTGGGCGGGGTCGTACGCCGTGTTGGTCAGGTCCTTCCACAGCGCGCCGTCCGGTGCCGCGTCGGAGTCGATCCGCAGGTGGTACGTGCGGCGCTCGTACGGGAAGCGGATGCTGACGGCGAGCCCGATGACGCGCAGCGGGTAGTGCCGGACGGCCGGGGCGCGCCCGGTGAAGCCGAGCGGCAGCCGCACGGTGTACGGCGTGCCGTCGGTGACCGGCAGCGAGGTGGTGAGGTGGTCGGGGAGCCCGTCGGCGTCCTCGATCGTGAGGGTCAGCCCCACCGGCACGTACGGCCCCTTGCCGCCCGCGGACAGCCGTACGGTGAGCGGCAGTTCGGTGGGACGGCCGGGCAGGGTGAAGCCGTGGTCGGGGACCGCGGCGCCGAGGCCGGCCAGCAGGTCGGCGGCGGGCCGGTCGACCATGTCGGGGCGCACCACGGGCACGGGGCCGGTGGTGCCGGACGTCTGGGTCGCGAGGATCGCCGCGGTGTTCACGCCTTCCGCGGTCAGGACCGTGTCGCCGCGGCTGAGCCCCAGGCCGGTGACGGGGGTGGCGGCGGTGACACCGGGCAGGCCCGCGTAGACGTCGTGGCGCTGCCCGATGGGCGGCACCTTTCCGAGGGTCTGCGGCGGCGGAGTGACCCGCAGGTCGCCGCCGACGCCGAAGGCGGCCTGGTCGTTCGCCCCGCGGTCGAGGATCGCGAGCGCCGTCACGCCGAGCGAGCCCACGGCGAGCGCGAGCGTCATGAGCAGCGCGGGCCCGGTGTGCCGGGCGGCGCGGCGGCCGACCTGCCAGCCGGCGAGCGGCAGGACGAAGCCGGCGGCGCGGCGCGCGGCCCGGTCGATGAGCGGTGCGGCGAGCGGCAGCAGCCGCAGGCTCAGCAGCGTCGCCGCCGCGGCCATCAGCACGGGGGTGAGGATCAGCACCGGGTCGACCGAGGCGCCGCTCACCCCGCCGGCCACCGGGCTGCGGTAGTGGCGCAGTTCGAGCCAGCCGGCCACGGCGACCGCGGCGAGCACCAGGTCGGTGCCGGCCCGCTGGAAGGCGGCGGCGCGGGCGCCGCGAAGCCGCAGCCGCATCCCCGCCCTGCGGTCGGCGGCGGCGCGGGCGGTGGGGAGCAGCACCGCGGCGCCGTGCAGCGCGAGGGCCAGCAGCGCCGCGGTCCAGCCGACTGCGGTCGCGCCGGACGCGGGCAGGTCGCCGTGCAGCAGCCCGGCACCGCGCAGCCCGGCGAGCAGCGGCCCGGCCAGGAAGGGCGCGGCCAGGGCCGCGGGCACCGCGACCAGGGCCCACTGCCCGGCGGCCGCGCCGACCAGCCGGCCCGTCCCGGCGCCCCGCGCGCCCCTGAGCGCGATCTCGGCGGCCCGCGCCTGGGCGAGCTGGCGGGCGGTCAGCACCAGGGCGGCGGTGGCGAGCGCGGCGACCAGGGCGGCGGGGATGTCCATCCCGGCGCGGGCGACGGCCATGGGCGCGGACAGGGCGGCGAGCGTGTCCGGCAGCCGCGAGAAGGTGTAGACGCCGCTCATGGCGGGCGGCCTGCCCTGGAAGACGGAGACGGCGGTGTCGCTGCCGGCGAAGCGCGCGGCGCGGTCGTGGAGCGGGCCGATCGCGCCGAGGGTCAGCCGGGAGGTGTCGGGGGCACCCATCCAGGCGCCGAGCGCGTCTGCGGTGAGCGCGGGCTGCGCAGTGAAGGCGCCGGGGGCGACGAGGGCCAGGCTGTCGGTGGTGCCGTAGGAGCTGCTGAGCCCGGCCAGGACGCCGGGGTCGCCCGGCGCGGGGGCGTAGATGCCGGTGAGCCGCAGGGCGACGCGGTGCAGGCCGACCTGGAGCTGGAAGCTGTCGCCGACGCCCAGGCCGATACGGGCCGCGGCGGGCTGGCTGAGGGCCGCCTGCAGAGGGGCGCCGGGCCTGCCCGCGCCGGCCTGCGGCCAGCCGCCGGCGGTGAGCCGGGCGTGCGCCGCGGGGTCCGGCAGGGCGACGACCACGGAGCTGGCGCCGCTGAGGGCGCCGTCGGCGCGGAGCAGGGAGTATTCGGAGGACAGCGAGGCGGGGGCGCGCAGCGCGGTGTACGTGCGGTGCGGCACGTCGCCGAAGACCCGGTCGAGCGCGCCGCGGGCGGCCTTGTCGCCGCCGGCCAGGTCCTGCGGCCGGTAGCGGCCGAAGATGTCCACTCCGGTGTCGGCGCCGGTGCCGGTGGACAGCCGCTGCCGGACGGCGCTCTGCACGGAGCGGTCGGCGAGCGCGGCCAGGGCCGAGAGCACGGTGGCGGACAGCAGGATCGCGAGGGCCGCGGCCAGCAGCACGGCGAGGTGGTGGGTGCCGCCGCGGACGGCGGCGGGTGCGGCGGGGCCGGTTCTGCGGCGCGCGGGCTTGGGCCGTACGTCCGTCGCCATACGCCGATCCACCCCCGTGCCGCCCCCCGGTGGACGGCCGTGCGGCGGTCCGGCGGTGACGCTAGTCCCGGAAGTAGCATTGTGCAAGACTTTCAGATAACCGGAAGATATTTTCCGGTTATCCGCAGAATTTTGCAGCTATTTGCAGGCTCCCCGCGATCCCGCAGGACCCCGTGCACGTACCGCACGTACGCCGGGCAGGAAACCGCGCGGGTACGGACCTGGCGTCACCAGGTCCGTACCCGCGCGGGTACGGCTCGTACGGCGTGCAGCGCCGGGCGTCAGTGCAGCTCGGTGATCTCCGGGCCGCGGCGCATCGGGTCTATGCCGTCGCCGAACCGTGACTGCGGCTCGGCCGCGGCGCCGCCGTCCGGCACCATCTGGGCGTCGTTGGGCAGCTTCAGGACGATCGGGTCGCGCGGCGCCATCGGGGACTCGCCGCGCACCACCACGGTGTCACGGAAGACCGACTCCAGCACGCCCGCGGCCTGCGGCTGCACCGCGCCCTGTCCGGAGATGACCCCGCGCAGGAACCAGCGCGGCCCGTCGCAGCCGACGAAGCGCACCAGCTGCACGCCGTTGCGTCCGTCCGGCAGCGGCACGGGCACCTGGGCGCGCAGCTCCCAGCCCAGCGGGCCCTCGACCTCGTCGACGACACCGCCCTGCTGGGTGATCCCGGAGGCGATCTCCTCGCGCACCTCGCCCCAGATCCCCTCGGACTTGGGCGCGGCGAAGGCCTGGAGCTGGACGGCACTGTCCCGCAGCACCACGGTTGCGGCGACGATCGACTCACCGGCGACCTCGACCCGCAGCTCCATGCCCTCGACCCCGGGCACGAACATTCCGCCGAGGTCGACCCGGCCGTCCGCCGGGCTGCTGGTCTCGGACACGTCCCAGGGGCCGTCCGGCCGAGCCGCGGGCGGCAAATTGTACCGGCGGGCGTCCCCGGAGTCGTCCGACTCGGCAGCGTCCTCGGCCGGCTCTTCGTCGGCCTCGACGGCCTCGTCGAGCTCGTCGAGGGCGTCTTCGCGCTCCTTGCGACGACGGAACACGGTCACTGTCCTTCCCGGTCTGCTACGACCGATGCGTATCCGTATCTGGACGTGCCGGCCGAGGGCGCTTCCCCCGCGGCATGACCCCCCGTGGAGCCGAAGCCCCCCGCGGCCCTGGCAGACCCGGGCAGTTCCGCCACCTCGTGGAAGCGGACCCGCTCGACCTGCTGCACGACCAGTTGGGCGATCCGGTCGCCCTTGGCGAACCGCACGGATTCGCGCGGGTCGAGATTGACGACGATCACCTTGATCTCTCCACGGTACCCGGCATCCACCGTTCCCGGGGCATTCACCATGGCCACACCGCAGCGGGCGGCCAGCCCGGAGCGCGGGTGCACGAAGGCCGCGTAGCCGTCGGGCAGCGCGAGCGCGATCCCGGTCGGCAGCACGGCCCGCTCGCCGGGCGCCAGCTCGGCGGCCTCGGTGGTGGTGAGATCGACCCCGGCGTCGCCGGGGTGCGCGTAGGAGGGCACCGGCACGGAGTCGTCGAGGCGGCGCAGCAGCACGTCCACCGGCCGCCGGGTCACGGGTTCACCTCGAAGGCGCGGGCGACCTTGACCTGGTCCGGGTCGGCCATCGCGGCCCGGATCTCCTCGGGGCGGCCGTTGCCGGTGAAGTGCTCCAGCTTGACCTCGACGAAGAGCGCGTCGGCGCGCACCGCGACCGGCCCGTCGGGGGCGCCGATCCGGCCCTCCGCGGAGCTGTAGATCTTCCGGCCGGCCACCGCCGTGCAGCGGGCCGACAGGTGCAGGGTGGCGCCGACCGGCACCGGGCGCAGGAAGTCGGTCTCCAGCCGGCCGGTCACGGCGATGACGCGCAGCATCCAGCCCAGCGCGCCCAGCGTCTCGTCCAGCGCGGAGACCAGCACCCCGCCGTGCGCCAGGCCCGGCGCGCCCTGGTGGGCGGGCTGCACGGTGAACTCGGCGGTCACGGTGACGCCCTCGCCGGCCCGCGCCGCCAGGTGCAGCCCGTGCGACTGGGCGTCGCCGCAGCCGAAGCACTGGTCGTAGTGCGCGCCCAGCAGCTCGCCCGGCGCCGGGGCGTCGCGGTGGCGTACCGGCGCGGCGGCGTCGGCGGGGGGTGTCAGGCCGGCGCGCGGGGCGCCGGGGGGTGTCGTGGCTGCACTCACGCCCGAGACCCTACCCTCCTGGGGCCGCCGTGCGGGCGGCGCGGGCACGCACATTCGCCCGTGGCAGTCTGGTGGCATGCAGCCTTACGACGAACGCCTCACCGTCCCGCGCTCCTGGTGGTTCCTCGCCATCGGCGTGGGCGTCGCGATGGCGCTGATCCTGCTCCCCTTCGGCCCGCTGCCGCTGCTGGCCGGGCTGGTGGTCGGCGCGGCGCTGTCGCTCATGGCGGTCAGCTCGTACGGGTCGGTCCGGATCCGGGTGGTGGCCGGCTCACTGGTGGCCGGAAAGGCCCGCATCCCGGTCGGCGCGCTGGGCGAGGCCACCGTGCTGGACCGCGAGGAGACAGTGGCGTGGCGGACGTACAAGGCCGACCCGCGGGCCTTCATGCTGCTGCGCTCGTACGTGCCGACCGCGGTCCGGGTCGAGGTGACCGACCCGGCGGACCCGACGCCGTACGTCTACCTGTCGACGCGCTCGCCGCAGCGGCTGGCGGCGGCGCTGGAGGCGGTACGGGCGCAAGCGCCGGCGGAGGACGCCGAGCCCGCGGCGGGGGCCGCCGAGGCGCACTGAGGCCGCACGGGAGGGGCGGCCGGGGCGGGGGTCCCGGGCGTACGCCGGGGGGCCGCGGTCAGACGTCGGGGTAGGGGCCGGGGCCGGTCTCGGACTCCGGCACCTCCGGCCACGGGAACTGCGCGGCGCGCAGGTCGCGGCGGATCCGCTCGGCGAGCTTGCGGGTGTCGCGGCGGTTGACCACCGCGCCGACAGCCGCGCCGATCATGAACGGGGTCAGCGTCGGCGCGTTGCGCAGGGTGCGGCGCAGCAGCTGCTGGCGCACGCTGCGCTTCATGCTGCTGCCCAGGGCGACGTTGACCGTGGACAGCTTCAGCACGTCGATGCCGCGCTGCTCGGTCCAGGACCACAGGTAGGCGGTGGCCCGCTCACGGGCACCGCCGGGGACGCGCAGTCCGTAGACCTCGTGCAGCTCGGCGATGAGCTTGTACTCGATGGCCGCGACGCCGAGCGTCTCGGTGGCCAGTTCGGCCGGCATGGTCGGCGGGCTGGGCAGCATCGCGGCGGCGCCGACACCGGCGCCGACCGTCATCGTGCCCTTCACCGCGGCGGCGATCAGCCGGTCGGCGATCTCGTCGGGGCCGAGGCCGGGAAACTGCCTGCGCAAGGCGGCGAGGTCCCGCACCGGAATGCGGGGTGCCACCTCGATCAGCCGCTCCGCGACCGATCCGATCCCGGCCCTCGCGGCGCTCCCGCTCCTGCGGGCGCCGCCGCGCACACCGCCCACGCCGTGCCTGACGCCGCGGCCGAGGCCGCGTGCGGTCATGGCCGCGAGCGAGGCCGCACGGCCCCGCTCGATGCCCTCACGGCCCGCCGGTGCGCCGGACACGGGATCAGGCCGCGCAGTCGCGGCAGATCGGGTTCCCGTTCTTCTCCGACGCGAGCTGGCTGCGGTGGTGGACCAGGAAGCAGCTCATGCAGGTGAACTCGTCCGCCTGGCGGGGCAGCACGCGGACCGACAGCTCCTCGTTGGACAGGTCTGCGCCGGGCAGCTCCAGGGACTCGGCCTGGTCGAACTCGTCGACGTCGACGGCGGAGGTCGTCTTCTCGTTCCGCCGGGCCTTCAGTTCTTCGATGCTGTCCTCGTTGACGTCATCGTCGGTCTTGCGTGGCGTGTCGTAATCAGTAGCCATTTTCGCTCTCCCCCTGTGGGTGTCTGCGGTGTCTCCAGCGCACGTAACGCGCGGGAGGCCGGACTTGTGCCCGACCTGAAGCGGAGATTTTGCCTCACATCAAGGCCCGTTACTCAATCGACACCCAGCCGCACCCCCGAAGAGGTGATCACGACTGTGGCCGATCATGGTCGGCAGTGGCCGGGAATGCACCCGGCACATCCGCCAGTACCTCTACTTCCCGTGATCATGACCTGCGGAAACATGGATTTTCCGGTCTTTTCCCCAATGTCTTGATCACTGAGTGTAGGCACTGGGTAGATCGTGTGTGCGATCGATCACAACCATCCCATGGTCGTCACAGACCGCAAAATTACTCGCAAAGCGAACAGCGATCGGGCAAGTCGCGACACTCGGTGATCAGCCGAGTGACACGCTTCACATCTGCCGGACACCGCCGGCGAGGCCCAGGTCAGACCGGGATCGCCACTCTCATCACGAGTCCACCGCCCTCGCGGGGCTCCGCGGTGATGACGCCGCCGTGCGCGCGGGCCACCGAGCGGGCGATGGACAGGCCCAGCCCGACGCCCTTGTCGCTGCCCGTGCGCTCGGTGCGCAGCCGCCGGAAGGGCTCGAAGAGGTTGTCGATCTCGTACGCCGGGACGACGGGCCCGGTGTTGACCACGACGAGCACCGCGTGGCCGTGCACGACCTCGGTGCTCAGGTCGACCCAGCCGTCCTCGGGCACGTTGTAGCGCACCGCGTTCTGCACCAGGTTCAGCGCGATGCGCTCCAGCAGCACGCCGTTGCCCTGCACCACCGCGGGCGACACGGCCGCACGCAGCTGCACGCCCTTGGCCTGGGCCTCGGCGCTCGCCTGGTCCAGCGCCCGGGAGGCGGCCTCGGCCAGGTCCACCGGCTTGCGGTCGACGATCTCGTTGTCGCTGCGGGCCAGCAGCAGCAGGCCCTCGACGAGCTGCTCGCTGCGCTCGTTGGTGGCCAGCAGCGTCTTGCCGAGCTGCTGGAGGTCCGCGGAGGCCTCCGGGTCCGAGAGCTGCACCTCCAGCAGCGTGCGGTTGATCGCGAGCGGGGTGCGCAGCTCGTGCGAGGCGTTCGCGACGAAGCGGCGCTGGGCGTCGAAGGATCTCTCCAGCCGGTCGAGCATCTCGTCGAAGGTGTCGGCCAGCTCCTTCAGCTCGTCGTCCGGGCCCTCCAGCTCGATGCGGCGCTTGAGGTCGGAGCCGACGACGCTGCGGGCGGTGCGGGTGATCCGGCCCAGCGGGGCCAGCACCCGGCCGGCCATCATGTAGCCGAAGGCGAAGGCGACGACCGCCAGGCCGATCAGGGCCAGCAGCGAGCGCTTGAACATGGTGTTGAGGGCCAGGTCCCGCTGGTGCTGCATGCACTCGTTGACCGTGGCGGTGAAGTCCTTCCCGCCGGTGACCGAGGTCAGCTGCGGGCAGTTGATCTGCTCGAACTGGAGGGTGCCGCCGGTGATGTTGAAGGGCAGCTCGCCGCCCTGTTTGGCCGCCTGCGCGGCCAGCAGGTAGATCACCCACAGCAGCAGCACTCCGGCGATCAGGAACATGCCGCCGTAGAGCACCGTGAGCCGTATCCGGATCGTCGGCCGCAGCCAGGGCGGCGGCCGGTCGGCCGGCTGCGGATCCCACGGCGGACGCGGCGGCGCCTGCGGGGCGGGCGGCGTGGGGGAGGCGGAGGAAGCGGTGGCCACGCGATCAGATCCGGTAGCCCGAGCCGGGCACCGTGACGATCACCGGCGGCTCGCCCAGCTTGCGGCGCAGCGTCATCACGGTCACCCGCACGACGTTGGTGAACGGGTCGGTGTTCTCGTCCCAGGCCTTCTCCAGCAGCTGCTCCGCCGAGACGACCGAGCCCTCGCTGCGCATCAGCACCTCCAGCACGGCGAACTCCTTGGGCGCCAGATGCACCTCGTTGCCGTCCCGCGTGACCTCGCGGCGGTTGGGGTCGAGCCGGATGCCGGAGCGCTCCAGGACGGGCGGCAGGGCCGTCGTCGTACGGCGGCCGAGCGCGCGGACGCGGGCGGTCAGCTCGGTGAAGGCGAAGGGCTTGGGCAGGTAGTCGTCGGCGCCCAGTTCCAAACCCTCCACGCGCTCGCTGACGTCGCCGGCCGCGGTGAGCATGAGGACCCGGGTGGGCAGGCCCAGCTCGACGATCTGGCGGCAGACGTCGTCGCCGTGGACGACCGGCAGGTCGCGGTCGAGGACGACCACGTCGTAGTCGTTGACGCCGATCCGCTCCAGGGCGGCACCGCCGTCGTAGACCACGTCGACGGCCATCGCCTCGCGGCGCAGGCCGGTGGCAACCGCGTCGGCGAGCAGTTGCTCGTCCTCGACGACCAGTACGCGCAAGGCGCTGTTCCTTCCATGAGCTGTGTGGATTCCCGTCCATCCTGCACCGGGGACCGGTAAATCGGCGGTAAGTGCGGAACCCGTGGAATTTCCACGGTGTCGGGAAGGTTTCCGCCGCGGGCACGGCGGGGAGGACGACTGCACACCCACCCACCACGCCCGTCGCGTGTCGTCACGCGCGGCATCTGGCTTGACACGCAGCGCGTGTCAACGGAGACGAGGAGGGGGCGCCATGGACGCGTTCACCACCGGAATCCTGCAGCGCATACACACCACGGAGTCCGATCTGCGCAGGGCTCGCGAGACGGGCGACGACTTCCTCGCCGAGGTCGAGCAGGGAGAGCTGGACGATCTGCGCCGGCTCGCGGCGGAGCACGGCGTGGACGTACGGCCCAAGGTCGCCTGACCCCCAAGCCGCACGCCCCGGCCCCTGGAGGGAGCCGGGGCGTTCGCATGTCCGGGGTCCGGCTCAGTCGTGCCAGGCCCCCAGGTCGTCCAGCAGCCGCTGGAGCGGCTCGAACAGCCCCGCCGGGGCGGCGACGGTCAGCTCGCCCGAGGGGCGCTCCCCCGGCCGCCCGCCGGTGAGGGCACCCGCCTCCCGCGCGAAGAGGTCCCCTGCGGCGAGGTCCCAGGGATTCAGGCCGCGCTCGTAATAGGCGTCCAGCCGCCCGCAGCCGAGATCGGCCAGGTCGATCGCGGCCGAGCCCGCGCGGCGGATGTCGCGGACCTGCGGGATCAGCTTGCGGGCGACCTCGGCCTGGGCGGTGCGCCGCTCGGTGAGGTAGCCGAAGCCGGTGGCGACGAGCGCCTGCGCCATCTCCGGCGCCGTGCGGCAGTGTGCGCGCACCCCGTTGACGAAGGCGCCGCCGCCCAGCACGGCCTGGTAGGTCTCGGCGCGCATGGGCGCCTCGACGACGCCGACGACGACCTCGCCGTCCTTCTCCGCCGCGATGCTGACCGACCACGACGGCAGGCCGTAGAGGTAGTTCACGGTGCCGTCGAGCGGGTCGACGATCCAGCGCACCCCGCTGCTGCCGGGGCTGCTGGCGCCCTCCTCGCCCAGGATGCCGTCGTCGGGGCGGGAGCGGGCGATGCGGTCGGCGATGAGCTTCTCCGCCGCGATGTCCATCTCCGTGACGACGTCGATGGGGCTGCTCTTGGTCGCGGCGACGCCCAGGTCGGCGGGTCGGCCGTCGCGCAGCAGCGCGCCGGCGCCGCGCGCGGCGTCCAGGGCGACCTCCAGCAGTTCGGCGTACAGCGCGCCTTTGCCGTCCGGTGGCGGTGTGCTCACGTCGTGCTCCTCGGGTCGTGGGCTCCGGTCGCGGCGACCGGTGCGGTGGGGTGCGCCATGCGCTCAGTCCAGGCCCGCGGCGGCGGGCAGCGGGGTCCGGGCGGGGCAGCAGCCGCGCGGGCAGACGTCGTGGCTCGGGCCGAGCGCGCCGAGCGCGCAGCGCGGGGCAGCCTGGCCGCGCTCGGTGGCCGCCCGCTCCAGGACCAGCTCGCGCACGGCGGCGGCGAAGCGCGGGTCGGCGCCGACGGTGGCGGCGCGGGTGACCGGCAGGCCGAGTTCCGCGGCCTTGGCGGCGGCCTCGGTGTCCAGGTCGTACTTCACCTCCATGTGGTCGGAGACGAAGCCGATGGGCACCATCACGACGGCGGTGGCGCCGCCGGCGTGCTGCTGCTCCAGGTGGTCGCAGATGTCGGGCTCCAGCCAGGGGATGGTCGGGGCTCCGCTGCGCGACTGGTAGACGAGCTCCCACGGGCGGTCCACGCCGTCGGCGGCCCGGACCGCGTCGGCGACCAGCCGGGCGGTGTCCAGGTGCTGCGCGACGTAGGCGCCGCCGTCACCGTGGCCCTCGGCCGGACCGGAGGTGTCGGCCGCGGCGGTCGGGATGGAGTGGGTGGTGAAGGCCAGCCGGGCGCCGGCCCTGGTCCCCGGCGGCAGCTCGGCGAGCGCGGCCAGGGTCGCGTCGGTCATGGGCCCGACGAAGCCGGGGTGGTTGAAGTAGTGCCGGAGCTTGTCGACCTGCGGCACGGCGCGCCCCTCGGCGGCGAGCTCGGCCAGGGCGGCGGCGAGGTTCTCGCGGTACTGCCGGCAGCCGGAGTACGAGGCGTAGGCACTGGTGGCAAGGACCAGGACGCGGCGGTGCCCGGCGTCGGACATCTCCCGCAGGGTGTCGGTCAGGTAGGGCGCCCAGTTGCGGTTGCCCCAGAAGACCGGCAGGTCGAGGCCGTGCTCGGCGAAGTCCTTGCGCAGCGCGTCGAGCAGCTCGCGGTTCTGCGCGTTGATCGGGCTGACGCCGCCGAAGAGGAAGTAGTGCCGGCCGACCTCCTTGAGGCGCTCCCGGGGGATGCCCCGGCCGCGGGTGACGTTCTCCAGGAAGGGCACGACGTCGTCGGGTCCCTCGGGGCCGCCGAAGGACAGCAGCAGCAGGGCGTCGTACGGCGCCGGGCCGCTCGTCGGCGCGCCGGTCCCGGGCGCGGGGGTGTCGGGCGTGGGTGACTGCTCTGGCATGGCTCCGATCCTGCCACCCGGCGCCCCCGCCGCCCGACCTGGCCCGGCGTGCCCGACCGCGTGCCCGAGCGGTGTTCACCGGCCGCTTCGCTCCGTAAGCTGTATAGACCATCCACAGTCCTTACGGGAGCACCGCCGTGACCAGCCCCTACCGTGCGATCTTCGCTGCTCCCGGCAGCCGGGCGTTCTCCGCGGCGGGGCTGATAGGCCGGATGCCGCTGTCCATGCTGGGCATCGGCATCGTCACGATGATCTCGCAGGTGACCGGCCAGTACGGGCTCGCGGGCGCGCTGTCGGCGACGACGGCGCTGTCCGGCGCGGTGATCGGCCCGCAGGTCTCCCGGCTGGTCGACCGCCACGGCCAGGCGCGGGTGCTGCGCCCGGCTGCCGCCGTGACCGTGCTGGCGGTCGCGGTACTCCTGCTCGGGGTGCGGGCGGGGGCGCCGCACTGGGTGTTCTTCCTGGGCGCGGCGGGAGTGGGCGCGACGCCGAGCCTGGGAGCGATGGTGCGGGCCCGCTGGTCGGTCATCCACCGCAGCGCGCCGGAACTCCTCCACACCGCTTATTCGTTCGAATCGGTGGTGGACGAGATCGTCTTCATCGTCGGCCCGATCCTGTCCGTCGGCCTGTGCACGGTCTGGTTCGCCGAGGCCGGCCCGCTGCTGGCCGCCGCCTTCCTGGGCATCGGCGTGCTGCTGCTGGCCGCCCAGCGCGGCACGGAACCGCAGCCGCATCCGCGCACCCACCAGGGGGGCGGCTCGGCGCTGCGGGCCCCGGGCATGCCGGTGCTCATCGTCGTCTTCACGGGAATGGGCGCGATGTTCGGCGCGGTCGAGGTCATCACGCTGGCCTTCGCGGACGAGCGCGGCCACAAGGCGCTGGCCAGCCTGGTGCTGGCCACGTACGCGCTCGGCTCGTGCCTGGCGGGCGTGGTGTTCGGGCTGGCGCAGCCGCGCGGCAGCGCACGCGGCAGGTTCCTGCTGGGTGTCACCCTGATGGCGGTGAGTATGATCCCGCCACTACTGGTCGGAAACCTGGTGTTCCTGGCCATGGCGCTGTTCGTCTCCGGCCTCACGATCGCCCCCACCATGGTGACGACGATGAGCCTGGTCGAACGGCTCGTGCCGCGGACGCGGCTGACCGAGGGCATCACGTGGACCTCCACCGGCCTGGCGGTCGGGGTGTCCCTGGGGGCCGCGCTCGCCGGTCGGGTGACCGACGCGCACGGTGCCTCGACGGCGTTCGCGGTACCCGCCGGCGCGGCGTTCCTCGCCGCGGCGGCGGCAGGACTCGGGTACCGCCGGCTGCGGCCGGCGCCGGAGCGGGAGGACGTGCACGGTGAGTACGACGGCGAGGAGCGGGATGCGTTCGGCGCGCTCGAAAAGCACGGCGACGTGGCGTAACTGGGCCGGGAACGTCGCCGCACGCCCGGTGCGCAGCGTGGCGCCCGCCTCTCCCGACGAGCTGGCCGCGGTGCTCCGCAAGGCCGCCGCGGACGGCCTGACGGCCAAGGCGGTCGGCTCCGGGCACTCCTTCACGTCCACCGCCGCGACCGGCGGGGTACTGATCCGCCCCGACGGGCTCACCGCGATCCGCTCCCTCGACCGGGCCGCCGGCACCGTGACGGTCGAGGCGGGCGTGCAGCTCAAGCACCTCAACGCGGCACTGGCCGCCGAGGGGCTGTCGCTCACCAACATGGGCGACATCATGGAGCAGACCGTGGCCGGCGCGATCAGCACCGGCACCCACGGCACGGGCCGCGACTCCGCCTCGATCGCCGCGCAGATCACCGCGCTGGAGCTGGTCACCGCCGACGGCTCGGTGCTCACCTGCTCCGCCGCCGAGCGGCCCGAGGTCTTCGCGGCCGCGCGCATCGGGCTGGGCGCGCTCGGCGTGATCAGCGCGGTCACCTTCGCGGTGGAGCCCGTCTTCCTGCTGGCCGCGCGCGAGGAGCCGATGCGCTTCGACCGGGTGATGGCGGAGTTCGACGCACTCGCCACCGAGAACGAGCACTTCGAGTTCTACTGGTTCCCCCACACCGACAACTGCAACACCAAGCGCAACAACCGCAGCCAGGGGCCGGCGGCGCCGCTGCCCGCGGTCCGCGGCTGGATCGACGACGAGCTGCTGTCCAACGGCGTCTTCCAGGCCGCCTGCGCGCTCGGCAAGGCCGCCCCCGGCGCCATCCCGGGCATCGCCCGGATCTCCAGCCGCGCGCTGTCCGCCCGCACGTACACCGACATCCCCTACAAGGTCTTCACCAGTCCGCGCCGGGTGCGCTTCGTGGAGATGGAGTACGCGGTGCCGCGCGAGGCCGCGGTCGACGCGATCCGGGAACTCAAGGCCACGGTGGAGCGGTCCGACTTCCGGATCAGCTTCCCCGTCGAGGTACGGGTCGCGCCGGCCGACGACATCACGCTGTCGACGGCGTCCGGCCGGGACAGCGCCTACGTCGCCGTGCACATGTACCGGGGCAGCCGCTACCAGGAGTACTTCACCGCGGTGGAGCGGATCATGACGGAACGGGAGGGCCGGCCGCACTGGGGCAAGATGCACACCCGTGACGCGGACTATTTCCGTACCGTCTACCCGCGGTTCGCCGAGTTCACCGGATTGCGCGACCAGTTGGACCCGGGACGGCTTTTCGGCAACGACTACCTCCGCCGGGTGCTGGGTTCGTAGGTCTTCGCCCTGTTTGTCCAGCGGCGTTCACTCCCCCGAGTGAGACGCATCACCCAACTCCCGCCCGGCGCACCACAATCGGCGGCGCGGCAGCCACCCTGCGGTGGCCCAAATGGAGTACCGTGACGATTCCGTGCTCCCGGTGCCCGTCCGGTCGCTCGGACGGATGGGAGGTAGCTGCGACGGCAGTCGCCCCGCCGCGTGGCGTAAGGTCACCCAGAGTGGCCAATCGTCCACCTTCCCATAACGGGGTGTCACCACACAGGGACGACACGCCGGGCAACTCTGCAAGGTTGTGGCACGCTGCACCCGGGAAGGCCACACTCGTCCAACGGGAGCAGCGACGCACCCGACGTCGGCAGGCACCATCCGGGAGGTAACCGTGCCCGAACTGCGCGTCGTGGCCGTCAGCAACGACGGCACACGACTGGTGCTCAAGGCTGCCGACAGCACGGAATACACGCTCCCGATCGACGAGCGGCTGCGCGCCGCCGTGCGCAACGACCGGGCCCGGCTCGGCCAGATCGAGATCGAGGTCGAGAGCCATCTGCGGCCCCGCGACATCCAGGCGCGGATACGCGCGGGTGCCTCCGCGGAAGAGGTCGCCCAGATGGCCGGCATCCCGGTGGAGCGGGTCCGCCGCTTCGAGGGGCCCGTGCTGGCCGAGCGCGCCTTCATGGCCGAGCGGGCCCGCAAGACCCCCGTCCGGCGGCAGGGCGAGAGCACCGGTCCGCAGCTCGGCGAGGCGGTGGCCGAGCGGCTGCTGATGCGCGGCGCCGAGAAGGAGACCGTGCTGTGGGACTCCTGGCGGCGTGACGACGGCACGTGGGAGGTGCTGCTCGTCTACCGCGTCGCCGGCGAACCGCACTCCGCGAGCTGGACGTACGACCCGCCGCGCCGCCTGGTGCAGGCCGTCGACGACGAGGCCAGGGCGCTGATCGGCGAGACCCCGCAGACGCAGGCGCAGGAGCCGAGCTTCCCGTTCGTGCCGCGGATCGCGCGGCTGCCGCGCGAGCGCACGATGGACCGCGCGCTGGAGCGCCCGGAGCGGCCCGACCGCTCCGAGCGGCCGGACCGCGCCGCCGCACGCGTCGAGGAGCGCGGGGCCGCCGCGGCTGCGGCTGCGGCCTCGGCGGAGGCGGACGAGCGCGACTCGCTCACGAGCCTGCTGGAGGCGGTGCCGAGCTTCCGCGGGGACATGGTGGTGCCGGCGCCTCCGGCCGCTCCGGACACGCCGCCCGCCCCGCAGGAGCCCGCCGCCGAGGCCGAGCAGGAGTCCGCGGCTCCGGCCGCCTCGGCGGGGTCCGCGTACGCGGACGTCCTCATGCCACGGGCGGTCGCGGGCCACCGCGACCGGCTCGTCGGGACGACCGACCGGCAGGCCGAGGCGGACGGCGTCCGCCCGGGCCGCCGGGCGACCGTCCCGAGCTGGGACGAGATCGTCTTCGGCAGCCGCCGCAAGAAGCAGGAATAGCCCCCGCGGGCTACGCATGTCCACCGCCGCGCGCGGGGCGCGCCTCCGCGCTCCCGCGCGCGGCACGCCTGCGCCGCCGGATGAGCCTTCTCACGGCACGGCTGCGCCGCCGGACACTCGTTTTCGGGGTGCCGTTGTGCCACGGGGGAGCGTTTCCCCGGCCGCGCCTGCGCCGCCGGATGAGCCTTCTCACGGCGCGCCTGCGCCGCCGGGCGAGCGTTTCACGCCGCGCCTGCGCCGCCAGATGAGCCTTCTCACGGCGCGACTGCGCCGCCGGGCAAGCGTTTCACGCCGCGCCTGCGCCGCCGGATGAGCCTTCTCACGGCGCGCCTGCGCCGCCGGGCAAGCGTTTCAGGGCCGCTGCTGCGCGGCCGGATGAGCGTCTTCGGGGGCGCGGGGGGACACCCCCCACGCGAAGCTCTGGGGGGTGCGCGACCAGCCTCACCGGCCGGTGGTCCGTGGGGGTACCGCCCAGGTGAAGCTCCGGGGGAGACAGCGACCGCTCCTCCGGGCCGATGACGACCCGCGCCCCGGCGGGGGCCGGGGGTACCTCCCAGGCCCCCGCCGGGGTGCCCGGCGCGGCATGCGCAAGCCCCATCCGCGACCGGGCGGCGGAAAGCGCTCGCTCGCGGCGCAGCCGCAGCCTGCGGGGCGAACGCGCCCGCAAAACGCCCACCCCGCGCCGCGGCGCAAGCCCATCCGGAGCGGGCGGCGGACAAGGCCTCACCGCCCTGCGCAGCAGAAGCGCTCGCCGCGCAGGGCGGGTTCAGAGCCCACCCGCGGGGGGCGAGAGGGGTCAGACGGGGCCGGGGCCCGTTTCCACGGGGAGGCCGGACGCAGTCCATTCGCTCCAGGAGCCGGGGTAGAGCGCCGCGGTGATCCCGGCCTCCGCGAGGGCGAGGACCTCCTGCGCCGCCGAGACGCCCGAGCCGCAGTAGACGCCGACCTCCGTGCCGGGCGCAGCCCCGAGCGCGCTGAAGCGGGCGGCGAGGGCCTGGGCCGGCAGGAACGTGCCCTCAGCCGTCACGTTCTCGGTCGTGGGGGCGTTGACGGCGCCCGGGATGTGCCCGGCGACCGGGTCGATCGGCTCGACCTCTCCCCGGTAGCGCTCCCCGGCGCGGGCGTCGAGCAGCAGGCCGCTGCGGGCGAGCGCGGCGGCCCCCGCGGCGTCGAGTACCGGCATGCCGCCGGGGCGCGGCGTGAAGTCGCCCTCCCCCGGCGGGGGTTCCTCCGTGGAGAGGGGGTGCCCGGCGGCCCGCCAGGCACCGAGCCCGCCGTCGAGCACCTTCACCCGGTGGTGCCCGGCCCAGCGCAGCAGCCACCAGGCGCGAGCCGGCCCCCAGCCGTTCCAGTCGTCGTAGACGACGACGTCGGAGTCGGCGCTGACACCCGCCCGGCGCATCGCGGCGCCGAACTCCTCGGCGTCCGGCAGCGGGTGCCGGCCGGCTGCGCCGGGCGGCGAGGCGAGTTCGGCGTCCAGGTCGACGTAACGGGCCCCGGGGATGTGCCCCTTGGCGTATTCGCCGAGTCCGGGCGGTCCGCCCATCTTGTAGCGCACGTCGAGCAGGACCGGCGGCACGGGCGCGGCGGCGAGGTCGCCGGCGGAGATCAGGAAATCCATACGCCTATTGTGGAGGCCCGGCACCGCACTGCGGCGCGGCCCGACGGCCTACCGCCGTCCCTGGTGCGACGATCGCTGTGCCGGCCCCCGCGGAAAGCCGGGCAGGCAGCGGGCTGCCCACGAGGAGAGCGTTCGCATGACCACCGAGGTACGGGACCGGCGGGCGCCGGGCACTCCCTGCTGGGCCAGCCTCATGGCCCACCGGGCGGACCGGACGCGGGAGTTCTACGCGGCCTTGTTCGGCTGGGAGTTCTCGCCGGGCCCGCCGCAACTCGGCTCGTACACGCTGGCGGCGAAGGGCGGACTGCGGGTGGCGGGGATCGGCGAGGGGTCGCCGGAGCCGCACCGCCCGGTGTCCTGGACGACGATGCTGGCGGCGGACGACGTGGACGCGGCGGCGGAGCGGGTGCGCGAGTGCGGCGGCACGGTGGGTATCGGGCCGCTGAACGCCGGCGAGGACGGGCGGCTCGCGATCGCGGTGGACCCCTCGGGCGCGGTCTTCGGGATCTGGCAGGGCGGCCTGTTCAGCGGCGCGGACGTCACGGGGGTGCCGGGCAGCGTCGGCTGGAGCGAGCTGCTGACCCATGACGCGTCGATGGTCGGGAAGTTCTACGAGGTGGTGTTCGGCCTCACCGTGGAGCGGGCCGGGGGGCAGGACGAGGACCGCGCGGTGCTCGTGACCGGCGGCAACGCGGTCGCCGGGATCCGCGGGCTGGGCCGCGCGCTGCCGCGCGACCGCGGGGCGCACTGGATGACGAGCTTCGCCGTCGCGGACGTGGACGCCGCGGCCCATCTGGCCGTGCGGCTGGGCGGCCGGATCCTGACCGCCCCGCACGCGGGTCCGCACGGGCCCACGGCGGCGCTGTCCGACCCCGAGGGCTCCCCCTTCTCGCTCGTCGGCCTGCCGTAGCGGCGCTCAGGCCAGCAGCTGCGGGGCGGCGCTGAGCACCAGGCCTGCCGCGCCGCGGACCTCGGCGCCGGCGCCGAGGCCGCCGGTGACGATCTCGATGCCGCGGGCGGCGGACGGCAGGGTGTGCCGCCCGATGCCCGCCCGGAGCGGTTCGAGCAGGTCCTCGCCGGCCGCGGCGAGGTCGCCGCCGACCACGACGAGCCGCGGGTTGAGCAGCGTGACCAGGGCGGCCAGGGCGCGGCCGACCGCGTCGCCGGCGTCCCGGACGGCCCGCAGCGCGCCGGTGTTGCGCTGCTTGATGAGCGCGAGCAGGTCGCGCGCGGCGATCTGCCGGCCCCAGCTCTGGCTGAGCAGCCGGGCGATGGCGACGGGGCTGGCGACGGTCTCCAGGCAACCGCGGTTGCCGCAGCGGCAGATGAGCCCGTCGGTGACGAGCGGCAGGTGGCCGATCTCGCCCGCGAGGCCTCGCGCGCCGAGCAGCAGCCGCCCGTTGCTGACGATTCCCGCGCCGATGCCCGCGGACAGCCGGATGTAGACCATGTCGTCGACCTGCCGTCCGGCTCCGTACATCAGCTCGGCGAGCGCTCCGGCGTTGGCGTCGTTGGTGACGCGGACGGGCAGCCCGGTGCGGCCCCGCAGCTCGTCGGTGAGGTGCAGGCCGACCCAGCCGGGCATGATGCCCTCGGCGCCGAGCTCGCCGCTGCCCTTCTCGACCGGCGAGGCGATGCCCGCGCCGATGCCTAGCACCCGCTCGCGGTCGACGCCCGCCTCCTGGAGGGCGCGGCCGACGAGGACGGCCACGAGGTCGAGGGTCTCGCCGGGGGCGCGGTCGACGTCCTTGGCGACCCAGTGCTCCCACAGCACCGTGCCGAACAGGTCACTGAGGATGACCCGGACGTGCTGGTGGCCGATGTCCGCGCCGATCGCGTACCCGGCGCTGGGCACCAGGGACAGCGTCTGGGCGGGGCGGCCGGTGCGCCGCGCCGCGGGCACCTCGGCCCCTTCCCGGTGCGCTTCCTCGGTGACGAGGCCGACCGTGATGAGGTCGGCGACGAGCGAGGAGACGGTGGCCCGGGACAGCCCGGTGACCCGTACCAGTTCGGGGCGGCTGATGCGCGGTGCGGCGTGCAGCGCCTCCAGTACCCGGAGCCGTCCGACCTCGCGCAGGTTGACTGGTGTGTCGATCGTGACTCCCGTGGTGTGCCGGCGCGACGCTGCGGGTAATCGGTTCGCAACACAGCGCCCTCTTGCGTCAGGCCCGGTCAAGAGCCTTGACTTATGACGAACTTCAGGCAGAAACTCGCGAACTGTTCTACCCAACTCGCTGACTTTCAGTCGATCCCGGATGAATAACGATTCACGGCCGCGCGCCGCCCGAGGAGGACACACGTGACGACGACAGACCCGCAGCCCCTGCGGATCGGCATGGTGGGCCATGCGTTCATGGGGGCGGCGCACTCGCACGCGTGGCGCACCGCGGGCCGCTTCTTCGACCTGCCGCGGCCGGTCGAGCTGACCGCGGTGTGCGGACGCTCGGCCGACCGCGTCCGGCAGGCCGCCGAGCGCTACGGCTGGCAGTCGTACGAGACGGACTGGCGCGTGCTGGTCGCCCGGCCGGACATCGACGTGGTGGACATCTGCACGCCCGGCGACAGCCACGCGGAGATCGCGCTCGCGGCGCTGGCCGCGGGCAAGCACGTGCTGTGCGAGAAGCCCCTGGCCAACTCGGTGCGGGAGGCGGAGGAGATGACCACGGCGGCCGCCAAGGCGGCTGCCGAGGGCGTGCGTTCGATGGTCGCCTTCAACTACCGCCGGGTGCCGGCGCTGGCGCTCGCCCGGCAGCTGGTCGAGGAGGGCCGGCTGGGCCGGATCCACCAGGTGCGGGCGCAGTACCTGCAGGACTGGCTGGTCGACCCGGAATTCCCGCTGGCGTGGCGGCTGCGCAAGGACCGCGCGGGCTCCGGGGCGCTGGGCGACCTGGGCGCGCACAGCATCGACGTCGCGCAGTACCTGACCGGCCGGCGGATCTCGTCGGTGGGCGCGGTGCTGGAGACGTTCGTCACCGAGCGCCCGCTGCCGGCCAGTTCCAGCGGCCTGTCCGGCACCGCGGGCAGCGAGCGCGGCCAGGTGACGGTGGACGACGCGGCGCTGTTCACCGCGCGCTTCGACGGCGGCGCGATCGGCGTGTTCGAGGCGACGCGCTTCGCCACCGGGCACAAGAACGCGATGCGGATCGAGATCAGCGGCTCGGCGGGCAGCCTGGCCTTCGACGCGGAGTCGATGAACGAGCTGTCCTTCCACGACCGTTCCGAGGACCCGTCGACCGCGGGCTTCCGCCGCATCCTGGTGACCGAGGACACCCACCCCTACCTGCACGCCTGGTGGCCGCCCGGCCACCTGATCGGCTACGAGCACACCTTCACCCACCAGGTGTCGGACTTCGTGACGGCGATCGCCGAGGGCCGCGACCCGAAGCCGTCCTTCGCGGACGGCCTGCAGGTGCAGAAGGTGCTGTCCGCCGTCGAGTCCAGCGCGGCCGCGCTGGGCGTGCACATCCCCGTCCAGGGCGTTCCCGCGGCCTCCTGACGCCCGCGCCGCCCCCGCCTACCGCCGTCACCGCCGCGCCCCCGCCCGTACCCCCCGCCCACCTGTCCCAGGAGGACGCACCATGGCACGACCCGTCACGCTCTTCACCGGCCAGTTCGCCGACCTGCCCTTCACCGAGGTGTGCCGGCTGGCCTCGCAGTGGGGCTACGACGGCCTGGAGATCGCCTGCTGGGGCGACCACTTCGACGTCGAGGCGGCGCTCGCCGACGACGGCTACCTGCCGCGGCTGCGCGACACTTTGGACAAGCACGGGCTCAAGTGCTGGACGATCTCCTGCCATCTGACCGGCCAGGCGGTGTGCGACCACCCGATCGACGAGCGGCACCAGGGCATCCTGCCGGCCCGTATCTGGGGCGACGGGGAGCCCGAGGGGGTGCGGCAGCGGGCGGCGGAGGAGATCAAGAACACCGCGCGCGCCGCGGCCGCCTTCGGGGTGGACACGGTGGTGGGCTTCACCGGCTCGTCGATCTGGCACACCGTGGCGATGTTCCCGCCGGTGCCGCCGCAGATGATCGAGCGCGGCTACCAGGACTTCGCCGACCGCTGGAACCCGATCCTGGACGTCTTCGACGAGGTCGGGGTGCGCTTCGCGCACGAGGTGCACCCCAGCGAGATCGCGTACGACTACCACACCACCGTGCGGACGCTGGAGGCGATCGGCCACCGCCCCGCCTTCGGGCTGAACTTCGACCCGAGCCACTTCGTGTGGCAGGACCTGGACCCGGTCGGCTTCCTGTGGGACTTCAAGGACCGCATTTACCACGTCGACTGCAAGGAGTCCGTCAAGCAGCTGAACGGGCGAAACGGCCGGCTCGGCTCGCACCTGCCGTGGGGCGACCCGCGGCGCGGCTGGGACTTCGTGTCCACCGGGCACGGCGACGTTCCGTGGGAGCCGGTCTTCCGGATGCTCAACAGCATCGGCTACGCGGGCCCGATCTCGGTCGAGTGGGAGGACGCAGGCATGGACCGCACCCTTGGCGCCCCGCAGGCCCTCGCGCACGTGCGGGCGCTGGCCGCGATCGAGCCGCCTGCCGCGTCCTTCGACTCGGCGTTCAGCTCCTCGTCCTGACACCGCACGCGGTACGGCGGCGGCCGCCCCGCCCGGGACCTCCGGGCAGGGCGGCCGCCGTCACGCGTCCTGCGGGCGGCTCAGCCGCCGATCGCGATCGAGAACAGGTGCATGCCGACCTGGTGGTCGATCTGCCCCTTGCTGACGTTCGGCAGGGTGATCGCCTGCACGGTCCTGCCCGGCAGCAGGTCCACGGTGGCCGCGGAGATGTGGACGGTCTGCGTCTGCTGCCCGCCGCCGTTGTTGAGGTACGGCGTGACGGCGGCGAAGTCGCTGCCCTGCGCGGGTGACCCTGCCCACCAGTCCGACAGCGCCAGCGCGTACGTCTGGGTCGTGCCGTCGGTGTAGAGGATCACGCCGGTACCGGACGTGGCGCCGAAGGTGCTGGTGCCGACGAAGCCGAGCTTGCCGCCGGTCCCGGTGATCTGGATGCCCTGGCCGCCCGCCACGACGTTGTCGGGCCGCCCGGTGCCCGCGGTGGCGGGCCAGGGGAAGGAGATCCCGTCGTGGTCGGTGCTCTTCCCGGCGGTCCAGCCCTGCGCGGCGAGCGCCTGGAGGGAGAGGCTGGCGCCCTCGGCGTCGATGCTGCCCGTCCTGGTGTCGGCGTCGTCGCTGATGCCGGAGTTGTCGTAGGCGGCGGTGAGCGAGGCGTACGGCACGGTGACCGGGGCCTGTGCGCCGTAGTCGCCGCCCGGCGTGGTGACGGTCGCGTCGAGAATGACGTTGCCGGGCTCCGCCCCGTCGGGGACGGTCACGCTCCAGGTGGTGCTGACCGACCGGCCAGGGCCGACCTCGCCGAAGACGTCCGGTGTGGCGGCGGTGGCCTGCCAGCCGTCCGGGACAGCGAGCCCCACGGCCACGTTCTGCACGGCGTCCGGGCTGCCGTTGGTGTAGGTGGTCCGCGCGGTCAGGGTGCTGCCCGCCGCGGCGATGGGCGGCGCGCCGAGCGTCAGCGTGTCGCGGACGACGATCGGCGCGGAGCCGGTGACGCCGCCGACGGTGGCCGACAGGGTCGCGACGCCGTCGGCGACCGCGTGCACGGTGCCGTCCGCGCCGACCGAGGCCACCGCGGGGTTGCTGCTGGCGTAGCTGACCTCGGTCTTCGACAGGTCCACGAAGGACTGGTCGTTGTTGACCGCCTCGACGACGCCGTCCGCGGTGATCGAGGTGTCGCGCTGCTCCCTGGAGTGGTCGGTGTCGTCCGCGATCCACCGGTTCCTGCCGGCGAGCGAGAAGGTCGCGCCCGCGTCCAGCACGACGTTCTCCGGCTGGACGGTGACGGTCCGCACCTTCGGGGTGAGGCTGCCGGTGACCTTGACCTCGGCGCTGCCCGCGGGGTGCGCGGAGTCCGGGCCGACCGAGAAGCGGTAGCCGCCGGCCGGCACGGTCTGCCGGGAGGCGGCGGCGTCCCACACCGCGAGGTCGGCGGCCTTGACGGTGAAGCCGAGGTGCTGTGACTTGCCGGGTGCGAGCACACTGGTCTTGCCGAAGCCCGCCAGCCGCTGCTGCGGCAGGGTGAGGCCGGGGACGGTGAACGGGGTCGCCGCGTAGAGCTGGGCGATGGCCGCGCCGGCGGTCCTGCCGGTGTTGGTGACGTCGACGCCGATCTTCACGGTGCCGTCCGCGGTGATCCGCGACTTGTCGGCGCTGACGTTCTTGAAGGAGAAGGTGGTGTAGCTCAGGCCGAAGCCGAAGGGGTAGGTCGGCTCGCCGGTGAAGAACTGGTAGGTGCGGCCGAGTCCGCCGGTCTCCGCGGGCGTCAGGCCGTAGTTCTGCTTGTCGGGCAGCTGCGAGTCGTCCTTGTACCAGGTGAAGTTCAGGTGCGCGGACGGGTTCTGCTTCCCGAAGAGCACGTCTGCGAGCGCGGTTCCCTGGTCCTGGCCGTTGTAGCCGCTGAAGAGGATCGAGGAGACCTTGTCCTGCACGTCGTCGACCTCGACCGGGCCGTCGGACTGGATGACCAGCGCTGTCCGGTCGTTGCCGAGGGCGGCGGTCTGGTCGATGAGCGAGCGGTAGTTGCCGGGCATCGCGAGGTCGTCGCGGTCGTTGCCCTCGTCGCCGTTGGCCTGGGTGGTGCCGACGAAGACCACGACGAGGTCCGCCGCCCTGATCGCGTCCTTGGTCGCGTCGCTGAGCACCGCCGGGGTGGTGGCGGTGGAGGAGGTGCCTGCCGCGTCGTAGACGACCGAGGCGTACGGGTCGACCGAGTGCACCGCGTTCTGCACGCCCCGCAGCGGGGTGGTGGTGTGGGTGGGCTTGCCGGAGTAGAGGCCGAGCGTGGTGGCGCCGGCGAGGTCGCCGAGGACGACGACCTTCTCGGCCTTGTTCACGTCGGCCGGGAGCAGCGGCGCCTTGGCGGCGGCGGGCTTCGCGTTCTTCAGCAGCACCAGCGAGTTGTCGGCGACCTCGGTGGCCAGCGCCTGGTGCGCCGGGCTCTCGACCTGGTCGGCGGTGAGCCTGGTGTACGGCACCGATCCGGCCGGGTCGAACTCGCCGGTCGCCATCCGTACGGTGAAGACCCGCACCAGCGCGGTGTCGACGACGCCCCCGCTGAGCGCCCCGGACGCGATGGCCGCCTGGATGTCCGCGGTGGTGGCCTCGTCGCCGGTGCAGTTGAGGTCGGTGCCGGCGCGCAGCGCGTACGCCTGGCTGCCGGCCTGCCCGGACAGCTTCTTGCCGGTGGCGGTCCCGGTCCAGGTGGGGTTGTCCGCGTCGTGGTCGGTGGTCCACCCGGGCGGCGCCCAGTCGTGCCCGCCGGGGAACTGCCGCCAGCCGGTGCCGACCGCGCCGCAGTCGGAGGTGATGTAGCCGCCGAACCCGTAGGTGCGCTGGGCGAGTTCGTTGGTGGTGTACGTGTCGGCGACCGACGGGGTGCCGTTGATCGCGTTGTACGACGTCATCAGGCCCGCGACATGCGCCTGCTCGACCAGGTCGCGGAACTGCGCGGTGTAGTAGTCGCGCAGCTCGGTGTCGCTCACGTCGGAGCTGATGCCGGTGCGGTTGTCCTCGACGTTGTTGAGGGCGTAGTGCTTGGCGGTCGCGGCGACCTTGAGGTAGCCCGTCGGGGAGCTGCCGTCGGGGTTGTTGCCCTGGTAGCCGTCGACGAACTGCCCGGCCATCTGCCCGACGAAGTACGGGTCCTCGCCGAACGCCTCGTCGGTGCGGCCCCAGCGCGGGTCGCGGTCCAGGTTGACGGTGGGCGCCCAGAAGGTGAGCGAGCCGTAGTCGTCGGCGGAGGGCCCGAGGTTGTTCTGCCCCTTGCCGAACAGCGACTTGTCCAGGAAGCCGCGGATCTCGTCGGAGATCGCCGTGCTCTCCTGGTACATCAGGTCCCTGTCCCAGGACATCGACGAGGCGAAGTTGACCGGGAAGCTGGTCGCCGCCGGGTCGAGCTCGCCCTGACCGCCCGCCGCGGTGTCGGCACCGAGCCGGTTGACGCCGTGCTGGCCTTCGCTCCAGTACGTGTACTGCTGGACGCCGAGCCGCGGAATGGCGGGGGCGTTGTTCGTGCTGAGCTGGTGCACCTTCTCCTCGGGCGTCATCCGGGACACCAGGTCCGCGGCACGCTCCTCGAAGGAGTAGTGGGTGTCCAGGTAGACCGGGGTGGCCGCGGCCGTCGCGCGGGGGGTGCCGGCCGCGGCCGCGGCGCCGCTCCCCGCGGTCGTCGCGGCCGCGCACGCCATGGCGCACGCGACGGCGACTCCCGCGCGCCGGCGCTTTCGCTGATCCATCCTGCCTCCGTACGTCATCGAGCAGGGACCCCGGCCGCTCCGCGGCTTTCGTCCAAGTCCGGAGAAAGGCCCGGGCAGTGCGGTAACAACTGGGCAGTGTGTGGCCAGATCTGATGCAAGGTCAAGACGTGTGCACGAAATTATCCGATGAGTAATGCTGGAAAATGACATGCGAGATCACGCAAATTGCGCAAATTTTTTGCAGTGGTGAGGTCGGGGCGGCGGCCCCGGGCAGGCAGCGCCGTTCAGGGGCGGTCCCGGCCGCGCAGCCGCGGGGTGAAGGTGGCGTGGAAGATCGTCGAGGCCGCGCCGACCGCCGCGGCCTCGGCGCTGAGCACCGACGGCTCCACCTCGACCTGGCGCAGCCGGCGGGCCTGCGGGAAGTCGTTGACCACCCGGCGGATCTCGTCCAGGTAGTAGGAGGCCGTGTCGTCGGTGAAGAAGGGGCCGCCCAGCACGATCAGGTCGATGTCCAGCAGGTCGACCAGGCCCAGTGCGCCGCGCCCCACCGCCCCCGCGACCTCCCGCAGTGCCGCGGCCGCCGCGGGGTCACCGCCCGCCGCCGCCCGCCCCACCTCGCGGTAGGCCGCCGACGAGCCGCCCGGACCGCCCGGCTGCGGCAGGTCGGCGCGGCCCGCGGTCCGCAGGCCCAGCCGCGCGGCGGCCTCCGGCACGGACACCGGCGGGTTGCACTCCGGCAGCAGCTCGGGCCTGCCGTCCGGGCCGACCCGGCCCAGCGCGACGGCGCACAGCTGGCCGAACTCCCCGGCGTTGGCGCTCACCCCGCGGTAGATGTCGCCGTTGAGGTAGAGGCCGGAGCCCACGCCCGTACCGAGGTAGAGGTACGCGAAGTCGCGCGCCCGGCGGTCGCGGCCGATCCACCGCTCCCCCGCGGCCGCCGCCAGCGAGTCCTTCTCGATGATCACCGGGCAGGGGAAGTGGTCCTGAAGCAGGTAGAGCAGCGGCAGGTCGTTCCACGCCGACATCAGCGGCGGGTCCAGCACGGTGCCCGACGCGATGTCGACCGGGCCGGGCACGGCGACGCCGATACCGAGGAAGCCGTCCTCGCGCACCGCGCCGCGCGCCTTCTCCAGCGCCTCCCGGCCCAGCGCGACGACCTGCGCGACGAAGTCGCCGGGGTCGATGTCGGCGCTGACCGGCCGGGTGCAGGTGCACACGATCGCGCCGTCCAGGTCGATGACGACCGCGGTGATCACCTCGGGGTCGATGTGCAGGCCCAGCGCGTGCGCCGCGGTCCCGCACAGCCGCACCGGGGTGCGCGGCTTGCCCGAGGTCGCCCGCCGCTGCGCGTCCTCGACGAGGATGCCGCGGTCCAGCAGCGACCGGGCGATCCGGGAGACGGACTGCTGGGTGAGGCCCGTACGGTGCGCGATCTCGCCGCGGGTGATGGTGCCGGCCAGGCGTACGGCCTCGATCACCACGCACTCGTTGAACGAGCCCAGGTCGATCTGGTTGACGCCGCTGGACGACGGCTGGCGTGGGACCGCTCCCAGGGCGGCGCCGTCCGGGGCCGCGGCGCGCGGGGTGCGCAGGTGCCCGGCGACGCTCTCCCGCAGCCAGCCCACCGGGCCTTCGGCCTGCTGGAGCGCGGCGATCAGGTCGAGGTAGACGCGGCGCGAGGACTCCGGGTGGCTGGTGCTGTCCAGCGCGACCATCGCGCGCAGGAAGCCGCGCCAGGAGGACCGGGCGGGCAGCAGGTGCCGGCTGGGCCCGCCCGGCGGCGCCGTGGGCGGGACGTCCGGCGCGGGACCGTCGTCCCACAGCGTGACGGCGTGCAGCGCGATGTCCGGGTGGTGCCCGGCGGCGGCGGTGAGGAAGGCGGCGAGCCCGTCCGCGCCCGGCGGCCGCGGCGCGGCGGCGGCGCGGCCCGCGGGACGGCGCTCCTCCAGCGCCCGGCCGAGTCCGGCCAGCACGTCCTCGCCGATCACGGTCGCGGCCGGGCCCGGCGCGGCCGCCGGACGGCTGCGCGTCCCGGCCAGCAGCACCGCGCGGCACGCGTCGGCGTAGAGGCCGAGCACCCAGACGTCGGGGCCGGGCAGTGGCGGGACGGTCGGCACCTCGGGGCCGGGCGCGCCGGCGTCCGGGGTGAGGCGCCAGCGGCGGCGGATGGCGGCCACCGTGGCGTGCGACAGGCCCAGTTCGCGGGCGATGGCCCGGCCCGCGCCGCTGCCGCCGGGGGCGAGCAGGGCGCGGGTGACGACCTCGGCCTCGTCGACGGTGGCGGGCCGGCCGGTGCGCGGACGCTGTTCCAGGCCGCGCAGGCCCGCGCTCTGCCAGCGGTGGCGCCAGGTGCCGACGGTCTGCCGGGAGATGCCGAGCCGGCGGGCGATCTCGGCGTCCCGCACGCCCTCCTCGGCGAGCAGCACCACCCGGGCGCGTACCGCGAGCGGCCCGTCCTCGGCGGCCCACCCGCGCAGCACCTCCCGGCTGCCGGACTCCTCCTGCTCCCCCGCGGCCGTCGTGGCCGTCCGGGCCTCAGCCACGGCTCGCCCCCTCCGGCGCGGCCGGGGTCAGCCGGAGGGTGAGGATCTGGAAGGGACGCAAGGTGAGCGGGACGCCGTCGGCGGCGTGCGGGCGGGGGCTCAGCGGGGACTCCAGCAGGTCGGTTTCGTGGACGGCGGCGACGGGGAAGCCGGCCGCCAGCGTGGCACGCGCGCGGCCGCCACGTGATTCGTACAGTCTGACAACGATGTCTCCGCTGCGGTCGTCCGCCAGCTTGACCGTCTCCACCAGTACGTCCGGGTGGTCGACGGCGACCAGCGGCTCCTGCGGCCGGCCGGGTCCGGGGCGCAGCGGCAGGGCGAGCGCGTAGCCCTCGGCGACCGCGTCGCCGATCCCGGCACCCGGGCGCAGCGTGTGCCGGAAGTACTGGACGCCGCGGTCGGCGTGCGGGTCGGGGCTGTGCGGGGCCCGCAGCAGGGTGCTGCGGACGACCGTGGTGGTGCCGCCGTCGGCGCGGGTGTGCCGGGTGACGTCGTAGCCGTAGCCCGCGTCGCCGGCCAGGGCGACGCCGAAGCCGTGCTCGCCCACGTGGATCCAGCGCTGGGCGGCGGCCTCCTGGTGGGCGGCGTCCTGCGCGGTGTTCTCGTGCGTGGGGCGGGTGACGTGCCCGAACTGCACCTCGGCGCGGGTGTTCTCGGCGTGCACGTCCAGCGGCCAGGCGGCCTTGAGCACGGTGTCCTGCTCGCGCCAGTCGACCTCGGTGTCCACCGCGAGCGCCCGGCTGCCCGCGCCGAGCGCGAGGTCCTGGACGACGGTGGAGCGGCCGGTGCCGCGGGTCACCCGCACCACCGCGAGCAGCGGTCCGGCCGCCCGCACCTCGACCCGCTCGGCGGTGTCGAGGTCGCGCCGGGTGGCGCGGTAGCCGGGGTCGAGCTGCAGCGCGCTCCAGCCGGCCGGCTCGTCGCGGTGCAGCTGGAGCAGGTTGCCCGCCTCGCCGGGGGCGATGGCGTCCCGCCCGGCGGCCACGTCGACCGCGGAGCGCACCAGGCCGGCGGCGTCGATACGGACCCGGAGCAGGCCGTTGTCCAGGACGTGCCCGCCGTCGTCGGTCGCGGTGACGGTGACCGGGGCGGTGCCGCCGAGCGGCAGTCCCGCGGGGCCGGCGCCGAGGGCGGGCGCCTGCGCGAGGACGGCCACCTGGCCGCCGGGCAGCGGCTGCGCGGTGGGGTAGCAGATGCCGGCGCCGGCCTCGGGCGCGGGGAGCACGGCGACCTCGCGGCGGGCGTGCGGCGCGGAGTTGAGCACGCAGCCGCCCTCGGGGTCGCCGGTCGCGCGGCGGACCAGCCGGTCGAGGCGGCGGTGGACGTCGCGGTGGGTCTGCTCGGCCTCCTCGTGCACCCAGGCGATCGAGGTGCCGGGCAGGATGTCGTGGCACTGCTGGAGCAGCACCTTCTTCCACAGCCGCTCCAGCTCCTGGTAGGGGTAGCCGGCGCCGAGCCGCACCGCGGCGGTGGCCGACCACAGCTCGGCCTCGTGCAGCAGCGCCTCGCTGCGACGGTTGCCGCGCTTGGTGCGGGCCTGGCTCGTGTACGAACCGGTGTGCGGGGTCAGGTCGATCTCGCCGCGCCAGACCGGGGCGGCGGCGCGGCCGTCCCCTCCGGCGGGCCCGCCCGGTCCGCCCGCGGGCGCGGCGTACTCGGCGGCGGCGTCGCGGAAGAAGTGGCCCGGCCGGCGCAGGGTCACTCGCGGGGCGCCGTCGAGGTCGGCGAGGCGGCGGGCGCGCTCCAGCATCGAGCGGTCGGGCCCGCCGTCGCTGCGCCCGAAGGGCAGCAGCGAGCGGGTGGCGAGGCCCTTCTCGGCGAAGCCCGCGACGGCGTCCGCGGTGTCCCCCGCGGTCAGCCCGCTGCCCTCGGGCCCGCCGGGCGCGAGGTGGGTGAACAGCCGGGTGCCGTCCAGGCCCTCCCACCAGAAGGTGTGGTGCGCGGGGCCGCAGCCCGGGTCGGGGCGGCGGCTGAGGAACCAGGTGGCGCCGGACAGCGCGGCGATCTGCGGGAAGGCGGCGGAGGCGCCGGACGCGTCGGGCAGCCAGACCCCCTCGGTCTCGACGCCGAGTTCGTCGCGGAAGAAGCGCCGCCCGTAGACGAACTGCCGCACCAGCGCCTCGCCGCCGGGCAGTTCGGCGTCGGCCTCGACCCACATGCCGCCGACCGGCGCCCAGGTGCCGTGCGCGACGGCCTTGCGTATCCGCTCGAAGACGTGCGGGTGGTGCTCCTTGGTCCAGGCGTAGTGCTGGGCGGCGGAGGCGGCGACGGTCAGCTCGGGGTATTCCTCGGCGAGCGCGGCCATGGTGCTGAAGGTGCGGGCGCACTTGCGCACGGTCTCGCGCACCGGCCACAGCCAGGCGGAGTCGATGTGGGCGTGGCCGACGGCGTCCAGGCGGTGGGCGGAGTCGTGGGCCGGGCGGGCGAGCAGCGGGGCGAGGACGGCGCGGGCGCAGGCCGCGGTCCGGCCGACCGCGCGCGGGTCGACGGCGGCTGTCGCGCGCTCCAGGCCGACGGCGATCTCGTACCGCCGCGGGGTGCCGGCGGGCAGCGCGCGCATCAGGCCGAGCAGCGTCTCGATGTCGTGGACGAGCTGCCAGACGTCCTCGTCGCGGATGGCGAGGTCGGCGCGGCGCAGCCGGAAGAGCGGGGTGTCGCCGGCGGTCGCGGGGTCGCCGTAGCGGGTGCCGGCGCCGCTGCCGCCCTCGATGCGGGGGTTGGCCGCGGCCTCGACGAGCAGCCGTACGCTCTCGCCGCCGGACGCCGAGCGGTGCAGCAGCACCGCGCCGAGCCCGGGGTGCAGGCCCTGCAGCGGGATGCCGTGCGCGTCGTGGACGAGGGCCTCGGCGCGGCCGCCGTACCCGCCGGCGTCCTCCTCGGCGCCGAGGTCGACGAGCGCCTCGACGCGGCGGCCCGCCCACCGCTCGGGCACGGTCGCACGGACGTCGAACCAGCTGGTCGCCCACGGGCGGCCCCAGGGCTCGCCCACGGTGAAGGGGGTGTAGTCGGCACGCAGGGCCACCTCGGCGGGCACCGGTTCACCGGCGATGTGCCAGGCGCCGACGTCCATGGGCAGTCGCTGCGGATAGAGCGCGGGGCGCAGCCTGTCGGCGAGGAAGGCGGCTGTGCGCTCTTCCCCGGAAGCGGTCCGGTCATGCATGGGCAGCCCTTCCTGTCCAGCCAGTAACCGCTATGTAAAACCATGTGTGTTATCAAGTCAACGCTTCCAACGCTTTCGGCTTTCTTGCTGGTCGTGACCTGCGAGGACATATTTGTCATGCGTATTAACCGCCACAGCGCGCATTCTTCGGACGGTAATTGACATGACATCACCGGGACGCAAATGCGGCGGAGGCACCGGCCTCCATGACCGGTGCCTCCGCCGCATTTGCGTGCCCGTGCTGCCCGTGCCGCCGCTGGTGGCGGGCTTACGTGAGCGGCACCGCCGCCGGGCGCTCGCAAGCAGTGGCGACCGGCAGCGACCGGCCCTCGTGCGCCGCGTCCAGCAGCGTGAGCATCACGTCGAGGACGTGCTCGGCGAGTTCGCCCGACGCCAGGTGCGGGCGGCCGGCGGCCACGGCCCCGGCGAGGTCCGCGAGTCCGGTGCCGCGCCCTGCGCCGCGGTGGCCCGCGGACACCGGGAGCTGCTGCCAGGCGCCGCCGGTGAAGAGCTCCACCGGGCCGTCGAAGCCGTTCGGGTCCGGCACCCCGAGCGAGCCCTGCGTGCCGTGCACCTCGATCCGCGGCAGGTGGGCGGCGTGGATGTCGAAGCTCATCACCAGCGTGGACAGCGCGCCCGCGGCATGCTCCAGCACGCCCGTGACATGCGTGTCGACCTCGACCGGGAAGCGCTGCCCGGCCCGCGACCCGCTGCCGATCTCCCGCTCGGCGCGCGGGGTGCTCGCCGCGCCGGTCACCCTGACGACCGGGCCGAGCAGGTGCACCAGTGCCGAGAGGTAGTACGGGCCCATGTCCAGCAGCGGCCCGCCGCCCGGCCGGTAGTAGAACTCCGGGTCGGGGTGCCAGGCCTCGTGGCCCGCGGTGGTCATGAAGGCCGTCGCGGCGACCGGCCGCCCGATCAGCCCGTCGTCGACCGCCTTGCGGGCGGTCTGGGTGCCGGTGCCGAGCACGGTGTCCGGCGCGCTGCCGACCCGTACGCCCGCGGTGCGCGCGGCGGCCAGGACGGCGGTGGCCTCCGCGCGGGTCGCGGCGAGCGGCTTCTCGCCGTAGACGTGCTTGCCCGCCGCGATCGCGGCGAGCGCGACCTCGGCGTGCACGGCGGGGATCGTCAGGTTGAGCACCGCGTCCACGTCGTCGCGCGCGACCAGCTCGGCGACGTCGCCCACGACCTCGGCGCCGGCCCCCGCGGCGGCCTCCTTGGCGCGCGCCGGGTCCAGGTCGGTGACCGCGGTCAGCCGCAGGGTCTCCAGCCGGGCGATGGTGTCGAGGTACTGGCCGCTGATCTTGCCGGCCCCGACCATGCCTATCCTCAGCGGCTCGCCCACAGCAGTCCCCTCTCGGTGATCGCCCGCACCTCGGGCACGTCGAAGTCGTCGGCCTTGTGGCCGATGGCGGAGACGAAGACCCGTCCCGCGCCGTGCGTCCTGGTCCACACCTGCGGCATGACCACGTCCCGCGGGCGGTCGCCCGCGGCCGGGAAGACCGAGGTGGCCAGCACCTCGCTCGCCGGGTCGGTGGACATGAAGTAGTGCTCGGTGTGCACCGCGAACTCCTTCAGGCCCGCGGTGATCACGTGGCCGTCGCCGACCGGCTCGACGGTGTAGTCGACGAAGCCGGGCGGGTGCATGAGGAACTGCCCGCCGGTCAGCTGGGCGTAGTCCAGGTCGCCGCGGAAGGAGTCCAGGACCCCGCCGTGCCAGCCGGCGAATCCGGTGCCCGCGCGCACCGCGGCGGACAGGCCCCGGCTCTGCTCGGGCGTGATCACGCCCATCGTCCAGCACTGGACGACCAGGTCGGTGCCGGCCAGCAGGGCGTCGTCGGTGTAGACGTCGAGCGAGTCGGAGATCTCGACGGTGAAGCCCTGGTCCTGGAGGAAGGGCAGGAAGAGGCCGGTGATCTCCACCGGGCTGTGTCCTTCCCAGCCGCCCCGGACGACGAGGGCCTTCCGTACGGATTCGGTCACGGGCGTTGCACGCTCCCATCGGTGTTGCGCAGCAGGGCCCACCGGTCGTGGGCCAGCGGTTCGGGTACCGGGTACCTGCGTGCGGCGGCCTCGTCGAAGTCGACCCCGTGGCCGGGCGACTCGTTGGGGCGCAGGCCCCCGCCCTCCGCCACGACCGTACCCGGGTAGACCTCGTGCACCGGCGGCTTGAAGACGGCCGCCTCCTGCACCCCGAAGGCGTGGCTGGAGATGTCCATGGCCAGGGTCGCGGCCTGCGCGACCGGGCTGACGTCGGCCGGGCCGTGCGGCGCGAGGCGGACCCCGCGCAGCTCGCACATGGCCGCGACCTTGCGCGCCGGGGTCAGCCCGCCGAGCGTGGGGACCCTGATCCGGGCGAAGTCGATGTCCGGCCCGGCGAGCAGCGCGGTGAACTGCGCCGGGTCGTGGAAGAGCTCGCCGACCGCGAGCGGTACGGGCGAGGCGTCGTGCAGCCGCTTGAAGTGGCCGGCGTCCTCGGGGGCGAGCAGGTCCTCGACGAAGTACATCCTGGCGTCCTCGACGCGGCGCAGGAACTCCCGGGCCTGCCGCGGGTCGAGGCGCTCGTGCACGTCGTGCAGCAGCTCGACGTCGTCGCCGACCAGCTCGCGGACCCGGGTGAGGACCGGCGGGACGTGCCGCAGGTAGCCGCCGCTGTCCCACGGCACCCGCCGCTCGTGCACCGCCCGCGGGTCGGCCGCGCCGCCTCCCGCGGTGCCGTACGTGTCGGCGCCGGGCACCGCGGCCTGGATCCGGACGTGCCGGTAGCCGCGCTCGCGGGCGGCCAGCACCTTGTCGGCGATCTCGGCGGCGTCCTGGCCGTCGACGTGCGTGTAGGCCTCGGCGAAGGCCCGGACCCGGCCGCCGAACAGCGAGTGCAGCGGGACCCCGAGGCGCTTGGCCTTCAGGTCCCACAGCGCGACGTCGACCCCGCCGAGCGCGTTCCCGGTGACGGATCCGCCGCGCCAGTAGCCGCTGTTGAGCAGCAGCCGGTGGATGTCCTCGATGTCGTCGGGGTCGCGGCCGACCAGCAGCGGGGCGACGTAGTCGTCGAGGACCGAGCGGACGGCGAGCGTACGCTGGGGGTCGCTCGCACAGCCGAGGCCGTAGAGTCCGGGGTCGTCGGTCTCGACCCGGACGACGAGGTGGGGACAGCCGTGCGGGGCTGTCAGGAACGTGCGGACGGCCGTGATGCGTACGGCGGCTCCGCGCTCCTCGACCCAGGGCGCGGGGGCGAGAAGTACGGGACCGGCGGGGGCGGTGTCGCTATGGCTGTCGGTGCCGGCATCAGGCAATGCCATGTGGGACTCCAACGTACAGATAGCAGAATGTCGTACTGCCATCCGAACGTATGGAGGGCGGTCGACACTTGTCAATGCCTGCCGGCGGCCGTCGACCGGCCACCCGTCAACAACCAAGCGGGCAGCGGGAGTTGGTCACGGGAGGCAGCAGGGCACACCGCGGCTCGCGCCGGCGGTGCGGAGGGGCGCCGGGCGCGCCGGGGGCGGCCGCTCAGTGCCGGCCGAGGCGCTTGAGGAGGGTGCTGAGGCTGTGCGCGGCCTCGGTGACGGCCTGCGCGACCTCTTCCAGCCGGGCGTCGTCCATCCGGCTCTTGGGCGCGGAGCAGCTGATCGCGTCCAAGCCCTGGCCGCCGCCGAGCGGCACCGCGACGCAGCGGATGTCGACGGAGTTCTCGCCGTCGTCGGTCGCCCAGCCGCGCAGCCTGGTCTCGGCGAGCTGGGCCAGGAAGGCGTCCGGGTCGGTCACCGTGCTGGGGGTCAGCCGCTCCAGCGGCCAGTCCAGCCGGCGCTGCACCTCGGCCGGATCGAACTGCGAGAGCACCGCCTTGCCCAGCCCGGTGGCATGCGCGGGAAGCCGGCGGCCGACCGCCGAATACATCCGAAGTGCGTGCCTGGACTCGCGTTTTGCCAGGTAGACGACGTGCGTGCCGTCGAGCCTGCCCAGGTGGACCGCCTCGCCGGTCTCCTCGGCGAGCGCGTCGAGCACCGGCCCGGCCAGGCTCGTGACGTCGTCGCCCTCCAGGTAGGCGGTGCCCGTCAGCAGCGCCTTCAGACCGATGCCGTACCGCGTGCCCGAGGCGTCCAGGTCGACCCATCTGCGGGCCTCCATGGTCCGCAGGATCGCATGCAGGCTGCTCTTCGGCACGGACATGGCCGCGGCCATCTCCGCCAGCGAGAGCCGGGCCCCCTGCACCCCGAGCAGCTCCAGCACTTCCAGCACGCGCGCCGCGGACTTGACCTCTTCCGGCTTCCGTCCGCGCGCCGCTTCTGCCACCGATTCCACTGATCCTCCGCTCCCCGCGCCGACGCCTCCCGGCCGCGCTGTGCCCATCTCACCGCAGCGCGCGTCTTGACGCTATACCAAACACGACCCTAAGTTCAGGGACTCCAACGTCATTCGGTCTTCTGAACGGCCGAAGCCTAGGTAGGGGCCCATGCGCACACCATTCGCACGTTTCACCCCGAAAACGAGACTTGCCGCGGGAGCGGTGGCGGCCGTCCTGTCGATGAGCCCGCTCGCCGCGTGCGGCGGCGGCTCCTCCGGTGGCGGCGACGCCAAGTCGCTGACCATGTGGACCTTCAAGCAGTCCCACGTGGCGGCGCTGAAGAACGCGGCGGCGGAGTTCAAGAAGCAGACCGGTGTCACGGTGAACGTCCAGGCGTACGGCCCGGACGACGCCTACACCACCAAGGTGCAGGCCGCCGCCAAGACGCACGACCTGCCCGACGTCCTCGAAGTGCACTCCGACGGCGAGGACTTCGCACTCGGCGCCACCGGCATCGTCAAGGACGTCGCCGAGGACGTCGGCAGCGACTGGAGCGGCCTCTACCAGAAGGGCGTCCAGGCCTCCGGCACGGTGACCCCCGCGCACTACAAGGAGTCCGTCCCCGCCGACTCCAAGACGCACGGCGTCAAGGAGGGCCAGCGCTTCAGCGTGCCGCTGACCTCGGGCACCTTCGGCATCGTCATGGGCAACAAGAAGATGCTGGCCGCTGCGGGGGTCACCAAGCCCCCCGCCAGCTACGAGGAGTGGCTCGCCGACCTCAGGGCGACCACGGACAAGGACCCGACGAACGGCGGCGTCTCGCTCGGCCTGAAGGTCAAGGCCACCGGCCTGACCTGGGCGCTCCAGCCGCTGGCCTTCGGCGAGCTGGGCAAGGACAAGTACCAGGCGCTGTGGGGCCAGGACTCCGCCGCCGACTTCGCCTCGCCCGACGGCCAGAAGGTGCTCGCCGACTACGCGAAGATGCAGCCGTACTGGATGCCCGGCACCCAGAGCCTGGACATCGACGCGGCCGACCAGGCCTTCGCGCAGGGCAAGTCGGCGTGGGACATCGGCGGCACCTTCACGCTGGCCTTCCTCCAGCAGAACGGCATGAACCCCGACGACGTGATGGCCTTCGGCTTCCCCGGCCCGCAGGCCGGCGCCGTGCCGAAGCCCGCGCTCGCCCCGCTCGCCCTCACCGGCCTCTCGGTCACCTCCACCAGCGCGCACCCTGACAACGCGCTCAAGTGGATGAAGTTCCTGGCCCAGGCCGACGTCGCCTCGAAGTTCGCCAAGGACGCCACCGAGGTACCCTCCACCGAGCTCGGCGCGGACGCGGCCTCGGTGATGGGCGCGACGCTCGCCGACATGACGAAGGCCTTCGAGGGCACCCCCGAGAACACCTACGACCCGAACGTCGCCGACTTCCGGCCGCCGGGCTACGACCAGGACTCGATGGCGGAGATCCTCGCCGACCTCACCCCGCTGAAGCAGAAGGGCGTGGAGGCCACCGGCAAGGCCCTGGCCAAGCTGAACAACAACTTCTGGGCGACGGCGAACAAGTGAGCACCGCACCCCGTCCCGCACTGACGGAGACGGCCGCCGCCGGCCGGGGCACCCCCCGGCCGGCGGACGCGGCCGGCCCCGGGAGCGGCCGCCGCATGCGCCGCCGCACCTACGAGGCCGTCTCCGGTTACCTGTTCGTCGCCCCCGCCGTGATCCTCTTCGCGGTCATGGGCCTGTACACCGTGGGCTACGGCTTCATGCTGAGCTTCGCCCGGTGGAACGGCTTCGCGCCGCACTGGGACTGGGTGGGCCTGCAGAACTACAAGGACCTGCTCTGGCAGAACCCCGCCTACGCCCCCCGGCTGCACCACGCGGCGAAGCACACGCTCTACGTGATGATCTTCGTCCCGCTGCTGACCGTGCTGGTGTCCTTCCCGCTCGCGGTGCTGCTCAACTCCGCCAAGCGGATGCAGGGCCTGCTGCGCTCGGTCTACTTCGTGCCGTACGTGACCAGCGGTGTCGCGGTGTTCTTCGCCTGGCAGTACATCCTCCAGCCGGACGGCGCCGTCAACACCGTGCTGAGCAGCCTGGGCATGGGCTCGCTCAGCGAGCCGCAGGGCTGGCTCGGCAACCCGGACACCGCGCTGCCCACGATGGTCGTGGTCACGGTCTGGGGCGCGGTGCCCGTCGCGATGCTGCTCTACCTGACGGGCCTGCAGGGCATCGACCGCAGCGTGCTGGAGGCCGCGCAGCTCGACGGCGCCGGGTGGTGGCGCACCAACGTCTCGGTGGTGTGGCCGCTCGTGCGGCCGATCACCTCGATCGTGGTGCTGCTCAACCTGCGCGACTCGCTGCAGGGCTTCCAGACCTTCCTGGTGATGACCAACGGCGGTCCCGGCGACCACACCAACGTGCTGGGCCTGGAGGCCTACCGGCTGGCCTTCCTCAAGGACCTCGCGCCGACCCTGGGCCTGGCCAGCGCGCTGGGCTGGCTGCTGTTCGCGGCCGCGCTGGTCATCGCGCTGATCAACCTGCGAGTCATGCGGAGCAAAACATGACAACGATTTCCCTCGGCTCCGGACCGGGCCGCACAGGGGGCAAGGACGGCGCCACCGCGGCCCGCGCCCGCAGGATCAGCGCCCGCGTGCTGGTCGGCGTGCTCCTCACGCTCTACGGCGTAATCAGCATCTACCCCTTCCTGTGGATGGTGTCGGCGGCCTTCAAGGACCAGATCGAGGTGGTCCGCGGCGGCCATCTGATCCCGCACCACCCGACGCTGGACACCCTCACCAGCACGTGGAACCAGCTGCACTTCTTCCACTACTTCATGAACAGCCTGGAAGTCACCCTGCTGACCGTGGTGCTGACGCTGGTGGTCTACGCGGCCGCCGGCTACGCCTTCGCGGTGCTGGACTTCCCCGGCCGCGGCGCGCTGCAGAAGCTCTTCGTCGCGCTGCTGTTCGTGCCCGGCGTGACGGTGATGCTGCCGATCGTGCTGCTGGAGGACAAGATGGGCATCCTCGGCACCCACATGGGACTGGTGCTGCCCTTCGTCAACGGCGGCGCGCCGCTGTCGGTGCTGCTGATGACCGGCGCCTTCGCCTCGGTGCCCAAGGAGCTGCGCGAGTCGGCGCGGGTGGACGGAGCCAACGAGTTCCACATCTTCACCCACATCTACCTGCCGCTCACCCGGCCGGCGCTCATCACGGTGGCGCTGATCACGGCGATCCCCACCTGGAACGAGTACCTGCTGACCCGGGTGTCGCTCAACGACCCGAGCACCTACACACTGCCGCTGGGCCTGCAGACCCTCGCCTCGGAGAACGTGCCGCACTACAACAACCTGATGGCCGGCGCGCTCATCGTCGTGGTGCCGGTGGTCCTGCTCTTCCTGGCCCTCCAGCGCTACTTCGTCAACGGCCTGGTCGGGGCGGTGAAGGGCTGATGCGGATCCTGGTGACCGGCGCCGCCGGGCACATCGGCGGCCACGTCACCGAAGAGCTGCTCGCGGCCGGCCACGAGCTGGTGCTGACCGACCTGCTGCCGCTCGACGAGCCGCGCGCGGCGGCCGTGCACACCGGCGACCTCCAGGACGCCGAGCTGGTCGGCAAGGCCGTGGCGGGCGTGGACGCGGTGGTCCACCTGGGGGCGGTCCCGCACCCCAACGTGCCCGACCACAGCGCGATGTTCGCCGCCAACTGCCTGTCCGCGCACCGGGTGTTCGACGAGGCTGGCCGCTCCGGGGTCCGCCGCGTGGTGGCCGCCTCCAGCATGGCGGCGGCCGGCCTCGCATGGTCCCCGGTCCCGGTCTCGCCCTCGTACGTACCGCTGGACGAAGGGCACCCGAGCCTGGTGCGCGACCCGTACGGGCTGTCCAAGGTGGTACTGGAGGAGGTCGCGCGGACCGCGCACCGGCGCTGGGGGCTGGACGCGGTGTGCATGCGCTTCCCCTTCACCGGCACCGGCGACCGGCTCGCGGACTTCCTGGCCACCTGCGCCGCCGACCCCGCGGCGCAGCGGCACGACCTGTGGGGCTGGCTGCACACGCACGACGCGGCGCGGGCGATCCGGCTCGCGGTCGAGGGCGACGTGACCGGCTGCCACGTCGTCAACGTCACCGCAGCCGACACCACGTCCGACGTGCCCTCGGCGGAGCTGATGGCCGCCCACCACCCCGGCGTTCCCGTACCGCCCTCGGTCACCGGGCACGCGAGCCTGTTCGACACGACCGCATGCACCGATCTGCTGGGGTTCGTCCCCCGGCTCACCTGGCGTACCACCGAAGGAGAGAGCTGATGTCGCACGCATCCCCCTCCCGCCGTACGTTCCTGGCGGGCGGCGCCGCCGCCGGGGCCGCCGCCCTGGTCGGACTGTCCGCGCCCGGCGCCGCCGCCGCGGCGCCGCGCGTCTCGCCGCACACCCACATCTTCTACTACCCGTGGTACGGCAACCCGGAGTTCTCCGGCCAGTGGCGGCACTGGCCGCAGGGCTCGCTGACCCCGCCGGACGACATCAGCTCGAACTACTACCCGGTCCTCGGCCCGTACGACTCGGGCGACCGGTACGGCGCGGTCGCGCAGCACATGCGCTGGCTGCGCCAGGCCGGCACCGGGGTGCTGGTGAGCAGCTGGTGGGGGCAGGGCAGTTACGAGGACCAGCAGGCCGCCGTCGTCCTGGACGCGGCCGCCGAGCAGGGCCTGGAGGTCGCCTGGCACATCGAGCCGTACGGCGGCCGGGACGCCGCCTCGGTCGTCGCCGACATCCGCTACATCAGCGAGAGGTACGGCGACCACCCGGCCTTCCACCGCGACCCGGAGCGCGGCGGCCGCACCGCGTACTACATCTTCAACAGCCTGCTCACGGTGGACTGGTCGGCGCTGCACGAGGTCGACGACCGGGCGATCGTCATGGCGCAGACCTGGGACCTCACCCGGATCGGCGACTTCGGCGGCGTCTACACCTACGACGCCATCGCCACCGCGAACAGGCCCGACTGGACCGAGGTCGCCGCCTTCTGCGCCGACCGCGGCATGGTGTGGGCACCCTCGCTCGGCCCCGGCTACCTCGACGACCGCGCGGTGCCCGGCAACACCACCCCGACCCTGGACCGCGCGGACGGCGCCACCTACGACCGGGAGTGGGAGTACGCCCTGGCCGCCGGCAACGGCGACGCACCGCCGGACTGGGTGAGCATCACCTCCTTCAACGAGTGGCACGAGGGCACCATGATCGAGCCGGCCACCGCCGCAGCACCGGGCAGCCTCGACTACCTGGACTACGACGGCGCATACGGCCGCAGCGGCGTGCGGGCGCAGACCGCGTACCTCGACCGCACCGCCCACTGGGCCGCCCGCTTCGAGCGGGCCCTGGCCAAGGCCGCGCGCCACGCCCGCCGCTGACCGCACCCTCCCCCGGCCCTCGGCAGACCCCCAGCAGAAAGAGCACACCAGTGCATGACGACCGGCACATCGTCGAAGAGCGGATCACCAAATTCCTCGCGCAGGTGGTCAGACCCGCCCTCTACCGCGACCCGGTGGACCTCGACCTGACCGTCTGGCACGTCCCGGGCGAACCCGTCCCGGTGGCGGACGCCCTGGCCGCCGCGTACGAGCCGGCGGCGATCGGCCAGACCTGGGGCGGACCCTGGTCGACCAGCTGGCTCAAGGCCGCCGGCCGCATCCCGCAGGAGTGGGCGGGGCAGCGCGTCGAGGCCGTTTTCGACCTGGGCTTCGATCCCGCCAAGGGCCCGGGCGGGCAGGCGGAGGGCTTCGCCCACGACGCCGCCGGCTCGCCCCTGCAGGGCCTGCACCCGCACCACCGCAGTGTGCTGCTCGCCGAGCCCGCGGCCGGCGGCGAGCCGGTGGAGCTGCTGGTGGAGCTGGCCGCGAACCCGATGATCGAGGGCGCGAAGTCGGTCGGCACATGGTTCGGCTCCAAGGAGACCGCAGGCACCGAGCACCTCTACGAGCTGCGCGAAGCGCACATCGCGGTGCGCGAGAACGCGGTCTGGCACCTGCTGCACGACATGGAGGTGCTCGACGAGCTGATGCGCGAGCTGCCCGCGGGCGGCTCGCGGCGGCACGAGATCCTGCGCGCGCTGGCGCACGCGATCGACGCCGTCGACGTCAAGGACGTCGCGGGCACCGCGCAGGCCGCCCGCGACCGGCTCGCGGACGTCCTGTCCCGCCCGGCGTACGCGTCCGCGCACACCGTCACCGCGGTCGGCCACGCGCACATCGACTCGGCGTGGCTGTGGCCGATCCGGGAGACGGTGCGCAAGTGCGCCCGCACCTTCACCAACATGACGACGCTCGCCGAGGAGTACCCGGAGCTGGTCTTCGCGTGCTCGTCCGCGCAGCAGTACGCATGGATCAAGGAGCGTCGCCCGGAGATCTTCGAACGCATCAAGAAGGCCGTCACCGACGGCAACTGGGCGCCGGTCGGCGGCATGTGGGTGGAGGCGGACGGCAACCTGCCCGGCGGCGAGGCGCTGGCCCGGCAGCTGGTCCTCGGCCGCCGCTTCTTCGCCGAGGAGTTCGGCCTCGCGCAGGAGGGCGTGTGGCTGCCGGACTCCTTCGGCTACACCGCCGCCTACCCGCAGCTGGCGACGCTCGCCGGGGCCAAGTGGTTCCTCACCCAGAAGCTGTCGTGGAACGAGACCAACCGGCTGCCGCACCACACCTTCGCGTGGGAGGGCATCGACGGCACCCGCATCTTCACCCACTTCCCGCCCGTCGACACCTACAACGCGAGCCTGACCGGCGCCGAACTGGCGCACGCCGAGAACAACTTCGCCGACAAGGGCGCCGCGACCCGCTCGCTGGCCCCCTTCGGCTTCGGCGACGGCGGTGGCGGCCCGACCCGGGAGATGCTGGAGAAGGCCCGCCGGCTGCGCGACCTGGAGGGCTCCACCCGCGTCGAGGTCGGCCACCCGGAGGACTTCTTCGCCGCCGCCCGCGCGGAGTACGCGAAGCTGCCGGTCTGGCGCGGCGAGCTCTACCTGGAGAACCACCGCGGCACGTACACCAGCCAGGCCCGCACCAAGCAGGGCAACCGGCGCGCCGAGGCGCTGCTGCGCGAGGCCGAGCTGTGGTCGGTGGCGGCCGCGGTACGCGCCGGGGCGCCCTACCCGTACGAGAAGCTGGAGTCGATCTGGCAGCGGGTGCTGCTGCACCAGTTCCACGACATCCTGCCCGGCTCGTCGATCGCCTGGGTGCACCAGGAGGCCGAGAAGGTGCACGGCGAGCTGCAGGCGGAGCTGGCCGAGGTCATCGGCACCGCGCTGGACGGCGGCGAGGGCACCGCCTTCTTCAACGCCGGCCCCTACCCGCGCCGCGAGGTCGCGGTGCTGCCCGAGGGCGTGCACGCCGGCGGCGGGCAGCAGCTCTCCGACGGGCGGCAGGCCGTGCTGGTCGAGGCGCCCGCGCTGGGCAGCGGGCACGCCGTCGACCCGGCCGGGACACCGCCGGTCACCGCGGTCGCCGAGGACGGCACGATCACCCTCGACAACGGGGTGCTGCGGGTCGGCATCGACGCCCAGGGCCTGGTGCGCTCGGTGTACGACCTGCGGGCGCGCCGCGAGGCCGTCGCGCCGGGCGCCGCGGGCAATCTGCTCCAACTGCACCCGGACGACCCGAACCTGTGGAGCGCCTGGAACATCGACGGCTACTACCGCGACACCGTCCGGGACCTCACCGACGCGGTGTCCGTCGAGATCGCCGAGCCCGGCCCGCTGCTGGCGTCGGTACGCGTGGAGCGCGCGTTCGGCGACTCGCACCTGGTGCAGCACCTGGAGCTGACCGCGGGCAGCGACCGGCTGACCGTCAGGACCGACATCGACTGGCAGGAGCGCGACACCCTGCTCAAGGCCGCCTGGCCGGTCAACGTGCACGCCGAGACCGAGAGCGCGGAGATCCAGTTCGGCCACGTCCGCCGCCCCACGCACGAGAACACCAGCTGGGACGCCGCCCGCTTCGAGCTGTGGGCGCACCGCTGGGTGCACATCGGCGAGCACAACTGGGGCGCCGCGGTCGTCAACGACTCCACCTACGGCCACGACGTGTCCCGCACCACCCGCGAGGACGGCGGCACCACGACCACCCTGCGGCTGTCGCTGCTGCGCTCCCCGCACAGCCCCGACCCGCAGGCCGACCGCGGCCGGCACAGCTTCGGCTACGCGCTCGTCGTCGGCGCCGGGATCGGTGACGCCATCGCCGCGGGCTACGCCTTCAACCTGCCGCTGCGCCCGGCCGGCGCGGCACCGGCGGGCGGGCCCGCGCTCGTCACCGTCGACAACCCGGACATCACCGTGGAGACGGTCAAGCTCGCCGACGACCGCAGCGGCGACGTCGTGGTGCGGCTGTACGAGTCGCGCGGCGGCACCGCCCGCGGCGTGCTGCACACCGGCTTCGCCCTGGCCGGGGCCGAGGTCACCGACCTGCTGGAGAACCCGGTGGAGCCGGTGGCGGCCGACGGCGACGGCGGGCTGCCGCTGGAGCTGCGGCCCTTCCAGATCCTGACGCTCCGGCTGCGCCGGGCCTGACCCCGCGCCACCCCGAACCGCCGCGCCGCCCCCGCCGACGGGAGCGGCGCGGTCCGGGCCCGCCCCGGGCCGGTCCGCCGGTCCGGCGGCTCCGGCTGCCCCGGAACCGGGCCCGTCCCGCACCACCCGCCGTATGCGCACCACGAGCACCGCACGCACACGCACCATCCGCACGACCCCTGACCGTACGTCCCGTCGTGATCCTCCGGAGGTTGTCCCCGTGCCACCCAGACGTTCCCCGCTCCGGGCGCTGCTGCGCGCCCCCGCTCTGCTGCTGCTCACCGTGGCCGCGCTGCTGCTGCCGGCCTCGCTGCCGGCGTGGGCCGCCGCGCCCACCCTCTACCCGCTGGGGGTCGGCGCCGACCTCGGCCCCGCGCCCTTCACCCTCGGCCTGACCGCGACCGCCGGGGACGACGCCGGGAGCCTGCGGACCGGTACGCAGGACGGTACGCCGTACTGGCGCACCGACGTCGCGGCCGGCGCCGGGTACCTGGCGTTCGACCTCGACCAGGACTACACCGACACCGTGACGGCCGGCCGGCTGACCGTCGCCGTCACCTACCAGGACACCGGCAGCGGCGCGCTCCAGCTGACCCGCGGCGGCTCCGGGGACGCGCTGGGCAGCGTCGCGCTGACCGGCTCCGGCGGCTTCACCACCGCGGCCTTCACCGTGCCGGCCGACTTCTCCACCGGCCGCGAGCTGCGGATATCCGGCACCGACGGCGGCGCTCCGGCCGACGTCACGGTGGCCCGGGTGCGGATCGCCGCGGGCCTGTCGGTGGACCTCGGCCCCACGGTCGAGACGCACGGCGTCGACCCGCGCGCGGGTGACAACGACTCCCACCTGGTCACCGGCACCGTCGACGGCCGCGGCTACTGGCAGACCGACCAGAGCCACCCGGGCGCCGAGACCGGCTTCTTCTACATGAACGCCGACGACACCGTGGTGTACGACACCGCCGACCCGGTCGCCGTCAGCATCGACTACTACGACCAGGGCAGCGGTGCGATCCAGCTGCAGTACGACTCCCCGGGCGACACCATCCCGCAGATGTTCAAGCAGTCGCCGCTGTTCACCTACGGCGACTCGGGGACGTGGAAGACCCACACCTTCGTGCTGGACGACGCGATCCTCACCAACCGCTCCAACGGCTCCGACTTCCGCATCACCACCGGCGGCAGCGCGGCCGAACTCAAGGTCGCCCGGGTCACGGTGACGGCGCTGCCGAGGACGCTCGACCCGACGGCGGGCCTGAAGCAGCTCGTCGCCCAGGCCGACCTGGCCTACCTCGCCGCCCGCGAGGGCACCCGCGACGGGCAGTACCCGGCGGGTGCCAAGGAGGCCCTGGAGCAGGCCGCCGACCAGGCCCGTACGGTCGCGGACGGCACCGGCGTGACGGACGAGCAGGCCCGTACCGCCTTCCACGCCCTCCAGGCCGCGCTCGACGCCTTCCACGCGCTGGCCGTGAACACCGACCTGGCGCACCTGGGCACCGCCACCGCGTCCAGCTCGGCGGCCGGCTCCTCCCCCGCCGCGGCCATAGACGGCAACGGCGGCACCGCCTGGACCAGCGGCGACGCCGGCAAGGGCGAGACCTTCACGGTGGACCTGGGCAAGCCGCAGCGCTTCGACCAGGTCCTGGCCACCTGGCAGGGCACCTTCGGCTGGGACTACACCGTGCAGGCCGGCACCGACGGCACCCACTTCACCACCGTCGGCCGCAGCGGCGCCACCGGCGCGGGCTCCGCGACGAGCACCGCCTTCCCGCTCACCACCGCGCGCTACGTCCGGCTCGCGGTGACCGGCTACGCGCCCGGCGCGAGCAAGGTCGCGCTGGCCGACCTCGAAGTGCACCGGCGGAGCGCGGCCACCCCGCACCCCGTGCTCGTCCGCACCCGCTACCCCACCGCCGACCCGGTGGTCGCCGACTTCGACGTCCACGGCTACGGCGCCGACCCGACCGGCCGCAAGGACGCCACCTCGGCCGTGCAGCAGGCGCTGTACGACTGCCAGGACGCGGGCGGCGGCACGGTCTGGATGGGCGCGGGCACCTACCGGATCACCGGCACCGTGGAGATCCCGGCCTTCTGCTCGCTGCGCGGCGACCGGCGCGACCCGGACACCGGCTCGGGCTCCTACGGCACCGTGATCAGCGCCGACCTGCCGTCCGGCGCGGACGGCCCGGTGCTCTTCCGGATCGGCGGCAGCGCCTCCGTGCAGGGCCTGACCACGTACTACCCGCACCAGAGCGCCACCCACCCGGTCCCGTACGGCAACACGTTCGAGATCCCGGGCTCGGCCTGGCAGAGCGACGCCAACTTCATGATGGGCACCGTCGCGCACGTCACGATGCTCAACTCCTACCAGGGCATCGGCATCTCCACGAAGGCCGACGACCGCGGGCGCCCGGCGGTGCAGGGCCAGGTGCACGAGTCGGCGACCGTCGACGACGTCAAGGGCACCGTGCTGTCAGCCGGCGCCACCGCCTACAACGGCTCGGACGTCGGCACCTGGAGCGACGTCACCTTCTCGAACTCCTACTGGGCGAAGGCCCCGGCGGCCTACCAGCCGCCGGAGCGGGCCGACCTGGACCGCTGGACCCGGGCCAACGCCACCGGGCTGGTGCTCGGCGACCTCGAATGGGACCAGTTCTCCGGCATCTCGCTGTCCGACCTCCACATCGGCATCCGGACGGTCAAGGGCCAGCGCGCCACCTTCACCGGCTCGTTCCTGCGCACCTCGGTGGTCCGCACGGACGTCGCCCTCCAGGTGGACGACCTCGACAGCCGCTGGGGCATGTCCTTCGCCGGCGGCACCCTCCAGGGCAGCACCGCGTCGGTCCGCAACACCACCGGCGGCTATGTGAAGCTCACCGGCACCACCCTGGACGGCCCCGCCTCCGGCACGGTCGTCCAGCTGCCCGGCGGCGTCCCCGCCGCCCCGGCCGCGACCGCCGACCCGGCGCCGAAGAGGCAGGCGCTGTACGTCGCGAGCGGCGTGCCGCACGGCGTGGGCTACCTGCCCGCCGCCGACGCGACCGGCCCGCTGCAGGAGCTGCTGGACACGGCGGGCAGGCAGGGCGGCGGCACCGTCTACCTGCCGGCCGGCTGGTACCGCGTCGGCAGCCATGTGAAGGTCCCGGCGGGCGTCGAGCTGCGCGGCGCGGCGGCCTCGCCGAACCGTGACGAGGACGGCGACAGCGGCGGCACCGTGCTCTTCGCCTTCGAGGGCCGGAACACCTCGGCCCCCGCCACCGCCACCGCGCTGGTCACGCTGGTCGGCGACGGCGCAGGGGTCCGCGGCCTGCGGGTCTTCCACCCGGAGAACAACCCGGCCACCGGCTACGTCCCCTACCCGTACGCCATCCGCGGGGCGGGGCGCGGCACCTACGTCGTCGACGTCACGATGACCAACACCTGGAACGGCATCGACCTCACCTCGGAGCGCGACGACGGCTTCACGGTGCACAAGGTCGGCGGCGTCTTCCTCAACCGGGGCATCACGGTCGGCGCCAACGACCACGGCACGGTCGACGGTGTCCTCAGCAACGGGAACGCCGTCAACCGGACCGGTTTCTACCAGCCGAACTGGGGCCTGGGGAGCAACCTCTTCCCGCAGACCATCGACGGCGTCACCCGCAAGAACACCGACCTGGTGCACGTCGCGGGCGCCCGCGACCTGACGGTCCTGGACGTCTTCGGCTACGGCATGCACGACGGCCTGGCGGTCGAGTCCGGACAGGTCCGCGCCTTCAACCTGGGCACGGACAACCTGGGCGACGGCGGATACACCGTCAAGGCCGGCCCGTCCGCGGACGTCCGGGCGGTCAACGTCATGCGCTACAACGGCACGACGTACACCGGTCCGGCGAAGCTGTTCAACATCATGGCGATCAACATGGTGCAGCAGTCGGTGACCGCGAGCGCCTCGCCGGCGGCAGGCGGCACGGTCGCGGTGACCGGCAACGCCACCGAGCCGGGCCGTTACGAGAAGGGCGACACCGTGACGGTCACCGCCGTCCCGGCCGCCGGTTACCGGCTGCTCGGCTGGACGCTGGACGGGGCCGGCGTGCCGGCCGACGGCGACTCGCTGAGCGTCCCGGTCACGGCCGACCGCACGGTGCGGGCCGAGTTCGGCCCGGCCGCGGGCTGACCCGGCCGGAGAACGCGCGGGCCCGGGGCCGTCCCCCGGGCCCGCGCCCGTTCACGCGGGCGGTCAGCCGCCCGGCACCGGCAGCACGTCGGGCGACAGCGCCGCGGCGCCCGCGGAGGCAGCTGTCATCCGGCGCCGGTGGTGGCGGCGGCACAGCACCTCGTAGCCGGTCTCGTCCTGCTGGGAGACGTCCCCGACCACCACCTGGGCGCCCTCCACGACCATCTGCCCGCCGACCGTACGGGCGTTGTGCGTGGCCCGGGACCCGCACCAGCACAGCGCCTCGACCTGCAGCGCCTCGATGCGGTCGGCGAGTTCGATGAGCCGCTGGGAGCCGGGGAAGAGCCGGGTGCGGAAGTCGGTGGCGATACCGAAGGCGTAGACGTCCACGTCCAGCTCGTCGACCGCGCGGGCGAGCTGGTCGATCTGTTCCGGCGCCAGGAACTGCGCCTCGTCCACGACCACGAAGTCCGCCCGGCCGCCGCGGCTTATCAGGGCGACCAGATGCGCGTAGAGGTCCATGCCGGCCACCGCCTCGACCGCGTCGGTGACCAGCCCGAGCCGCGACGACAGCTTGCCCTCGCCCGCCCGGTCGTCCTTGGTGAAGATCACCGCCTGCAGGCCGCGCGAGGCGCGGTTGTGGACGATCTGCAGGGCGAGGGTGCTCTTGCCGCAGTCCATCGTTCCGGAGAAGAAGACCAGCTCGGACATGGCGGGACGGCGGCCTTTCGGTGAGGGGACAGGGCGGGGCGGGGGGCCGGGCGGAGGGCTCAGGTGCGGACTTCGAGCAGCGGCACGTGCTGCTCGGCGGGGACCATCGAGCCGTGCAGACCGATCATCTTCGACTCCCCCGGCTCGCTGCGGGTCGCGACGATCGCGATGTCGTCGCGCGCGACCGCGACCACGTCGCCGATCCTGGGCAGCACCCGCGGCTCCACGTGCGGCCCGAACCAGCCCTCGGTCACGGCCCCGGCGCGGTCGGCGACCCACATCCGGTCGCCGAGCACCTCGCGCCACACCGCGAGCACGTCGGCCGCGGCGCCCGGCACCGCGTAGACGTGCCGCGCGCGCCCCTCGCCGCCCAGCAGCCCCACTCCGGCGCGCAGCTCCCAGTCCTCGTCGAAGTCGATGCGCGACTCCTCGTCGAAGGGGATGTCGGTCATGCCGTGGTCGGCGGTGACGTAGAGCACCGAGCGCGGCGGCAGCTGCTCGGCGAGCCGCTGCACCAGCCGGTCGACCATCATCAGCTGCCCGCGCCAGGCGTCGGAGTCCACGCCGTGCCGGTGGCCCATGCCGTCCAGCTCGCTGTAGTACGTGTAGACCAGGGTGCGGCCGGCGGCGGCGAGCCGGTCGGCGGCCAGGTCCATCCGCTCCTCGCCGGTCAGCCGGCCGTGGAAGGTGCCGCCGGACAGCGCGACCTGCGTGAGCGGGGTCTTCACGAAGTCCGGCGAGGACACCTGGCAGGTGGCGATGCCCGCGGCGTCGGCGAGCCGGAAGACGGAAGGGTGCGGCTGCCACGCCGCCGGGGGGGTCCAGGGCTGCCAGCGCAGCTGGTTCATCAGCTCGCCGGTCGCCGGGTTGAGCGTCACGTAGCTGGCCAGGCCGTGCCGGCCGGGCGGCAGTCCGGTGCCGACGGAGGCCAGCGAGGTCGCGGTGGTGGCGGGGAAGCCCGCAGTCAGCGGGCGGCCGGTGCCGCCCAGCGAGGACGGCAGCAGCGCGTTCAGGTACGGCGCCTCGTCCGGATGCCGGGCGATCAGCTCCCAGCCGAGCCCGTCGACGAGGAAGACGCACACCCGGTCGGCGGGCGCAAGCTCCAGTCCGGTGCGCGGCATCCCGTCGATGCCGAATCCCGCGACCGCGGCCGGCACGACGTCGCACAGCGCGGCGCTGCCGTAGGCGGGTACGGGGGCGGTGCGGGGGTCGAGCAGCCCGTCGTCGTGCAGGGGCTGGACCATCAGGCGGCAGCCGCGGTCGCCTCGGACAGCGCCTGCGCGAAGGCGAGCGCCTGCTTCACGGTGTCGGGCCCGTCGCCCGCCTCGCTGACCCGCAGGGACAGGTCGTCGGCGGTGGAGGAGCCGGTGTAGCCGTGGTCCGCCTCGCAGTTGGGATCCCCGCACGCGGCCGGCTCCAGGTCGATCCGGGAGACGGCGCCCCAGCCGATCGTCAGCACGACCTCGCGCGGCAGCGTGCCCGGGGTGTACGCCTCGGGGTTGGCCACCACGCGGCTGACCACGACGGAGGAGATCCGGCCGATCTTCACCGACTCCGTCGACGTCGTGGCGTAGGGCGTCGGCGAGGAGTCGTCGGCGGCCTGCTCGTCGGTATGGCTCACGATGAAGCGGCTCGCGGTGAGCACCAGCACGGTCACATGCCGGCGCACCTCGTTCGCGTCGAACGTGGTCTCCTGGTGCACCAGATACGACGCGACGGGCTCCTGCCCGACCGCGGCCTCCACGGCCTCCGACACGAGCCCGGGGTAGTACCCGCTGCGCTCGATCGCCGTCCGCAGTCCCTGCGTCGTGATCCCCGACTTCGCCATACGCCCATCCTAGGGGTGTCCCGCAGGTCCCGGCGGCGCCGCGTCCCCGGGGCGCGCCTCTTCCCCCGCCTCTTCCTCCGGCCCCCGGCGCGCGCCGGAGGCCGGAGGTCAGAAGAGCGACAGGGCCCGCGGGCCGAGGTCGGTACGGGCGGGCGGCGGCGCCAGCCGTACGGTCGCGGCCAGCACGGTCAGCCCGCGCGGGGCGACGACCACCGGGTCCAGCCGCACCGCGACGACCTCCGGCAGGTCGTCGGCCAGCAGTGACACCCGCAGCAGCAGCTCCTCCAGCGCGCCGGTGTCGACCGGCTCGGCGCCGCGCCAGCCGAAGAGCAGCGGCGCGGCCTTGATGGAGCGGACCAGGTCCGCGGCGTCCCGGTCGGTCGCGGGGACGAGCCGGTGCGCGAGGTCGCCGAGCAGCTCGGAGGGCGGTCCTGCCAGCCCGAAGGAGAGCACGGCCCCGGCGGCCGGGTCCACCCCGGCGCGGATCACGGTGTCCACCCCGCGCGGCGCCATCGCCTGGACGACCGGCAGCAGTTCCGCGGGCCCGCCGAGCTGCGCGGTCAGCTCCTCGTACGCACGCCGCAGATCGCCCTCGTCGGCCAGGTCCAGGCGTACGCCGCCGAGGTCCGGGCGGTGCCGCAGGTGTGGGGCGGTGGCCTTGAGGGCGACTGGGTAGCCGATCGACTCGGCGGCGGCGACGGCCGCGTCCGGCCCGGGGGCGGGCAGCGCGCGGCGCACGGTGACGCCGTAGCGGGCGAGCAGGGCCGCGGCGTCGGCGTCGGCGAGGGTGACGCCCTGCGGCGGGGAGCCGGGCGGCAGCAGCCGGCGGACGTCCTCGGCGGCCGCGGCCTCCTGGATGTCGTCGAAGGCCGGAACCCGCCCGGGTTCGGCGGCGCCCGCGCGCCACGCGGCGTACCGGGCGGCCTCGGCGAGCGAGCCGACGGCCCGGTCCGGCGCCCGGTAGGCGGGCAGCCGCGCGCCCTCGCCGCCGGGCGCGCCGAGCCGTTCGGCGAAGGTCTCCAGGGCCAGGTGCACCACGACCACCGGCTTGTCCCCGGCGGCGGCGCGGCGCAGCGTGTCGGCCAGGACCGGGTCGTCGCCCTCGTCCGGAACCCCGTCCAGCGTCCCGGTGGCGCCCGGCGCCGGGGCATCGGCGGTGACCCGCGGGATGGCGGTGACCACGACCGCGTCCGTCGCCGGGTCGGCCAGCGCGCGGGTCAGGGCGGCGGCGAAGTCGGCGGGGGCGGCCGAGGTGGTGAGGTCCAGCGGGGCGGTGGGGCGCAGGCCCGCGGTGCGGGCGGCGTCGTAGGTGAGCAGGCCGAGGGATTCGGAATTGCCCAGGATCGCCAGCCGGTCGCCCGCGGGGAGCGGCTGGAGTGCGAGGAGGAGCCCGGCGTCGAGGAGTTCGGTGACGGTGTCGACGCGGATCACACCGGCCTGCCGGAAGAGCGCGCTGACGGTGCTGTCCGGGATGCGGGTGACGGGTACGGCGTGCCCGGCGGGCACGGAGCCGCTGTGCAGGGCGCCCTTGACGACCACCACGGGCTTGGCGGCGGCCGTCCGGCGGGCGAGCCGGCTGAACTTGCGCGGGTTGCCGAAGGACTCCAGGTACATCAGCACGGCGTCGGTGTCCGGGTCGTCCTGCCAGAACTGGAGCAGGTCGTTGCCGGAGACGTCCGCGCGGTTGCCGGCCGAGACGAAGGTGGAGGGGCCGGCGCCGCGCCGGTGCAGCCCGGACAGCAGCGCGATGCCGATGGACCCGGACTGCGTGAAGAGCCCCAGCCGCCCCTGGTGCGGCATCCCCGGCGAGAGCGAGGCGTTGAGCCGGACGGAAGGCGCGGTGTTGAGGACCCCGAAGGCGTTCGGCCCGATGAGCCGCATGCCGTGGCCGCGGGCCAGCCGCACCAGCTCGCGCTGCCGCTCGCGGCCCTCGGGCCCGGTCTCGGAGTAGCCGGCCGCGACCACGACCAGGCCGCGTACGCCCGCCTCCCCGCAGTCGGCGACGGCCTGCGGCACCTGCCCGGCGGGCACGGCGACCACCGCGAGGTCGACGCTCTCGCCGCGTGCGGCGATCTCCCGCACGGAGCGGAAGCCGGGCACCCCGTCGAGGTCGGTGTCCGTGGTGAAGGAGTGGTTGACGGCGTAGAGGCGGCCGGTGAATCCGCCGGCGGCGATGTTGCGCAGCAGTGTGCGCCCCACGCCGCCCGGCCGCCGCCCGGCGCCGATCACCGCGACCGACTCCGGGCGCAGCAGCCGCTGCATCGAGCGGGCCTCGGCGCGGTGCTCGCGCGAGCGCATGACCTGCACGGACTCGGCGGTGGGCTCCAGGTCGAGGTCGAGGTGGACGACGCCGTCGGCGAAGCTGCGCCGCTGGGTGTAGCCGGCGTCGGTGAAGACCTTGACCATCTTGCTGTTGGCGGGCAGGACGTCCGCGGTGAAGTGCAGGATGCCGCGCTCGCGGGCGACGGCGGCGATGTGTTCGAGCAGTGCGGAGGCGACCCCGCGGCCCTGGTGGGCGTCCTGGACCAGGAAGGCGACCTCGGCGCTGGTCCCGGCGGCGCCGGACGCGGCCCGGCCCTGCTCGTCGGTGCGGTCGTAGCGGACGGTGGCGATGAACTCGCCGCCGACGGTGGCGGCCAGGCCCACGCGGTCGTCGTAGTCGTGGTGCGTGAAGCGGTGCACGTCGCGGTCGGACAGCCGGGGGTAGGGCGCGAAGAAGCGGTAGTACTTGGACTCGTCGGAGACCTTCTCGTAGAAGTCCACGAGCCGTCCCGCGTCGTCCGGGCCGATCGGCCGGATGTGGGCGATGCCGCCGTCCCGCAGCACCACGTCGGCCTCCCAGTGGACGGGGTAGGGCCGGGGGGCGGCTTCCTGCGGGTCTTGCGGGCCTTGCGCGCCCTGCGGATCTCGCGGGCCTTGCGGGTCGGTCATGGCCTCCAGCGTAGGCGGCGCGGCCATCTGGCGGGCGGCAGGCGCACGCGGGACCCTGGGCTCACCGGCCGGGTGCCCGGGCTGCACTCGCGTCGTGCAAAAATGGTCTAGACAACTTGCACGACCTGACACACACACCGAAGGGCAACACCATGGTTGAGCGCCGCGTCAACGTCGGCTGGGCGGAGGGCCTGCACGCCCGCCCGGCGTCCATCTTCGTCCGCGCGGCGACCGCCGCCGGGGTGCCGGTCACCATCGCCAGGGAGGGCGGCGGCCCGGTCAACGCCGCCTCGATGCTCGCGGTGCTGAGCCTGGGCGCGAAGGGCGGCGAGGAGATCGTGCTGGCCTCCGACGCCGAGGGCGCCGAGGCCGCGCTGGACCGGCTGGCGAAGCTGGTCGCCGAGGGGCTGGAAGAGCTTCCCGAGACCGTCTGACGCATCTCACGCCTCCGGCACCGCGCGGCGTGCGCGTACGGCGCGGGCGCCACGGTGCGGGGCCGAAGGCGTGGCGCATGCCCGCGCGGCGTGCCTGTACGGCGCGGGCGTTCGCACCGGCCGGTTTCCCGCGGCGCCCACGGCTTCACGCCGTGCGCCGTGAATTGCGCGCAGGTCGGAACCAGCGGGTCCCGCAATCCGCCAGGATTGCCGGGGCCCGCTTTTTCGCGCCCACTTCACGCTTTTCCCCGGCCGCCCACGGCGATAGCCGGCCGATAATCACGCACTCTTGTATACGGTGTGATTGTTAATTGCGGCGGCGCCCCGCGTTTACACGGTGTTTCAGGGTTCTCACCGCCGCGGCGTGCTCCAGGTGGACGGCGGCGAGCCGGCGGGCCCGCTCGGCGTCACCGCGCGCGACCGCGTCCACGATCGCCGCGTGCTCCTCCCACGCCTCGGCGGCGCGCCCCGACCCGTCGTCGGCGTAGACCCAGGAGATCTTGTGCCGCAGCTGGATCAGCAGCGCGGCCAGCGTCGGGCTGCCGGAGGCCTGCGCGAGGGTCTCGTGGAACCATCCGCTCAGCGACGGCAGGTCGGACACCTGCCCCTGCACCGCCCGCTCCTGGCCCAGCCGCACCAGCCCGCGCAGCACCTTCAGATGCGCGTCGGTGCGCCGCTGCGCCGCCCGCGCGGCGCCCAGCGGCTCCAGCAGCCCGCGGATCTCCAGCAGGTCGGCGGCCTCCTGCTCGGTGGGCTCGGCGACCGACGCACCGGCGTGCTTGCGGGTCCGGACGAAGCCCTCGGACTCCAGGGTGCGCAGCGCCTCGCGCACCGGCACCCGCGAGACCCCGTAGCGCTGCGCGAGCAGCTCCTCCGTCAGCCGGCTCCCCGGCGGGAAGTAGCCGGCGACGATGTCGTCGCGTATCGCCGTACACACCACCTCGGCCGAGATTCGCCGCGCGGTGCCTTCCGACCCGCTCACGTCCGATTCCGCATCGCCCGACCACGCCCTTTCCCCGAATTGTGCAGCGACTCTATTCCAGCACACCGGGAAAGGGGAATGCGGCCTCGGAATTACGGTGGTATGCGCATATGCGCGGACCCCGCCACGCGCGGGCGTGCCGGGGTCCGTCGGCGGTCGTGAGGGGGCGCGAGGGCGCGGGCGCCGGGCCCCCGCGCGCCCCGCGGGCCTCAGCTGGTGACGCGCACCGGCCCGATGCCCAGCTCGCGGACCGGCTCGGCGATCGCGGACGCGTCGCCGACCAGGACCACCACCAGGCGGTCCAGCGGGAAGGCGCTCACCACGGCGGCGGTCGCCTCGACCGTGCCGGTGGCGGCCAGCCGCTGGTACAGATGCGCCTGGAAGTCGTCCGGCAGCTGCTGCTCGACCTGGTCGAGCAGCGTGCCGGCCACGGCCGCGGCCGTCTCGTAGCGCAGCGGGGCCACGCCGACCAGGTTCTGCACCGCGACGTCCCGCTCCTCGTCGGTCAGGCCGCCCTCGGCGAGGGTGCGGACGACCTGCCAGGCGTCGGCCAGCGCGGGCCCGGTGACCTCGGTGGCCACCGAGCCGTTGATCGCCAGCAGCGCCGCGCCCGTACCGTCCGCGGACGCCAGCAGCACCTGCGCGAAGGCCCGCACGCCGTAGGTGTAGCCCTTCTCCTCGCGCAGCACCCGGTCCAGCCGCGAGGTGAGGGTGCCGCCCAGGCAGTACGTGCCGATGACCTGGGCCGGCCACACCAGGGCGTGCCGGTCGGGGCCGGTGCGGCCGATGAGGATCTGGGTCTGCACCGCGCCGGGCCGGTCCACGATGACCACGCGGGCGGCGTCGTTCGCGGTGATCACCGGACGCGGGCGCGGCTGCGCGGCCGCCCCCGTCCAGCGGCCGAGGGTGTCGTCGAGCAGCGCAGGCAGGTCGATGCCGGTCAGGTCGCCGACCACCACCGCGGTGGACGTCGCGGGCCGGACGTGCGCGGTGTAGAAGGCCCGCACCGCCGCCGCGTCGATCCGCCGGACGGTCTCCTCGGTGCCCAGTCGCGGGCGGGAGCAGCGCAGCTCCGCCGGGAAGAGCTCCTTCGACAGCTCCATGGCCGCCCGGCGCGCCGGGTTGGCCAGCTCGTGCTCGATCTCGTCCAGCCGGTTGGCGACCAGCCGCTCGACCTCGTCGTCGGCGAAGGCCGGCGAGCGCAGCGCCTGGGCCAGCAGGGCCAGCGCCCGGTCCAGCCGGGAGGCGGGCACCTCCAGCGACACCCGCACCCCGGGGTGGTCGGCGTGCGCGTCCAGGGTGGCGCCGCAGCGCTCCAGCTCGGCCGCGAACTCCTCGGCGGTGTGCTCGTCGGTGCCCTCCGACAGCGCCCTGGCCATGATGGTCGCGACGCCGTCCAGGCCCTCGGGCTCGGCGTCCAGCGGCGCCGCGAGCAGCACCTCGACCGCGACGACCTGCTGGCCGGGGCGGTGGCTGGTGAGCAGCGTCAGCCCGTTGCCGAGCGTCCCGCGCTCGGGGGCCGGGAAGGCCCACGGCTTGGGCGCACCGGCCTGCGGCTGCGGGTGGAACGTCATGACGGCGGTGGTGTCGCTCACAGCTCGCCCTCCTCCTGGTCTGCGGTGGCCGCGGCACCCGCGTCCTCGGCGTCCTCGCCGGCGTCCGCGGCCTCCTGCGCCGCCTTGCCCGTGGGCTCGTACAGCAGCACCGCCCGGTTGTCGGGGCGCAGCCGGGCCGCGGCCACCGCCCGGACCTCCTCCGGGGTGACTTCCAGCACACGCTGCACCGCGGTCAGCGCCTTCTGCGGGTCGCCGAACAGCACGGCGAAGCGGCACAGTTCGTCCGCCCGGCCGCCGACCGTGGCCAGCCGGTCCAGCCACTCGCGCTCCAGCTGCGCCTGCGCCCGTTCCATCTCCTCGGGCGTGGGGCCCTCGGCGGCGAAGCGGGCCAGCTCCTCGTCGACCGCGGCCTCGATCGCGGCCAGCTCGGCGCCCCCGGACGACTTGACGTCCAGCCAGCCCAGCGACGGCGCTCCGGCCAGCCGCAGCAGTCCGAAGCCGGCGGTCACCGCGGTGCGGTCGCGGCGCACCAGCCGGTTGTGCAGCCGGGAGGACTCACCGCCGCCCAGCACCGTCAGCGCCAGGTCGGCAGCGTCACCCGCACGAGTGCCGTCCTCGGGCAGCCGGTAGGCGGCCATCAGGGCGCGCGAGGGCACGTCCTCCTCCACGACCTCGCGGAGCTGGCCGCCCATCACGTCGGGCAGCGAGCCGTCGCGCGGCTCGGGCTTGCCGTCGTGGGCGGGGATGCTGCCGAAGTACTTCTCCACCCAGCGGAGCGTCTGCTCGGGGTCGATGTCGCCGACGACCGCGAGCACCGCGTTGCCGGGCGCGTAATACGTGCGGAAGAACGCCTGGGCGTCCTCCAGCGAGGCCGCGTCCAGGTCGGCCATCGAGCCGATCGGGGTGTGGTGGTACGGGTGGCCGTCGGGGTAGGCGAGCGCGGTCAGGCGCTCGAACGCCGTTCCGTAGGGCACGTTGTCGTACCGCTGGCGGCGCTCGTTCTTGACCACGTCCCGCTGGTTGTCCAGGCTCTCCTGGTCCAGCGCGGTCAGCAGGCTGCCCATCCGGTCGGCCTCCAGCCACAGGGCCAGTTCCAGCTGGTGGGCGGGCATGGTCTCGAAGTAGTTGGTGCGCTCGAAGCTGGTGGTGCCGTTGAGCGAGCCGCCCGCGCCCTGGACCAGTTCGAAGTGGCCGTTGCCCTTCACGCTCGCCGAGCCCTGGAACATCAGGTGCTCGAAGAGGTGGGCGAGGCCGGTGCGCCCCTTGACCTCGTGGCGTGAACCGACGTCGTACCAGAGGCAGACGGCCGCGACCGGGGTGAGGTGGTCCACTGAGAGCACCACCCGCAACCCGTTCGCCAGGCGGTGCTCGGTGGCTGTCAGGCCGCTGGAGTGTGCCTCCGGCGAGGCCGTGTGACCCATGGGCAAGCTGTCCTTCCGGTCGCGTGCGTCTGTCCGCTGACTGCGTAGAGTGCTGCCACTCTAGGCAAGCGAGTGCGCGGGCGGTGAAGTTCCCGGTCGCGGACGCGCTCGTGCCGGGCCGTGGTCGGCGTTGTCGGCGGCGCGGTCCACAATGGTCCGCGTCAGTTCACCCGGTCCAGCCGAACAGATGTCCGGTGCAGCAGAACCACCGGTGCAGCAGGAACCAGACGAAGGAGCGCCGCCGAGATGGCCCGCCGCACGACGAAGACCCCGCCGCCGGACGACGGTTTCGAGGAGCGGATCCTCGACATCGACGTCGTGGACGAGATGCAGGCGTCGTATCTCGAATACGCCTACTCGGTCATCTACGCGCGCGCCCTGCCCGACGCCCGGGACGGCATGAAGCCGGTGCACCGGCGCATCGTCTACCAGATGAACGAGATGGGCCTGCGCCCCGAGCGCGGCTTCGTCAAGTGCGCCCGCGTCGTCGGCGAGGTGATGGGCAAGCTGCACCCGCACGGCGACGCGTCCATCTACGACGCGATGGTGCGGATGGCGCAGCCCTTCTCGCAGCGCCTCCCGCTCGTCGACGGGCACGGCAACTTCGGCTCGCTGGACGACATGCCGGCCGCCATGCGCTACACCGAGGCCCGGATGTCCGGCCCGGCGCAGCTGATGGTCGAGTCGATCGACGAGGACACCGTCGACTTCGCGCCGAACTACGACGGCCAGGAGCAGGAGCCCGCGGTCCTGCCGTCGGCGTATCCCAACCTGCTGGTGAACGGCTCGTCCGGCATCGCGGTCGGCATGGCCACCAACATGCCGCCGCACAACCTCGGCGAGGTCGTCGCCGCCGCCCGGCACCTGATCCGCCACCCCAACGCCGACCTGGACGCGCTGATGCGCCACGTCCCGGGCCCCGACCTGCCGACCGGCGGCCGGATCATCGGCCTGGACGGGATCCGCGACGCGTACGAGACCGGCCGCGGCACCTTCCGTATCCGCGCGACGGTGAGCGTCGAGGACGTCACGGCGCGCCGCAAGGGCCTGGTCGTCACCGAACTGCCCTTCAACGTCGGGCCCGAGAAGGTCATCGCCAAGATCAAGGACATGGTCGGCGCGAAGAAGCTCCAGGGCATCGCCGACGTCAAGGACCTCACCGACCGCGAGCACGGCCTGCGGCTGGTCATCGAGATCAAGAACGGCTTCAACCCCGAGGCCGTGCTCGAACAGCTCTACAAGCTCACGCCGATGGAGGACTCCTTCGGCATCAACAACGTGGCGCTCGTCGACGGCCAGCCGCTCACGCTGGGCCTGCGCGAGCTGCTCCAGGTCTATGTCGACCACCGCTTCGAGGTGGTGCGGCGGCGCAGCGAGTTCCGCCGCACCAAGCGCCGCGACCGGCTGCACCTGGTCGACGGCCTGCTGGTCGCGCTCGTCGACATCGACGAGGTCATCGCGATCATCCGGGCCAGCGAGAACGCCGCGCAGGCCAAGGAGCGCCTGATGGAGCGCTTCGGCCTGTCGGAGATCCAGACGCAGTACATCCTGGACACCCCGCTGCGCCGGCTGACCCGCTTCGACCGGATCGAGCTGGAGGCCGAGCGCGACCGGCTGAACGCGGAGATCGCCGAGCTGACGCGGATCCTGGAGTCCGACGCGGAGCTGCGCAAGCTGGTGTCCTCGGAGCTGGCGGCGGTGGCCAAGCAGTACGGCACCGAGCGCCGCACGCTGCTGCTGGAGGCCGGCGGCGCGCCGGTCGCCGCGGTGCCGCTGGAGGTCGCCGACGACCCGTGCCGGGTGCTGCTGTCCTCCACCGGGCTGCTGGCCCGCACCACGACCGACGCCACCGGGGACGCGGGCGGCGGCAAGCGCGCCAAGCACGACGTGATCGTCTCCGCGGTGCCCACCACCGCCCGCGCCGACATCGGGGCGGTGACCACGCACGGCCGGCTGCTGCGGCTGACGGTCATCGACCTGCCGGTGCTGCCGGAGTCCGCCGGGCCGCTGACGCTCGCCGGGGGCGCGCCGCTCGCCGAGTTCGTGTCGCTGGAGGACGACGAGCGGGTGCTGTGCCTGACCACGCTGGACGAGTCCTCGCCGGGCCTCGCGCTCGGCACGGAGCAGGGGGTGGTCAAGCGCGTCGTGCCGGACTACCCCGCCAACAAGGACGACCTGGAGGTCATCGGCCTCAGGGACGGCGACACGGTGGTCGGCGCGGTCGAGCTGCGGACGGGCGAGGAGGACCTGGTCTTCATCACCGACGACGCGCAGCTGCTGCGCTACCCCGCCGGCCAGGTGCGCCCGCAGGGGCGGCCGGCCGGCGGCATGGCGGGCGTCAAGCTCGCGGAGGGCGCCAAGGTGATCTCCTTCACGGCGGTGGACCCGGCGGTCGACGCGGTGGTCCTCACCGTGGCCCGCTCCGAGGGCACGCTGGACGGCGCGGGCGAGGGCACCGCGAAGCTCACGCCCTTCGAGCAGTTCCCGCGCAAGGGCCGGGCGACGGGCGGGGTGCGCTGCCAGCGCTTCCTGCGGGGCGAGGACGGGCTGCTGCTGGCCTGGGCGGGCCCCACGCCGGCCCGCGCCGCGACGGCGACGGGCGCGCCGGCCGAGCTGCCGCCGAAGGACCCGCGCCGCGACGGCTCGGGGGTGCCGCTGGCGAAGCCGGTGACGGTGGTGGCCGGACCGGTGTGAGGCCGCGGGGCCCGGCGCCGGAGCGGTGCCGGGCCCGTGGACGGGGGCGTCGGGGCGCTGGGCCTCGGTGGGGCAGGCCCCGGGCCGGGGCTGCCGGGGGCCGTGCCGGGCGCCGCGGGGGGCGCGGGTTAGGCTCGCGCGGTGACGAGTACGTGTACGTCCGCCTCGGCGGAGCTGGGTGAATCGGTGGCGGCGACCGCGGCCGTCGCGCGCACCTGGCTGCTGGTGGAGCAGCCCGGGCCGTGGGGCCCCAAGGCGCTGACGTCGAGCCGGCTCGACCCCGCGGTGGGCCGGGAGCTGGAGCGGCTCGCCGACGGCACGGGGGTGCGGGTCGCGCTCGTCCGCCGGCCCGGCCGGCACGCCGACCGGCACGTCCCCGCCGCGCACCGGGTCTTCCTCGCGCACACCGCGCCGGGCGGCTCCTGGGTGCGCACCGCGTCCGTCGCGGATCCGGCGGAGCTCGCGGCGCTGGACTTCACCGCGCTGGGCACCGGCGAGCACGGCGGTTTCGGGGACGGCTACGCGGGCCCGCCGCTCGCCCTGGTGTGCACCAACGGGCGGCGCGACCGCTGCTGCGCGGTGCAGGGCCGTCCGCTCGCCACCGCATTGGCCGCCGCCGAGGGCACCGGCGTCTGGGAGGCCACGCATCTGGGCGGCCACCGCTTCTCCCCGACCATGCTGGTGCTGCCCTTCGGCTACGCGTACGGGCGGGTCGACGCCCCGCTCGCCAAGGAGGTGCTGGCGGCGGCGCACGCCGGGCGGATCGCCCTCGACGGCTGCCGCGGCCGCTCCTTCTGGGACCGCCCCGAGCAGGCCGCCGACCTCGCCGTACGCGCCCTGACCGGTGAGGAGCGGGAGGGCGCGCTGGCGGTGTCCGGCACCGTCCCGGACGGGCCCGACGGCTGGACGGTCCGGGTGCGGCACACCGACGGCCGCGCCTGGGACGTCGGCGTGTCCCGGGCGGCCGCGCAGCCGCCGCGCCCGGAGAGCTGCGGCGGCGCGCTCGGCACCCCTGCCGCGTTCACGGCGGACCGGGTGTCGGCCGTCAGCGGGCGTTCTTGACGAACTCCGTGGTGTAGGTCTTCTCCAGGTCCACCGTGGCGTTCTTGAGGTTGGGGTTGAAGGCCTTCAGCACGCGCTCCACGGTCGCCGGACCGTCGGGCGGCATGACCCCGTCGGTGGTGAACATCGGCAGCGTCGCCTTGATCGAGGCCGCGTAGAGCTGCGCGCCGCCCTGCGCGTAGTCCGCCGGCATCTTGGCGGCGATCTCCTCGGGCGTGTGGGTGGACATCCAGCCCAGGGTCTTGACGAAGGCGTTGGCCAGTTTCTGGACGGTGTCCTTGTGACCGTTCACCCAGTCGGTGTTCATGTAGAGGCTGGAGGACGGGTAGAGGCCGCCGAGCGCCTGCCGCGAACCCTCCGGGGTGCGCATGTCGTAGAGCACCTTGCCGATGCCCTTGTCGAGGATCTGGGCGACGGTCGGGTCCGTCGTCATGCCGCCCTGGATCGCGCCCTGCTGCATGGCGGCGATGAAGGTCTGGCCGGCGCCGGCCGCGACGGGCGTGAAGTCGCTGATCTGAAGGCCGTTGCTGACGGCCAGGTACTTCGTGAGGAAGTCGGTGGAGGAGCCGAGGCCGGTCACGCCGAGCTTCTTGCCCTTGAAGTCCTTGGCGGAGGTGATGTCGGCGGCGGCCTTGTCCGACACGACCTCCACCTCGCCGGGCGCCTGGGCGAACTGCACCACGGACTCCACGTACTTCTTCTTCGTCTGGAGGTCCAGCGTGTGGTCGTAGAAGCCGACCGCGCCCTGGACGTCACCGGACACCAGCGCTGTCGTCGCGTCGACACCGGCGGGCTCGCTCATGAGGGTCACGTCCAGGCCCTCGGCCTTGAAGTAGCCGAGCTGCTGGGACAGCATGGCCGGCATGTAGATGACCTTGTCCAGGCCGCCGACCATGATCTTGACCTTGGTGCCGCCACCGGAGCCGCCGGAGGAACCGGCGCTGCTGGAGGAGTCGTCGGCGCAGGCGGTCAGCGTGGTCAGGGCGAGGGCCGCGGTGACGGCGAGCGCGGGAAGGGTTCTGCGGGTGCGCATGGGGGTCACGTCCTTGTGAGGTGGTGGGGCGGTGGAAGGAGGCGGTGCGTCAGCGGCCGGCGCCGGTGTCCGCGGGCTTCCAGCGGAAGAGCCGCTTCTCCAGGAAGGTGAGCAGGCCCTCGGCGACGAGGGCGACGACGGCGAGGATGACCATCGCCGCGTAGACACCGGCGGCGTTGAAGGTGCCCTGCGCGGTGGAGACCATCAGGCCCAGGCCCTTGGTCGCGCCGATGTACTCGCCGACGATCGCGCCGATCAGCGCGAAGCCGAAGCTGACGTGCAGGCTGGTGAAGATCCACGAGGTGGCCGAGGGGATGACCACCTGGAAGGTGACCCGCCGGTTGCTCGCGCCGAGGATCCGGGCGTTGGCCACCAGGTTGCGGTCGACCTCGCGGGCGCCCTGGAAGGCGTTGAAGAAGACCGGGAAGAAGACCAGCACGACCGCGGAGGCCACCTTGGAGGCCGGTCCGAGGCCGAACCAGATCAGGAAGATCGGGGCCAGCACGATACGCGGCAGCGCGTTGAGCACCTTGACGTACGGGCCGAAGACGTCGGCGAGGAAGCGCACCCGGCCCAGCGCGATGCCCAGCAGCACCCCCGCGACGACGCCGATGAGCCAGCCGAGCAGCGCCTCGGAGAGCGTCGCCCAGATCTGCTCGGCGAGGCTGCCCTGCGCGGTGCCGTGCAGCGTCCACTGCCGGATCTGGTCCCAGATCTTGCTCGGCATGGAGAAGTTGAAGGGGTCGATGACCCCGGTGCGGGCGAACCACTCCCACAGGCCGAGCACCGCGACGAGCACCAGCAGCCGGCAGCCGTACACCAGCAGCGCGCGGTTACGCGCCGCGCGGGCGCGCGCCGCCGTACGGTCGGCCCCGGGCCCGGAGGACCTGGGCTGGGCTTTCTTCACGGACCCGGCGGTTCCCGCGGCGGGCTCAGGCAGCGTCTTCGACGGCTTCGGCACTTGCGGCACCCCTCTCCCTGGTGATGCGGACTTCCTCGCCGAGCGAGGACCAGATCTCGCGGTAGATCTCGACGAAGCGCGGTTCGAGGCGGACCTCCTCGACCTTGCGGGGCCGGGGCAGGTCGATCGTGAAGACCTCCTTGACGGTGGCCGGGCCCGCGGTCATGACCACGACCTTGTCGGCGAGCGCGATCGACTCCTCCAGGTCGTGCGTGACGAAGACCACGGAGGCGCCGGTGCCGGCCCACAGCTCCAGCAGCTGGTCCGACATCAGGGCCCTGGTCTGCACGTCGAGCGCCGAGAAGGGCTCGTCCATCAGCAGGATCGAGGGGTCGTTGACGAAGGTCGCGGCGAGCGCGACGCGCTTGCGCTGGCCGCCCGACAGCTGGTGCGGGTAGCGGTCCTCGAAGGCCGACAGGCCCACCCGGGCCAGCCAGTCCCGCGCCCGCTCCCGCGCCTCGGCCCTGGGTACGCCGCGGAAGCGCGGCCCCGCCATGACGTTGGACAGCACGGTGCGCCACGGGAAGACGGCGTCCTGCTGGAAGACGAAGCCGACCTCGGTGCCGATGCCGCGCACCGGCTCCCCGCCCACCAGCACCTCGCCCTGCGAGGGCTCCTCCAGGCCGCTGACCAGCGTCAGCGTGGTGGACTTGCCGCAGCCGGTGGGGCCGACGACGGCGACGAACTCGCCGCGGCCGACGGTCAGGTCCAGATCTCTCACGGCGGTGTGCAGCGCGCCGGACGGTGTCCGGAACGCCTTGCCCGCCCCCCGCAGCTCGATGGCGGGGCTCGTGTCGTGGGTCATGGCGGTGGACGCTACGAGCGCCCGCCCGGCCCGCACAGACTTGTGAGCGCAAGCCCCCCTTGTGCCCGCAAGCTGGGCTTCTGCTCGTTTTGCCCACGCCTCGACAACGAAAGTGTGACGGACCCTGCCCTTCGGAGCGCCCAGCGTTTACGTTGCGTTGACGGCACGGGCGCCGGGGCCGCAGGCCCGCCTCGCTGCCGTTCGGGACGGACAGGACGCGAGGCCTTCGGGAGGCGAGGATGCGCATCGGGTGGCCGCGCCGCGTCTCGGCGCAGGTGCTGCTGATACAGGTGCTGATCACTGCGGGGGTGACGGCGCTGGCCGTCGGGCTCTTCCTGGCGCCGCTGAGCCGGCAGCTGGACCAGCAGTCGATGCGGCGGGCGCTGGCCATCGCGCAGACGGTGGCGGCGGAGCCGCAGGTGGCGCAGGCGCTGCTGACCTCCCGGCCGACCCCGCAGGGCCCGGTGCAGGCGGAGGCGGAACGCATCCGGCTGGCCACCGGGGCCAGCTACATCGTGGTGATGGACGTGCACGGCACCCGCTGGTCGCACACCGACAGGTCCCGGATCGGCGGGCACGTCTCGACCGACCCGAGCGTCGCACTCGGCGGCCACGACATCATGCAGGTCGACAGCGGGACCCTGGGCCGCACCGCGCGCGGCAAGGTGCCGCTGCGGGACGCGCACGGGCGGATCGTCGGCGCGGTGTCGGTCGGCTTCGACTACACCGGCATGCGCGCCCGGCTGCTGGCCGTCGTGCCGCTGCTGCGGTACGCGGGCGCGGCGCTCGCGGTGGGCGTGCTCGCCGCGCTCTGGGCGGCGCGGCGACTGCAGCGCGCCACCCACGGGCTGGCCTTCGCAGACATCTCGGCGCTGCTGGACGAGCGGGAGGCGATGCTGCACGGCATCCGCGAGGGTGTCGTCGCGCTCGACCCGCACGGCAGGATCCGGCTGGTCAACGACGAGGCGCAACGGCTGCTCGGGCTGGGCGCGCAGGACACCGGCCGCCCGCTGGAGGCGGTGCTGCCCCCGGGGCGGACCACGGACGTGCTGGCCGGGCGGGCCGGGGGCACCGACCTGCTGACGGTCAGCGACGGACGGGTGCTGGTGGCCAACCGGATGCCGACCGAGGGCGGCGGCGCGGTCGTCACGCTGCGCGACCGCACCGAACTGGAGCTGCTGGGCCGCGAGCTGGACTCCACCCACGGGCTGCTGGAGGCGCTGCGGGCGCAGGACCACGAGCACGCCAACCGGCTGCACACCCTGCTAGGCCTGCTCGAACTCGGGCTGCACGACGCGGCCGTGGACTTCCTGGCGGAGGTGGCCGACGCCCACCGGACGTCGGCGGAGGAGGTTGCGGAGCGGGTGCGGGATCCGCTGGTGGCGGCGCTGCTGGTGGGGAAGTCGGCGATCGCGGCCGAGCGCGGGGTGACGCTGCGGATCGCACAGGACACGCTGCTGCCGGACCGCGTGGTGGACCCGCGCGACGTGGTGACCGTGCTGGGCAACCTGGTCGACAACGCGCTGGACGCCGCGGCGGGCGAGGTGGAGGTGGAGCTGCGGGCCGAGCGGTCCACGGTGCTGCTGCGGGTGGGCGACGACGGGCCGGGGGTGCCGCCGGAGCTGCGGGGGCGGATCTTCGAGGAGGGCTGGACGACGAAGGAGCCGCCGGCGCACCGCGAGCGGGGCCTGGGCCTGGCGCTGGTGCGACGGCTCGCGGAGCGCTACGGGGGCACCGCGCGGGTGACCGCCAGGGCCGGGGGCGGGGCGCTGTTCACCGTGGTGCTGCCCGAGGCGCTGATGGCGGGGGACCTGGCGCCGCGCCAGGACACCGCCGAGCAGCACCGCGTGCTCGTTCCGGCGGCGGGAGGCGGGGACCGGTGATCGAGGTGCTGGTCGTGGACGACGACTTCCGGGTGGCCGAGATCAACGCCGCCTACGTGGCCAAGGTGCCCGGCTTCCGGGTCGCCGGGCGGGCGCACACCGCGGCGCAGGCGCTGGCGGCGCTGGAGCGCGGCCGCATCGACCTGGTGCTGCTGGACCACTACCTGCCGGACGAGTCCGGGCTGACGCTGGTGCGCCGGATGCGCCAGCAGGGTCACCACGCCGACGTGATCATGGTGACAGCGGCCCGGGACGTCGCGACCGTGCAGGCCGCGCTGCGGCTGGGGGCGCTGCAGTACCTCGTCAAGCCGTTCGGCTTCGCCGGGCTGCGTGCCAAGCTCGACGGTTACGCGGCGCTGCGCCGGGCGCTGGACGGCGTCGCGGGTGGCGGCGGGCGCGGCGAGGCGGGGCAGGAGCAGGTCGACCGGATCTTCGGCGCGCTGCGCTCCGCGTCCGCCGCCCCCGCCGACCTGCCCAAAGGCCACTCCGCGCCCACCGCCGACCTCATCCGCCGGGTGCTGCGGGAGGCGCCGCACCCGCTGTCGGCGCACGAGGTGGCGGAGCGGGCAGGGCTCAGCAGATCCACCGCCCAGCGCTATCTCAAGCACCTGGAGCAGGCGGGCCGGCTGAGCCTCACCCTCCGCTACGGCGACACCGGCCGGCCCGAGCACCGCTACACCTGGGCGGCGCCGGGCCGTTGAGCGGGCGGGCCGGCTACACCGCTCCGGCCCCGGTGAGCGACCTGACCTCGGTCTCGGCGAACCGCTGCGGGTCGGCCGGCTCCGGCGACAGCACCGTGCCGAGCCACCCCGCGAGGAAGCCGAGCGGGATCGAGATCAGCCCGGGGTTCTCCAGCGGGAAGACGTGGAAGTCGACCCCGGGGAAGAGCGCGTCCGGCCGCCCCGACACCACCGGCGACAGCACCACCAGCAGCAGTGCGGGCACCAGACCGCCGTAGATCGCCCACACCGAACCGCGGGTGGTGAAGCGGGACCAGAACAGCGAGTAGAGCAGCGCCGGCAGGTTCGCCGACGCGGCCACCGCGAAGGCCAGACCCACCAGGAAGGCGATGTTCTGATCCTGGGCGAGCAGGCTCAGCGCGATCGCCGCCGCGCCGATGCCGACGGCCGCGAAGCGCGCGACCCGTACCTCGTCCTCCTCCATGGCCTCGCCCGGGTCCCGCCGCCCGTGCCGGGCCGCGGGGCGGCGCAGCGCGGTGTAGAGGTCGTGCGCGACCGACGCCGAGGAGGCCAGGGTGATGCCGGCGACCACGGCCAGGATGGTCGCGAAGGCCACCGCGCCGACGACGGCGAACAGCACCGTCCCGCCGGTCGTCCCCGCCCCGCCGCCGAGCGCCTCGGCGAGCAGCGGCACGGCGGTGTTTCCCGCCGCGTTGGACGCCCGTACGGTGTCCGACCCGACGACGGCCGCGGCGCCGAAGCCCAGCACGATCGTCATCAGGTAGAACGCCCCGATGAGCCCGATCGCCCACACCACCGACTGCCGAGCCGAGCGGGCCGTCGGCACGGTGTAGAAGCGGGACAGGATGTGCGGCAGCCCCGCGGTGCCCAGCACCAGCGCGAGGCCGAGGCTCACGAAGTCCAGCCGCGAGGTCCAGCTCCCGCCGTACTTGAGCCCGGGCGCCAGGAAGGCGTGCCCCTGCCCGCTGCCGCCGACCGCCGACCGCAGCAGGTCGTCGACGTTGCCGTGGAAGCGCCAGAGCACCAGCACGGTGAGCAGCACCGTGCCGCTCATCAGCAGCACGGTCTTGACGATCTGGATCCAGGTGGTGGCCCGCATCCCGCCGAAGGTCACGTAGAAGACCATCAGTGCCCCGCAGCCGATCACCGCCCAGGTGCGCGCCGCGGTGCTCTCGCCGCCGAGCAGCAGCCCGACCAGGCTGCCGGCGCCCACCATCTGCGCCACCAGGTAGAGCACGGACACCACGACCGACGAGGTGCCCGCCGCGATCCGCACCGGGCGCTGCTTCATCCTGGCCGACAGCACGTCGGCCAGCGTGTAGCGCCCGCAGTTGCGCACCAGCTCCGCGACCAGCACGAGCACCACGAGCCAGGCGACCAGGAAGCCCACCGAGTACAGCAGCCCGTCGTAGCCGTACAGCGCGATCAGCCCCGAGATGCCGAGGAAGGACGCCGCCGACATGTAGTCGCCGGAGATCGCGAATCCGTTCTCCATCGGGCTGAACATCCGGCCGCCGGCGAAGAACTCCACCGACGAGCTGCGCTGCCGCCCCGCCCACGCGGTGATCGCCAGCGTCACCGTGACGAACACCGTGAACAGCACCACGGCCAGCCCCTGGTGCTCGCCGGCCGAATCCGCGAGATACGCCGCCGCCGTCATCCGTTGGCCCCTCACCGCACGCGCTCCTGCCCGGTCCTGGTCGCCAGCGTCCAGCGCAGGTCGAGTGCCGCCCGGTCCCTGCGCAGCCGCGCGTGCCGGGTGTAGGCCCAGGTCAGCAGGAACGTCGTGGCGAACTGCGCCAGCCCCGCGACCATCGCCACGTTGACCTGCCCGGCGACCTGGCGGCCCATCAGCCCCGGCGCCGTGGTGGCCATCACGACGTAGGCCAGATACCAGGCCACGAACCCGGTCGCCGCCGGGAAGGCGAATCCCCGGTACCGCTGCCGCACTTGCCGGAATGCGGCACTCAACTGCACCTCCTCGTAGACCGCCCCCCGATCCCCCGTCACCCCCGCGGCGACCGGCGCCCTCTCCTCAGGCTGCGCGGGAGGCTCGGCCTGACCGGGCAGCCAGAGTTCTTCCTCTCCGGCGTCCCGCCATGGGTCGTCCACCCGCAGCGCCAAGGGGTCGCCGCCGTCGTGCTTGTCCACCGAACTCTCCTCGTTCCACGGCCAGATGAACCGTGTGTCCCATTTTGGACAGAGCGGGAAGATCCCGACCGACAATCACGAATCGCTCACCCCATCAGGTGATGCCCTTCCGGCAGGCGTATCCCACGGCCTGAGCGCGGTCCCGCACACCGGTCTTCGCGAACAGGTTGTCGGTGTGCGTCTTCACCGTGGCAGTACTGGCCTGCGGCCTCGCGGCGATCTCGGCGTTCGGCAGTCCCTCCGCCACCAGCGGAGGCACCTCCGCCTCCCGGACCGTCAACCCGTCCGGCAATTCCCTCCTCTCGGCGTGTCGCGTCGCATCCCCCGCATCTTCCTTTCCTGCCGGCACCTCCAGCGCCCGGCGAACTCCCGCGTCCACCCCCGGGTGGAGAAGGCCCGCGTCAACACTGCCCTCGGGCCCTCCGTCCCTGCCTGGCTCCACCCGGGACGAACAGGCCTGAGGCGTGCGCGTCACGGGGTCCGTCAGCAGGCCGAGATGCGCACGATGCCCCTGAACCGCGCCGAGCCATTGGCTGCATCCGCAAAGTCGGGGCAGACGGGGGGGTGGGTGCCGTCAGCTGGAGACGGCCGACGGTCGCCGTTGGGCGGGAGGATCAGATGACGGCTGTGGATTTCCGTGTCCCACTCGACGGCGGGGACGCCGAAGCCCCGGAGCTCGACCGGAGCGCCCGGGCGCAGCGACTGCGACGGCGGCTGGAACGGCTCATCGGCGTCGCCGCGACCGAGGGCAACACGCTGCGCCCGCTGCGCAACGGCGACGAGATCTTCCCCGCGCTCCTCTCCGCTGTGCGGGGCGCCCGGTACACCGTCGACATGATGACCTTCGTGTACTGGCGCGGCCAGATCGCCCGTGATTTCGCGCACGCCCTCGCCGAACGCGCCTCGGCGGGCGTGCGGGTACGGCTCCTGCTCGACGGATTCGGCGCCAAGCAGATCGAGCCGGCGCTTCTGGACATGATGGACGCGGCAGGCGTCCACGTGGCCTGGTTCCGCAAACCCCTGTGGCTCTCGCCCTTCAAGCAGAACCACCGCTGCCACCGCAAGGCGCTGATCGTCGACGAACGCCAGGCGTTCACCGGTGGAGTGGGCATCGCGGAGGAGTGGTGCGGTGATGCCCGCAACCCCGGCGAGTGGCGCGACACCCACGTCGAGATCCGGGGCCCGGCCGTGGACGGCATCAGTGCCGCCTTCGCGCAGAACTGGGCGGAGTGCCGTACCGAGCTGTTCGACGACCGCGACCGCTTCATCACCCACGAGCAGCCGGGACGAGCGGTGGTGCAGGTGGTCCGCGGCTCGGCGAGCGTCGGATGGCAGGACATGCAGACGCTGCTGCGCGTGGTCATCGACTCCGCCGAGGAGCGCCTCCGGCTCTCCACCGCCTATTTCGCCCCTGACCGCTACTTCGCGGACCTGCTGTGCGCAACGGCCCGGCGCGGGGTCCAGGTGCAGATCCTGCTGCCCGGGCCGCACACCGACCAGCGGGCCTGCCGCCTCGCCGGGCAGTACCTGTACTCCTCGCTGCTCGACGCAGGGGTGCAGATCCTGGAGTACCAGCCGACCATGCTCCACACGAAGATCGCCACCGTGGACGGGGTGGGCGCGCTGATCGGCTCGTCGAACTTCAACCGCCGGTCGATGGACCTCGACGAGGAAGTCATGGTGGCGGTGCTGGACGCGGAGTTCACCGCCTCGCTGGACGCCGACTTCGAGCGCGACATGCTGCGGGCCGAGACGATCGACCCCGCCAGGTGGCGCCGCCGCATGCTCCTCCAGCGCGCCCGCGAAGCCGCCGTGCTGCCCATCCGCCGCTTCCTCTGAGCCCTTCCCCGCCGTCGCGGGCGTTGCGCTCCCGGCCCCGCCGCCCGGATGTCCACCGGCCCACCCGGTGGCCGTCCGCCCGGCGCCCTCCGTCCCCAACCGCCGAACAGGGGGTCCCATGCCCACCGTCCTCCCGGACCGGAGCGTTCCGGGCTCCGGCCGCCGCCCGTACCGCCGGCTGTCCGCGGCGTCCCGCGCGGGTGGTCCGCCCCTGCTGACCACCGGGGTGGCCTCCGCCACCGTCCGCGTCGCCGCGCTGACCGCGTGCCAGGCGGCGCTGCTGGTCGGCCTGGGGCTGCTGATCACCGGCCCGGCGCGCCACCTGTGGCCGATCGCCGCCGAGGACGGCGTCAACCGGGGCTTCGAGCACCTCCGGACGGGCACCTTCGACACGGTCACGTCCTGGGGGTCAGGAGCCGGCAACACCCTGACCGTCATCGCGATCACGCTGGCCGTCTGCGGAGCCCTCGTCGTCGGCCCGGTCCTGCCGCGGTGGCGCGAAGCCTTCTTCCTCGCGGTGGGCGTGTCGCTCCAGGCGCTGGTGTTCCTCGCGATCACCTCCGCCGTGGACCGCGACCGGCCCGAGGTGCACCGGCTCGACGACTCGCCCCCGACGTCGAGCTACACCTCGGGGCACACGGGCGCGGCCACCGCGCTGTACGGCGGGCTCGCCGTGCTCGTGCTCACCCGCGCCCGGCGGCTGGGCCGCCCATGGCGGATCGCGGTCGCCGTCCTTCTGCTGCTGATACCGCTCGCCGTGGGCACGTGCCGGCTGTACCGCGGCATGCACCACCCGACGGACGTCGCCGGAGGGATCCTCAACGGGGCGCTCTCGCTGCTGGTCGCGGGCCGCACCCTGCTGTCCGGCGATGCCGTCCCCGCCCCGCTGCCGGAGAACGCCGTGGACGCCTCCGTGGCCGAGGCGCGGAAGGACGTCGAGCCGGTGCCGGGCGCGACGGTCGTGATCGTCAACCCCGTGTCCGTCACCGCTTCCGACCGCGACCGGCTCCGCCTGGTGCTGGAGCGGCACGGCCGGACCGCCCCGCGGTTCGCCGAGACGACCGCCGACGACCCGGGCCACGGCCAGGCGTCGCGGGCCGTGGCGGGCGGAGCGGCCCTGGTCGTCGTCTGCGGCGGGGACGGCACCGTCCGCGCGGTGGCCGACGCCCTCGCGGGCACCGGCGTACCGCTGGCGGTGGCCCCGCACGGCACCGGGAACCTGCTGGCCCGCAACCTCGGCCTGCCGATGGACCCGGCCCGGGCGCTCGACGCGGCGCTCGGCGGCTCACCGCATCCCGTGGACCTCGGGCACATCGAGGGCGACGGACTCCCGCCGGGCCACTTCTGCGTCATGGCCGGCGCCGGCCTGGACGCCGCGCTGATGGAGCGGACCCCGGAGCGCGTCAAGTCCGCGCTGGGGTGGCCCGCCTACGCCCTGGCCTCCGTACGAGCCCTGCGCACCGCCCGCACGCGCCTCTCGCTGCGCCTGGACGGTGACGGGCCGGTGCACCGCACCGTGCGCATGGCCGTGGTCGCCAACGTCGGCCGCCTCCAGGGCGGCGCCTCCCTCGCCCCCGCCGCCCGCCCGGACGACGGCCTCCTGCACGTCGTACTCCTCGACCCGCGCGGCCTGCGCGGCTGGGCATCGGTAGTTGCGGCGATCCTTCGGGGGCCCTCCCGGCACCCCCGGCACGGCGGACCCGAGATCTTCGCCTGCCGTCACGCCGAGCTGACCCTGCACACCCCGTCCCCGCGCGAGATCGACGGCGACCCGGTGGCAGCTGGGCGGCGGATATCGGCGCGCGTCGTACGGGGAGGGGTGCACGTCCTCCTTCCCGACCCCGGTGAGGAGGCCTGAGTGGGCACCGCGACACGGGTCCCGCAGACCCACGGCATGTCCGAGGACGAACTGTCGGCCGACGAGGCGATGGCAACGCTGCTCCGCTACGGGCGCTGGCCGCTGCTGCGCGACTCCTTCGTCCGTTTCCGCTACGCCGACGGGTTCAGCCATGCGCGGGCCCTGGCCCTGCAGATCGTGCTGGCGGTGATCCCGCTGGCCATCGCTTTCGTGGGCCTGTCCACGGCGCTGCACGGCGAGAGCCTGGGGCGGGTCGCCGAGCTGACGATCCGCCGGCTGGTGTCCGGCCCCAGCGAGCAGGTGGTCGACGACGCGCTCGCCCGCAGCCGCGGGCACGCAGGCGGGGGCGCCGAGTTCGCCCTGTGGTTCGGCCTGATCTTCTCCTGGGTCAACCTCACGACGGCCATGTGCCAGATCGAGCGCGGGGCGAACCGGATCTACGGCATCGAGCGGGACCGGCCCTTCCACCGGAAGTACGCCCGCGGCCTGATGATGTCGGTGACGGCCGGCACCCCGCTGGGCCTGGCGACCGTCGCGATGGTGGCCGGGGACGACCTCGGGGCCTCGGTGGCGGAGGTCTGGCACACGGGGGGCGGCACCGCCCTGAGCGTGTGGAACGCCGTACGCTGGCCCGCCGGGGTACTCCTCGCCCTGGCGTCGGCGAGTGTGATCTTCCGCGGCGCGCCGCGGCGGCGCCAGCCAGGCTACACCTGGCTGGCGTTCGGGGCCGCCGTCTCCATCGTCCTGTGGGCCGCACTCACCACGCTGCTGGCCCTCTACCTGCGGTACAGCGGTTCGTTCGACACGGTCTACGGCCCGCTGAGCGCGTTCATGGCCCTTCTCCTCTGGTCCTACCTGACGTCGCTCGCGCTCTTCCTCGGGCTGTCCTTCGCGGCCCAGTTGGAGGCGGTGCGGGCGTTGCGGCCGGGCCCCGTCCAATCCGATCCCGGAGCATGACATGCCCTCCCACCCCCATCCCGCCGCCACCGGACGCACCGGCCCCGCCGGCCCCCCGTCCGCCCGCGACCGCATCCGCCGGGCCGACCGCAGGTACGGCGCCCACCTGCTCGGTTCGGCCGCCGGCGCCGCGGTCGCGGCCGCGCTGTTCGGGCTCGTGCTCCTCCTGGTGGAGGCGCACTGGGGACCGCTCCGCCGCATGGACAGCGGAGCGGCCGGCGCCCTGCACCGCCGGGCCCTCCACCACCACGGGTGGACGGACGGGCTGGCCTTCGTGTCGAACCGGATCCTCAGCCCCGGCACCCTCCGCACCGCGGTGGCGCTGCTCACCCTCTGGCTGCTGTACCGCAGAGCCTGGCGGCTGGCCGCGTGGTCGGCGGTGACCGCGATCACCGGGGCGATCACGGGCGCGCTCGTGAAGGCGGTCGTCGAACGGGCCCGCCCCGCCCTGCCCGATCCGGTGGCCCACGCGCCGGGCTACTCCTTCCCCTCCGGGCACGCGATGACGGCCACCACGTCCTTCGCGATCTTCCTGCTGGTCCTGCTGCCGCTGGTGCCGCGCGCCGCGCACTGGCTGTGCTGGCTGACATCCGTGGTGGCCGTGGTGGGCGTGGGCTTCACCCGTGTGGCGCTGGGCGTCCACTGGTGCAGCGACGTGATCGGCGGCTGGCTGCTCGGCCTGACGGTGGTCGCGGCGACGACCTGGGCCTTCGAGGCCTGGCGCTCCGACGCCCGCCGGCGCGCCGCCCCCGTGACCGAGGGCCTGGAACCCGAACTCGACGCCCCTCACCCCGAACCGGCCCACTCCCCGGACGCCTGAACGAGAAGATCTTTCAGCCCCGCCCGTCAACCGGCCGCAGGCATCGGGACGCGTTCGTCCAGCAGCCCCTGCGGTGCTCCTTCTTCGTCGTGGGGACAGACGGAAAGCGGACAGAAGAGGCCGGACGTGCTCAGAAGGCAGGGAACGCCCACCCCGAGGGATGGAACGGTGCCCGTTCGCCGCGGAAGGCGAGCGAGGCTGCGGCGGCCGCGACCGGGCGCAGTTCCTCGACCCGGCCCGCGGCGGCCAGTGACGCCAGGGTGGTCCCGCCCCGACGGCGCCGTCGTAGGCGAGACCGGTGTGGGCGTCGAGGTTGGCGCTTCCTCCTCCCTCACCGCGGCCGTCCGTCCCCCTCGTAGACCTTCTCCAGGAGCGGCCGGGCGTCCTCGCGGCCGAGCAGGCGGACCGTCCCGTCGCCGAGATCGGTACCGGGCCGCAGCGACATGAATCGCTTGTCGCCCCGGATTTCGGCCACGTGGCCGGCGACGCCGTACCCGAAACGGCCGTATCTCGCCGAGCACGGCGGGCGTCCACGTCTCCCACATCCTGGCCGAGCCGGGCGCGGCAACCCGCACCGAGGCAGCGTCCATCGCCTTCCGCAAAGGACTGACCGAGCCCCGGCTCGCCCGCATGACCCGGCCCCGGAGTACGGAACGTCGCCCTCTTCGTCCAAACCCCAGGGAAGTCGGGAAATTATTCTTCTGGGCGGATGACGGCTTCGGCTGCCGTCCGCTCAGTGAGTTCGACCTCGTGGCCGCGTCCCTGTCCGACGAGGCGGATAACGACGGTTCCGGCTTGCGTCCGCAGCCCGGTCAGCCGCCGGAACCACGCTTTTCACACTCGCCACATCCGTTCCACCATTACCGGAATACGGAAATACCCGCACCCGGCGGGATCCAGCCATTTCCCTCACGCACACCCCGGTGTGCCGTTCGGAAGGCCGAGCGAGAGGTGCGCCCCGGTGACGTGGCGCATGGTGCGCGGCGGCAGGGTTTCCGCCCGGCCGTGCCGCTTTCCGCGCTCGGCTGATCGGCGTCCGCCTCGGCGGCGGGCCGGTTCCGGTCGCCTTGACGAGTCGTGGGCTGAACCTCATGCTGGTGATCCGATCGGCCGGCGGGCTTTCCCGTCAAGATGTCCGGGGAAATGGCCCCGAGTACGCCGTACGGAATGCACGCAGGGATCAGCGGAACGCATGCGCTCGATGTCCACATGAGATCTCGACATGTGACTTCGGCGTGCAGTCGACAGGCGTGATCGCTTTACCGCCTCGTGAAAGAGCACCGTGCCGCGTAGGCGCGGTCCTGACGCAAGGAAGCGTGATCAGATGAGACCGCAGGACCCCGGCCACTGTTGCGGCCGACTTCTCGACCGCCGTCACACCGCTCCGCGGGGGCCGATGTGACGGGCATGCCGGAGGGCGGAAGACCGGGCCGCCCGCTCCAGGTGCGCCGGACCCCCGTACTCCCGCCCGGGGCGGCACCCGCTGTCCCCCCTCACGGCCCGTCCGCGGTCGCGCCTCCGGCGGGCGGCGCCGCCCTCCCTGCGCAGCGGCGCCTCGGCCTCGCTCTCTACCGCCTCCGGCTGGAACACGAACTGTCGCTGCGCGCACTGGCCCGGCTGCTCGGCTACAGCGCCCACAGCGTCTTCGTGGACGTCGAGCGCGGGCAGCGGCTGCCCTCCGAAGCGCTGGTGTGCGCCTACGAGCGTGCCTTCGGCCTGCCGCCCGGCTCGCTGCTGAATCTGCGCCGACAGGCGCTGGCCGAGCGGGCGGAGCGCCTGACCGACGCGCTGTCCCGCACGCTGGAGTCGGCGCCCGCGGCATCGCTGGCCGTACCGCCCGCCGCGCCCGCCTCCCACTGGCGCAGCAGAGCCGTCCGCCTCGCGTCGGCCCTTGTCCGGCTGCCGACCGCCGTCCTCGGTCTCGCCCGCCTCCCGGGCACCTCGGGCGGGACCGGTTTCCGCCCGCGACGGTAGCCCACCCGACCGGACGCGGCCGGCGCCCTCGCCTGCGGCGGGTGGGCCCATCGGTCGACGGCCGAGCGGTTCGCCGAGACCGGCGCCCAGGTGCGCGGGAGACGGACCCGGGCGCTGCCGGCGGCCCGCTCGGGAGGCGGTGTCGGGGCCCGCGCTCCCCACCCGCCGTGTGAGCGGGATGAGGACAGGCCGCGGGGGCCCGTCCTCCGCTCACGCTGCGGCGAGCCGCTGCCTGCACTCCTCCAGCGCCTCCTGCACCTCCGGGTCGTCGGGGGTGCCGGCCGCCGCCGCTTCGAGGTCGGCCAGCGCCTCGTCCCAGCGGCCGACGCTGCGCAGCACGAACGCGCGGTTGTAGCGGATGGCGGGGTCGTGGGGTGCCGCCTCGACCGCGCGGCCGAAGTCGTCGAGGGCTGCATCGGCTTCCCCCGCGTCGAAGGCGAGGCCGGCCCGGCCGCACAGCGCGGCGACCAGGTCGGGGGCGGAGGAGAGCGCCCGGTCGAAGGCCGCCCGGGCGCTCTCCGCCTCTGCGCGGTCGGCGTGCAGCCGGCCCAGCGCGGCGAGCAGCAGCGGGCTGTCCGGCGCCAACTCCAGCCCCGCGCGGATGTCGTGCTCGGCCGCTTCGGTCTCACCGCGGTCCAGGAGCAGGCCCGCCCGGTTGACGTAGGCGTCCACGAACCCGGGATCGAGTTCCAGCACGTAGCCGAAATCGGCGAGAGCACCCTCCTCGTCGCCCTGCCCGTTCCGCAGGTCTCCCCGGTTGTAGTACAGCTCGGGGAAGGGCGGACCGAGTCGGGTCACGGTGTCGTAGGCGGCGGCGGCCTCCTCGTGACGGCCCATCCGCTGGAGGAGGTTGCCCAGGTCGAGGTGGTACTCGGGGTAGTACGGGTCCGCGTCGATCACCACGCGGAGTTCGGCGAGCGCCTCCTCGTACCGCCCCAGCCCCATCAGCACGGTGGCGCGGTTGTGGCGCAGCACCGAGCGGTGCAGGCTGTGCTCGCCCTCGCCGAGTTCGCGGTCGAGTGCGGCCATGCCCTGCGTGACGAGTTCCAGCGCCTCCAGCGGGCGCCCCCGGTGGGCCTCGATCAGCGCAAGCCCGTTGTGGTGGAAGACCGTGCTGAAGGCCCGGCTGCGGGCGTCGGGCAGGAGACCGGAGATGGCGATGGCCGTGTTGATCCATGCCGTCGCCCGCTCGTGGTCCCGGCGCCCCGGCGCACGGTGGCGGGTGTACAGCATCGCGGTGGCGTACGCGACCTGCATGTGGACGCGCGGGTCGCGCATGTGGACACGGGCCTCGTCGCAGATCGCCTCGGCCTCCTCCGCCCGGCCGAGTGCGGACAGCGTGGTGGGGAGCAGCGTGGAGAACGTCCAGCGCCGGCGCGCGGTGGTCTCCCAGTCGGTCAGCGCCCTGCCCCGCCGGCAGAAGTCCAGCACTGCGTCGTAGAAGCCGTGCAGCACGCAGGTGGTCATCGCCTGCTCCATCGCCGCCAGACCCGCACCGAGCGGATCCGAACCGTGCTCGCGGTGGAACGGCAGGGCGCCGAGGGCCGTAACGGGGTCTTCGGCCGCCTCCAGTTGGTCGGCGCGCGCGTCGTGCAGACGCTGCCGCTCGTCCGGTGCCAGGCCGCGGTACGCCGCGAGCACCGCCGGGTCGTCGTCCCGGCAGTCGCCGACCACGTACCGCGCCGCGAGCGCGCGCGGTTCTCCCGTCGATTCGGCCGGGGCCTGGGCGGGGGCGCAGTCCACCCGGCGGCAGTACCGCAGGAGAGCAGTGTGCAGTTGCTCTCCCGAGGGGGTTCCGGGTTCGGCGGGCGCCTCCGTGGCCGGGTCGAGCAGCCCGGTGGTGCCCCCGGCCACCACGGTCAGCACCGCCGGGTCCATCCGGCGCAGCAGGACCGCGATGAACTCCGCGTCGGTGGGGTCGGCGTGGTCGAGGTCGTCGACGACCACGGCGCAGGGGCCGTGCCCAGGGGCGGACAGCAGGTCGTGCAGGAACTCCTTGAGACCGTGCGCGATGCGCAGCGTCCGCTGCCTCGCGTAGAACCGGGTTCGCTCGGTCGGCACCGCCAGCGAGGTCAGCGTCTCCTGGGTGGCGGGAACGATGCCGCGCAGGTCGGCGGCGGCGGTGAGGATCTCCACCTGGTGCCTGGCGACCAGATCCGGGCGCTCGGCCAGCGCCGCCGGCACCAGGGCGCGCATCAGCGCGCCGGCCACCGTGTACGGGCCGCCCGACCGCCGGTTCGCGTCGATCACCCGCACCGCGGGATGCGCGGGGCCCGGCAGCAGCAGCGTCCCGAGGCACTCGCGCCGGTCGCGCCGCAGCGCTCCGGCCAGGAAGAGGTGGGCGGGGGCCGGCTGGTGCGTTGGGTCAGGCATGGGATCTCCCGTAGCGGTCAGGCGGAAGCGGGCGCGGCAGCCTCGGCGGTCGGGGCGGCTGCCCGCCGCTCGCGGACGTACATCGTGACGGCGACGGCCGTCTCCCCCAGGCTCAGCACGAGGAACAGCAGGCTGTCGGCGAGACCGGCGCCGCCCTGGTGGCCGTTGCCGGCCAGCCGGGCGACCGCGGTGCCGAAGACGTGGACGAGGATGGGCAGCAGTGTGAGGAGCAGCGTGGCCAGGCAGAACGCGTAGCCGGCGACCATCAGCCAGGAGTACCAGCGGGCCACACTGCGGTCCCGGGGATGCCACTGCTCGGGGTCGTGGGGGGCCGGCCGCCGTAGGAGCGCGCACCACCGGTTGGCCAGCAGCTGGCGTGCGGTCGTCTGGAGGTCGACGCAGCCCAGCACGGTGACGACCAGGTAGTAGATGTCCGTCTGGAGGAAGAAGTACCCCTGCCAGACCAGACGCAGCAGCGTGGCGTAGGCCAGCGCGAGAAGTACGGCACCGGCCGGCGGGAAGCCGCCGCCCGCACGGTGGGTGCCGGCGGCGAGCAGGGTGAGCACCGCGAAGCAACCGACGTCGGTGAGCATGCCCGCGAGCATCGGCAGGTAGCGGCTGCGTCGCGGCACCCCCGCGAGCCCGTCGAGGTTGGTCTCGAACACCACGTAGTACAGCCGTCGTCCGATGGAGAGCCGCGAGGGCACGCCGAGCCGCCGTCCGGCCAGGGCGTGCGCGGACTCGTGCAGCAAGATCAGCGGGAGCTGGCCGACGAACAGCGTCAGCGTGAGCACCGACATGTAGTGGGTGAAGAAGACGTTGTGGTAGCGCGGTGCCGCGTCGGGGACGCGCACGACCACCAGGACGCACGCCGCCAGCAGCGCCGTGTAGAGCACCGCCCCGACGGGCGAGAAGACCGCGCGGCCCAGCTGCCGCCATCGCAGGGGGCGCGCGGGCAACGGCTCGGGGATGCCGTCCGCACGCAGGAAGCCGAGTTCCGTCAGCTCGGCGGCGAAGTCGTCGATGTCGACGGGGTCCCCGTACTCCTGCTCGTACCAGCGGGCCGCCTGCCGCGGCGGCGTGCCTTCGACCAGCCGCCGGAGCAGCGCGGCGCCGTCGGCGGGCAGTACGACGAAGGTGCCCTCGTCCATCCGGCCGACCGTCACTTCGTCGCCTTCGGGCTGGAAGGTCAGCGGGTGGAAGGCGAGCGGTTCGTCGTGGGCCTGTACCGCCGTCTTCCCGGCGGGAGCAGCCTCGGCGGAGGCGGGCGTGTGATCGGGCATGGCTCCCCCGTTGGGCCGGTGTTCGGAACGGAGCACGGCGGGACGACGGGACGCGCTGCGGGGTGGGCCTCGGCGATGGGCGCGGTATCGGCCGGCCCATCGCCGAGGTTGTCACAGTCAGGCCACGTCGCAGGGGGGACCGCCGTAGAGCGAAGCGGAGGTCGTGAGGCGCACCGAACCCGCCTTGCGGATCTTGATCTTCTTCATTCCGTCCACCTCCTTCCGGGATGTGTCGCCTCCATTGGTAGCCCGCGGGGAAGAGCCCTGTCGCCGGTTGCGACCACCCCTGGCACAAGCCCAGAACGCCGGCAGAACACGCGCCCTGCGGCGCACCCGCCCCGCCCGGCCTCGGCAAGGGCCGCACGGCGGATCAAGCCCCGGGCACGTCGCGGCAACCGGCAGCCTGGCCCCCGCCCGTCCCGCCGGCGCACCCACGCGGCAACGGGGCGCGGCCCCCTCCGTCGTGGGGAGGTTCACCGAGGCAGCCCGCCCGCTCCGCGGCAGGTCAGACGTCGATCTTCGACCGGTCGAGCGTCGTGGCCGAATTGGTGATGAACCAATCGCCTACCCTTCTGACCTGCGGCGCAGCCGCCGATCGCGCGCTGACCTGGCGTTTCCCCGACGGCCAGCGTTGGCCCCCGACTGCCGTTTTCGACTGCGCTGCGGACCGTTTGCGGACTGCTTGACGGGGGCCGACAGGCAGATAACTGCCCTACCACCACGAGCGCCGCCGAGGAGTGGTTCAGCGACTGGGCTCCAGGTATGGAGCCAAGTGGTGAAGGCGGGTGTGGTAGTCGGGGTGCGAAGCAAGAAGCTTGCCCAGCGTGCCGGAGCGTCTGCTGTGCGCCCGGACTATCGTTCCGAAGGCGCCCGCCTCCCCGCGTGCAGCGAAGGAAGCGGCCAGGGCGTTGTTTCCGGGCTCCTGCGTGTGCATGGCCTGCAGCACCTCCGCGAGCAGCGGCCCGAAGCCGAGCGACGCCGCGTGCTGGTCTGCCCGCAGTTCGGCCCTTCGGGCCACAGCGGCCAACGGATAGGGAGCCACGAGCATGGCCAGGATGACGAACCAGTAGGAGACCGCGAATGCGAGCACGACGCTGCCCGCCGCGAGGAGGAGGACGAGCACCAGACAGCCGTTGAGGCGACGGCTGAGCTTGACACCGAGCCGGGCCACCCCGCGCACGGCGGCCCACGCCAGCCGCCCCGGAAGGGCGTACCACTCGCCCAGCAGTGAGGACCATGCATGGCCGCCCACGTGGTGCGCCAATTCGTGTGCGAGGACCGCGGCGAGATGACTACTAGGCAGGCTCGCCAGGGAAAAGTGCGTGACGCTCACGATATGGCCCGCCGCGGCGGAGGCGTTGAGGTCGTCACTCTCCTCGACCCACAGTTCGTAGGTGCGCCCTTCGATACCCGCCCGAGCGGTCACCTCCCGCCAGATCGGCTCCAGCCGTGCGCGCTCTCGCGGCGTCGGATAGCGGAGGTTCAGCAGGTGCCGGGCGAGAACGCTTTCCGTGGGCCGGTGGAATGCCAAGGCACCCGAGCTGAGCCAGACGAGCACAGCCACCCATCCCATGCTCGGCAGCAGGGTGTAGGAGATAGTCGCCACAATCAGCAGGCTCATGACGAACGGAGGCAGATGCAGCAGCAGCTGGCCGACCGAGGCAGCATCTACAGTGCGCTGCCGCCTGGCAAGGTACACCCGCCCCGGGCTTCCGAAATCGGTCTCGTCCGCGGCGGGAGGCCGGCGGGGCGGAGGAACACGCGTGGTGGTCGGTGCGCCGTCCGCTGCGCGCGGGTAGGGCGGTGGGGGCGGGATCGTGCCGCCGGGGTACGGCGGGATGTCTGGAGGGACACGCAAGGGGTCAGACGGGGTGGCCATGATGACGAATTCCTATACGTGCGTTCGGCCGTACCGACATGGCGCGGCGAGGGGTGGGCGGGAAGCGGTCAGTGCAGGGCGAGCGCAGTCGGCAGGAGGACCACTCCCGCGCAGTAGAAATCCAGGCCCGCGCGTATCCAGTGGTGCTTGTGAGCCACGATGCGGCTGTTCTCGGTCAGCGCGCTGAGCAGACCCGTATCAGGGTTCGTTCTCGTGCGGTCGAGTGCCTCCGCAAGCAGCCCCTGCTGTGCCGCTCGGCGGATGTCGTCGAAGTACGTCAGTGGGCGCCCTGGGATCCAGGCCCTGGTGCTGTACCTGGGACGTACGGCGAGCAGGAGGGAGAGGAGCGAACCCGCCAGCGCGGTCACAGCTGCCCACCACAGCACCGTTCCGGTAAGCGATAGCTGTGACACCGACCATCGGCGGGTGGCGAGCAGACCACCGAGCAGGCCGGCCGTCATGCTCAGCGCGCCCAGCAGCAAGGACGCTTTGTTGTCTGCGTGCGCGGTCTCTGCGCGCAGTTCTGACAGGAGGCGCAAACCCGCGGCTGAACCGTCAGGGGCCCGCTCACTCACCGTTCGCCCTCCGGGCCATCCTCCGGGTCGTCTTCTGGCTTCTCCGTCAGCTGCCAGGGCAGCGAACCCGCTGTAGGGGGAGCCGGATCAGCACCGGGCAGGCCGCGAGTGAGGAACTCCTCGATGATCCGTATCGCGGATTCGTTCAGGTGGGAACGCTGGTAGTCCTCCAGGCCGCCCTCTCCTTTCAGCACTTGCAGGGCCACCTCTTTCTGACTTTGGATCAGCAGCAGTTGATCCTTGCGGAGGCTCTCCATCACCAGCTGGGAGTCCTCCGGGTGCCGGCTCAGATGAAGGGCCCATGACGCCACGCCACCGTGCTGGAGGTAAGACTGGTAATAGCCGATCTTCTCCGCCTCCAGCTGGCGGAGCTCTGCCTCCTGACGGCTGCGCCGCATGGCGAGTTCGTGCTGCTGCTCGGCCTGAACCCGGTCCCGCTCGGCTCGCAGCCGGTCCTCGCGCATCGCGAGATCGTGGGCGGATCCGAGCCTCTCGTCGCTGTAGCGGAGCTCGCGCAACTGGCGTTGCTGTGCGACGGCGTCGTCGTCCTGCCGCAGCCGTAGCGCCCACGACACGCGCAGCCCGGCGTTGCCCGCCAGAGGGCCGCCCGCTGCAACCGCCTCGCTCATGGCCCGCTCGGCATCGGCGCTCCGGTCGATGGGGAATTTGCGGCCGACCTCGCGCGCCAGCTCCTCCAGCCGTCTGGTCAAAAGGCCGGGCACGTCCCGCTCGCGGCTGGTCACGAAAGCGTCAGGGCGAATCACTTGCCAGGTCATCGCCAGTTCGGCACTGAAGTCGAAGGCGTCGTTGTCACTTGGCAGCGACAGTAAGCGCGAGCAGGAATGAATGCCCATGTCGACTTCGTAAACGGCGGTGTACCGCCGGGCGGCGAGTTCCGAGCGGGTCGGACGCCGCGGCGGAAGGTAGACGTCGTGCTCGCCCTTGTTCGTCGTGAAGACCAGGGCGTTGTCGATACGGCTGTAGTTCTTGCGGTAGTCGAACCGCGCCAGCTGGCGCACCGTCACGACGGGATCGACGAGGACGCTGTGCCGGTGCGCGCCCTGGTCCCAGTCAGGTTCGCGGCGGAATTCCACCATGGTTCACCTCTCCTTGCTCCTTGTCCGTTCGCATCACGGAAGGGCTGCCGGTGTTCGTGGGCACCGCCAGCGCGTTCAGCAGTCGCTTCGCCACGGTTGGTTGTTCGTCGCGTTTGTCGCGCAGCGTCCGCAGCATGTGGTCGAGGCGTCTGCGATCCTCGGCGGTCGTCGCGAGTACGGGAAGCAGCACGGTCAGCTGCCCCTCACTTCGGGGGTCGTCCTCTGCCGCCCGGACCCAGCCGCCCAGCGCCTGCAGGGCGTCGTTGGTGAATCGCATGTCATTGAGTACGGATCGCCACAGGTGAGCAAGGTGCCGGGCGTCCTCAGTGCCCCGCTGAGCGGCGGCCTCGGCGTACCACCGCAGGAGCAGCCGGTCGTCTGTGTGCGTACATGCCAGGACGAAGGCGTGCAGCGCCAACCGGGCGACCGATGGCGTCTCCTTGAGCAGACCGATCAGGTCACGGAGGATCTCCGCCCGTACGGCGGGTGACTGATCAGTCAGCAGCAGGGCGACCGACTCGGCAATGTGTGTGGCCCGCGCGCCGTCGCTTTCCCCACGGGCGGCATCCGCCAGTGCTTCCAGTGCGTCCCGCGGCATGTTCGCGCCCATCAGCCCGTAGACGCGGATCGCGGTCCAGCGCAGCCGGGACTCAGGCGGCTCGCCGCACCAGGCCCGCAGGATTCCCGGGATGTTGGGCGCGCCCACGGAATGGGCCATAGCCAGGGCGTTGGCGGCGACCAGACAGGTCCGGTAGCGCCTCGAAGCCGCCCAGCGTTCGATGAGCAGTGCCATGGCCGAGGGCAGGTCGGCGACGGCCAGCACTGCCGCGGTCACCGCGGCCCTGGTCCGCACCAGCGGCCGGCCGTCATCGGCGAGTCGCTCCAGCCAGCGGATCAGTGCTGGACGCGCCGACGGGTGCCCCGTCCACACCTCGCGCAGGATCTCGCCGGCAGTCCTGGGCTCAAGGAAACGGACCATGCGCTGCGTCACCGGCCCCCACTCAGTGGGCTCCTCCTTCAGGTACTCCTTGGCGCGCGCGAGGGTCAGGCGTTGGGTGATCGACGTGCCGAAGATTCCGACACGGGGACTCGATCCCGCGTCCTGGGTCCGCTGGAACTGGGCGAACAGGTCGTCACTGAGTTCTGCGGTCAGTGCATACGCGGCCTCGTCGAACGCTGCAAGGGACAGGAGGAAGGCCTTGTCCCGCAGCTGTGTCCGTTCCTCGCTGAACCATTCCTGGACCTGGTTGCGCAGCAGTTCTCTGCCGACGTCGTCCAGCTTCTCGTGGCTGGTCTCGCCGCGCGCGTGGGAGGCGAGAGCCTCCGCGAAGGATGCCGCTTCACGAAGCTGGTGGTTTCCCTGCGCAAGGAAGTCACGGGCCGCGGGCAGAGCGAGCAGACGGCTCTCCTGCGGCGGGTCGTCGACCCGCGCGTGGAGATGCGAGCGCAGTACGGCCTCCGGGGACGGAGACTGCCACTCAACCGTCCTGACGCCGTGCAGGACGGCGTACAGATCGACCGTGATGACGAGGTAGGCGTTCTTCTTCTGCAGTTCGTCGCGCACCGACCAGAGGTCGATGTCGCGCAGCGGTTCATCGCGGCTCGTCACCAGGTCCGTGACGAGGTAGCCCAGCGATGCCCCCGCCACGTCGTCCTTGAGCGCGGTGGGCTTGGTCTTGGGGTCGAGGGCGCGTACCGGTACGGCCTCCAGCGCGTGGAGCAGCATCAGGGCGGCACTGTGGCGGCCGGTCATGGGCGCACCTGACAGAACGAGAACCCGTTCGTCGCGCAGCCGCACGAGCAGCGGGTGCACCAGTTCCTCGTATCCCGCGAAGACTTTGGCGCACCACTCGATCTCGGCGGCGGGAATGTCGCCGGACGCATGAGTGGACACCCCGAGGCGGAAAGTCTGCTCGATCTTCGTACCCAGGACGACGTCGCCGAGGACGCTGCCACCGCTGATCCCGGTCTGATTGCCGCCGACCAGACTGCCTCCGAGGGCGCTCGGTATGTGATTGATCAGCTCGCGCCGGGCCGTCCACGGGTCCTGCGGGGTGTCACTCTCCTGTTCCACGTCCTTGGTCTGCTCCTCGGCAGGCTGCTCTTGACCACCGGGTGCCCCCTCGGGTTCGCCCGGACCGTGCTGGTCCGGCTTGTCCTGGGCTGGTTGCTCGCTCACGGGCGGCCGTCCCCAGCCTCGTGGCGGACGCTGCCCATGATGACGTCGCCGGTGACATTCCCGCCGCTCACACCGATCTGGTCACCGCTGACCTGGCTGCCGCCGAAGGTCATGGAGCCGCCGTTGACGGTGAGGCTCGTCCCACCTCGTCCGGGCGATCCGGCCTGGGTGCCCGGGGTCTGCGGGGTTCCACCAGATCCGCCGTTGCCGTTCGTATCCGACGCGGGGGCCACGGCGGACGTCTCCACCGGGAGCGGGCCGTGCAGCCACGCGCTCAACTGATCCTTCTTCACGGACACGGGCACCCGGTGGAACTCCTCCGGCCGCAGGCCGCGATAACCATGGCGGACGACGCCTTCGTACACGGGAGTCGACACGCACAGGACGCAGTCGGTGGACCGCTGCTCGAGCGCCCGGCGCAGAACGTCGGCGTCGAGCAGTCGGCACGCCTGGTTCAGATCGTGGCCGACGAGGCCGCCGACTGTTCCCTCACGCGGGTCGAAGGCGACCTCTCCCGAGGCCAGGACGGTCCGCAGTCGCATCTGAGCGCTACTCGACGCCACACGGTTGTACGTGCGCAGCGAGTCCGGCGCCGTCGTCAACAGCGCTCGCAGCAGTGCGGCCTTCGGGATGTCGGCGCTGACCAGGATGATCAGCCCGTCTCCCCGGTCTTCCCGATACTGCAGGTTCGGTTCCACGCCCGCCCCGGCGAGGATGTCCTCCACCACGTTGTGCAGTTCTCGGCGCAGGACCGCCTGCTCAACGTTGTCCCGGTTGCTGAAGCTCTCGATGTCGACGAGCAGGAACGTACGGTTGACGGGTTCGGCGAGCGATAAGGACATGCGTGCCTCTCGGGGGCTCGGCTCGGTCTGCAGCACTATCCCCCAGGGGTCTGACAGCAAGGGAGGAACAATGGCACACCCCGTCTGTGACCGAGTGCACAGAAGCCGAGCGCACCAAAGCCGTCCGCAGACGGGCCTGCGTCGGCCGGCCGGCTAACCGCCCTGTCCGATCCGGCGCAGCTGATCGGGGCGCACGATGACGAGCCCTCGGCGGCTTGTCTGGACGATGCCGCGCTCCCGCAGGTCCTTCAGGAGTCGTGCCACGGCCTCCCGTGACGCTCCGACCGAGCCCGCCAGCTCGTGCTGGCTGAGCCCCGTCGTCAGAGCACGCCTTCCGGGTCCTGCTCACCGTGGGTCCGGGCCAGATCCAGCAGAAGGATCGCCAACCGCTCACGGACGCCGAGCGCGCCCTGCTCCACGCGTTGCCGGTCGCTCGCCCGGGTACGGTCCGCAGTCAGACCGAGAAGCTGAAGGGCGGTGGTGGGAGAGGCGGAGAGGTGAGTCAAAAAGCCGTCCCGATCGATGGTGAGGGCCTCCACCTCCCCGAGCGCAGTCACTGTTGCCGACCGGGGCCGTCCGCTGATGGCGGAGGCCTCACCCACGATGTCTCCGGGGCCGCGCAGCGCGAGCAGAGCCTCGTAGCCGTTCGCTGCCGAGCGGGTGACCTTGGTCCAGCCGCTAAGGATGATGACGACGTGGGTGGAGGGCTCGTCCTGCTGGACCAGGGTGGCGCGTGGCCCGTACTTCATGGGATTCCCGAGTTCCAGCAGGAGCACCCGCTGCTCGTGCTCCAGCCGGGCAAGGAAGGGCACCTCGTCGTCCAGCCGGCCGACTCTCGACGTTCCGGCCGAGGCGAACGCCCGGTGCCGGCGAAGGGGTGGACCGGACATGTCATGGGTTGCGGCCATCCCCACCCCCCGAAGAGCCCGGCCTGCCATCATCCCGATCACTCGCTGACGTGCCATCATGGCGCAACTCAGATCCCGTGCCAACGAGGCATTCGGTCACTCACGGACCGCCCGAACACAGGCGGCGCGGGTCCATACGGCGGCATGATGCCTCCCTGAGCTGGCCCTGGCGTCAGATCATCCGTGGGCGGTGTGCCGGCGCAGGGGTTACCCCTGAGCCAGCCCGCACCCTCCACCGCAGGTCAGAAGTCGATCTTCGAGCGGTCGAGCGTCATCGCCGAACTGGCAATGGACCAATCAGCCACCCTTCCGGCCTGCGGAGAAACCTCCTCTCGCATCGCTGACCTGGCCTCTTCCCGACGGCGAGCGTTGGCCTACGACAGCAGTTTCGACTGTCTGCGGAACTGTTTGCGGACCGCTTCGCCAAGCAAGCGGCCTTCGCCGCCGCGAGTGCGGTCGTCAGGACAGAATTTCTGACACGCTCGGTCCAGCCACGTGATTTGATGGAGCGTCGACAAGTTGATTGTTGGGATCCCCAAATTTTCTCCCCCCGCTGCACACACGCTGGAGCAGATTGTGACCATTGCGGACCTCGTCGCGGCGCCGGACCTGCAGCAGGAGCCGTTCAGAGCGCTGGTCCACGTGGAGTACCAACTCCGAGTGCTAGGGCTGCTGTGCGCGGCTGCGGATGTGAAGCCGGGCAAGTTCAGCACACCCGGCTCGCTCGAGGCGTGGGGCGATTACAGCAAGAAGCAGAGCGAGAAACTGGGCTGTCTGGAGTGTCGGACGGACGCGGCGGAGGCCGCCGACAGTATCAACACCGTGGTGGCCAAAAAGCCGGAGCTGTCGATCAGGCAGGTGCGCAACCAGATCTGCCACGGCGGCCCGGTCCCGGAGGACATCGACGAGTCGGTCTTGCGCACGGTAGTGACTGACAACGCCGAGCGCATCATGCGGATCTACGAGCACGGCCACGTCAGCGAGTTGCGGCCATACTTCCGGGTGGTAAACGGCGGACTTGCGGCATTGCACTCTTTCTCGGGCACGGCAGCAACGTACTGGCCGCGCCGGGGGGAAGCTGTTGATGTGGCGGACCCTGACGTGGTGGACGCGTTGAAGAAACTGAACTTCCAACGTGGTGACCGTCTACTCGATGACTTCGCGCAGGACGTCGAGCGGGACCTCAAGGGGTTCGCTGAGCGTGACTCGGTCTACGTCCTGGTGTCGCCGCCACAGCCCATCGTTGTGCACTGGGATCGACGCAGCTCCGAGGGGCCGGACCCGCGGGTCGATCGGTTCGACATCGGCGCCGATCATGCCAGAATATGGCTGACCGAGTCTGGGCCGAAGCCCTACAAGGCGTTCTTGGCAGATGTCTGCAAGTGGTCGTTGCTCAAGCGGCGACTACTTGAGGAGCTCGAGGAACAGGTTGCCGCCGAGAAGCGAATCAGCCGAGATTTGTTCCCGAACCTGCAGCAGGTCGCTCATCATGTGCCAGCGCTGGTCCAGTTGGATGATGACTATCAGGGACATCACGCCAATCTGACCATCACTGCAGCTTGCACGGAGATCACCGGGGGCGTCCACACCTACCGTGGCAGCACGAATCTCATCACGCTGACCGGCGAGGCCGGGGCCGGGAAGACTCATAGTCTGCTCCAATTCGCCCGCGAATCGTTGGCCTCTCGTAGCGACCTCGACCCGGTGGTAATCTACATCTCCTCCAGCAGGTCGAGTGCGACCACTCTCGACAAACTCATCACGGCCGGAGTCGCCAGCACACGTATTCTGGACAGGGAATCGGTGCTGGCCCTGTGCCGAGCCGGCCTGGCAATACTGATAATCGACGGATTCGACGAGATGTTGGGATTTCGGTCCTACGACGACCCACTGTCGGGCCTGCAGCCGATTCTCGACCCACTCCGTAACCGGGGAGCCGTCATTCTGTCCGCGAGGGCAAGTTATTCAGAAGCGCGGCTCTGGAAAAGCCTCAAGGAGCACCCTTCCAAGGAGTCCCGCCACCGACTAACCACGATGAAATTGCAGCCGTGGCGACGGTCACAGTTGATTGAACTCGCCGACCACTTGTCTATCGATGCCTCCGCCGAGGAAGCCCCGGAAGTTCGGCAACTACTGACCACTCCCTTCTTCTGTCTTGCATACGCAGCTTGGAAACGAGCAGACCCGCGGGGGAATTTCCTACAGTTTGTAATCGACGCCTACCTCCAACGCGAGTTGGGGAAACTGGAAAGTCATCAACGCACCCCTCTCTTCACCAAGGACGACCTTGCAGGGATCTTCTGCGAGGTCGCGGAGATGACCGCCCGCAACGTGACCGGGGAGATCTCCGAGTCTGACCTAGTGGATTCGGCAGAGTTCGCCCTGGGTAAGGAACTCGACGAGAAGGAGCGGCGCAGGCTGGTCGCGCTATGCGCCATGAGCGCCGAGTGGTCGGAGTATGAGCTCTCGTTCAGCTTCACTCATCTTGCGATCGCCGAACACTTCCTCGCCAGGCAGGTCGTCCGGGTACCGTTCCAACAAGCCGTGGCACTATTGTCCGATGTGGCCATCTCGGCTCTGTGCGCTCAGTTGATCGCCTCGATGTGGCCAGAGGCTCAAGGCGAGAAGCTGGTCGCATTGGTCGCTGAACTCCAGGGCAGGGTGAGTGCGGCCCTGTCGCCCGAGGAGTGCCGTCCCGCGATGGCAAGCCTCGGCGAGCTATGGGCGAGGGTGCACGGGACTGCGGAGAACGCCAGGAGGGTAAGCCGTATTGTCGTCGAGAGGCTTGAGCTCAACGGCTCCGGCACAGTGACGCTCGACCAGGCCCAGGTGAAGTACCTAGCTCTGGGACCGGGCGTCAATGTGCGGTTGACCCGCAGCCGGATCGACCAGCTAGACCTTTCCGGGACCTCCGGCAACCCGCTGCTAGACGACTCTCATAAGCAGGTGGGCGAACTGCTCACCCAGGGCGGGCTGGTGAGCACGCCTATGGGGATAAGAGCGCTGCTTGGGTTGCCCGAGGAGGCGGTCGATGCGAGCACCATTGAGGACTTCTTCCGGGACAAAATTGCCAACACCCGGGTAGCTATTGTCGTGGACCGGCACTACAACCCGCCGGACGAGGACGTTCGGATGAAGTGGACACGCGAGCACGGCGACAAATGGCAGGCTTTTGTGAAGCGACTGGTCGCCGAAGGGAAACTAGTCAAGGAACGGGTGAATTCTGCTGGCCCTTCGAAGTGGCGTCTACGTCCGACGGATGCTTTCCATGAGGAGTGACAATTTCTTCGCGCCGGGAGCCTTTCAGCGTTTCCTCTCCAGGGTAGGGAGACCGCAGCAGCAATGCCGTGCGACTGACGTCTACGCTGAGCCATGCCGACTACGTCGGTGAATTAAGCCGGGCGCCTTTCGTTCTCACGGACTCGCTCATCGTTCAGGACAAATGCGCGTTTCTGTGCACCAATTTTTTCGTGCTGCACCATACCAGCCCTCGGGCTGTGACCCTCAGCCGCACGAGGCAGCGGCGCTCAACCTATAAGGGCATGACCCGGGCTCCGACAAGAAATGCGGGAGTGTCGAGAAGCGAATTTTATGCGCCGCGTTTATTCCGACTCGGCTGCCCGGAGACGCCGCACCGGCATGTTCCACGTCGGTGGAGCGCGCGGTCTGCTCTGTACAATTGGGCGGTCGCACGACAGTCCGGTGGCATGCTCGTCCTCCGGATCGAGGACACCGACGCGGCCCGGAACCAACCGGAGTCGGCGTTCCCGAACAGCGCGATCGAGGACTTCGTAATTGCCCGCGGCGACGGGTCTCCGGTGTTGTTGATCGCGAATGTCGTCGAGGATCTGGATGAGGGCATCACGGAGGTCATCCGGGGCGAGGAGCACCTGTCGAACACGCCGAAGCAGCAACTGCTGTGGGATCGCGGTGCTGACCGAGGTCACGTCGTACGCGGACTTCCTGTTCCTGGACGAGCCGGTGCACGACGAGGTCTCGTGGAGCAAGGCGATGAAGTCCGGGTCCGCCGAGCTGTTGCGCGACGTCCCTGGCGAGCTGGCCACCGCCGAGTGGGAAACGGAGCCGCTGAAGGCCGTGCTGGTGACCGTGGGAGAGAAGCACGGACTGAAGCTGGGCAAGGCCCAGGCTCCAGTCCGTGTCGCGGTGATGGTACGCACGGTCGGTCTGCCGCTCTTCGAGTCCCTTGAGGTCCTGGGCCGCGACCGCGTGGTGGCCCGACTGGATGCGGCCCTGGAGCGCCTGGCTGCGGAGTAATACGTCAGGAGGCGACCCTGCGAGCAAGTCGCCCCCAGGCGTAGGAAAAGTAGTCGGAGTCAATGCGGGCGACGACGGCGCAAGCGGCCTCGTATTAGGGTGCTGTGACCCCCTTGCATGCCTGCTCGCGGAGTCGGGTAGGTCAGGGCGAGGTGCCCGTTGATGTGCGCAAGGCCGACGATCGGGCGGAGCAGGTAACGCAAGGGAACGGTGCGGGGCAGGCCGCGGAGCTTGTGCTACCCGCACCCTGGACTCGCTAGTTCGGGCACTTCGCTAGAAACCTCCACTGTGCCGTGCCGGGCGAGCTGTCGAACACGGCCCAATTTCAATCCCTCGGCTGCAGCCCCATGGCCCAGTGGGAGTAGCACCTCGCAGAGTAGGGAATGCCCCTTCGTGTGCACGGAGACATGGTCGCGTGGGCCTCGCAGTTGGCACATGACGAGCTGGCTGGCCCGTTGCCTCGGCGTTGGGCGCACTCTCAAGGAGTCGCGGCTCGGGCCTCCTCGCTTGCGACCGTGATTGGCCAAGATTCTGGACTGCTTCGCGCGGCGGCCGTCCTACATGACGTCGGCTACGCGCCGCGTCTGGCGACGACCGGGTTCCACCCGCTAGACGGGGCTCGCTTCCTCCGGGATGTCCATGAAGGCGACGAGCGCCTGGTCCGTCTGGTGGCCAACCACTCCTTCGCGTTGCTGGAGGCGGAGGAGCGCAGGCTGCGGGATGTGCTGGAAGCCGAGTTCCCGCTGTTGGAGGACCCGTTGCTCGTAGACGCGCTCGTGTACTGCGACATGACGACGACGCCTGACGGTGAGCCGACAACCGCCCAGGACCGGGTGGCGGAGATCGTCAGCCGGTACGGGGCCGACAGCGTGGTGGGGCGGTTCATCCGGCGGGCGGAGCCCGAGATCTTCGCGGCGGTGGAGCGGGTGGAAGCAGCTCTCGCTATGGCTCAGCCCAGGTAGGGGTAGGTGCCGGCGAGGTAGTCGCCGATCTGCTGGCGCATGCTGGGGTGGATGTCGTACGCGTCGAGGTCGGTGGGCTGGACGAAGCGGACGCCGTCGGCTTCGTCGTTGATGGTGGGTTCGCCGCCGACGGGTCGGCCGATGTAGGTGTTCTCGTACTGCTGGCGGATCTCGCCGTCGGTGTAGGCGACGATGTGGCGCGGGTTGGTGTAGACGCCGAGGAAGCCAGTGATCTCGGCGATGATCCCCGTTTCCTCCAGGCACTCGCGGACCGCGCATTCGGCGGCGGTCTCGCCGATGTCCTGGGCTCCGCCGGGCAGGGCCCACTGGCCGGTGTCGCGGCGGCGCTGGAGGAGGATCGCGCCGGTCCCGTCCACGACCAGGAGGTTGCTGGCGGGGATGAGGGTGTTGGCCTTGGGGGCCTTGGGGTCGTTGTAGTACTCAGTCCTGCCCATGTGCGGTGGTCCCCTCCGGTTCGGGCGTCCAGGGGCGTGCACTGGCCCAGACGGCGTCGAAGCTGTCAGCGTACGTGTCGAACCAGCCGTTGGCGTCCGCCCATTTGAGGTGGAGGACGGGGTTGGCGCTGGCGGGCTGGCCGTAGATGTGCGGGTTAGCCAGCAGGGTGTCGTCGTAACGGAACAGCGAGGTGTAGAGCGTCGTGTCGTGCAGCCGCACTTCGCAGCCGTCCACCGTTAACAGGGAGCGGTAGTAGGTGAGGGAGGCGCGGATCTTGGCGGCCAGGGTGTCGCCGATGCCTTCTTCGCGGCCCCGGATGGCAACGGCCTGGCCGCCCGGGTCGCCGAAGCACAGCCGCACACGGACGCCGTCGGCCGCACGGCTTGCCAGCATTCGGGCGACGTGCGGGTTGCTCTGGGCGAAGAAGGTGCCGGAGAAGACGAGCACGTCGATCTGTTCCTGGGCCTGTTGGATCAGGGAGATCCACGTCTCTCGCGGGACGCTGGCCCGATTGGGATAAGTGGCCAGCAGTTCCGTCCCAGGGGCGGTGACCGTCGGCCTGCTCATGGCTTGCGGAGCAGGCCAGAGGAAGGCTTCCTCCACGCGGAGGTGCTGAGCGACGCGATAGCGGTGGCGAGGGTGGGGAATGCGTCCCCCAAGCCAGCGGCTGACGGTCTTGGGGTCCACTTCGCACACTTCTGCGAGCAACTCAGGTGTGACGCCGCGCTGGGCGAGTACGGAGTGCAGTCGCTCGTTCACAGAGTCATACAAGTGCAGAGCCTTGCCGGCGGGCAAGTCGTGTCGGTTCGCGCCCAGTGGAATGGGGCGTTCCTGCGAGGCGCCTACGCTGCCGGTATGACGCTCATCGTCCTGTGGGACATCGACCACACCCTCATCGACAACGCCGGCGTGAGCAAGGAAATCTACGCCGCCGCGTTCGAGACTGTGACGGGAGCGCGGCCAGCCAAGCCGGCGGTCACCGAAGGACGTACGGACCGCCTGATCATGCGAGGCCTGTTCCGGCGGAACGGCGTGGACGAGCCCGAGTGGCCCCAGGTCGAGACCGCTCTTGCCGAGGCCGGCGAGGAACGACGTGAGGTCCTACGCGAGCGCGGTACAGCGCTGCCCGGTGTGCGGGAAGCCCTCAAGGAAGCATCCGTGCACGAGGGCTGGGTGTCCTCGGTCCTCACGGGCAACATCGCGGCCAACGCCCGGGTCAAGCTGGCAGCCTTCGGCCTGGACGGGTTGTTGGACCTGCCCGTCGGGGCGTACGGCGCCGACGCCGAGGAGCGTCCGCACCTTGTGGACATCGCCCGGCGCCGCATCCACCGCGACCGCGGGCTTCCCATCGACACCCCCGTCGTCCTGGTGGGCGACACACCTCGCGACGTGGAAGCGGCCCTGGCCTCCGGAGCACACGTCATCGCCGTGGCCACCGGCGTCGACAGTCCGTCCGCGCTCGCCGCTGCCGGTGCCCCCGTCGTTCTGCCCGACCTGGCGGACACCGATCGCGTTCTCCGCCGGTTGGAGGACGTCGAGCGGGGCGAAAACGTCCCGGGGACGTCCTGAGCACGTCCCTTTACGCGGTGACGCGGTCCCGTCTCACCCGGCCACCATCAGGGCCTCGACCAGGCAACGAGCCCGAGGAGGCCCCCTGTGATCGCGGAAGTCACCGGCATCAGGACGATCCGGATGCTGTACCTGCAGTTGCTCTACCGCTGCAACTTCGCCTGCCAGCACTGCTTCCACGGCGAACGCCTCCAGCACGCCGACGCCTTCACGCTCGACGAGGCCGTCAGCCTGATGCGGCTGATGCACAAGGACTACGGCACCGAGGCCGTGAACCTCCTCGGCGGCGAGCCCTTCGTCTACAAGGACCTGCCCGAGGTCGTCCGGTACGCCAAGCAGGAGCTGGGCCTCCAGGTGGAGATCTGCACCAACGGCTACCGCATCGAACGCCGCCTCACCGAGATCGCCCCGCACCTGGACCTGCTGCGGATCTCGCTGGAGGGGAACGGCGCGACCAACGACGCCATCCGCAAGTTCGGCAGCTACCAGGGCGCCCTCAGCGCCATGGACCACGCTCGCGATCTGGGCATTCCCACCGGCGCGACCATGACCGTCAACGCCCGCAACATCGACGAGGTCCTGCCCTTGGCCCGCACCCTCCAGGACCACGGCGCCCGGCAGCTCAAGCTCCACCACCTGCGCCCGGTCGGCAACGCCGCCCACCACCCCGAGCTGCTCATCACCGACACCGCCGCATACGGCCGCCTGCGCGAGCAGCTCGGGACCGCAGACCTCACGATCGAGGTCATCGTGGACGAGGACCTCTCCGAGGAGGGCACCCTCGAGGCCTGCGCCCCCGCGCCCCAGGCCCTTTCGATTCCCCGGATCGAGGCCGACCCGCGCGGCGCCCTGACGATGTCCTGCAACGCGGTCGGCAAGGACGCCCACGCCTTCTGGTACGACAAGGAAGCCGGTCACATCGTCCACCGGCCTTCCGCCACCGACGAGATCGCCCTCGCGGTGCCCGGCGTGGTCTACGCCCGTGCCTGACGGGCCGCTCTTCGAGAGCCTCGAAGGGTTACGCGGCACGGGGAAGTCCACGGTCGCGCCCCTGCTCGCGGCGGCACGCGGAGCCGTACTCGTCCCCACCGTGCCCGCGCTCTACCAGTCGTTGCGGAAGGAGGTCGACGCCCGGGACAACGTGGAGGCCCGCATGGCCTTCTACCTCTCCGCGCTGTTCACCGCCACCGACGACATCCGCCGGCACCTGTCGGCCGGTACCCCGGTCGTCGTGGACAGCTACTTCGCGCGCTGCCTGGCCAACCACCGTGCCTACGGCTCCCGCCTCGACATCAGCCTGCCGCCGGACCTGCCCGAGCCCGTCACGTACAGCCTCGTGTGCGCCGAGGAAGAACGCCGGCGCAGGCTGTTGGCCCGCCACAAGCCCGTTTCGCGCTGGGACGGGCTCGCCGAGGAGGTGGCAGAGCAGATCACCCACGCGTACGCCCCCTTCCCGATGCATCGAGTGGACACCACGCGCCGCACCCCGGAGCAGGTCGTCCACGGCATCCTCGACATCACAGCCCAAGGAGACAGCGGCGGTGCAGACCCTCAGCAGGTGGGAGCACACCCTCACCTTCTTCCCCCAGTTCCGCGCGGCCCTGTCGGAACACGTCGGCTGTGACGCAACCGTGGTGGTCATCGGCGCGAGCGACGGCAGGCTGGTCCTGCCGCTGGCCGCGGCCGGCCACCGCGTCATCGCGATCGAACGAGACCCGATCGCTCTTCAGGGTGGACTCGTCGAGTTGCCTGACGGCACGAAGGCCCACGCGACCGGGCTGATCGAGCGACTTCGGCAGGAGCAGCTGGACGACCGCGTGGACGTCGTGGAGGCGGACTTCCTCGACGCGGACCTGCCTATCACCGGGCAATACGACGCGGTCTGGACGAGCTCCTCCTGGCACTACAGTGCCAACCACCACTGGCGCCTCGCCGACTTCGTCACCCGCATGCAAGACCTCGTGCGTGTCCACGGTCTGTTCGGAGCCGAGTTCATGATGCCCGTCACGGCCCGGCAGCACTTGAGCGAGCACTACACGTCCCCGGAACGGCTCAGCCCCCACTTCTCCAAGGGCTGGAACATCCAGCTGACCTTGAGGACGGGGCAGTTCACCGAGCGTCCGCACATCGGCCAGCCGCACCCGCACGTCCACCGGATGGGTGCGCTCCTGGCGACCCGTACCTCTTCAGCGACCACCGAAAGGGCATGAAGCGATCATGAAGCACGAGTACGAAGCGAAGTTCCTCGCCGTCGACGTGGCCGGGCTCCAGGCCAAGCTGGCGGCCCTGGGCGCGGTCCAGGCATTTCCACGGACCCTGCTCACCCGCAAGATCTTCGAGAGCGACGTCCTCGACGGCTCCCAGTGGGTGCGCCTGCGCAACGAAGGCACGCGCACCACGCTCACCCTCAAGCAGGTCACCGACGCCACCTCGATCCACGGGACGACCGAGATCGAGACCGAAGTCGGCGACCTGCAGGCGATGGCCGAGATCCTGAGCAACCTGGGCCTGCGCGAGGTGCGCTACCAGGAGAACTTCCGCGAGGAGTGGCAGCTCGGCGACATCGCCTTCGACTTCGACACCTGGCCCGACCTCCCCACCTTCCTGGAGATCGAGGGCCCCGACGAGGTATCCGTCCGCCAGGCCGCCGCTCGCCTGGGTCTCGACTACGTGGACGCCCGCTTCGGCAGCGTCGACGCCATCTACAAGAGCGAGGCGGGCCGCGACATCCTGGCCGAATCCACCCTCCTGTTCTCCGACGTGAAGGAGAACGAGGACCTCGACGCCGCTGCCGGCAGTCGGTGACAGCCGGGGTGAAGCAGTGCTGACCGAAGTCTCCATTCAGCACCGAGTGATCCCCGGGATCGCTACGTTCGCCCGCGGCGGTCTGCCCGAGCCTGCGACGACAGACGACGGCAACGAGTGGGTTGACGGATACTGCTGGCTGTACTGCGGCCGGCAGTGGACCCGCGTCCTGTGGATCGGCCCGGCCAACGTCGCCGGAGCGCAGGCGCCCATGTACGCGTGCGGCCCCTGCATCCGCGAACTCCAGAACCTGGTCTGACAAGCCATCCTCCTTGAGGATCGCCCTGCATCCTCCGCGGCTGCCCAGCCGGTGTTGCCGGGTCGGTCAGCTACAACGGGCCAGGGCGCGAAACACCGGCGACGCCGGGCATGACTGCCGCAGTTCACTGCGCGACCTCGGAGCTGAGTGAGGTTGAGGCTCGAGAGGTAGGCGGTCCCGGCTGTCGGAGGGGTCCACGAGCGTCGTGGACCCCTCCGCGGTGTTCTGCACGCTCTTGGACGGCGGCCCCTACAGAGACTGCCTACCGCCTCCTGTGGACCGGCTGGTCAGGCACGGCAGCGGGGCGCGCTGGCTGTACGTGCTCCGGCGCGGGTGGAGTCGCTCGGACAGTGGTGGTGCGGGTTTGCGCTGCGGCTGCTCGGCGGTTGGGGGCGGTCGTGATGCGCCAGGTGAGGACTTCGGCGGGTGAGTGGGCTGTGTCGAGTTCGCGTTCGGCGGCGACCTGGCGGAGAAGGGTGGGGAGGTGGTGGCCGGCGGTTTCGGCTTGGGCGAGGGTGGTGGCCAGGGCGGGCCAGGCGGGGTCGGTGAGAAGGCGATCGGCATGGTCGGGGATCGCCTGGCGGAGCGTGGTCTCGAAGCGTCGGGCAGCCTGTGGGCTTGGGGTGCGGCGGGTGAGGTCAGCCAAGACCGGTTCAGCGGCACGCTGGTAGCCGGCCCGCAGGTGGGCGACGGTCTGCTGGGCTGCGGCTGCTTGCTGCTGGTAGCCGCGCTGTTCGTACCAACGGGCGGCAGCGACGGCCAGGTGGAGGATGGTGGCGATCACCGCAACGGGCAGGCCGCCTGCGTCGTGGGAGGCGTAGATGAGGTCCTTCGCGGCTTGGCGGAGGGCGGTGGCCTTGTCGTGGTCGGCTCGGATGGCGGAGCGGCGAGCGCGGTTGAAGGCGGCTGCCGCGGCGCGAAGGTCGGCCCGGTAGGTGGGTGGGGCGTTCAGGGCTGCGTTGTGGAGGACGGTGCTGTAAGCGGCGAGGTGGGCCTGGGCTTCCTCGTCGTCGCTGCCGCCGAGGACCGTGGTGGTCTCGCGGAGTGCGGTCTCGGCGGACTGCCAGGCGTCCAGCGGGCTGGGCCGGGTGCGCGAGGCCGGAGTGACGTGTCCGGAGCGGGTGAGCGTTTCACGGATGCGGACGATGGACAGGTCCGGGGCTAGCTTGGAGCCGCCGAAGTACACCGGTTCGCCGTCAGTGTTGGTGTCGCCGGGGGCGGCGAGGCTGTAGCCGGTGACCTTCCCCGTCTCGGTTCCGATGCGCTTGTTGACCTTGATGCCGAGCGCGCCGAGGACGTCGAAGAACTCTTCCTCGGTGCGGACGGCGGCCAGGACGGCGTATGCCTGGTCGCGCAGCCATGCGCGGCTGGTGATGTCGCGGCCCATCCGGTCGGCCTTGGCCTGCTCGGCGCTGGTGGGGGTCTTCGGCGCGGTCATGTCGCCGGACTTCAGCTGCCGGAGCCCGTATTCCTCCTCGATGAGGCGGCATTCGGCTTGGGCACGTTGGCCGTCGCGGTTGGTGCGGGCGCGGCGGCCGTCGGCGCGTACGGAGACGGCGGCGATGTGGATGTGGTCGTCGGCGTGGCGGACCGCGATCCACCGGCAGGCCAGGTCGTCGCCGTCGGGGGCGATGCCGGTTGCGGCGACGATCCGGCGGGCGACCTCGGCCCACTCGGCGTCGGTGAGGTAGCGATCGCCCGGCGCGGTGCGTACGGGGCAGTGCCACATGTGCTTGGTCGGCATCTTCCCGGTCTCCTTGGCCCGCAGTCGGGCGTGCAGGTCGAGGCGGTCGGCGAGCTGCACGATGGTGGCGTCGGGGTTGCGGCCGGGGTCGGGGGCGCCGGCCATGTCCCAGGCCGCGACGATGTGCGGATCGGCGTGCTCGTCGCGTCGGCCCTTGCCGAACAGGTAGTACAGCAATCCGGCCGTGTGCGAACCGGTGGACACGTCGGGGACCATCAGGCCACGTCCTGCTTGCCGACGAACCCGTCGAGGAGGGTGAAGGCCTTCTCGACCGTCTCCTCGACGCGTGCCAGGACGTGCTCGGCGTGGTCGGGGACGATGCCGGTGTTGATCGCGTGGGTGATCTGGTTGAGGTTGTTGCCGTTACGGCGGAGCTGGGCGATCAGCCTCTCGACCGCCTCGACCACGGGGCGGGCAGGGTCGTCCTCGGGGCTGCCCAGGCCCGCGGTGGCCTTGCCGAGGGCGTGGGCGTAGGCGACGTCACCGACGTACCCGGCGAAGAACTGGCCACGCGCCTGGGCGGCGGCTTCGATCACCGCCTCCGCGGTCGGGGTGAAGCGGATGCTGCGCGCCCTGCTCCGTGTCTCCCTGGTGGGCTTGCGGTACATCGGGCCGGGCAATGGCGGATCTTCCGGTTCCCGCCACGACGGGGACTCCCGCTGCCCAGCAGTAGCGGGCAGGAGGTAGCCGCACGACGGGCACGCCCCGTCCGTAGCCCGGCGTGCCGTGTTCTGGGTGAGGCCGCGCTCGGCCTCACCCACCTGGTCCGGCGGCCCCAAGCGGCCGGACCCCTCGGCCCCCGCTGGGGCGGAGGCAAGCGCGGACGAAACCCCAGAGGAGTTTCGACCGCTCCAGCTTGCTCCGTCCGGGACGTCGTTGGTGACGACGCGCTTCCACAAGCCGGTCAGCCTTCGGGACTTGGCGACAGGGGTGCGGCCTTCCTCGGTGTCGTTCGCGGCGTACGGGTCAGGCTTCACGGTTCTCTCCGGTGGGGGCTTTCGGTGAGGCGGATGACGGGGGTGGTCCTGCTGCGGCGCAGTTCATGGAGTCGCGGTTTCGCCATTCCGGGTGTAGGTGGGTCGGCGATCCGGATGCGCGGAAGTCCGCGGGACGTCCGGACATCCGCGCATCCAGATCGGGGTGCCGCCCTCATCAGCTCTCGGCGGGGTGGGCTCGCACGGGCTCCGGCTCCGGTGCGGCGCTGGCAGAGATGACAGCTTCGGCCCTCAGGTGCTTCATGAGTTCGGTGAGGCGGGCGCTGCTGACGGGTGTGTGAGCGTCACGCAGGGCCTGCTTGACCACGGCGACGCTGACATTGTGCTCGGCGACGGCGGGTCGGGCTATGGCGATCAGCTCGTCCATGGTTGCCGCTGGCGGGCGTCCGGTGCGTTTGCGCGCAGCGGCGGCCTCGGTGCTGTCGCTCTCGGTTTGCACGGCGGTTGCTGCGTGCTTGGTGGCAGTTGGCGTTCCGGCGTATGCCTTCCGGGCGAGTGGTGGGCTCGTGACCGTGGTGGTGGCCTCGTCCGGCCGGGGGCGGCTTGTCTGGTTCGGTGGCGGGGCGGTGGGTGTGTGGAGGTGGCGCAGGAGAGTGGGGCCGACGGCTCCCCAGCCGAGGAGGAGGGCTGGAGCGACGGTGTCGAGGGCGGCGCGGCCGTAGTGCCGGGCGAGCAGGGGCTCGGCTGTGTTGAGGGCGACGGTCAGCAGGCCACACAGGTGCATCAGCCGTGTGGCTGAGCGCAGGTGGACGGGGTCGGTGCCGTAGGCGGCCAGGTGGTGCAGGGCGACGAGCAGGCCGACGACGGACAGGTCGACCATCGGTGCGATCAGTGGCGCGATCGGGCGGGAGATGCCGAGCCGGAGGGCCAGTGCCCAGACGTTGCCGAAGGAGAACACGAAGGCGAGGGCTGCGATGACCGCCATGACGAGGGTGATCGTTGTGCGGGCGAACACACCCGTGGCGGTCGGGCGGGCGTCCGGCGGGGTGGTGGGCATGCGTGGAGAGCATCCTTACGGGCGGGAGCTTGGTGGTGTGGATCCGTCTTGGCCGTCTTGCCGTTGCAACCGCAGGTCAGGGCAGGTACGGCAGCCCGCCGGGCTGCCGTCTCGCCCCGGTTGCGCACCCGTCTTGGGTCGTCGGCGGGACGGCAGGGTGGCTCGTGCCGTCCCGGGTACACCCGGGGTGAGCTGCGGTGGTACGGCGGGGACGGCAAAGACGGCACGGGACGGATTGAGGCGGCGTCCCAGGGGGCACCGAGGCCTGGTGCTGATCGTGTTGCCGTCTTGGGCCCGGTTGCCGTCTTGCACAGACCCCTGTTGAGCTGCGGTGTTACGGCAGGGACGGCAAAGACGGCAACCAGGGGACCGGGTCAGCCCGTGCCGGGTGCCGGGCTCATGCCGGTCGGGTGGACGGTGGGGCAGTACCGGCGCCACGGGTCGAGGAACTTGCTGCGGGTGTAGCCCTTGCGCTGGGTACCGTCAGCGACGCGGACGTTGCCCGAGACGATCCCGAACTCGCGCAGCAGGGCACCGAGGTCGCGGGCGGACAGCCCTGCCCTCCCCCACTCCCCCCACGGTGCCTCGGGGTCCGCACGCAGTTCGGCGAGCAGGTCGGTGGTGGTGAGGCTGTCCGGCTCGCGGCGGGCGAAGAAGATCCGGCGGATATCCGCGAGGACCCGTGCGCCGCCCGGGTTGTCCTCCTCGGCTTGGGCTTCGGCCGCGACCATCCGCGCGCACGCCTCACGCGCCAGGTCCGGCCACGGACCGCCGGCCAGGTCGGCGACGATGACCAGGGGCTCCCAGGTGTCGGCGGCCCGGTCCTCCACCGGCAGTTCCGGCTCCAGGTCTGCGGCTGCGTCGACCAGCGGCCCGGCCCACGCGATGATCCGCTGGCGCAGGGCGTGCAGGGCGGGGGTGTCGCGCTTGGAGCGGAAAGGGTGGACGCGTTCGCCGTCGGCGCGGCGGCGCATCCGGACGACCACCGACCGGTCCATGATCGTGTCGGGCAGGTCGCCGATCCCGGCGAGCGCCGCCATGGCGAAGGTCGCGAACCGGTGCGGGGTGTGGTCGTTGCCGACCACGCGGGTGACGTAGCGGTTGCGCTGGTGCCCGGCGTTGAGCAGGCCGCGCAGCTCCTCGTTCTTCTCCGCCACCTTCACGCTGCCGAAGATCGTGTCGGCCTCGTCCACCAGCAGGGTGGGCGGCTGGTCGCCGATGGACCGGAAGACCGCCGCCGGGGTCGTGTTGACCGTCAGCATCGGCTCGTGGACGGTCTCGGTGAGGACGTCGAGCAGCCGTGACTTCCCGCACCGCTTGGCCGGGCCGACCACGGCCAGGCGCGGGGCGTGCTGCCACGCGGGCTGCAGATGCGTCGCCGCCACCCACAGCGTGACCGCGTTGAGGGCGTGCGTGGAGGGGAGGATCACGAAGCGCGCGACCTGGGACCGTAGTTCGCCGAGCAGGCGAGAACCCTCGCCGGTCCCCCAGTCCAACAGCTTGGGCGGGGCGACAGGCGCCGCTTCTGTCACCTCTGGGTATGTGTGCCCGTCGACCATGGCAGGGGCCGTAGAGGGCTCGTGTCGGCCTGGCTGGCCGGTATGGCGACCGCTGGCCATGCGGGTATCGGGGATGCACCCTCGGGCGTCGGGGGCGTATCGTTCATGCTGAGCTCCTCCCGGTGAGGTCGTGGCTGGCAGGCCCGCCTTCACCGTCGTGAATCGATCGCACGGTTTGATGGGTGTTCACGAGGCCCTCGGTGTTGGTAGCACCGGGGGTCGTTTCGTTGGCTGCGGCGTCTGGACGGGCATCAGGCCCCCAGGGTCCAACCGTCGCAGCCCGGGTCCTGCTCGGCCAGGCGCTGCTCGAAGCGGGTGAGTTCGGCCTCGCTGTAGAGCACGCGGCGGCCGACCTTCACCCCCTTCGGCCCGTAGCCGATGTGCCGCCAGTACCGCACAGTGCTGTCCGCTGTGCGGTAGCGCTCGGCCACCTCGGCCGTGGTCAGGTAGCGGTCCATGTTTTCCCTTTCGACTAGGTCGCCTTCCGTTACGGAGATGAACCAATCACGAAAGCCCGGGCCATGCAAACGGGATAGCACATGTTACATTTTGACTAGCACCTGGCCGGGTAGGGCGCACCGATCGAAGGAAGAGGCCGATGGCGACTGAGCCGAACGACAGCGGCACCCCGCTGCTGTACAGCGAGGGCAACGCGGCAGCACGCGTCGCCCTCGAACGCGAGATCAGGGGCTGGAGCACCACAGAACTCGCCACCCGCATGACCAAGGCCGGCGTCCCCATGAACCAGACCGCGGTCTGGCGGATCGAGAACGGCAAGCCCCGCCGCAAAATCACACTCGACGAGGCCCTCGGCTTCGCCCGCGTCTTCGAACTGCCCCTGGAAGAGCTGATGTCACCACCCCTGGAAGGCATCGACCTGGAAGGCAGACGCGTCGTCCAGGAAGCCGTCGAAGCCTTCTACGAGTCCCGCGACGCCCAGGACCGCCTGCACGCAGCCGTGATCGGCATCGCCGACTACCTCAGAGCCCACCCCGACAGCTCCACCGGGATCCATACCCAGTGCCTCCGCCTCATGGGCGACGAGCGCGACGCACGCGCCCTCACCCAGCACATCGAGAACGGGGGCTACCACCACTGACCAGATAGGAAGCCCCACCTTGGCCAACGTCCAGAAGCGCCCCAACGGCAAGTGGCGCGCCCGATACCGCGACTCCAACGGCAAGGAACACGCCCGGCACTTCGACCGCAAGGTCGAGGCCCAGCGCTGGCTCGACGAGGTCACCACCAGCATCGTCACCGGCCAGTACGTCGACCCGCAGTCCGCCAGGAAACCGTTCAAGGAGTACGCCGAGGAGTGGCGCCGCAGCCAGCCTCACCGGCCTTCCACGGCCAGGGCGGTCGAGCAGCACCTCAGGTGCCATGCATACCCCGCCTGGGAAAGCCGGACGCTGGGTGGCATCAAGCCCGGTGACGTCCAGAGCTGGGTCACCAGCCTCACGTCCACGCACAAGCTCGCAGCCAGCACGACGCGGACGGTCTTCAACACCGTCAACGCCGTCTTCAGCGCGGCCGTCCGCGACCGCATGATCCCCCTCAACCCGTGCACCGGCGTCAAGCTGCCATCGGTGCCACGGAAGCAGATCGTGCCTCTTACCGTCGCCCAGGTACGGAGCCTCGCAACGCAGATAGCCGCGCCCTACAAGGGCCTGGTGTACCTGGCGGCCAGCACCGGGCTACGCCCGGGAGAAGTGTTCGGGCTCCAGCGCCGTCACCTGAATCTGGCCCGTGCGACCCTCACCGTCGACCAGCAGGTGCAGCAGACCAAGCACGGCGTCTTCGTGGGGCCGCCCAAGACGGACCGCTCGTACCGGGTCGTGCCGCTTCCGAGGATGGCGACCGACGCGGTCAAGGCCCACCTGAAGTCCTTCCCGGCCCCCACACAGCAGGACTGGCTCTTCACGGCGCCAGAGGGCGGTCCTGTGGCCTACAACGAGTTCATGAAGCGCGTGTGGCGCCCCGCATGCCGGAAGGCCGGGATACCGGACGGCGTCGGCCCTCACGCCCTCCGGCACCACTACGCCAGCCTGCTCATCAAGCACGGCGAGTCGGTGAAGACCGTCTCCGAGCGCCTCGGCCACACCAACGCGGCCATGACGCTGAACATCTACACCCACCTGTGGCCCGACTCCGAGGAGCGGACCCGCGCAGCCGTCGACTGCGCCTACGCGGACCGCCCGGACGAGCCCGCCCAGGAAGTGGCGTAGCCACTCCCCCGCGCTGACCAACCGTCAGCGCGGTTGCGGACCGTCTGCGGACTGCCAGGCGTTCACCGAGGCAGCCCGCCTGCTCCGCCGCAGGTCAGACGTCGATCCGCGCCCGGTCCAGCGTGGAGGCCGAGTTGGTGATGAACTCCTTGCGGGGGGCCACCTCGTTGCCCATCAGAAGGTCGAAGGCGCGTTCGGCGGCTTCGATGTCGCTGATGTTGATGCGGCGGAGGGTGCGGTGGCGGGGGTCCATCGTGGTTTCGGCCAGTTGGTTGGCGTCCATCTCGCCGAGGCCCTTGTAGCGCTGGATGCTGTCCTTGTAGCGGACGTTGCGGCGCTGGAGGTCGAGCAGGGTCTGGCGGAGTTCGTTGTCGGAGTAGGTGTAGAGGTACTTGTCCTGGCCCTTCTTGGGCTGGACGAGCTCGATGCGGTGGAGCGGCGGGACCGCCGAGAAGACGCGGCCCTCCTCGACCATGGGGCGCATGTAGCGCTGGAAGAGGGTCAGCAGCAGGCAGCGGATGTGGGCGCCGTCGACATCGGCGTCGGCGAGGAAGATCACCTTGCCGTAGCGCGCCTGGTCGATGTCGAAGGTGCGGCCGGAGCCGGCTCCTATGACCTGGATGATCGCGCCGCACTCCGCGTTCTTGAGCATGTCGGAGACCGACGACTTCTGGGTGTTGAGGATCTTGCCGCGGATCGGCAGCAGCGCCTGGAACTCCGAGTTGCGCGCGAGCTTTGCGGTGCCGAGCGCCGAGTCGCCCTCCACGATGAACAGTTCGCTGCGGTCGACGTCGTCGCTGCGGCAGTCCGCGAGCTTGGCGGGCAGCGAGGACGTCTCCAGGGCCGTCTTCCTGCGCTGCGCCTCCTTGTGCTGGCGGGCCGCGATACGCGTCCGGGCGGCCGCGACGGCCTTCTCCAGGACGGCGCGCGCCTGGGCCTTGGCGTCCCGCTTGGTGGAGGTCAGGAACTCCTTCAGCTCCTTGGCCACCACGTTCGCCACGATCCGGTTGGCGGCGGAGGTGCCGAGCACCTCCTTGGTCTGGCCCTCGAACTGCGGCTCGGCGAGCCGGACGGTGACGACGGCCGTGAGGCCCTCCATCGCGTCGTCCTTGACGATGTCGTCCTCGGCGACGCGCAGCAGCTTGGCGGCACGCAGCACCTCGTTCACCGTCTTGGCCACCGAGCGCTCGAATCCGGTGACATGGGTGCCGCCCTTGGGCGTGGCGATGATGTTGACGAAGGAGCGGACCGTGGTGTCGTACCCGGTGCCCCAGCGCAGCGCGATGTCGACGCCCAGTTCCCGGGTGACCTCGGTGGGCGTCATGTGGCCGCGGTCGTCCAGGACCGGGACCGTCTCCTTGAACGTGCCGCTGCCGGTGAGCCGCAGGACGTCGCAGATGGGCTTGTCGGGGGCCAGGAATTCGCAGAACTCGCTGATGCCGCCGTCGAAGTGGAAGATCTCCTCGACCGGCTTCTCGGATTCGACGCCGCGTTCGTCGCGGACCACGATCGTCAGGCCCGGCACCAGGAAGGCAGTCTGCCGGGCGCGCTGGTGCAGCGTCTCCAGCGAGAGCTTGGCGTCCTTGAGGAAGATCTGCCGGTCCGGCCAGTAGCGGACCCGGGTGCCGGTGCGCGTACGCGGGATCTTCTTGGTCTTCGTCAGGCCGCTCGCGGGCTCGAACTTGGCATCCGGACCGGCGGAGGCGAAGGCGCCGGGCACGCCGCGGCGGAAGCTGATGGCGTGGGTGCTGCCGCTGCGGTCGACCTCGACGTCCAGTCGGGCCGAGAGCGCGTTGACCACCGACGCGCCGACGCCGTGCAGACCGCCGGAGGCCGCGTACGAGCCGCCGCCGAACTTGCCGCCGGCGTGCAGCTTGGTCATGACGACCTCGACACCCGACAGGCCGGTCTTGGGCTCGACGTCGACAGGGATGCCGCGGCCGTTGTCGCGGACCTCGATGGAGCCGTCGGCCGCGAGGATCACCTCGATGCTGTCGCAGTGGCCGCCCAGGGCCTCGTCGACGGAGTTGTCGATGATCTCCCAGACGCAGTGCATCAGACCGCGGCTGTCGGTGGACCCGATGTACATGCCGGGACGCTTGCGAACCGCTTCGAGGCCTTCGAGGACGAGCAGGTGCCGCGCTGTGTAGTTGGAGCCGTCGCGATCTGCGCCCGTCAGCAGCGCGGTGGACGGCACGGATGTTTCGGCGGTCACGCGGGCAACTCCTCGATCTGGTGTGGCCTGAAGCTCTTCAGCCGTATCGGTGAGAGGGTACCGAGGTCGGGGAGGGCAGCTGCGCCGCGACCCGGTATCCGGACCTTCATCGTAGCCTTGCTCGCTCACACGTTCGATAACCCGCACGAGTGATACACATGTCACGTTCCCAAAGAGGCATGAACCATTTAGGCTCCGGGCACGTCCTCACCAACACCCCGGCAAGCCGGTCGGGGCGAGTGTGGACCAGTACGACAAAAGCCCCATATGCGACATCTGACGCAACTGACTCCTATTCGCCGCCAATCGGTAACACCCAGTCACTCCGAGGCCCGTTTTCGAGGAAAAGCCGTCAGCGGGAACGTTTTCGGCCTGGTTGGATGTTGACCCTGGTACGACAGCTCGTCGAGCTAGAGAAGAGGCGACGTGACTACTGTTCTGACCCCCGCGAGTCCGCTGACAGCGGCAGACCGCTGCGACCGTTGCGGCGCTCAGGCCTACCTGCGTGTCGTTCTCACCAGCGGCGGAGAGCTGCTCTTCTGCGCACACCACGGACGCAAGTTCGAGCCGGAACTCAAGAAGATCGCTGCAGAAATACAGGACGAGACGGGGCGGCTCACCGACGCCCCGGCCCCGGCGGGAGAAGACGAGCGCTGACACATCGCACCACGCGACGAGCTCGGCCCCGCGGGCGGACGGACCCCTTGAGGGGGTGTCCGCCCGCGGGCTTTCCGCCGGTGGTGTGCCGCGCTCACATGTGCTGGGCCACCAGCTGGGACACCGCCGACACGCGGGTGTAGACGCCCGGGTAGTCGGCCTCCGCGCAGCCCGTCCCCCACGACACGAGCCCGATCAGCCGGCCCGCCGCGACGAGCGGCCCGCCGCTGTCGCCCTGGCAGGCGTCCTTGCCACCGGCGGACAGCCCCGCGCACACCATGGAGTCGCGCAGGTACGTGCCGTCCGCGTCGCCGGGGTAGGCCTTCTCGCACACCGAGTCGGCCAGTACGTCCACGGTGGCCGTCCGCAGCGCCTGCGGATACGTACCCTGCCCCGTGGTGTCGCCCCAGCCGTAGACCTGTGCCTGGGTACCCGGCGCGTACGGCGCGGCGTCGGACGGTTGGGCCATCGGGAGCACGGCGCCGCCCGGCAGAGCCTGAGGAAGCGTGATCACCGCGACGTCCCCGGCATTGGTGGAGGCGTCGAAGTCGGGGTTGACCCATACATCGGCAAGTGTCAGCTCCTGCCCGTCGGACCCACTCAGATCCGTCCGCCCGGCGATGACCCTCAGGTCCGGCAGCTTGTGCCAGTCCGTGACACCGAGCGCCTCCTGCCCGAAGCAGTGCGCCGCGGTGACGACCGTACGCGGCCCCACCGCCACACCGCCGCAGAACTGCCCGGATCTGGCGGAACCGAAACGCTCCCGGCTGGCGAGCGCCACCACCCACGGCTCGTCGTCGGTCGATGTCGGCACGCCGCCGACGACTACTCCGTTGGCGGCGGCCGGAGCCGCCGGCACCGCCAGGGGAAGGGCGAACGCCGACAGCAGGGCCGCCACGGCTATGGCCGTACGGCGGCGGCGCCGACGGTCGCGGCGGCCGCGATGACGCAGACAGGTGGGAACGGGGAGATGCATACGGCCTCCTGACCCTATGAACCACTCTGAGCACCCAGAGTCATCGATAGGGCCGGAGGCCGCATCCGCAGACCGGCGGCGCGCGCAGTGCCGCGCGCCCCGGTCCCGCCGTCCGGAGGAGGGTCAGTCGAGGTAGTCGCGCAGCACCTGGGAGCGCGACGGGTGGCGCAGCTTCGACATCGTCTTCGACTCGATCTGCCGGATCCGCTCGCGCGTGACGCCGTAGACCTTGCCGATCTCGTCCAGCGTCTTCGGCTGCCCGTCGGTCAGGCCGAAGCGCATGGAGACGACGCCTGCCTCCCGCTCGGACAGCGTGTCGAGGACCGAGTGCAGCTGCTCCTGCAGAAGCGTGAAGCTGACCGCGTCGGCGGGCACGACCGCCTCGGAGTCCTCGATGAGGTCACCGAACTCGCTGTCGCCGTCCTCCCCGAGCGGGGTGTGCAGCGAGATCGGCTCGCGGCCGTACTTCTGGACCTCGATGACCTTCTCCGGGGTCATGTCGAGTTCCTTGGCCAGCTCCTCCGGGGTGGGCTCGCGGCCCAGGTCCTGGAGCATCTGCCGCTGCACCCTGGCGAGCTTGTTGATGACCTCGACCATGTGCACCGGAATACGGATGGTGCGGGCCTGGTCGGCCATCGCGCGGGTGATCGCCTGCCGGATCCACCAGGTGGCGTACGTGGAGAACTTGAAGCCCTTGGTGTAGTCGAACTTCTCGACCGCGCGGATCAGGCCCAGGTTGCCCTCCTGGATCAGGTCAAGGAAGAGCATGCCGCGGCCGGTGTAGCGCTTGGCCAGGGAGACGACGAGCCGGAGGTTGGCCTCCAGCAGGTGGTTCTTGGCCCAGCGCCCGTCCTCGGCGATGATCTCCAGCTCGCGCTTGAGCTTGGGTGCGAGCTTGTCGGCCGCCGCCAGCTTGTCCTCGGCGAAGAGGCCCGCCTCGATGCGCTTGGCCAGCTCCACCTCCTGCTCGGCATTGAGCAGCGGGACCTTGCCGATCTGCTTGAGGTAGTCCTTGACCGGGTCGGCGGTGGCACCGGCCACAGCCACCTGCTGCGCGGGCGCGTCGTCCTCGTCGTCGTCGGAGAGAACGAAGCTCTCGGACTCCGTCTTCTCCGCCTCCTCGTCGCCCTTGCCGGGCGCGACGTCCTCCAGCGACTCCTCCACCTCGACGGCGTCGTCCTCGCCCGGAGCGGCGGCGGACTTCTTGGCTGCCGCCGTCTTCTTCGCGGGCGCCTTCTTGGCAGCCGTCTTCTTCACGGCGGCCTTCTTCGCCGGCGCCTTCCTGGCTGCTGAGTTCTCCGCCTCCACCGATGGCTCCACCGTGGTCTCGGCCTCGGCCACCGGCTCGGGAGCCGGGGCCTTGGGCGCAACGGTCTTCTTGGCAGGGGCCGCCTTCGCGGCGACCGTCTTGGTGGCAGTACGTTTCGCCGGGCTCTTGGCTGCGACGCTCTTGCGGGTGCGCTTGGGCGCCTCGGCGGCACTCACCATCAGCGTCACACCCTCCTCGTCGAGGACCTGGTTGAGGCTGCGCAGAACGTTCTTCCACTGGGTTGCCGGAATCTGGTCCGCTTCGAACGCCCGACGCACGTCGTCGCCTGCGATCTGCCCCTGGGCCTTACCCTGCTCGATGAGCGCCATCAGAGACTCGGACTCGGCGATCTCGGACGGGAGCGTACGGGATGTGCTGGCCGACACGAACAACCTCTCGGAACGATGGGAACGACTCGGTGGAACCGTACGGCGACTCAGCGTCGGAATCGATGCCGAATATTCCTCGTACGGCCGCCACCTCTTAAGTCATCGCACTGCCTCGCCTGGCGTTACGCCCAGCTTACGTGGCCCGAGTCACACCCCAAATTGTGCAGATCAGCGGCAAAGTCGGACATGTGACGCGCACGAGCCGCCGCCGACCCCCGGTGACACGGGGCCCACGGCGGCCGGCGGGGCGGTCAGTGCTCCCGGGGGGCCGGGACGACATGGTCGGCGGCGGCCGAGGACTGCTCGGTGGAACCCGCGAGCAGCTGGCGCATCGCCGCCTCGGCGGTGCCGCCGTCGCCCTCGGCGAGCGCCTCGACGATCCGGTGGTGCAGCCCTACCGAGGTGTCGCCCGGGCGCTCACAGCCGGTGACCGTACCGCCGGATACCTGGAGGGCCGCCAGGACGATCCCGGACAGGTGCTCCAGCATGCGGTTGCCGGCGACGGTGAGCAGCAGCCCGTGGAATTCCACGTCGGCGCGCGTGAAGGTGAGCGCGTCGCCCTGGGCTGCTGCGTGGGCCATGATCTCGGCCATGTCGGCGAGCCGCTGCTGGACGTCCTCGCGCCCGTGGCCGGCGGCGAGCCGGGCAGCGAGCGGTTCGATCGTCGAGCGCAGGTCGAGCAGCTCGCGGCGCTGCTCCTCGCGGTGCGGGCCGAAGGCGCGCCATTCGATGATGTCGGGGTCGAGCAGATTCCAGTCGCTGACGGGACGGACCCGCGTGCCGACGTTCGGCCGGGCACTGACCAGGCCCTTGGCCTCCAGCACCCGGAGTGATTCGCGGACGACGGTGCGGGAGACCTCGAAGCGCTGGCCGATCTCCTCGGGCACCAGCGGTCGGTCGGCACCGAGGTCGCCGGACACGATCATCTGGCCGAGCTGCTGGACGAGTTGGCCGTGCAGTCCGCGGCCACGGCTGCCGCCGGTTCGGCGACCCACCCGGCCCACGTCCGGATCCATGCCCTCCCAGGACGTGATCCCGCCTCCTGGGCGGTCGCCGGCGGGGCCGTCGGCGTACGAGTAGCGGTCCAGCTCGCCCGGGCCGGCGATGCCGGAGTCAGCGGAACGAGCCGCGGTCATCATGGTGTGCGCAAGGGTACTCACGCATCCTTTGTCGGCGATGCCGGAGCAGGCCTTGAGGGCTTTGCTGAAAAGCACACGAAAGGGTGAGCGCTCATCACCTGATAATTGACGCTTTATCAGGACGAATCACGCCTCCTCGTGGTCGATACGCACAGCTCCGGTGGAGTGCACAGGAGTTGACCCGCGCCCGCGCCTGCGTTCCCGCAACGCGCTTGCCAGATAGGCGATGACCAGGCACGACAGCGACAACACCAGGGCGACGACGAGCGGTTGGGTCGCCGAGCGCAGCGCGGCGAGGGCAGCCCGGTCGTCCGTACGCGGCGCCCCCGTGGCCACGGACCACAGCGCCTCGGCCGCGTCGCGGAACTGCGCTCCCGTCCGCCCGCCGAGCAGGAACCGCAGACCGGGCGCCACCAGCAGCGGCACGGAGAGCACCGCGGCGAGCCCGAGCGCCGTGGTGCGGAACGCGCACGCCGCCAGCACCCCCGTCCACGCGCAGGCCACGCACAGCGCGGCCCAGCCGGCGGTGGTGGCCGACAACACCAGCGGGTCCGGGACCCCGGCGGGGCCCAGTGCCAGTCGCAGCGCCGAGGTGTCCGCGAGGGCCGCGAGCAGGGCGAGAAGCAGTGCGAGGGCTCCGCTGACCGCGAGCTTGGCGGCGAGCAGCCGGGGTGCGCGGGGCTCGGGGCCGAGGCCGGGGGTCAGCGCGGGGAAGGCGAACTCCTGCCCGTACGACAGCGCGCCCAGCAATGCCGCGCCCAGTGCAGCAGGGGGCAGCGGCAGCCCGGTCGGCCACCCCGACAGGAGCCGCAGCGGCGGGGTGTGCGCCGCTCCCCCGCGCGCGACGGCCAGCGCGCCGAGCGCGGATCCGGCGACCGCGGCCGCCGCCACCGGCCAGGGGGTGCGCAGCCCGAAGCAGCGGCGCAGCTCGTAGCGCAGCGGCTGCAGCGGGCCGTGCGGTGTGCGCAGGGGGGCGGGCCGGGAGCGGGGAACGGCCCCGCGGCGAACGGGACGTTCACCGGCCTCATGGTCGGGGCCCGGTTCCCGGGGTGCGGCCGCGGACCCGGCCGGACGGTCCGCGAGCTGGTGCAGCAGGATGCCGTGCCGGTGGGCGGTCTCGCCGACGGCTGCGGACGTGGCCCCGTAGACGGCGATACGGCTGCCGCCGGCGGCGACCACCTCGGCGCCGCCCTCGGCGAGCAGGCCGGCCAGCCGCTGGGCGTAGGGCGAGCGCACCGCGACGTGCGCGCGCAGCCGGGTGCCGGCGAAGCTGTCCGCCGGCTCGTCGGCGGTGATCCGGCCGCCGTCCAGCACGACGATCCGGTCCGCCGTCCTGGCGAGCGCGCCGGGGTCGCGGCCGGTGAGCAGCACGGCGCCGCCCGCGGCGGCGTGGCGGCGCACCAGCGCGTGCATCCAGGCGGCCTCGCGCGGCGGCAGGTCCCGCACCGGGTCGTCGAGGACGAGGGCGTGCGGGTCGGGCAGCAGCGCGACGGCGAAGGCGAGGCGCCGGTCCATGCCGAGCGAGTACGTGCCGAGCCGCCGGTCGGCCGTAGCGCCGAGTCCGACGGTTTCCAGCAGGTCGTCGGCCCGGGAGGCGGGAAGCCCGTGAGCCGCGCAGAGCATCCGCAGGTGACCGCGGGCGGTGCGGCGGGGGTGTCCGGGGACGTCTCCGAGGACGGCGCCGACGGCGCGCTCGGGACGGGCCAGATCGCGCAGGGGGCAGCCGTCGACGAGCGTGGCGCCCTTGCCGGACTGCACGCCCAGCAGCAGGCGCACGGCGGTGGTCTTCCCGGACCGGGCGGGGCCGAGCAGCCCGGTGACCTCACCCGGGCGGATGTCGAAGGTGAGGTCGGCGACGGCGGGCGGGGTGTTGCGCCGGGGCAAGCTGGTCAGTCCGATGGCCTGGATCACCCCAGCACCATAGCGCCAGAATTAGCCAGAAATGCCCGATATCCGACCGGTGCTCGCCGGGAGATTACACCTCGGGCCGGAGCATCGGCGGGTTGAGCAGGGTGGCCCCGCCCGCCCGGAACAGCTGTGCGGGGCGGCCGCCCTGACGCGTCGTCGTCCCGCCCGTGGGCACCAGGAAGCCCACCGTCCCGGTGACCTTGCGGTGGAAGTTGCGCGGGTCCAGCGCCACCCCCCACACCGCTTCGTACACCCTGCGCAGCTCGCCGACCGTGAACTCGGACGGGCAGAAGGCCGTGGCCAGCGACGAGTACTCGATCTTCGACCTGGCCCGCTCCACCCCGTCGGCCAGGATCTGCGCATGGTCGAAGGCCAGCGGCGGAGCGTCGGCGGTGTGCTCCTGGCCGTCCTCGCCCAGCAGCGTGCCGACCGGCGCCCAGCGGGCACTGCGCGCGTCGCCGCCCGCACGCGGCGCGGGCAGATCCGGTGCGAGCACCAGATGCGCGACGCTGACCACTCGCATCCGCGGGTCGCGCTGCGGATCGCCGTAGGTGGCGAGCTGTTCCAGGTGTGCGCCGCTCTGCGCCCGCAGGCCCGTCTCCTCGGCCAACTCCCGGGCCGCGGCCTGGGACAGGTCCTCGTCCTGCCGGACGAAGCCGCCGGGCAGCGCCCACCTCCCCTGGAAGGGAGGCTCGCCGCGGCGCACCGACAGCGCGCACAGGGCATGCTGCCGCACCGTGAGCACGACCAGGTCGACGGTCACGGCGAAGGGCGGGAAGGCCGACGGGTCGTAGGGCGACATGGTGGTGATCTTAGTCGTCTGCCTGACGATAATCAGCCGGATCGGCACCTTCGACGATCACGTCATGAGCCGTGCCGCCCCGTCACGCACCGAGCCGCAGCCCCGGCGCCGCCTCCTCGACCATCGCTGTCCCCAGCCTGCCGATCCGCACCGCGAACGGCGCGCCGGCGACCTGCATCCCGCTCACCCTGACCGCCCCCGCGGGCGTGCCGGCCAGCGGCCGCAGTGCGACGGAGCCTCCCGGCACGTCGGGCCGCACCCCTGCCAGTGCGGCCAGCAGGTGTACCGCCCCTCCCGCGGCGAGCGCCGCGGGCCGGCACGCCATGGGGTGCGGGCACGGCACACGGCCGACCGCACGCTGCTCCCCCGCGTATATCTCCGGCACCCTCATCCCGAATGCCGCGGCCGCGTCGAGCGTCCCGGTCAGCAGCGTGGCCGCCGCGTCCTCGTACCCGGCGGCGGCCAGTCCCGCGACGGCGACCGCGGTCTCGTGCACACGCACGGCGCCGCTGCGATGCCCGAACGCGCTGAACCCCGGGGCCCCGGCCGCCAGCGTGCGCAACCCCCAGCCGCTGTCCAGACCGGGTGCCCCCAGCAGACGCGCGAGCCGTACCGTCCACTCCGCGTCCAGCAGCCCGGGCGCCGCCTCACCACCGGCGCCCAGTCCCGTGTCCAGCAGATGGGCCAGCGCGGAGGTCGGCATGCCCAGCACGCCGCCCTCCGCCGTGCAGGCCACCGCGAGGCGGCCCCCTCCGGGCTCCTCCGCCCGGAACCGCCGCCGGAATTCCACCCGCAACTCCGCCGCCCGCTCCCGCCACCATTCCCCCGCCGGCCGGCCGAAGGCCTCCAGCAGATCCGCGCCGTGCAGGGCCGCCCGGTGCGCGTGCGCCTGCACCTCGGCCCGCAGCGGGCCGCCGAGCACGGGATCGGCCACCAGCCCGCCGGTCCCCGGCGTCCCCATGGCCCGGTCCAACCAGACCAGGCAGCGCTCCGCCGCCGGCAGCAGCGTCTCGACCTCCCGTGCCGGCAGCCCCCACCGCCAGGCTTCCGCCAGCACGGTCACGAACAGCGGCACCGCCTCCACCGCGCAGGACAGCGGCGGCTGGTGCGGCCCGGCGTCGCGTGCCGGGCCGGGGATGCCCCCGCCCGGGTCCTGGGCCCGCGCGAGCGTACGCAGCGTGCCCGCCGCGAGCCTGGTGCCGAACGGGAGCAGCATCCGCGCCGCCCACAGCGCGTCGGGCGGCACCCCCGCGAGCCGCCACGGGGCTCCGGCCGCAAGGTGCAGGTCCGCGGGGTGAGCAGGGTCCCGCAGCAGCAGGCTCTGCAGGTCGTCGAGTGACGTGCGGAGCAACGCTCCCGCCCTGGCGTCGTCCGCCTCCAGTTCCGCGGCGGGCCAGAGCGCAGGCAGTCGCGCCGGCAGCGGCGGTATGCGTCCCACCGCCCCCGACACCGGGACGGGCCCGGTCCGCAGCTCGACCGTCCGCGCTCCCCCGGCCGGCAGATCCAGCCGCCACACGAGCGCACCCGTCGCCGCGAACACTTCGTCCGGGACGGGGCGGGCCGTCGTCAGCACCGCACGCTCGCCGTCCGTCCAGCGCAGCCCCGCCCCGCTGACGGTGCATGACACCACGCTCCCCGCGCCTCCGGCCGCCACCGCGGCGAGCGCCGCGAGGTCGGTGCCGAGCACGATCTCGACCGGCAGCCGTATCGGCCGGGAGCCGGCATTCGTGACGGTGATCCGCTCGACTCCCCCGGCGGTCCGCAACCGCTCGACCGTAACGGCAGGATCGGGCCCGCGGCCGGCGGCGCTTCCCGCAACGGCCACGAATCGGACCCGGTCGGCGCCCAGCATCACCGCCTGCACCGCGACCGGTTCCGCGCCCGCCACCGTCAGTAGGCACCGGGCGAGCACCCGCCGTCCGTCGCGGTACAGACCGGCGACCCCTTCGCCCCGCAACTGGCCGTCCCGGTCCGACACGGCCAGCGCCGGAGCAGCCACACAGACCAGCGTGTCGTGGACGGCCGCCGTCCGCCGCCCGGCCCGCGCCGCGCGCGGCGGTGCCGTCACCGATTCCCGCCGGCCCGCACGAGGCACCGCCGCACGGCGGGTTGCCCGGCCGCTCCCGGAAGCTGCTTCGGCTGCTGCGGTGAGTGCTGCACGACTGATGAACGGTGCGCCGACCGGCCAGGTCACGGGCCGTCTACCGTTCCTGGACGAAAGGCGCCGTCGACGCTGCGGCGCGCCCGCCCCCAACCGCATAAGCGAGGCAGCATGCTCGTCCACCGCCGACCCGGCGTCGTCGTCACCGACCACGTCCTCCCCGTGCCGCTCGACCATGCCGCGCCGGACGGCGAGCAGATCGACCTCTTCGCCCGGGAAGTGGTGGCGGCGGGCAAGGCCCCGGAGCGGCTGCCCTGGCTGGTCTTCCTGCAGGGCGGACCGGGCAACCGCAGCCCGCGGCCGCTGGGCCGGGACGGGTGGCTCTCCCGGGCACTCGACGACTACCGGGTGCTGCTGCTCGACCAGCGCGGCACAGGCCGCTCGACGCCCGCAAACCGCCAGACCCTGCCGCTGCGCGGCGACGCCGCGGCCCAGGCGGACTACCTGGCCCTTTTCCGGGCCGACTCCATCGTCAAGGACTGCGAACTCCTCCGGCGCCATCTGCTCGGTGACGGCGGCAGGTGGAGCGTGCTCGGCCAGAGCTTCGGCGGTTTCTGCGCCGTCACCTACCTCTCCTTCGCGCCCGAAGCACTCCGCGAGGTGCTCATCACCGGCGGACTGCCCGGTCTGCGGGTGACGCCCGAGGACGTCTACCGCGCGGCCTACCCCCGCATCCGGAGCAAGAACACCGCCCACTACACGTGCTATCCCGAGGACGTCGCCAGGGTCCGGGACATCGTCCGCCATCTGCGCGAGCACTCCGTTCTGCTCCCGGGCGGCGGGCCGCTCACCCCGCGCGCCTTCCAGGCACTCGGCCTGATGCTCGGTTCCGGAAGCGGCTCGCACACCCTGCACTACCTGGTCGAGGACGCCTTCGTCAGCGGGCCTGCCGGTCCCGTCCTTTCCGACTCCTTCCTCGCCCAGGCCCAGGGCCATCTCTCCTTCGCGGGAGCCCCTCTCTACGCGCTGCTCCACGAGCCGAGCTACGGCCAGCAGTCCGTCTCCCGGGAGGGAACCCGGTGGGCGGCCGAGCGCGTCAGGCCCGAATTCCCGGAATTCGACGCCGAGGCCGCGCTGGAGGGCGACGCGCCGGTGCTCTTCTCCGGCGAGACCATCCACCCCTGGATGTTCGAGTCCGACCGGGCGCTTGCACCACTGCGCGAGACGGCGGAGCTTCTGGCGCAGCGCGGGCAGTGGCCCGACCTGTACGACCCGGCGCGGCTCGCGCACAACGACGTTCCGGTCGTCGCCGCCGTCTACCACGACGACATGTACGTCGACACCGTGCACTCGCTGGCGACGGCGCAGTCGATCCGGGGCCTGCGTACCTGGATCACCGACGAATACGAACACGACGGCCTCCGGGTGAGCGACGGCCGGGTCCTCGACCGGCTGGTCCGGATGGTCCGCGGCGAGCTGTAGCCGCCTCCACGGCCCTGCGGCGCCTGGTACCGCGCAGCGCCCGGCGCACCGCCTCCGGGTCGAGCCCCTGGCTGACGGCGTGCTGGAGCAGGAGAGCGAAGGAACAGTGCGGCTCCAGCTCCAGCGCCGTCCACAGGGCGACCCGCGCCTCCGCCTCGTCCCCCGAACACCATGCGACCCACCCGGTCAGGGCGAGCAGGGCCGCGGCGTGCTCCGCGTACGGCCCGGGGCAGCGGCGGGCCAGCGCGCGCCAGAGCCGGAGGGCCGCGCCCGCCCGCTGCGGGTCGGCCCATTCCACCACACGGTCGCGCGCTTCCCGGTCCTGAAGCCCGAGGATCATCTCCGCGGCCGCGCCGTCGGCGAGCAGGGCGTCGTCCCGCCGGTCGGCCAGCGCGGTGTCGCCGATCGGGGGCGCCGCCGCGAAGGCGTCGAGGGCGGTCCGGGCCAGTTCGACCGTGCGGTCGGCGACGGACGGGCCCGCAGCCCTGTCGAGCATGCGCGGCACGATTTCGGCGCAGGCCAGGTCCAGTGCGGCCTCGTGCGCGGCAGCCCGGGGCTCGTTCGGCCTGAGTCGGGCCTCCAGATCCCGCAGCGAGGCCGGCATCGGGATACCGGCGTAGGCGGCCGCCGCGGCGATTGCTGACGTGCCGGGCAGGGCGAGCGGCGCGCCCTCGTCCTCGGCGCCCGGATCCCCGTCCTGCTCGGGTCCGCAGTAGGACCACCAGCGCCCGCCGGACAGGCACAGCGCCTCGACCACCGGCACGTCCAGCGCCCCGCAGGCGACACGCAGTTGCTGGGCCAGCGGCCGCAGTCGCTCCTTCACCTCCGGCGGGCGCTCGCCCTCGTGCGGGTCCTGGCAGAGGAAGGCGATGATCGCGGCCGGCCGGCCGCCACGGCGAAGGCTGCCGTCCACCAGGCAGTCGGCCAGGTGCCTGGCGACATCGGGCCACTCCTCGAAATCCTGCGGTTTCCGGGGCAGGGCGATCCTCACGCGGCCGCCGAACCGCCCCTCCTCCCCGTGCAGGGCCAGCAGGACGATGGAGTCGGTCGGGTTGTACCCCATGAGGAAGGGCAGTGCGTCGGCCAGCTCGCCGGGCCCGCTCAGGACGACCTTGAGGCCGTCGATCGATGATGACTCTCCGTGGTGTGTGTCGTTGCTCTGTGTCATGATTCGAGCTTGCCGCACAGGGCACATCCCGCACCAGATCCCCCGAACGGCTGTGGACAACTCCGGACCGTGGTTGTCCACGTCTGTCGGGCAGGGTTGGCGCTCTGTCGGTGGCGTCCTGTTGCATGGAGCCATGACGGAAACCACCAGCGGGCTGCGTGCCGCCGCCGACATCGTCCTGAGCCGCCTCGTCGGCGCCGAGCCGGGTGCCGCCCGGTTGCGCGAAGACCAGTGGCGCGCGGTCGAGGCCCTCGTCGCGCACGCGCGCAGAACGCTTGTGGTCCAGCGCACGGGCTGGGGCAAGTCGGCGGTGTACTTCGTGGCCACCGCGCTGCTGCGCGAGCGGGGCGCGGGCCCGACCGTGATCGTCTCCCCGTTGCTCGCGCTCATGCGCAACCAGGTGGAGGCCGCCGCCCGCGCCGGCATCACGGCCCGCACCATCAACTCCTCCAACGCGGAGGAGTGGAGCGGGATCGAGGCCGAGGTGGCAGCCGGAGCGGTGGACGTGCTGCTGGTCAGCCCCGAGCGGCTGAACAACCCGGACTTCCGGGACCAGGTGCTGCCCCGGCTCTCGGCCACCACGGGGCTTCTCGTGGTGGACGAGGCGCACTGCATCTCCGACTGGGGCCACGACTTCCGCCCCGACTACCGGCGGCTGCGCACGATGCTTGCCGAACTCAAGCCGGGAGTCCCCGTGCTGGCGACGACCGCCACGGCGAACGCCCGGGTCACCGCCGACGTGGCCGAGCAACTCGGAACGGGCACGACACCGGAGGACGACGCCGAGGGCACGCTCGTCCTGCGCGGTCCGCTGGACCGGGAGAGCCTGTCGCTGGGCGTGCTCGCCCTCCCGGACGCCGCCCACCGGCTGGCCTGGCTCGCCGACCACCTCGACACGCTCCCCGGCTCGGGAATCATCTACACGCTCACCGTGGCGGCGGCCGAGGAGATCACCGCCTTCCTGCGGCAGCGCGGATTCGCCGTGGCCTCCTACTCGGGCCGCACCGAGAACGCCGAGCGGCAGGAGGCGGAGGCGGATCTCCTCGCCAACCGCGTCAAGGCGCTGGTGGCCACATCGGCGCTCGGCATGGGCTTCGACAAGCCGGACCTCGGCTTCGTGGTGCACGTCGGCTCGCCGTCCTCACCGATCGCCTACTACCAGCAGGTCGGCCGCGCGGGCCGCGGCGTGGACAGCGCGGAGGTCCTGCTCCTTCCCGGCCGCGAGGACGAGTCGATCTGGCGCTACTTCGCCTCCCTCGCCTTCCCGCCGGAGGAGCAGGTGCGCCGCACGCTGGCGGAACTCGCGGCGGCGGACCGCCCGCTGTCGCTGCCCGCCCTGGAGAGCCGGGTCGACCTGCGCCGCTCCCGGCTGGAGATCATGCTCAAGGTGCTGGACGTCGACGGCGCGGTCCGCCGCGTGCGGGGCGGCTGGACGTCGACGGGCGAGCACTGGGAGTACGACACGGAGCGGTATGCCTGGGTCGCGCGCCAGCGCGCCGCCGAGCAGCAGGCGATGCGGGAGTACGCGGGCACGACGAAGTGCCGGATGGAGTTCCTGCGACGCCAACTGGACGACGACGAGGCCGGTCCGTGCGGACGCTGCGACAACTGCGCCGGGGCGCGCTTCCCCGCCGAGGTCTCCGAGAAGTCCCTCGCCCTGGCGCGCCAGGCCCTGGGCCGCCCGGGAGCGGAGTTGGAGCCGCGCAAGATGTGGCCCACGGGTCTCGAAGCCGTCGGCGTCCCTTTCAAGGGACGCATCCCGGCGAGCGAGCAGGCGGCCACGGGCCGGGCGCTGGGAAGGCTGTCGGACATCGGCTGGGGCAACCGGCTGCGGCCGCTGTTCACGGAGGGTGCCCCCGACCGGCCCGTCCCCGCTGACGCCGTGGACGCGGTGGTGCAGGTCCTGTCGGACTGGGCGCGTGGCCCCGGGGGCTGGGCGAGCGGCGAACCCGGGGCTCCCGCGCGCCCGGCCGGCGTCGTCACCGTCGCTTCTCGGCGCCACGGCACCCTGGTGGACACGCTCGGCGCCGCTATTGCCGAGGTCGGACGGATGCCGCTGCTCGGCAGGGTCGAGTACGCCCCCGACGCCGACCCCGGCTCCGTGCACCGCAGCAACAGTGCCCAGCGCGTACGGGCACTGCACGCAGCATTCGTCCTGCCGCCGGAATTGCTTGAAGCCGTGAAAACGGCGGGCGGCCCGGTGCTGCTCGTCGACGACATGGCAGACACCGGCTGGACACTCGCCGTCACCGCCCGGCTGCTCCGCCGGGCCGGCGCGACCGCGGTGTTTCCGCTGGTCCTGGCGGTCCAGGGCTGACAGATCCCACCGGCTGTACGGGCCACGGGATCTATCCGACGGACGGGCTCATTCCGGTCCGCGATGGCAATTGCCCGTTGCCGCAAGGCAATAGGCGGGGAAGAATTGGACACGGATCCCCGAACGGCTCTCCGAGCCCCCTGACCGGCGCACGCCCGCGGCCGGTCCACGGGTGTATCCGCGAAGGGAGGACCGTGACCATCGGGTTCGTTCCGGAGACGTCCTCCGCCACCGCGTCCTTTGTCGCCCGCACGCTGGAGCCCACCGAGTGGGCCGACATGGACGTGCCGCTGCTGGCCAGCCCCCGCGAAGTCGTCAAGGACCTGTACGCGCGACACCTCCCGGCCCCGCCCACCGCGGTGGTCGCGGCCTACGACCCGGACGGACGGATCCGCGCCAGCGCCTCCTTCGGCTACCGCACCGGCGTGGTCGACGGATGGGAGCGTCGCAACGCCCTGCTGTCCCATCTCCGCCGGGTCATCCCGCACGACCTGCGGCTGCGCAACCCGGTACGCACAGCGGTCCTTATGGTCAGCCGGGACGGAATTCCCGGCTGGACCTCCCAGGACGGAGCTTGGATGTGGGGACTGCGGGACGCGTGCACCCTGCACGGGCTGCGCTGCGGATCGTACGTGACGCTCACCCGCGACGGCTGGAACGTCATCGGGGAGAACCGCGCCGGGCGCACTCCCAACGCGGCCTCCTGGTCGCACGCGCGCCCCGAACCGCACCGGACGGATCCGGCGACCGCCATGGCGAACGCCCTTCGCCAGGCGTCGGTGCGCTGAGCGCCCGGGCAGGCGGACCGCCGGCCCGGACGCTCAGGCGCTGGCGCCCAGAAGGCTGTTGATGCGGGTCGGGTCCCCGCACACGATCAGCAGCACCCCGGCCCGGGACAGCGCACCGGCCAGGGCCTCGGGCAGCGTCTCGTCGCTGCCGCCGTTGAGCGCCACGACCACGACGGGCCGCCCGGCAGCGCGCGAGGCCGAGATGTCGGCGTAGAACACGTCGTCGGCGGCGTCGTGCTGGGCCCAGTAGGAGGCCTCGCCGAAGCTCAGCTCGTGCGACGCCCACGGGTGCTGCTCGCCGGTGGTGAGCACCAGGATCTCGCCGGGCGCGCGCCCGGTGTCGAGCAGCAGGTCGACAGTCTCCTCCGCCGCGTCGAGCGCTCCTTGCGCGGGGGCGGGGATGAGCTGGATCTGCGCGGCGCCGGGGGCGGAGTCGCGCTGGTCCGAGGCGGCGGGGGCGGCAGCCGCAGGCGGATGGTTCGCAGCCGCGGGGGCGGCGGTGCCGACAGGGCCGCGCGGGGCGGCAGCGGAGGCGGAACCGACGGCGGCGACTGCCCTCGGCGGCCCGGGCCGCGGCGCGGCAGGCCGGGGCGGGTGAGGGACAGGACGGGGGGTCGACGCACTCCGGCCGCTGGTCGGAGCAGTGCGGGGACCCGGGACGCTCTCGTGAATCTGAGGCTCCTCGGGGGTGAGAGGCATGAGTTGATGTCTATCAAATGCGCACCGAATGCGCAGCGGGGGGTGGGTGCCGGATCAGAAATCGAAACCGAGTTGTTCCCCTGCGTCTTCCGTGGCGCGGACCTTCTTCAGGTGCTGCCAGCGCGGCAGCGTGTCCAGGTAGGACCACGTGAGCCGGTGCAACGGCGTCGGCCCCCACTCCGCGAGCGCCGAGCGGTGGACGGGCGACGGATAACCGGCATTGTCGGCGAAGGCGAACGGCGAGTAATCCGTGCCGAGTTCGGCCATCTGCCGGTCGCGGTGGACCTTGGCGATCACGGAGGCGGCGGCGACGGCGACGCACGACTGGTCGCCCTTGATCACCGTACGGACACGCCACGGCCCGCCGCCGCCGAGGTAGTTGTGCTTGCCGTCGAGGATGACGGCCTCAGGGGGCTCGGGGAGTCCGTCGAGGGCGCGCAGCGCTGCCAGCCGCAGGGCGGCCGTCATCCCCAGCTCGTCGATCTCCTCGGACGATGCCTGTCCGAGCGCGTAGGACGTCACCCAGCCGGTGAGCACGGCAGCCAGGCGGGTGCGGCGGTTGGGTGTGATGAGTTTGGAGTCCGTGAGACCCTCGGGCGGGCGGCGCAGGCCGGTGACGGCCGCGCACACGGTGACCGGCCCCGCCCAAGCGCCACGGCCCACCTCGTCGATGCCTGCGACGGTCCTCACGCCGAGCGTGGCGCGCATCGAGCGTTCGACGGTGTGGGTGGGTGGTGGCTGAACCATGGCGGGGACCAGCCTACTCGCCGTCCGCGCGCCGTCTCCACGGGGCTTTCAGGACGCCGTGGCCCAGTCGGGCAGTGCTTCGGTCCGCTCGGTCCACAGGGCCGGGGGCTCGCCGCCGGGGCTCGCGGCGACGATGCCGCCGACGATGGCGCAGGTGGTGTCCACGTCGCCGCCCGCCTTCGCGGTGGTCCAGAACGCCTGCCGGTAGTCGCCGAGATGGCGTGCGGCGGCCCACAGGGCGAACGGCACGGTGTCGTGGGCACTCGTCCGCCGCCCGCAACCCAGCACGGCAGCGACGGTGCCGACGTCAGCGTAGTCCAGCATGTCGCCGGCCCGCCGAATGCCTGCCTGGACGGCGCTGCGCGGCACCAGGTCGACCACGGCGGCGAGCAGGCCGGCGGGGTCCTGCGGGCCCGCCGGGTCCGCGGCGAGGGCGGCGGCCGCGGCGACGGCCATCGCGCCGGCCACCGCCTCCCGGTGCTGGTGGGTGGTGTAGGCGGAGATCTCGGCCTGGTGGGTGGCCTGGACGGGATCGCCCGCGTACCAGGCACCGAGCGGCGGGATCCGCATGGCGGCGCCGTTCCCCCACGACCCCTGGCCGTTGAAGAGCGCGGCGGCAAGCTCGCGCCAGTCCGCGCCCTCCTGGCGGATCAGCCGCAGCATGCGGCCCACGGCGGGGCCGTAGCCGCGGTCGAAGTCGTGGTGCTCGGCGAAGGACGCCGCGAGGGCGTCCTGGTCGATCCGCCCGTGGGCGACAAGGACGGCGACGACCGAGCTGGCCATCTCGGTGTCGTCGGTCCACTGCCACGTACCGGGCGGCAGCTCGCCGTTCTGGAGTGCGGAGTAGTGGGCGGGGACGAAGAACTGCGAGCCGAGGGCGTCGCCCACGGCCAGGCCGCGGAGGCTGCCGAGCGCGCGGGCGGCCCGCGCGGAAGGGGAGGTGTGAGCCGTCATGACGTCGGAAACTCTGACATCGCACCTGTTCCGGGTCAATCTCCTTGTGCCGAAACTCACCCGCCTCACAGATTTCTCCGGCCCCGCACCGCTTCGGCGGCTCCGGGAATGCGCGGCCTCGCGCTCAGATGTCGCCGCCGCCTGGCTGGCCGGGGGTGCACCAGCGCTCGAACGGCCGGTCCAGGCTGTAGCTGCCGGACGCTCCGAGGACCAGCATCCGCGTCTCGGCGTTGTCCGGGTTGGACAGGGCTTCGAAGTCCTGGACCGTCCAGTGGAACCAGCGCATGCAGAAGAGCCGCATGGTCAGCCCGTGGGTGACGAGCAGGACGTTCGGCGGGAAGTCGTCCTTGTCGAAGGCGCGGTAGAGCGTTTCGAGGAAGGCCCCGACCCGGTCGTAGACGTCCGCGCCGCTCTCCCCCATCGCGAAGCGGTAGAAGAAGTGGCCGTAGGCGTCGCGCGCCTTGCGCTGCCGGTGGATGTCCTCGATGTCCTGCCAGTTGCCCCAGTCCTGCTCGCGCAGCCGCGGTTCCTCACTGGCCCGGGTGAGCCGCGGGTCCAGCCCCAGCGCGCGGTAGGTGTGCCACGTACGGCGGTACGGGGACACGAACGCCTGGACGCGCTCGTCGCCGAACAGCTCCCGCAGCCGCGCCCCTGCTTCGGTGGCCTGGCGCAGGCCCTTCTCGGTCAGCTCCAGGGCGTGGTCCGGCACCCGCTCGTAGATGGTGTCGTCGTAGTTGCCCTGGGACTCACCGTGGCGGATGAGCACGATACGGCGAGGACGTCCCATGCGGATCACCCTATGGTGCGATCCGGCCCCTGGCTCGTCGGGGCCCCGGGAGGCAGCCCCTCGCGGCGTCTGGGGGCGGCGGCGCGGGCCCGTGCTCAGACCGTCCACTCCGGCACCACGTCCACGACGTCCCCCGCCACGGACAGCACGTCGGCGTCCAGGTCGGCCCGCTGCGACAACCGCGCCACCGCGCCCTCGCGGTACTTGCCGTGCTCGGTCGCGGAGTCCCACGCCGAGAGCACCAGGAAGTCGCCGTCCGCCCCCTCGGCGAAGACACCGCGCAGCATCCCGGGCGAGCCGGCCATGGCCGGATTCCAGACCCGCTCCTGCATCTGGACGAAGTGGCCCACGCGGTCCGGACGCACCTTGCACAGCGCCACCCGGAGCAGGTCCGCGTCGGAGAAGCGCGGCTCGAACCCGACCTTCACGTCCAGCCGGTGGGCGAAGGTCCGTGCGGCGAGCATCTCGTACGTGCCCGTCTGCGCCGATGCCAGCTCGTCGTGCGGACCGGCCATGAACGCGTCGTAGGACCGCTGCCCGTCCCAGAAGGCGAAGAGATGCGCCACCCCGGGCTGCGAACGGCTCCAGCCGCCGCCCTGCCCGTGGAATCCCGGGCGGTTCCTGAGCGCCGCCCACCCGCGTTGACCCCGGTCGAAACCGTCCTGGTCGAGGACTCCGCAGCGTATCCACTTCACCAACACCGCGCCATCGTAGTGGCGCGCAGCCCGTCGTTCGTCCCCTCCGCCGCACCCGCCCGGGCGCGGACAGGGGTGGGGACACGGCCAGGGCCGTGTCCCCACCCCTGTCACCCGCGAAACCGGCCGGTCAGCGGATCAGCCGAACGTGCGATCCGCCCGATCAGCTGCAGCCGCTCGTGGAGCCGCAGCCCTCGCACAGGTAGCAGCTGCCCGCGCGGCGCATCTTCGTACCGCAGGAGAAGCACAGCGGAGCGTCGGCGTTGAGGCCGAGCTGGATCTCCAGCAGCTCCGTGGAGTTGTGCGCCTCCTTGGGCGCCGGTGCGGCCGCAGCCGGCTTGGCCACGGTCAGCGGCGTGCGGGGCTCGACCTGCCGCGGCGCGGACTGCGCCAGGCCCTCGACGTCCACGTCGTCCTCGGCCGCCTCGTACGAGCCGGTGTCAAGGTGCCGCTGCCGCTCGGAGGCGGAGTGGATACCGAGGGCGGAGCGGGTCTCGAACGGCAGGAAGTCCAGCGCCAGGCGGCGGAAGATGTAGTCGACGATCGACTGCGCCATCCGCACGTCCGGGTCGTCCGTGAGCCCGGCCGGCTCGAAGCGCATGTTGGTGAACTTCGAGACGTACGTCTCCAGCGGGACGCCGTACTGCATGCCCACGGACACGGCGATGGAGAAGGCGTCCATCATGCCCGCCAGGGTCGAGCCCTGCTTGGACATCTTCAGGAAGACCTCGCCGAGGCCGTCGTCCGGGTACGAGTTCGCCGTCATGTAGCCCTCGGCGCCGCCCACGGTGAAGGACGTCGTGATGCCCGGACGGCCCTTGGGCAGCCGCTTGCGCACCGGGTGGTACTCGACGACCTTCTCGGCCGCCGCGGGCGCTGAGGCGGCCTTCTCGGCCTTCGTGTCGTCCTTCTTCTTCGCCGACAGCGGCTGGCCGACCTTGCAGTTGTCGCGGTAGATCGCGAGCGCCTTGAGGCCGAGCTTCCAGCCCTCGTAGTAGACCTCCTCGACCTCCTCGACGGTGGCCGACTCCGGCAGGTTCACCGTCTTGGAGATCGCGCCGGACAGGAAGGGCTGCGCGGCGGCCATCATCCGCACGTGGCCCATGGCCGAGATCGCCCGCTCGCCCATGGCGCAGTCGAAGACCTCGTAGTGCTCCTGCTTGAGGCCGGGGGCGTCGACGACGTTGCCGTGCTCGGAGATGTGGGCGACGATCGCCTCGATCTGCTCGGGCTGGTAGCCGAGCCTGCGCAGCGCGGTCGGAACGGTGTTGTTCACGATCTGCATCGAGCCGCCGCCGACCAGCTTCTTGAACTTCACCAGCGCCAGGTCCGGTTCGACACCCGTGGTGTCGCAGTCCATCATCAGGCCGATGGTGCCGGTGGGAGCGAGCACCGACGCCTGGGCGTTGCGGAATCCGTTCTTCTCGCCGAGACGCACCACGTCCTGCCAGGCCTCGGTCGCCGCGGCCCACACCGGGGTGTCCAGGTCGTCCATCCGGCGGGCGGCGCCGTTGGCGTCGGCGTGCTGCTTCATGACGCGCTTGTGGGCGTCGGCGTTGCGGGCGTAGCCGTCGTACGGGCCGACGACCGCGGCGAGCTCCGCGGACCGCTTGTAGGACGTACCGGTCATCAGCGAGGTGATCGCGCCGGCCAGCGCGCGGCCGCCGTCGGAGTCGTACGCGTGGCCGGTGGCCATGAGCAGGGCGCCGAGGTTGGCGTAGCCGATGCCCAGCTGGCGGAAGGCACGCGTGGTCTCGCCGATCTTCTCGGTCGGGAAGTCGGCGAAGCAGATGGAGATGTCCATCGCCGTGATGACCAGCTCGACGACCTTGGCGAACCGCTCGACGTCGAAGGACTGGTTGCCCTTGCCGTCGTCGCGCAGGAACTTGAGCAGGTTCAGCGAGGCCAGGTTGCAGCTGGAGTTGTCCAGGTGCATGTACTCGCTGCACGGGTTGGACGCGGTGATACGACCGGTCTCCGGCGAGGTGTGCCAGTGGTTGATCGTGTCGTCGTACTGGATGCCGGGGTCGGCACACGCCCAGGCGGCCTCGGCGAGCTTGCGGAAGAGCGACCGGGCGTCGATCTGCTCGATGACCTCACCGGTCATCCGCGCGCGCAGGCCGAAGGGCGCGCCCGACTCGTAGGCCTTCATGAACTCGTCGTTCACGCGGACCGAGTTGTTGGCGTTCTGGTACTGGACGGAGGTGATGTCGTCGCCGCCCAGGTCCATGTCGAAGCCCGCGTCCCGCAGGGCGCGGATCTTCTCCTCCTCCTTGACCTTGGTCTCGATGAAGGCCTCGACGTCCGGGTGGTCGACGTCCAGCACGACCATCTTGGCGGCGCGGCGGGTGGCACCGCCCGACTTGATGGTGCCCGCCGACGCGTCGGCGCCGCGCATGAAGGAGACCGGGCCCGAAGCGTTTCCGCCGGACGACAGCAGCTCCTTGGAGGAGCGGATACGGGACAGGTTCAGGCCCGCGCCCGAGCCGCCCTTGAAGATCATCCCCTCTTCCTTGTACCAGTCGAGGATCGACTCCATGGAGTCGTCGACGGACAGGATGAAGCAGGCGGAGACCTGCTGGGGCTGCGCGGTGCCGACGTTGAACCAGACCGGCGAGTTGAAGCTGAAGACCTGGTGCAGAAGCGCGTAGGTCAGCTCGTGCTCGAAGACCTCGGCGTCCTCGGGGGAGGCGAAGTAGCCGTGCTGCTCACCGGCCTTGCGGTAGGTGAGCACGACCCGGTCGATCAGCTGGCGCAGGCTCTTCTCGCGCCGCGGGCTGCCCACAGCGCCGCGGAAGTACTTGCTGGTGACGATGTTGACCGCGTTCACCGACCAGAAGCCGGGGAACTCGACACCACGCTGCTCGAAGTTGATCGAACCGTCGCGCCAGTTGGTCATGACGACGTCACGGTGCTCCCACTCCACCTCGTCGTACGGGTGCACGCCGGGAGTGGTGTGGATGCGCTCCATGCGCAGCCCCTTGCCTGCTTTGGACCCCTTGGTGCGGGAACCGCGTGCCGGGCCGCTCGTCGTCTCTGTCATGCCGCCTCCCTATACGGGCAAAACGCCCTGATGTGCCCGGATCTTCCCCGCGGCACGGTGATGTTCATGGCCTCGGCGCGGGGCGCTCCGGCAGCTGTGTCTGTGTCCTGCGCGCCGCTCAGTCGGCGGCGGATGCGGGCGCGGGGACACCGAGGTCCTCGTCGAGCCCGCCAGGAGTGGTGGGTGGCAGCTGCTCGCGCAGCTCCGTGATGGCCCTCTCGAAGTCCTCGAGCGAATCGAACGCGCGGTAGACCGAGGCGAACCGCAGATACGCGACGAGGTCGAGGTCCTGAAGCGGGCCGAGTATGGCCAGTCCCACGTCGTGGGTCGACAGCTCCGCGCTGCCGGTGGCCCTGACCGCCTCCTCGACGCGCTGCCCCAGCTGGGCGAGGGCGTCCTCGGTGACGGGGCGGCCCTGACAGGCCTTGCGCACGCCGGCGATGACCTTGCTGCGGCTGAAGGGTTCGGTGACGCCGCTGCGCTTGATCACCATCAGTGACGCCGTCTCCACCGTGGTGAAGCGGCGGCCGCAGTCCGGACACTGGCGGCGCCGGCGGATCGAGGCGCCGTCGTCCGTGGTGCGGCTGTCGACGACGCGGCTGTCGGAGTGCCGGCAGAAGGGGCAGTGCATCGTTCCTACTCCCTCCCTCGCTCCATGACGAGCGCGCACGACGACAGGGCTTCCGCAGTGTCGTACGACCCCGTGGAGCAGCCCCAAGCATAGGCGATTCCCCGGGCGTTGGCCCCTCGAGGCCGTCGACCGGACCACAACCGGTGGTGGTGGAACCCTATCCAACCACTAGATGTTGGTTCGCCGCATCCGACCCCACCCTTGGCGCGTGTCGCGGCTCGCGGGGCGGAGGAGGCCGCGGGGGCGCATACCGGGGCAGCACGGGGGAGGTGGTGACACACTGGAAAGCGGCGCCGCCCGAGCGTCACGGCGGCCCTCGGCCGGGATACGGACTGCGGGCGTGCGGGTCGCGGCGAGCGACTTCGGGGGACCCACCGGGACTCACGCAGCCCCTTCAGAATCGAACTTCCCTTCGATCAATACACCCGGTACCTTGATCACGTCAGCGGATTTATGCAAATTCACTCGAACGTGTGTTTGGCGCAACCTTTCGAAACCCACTACCGTTGTACTAACTGCCCGCGGCTGGGAAGCGGGCCTCCCGCACTTCACGCGGTGGGAGAACATCTCGAAAGGGGCCGCCGTGACCACCGCCGCAGAGAGCGCCACAGCGACATTGACCGCCCATGACCGCTCCCCCGATCGAATCGGCCCGTTGGACGTGATGAACGAAGAGAACAGCCCGAAGCCCGCGCGCTCCCTCCCCGGACGGCCCCCGGGTATTCGCGCCGACAGCTCCGGTCTCACCGAACGCCAGCGCAGGGTCATCGACGTCATCAGGGATTCGGTCCAGCGCCGCGGATACCCGCCGTCCATGCGGGAAATCGGGCAGGCCGTGGGCCTGTCGAGCACGTCATCGGTCGCCCATCAGCTGATGGCACTGGAGCGGAAGGGCTTTCTGCGGCGCGACCCGCACCGGCCCAGGGCGTACGAGGTCCGCGCCTCCGACGCCGGGCACCCGCAGCCCACCGACACCTCGGGCAAGCCGTCGGCGTCCTACGTCCCGCTCGTCGGGCGGATCGCGGCAGGCGGTCCGATCCTCGCCGAGGAGTCGGTCGAGGACGTCTTCCCGCTGCCCCGCCAGCTCGTGGGCGACGGTGAGCTGTTCGTACTCAAGGTGGTCGGCGACTCCATGATCGAGGCCGCGATCTGCGACGGCGACTGGGTGACCGTCCGCCGGCAGCCCGTCGCCGAGAACGGCGACATCGTGGCGGCCATGCTCGACGGAGAGGCCACGGTCAAGCGCTTCAAGCGGGACAACGGCCACGTATGGCTGCTGCCGCACAATGCCGCCTACCAGCCCATCCCCGGGGACGAGGCCACCATCCTGGGCAAGGTCGTGGCGGTGTTGCGCCGGGTCTGACACCGCCGGGTCCTCCACGCGCCCCGGAAACCGTACGGCGGTTCCGGGGCCGGGCCCGTTTCCCCGCGGCCCCGAGCGCTCAGGCCTTGGCCGCCGCGTCGATGGCGGCCAGCGAGCGGCGCACCTGATTGCGGTCCGTCGTGTACCAGAGGTCAGGCATGGACGCCCGCAGGAAGCCGCCGTACCGGGCGTTGGCGAGCCGCGGGTCCAGCACGGCGACGACACCGCGGTCGCCGGAGGCCCTGATCAGCCGGCCGGCGCCCTGCGCCATCAGCAGCGCCGCGTGCGTGGCGGCCACCGCCATGAATCCGTTGCCGCCGTGCTCCTCCACCGATTTCTGCCGCGCGCTCATCAGCGGATCGTCGGGGCGCGGGAACGGGATCCGGTCCATCACCACCAGCTGGCAGTTGGCCCCCGGCACGTCCACCCCTTGCCACAGCGACAGCGTGCCGAACAGGCACGTCTCCGCGTCCTCCGAGAAGGTTCTGATCAGCTCGCCCAGCGTCTCCTCGCCCTGGAGCAGCACGGGATTCTTCAGCCGCTCCCGCATCGCCTCCGCGGCGGCCTGGGCGCCGCGCATGGAGGAGAACAGCCCGAGCGTCCGGCCGCCGGCGGCCTCGATGAGTTCGGCCAGTTCGTCCAGCATGTCCGCCCGGCCGGAGTCCCGGCCCGGGGCGGACAGATGCCTGGCGACGTAAAGGATGCCCTGCTTGCGGTAGTCGAAGGGCGATCCGACGTCGATGCCCTTCCAGGGCGCCTGCTCCTCCCCCGCCGTGCCCTCCGCGGCCAGGCCGAGGGACGCCGCGACTCCGTTGAAGTCGCCGCCCAGCTTGAGGGTGGCCGAGGTGAGGACGACCGAGCGCTCCGTGAACAGCTTCTCGCGCAGCAGGCCGGACACGTTGAGCGGGGCGACGCGCAGCGAGGCGCCGTAGCGGTCGTGCCGGTCGCACCAGACCACGTCGTACTCGGATGCGGAGACGAGCCGCTCGCTCACCTCGTGCACGTGCTCGACTGCGGCCAGGGCCTGCTTGCGCACCGCGTCCTCGTCCTGGACGGACTTGTCGCGCGTGTCGCCCAGCGAAGTGATCACCAGGCGGCAGGCGTCGCGCAGCGCCGCCAGGACGTACAGCAGATCCTCGGGGATCGGCTCCAGGCGGCCCGGCAGGGCCAGTTCCATGACCCGCTCGAAGCCCTCGGAGGCGCTCATCAGCGCGTCCGCCGCCTTCTCGTTGACCAGCCGGGCGGCACGCTTCACCGCGCGGTTCACGCTGCCGGGGGTGAGTTCGCCGGTGGCGACGCCGGTGACGCGGGAGACCAGTTCGTGCGCCTCGTCGATGATCAGCACTTCGTGGCTCGGCAGCACCGGTGTGCCCTCGATGGCGTCGATCGCCAACAGCGCGTGGTTGGTGACGACCACGTCCGCCAGCTTGGCGCGCTCGCGGGCGGCCTCGGCGAAGCACTCCGCACCGTACGCGCACTTGGTGGCGCCGAGGCATTCGCGCGAGCTGACCGACACCTGGCCCCACGCCCGGTCCGACACGCCGGGGGTCAGGCCGTCGCGGTCACCGGTCTCCGTCTCGTCCGCCCAGTCCCGCATACGGAGCAGGTCCTGACCGAGCTTGCTGGTCGGCGCGGCGGCCTCGAAAGGGTCGAAGAGGCCCTCCTCGTCGTCCTGCGGCACTCCTTCGTGCAGGCGGTGCAGGCACAGGTAGTTCGACCGGCCCTTGAGCATCGCGAACTGCGGCTCTCGGCGGAGCAGCGGCCGCAGCGCGGTGACCGTCCGCGGGAGGTCGCGCTCGACGAGCTGGCGCTGGAGCGCGAGGGTGGCCGTGGCCACGACCACCCGCTCGCCGTGGGCGAGAGCGGGCACCAGATATCCGAGGGACTTGCCGGTCCCGGTACCGGCCTGGACGAGCAGATGCGACTGGTCGTCCACGGCGGCGGCGACGGCCTCGGCCATGGTGACCTGGCCGGCCCGCTCCACCCCGCCGACGGCGGTGACGGCGGCGTGCAGCAGGTCGGTGAGTGCGGGTGGTGGCGTGTCAGTCATAGGAAGGCAAGCCTACGGGCAGCCACCGACAACGCCGTCCGGAAGCGCTCACCCGGTCGTCCGCGGGACCGGTCCCGTCCCGCGGTGCTAATTTCTGGTCACATGCCGTTCGAGCGCCGCCTGACTCTGGACACCTCAGCCGCGGAGTACGTGATCGACGTCGCCAACGTGGTGCGCGAACCGGCCCTTGGCGGGGAGCGCGCCGCGGATCTGAACAGACTCGCGGGCGTCCTCGACGCCCTCGCCGGCTTCGCGCGCGACCCTTCCGTCCAGGTCTATGCCATCACCGACCGGTCGCTGCTCACCGACGGCCGCCTGACCCCCGCCGAGCGGCAGGATCTGAACCGCTGGTACGCGGACGGCAGGCTGGAGGTGCTGCCCCGCGCGGACGACCGCATCCTGGAACTGGCCGACGCCCTGGGCCTGCGCGTGGTCAGCGCCGACAACTTCCTCGACTTCCACCGCGCCTACCCGTGGATACCGGGCAACCGGGACCGCTTCCTACGCCCGGTGCTCCTCCCCGACGGGCGGATCGGGGTGCGCCCGCGGATCATGCCCGTGCCCGAGGAATGGCAGGTCTCGCGCAAGGAGGAGGAGGGGCTGCTGCTCCAGGCGGGAGTGGTCCGCCGATGGGAGCACTCGGCTGCGCACCGCGCGGCGCTCGGCCGCGAGTGGCGGTGCCCGGAGCCGGGCTGCCCGCTGTTCGGCTCCGCCGACCGACCCGGCACCGCCCTGCCGCGCCGCCGCAAGGAGCAGGTGCTGTGTCCGACCCACGGGGTACCGCTCGCCGACGCCGGTCCGCGCCGCCCCCGCGCCCAGGTCAAGGTCGTGATGGACGGGACGGTACGCGGCCGCTTCATGGTGACCGAGGGCGAACCGGTGACGGTGGGCCGGGCACCGGCGGGCGGCGGGGTGGCGCTGGGCGCGTGGATCGACGACACCGCGGTCGACTCGGTGAGCCGCAGCCATGTCGTGCTCAGCTACGACGGAAGGACGCTGAGCGTGCTGGACGAGCGCAGCGCCAACGGGACGAGGGTGCGGCGCCGGCTGCCCGGCAACGACACGGTGGAGCCGCTGCCGCACGGTGTCGTCCGCGCTTTGCGCAGGGGCGAGTCGGTGGTGCTGCACGAGCGGCTGGAGCTACTGCCGAGCGGGCGCCAGTTCGTCTTCGAGGAGGACCCGACGGACGGTACGGTCGGACCGCAGGACGGCGGCGCGCATGCGGAACCCACCATGATGCGTCTGCCGTTGCACGACATCGACTGAACGGGGTGCGCGTGACGGGCGAGGTGGCTGTCGGCACGGTCCTCAACGGCCGCTACCGGCTGGAGGAGCTGCTGGGCGGCGGCGGGTTCGGACAGGTCTTCGCGGCCGTCGACCAGAGCCTGGGGCGCCGGGTCGCGGTGAAGGTGCTCATGGTGCGCGCCGAATGGGCGGAGATCGAGCGCAGCGAACGGCAGGGACGCTTCCGCCGGGAGGCCGTCGCCGCGGCCGCGCTGAGCCATCCCAACGTGGCGACGATCCACGACGCAGGCGAGCACCAGGGACGGCCCTTCCTCGTCATGGAGTTGCTGGCCGGCACCGATTTCCGGCGGGTATTGCTGGACCGCGGCGGGCTGCCCGTACCGGATGTCATCGCCTACGGCGCACAGATCTGCGCGGGGCTCCAGCATGCGCACGAACGCGGCCTGGTGCACCGCGACATCAAGCCCGAGAATCTGATGCTGCTGCCGGACGGGGTCGTCAAAATCTGCGACTTCGGTCTGGTCACCCACCGGGACTCCGACGCGACACGTTATACCGAGCCGCAGGCGCTGCTGGGATCGCCGCCGTATTTCGCCCCCGAGCAGGCGCAGGGCGGGGAGGTCACCGCCCGGTCGGACCTGTATTCGCTCGGCTGCGTGCTCTACGCCATGCTCGCCGAGGGCCCGCCCTTTGCCGCGGGTAATTACATCGGCTACGCATATCTCCACGTGCACGAGGAACCCGAGCCGATCGTCAACCGCAGGCCCGAGGTTCCCGCGGAACTGGCCCGTCTGGTGCACCAGTTGCTGGCCAAGAAACCTGCCGACCGGCCGTCGGGCGCCTCGGAGGTGGCCGAGCGGCTGCGTGCCATGATGCGGCCCGCCGCGCTGCGGCGGACACCCACCGCCCTCGACCGCGGGGCCCGCCACCTGGTCTGGACCCTGATCGAGGAGGGCGAGGCGCTGCTGTCCGCGGGACGCTTCCACGAGGCCGACGAGCGCTACTGGCAGGCCCGCCAGCAGGTCGTGCGCCAGGGTGCGGACAACGAACCGGCATCTTTTGCCGCGCTTTTCGGCCGTGCCCGCGCCCTGGAGGGCCTGAACGGGGTGCAGGCCGCGCGCCGGCAGTTCGAGGAGCTTGCCGAGAGTACGGCGGCAGCCCTGGGCGCCGACCATCCGCTGGCCCGCTGCACCGCCGCCTACGCATCGGTCAGGGCTGCACGCTGATCGGTCAGGGCAGCACGTTGACGTGCACGTCCGCCGCGAGCCGGAAGGTGTCGCCCGGCCGGAGCGGCGCGGGCTCGTTGGGCGTGAGGCGGTAGCCGCGGACGAAGGTGCCGTTGGTGGAGTCCTCGTCGGTGATCCAGGCCGACCCGTTCGTCTCGATGCCGACCCTGGCGTGGATGCGGGACAGGTTGTCGCGCCGGGCGAGGAAGGTGACGGCCGGGCACAGCTGCGGGTCGCGGCCGAGCCGTATCGAATAGCCGGCCGCCAGCTCCACGATCTCCCCGTCGGGGAAATGCAGGCGCATGACGTGCAGGGGAACGTCGCGGCGGGTGCCGGCAGGCCGGGGTGGAGCCCCCGGGACGACGCTGATGACCCGGGTGTGCTCGGTGTCTTCGACGTCCATGTCGGCCGCGCCGTGCCCCGGCACCATGTCCCGCGGCTCTGCGGGGCCGTGCGCCGCGGGGCGCGGCAGCCGCTCGGTGACGGCGGTCGGGGAGACGGACGGGACGGCCGCGGCGTGCACGGACGCCATCAGGGCGAAGGGCACGAAGCAGCCCTGGCACACCAGTTGCCCGGCGAACGAACCAGGCGTGCCGCATTCGGGGCAGGACCCGACTTCCTCGCGCATCCGCCCCTCATCCCTCCGCGGTACGACCCTGCGGCGATCGTATCTTCCGCGCGCGGGATGCCGCCGCCCGTCGTCAGAGCGCGTACAGCGGATTGGGCACCGAGCCGTGGACCGCGGCGTGCGGGCGCTGGGCACGGTCGCGGTAGCCGTCGAGGTGCAGCCGGTTGCGGTTGAGGCACAGCCGGTCGATGCGCGGGGTCAGAAGGTCGAAGGCGGCGAAGCGCTCCTTGAGTTCGGGGAAGCGGTCGTGGTGGCGGAGGATCTCGTCGCGTGCCAGCTGCCAGAATCCGGCCTCCGGCACTCCGAGCTGCTCCTCGCACAACGGCGCCAGGTAGCGCAGCACGCCCACGAAGAGCCCGGAGTGGATGAACTGCGTCAGGAAGGCAGGCTTCTCCGTCAGCAGCACCGACCTGACCTCGCCGGGCATGGCGGCGTGCTCGGGAAGCGGCTCCGCGCTCACATTGACGTCGTCGACGAAGTCCTTGACCGCGAGCCGCACCGGGACGTCGTGGTCGTCGAAGACCACGATGGCGTTCTCCCCGTGCGGCGAGAAGACCGTGCCGTAGCGGTAGAGGAAGTGCAGCAGCGGTGGCAGCAGCGCACCGAAGAGGTGCCGCAGCCAGACGGCGGGGGCCAGTCCGGAGCGCTCGACCAGCTCCGCGGTGAAGGAGCGGCCGTCCGGGTCGGTGTGCAGCAGCGCGGCCAGCGTACGGGCGCGCTCACCGGCCTCCAGATGCGCGGTCAGCGGCTCGCGCCAGATACAGCCCAGCAGTTCGCGGTACTGGTACGGCACCGTGGGCAGCCGGTCGTACTGCGGGTGCGCCACCGACACCGAGGCGACCTCGCCGAGCAGGATGACCCGCGTCTCGTCCCGCAGAAACGAATCGCCCGCCCGCAGGCCGTCCACCCAGGAGGTGACGGCGGGTGCGGCGAGCGTCCTCTCGGTGGGCAGTCCGCGCCACACCAGGGTGTTCAGCACCGACAGCGGCAGCTTGACCGTACGGCGCTGCGGATGGCTGGCGTTGAGGAAGGTCCGGACGGACTGCTGGGGCACTCGGAGGTCGTTGTCGGTGCCCAGGTGCATGATGGATCCGTCGGCGATCGCGGGCGCGAAGAGCGGCAGGACGACGTTCTCCCACTGCCAGGGGTGCACGGGCAGCAGGAGGTGGTCCGCGGGGTTGCGGTTGCGGTCGGCGATGGCGTGGTGGAAGGCGTCGAGAGTGGCCGGCGGCAGCTCGTCCGCGTAGAGCAGATCGGGGGTGGCCAGGGTGTCGACACCGCGGTATCGGGCGAGGCTGTGGTGGACGGCGATCCACGGCAGCCGGTGCTGTCTGCGGCTCTCGGGGGCCCAGCGCGCGGCATCGGCGTCCGAGAATCCGATACGCCCCTTGTTGGCGACCAGCCAGGGGTGCCCGGTCTGGTGCCCTTCCAACTCGGCGTAGTCGAGGTCGGCGAGCTCCGCCGCGGAGAGCGCGTCGGCGTCGAGCCGCAGGTCGGCACGCAAGGTCGTGAGGATCTCACGCATCAGGTGCCCCGTGGTGTCACCGCTGAGCCCGAGCACGCTCTCGTGGGCGTGGCTGAGGAAGTGCAGCGGGTCGCCGCTCGGGCCGATGCTTCCCGGGTCCACCTGCCAGCTGCCGTACGCGCCCCGGCGGGCGTGGAAGCGGTAGGTCAGCGTGTCGCTGAGCGCGAGCCGGTAGGCGGCCGGCCCGGCGGCGGGATCGGGCTCCGGTGCGATCACCTCCTCGTAGGCGAATTCGGCGAGCATCTTCGCCAGCAGACGCCGGGCCGCTCGCTGCCAGGCGGCGGCGTCGGAGGGCGGGGAGGTGGTGATCACGATGGACTCCTGCGGGGCCGGGGTGCCGACGGAACGGGGCGAGAGGCGAAAGGGGGCGGGCGGATGGCGGGCGGATGGTCAGAGCACGCGCCGCAGCGCACGGTCGCGGACCATGAGGGCAGCCCGCTTGCCGGACAGGGGGACCTCCGCCGAGAGCCGGAAACCGGCGCCGAGGAAGGCGGCGACGGAAGCGGTGTTGCGGATGTCGGGTTCCGCGACCACGCGGGTGCAGCCGGGGCGGTGCTGCAGGATCAGGTCTGCGACCGCCCTGATCAGGGTGGCGCCGAGACCGCGGCCGCGATCGGCCCCGCCGCCGATGAGCAGGTGGATGCCGGTGTCCTGCGGCCGGGCCGGGTAGTGGCGTGCCAGCGGGTCCAGATCGGCGCGGTAGATCTCCCAGTAGCTCATCGCCCGGCCGTCGAGCAGGCCCAGGCACGGGACGCTGCGCCCGTCGCGAGAAGTCTGCGCCGCGATGTGCCGCCGGGTCAGCGACGGTTCCCCCGCCAGCTCCCAGAAAGCCGCGACGGCCGGGTCGTTCATCCAGCCGCTGACGAGGTCCAGATCGCGGTCGGCGTGGGCGGGCACGAGGCGGAAGGCCCCCGCGCGGGTGCCGGCGGCAGCCCAGTCCGCGATGCGTCCGACCAGGGCGCCGCCGCGGACCGCGGGCGGCCCCGCGGCGGCGCCGGGTGCCCGCGGGCCGCCCTCCCCGGGGATGCCGGGCAGGGCGAGGAATTCCGGTGGCAGCCTCAGATCCAGAGTGTCCTCGGTATCGGAGTCCGCTGGTGGCACGGTGGCTCCTCCTCTCCTCGGCAGGCCCGGCCGCCGTGCGCTCAGGCGGCCAGCGGGTTGGGCACGGTGACGTACACCGACTGCGTGTCGACCGGCCCGACGAGTTCGTCCATACCGTGCAGCCGGGTCAGCAGGTTGGCCTTGCAGCGCAGCTCCCGGCTGCTCAACAGCCGCTCGGGAAGGCCGCTCCGGCGGGCGCTGCCGGGTTCGGCCGCGACCGCGGTGAGGAAGCGGCGGAAGGCGGCGAGGAGCACGCGCTCGTCGGCCAGCCGCTGCGATCCGAGGGCGCCGACCAGGCCGAAGACGTTGTTGATGCCGACGTAGTAGGCAAGGCGCTCGTCGGCGACCTCGTCGGCCACGAAGGTGTCGCTCTCGACCCCGATGCCGGGCAGTTGCCCTTCCAGGTCCGCCCGGTGCGAGAGGCGGAAGTAGTAGCCCTGGTTGTCCCGGTAGCGCCCTCCGCAGGGCCAGCCGTCGGCGTCCAGCAGCACCAGGGTGTTCTGCTGGTGGGCTTCCAGGGCGATGCCCGCTTCCCCGTCCAGCCACAGTAGCGGGCGGACCACCGCGTCGAGGTAGCGCAGGAACCACTCGGTGGCGACCGCGGGCCCGGACCGTCCGGTGCGCGCGGCGAGACGGTCGATGGTGCCGGCAAGCCGGGACCGCAGCACGAGGGCGGAGCCGTCCCCGGGCCAGGGTCGCGGCGAGGTCAGCCCGGCGAGGCAGTGGGCCCGATCGCCGGGGCCGAAGGGGTTGTGCCGCAGGACGACGTCGAGCCCGGGGACGGGTACGCCGTCCGGGGTGTCGACGGCGAGCCACGCGGGGTCGCGCACGATGTCGAAGCCGGGGTGGGCGGCGTGCCACCGGGCGGCGAGGCCGCTGCGCAGCAGCCGGTGCACCTCGGTGCCCCGCAGGAGTTCCTTGCGCAGGTTCTCCCGCCGGGAGTTGGTGATCCGCACACCGAGCGACAGCTTGAGCATCGCTGGCGCGTCGGGGCGGTAGACGGTACGGACCGAGGAGGTGGGATGCCACGGGTCGCCGTGGGGGCCCAGATCACGCAGCAGCCCGGCGTCGAAGAGCGCCTGCACCCCCGGCCGGTGGCGGATGTCGCGGGCCTGCCACGGATGCAGCGGCAGCAGCACGGCGGCGCCGGGGCAGGATGGCTGCGGTCCGCCGAGGGAGCCGATCAGGTCGACCGCCCCGATGGGCCGCCCGCCCTCGGTCCAGGCGGAGTCGGTGGCGAGCACGGAGGCGTCGACGGCGAGCCAGTGCAGCCGGAAGGAGCTGCGTGTCTCCGGGGAGTAGGTGGCGCATTCGGCGTCGCTGAGCCCTTCGCGGCTCTTCGGCGCCGGGTGCATGGAATGGCCGAAGACCAGGGCCTGCTCGGAGTCCAGGAAGGGCAGCTCGGGGTCGTCGGACGCCGCGGAGCGGCCCCGCTCGCGCCGTTCGGCGACGAACCCAGCCGTGCGGCGCACGGAGTCGGCCACCCGGGCCACCACGTCGGCGGCTTCCGCGGGCACACCGCCGCCTTCACGGGCGAGCAGCGCGGAGAGGCCGACTGCGGTGAGCGCGGGCCCCTCGGCGGTCAGCCGGACGGGACCGAAGCGGTGGTGGCCGGTCGGCGACCAGTAGCGGACTGCCGCACGGGCTTCGGTGCCGCTGGCCGGCAGCGGGATCCGCAGCTCGGCGTCGGTGGGGGCGGGCAGCGCCCGCTCGCGTACCCAGCAGCGCAGCAGGTTGTCGGTGCCCGCCGCGTCGGCCACTGCATAGGCGTCCGGCTGGTGCAGCGGGTCGGGGCCCGTCTCCGCCGGGGGCGCGGCGGTGTCCGGAAGCGGCAGGCGTGGGAACGGCACGGTGATCGGTTCGGCCACCGGGGCCGTACCGGATTCTGCGGGGGCGGTCATACGGGGGCTCCACTGGTGACGGCCGCTGGGCTGCGGAGGGTGCGGGGGACCTGCGTCATGCGGCCGCGCCCGGTGCGGCGGCGCGGGCGGCTTCGATGGCTCCGGCGAGGCGGTCGAGTACGGCCTCGGCCTGCTCGTCGGTGATGGTCAGCGGGGGCAGCAGCCGGATGACGCTGCCGTGTCTGCCGCCCAGTTCGACGATCAGGCCGCGCCGCAGGGCCTCGCGCTGGACGGCGGCCGCCAGATGGGGTGCGGCGGGCAGGGCGCCGTGGTCGTCGGTCTCCCCGCCGGTGTCGACGATCTCCACACCGATCATCAGGCCGCGGCCGCGTACGTCGCCGATGCAGGGGTGCCGCGCGGCCAATCCGTGTAGCGAGCGGAGCATCCGGGTGCCGAGTGAGTCGGCGCGCGCGTGCAGGGCGTTGTGCCGGACGAAGCGCAGCGTCGCGGTGCCCGCCGCCATGGCCAGCTGATTGCCGCGGAAGGTCCCGGCATGGGCGCCGGGCAGCCAGCCGTCCATCTCCTCGCGGTAGACGATGACGGCGAGCGGCAGGCTGCCCCCGATGGCCTTGGACATCACCATCACGTCCGGCACGATGCCGCTGCGTTCCACGGCCCAGAAGGTGCCGGTCCGGCCCACGCCGGTCTGCACCTCGTCAACGATCAGCGGGATGCCGCGCTCCGCGGTGATCTGCCGCATCCGCCGCAGCCAGCCGTCGGGAGCAGGCACGACACCGCCCTCGCCCTGCACCGCTTCCAGCAGCATCGCAGCGGGTGCCTGGACGCCCCCCTTGGGGTCGTCCAGCAGGTGCGCCGTCCAGCGCGCGGCAAGTGCGGCCCCGCGGTCGCCGCCGACACCGAACGGGCAGCGGTAGTCGTACGGGTACGGCAGCCGGGTGACCTGCGTGTCGGGTCCGCGCACCGCCTCCCGTACCGCGGTGTCGCCGGTCGCGGCGAGAGCCGCCGACGTCATGCCGTGGTAGGCGCCGGAGAAGGCCAGCAGGCCGTCGCGTCCGGTGGCGATCCGGGCGAGCTTGATGGCCGCCTCGACCGCGTCCGTCCCGGCCGGGCCGCAGAACTGGATGCGTCCGTGCTCAGCGAGCTCCCGCGGCAGGGTCTCGAACAAGGCGGTGGTGAAGTCGTCCTTCACCGGGGTCGCGAGGTCGAGGACGTGCAGCGGGGCGCCGGAGTCGAGGACGCTCCTGATCGCTTCGAGCACCACGGGGTGGTTGTGGCCGAGCGCGAGCGTGCCCGCCCCCGACAGGCAGTCCAGATAGCGCCGGCCGTCCGCGCCCTCCACCGTCATACCGCGTGCGCGGACCGGGACGACGGGCAGCGCACGGGCATACGTACGGGCCGCCGACTCGCGCTGCGCCTGTCTGCGCAGGATCCCCTCGGCGGCCGTGAAGTCGTCGGCCGGCGCCGTGAGCTGTCCCGGCACGCTGGAAATGGCCGCCACGCGCTGTCTCCTCCGAGTCGCCTGCTGTTCGGTCGTCCCCCTTCCGTACTAACGACGCGGTGACGGACCGATCACGGGCCGCACCCAGATCTTTCCGGGCGGGAACCGTCCGACGCCGGCTGACCGTCCCTCAATCCGGTGGCGTGCCCGAGGCGCCACCCGTGCCGGACGTGCGAGAACCCTTCGGCACGCCGACTCCGCAGGGGGCTCACGTTCATGTCATCGATAGGCCGGCCGTTCCTGGCAGTCGCAGCCGCCGTGGTGCTCGTCGCCACGGCAGCCGCGTGCGATTCGTCGGACGACGGGGGCGACGGCAAGCCCACACCCACCCGGACGGTGACGGCCAAGCAGAAACTCGACCTCTCCCTGCCGACCGCCCTGCCCACCAGCGTCACCGACCTGAAGAAGTGGGAGGAGGCGTACAAGCGCGGCGCGTGGAAGAACTGGGGCAAGGACCAATGGCTGCGCAAGGCGGCCGACTTCGTCAACCCGGTGATCGCCGGGCTGTGGAACGACGACCGGATGAAGGGCGCCGATCCCGGTGACAAGAACGTCCCGGCGGACGTCCCCGCCGACCAGGGCCAGACGGACCGGACGCCCACGCCGGTGCTCGCCGAGTCCGTGGCCACGCCCTACCACCGAAGTGCCCCCGACGTCGGGAAGCTGTTCTTCGACAGCCCCAAGGGATCGATGGTGTGCTCGGCGACAGTGGTCCAGGACCCGGCGCACCCGGGCAAGTCCAACCTGGTGTGGACGGCGGGCCACTGCGTGCACGCGGGGGCGGACGGCGGCTGGTACCGCAACATCGCCTTCGTGCCCGCCTACAACGACCAGGGCCAGAGCGCGGCAGCGCTGAAGGGGGCCAAGCGGGACGCGCTCGCGCCGTACGGAGTGTTCTGGGCCGACGGCGCGGCCACGTCGCAGCAGTGGATCGACACCGGGGCGGAAGAGGGCGGCAGCGGGTCGCCGTACGACTTCGCGGTGCTGCACGTGACTCCGGAGAAGGGCGGCAAGTCCCTCGAGGAGACGGTCGGCTCCGCCATGCCGGTGTGGTTCGACGCCCCGGCGACCGCCCAGGTCGGCACGCTGGACGCGTGGGGGTATCCCGCGGCCCCGCCGTTCGACGGCCAGCGGATGTACAACTGCGCGGACAAGCCGGGGCGGCTGTCGCTGGATTCCGCGCAGCCGACGGAATACCGCATCGGCTGCACCATGACGGCGGGTTCGTCGGGCGGCGGCTGGTTCGCCACGAAGCCCGACGGGACGACGGCGCTGGTCAGCAACACCTCGATCGGCCCGGTGACGGCGACCTGGCTCGCAGGGCCCCGGTTGGGCGCAGACGCCAAGAAGGTCTACGACTCGGTGGTCGCCAAGTTCAGCTGAGGCAGCGAATGTGTAAGGGGCGCGTCACCATGGTGACGCGCCCCTTACCTGTTGCCCGGTGCGCAGGTTCCCTGCCGAAGGGCGGGCGCCCTCGGGGTCAGTGCTGGACGGCGAGGGCGAACGGGGCCAGCTCCGCGGCCAGTTCCTCGTGCACCCGCACCTTGATCAGCGTTCCGTCACCGGTGTGCTCCTCGGAGAGGACCTCGCCACCGGCGTGGACACGGGAGACCAGCCCGCCGTGGGTGTACGGCACCAGGGCCTCCACCTCGACATCCGGGCGGGGGAGCTCGTCGTCGATCACCTGCAGCAGCTCGGCGATACCCCGGCCCGTGCGGGCCGAGACCGCGATGGCGTGTTTCTCGTTGCGCAGCAGGCGTTGGAGCACCATCGGGTCGGCCGCGTCCGCCTTGTTGACCACGACGATCTCGGGCACGTCGAGCGCGCCCACGTCGCGGAACACCTCGCGGACCGCGGCCAGCTGCTCCTCGGGCGCGGGGTGCGAGCCGTCGACCACGTGCAGGATCAGGTCGGCATCGGCGACCTCCTCCATCGTGGAGCGGAAGGCCTCCACCAGGTGGTGCGGCAGATGCCGGACGAACCCGACGGTGTCGGCGAGGGTGTAGAGCCGCCCGCCGGGCGTCTCCGCACGGCGTACGGTCGGGTCGAGGGTGGCGAACAGCGCGTTCTCCACCAGGACGCCCGCACCGGTGAGCCGGTTGAGCAGCGACGACTTGCCGGCGTTGGTGTAGCCGGCGATCGCCACCGACGGCACCTTGTGACGCCGGCGCTCCTGGCGCTTGAGGTCGCGGCCGGTCTTCATCTCCGCGATCTCCCGGCGCATCTTGGCCATCTTCTCGCGGATGCGCCGCCGATCGGTCTCGATCTTGGTCTCACCGGGACCACGGGTGGCCATGCCGCCGCCGGACGAACCGGAGCCGCCACCACCCATCTGCCGCGACAGCGACTGGCCCCAGCCGCGCAGCCTCGGCAGCATGTACTGCATCTGCGCGAGCGAGACCTGCGCCTTGCCCTCACGGGACTTCGCGTGCTGGGCGAAGATGTCCAGGATCAGGGCCGTCCGGTCGACGACCTTGACCTTGACCACATCTTCGAGGTGGATGAGCTGGCCGGGGCTCAGCTCGCCGTCGCACACGACGGTGTCCGCACCCGTTTCGAGCACGATGTCGCGCAGCTCGTTGGCCTTGCCCGAGCCGATGTAGGTGGCCGGGTCGGGCTTGTCGCGGCGCTGAACGACTCCGTCCAGGACGAGGGCGCCCGCGGTCTCGGCGAGCGCAGCGAGCTCCGCGAGGGAATTCTCGGCGTCGTGCACCGTCCCGGAGGTCCACACCCCGACGAGCACCACGCGCTCCAAGCGGAGCTGCCGGTACTCGACCTCGGTGACGTCCTCCAGTTCCGTGGAGAGCCCCACGACCCGGCGCAGCGATGCGCGGTCGTCGCGGTCGAACTGATCGCCGTCCCGGTCTCCGTCGATCCGCGCGCTCCAGGCGACGTCCTCCTCCATCAGGGCGTCGGCCCGAAGGCTCTCGGCGAGGCGCTGGCGATCGTGCGTGGAGGAAGAAAAAGAGGAGGTCATCTGATCCTTTGGTAGCGCGGTTGTGAGTCGGGCACGCGTTTGTGCCGTCATTACGATGGTCGCACGCCGGGCCGCCGCGGTCACGCGGGTTTCCCGGCCGGGGCACCGCGGGGCGACCACTCGGACGAGTGACGCGGGACGAGGATTAGGACCCGTGCGCACCCGGGCATTCACTCAGAGTGATCGACGGTGGGCCGCGACGACCGGTGGCGGCTCCGAGTGAAGGGGTGGGCGCGGTGAGCGACGAGCTGAACGCACGGAGGTACGGCGGGGCAGCCTGTGGTGGGACGACGTCTGAGTCAGCCACGCCGGGTGGTGACGGCAGGGCGCGACCGGTAGACGTCGTAGACGCCCGGCACCGCACGCATGGCGCGCATCAGTCCGGCCAGAGCCCGGGGATCGGGAAGTTCCACGGTGTAGGTGTGCCGGACCCTGAGCTCCTGCGGAGGCTCCACCGCCGCGGAGACGATACCGACCCCCTCGGCGGCGATGGCCTCGGTCAGGTCCGCCAGCAGCCGGGGCCGGCTCAGCGCCTCCGCCAGCACAGTGGCCCGGTAGCCGCCGGCCGGCGTGCCGTCAAGCCATCCGACCGGTACGGGCCTGCGGCCCGCCGCGGCCATCCGCGCGGTGGAGGGGCATTCGGCCCGGTGAACGGTCACGGTGCCGCCGCGGATGACGAAGCCCGTCACCGCGTCGGGCGGGACGGGCGTGCAGCAGCGGGCCAGCCGGACCGTGGCGCCGGGCAGGTCGGCGACCACGAGGGGCAGCTCGGGCCGGGGACCGGACGCCTCCTTGGCCGGGCGCAGCGCCGGGAGCGCCGCGGGCTGCTCGTCGTCGGCGGGGGCCGGATGCAGGGCCAGCCAGCGGCTGATCGCGATACGGGCCGCGGGCGTGGCGGCGTGGTCGAGCCAGTCGGCACCGGGACGCGACGTGGCCGCGTCGTCCAGCAGCAGTTGCAGGCTGTCACCGTCCTGCAGCCGCGTGCTCAGCGGCGCCAGCCGGCCGTTGACCCGCACGCCGATACATCGGTGCCCGTTCTCACCGTGCACGGCGTAGGCGGCGTCGACGCAGCTGGCGCCGGCGGGCAGCCGGACCGTGCCGGAGGCGTCGGCTCCGTCCGCGGTGAACACCGTGATCTCGCGGTCCTGGGCCAGGTCGTCCCGCAGCGCCGTCCAGAAGATGTCCGGGTCCGGCGCGTCGCGCTGCCATTCCAGCAGCCGGGCGAGCCACCCGGGCCGCGACAGGTCCACCTTCCCCCACGCCTCGGCTGCGGAGGCCGACGCTTCGCCGGAGTGCGCCGCGGCAGCACCCGCAGCCTGGGCTACCGCGCCGCCGGAGGAGCGCGGCTGCTCGGCGGCGGCCTGCGGATGGCCGAGCGCGATCACCCCGGTCTCCGCGACCCGGTGCATCTGCCGGGTACGGACCAGGACCTCGGCGATCCGCCCCTGGGCGTCGGCGACGGCGGTGTGCAGGGACTGGTAGAGGTTGAACTTGGGAGCGGCGATGAAGTCCTTGAATTCCGCGATGACCGGAGTGAAGCAGGTGTGCAGTTCGCCGAGCACGGCGTAGCAGTCTGCGGGCTCCCCGACCAGCACGAGCAGCCGTCCGAAGTCGCCGCTCTCCAGCTCCGTCCCGCCGCGTTTGAGCAGCAGACGGTGCACCGAGACGGCGTGCCGCGGCCTGATGGCCACCTCCGCCGCGATGTCCGCGTCACGCAGCACCTTGCGCACGTCCTCGGCGACCGCGGCCAGCGCGTCCGGCCGCTCGGCGTTGGCGGCCATCATGGCCCGGGTGCGGGCGTACTCGGCGGGATGGAGGATCGCGAAGACCCGGTCCTCCAGCTCCGTCTTCAGCGCCTGGACACCCAGCCGCTCGGCAAGCGGAATCAGGACGTCCCGGGTGACGCCGGCGATCCTTGCCTGCTTGTCGGGGCGCATCACCCCGAGAGTGCGGACGTTGTGCAGCCGGTCGGCGAGCTTGATGGCCATCACCCGCACGTCGCTGCCGGTCGCGACGAGCATCTTGCGGAAGGTCTCGGGCTCGGCCGCAGCGCCGTAGTCGACCTTCTCCAGCTTGGTGACGCCGTCGACGAGATGCGTGACCTCGGCTCCGAACTCGGCATGCACCTGATCCAGCGTCACCTCGGTGTCCTCAACCGTGTCGTGCAGCAGCGACGCCGTCAGGGTGGTGGTTTCCGCGCCGAGTTCGGCCAGGATGAGGGTGACGGCCAGCGGGTGGGTGATGTACGGCTCGCCGCTCTTGCGCATCTGTCCGCGGTGCGAGGACTCGGCGAGCACATACGCCCGGCGCAGCGTCTCGATCGCCTCGGAGCCGGCATGCGGGTGCCGGGCGCGGTGGACCTTGATGAGGTGCTCGATCGCACCGGGCAGCCGGTCCCGGGTGCCCGGGCCGAGCAGAGCGGCCCGCCCGAGCCTGCGCAGATCGATGCGCCGCAGGCCGCGTCGCGGGATCTCGGCGGCCTGCCCGGCATCCACTGCGTTGTCTGCGCTCATCGACACCTCCGGCAGCGTGGACCGGCCGCGGAAGCCTCGCACGACCCGCGGGGCCGCGCCGGTGATTGATGCTACCGAGCCCACCACGTGCGCCTGCCACGCTCTCGCCGAGAGTGATCCCCGTCACCCGTTCGAGGGATGGTGTACGGGGATTCCCGGCGGAATGTGCCCCGCGGTGCAAGCGGGGCGGCGAGGTCAGACCGGGAGGATACCGGCCACCAGGGCCGCTTCGGCGACGCCCTCGGCGACGACGACCGCGGGACCGGTCATCTCGATCCGCCCGTCGGTGTTCTCGGTGATCACCAGCCGCCCGCCGGGGACATCGACGGTGTACGTGACCGGGCGGCCCGTCTCCGCGGGGTCGAGGCCGTCGCGGCGGGCCGCGGCGACCATGACGGCGCAGGCGCCCGTACCGCAGGAACGAGTCTCGCCCGAACCGCGCTCGTGGACGCGCATGGCCACGTGGCGGGGGCCGCGGTCGACGACGAACTCGACGTTGGTGCCCGTGGGATAGGCCTCGGCAGGCACGACGCCCGGAGCCCGGTAGAGGTCGCCCGCGTCGTCGAGGTCGGCCACGAAGACGACCGCGTGCGGATTGCCCATGTTGACGTTGAGCGCCGGCCACGCGCGGCTGCCGACCGTGACCGTGACGTCCCCGCCAGGGAAGGCGGCACGGCCCATGCCCACGGTGACGTCGCCGGAAGTGCCGTCGTCGCCGTCCTTGGCGATGTGGACCTGCCGCAGCCCGGCCCGGGTCGCGACGGCCAGGTCGCCGGCCTCGGCAAGGCCCGCACGCTGCAGGTACCGGGCGAAGACCCGCACGCCGTTGCCGCACATCTCGGCGATGCTGCCGTCGCTGTTGCGGTAGTCCATGAACCACTCGGCTCGGTCGGCGAGGGCGGCGGCCTCGGGGTGGGCGGCCGAGCGCACCACCCGGAGCAGGCCGTCACCACCGATCCCGGCACGCCGGTCGCACAGCCGCGCCACCTGGGCCGCGGACAGGTCGAGCAGACCGTCCGGGTCGGGGACGATCACGAAGTCGTTCTCGGTCCCGTGGCCCTTGAGGAAGGTCAGGGCGGCGGTGCCGTGGCGCGCGTCTGTCACATGTCGATCGTACGCGGCCGGCCCCGGAGGGCGGTCGCGGGCGCTCAGCCCAGCCGGGCGACGCGCCAGACCGCGAGCGCGGCCAGCAGGAGGATCAGCACGGCGTAACCGGCGACGTACCGCCAGTCCACCCGGGTGCCCGAGCCGCGTGCCGGCAGTCCCGGCCACGTGTAGCCGACCCGGCGGGCGGCCGTCAGGCCCCATCCGGCCGAGCAGCCGCACAGCAGCAGGCCCAGCATGGCGACAACGGGACCGGCGTCGCCGGACTCGAAGGCGAGGGGGAAGGCGAACATCAGCGACCCGGCCACGGCGAGCGCGACTATCGGGGCGAGCTGCCAGATGCGCAACCGCCGCTGCGGGCGCAACTCGCGGAAGGACTGGCCGCCGTCGAGTGGCAGGGCCGGGTCCATCGCCGCCATCGGGTCGAGGAGGTCCATGGGGTCGCCCAGCGGCTCCAACGGCGGAGGCTCGTCGAGCCGTTCGGTCCGCTCCGCCCCGTCCGACGGGACACCGTCGGTGCTCTGTGACGCATGTGACTCGTAGGAGTCCGCCGTCGAGTCGCGCCCCTGGGGGGTTTCGCGTGGGCCGAGTGCCATCGCCACGCGCCCTCCCGAGTCTCCGACACCGTAGCTGGTTGCTTGATGATGGCACGTGCAGAGGGCTCGTCCCGGACGCCGGAGCGTCCCGATGCCATCACGTGATCAGGCTGTGACCGCTTCCTCGACCAACGTCAGCGCCCGGTCGGACAGTTCCGCGCCCTGGGCCGTGAGCCACTGCACACGGTGGTCCCGGCGGAACCACGAATCCTGCCGCCGCGCGAAACGTTTCGTGGCCCGGGCGGTCTCGGCGCGCGCCTCGTCCTCGGTGCACTCCCCCGCGAACGCGGCCAGCACCTGCTGGTAGCCGAGCGCGCGCGAGGCCGTGCGGCCCTCGCGCAGCCCGGCGGCCTCCAGCGCACGGACCTCGGCCACCAGACCGGCCTCCCACATCCGGTCCACCCGCCGCAGGATGCGCTCGTCGAGCACGGGGCGGGGCACGTTCACGCCGATCTGCACGGTGCCGTAGACCGGTTCCTGCGACTCGGTGCCTGGAAGGCTCGCGGTGAACGGGCGGCCGGTGATCTCGACCACCTCCAGGGCACGCACGATCCGGCGGCCGTTGCTGGGCAGGATGAGCCGGGCGGCCTCCGGGTCGACGTCGGCGAGGCGGGCGTGCAACGGGCCGGGCCCGTCCTCCGCCAGCTCTGCCTCCAGCCGGGCCCGTACCTCCGCGTCGGTGCCGGGGAATTCCAGCGGGTCGATCGCGGCGCGCACGTACAGCCCCGAGCCGCCCACCAGCACCGGAACCCGGCCTGCCGCATGCAGGCGGTCGATCTCGGCCCGGGCCATCCGCTGGTAGTCGGCGACATTGGCGGCCTGCGTCACGTCCCAGATGTCCAGCAGGTGGTGCGGTACGCCCTGCCGTTCGGCGGTGGTGAGCTTGGCCGTTCCGATGTCCATGCCCCGGTAGAGCTGCATGGAGTCGGCGTTGATCACCTCGCCGCCCAGTTCCCTGGCAAGCGCGACGCCCAGGTCGGACTTTCCGGCCGCGGTGGGACCGACGACGGTGATCACACGGTTCTTCACCCGGCAATCCTCCCAAACAACCGGCGTGCCCTGTCGCGGTACGGATCACCGCCCGGCAGCGCACGGCCCTGGGCGCGAGTATGGTCGAAGGAACGGGGAGGGCGTATTGCGCCGCTCAGCCCGCTTTGCACCGTCGTCGCCGCGAAGCGGCGGAGCCGCCGCCCTCATCGCCCCAGCGTCCAGGGAAGGTAAGCCAGATGAGCTTCATGGACACGTTGAAGGACAAGCTCGGCATGGCCAAGGGCAAGGCCGGGGGTCTCGCGCGGCAGCACGGCGACAAGATCGAGTCGGGGATCGACAAGGCCGCGCAGGTCGCCGACTCGAAGACCGGCGGGAAGTACTCGGACAAGATCAGCTCCGGGGCCGGCAAGGCCAAAGGCGCCGCTCAGAACCTCAGCGGCAAGGGCGACCGCGGCGGCCAGGCAGACCAGTCCGGCCAGTCCGGCCAGTCCTGATCACTTCGCGCCCCCGGAGGCCTGCGCCCCGGGCGGCGTACCGGACCGGACAGCCGCGGAATTCCACCTTCCGCGGCTCGTCCACTTCCCACGCCGTACCGGAAGCCCGGCGCTACGTCCAGCAGGCCACGAAGTACCCGACGCCGTAGGGCGCGCCCTCGTGGAGCAACTGGCCGCCCAGGTGCGCGTCCGCCGCAGCGCCCGCCAGTACCTGGAAGGGCGCGCGCCCTGCCACCCGCAGGTCCGCCGCGAGCGCTGCGTCGAGGCCCGCCAGGGCGTCGGCGTCCGCGGTGGCCAGGGCACCCGACAGCGCGGCGTCGAAGTCCTCGGCCCGCTCGTCCAGGTAACCCGGTGCCTTGACCGTCCGGCATGCGCTGCCGTCGCCCATGACCAGCAGTGCGACCCGCTCGGCGGAAGCGGCGGCGGCTCGTCCCTCCGCCGCGCAGCGTCCGGGATCCAGCGCCTCCCCCACGGCCAGCCCGGTCGTCTCCCCGGCGCTCCAGCCCCGCAGCAGCCAGGCGGCCACCGCGAGCGACGGCGGCAGGGGCGCGTCGTCGGCCGCAACGGTGCCCGGCTCGTCCGCGGCGCCCGGCGCCAGGCCCAGCCGTACGTCGAGCGCGACGCCGAAGACCCGGAAGCCGCCGCGCGCACCGGCGGGGAAGGCGCGGCTTCCCGCTCCGTCCTCGGGCCCGACCACCACCAGCCGGTCGGGCCGGGAGGCAGCCAGCAGTCCGACGGCGTCCGTACAAGCCTCCCGCAGCGCGTCCAGCTCGGGCGCGGCACCGGCCGCCACCTCGGGGACCAGCAGCGGCGGGCAGGGACAGACGGCGGCGGCAACCAGCATGATCGACACCCTACCGCCGGGCCCCGACAGCGGCCCCGGACCGCGTCAGCAGACGGAGCAGCCGTCCGCTGCAGCGGCGGGCACGGACGCCGGGGCGCCGATCGCCGGCATGCCCAGCATGACCCCGGCCGGGGCCTGTGCGGCAGCCGCCGTGCGCCGCTCCCACGCGTCGCCGGCGCGTGTGCGCCGCACGGCCTGCGCAGGGCGCTCGGCGAGCAGGTGGTGCGGGGCGGCGTAGGTGATCTCGACCGTGACCATGTCGCCGGGCCGGACCGGCTGCCCCTCGGGGCGCTCGAAGTGCACGAGGCGGTTGTCGGGCGCGCGCCCGGACAGCCGCCGCGTCGCCTCGTCCTTGCGGCCCTCGCCTTCCGCGACGAGCACCTCGACGGTGCGGCCCACTTGCTTCCTGTTCTCCCCCCAGGAGATCTCCTCCTGCAGCGCCACCAGGCGCTCGTACCGCTCCTGGACGACGGCCTTGGGGATCTGCCCGTCCATCTCGGCAGCGGGGGTGCCGGGCCGCTTGCTGTACTGGAAGGTGAAGGCCTGGGCGAAGCGCGCTTCGCGCACGACGTGGAGGGTCTGCTCGAAGTCCTCCTCGGTCTCGCCCGGGAAGCCCACGATGATGTCGGTGGTGATGGCGGCGTCCGGCATGGCGGCGCGCACCTTCTCGATGATGCCCAGGTACCGGTCCTGCCGGTAGGAGCGGCGCATCGCCCGCAGCACCCGGTCGGAGCCGGACTGGAGCGGCATGTGCAGCTGGTGCATCACGTTGGGCGTCTCGGCCATGGCCGCGATGACGTCGTCGGTGAAATCCCGCGGGTGCGGGGAGGTGAAGCGGATCCGCTCCAGGCCCTCGACCGCGCCGGTGGCCCGGAGCAGCTTGCCGAAGGCCTCACGGTCGCCCATGTCGGAGCCGTACGCGTTGACGTTCTGGCCGAGCAGCGTGACCTCGATCACGCCCTCGCCGACCAGCGCCTCGACCTCGGCGAGGACGTCGCCGGGCCGGCGGTCCTTCTCCTTGCCGCGCAGCGCGGGCACGATGCAGAAGGTGCACGTGTTGTTGCAGCCCACGGAGATCGCCACCCACGCGGCATAGGCCGACTCGCGGCGCGAGGGCAGCGTCGAGGGGAAGGTCTCCAGCGACTCGGCAATCTCCACCTGCGCCTCGTCGGCGATCCTGGCCCGCTCCAGCAGCACCGGCAACTGTCCGATGTTGTGGGTGCCGAAGACGACGTCGACCCAGGGCGCTCGCTTCACGATCGTGTCGCGGTCCTTCTGCGCGAGGCAGCCGCCGACAGCGATCTGCATTCCCGGCCGAGCAGCCTTCTTCGGCACGAGCTGTCCGAGGTTGCCGTAGAGCCGGTTGTCGGCGTTCTCCCGCACCGCGCAGGTGTTGAAGACGACGACGTCCGCGCCGTCCGAGCCCTGGGGCGCCCGGACGTAGCCGGCGTCCTCCAGGAGACCGGACAGCCGCTCGGAGTCGTGGACGTTCATCTGGCACCCGTAGGTGCGGACCTCGTAAGTACGCGCGCTCATAACAATGAACCAGAGTACGTGCTCTCCCGGCCGCGCCGCCTCCCGCTTGTGGACAACTCCCGGCGGCCGGGCGGCGGCCCTTCCCCCGCACCGCCGCCGCCTGGCAGGATCCCTGGCCATGGACCGTCGCGTACTTCGCCTGTTCTGGCCGCGGGGCCGCCGGGCCAGCCTGCGGCGCGGTGTGCAGGGCGGGCTGGGCGCGGCCCTGGCGCTGGCTCTGCTGGTCTGGTGGCTGGTGCCGTCGGACGGCCCGTCGTATCCGCACCGGCCGGTGTCCTTCGCGACCGGCGTCGCCAACGGCGTCTACGAGAAGTACGGGATGCTTCTGCAGGGCGATCTGCGGACGGCGCTGCCCGGGGTGCGGGTCACCCTGGAGCACACCGAGGGCTCGGTCGACAACATCAAGCGGGTCGCCTCCGGCCGTTCGGACTTCACGATCGCCGCCGCCGACGCGGTGGCCAGCTACGGCGGGCCGGGCAAGTCGCGACTGCGCGCCGTCGCCCGGCTCTACGACGACTACATGCAGCTGATCGTGCCGCGCGACTCCCCGGTCCGGTCGATCCGGGACCTGCGCGGCATGACCGTCGGCGTCGGCCAGGCCGACTCCGGGGTCAGCCTCATCACCCACCGGCTCTTCAAGGCCGCGGGCATGGACATAACCAAGGACGTCACCGCGGTACCTGTCGGCATCGACCAGGCACCTGCCATGCTGCTCGGCGGCAGGCTCGACGCGTTCTTCTGGTCCGGCGGACTGCCGACGGCCGCCATCACGGCCATGGCCACGCCGGTGGCGCGGATCAGGCTCGTCCAGCTCGGCGACCTGGTGGCGCCGCTGCACGCGATGGGGTCGGAGATGGCGTACTACCGCCAGGCCGCCATGCCGGCCGACGCATATCCCTCGGTGCAGGACGACAAGGCGGTCCCCACCGTCGCGGTGCCCAACCTGCTGATCACCACCGACCGGGCGGACGCCGGACTGGTCGAGCGGCTGACCCGGGCGGTGATCGACAGCCGGGACGCGATCGGCACCGTGGTGCACGCGGCCCAGCTGGTGGACCTGCGCACCGCGGTCTTCACCGACCCGCTGCCGCTGCACCAGGGCGCGGTGCGCTACTACCGCTCGGTGAAGCTCTGAGGGCCCCCTCAGGGCGCGGGAGCCGTCCGCGGCACCGTGAGGGTCACCCGGAGCCCGGTGGGCTCGTGGTGCCCGTACGCGATCGCGCCGCCGCCCTGCCGCAGCAGGGACCGCGCGATCGACAGGCCGAGCCCGGAGCCCTGCACGTTCTGGTGCCGCGGGCTGCGCCAGAACCGGTCGCCGATCCTCGCCAGTTCGTCGTCGGCCAGGCCCGGTCCGCCGTCGGTGACCACCACGGCGGCGGCGTCACCGCCGGCCTCCACCACGACGCCGACCCCGGCTCCCGCCGGGGTGAACTTGATCGCGTTGTCCAGTACGGCATCCAGCGCACTGGACAGGGCCACGGCGTCCGCCCACCCGGTCACCCCCGCGCCGTCCGGCGGCGGCCCGGCGAAGTCCAGCCCGACGCACGCCCGGTCGGCCACCGGGCGCCACGCGGCCGTACGCGTACGGACCAGGGCCCCCACGTCGATCATTTCCGGACGGCCTCCCGAGCTCTCGGCGACGGCGAGGCCCAGCAGGTCGTCGAGCACCTGGGCCAGCCGCAGGCCCTCCTCCTTGACCGCCTCGGCCTCGGTGTGGCCCTCGGGCAGTTCCAGGCCCAGCAGCTCGATCCGCAGCAGCAGCGCGGAGAGCGGGTTGCGAAGTTGGTGGGAGGCGTCGGCGACGAAGGCACGCTGCTGGTCGAGCACGGCCTCGACGTTGTCGGCCATCTCGTTGAAGGAGCGAACCAGCCGGCGCAGCTCGGGCGGCCCGCCGGTCGCCCGGACCCGGGATTTCATCCGGCCGGTGGCGATGTCGTGGGTGACCCGGTCCAGTTTCGCGACCGGCAGCAGCACCCAGGCGGTCAGCCGCACCGCGCACAGCACGGCGATGACCATGGCGGCGAACTCCCCGGCCGCGAGCAGCATCCATCCGTGCAGGATGCGCGAGCGCAGGGCTCCGGTGGGGGAATCGGTCACGACGACCGCCACGACGTCGCCGTCCCGCACGATCGGCGACGCAATGGCCAGCCTGCGGTGCTGCCACGGCCAGACCTGCGCCGGGTCGTGAGCGCGCCGGCCCAGCAGTGCCGACTCGTAGGCGTCGTAGAGTTCGCCCTCCGCCGGCAGCCGCCACTTCTCGGGCGCCTCGGCCATGGCGGCGCTGTCGCGGTAGAAGACACCGGCACTGATGCCGTACAGCTGCTGGTAGCGGGCGAGTTCCGTGCGCAATGTATGCAGCCTCTCGCCGTCCACGCTGTCGACCATCGACTGCTCCTCGTTCCGCGCGGTGACGAACTGGGCCAGCGCGGCGAAGCGCGTGGTGTCGTCGATCCGGTCGACGACGACGCGCTGCTGCTGGGCGGCGGCCTGGCTGACGGCGAGCGGGATGCCGAGGGCCAGCAGGACACCCGCCATCAGCACGATGAGCAGCGGGAGCAGTCGGGAACGCACAGTCGGGAACCGGGGGCGCGGGGCGGGTCAGCCGGCCGGCGGGACGACGAGCCGGTAGCCCACGCCGCGCACGGTCTCGATCATGGCCGGGACACGGAGTTTGGACCGCAGGGACGCCACATGGACCTCCAGGGTGCGGCCTGTACCCTCCCACGCGGTACGCCACACCTCGCTGATGATCTGCTCGCGACGGAAGACCACTCCGGGGTGTCCGGCGAGCAGCGCCAGCAGGTCGAACTCCTTCCGCGTCAGCACGACCGCTTCACCCTCGACGGTGACCCTGCGGGTGGCCGGTTCGATGGCCATCGGCCCCAGCTGCAGCCGGGTGCGCGGTGCGGGGGGCGCAGCGGTCTGCGCCGTGCCGCCCGGTGTACCACCGCCAGGAGCAGGTGCGCCGACGCTCTCCGGGCGCAGCGGCGGGCGACGGCTGACGGCGTGGATGCGGGCGAGCAGCTCGCCGGTGTCGTACGGCTTGACGACGTAGTCGTCGGCACCCAGGTTGAGGCCGTGGATGCGGGAGCGGACGTCCGCGCGTGCGGTGACCATGATCACCGGTGTCGCGGTCCTGCGCCGGATCCGGCTGCACACCTCGAAGCCGTCCTGGTCCGGCAGGCCGAGGTCGAGCAGGACGCAGTCGAACGCGGGCCCGCCGTCCGGCAGCAGGGCCTGGATCGCCTCCTCGCCGCTGCGCGCGTGCCTGACGTCGAATCCGTGCTTGCCGAGGAGCGCCGAGACGGCCGCGGCAACCCGGTCGTCGTCCTCCACCAGCAGCAGCCGCATCTGTGCCACTCCTCCTTCTGTCGCCTGCGCGTCCGGCGGGGGCACCCGGCTCGCCGGGCGGACGACGCCCGGCGTACGGTACGCGCCGGTCCCCTTCGCTTCTCGTGACGGCATCCACCCCGATCCGGCGGGGGTGCGTCAAGGGGGTACCGGCTCGTGGTGCGGACCGTTACCGACCCGGTACGCGTCCCGAGCGCCGTCCGGTGTGCGCCGGTGCGCCCGCTGTGCCGCGCTCGCACCGCGCCGACGTGCGACTGTCGCTTGACGTGGGCAGGCGCAGTGAGTTGCATACGCTTTGTGACCGCACTCCTTCCGGGGGCCGCTGAGTGGACCCGGTGATCGTGGCGGGGGCAGGCCCGGTCGGCCTGACCCTCGCCCTCGCGCTGGCCCGTCGTGACGTCCCCGTCATCCTGCTGGACGAGGCGGAGGTGATCGCCGACGCCGAGGGGCTGCGGCGCTCGCGCACCGCCGTGCTCGGCCCGGCAGCAGCCGCGCTGGTCGGGCGGCTCGGTTACCCGGGCGTCCACAACGAGGGCGCGGCCTGGAAGGGCTGGCGTACGGTCCGCAGACGCGCGGAGGTGACGCGGCTCGAATTCGCGGCGGACGACGCGCCCGTGCACATCGCACAGCACCGGTTGGAGGACGGGCTGCGGCAGGCTCTGCTGGGCTGCGGCTCGGTCCGGATCGTGGCCGGCTGCCGGGTGGACGCGGTGGAGCAGGACGCGCGCGGCGTCACTGTGCACACCCGCGGCTCGCACGAAACCTGGTGGCGGGGCAGTTTCCTGGTGGGGTGCGACGGGCCGCGGTCGACGGTCCGCAAGCTGCTCGGGGTGCGCTTCCCCGGCCGGACGGCGGTGGACCGGCACGCCGTGGCGGTCGTGCGGGCCGAGCTGCCCGAGCCCGGCGTGGCCCTGCTGCACCGCGACCCGCCGGGCGCGCCGGCCGGGCAGGAGGTGACGGCGCGCCCGTTGCCGGGGGGGCTGTGGCGGCTGGACTGGCTGCTGCCGGTGCAGGCCCGCGCGCTGACTCCGGACGCGCTGGTGGAACGGCTGCGCGGCACGCTCGCGGGGTGGTGCGGCAGCGTGGTGCCTTACGAGGTCGTGGGCTCGGCGGACTACACCGTGCATCAGCGGCTGGCCCGGCGGTGGCGGATCCGCCGGGTGTTCCTGGCAGGCGATGCCGCGCACGTCATGGGGGCGCTGGGGGCGCAGAGCGTCGAGGAGGGGCTGCGGGACGCGGAGAACCTGTCCTGGAAGTTGGCCCTGGCGTGGCACGACGGTGCGTCGAAGGTGCTGCTGGACAGCTACGAGGCCGAGCGGCGCGGGGCGGTGGGGAGCCGGCTGAGGGCCACCGACCAGGCCCTTCCGCTGCTGCGGGCGAGTGGTGGGTGGCAGACGGTCCGCCAGTCGCTGCTGTCGGGATCGGCGCGCGGCCACGCGGAATTGCTGACCGACAGCCACCTGGGGCGGGGTACGTCCGCCGCTTCCCGGGTCTACGCGCGCTCGCCGCTCGCCGTGCCCGCGGCGCAGTCCGGCAGCGGCAGGGCGGGCGCGTCGCCGCTGGTGGCCGGGTGCGACACGCCTCCGGGCGGGCGGGTCGACGACGTGCCGGTGACGGCGCTCGACGGTACGGTCGGGCGCCTGCGGGACCGGCTGGGCCGGGGACTCGTGGTCCTGCTGGTCGCGCCGGGCACAGGGGTGTGGGAGAGCAGGCACTGGCTGACGGCCGGGCTGATGCCCCGGCTGGCGTCGGCGGTCGCGGCACTGCCCACGGCAGCCGAGCTGCTGGTCACCGAGTCCTATCCGGGGGCGACGGCGCACAGCGTGCTGCTCATCCGGCCGGACGGGCATCTGGTCACGGCGATGGTCGGCTGCCGTCCGGCCGAGCTGTACTCGTACGCCGATCTGGCACGCGGCGGCCCGCCGACGGCCGTGGGCGGCGACATCGGCGAGGGCGTGGACGGCACGGACGACGGTCAGCCCGACGCCACCGACCGCATGCCGCAGGACGGGTCGGCGGGCGCCCGGGTCAGCGGGCGCACCCCGTAGAAGCCTTCGGCTCACTTACTCCCACGGGTCCGGCCCCGGGGATACGGGCCAGGAGCCGGAGCCGTCGTCAGCGCCCTCGGCTTCCGCGGCGAGGGCGTCACGGACCACCTTCAGCGCCAGGCCCTCGCCGTAGCCCTTGCGCGCCAGCATGCCGGCCAGCCGCCGGATCCGGCGGTCGCGGTCCAGGCCGCGGGTGCCGGGAAGCCGGCGGTGGACGAGGGCCCGGGCCGTCTCCTCCTCCTGCTCGGAATCGAGCAGGCCGACGGCCTCGGTGACCAGTTCGGCTTCCACTCCGCGGTGGCGCAGCTCCAGCGCGAGCGCCCGGCGGGCAAGGCCGCGCCCACGGTGCCGGGACTCCACCCAGGCGTTGGCGAACGCCTGGTCGTCGATCAGCCCCACGTCCTGGAATCGTTCCAGGACGCTCTCGGCCACTTCCTCGGGAATCTCCCGCTTGCGCATGGCGTCGCCAAGCTGCTTGCGCGTACGGGGACTCCCGGTGAGCAGGCGCAGGCACAGCGCCCGCGCCTGCTCCTCGGGACTGAGCGGCGGCTCTTGCGAGGCCCTCGACTCGGAAGAGCCGCCGCGCTTCTGAGGCCTGCCCGCCACGGCGTCAGGCCTTGGCTGCGGTGGCCTTGGTCGCCTTCTTCGGTGCCGGCACCTCGGCCTTGGCCGCCACCTCGGCACCGGCAGGCTCCGCTCCCGGCTGGGCTTCCGGCGTCTCGGTCTTCCGCACGCCCACGCCCAGCTTCTCCTTGATCCGCTTCTCGATCTCGTCGGCCAGGTCCGGATTGTCCTTGAGGAAATTCCGGACGTTCTCCTTGCCCTGGCCGAGCTGGTCGCCCTCGTACGTGTACCAGGCGCCCGACTTGCGGACGAAGCCGTGCTCGACACCCATGTCGATCAGACCGCCCTCGCGGCTGATGCCGTGGCCGTAGAGGATGTCGAACTCGGCCTGCTTGAAGGGCGGCGCCACCTTGTTCTTGACGATCTTGCAGCGGGTGCGGTTGCCGACCGCGTCCGTACCGTCCTTGAGCGTCTCGATCCGGCGGATGTCGATCCGGACGGAGGCGTAGAACTTCAGCGCGCGGCCACCGGTGGTGGTCTCCGGCGAGCCGAACATCACACCGATCTTCTCGCGGAGCTGGTTGATGAAGATGGCGGTGGTCTTGGACTGGTTGAGCGCGCTGGTGATCTTGCGGAGCGCCTGGCTCATGAGCCGGGCCTGAAGACCCACGTGCGAGTCGCCCATCTCGCCCTCGATCTCGGCCCGCGGCACGAGGGCTGCCACGGAGTCGATCACGATGAGGTCGATGGCGCCCGAGCGGACCAGCATGTCCACGATCTCCAGCGCCTGCTCACCGGTGTCCGGCTGGGAAAGCAGCAGGTTGTCGGTGTCGACGCCGAGGGCCTTGGCGTACTCGGGGTCCAGAGCGTGCTCGGCGTCGACGAACGCCACCGTGCCGCCGGCCCGCTGGGCGTTGGCCACCGCGTGCAGCGTCAGCGTCGTCTTGCCGGAGGACTCGGGGCCGTAGATCTCCACGACCCGGCCACGCGGCAGTCCGCCGACGCCGAGAGCCACGTCCAGGGCGGTCGACCCGGTGGGGATGACCTCGATGGGCTCATTCGGCCGGTCGCCCAGGCGCATGACCGCGCCCTTGCCGAACTGCCGTTCAATCTGTGCGAGCGCGGCGTCAAGCGCCTTGTCGCGGTCGTTTCCTGCCATGGGTTCCACCCGGGATGTCTGGTTCGATCGCTTCACGTCCACGACGCTAGCGCCTGCCACTGACAACGCGCCGGGAGCGTCGCTCCGACCTGTGGATAACTTGGGCGGTTCCGGCCCGTCATCCGGCCGGGATTCGTGCCGCCGACGCGGAAAATCGGTCCGCGTCCACCCATCAGAATGGATGTTCGATTTCCGTGTCAAGCGACCCACCGGGGGACGTCCGTGCCGTCACAGTCGCGGATCGGTCACCTCGTAGCGTCGCACATAGGCGGCGAGGAAGCCCTGCAATGTGGCGGTCGCGGGGATGGCGATGAGCGCGCCCACCGCGCCGAGCAGGGCCGTTCCCGCGACGACGGAGCCGAAGGCGACCGCCGGGTGGATGTCCACGGTCCGGGCGGTGATGCGCGGCTGGAGCAGGTAGTTCTCGAACTGCTGGTAGACCACGACGAAGCAGAACACCCACAGGGCGTCCCAGGGGTCCTCGGCGAACGCGATCAGGACCGGCAGGGCGCCCGCGAGATAGGTGCCGACAGTAGGGATGAACTGCGAGACGAGGCCGACCCACACCCCGAGCGCGGGCGCGTAGGGCACGCCGAGGATCTGCAGCAGGACGTAGTGCGCGATCCCGGAGATCACGGCCATCAGCGCGCGGGAGTACAGGTAGCCGCCGGTCTTGGCGACCGCGATGTCCCATGCGCGCAGCACCTCGGACTGGCGGGCCGGCGGCAGCACGGAGCACAGCGCCCGCCGCAGCCGCGGGCCGTCGGCGGCGAAGTAGAAGGTGAACAGCAGCACGGTGAAGAGCTGGAACACCGTGCCGACGACAGTGGCCGACAGACCCCACACGCTGCTCGCCCCGTTCGCGAGATAGGTGCGCACCCAGTCGGAGTGCAGGAAGTTCTCCCGCAGCCTTCCGGTCTCGAGGTGGGAGTGGAAGGTCCGGTTGATCCAGCCCACGACGTCGTCCACGTACTGCGGCAGGTTGCGGACGATGGTGCCGATCTGGTCGACCAGCAGCGACCCCAGGGCGATCAGGAAGCCCGCGGAGGCGGCCAGGACCAGGAGCATGACCAGGCCGGTGGCAAGGCCGCGGCGCATTCCCCGGGTGGCCATCCAGTCCACCGCCGGCTCGATGGCCACCGCACAGAAGAACGAGATCAGGACGTTGACCAGAAGCCCGACGAGCCGGCCGAAGACCCAGTGCGCGAACTGGTAGCAGGCGAGGAGGGCAAGGGCGAGCAGCAGCGCGCGGGGCAGCCAGCGGGGCATCCGCGCGCGGGGGCCTGGCCTGCCGCGGAAAGGAGGGCCGGGAGGGCCGGTCCCGTCGGCCGGCGGCGAGGCAGGAGGCGTGGCCGGGTCGGGGGTCTCACCGGTTTCTGCCACGCGCCAAGTCTCGCCGCGCGCGCCTCGAAAGTCCTGATATCGGGTCATTCGGCGCAGCAGCCGGGGAGCGGCGTGGCCGCCGCCGGACGAGCGGCCGCCACAGGCCTCCGGGCCCGCGGCGGCCCGCGGTCAGCGCCGGGCGGCGGGGACGTCCATCGCGGCGCACACCGCGCGCCACACGTCCTTGGCCTCCCAGCCGTCCTCCAACGCCTGGACCACGGTCCGGCCGCCCAGCTCCGACATCACGTGGTCGCGCGCGAAGGAGTCGGCGTAGGTCTCACCGAAGTGGGCGCGCATTCGTTCCCAGAAAATCGTCAGCCGCATGGCTGCAAGTATCGCGCGCGGCCGAGTGGATCACGCAGGCCACGCGGTCGCCCCCGCTCACAGCCTGCCCAGCGCGCGCAGGGCGGCGGTCACCGCCACGGCGACGCCGATCACCACAAGGAAGGGCGCTCTGAGCAGCAGGGCGGCACAGGCTGCCGCAAGGCCCGCCGCCCGCGCGTCCACGGTCAGGCGCAACTGGTCGGTGCCGAAGGTCTGCAGTGCGGTGAGCCCAGCGAGCAGCGCGATCGGCACCAGCGCAGCGAGCCGCTTGACCAGCGGGCGGTCCAGCATCCCCGCCGGTACCGACAGGCCCAGCAGTTTCACCACGTAGCAGCCGGCCGCCGTGACACCGATCGCCGCCCACACACCCGCCGCGCCGCCGGTCACCGTGCCTCCCCGGGTACGGCCGGGCCGGATGCCGCTTCCCGGCCGCGCCGGCCGGCCGCCGGCACCAGTGGCGCCGCGAGTGCGGCGACCAGCACCGGCACCCCGGCCGGGAGCAGGGGCAGGCAGATCAGGGCGAGCACCACCGCCAGGCCCGCCACCGCGCGCTCGGTACGCCCCTTGAGCATGGGGGCCAGCAGCGCGAGGAAGACGGCCGGGCCGGCGGCGTCCAGCCCCCAGGCCGCCGGGTCGCCGAGCGCGGAGGCACCCAGCGCGCCGCCCAGGGTCGTCAGGTTCCACAGCGCATACAGGCTCGCGCCGGTCACGGTGAAGCCGAGCCGGGCACTCGCCCGGTCCGGCTGGGCCAGGGCGACAGCGGAGGTCTCGTCGATGACCCACTGCGCGGCGGCCGGGCGCACCGCTCTCGGCAGGCCCAGCAGCTGGGACAGGCGCAACCCGTAAAAGGCGTTGCGGGCGCCGAGGAAGAGTGCGCTCGCGGCCGCCGCGAAGGGGTTGCCGCCCGCGCCGAGGGCGCCGACCAGGGCGAATTGCGAGGCGCCGGTGAAGACCAGAAGGGACAGGGCGCAGCTCTGCAGCAGGCTCAGTCCGGCGCCGGCCGAGGTCACGCCGAAAGCGAAGCCGGAAAGGCCCACGGCCACGCCGACGCCGAGGGCGTCGCGGACCACGCGCGTACGGGAGGGGGACAGCGGGCGTTCGGCCGCCTGGCCGGGTATCGGTGATGCGATCACCCGTTCAGGCTAGGAAGTGCCCGCCGCCAAGGTCTTGTACGTTCTTGCGCTCGCGCTGGTAGGCGCCCGGCGGGACGCCGACGATCCGGGTGAAGTGGCGGTTGAGGTGCGGCTGGTCGGTGAAGCCGACAGCGGCCGCGGCCGCGGCGGGCGCGACACCGGCGTCGAGCAGCCGGCGGGCGGCCCTGACCCGCTCCCCGGTCAGCCAGGCGTGCGGCGGGAGTCCGTAAGCGGATTTGAACGCCCGCAGCAGGGCGAAAGGGCTGGTGCCGAACTCGGCGGCGAGCACTTCCAGGCTCGGCGGGTCCGGGAGCCGGCTGCGCAGCAGCTCGCGGGCGCGGGCGGCTAGGGTCCGGCCCCCGTCCGCACCCCCGCGTACGGCCCCGGGCGCCGAGCCGTGCCGGGAGAGGAGTCGGGCGAGCAGCAGGCGCAGGCAGGTGTCCGCCGCGAGCGCGTTGTCGCGCTCCGCGGCGGCGTGCACGTCGGAAATCATCCGGGCGGTGCCGGGGTCGTGCAGCACGGTCGTGGTGAAGGAGGGGGTACCGCGGGGCAGGGACAGCTCCGCGGCCACCGCCGTGACGACCTGGGACGCCGGGTAGAGGACGCGGTAGGCCCAGCCCTCCTCCGCGCCCGCGTACGCGGAGTGCGGGGTCTCGGGGTTGATGAGGACGACGGCCCCGGGCCCGGCGCGCTCGGCTCCGCCGGGCAGGCCGATGCCCTCGACGCCCCTGGTGACCGCGGCGATCACGAAGCCGTCATGCGCATGCCGGGGAAAGGTGTGCCGGATGTAGCGGGCGCGCAGCAGGTCCACGCCGGGCAGCGCGGGATGCTCCCAGTGTCTGGCCTGCTCGCCTCGGGTCACGAGGTCATTGTGGCGTGCTCGCGCCAGGGGTTGTCCACAGGTCGTGCGTCGTGCTCGGCGGGGTGTCGGTGCTGCGAGGCAGGATGGTGGCATGTCCGATCACCGCAGTCTCGACGCCTTCTCACCGGCCACCCGCGCGTGGTTCACCGGTGCGTTCAGCGAGCCCACCCCCGCGCAGGCCGGGGCGTGGACGGCTATCGCCGGGGGCTCCGACGTGCTGGTGGTCGCGCCCACGGGCTCCGGCAAGACGCTCGCCGCCTTCCTCGCCGCGCTGGACCGGCTCGCCGCCACTCCCCCGCCGGCCGAGGCGCGCAAGCGCTGCCGGGTGCTCTATGTCTCGCCGCTGAAGGCCCTCGCGGTGGACGTGGAACGCAACCTGCGCAGCCCGCTCGCGGGCCTGCGCCAGGAGTCGGTGCGCCTGGGGCTGCCCGAGCCCGAGGTGCGGGTGGGGATCCGCTCCGGCGACACCCCGCCGGCGGAGCGGCGCGCGCTGGCCACCAGGCCGCCGGACATTCTCATCACGACCCCGGAGTCGCTGTTCCTGATGCTCACCTCCGCGGCGCGCGAGGCGCTGAGCGGGGTGGAGACGGTGATCCTGGACGAAGTGCACGCGGTCGCGGGTACGAAACGCGGCGCTCATCTCGCCTTGTCCCTGGAGCGTCTGGACCGGCTGCTGGACCGCCCCGCCCGGCGTATCGGCCTGTCGGCCACCGTCCGCCCGGTGGACGAGATCGCCCGCTATCTGTCACCGCAGCGCAAGGTGTCGATCGTCCAGCCGGCTTCCCGCAAGGAGTTCGCCCTCTCGGTGGTGGTGCCTGTGGAGGATCTGGCGGAACTGGGCGGCTCGCCGGTCGCGGATGCCGCGGAGCACACAGGTCCGGCCGCGGGCCCTGCCGAGCGCCCGTCGATCTGGCCGCATGTGGAGGAGCGGATCGCCGACCTGGTGCAGGCCCACCGCTCGACGATCGTGTTCGCCAATTCGCGGCGGCTCGCGGAGAGGCTCTGCAACCGGCTCAACGAGATCGGCCAGGAGCGCGCCGAGGGCTCCCCGCTCCCCGAGGCCCAGTCGCCTGCCGAGATCATGGCCCAGTCGGGTGCCGCCCGCGGTGCGGCACCGGTGCTGGCCCGCGCCCACCACGGATCGGTGTCCAAGGAGCAGCGGGCGCTGGTCGAGGAGGATCTGAAGGCGGGCAGGCTGCCGGCGGTCGTCGCCACGTCGAGCCTGGAGCTCGGCATCGACATGGGCGCGGTCGATCTGGTCGTGCAGGTGGAGTCCCCGCCGTCGGTCGCTTCCGGACTCCAGCGGGTCGGCCGTGCCGGGCATCAGGTGGGCGCGGTGTCGAAGGGCGTGGTCTTCCCGAAGTACCGCGGCGACCTGGTGCAGTCCGCCGTGGTCACCGAACGGATGCGGGCGGGGGCCATCGAATCGCTGCGGGTCCCGTCCAACCCGCTGGACGTGCTGGCCCAGCAGATCGTCGCGATGACAGCGCTGGACACCTGGGACGTCGACGAGTTGCTGGCCGTGGTCCGGCGCGCGGCACCCTTCGCCTCCCTGCCGCATTCGGCGTACGTGGCGGTCCTCGACATGCTCGCCGGCCGCTATCCGTCAGACGCCTTCGCGGAACTGCGCCCCCGGCTGGTGTGGGACCGGGTGGCGAACACGCTGACCGGCCGGCCCGGAGCGCAGCGGCTCGCGGTGACCTCCGGCGGCACGATCCCGGACCGCGGTCTGTTCGGGGTGTTCCTCGCGGGCTCCGACCCGAAGAAGGGCGGCGGAAGGGTCGGCGAGCTGGACGAGGAGATGGTCTACGAGTCCAGGGTCGGCGACGTGTTCACGCTGGGCACCACCTCCTGGCGGATCGAGGACATCACCCGGGACCGCGTCCTGGTGTCCCCGGCGCCGGGTGTGCCGGGCCGGCTGCCCTTCTGGAAGGGGGACCAGCTCGGCCGGCCGCTCGAACTGGGCCGGGCGCTCGGTGCCTGGCTGCGCGAGGTGGGTGCGCTGGCCGAGGGCCCGGCACGTCAGCGGCTGACGGAGGCGGGCCTCGACACCTGGGCCGCGGACAACGTGCTGGCCTATCTCGCCGAGCAGCGGCAGGCCTGCGGCCACGTGCCGGACGACCGCACGATCGTGGTCGAGCGCTTCCGCGACGAGCTGGGCGACTGGCGGGTGATCGTCCACTCACCCTTCGGTGCGCAGGTCCACGCGCCGTGGGCGCTGGCGCTCGGCGCGCGACTCCAGGAGAAGTACGGCCTGGACGCCCAGGCGATGCACGCCGACGACGGCATCGTGCTGCGGCTGCCGGACGCCGATCTGATGGGCCTGGATCTGCTGGACGTCGCGCCGGCCCACCCGGGCGCGGAGTTCGATCCGGAGCAGTCGCCGGTGGGCGCCGCCGACGTCGTCTTCGACAAGGGCGAGGTCGAGCAGCTCGTCACGGACCAGGTCGGCGGTTCGGCGCTGTTCGCCTCCCGGTTCCGCGAGTGTGCCGCCCGCGCCCTGCTGCTTCCGCGCCGCAGCCCCGGCAAACGGACCCCGCTGTGGCAGCAGCGGCAGCGGGCATCGCAGCTGCTGGCGGTCGCCTCGGAGTTCGGGTCCTTCCCGATCGTGCTGGAGGCGGTGCGCGAGTGCCTGCAGGACGTCTTCGACGTTCCCGGGCTCGTGGAGCTGATGGGTGACATCGAGGCGCGCCGGGTGCGGCTGGTCGAGGTCACCACCGGCGAGCCCTCGCCCTTCGCCAGGTCGCTGCTGTTCGGCTACGTTGCGCAGTTCCTCTACGAAGGGGATTCCCCGCTGGCGGAGCGGCGGGCGGCGGCGCTCTCGCTGGATTCCCGGCTGCTCGCCGAGCTGCTGGGCCAGGCCGAGCTGCGGGAGCTTCTCGACGCCGAGGTGATGGCCGAGCTGGACCGCGAACTGCAGTGGCTGACCGACGAACGGCGGATCAAGGACGCCGAGGGCGTGGCGGATCTGCTGCGGATGCTCGGCCCGCTGACCTGGCCCGAGCTTGCCGCCAGGGGCGCCGAACCTGCGTGGGCGCACGACCTGGAATCTGCCAGGCGCGCGATCCGGGTGCGGATCGCCGGCGCCGAGCACTGGGCGGCGGTCGAGGACGCCGGGCGGCTGCGGGACGCGCTCGGTACGGCATTGCCGGTGGGCGTGCCCGTTGCCTTCACCGAGCCGGTCAAGGATCCGCTGGGCGACCTGACGGCCCGCTACGCGCGCACGCACGGGCCCTTCACCACGGCGGAGGCGGCGGCGCGGTTCGGGCTCGGGGCGGCGGTCGCGGACGGCGTCCTGCAACGGCTGACTGCGGCAGGCCGGGTGGTGCAGGGCGAGTTCCGCCCCGGCGGCGCGGGCCAGGAGTGGTGCGACGCCGCGGTGCTGCGGCGGCTGCGGCGCAGGTCACTCGCGGCGCTGCGGCAGGAGCTGGAGCCCGTACCGCCCGCGACGCTGGGTGTCTTCCTGCCGCAGTGGCAACACGTCGGCACCCACAGCCTGCGCGGCATGGACGGTCTGGCCCGGGCGATCGAGCAGTTGCAGGGCGCGGCTGTACCGGCCTCCGCCCTGGAGAAGCTGGTCCTGCCCTCGCGCGTCACCGGCTACACCCCGGCGATGCTGGACGAACTCACGGCCTCCGGGGAGATCCTCTGGGCGGGGGCCGGAGGGCTGCCCGGCAAGGACGGCTGGATCTCCCTCTACCCGGCCGACAGCGCCCCGCTGCTGCTGCCCCCGCCGCAGCCGCTGGAAACGAGCCCCCTGCACCAGGCGGTGCTGGCGGCGCTGTCCGGCGGCTACGGGCTGTTCTTCCGGCAGATCGCCGACCATGTGCGAGCCGCGGGACTCGAAGTGACCGAGCCCGAGCTGGCCGACGCGATCTGGGAGCTGGCGTGGTCGGGCCGGCTCACCAACGACACCCTCGCCCCGCTGCGGGCGCTCCTCGGCTCCGGGCGCACGGCGGGGGCGACCGCGCACCGCGCGCCCCGGGCGGTCCCCCGCGGCAGGTACAGCTCGCTCGCCGGACGGGCCGCGCCGCGCGCCACGGCGTCGCGCAACGGCCCGCCCACGACAGCGGGGCGCTGGTCCCTCGTCCCCGCCCCCGAGCAGGATCCGACGCTGCGGGCGCACGCCCTGACACACGCGCTGCTCGACCGGCACGGCGTCGTGACCAGGGGCGCGGTAGCAGCCGAGGGCGTGGAGGGCGGCTTCTCTGCGGCGTATCGGGTGCTGGCAGCGCTGGAGGAGACCGGGCACGCCCGGCGCGGCTACGTGGTGGAGGGTCTGGGGGCTGCGCAGTTCGCGATGGAGGGGGCGGTGGACCGGCTGCGGGCGATGAGCACCGCGCGTGAGCGCGCGGAGGAGGGTTCCGGCCACTCCAGGACGGTGGTCCTGGCGGCGGCGGATCCGGCGAATCCGTACGGGGCCGCACTTCCCTGGCCCGAGCAGCCGCCCGGTGTCAGCCACCGGCCGGGCCGCAAAGCGGGTTCCCTGGTGGTGCTCACCGACGGAGAGCTTGCGCTCTACGTGGAGCGGGGCGGCAAGACGCTGCTGGCCTGGCCCGTGGACGAGATACGGGTACAGGCCGCGGCCGACGCCCTGGCCCTCGCGGTCCGGGAGGGAGCGCTGGGCAAGCTCACGGTGGAGCGCACCAACGGCGAGCCGGCCCTGACCTCACCGCTGGGACGGGCCTTGGAAGCGGCCGGCTTCCACGCGACGCCGCGCGGACTGCGCCTGCGGGACAGCTCCTGACGATCTCGTCAGGCCAGCTCGGGCCAGCTGGTCCGGCCCGCGGGGCGGGGCGGTCGGCCGGTCAGGCGGAAGGAGCGGCACGGCATCATGGAGGGGTGCCTGAAGGAGACACGGTCTGGCTGACCGCTCACCGGTTGCATGCCGCGCTGGCGGGTCGCCCGCTGCTGCGCACGGATCTGCGGGTGCCGCAGCTGGCCACCGTCGATCTGGCAGGGCGCCGCATCCTGGAAGTGGTGCCGCGGGGCAAGCACCTGCTGACCCGGCTGGACGGGAACGCGACGCTGCACTCACATCTGCGGATGGACGGTGCCTGGCATCTCTATGCACCGGGCGAGCGGTGGCGGGGCGGGCCCGAGCACCAGGTGCGGGCCGTGCTGGAGACGGCCGAGCGGACGGCGGTCGGCTACCGGCTGCCGGTGCTTGCGCTGCTGGCCACCGGGGACGAGTCGCAGGTGGTGGGCCATCTGGGGCCGGATCTGCTCGGTCCGGGATGGGATCCGGCTGAGGCGCTGCGGCGGCTGGCCGCGGAGCCGGACCGGCTGGTGGGGGAGGCACTGCTGGACCAGCGCAATCTCGCTGGCATCGGCAACGTCTACGTCGCCGAGCTGTGCTTCCTGCGCGGGGTGACGCCGTGGACACCGTTCGGGGAGGTGCCGGCGCCGGACAAGCTGGTGGTGTTGGCGAAGCGGCTGCTGGAGGCCAACAAAGCGCGTCCCGGCCATGTGACGACCGGGGACACCCGGCGAGGCCGCACACACTGGGTCTACGACCGGGCGCACCGGCCGTGCCTGCGCTGCGGCACCACCGTGCGCGGCGGCGAGCACGGGCCCGCCGACCGGCGGCGGGTGGCGTACTGGTGCCCGCGGTGCCAGCGCGGTCCCGTGCCCGGCGACGCTCCTGGAGGCGTGCCCGGCCCGTAGGCGCACCGCAGCCTCCCCCGGCGTCGGCGGTCAGGCCTGCTCACCGGCCCGGGGGCCGGCTGCCCGGGAACGGACGGCCCTTGCGCGGCGGACGTGCGCGGGCACGGCGTGCAGCGGGATGAGGCCGAGACCCCAGCCCCCCGCAGCGACCGCGCTCGCCCAGGGCAGCGCCGACGCCGGCCCCACGGCCAGCCCCAGCACCGCCCCCCACCACAGCACCCCGCCGATCACGCCGATCACACAGCGCACCCGGCTGCCGTGCGGAAGCCCTCGGGGAGCGGGACCGCCGGGGAGGGAGCCGGGAGGGGCAGGAACCGCGGCGGCAGGCGGCGGAGCAGGGAATTCCGGGAGTGCTCGAAGCGGTCGCATGGCCGCCTCCTTCCGACCCCGAGTACGCAAGCCCCCGATTCCCCGAGAACGCGATGCGCGGCCACCCACCGCGGCAGCGCGGTCAGGAGCTGTTCTCGGCCTGGAACATCCAGTGGAATTTCTCCAGGTCGGCAGTCAGGCCGATGAGCAGGTCCTGGCTGACCGGGTCGGGGTCGGCGGTCACCTCGATGCGCTCCCGCATCCGGGTGATCACGGCGTGCAGCGCGGCCACCATGATCTCGACGACCTCGGTGTCCTTGACCCACCCGTTGGTGACAGCGTCGATGCCGCTCGTCTTGGAGATCGTGCCCGCCCTGCCGTCCGCCGACACGCCGATCGCCGATGCCCGCTCGGCCACGGTGTCGGAGTGGGCGCGTGCGCTGTCCACCACCTCGTCGAGCTGGAGGTGGATCGAGCGGAAGCGCGGTCCCACCACGTTCCAGTGCACCTGCTTGGCCACCAGCGACAGGTCGAGTAGGTCGACCAGCGCGCCTTGGAGGGAATCCCCCACGACCTTGCGGTCCTGCTCGGACAACGGGCTCTTGACGACACTCATGCGGTTCTCCCAGCGGATGAACGCGAACAGACGCCGTCGAATCCGGATCCGACCCGGATTCGACCGTCTTCTGGCCTTCTCCGCCTACCCTGCCCTGACTCCCTGAACACGGCAAAGGCAGATCCGCCGCCGGGCGGCTGCCCGGCGGCGGATCGGAGTCGTGCGCGGCCGACGTGCACATCGGCCTACGGCCTGGAATATCGCGTGACCACGGCAGACCGGCGGAACCGGTGGCAGCCCGGCCTTCAGGCCGCGACCACGTCCACGGCCTCGGCGGACTTCTTCGGCGCCTTGATGGTGATCCGCTCGTCCGGCGTGGACGTGACGGAGGTGACCGACGTTACGGTACCGAGCAGCGGCCGCATGGGAGCGGAGGCCGACTCGGACGCCGCGGACTGCGCCAGCTCGGCGAGAGACAGGTCGTCGCTGACCTCGCGCATCACTTCCGACATCGGGACGTCCAGAGCCTCGCAGATCGCGGAGAGCAGTTCGGAGGACGCCTCCTTCTGCCCCCGCTCGACCTCCGACAGATAGCCGAGCGAGACCCGGGCGGACGAGGAGACCTCACGCAGGGTGCGGCCCTGACGCTGGCGCTGCCGACGCAGCACGTCACCCAGCAGGCGACGGAGCAGAATCATCGGTGGCTCCCTCCTCGGATCGCGGTACCGCATCCTTCTCGCCCCACCGTACCGCCTCAGGCACTGGCCGTGCGGGGCGCGAAGACGTGTTCACTCAGGGCTGCAAACATCGCCTCCCCCGCACTTCTTCCCTTCCTGCGGCCGCTGAACGCACACCGGACCCGTTATTCCGAGGACTTCCGCAGTTGCTCGGCCAGCAGATCGAGTACGGCCGCGACCGACGCGCGGCGGATCGCGGCCCGGTCCCCGGTGAGCCGCAGCGGGGCGACCTCCGCGGCCCCGTCCGGTCCCGCGACGGCCACGAACACGGTGCCCACCGGCTGCCCGTCCTGCGGCTCCGGCCCGGCGACCCCCGTGGTGGCCGCGCCCCAGTCCGCGCCGAGCCGGCGCCGTACGCCCTGGGCCATCTCCCGCGCGACCTGGGCGTCCACCGCACCCCGCACGGCCAGCAGCTCCCCGTCCACGCCCAGCAGCTGCTCCTTCAGCGGCGTCGCGTACGCCGTGACCGAGCCGCGGAAGCTCCGGGAGGCGCCCGCCACCCCCGTCAGCTCCGCGGCCAGCAGGCCCCCGGTCAGCGACTCCGCCACAGCGAGGGTCCCGCCCCGCTCCCCCAGCAGCCGCAGCACCTCCGCAGCCGCACCGGTCATCCGCCCTCCCCCGGCCGGTCAGCGGCCCCCGCGGACCCCGTACCGCCCGCTTCCGCCCCACCGGCGGAGCCCGCGTCCGCCGCGCTGTCCTGGGCCCGCGCCCCCGCCGCCGCACCGGAGTCCGCCGCGCCCCGCGCCGCCCGCTCCGCCGCGAGCCCCGCCCGGCGCAGGACGACGGCCTGCCGCACGTAGTCCAGTCCCGTCGCGACGGTGAGCACCACCGCGGCGCCCATCAGCCACGCCCGCAGGCTGGCCAGCGGGCCGGTGAGCACCAGGATGTACATCCCCACGGCGACGCCCTGCGTGAGCGTCTTGAGCTTCCCGCCCCGGCTCGCCGGGATCACCCCGTGCCGGATCACCCAGAAGCGCATCAGCGTGATGCCCAGCTCCCGGAAGAGGATCACCGCGGTCACCCACCAGGGCAGGTCGCCGAGCGCCGAGAGCCCGACGAGGGCGGCGCCCATGATGGCCTTGTCCGCGATCGGGTCGGCGATCTTGCCGAAGTCGGTGACCAGGCCGTAGCGCCGCGCCAGCTCACCGTCGAAGAGGTCGGTGATCATGGCGACGGCGAACGCCGCCCAGGCGAAGGAGCGCCACGCCGGGTCGTCCCCGCCGTCGTGCACGAGCAGCAGCACGAAGCCCGGCACCAGCACCAGCCGGGTCATCGTCAGCAGGTTGGCGATGTTCCACAGCCCGGCCTTCGCCGCCGGCGCACCGTCCGCGGCCGGGAGGACCAGTTCCTCGGGCGCCACCGTGGCCCCCGCCAGGCCCGCCTCGCCGGCGGAGGCCCCGCCCGGGGCAGCTCCGGCGGCGGACGACGAGGACGGCGGCGGGGAGGCCGCCGGCGCGGGGGCTCCGCTCATCTGCCCACCGCCGCGCCCAGCGGCTCGGCGACCAGGTCGACACCCTGCGCCCCGGTCACCTTGGCCGTCACGAGATCCCCGGGCTCGGTCCGCAGACCGGCGACGGCGGCCATCAGGACCTGCCCGTCCGTCTCCGGCGCCTGGTGGTCGGCCCGCCCGGTGATCTCGCCGGTCTCCTCGTCCACGGCCTCGACGAGCACCTGGACGGTGTCCCCGATGCGCTCCTCGGCGCGCTGCGCGGTCAGCTCCTCGGCGAGCCGGGAGACGCGGGCCAGTCGGCCCGCGACCACGTCCTCGTCGAGCTTGCCGTCGAAACCGGCGGCCTCGGTGCCCTCCTCGTCGGAGTAACCGAAGACGCCGATCGCGTCCAGGCGCGCGGCGCCGAGGAAGCGTTCCAGCTCGGCGAGGTCGTCCTCGCTCTCGCCGGGGAAGCCGACGATGAAGTTGGACCGCACGCCCGCCTGCGGCGCCTTGGCGCGGATGGCGGCGAGCAGGTCGAGGAAGCGCTCGGTGTCGCCGAAGCGCCGCATCGCGCGCAGCACCCCGGGGGCGGAGTGCTGGAAGGACAGGTCGAAGTACGGCACCACACCGGGCGTGGAGGTCAGCACGTCGATGAGGCCGGGGCGCAGCTCGGCGGGCTGGAGGTAGCTGACCCGGACGCGTTCGATGCCCTCGACCGCGGCGAGCTCCGGCAGCAGGCTCTCCAGCAGGCGGATGTCGCCGAGGTCCTTGCCGTACGAGGTGTTGTTCTCGCTGACGAGCATCACCTCGCGGACGCCCTCCCCCGCGAGCCAGCGGGTCTCGCCGAGGACGTCGGAGGGGCGGCGGGAGATGAACGAGCCGCGGAAGGACGGGATGGCGCAGAAGGTGCAGCGGCGGTCGCAGCCCGAGGCGAGTTTCACCGAGGCGACCGGGCCCGAGTCGAGTCGGCGCCGCAGCGGCGGGCGCGGCCCGGAGGCGGGCGCGACACCGGCCGGCAGGTCGGCGAGGTCTGCGGTGGGGCCATCGGCGGCCTCCAGGATACCGCCGTCCGGGTAACCCTCTTGCGAGTGACCCGGCAGTGCCACGGTTGACGACTGGCGCTCGGCGGGGCTGATCGGCAGCAGCTTGCGCCGGTCCCGCGGGGTGTGCGGGGCGTGGACCCCGCCGCCCAGGATGGTGCGCAGCCGGTCGGAGATGTCGGCGTAGTCGTCGAAGCCGAGCACGCCGTCGGCTTCGGGCAGCGCGTCGGCCAGCTCCTTGCCGTAGCGTTCCGCCATGCAGCCGACGGCGACGACGGCCTGGGTGCGGCCGTGCTCCTTGAGGTCGTTGGCTTCCAGCAGGGCGTCGACGGAGTCCTTCTTGGCCGCCTCGACGAAGCCGCAGGTGTTGACGACCGCCACGTCGGCGTCCGCGGCGTCCTCGACGAGCCGCCAGCCGTCCGCCGCCAGCCGTCCGGCGAGCTCTTCCGAGTCCACTTCGTTTCGGGCGCATCCGAGCGTGACAAGGGCGACGGTACGGGGTTCGGGCATGCACTCAGACTACCCGCTGCCCTGTCGGACCCCTCCCGCCTCGTCGGTTACGGCCGGATCCCTTCCCCGGCACCGGGTGTGCGCCGAAACGCGCCGGACCTGCACCGGATCCGCGCCCGACGTGCACCGGCCCCGCACCGAACGCGCGGCGGCCCTGCACCGTACGCAGCGGTCAGCCCTGTGTCGGGTCGCCGGGGGTGTAGGTGAGCCTGACCACCTGGCCGGTGGAGCCGGCCGGGCCGAGGTCCTTGCCGTTGACGAACAGCTGCACCGCTCCGGCGTTGCCGACGATCAGCTTGATCTTCTTGTCGTCGGTGAAGGTCTGCGAGTCGCCCTTGAGGAGCGAGCCCTGGTAGAGCCGCTTGCCGTTGTGGTCGGTGGCCTGCACCCAGCTGGTGCCGTCCTCCGCGGTGATCTTGACGGTGACCTTGCCGGGGGGCGCCGCGGCGATGGCGCTGCCGCTCGGGTCGGGCGACGGCGGCATGGTGCCCTGCGTCGTCTGCACGCCAGGGGTGGTGCTGGTACTGCTCGGAGTCGGCGGCGCGGGGTCGGCCTTGGGGGTCTTGCCGTCGTTGCCGCCGGTGAAGGCGGTGTAGCCGACGAAGCCGATCACGGCGACGATCGCCGCGACCATGGCGGCGGTCCAGTTGGGCCGGCGCGGCTCGGACTTGATGCCCTCGTTGGAGTAGACCGGGGCGACCGGCGCCGGCACGACCTCCGTGCCGTGCTCCGCCGCGTACTGCGCGATCAGCGGCTCGGGGTCGAGTCCCACGGCGCGGGCCAGCGTGCGGATGTGGCCGCGGGCGTAGACGTCGCCGCCGCAGCGCGAGAAGTCGTCCTGCTCGATCGACTGCACGATGGGGACGCGCACCCGGGTGACGGCGCTGACCTCGTCGACGGACAGTCCGGCGGCGATGCGGGCCTGGGCGAGGGCGTGGCCGACCGAAGGCCGGTCTTCGGTGGGCGTGTTGCCGAGGGACACGAGGGCGCCTTTCGAACGTGCAGCCGCTGGGGGATCAGTCTAAGAGGGTGCCGAAACGGGGAGGCAAGCGGGCGGCGGAAATGTGTACGCCATCAGGATGCCGCCTTCCCTGTCGAAGTTGACGTACGAACAGATCAAACGGTTGCCCGAAGAATCCGACCGGTTTTCCGCCGCCACCGCGTGTCGCGGCGGGCCGCCGGCCGCGGACCCCTGGCCCGCGGTGGCGCCTGCCCCGACCGTCCGGTCACGCCCCGCCGCGGATCTCGGTCAGGACCCCGTCCAGTTCGTCCGCCTTCACCATCACGTCACGCGCCTTCGAGCCCTCGCTGGGGCCTACGATGCCGCGCGACTCCATCAGATCCATGAGCCTGCCCGCCTTGGCGAAGCCCACACGCAGCTTGCGCTGCAACATCGACGTCGAGCCGAACTGCGTGGAGACCACCAGTTCCGCGGCCTGGCACAGCAGGTCCAGGTCGTCGCCGATCTCCTCGTCGATCTCCTTCTTCGGCCCGCTGCCGACCGTGACGTCCGAGCGGTACGTCGGTGTGAGCTGCGCCCTGCAGTGGTCGACGATCTTGGCGACCTCGTCCTCGGTGACGAAGGCGCCCTGCATCCGGATCGGCTTGTTCGCGCCCATCGGCAGGAACAGGCTGTCACCCTTTCCGATCAGCTTCTCGGCGCCGGGCTGGTCCAGGATGACCCGGCTGTCGGCGAGCGAGGACGTCGCGAAGGCCAGCCGGGAGGGCACGTTGGCCTTGATCAGCCCCGTCACGACATCGACGCTGGGCCGCTGGGTGGCGAGCACCAGGTGGATACCGGCGGCCCGGGCGAGCTGGGTGATGCGGACGATGGAGTCCTCGACGTCGCGCGGCGCGACCATCATCAGGTCGGCCAGCTCGTCCACGATCACCAGCAGGTACGGGTACGGCGTCAGCTCGCGCTCGCTGCCCTCCGGGGTCCTTGCCCGGCCGGAGCGTACGGCGGCGTTGAAGTCGTCGATGTGCCGGAAGCCGTACGCGGCCAGGTCGTCGTAGCGCAGGTCCATCTCGCGCACCACCCACTGCAGCGCCTCGGCGGCCCGCTTGGGGTTGGTGATGATCGGCGTGATCAGGTGGGGGATGCCCTCGTACGCGGTCAGCTCGACGCGCTTGGGGTCGACCAGCACCATGCGGACCTCGTCCGGGGTGGCGCGGGCCAGCACCGAGGTGATCAGGCAGTTGATGCAGGAGGACTTGCCGGAGCCGGTCGCGCCGGCGACGAGCACGTGCGGCATCTTCGCGAGGTTGGCCATCACGTAGCCGCCCTCGACGTCCTTGCCGAGCGCCACCGTCATCGGGTGGTCCTCGCCCGCGGCGTCGGCGGAGCGCAGCACGTCGCCGAGGTTGACCATCTCGCGGTCGCTGTTGGGGATCTCGATACCGACCGCGGACTTGCCGGGGATCGGGCTGATGATCCGCACGTCGGGGCTGGCGACGGAGTAGGCGATGTTCTTGGCGAGCGCGGTGATCCGCTCGACCTTGACCGCCGCGCCGAGCTCCACCTCGTAGCGGGTGACCGTCGGGCCGCGGGTGAAGCCGGTCACGGCCGCGTCGACCTTGAACTCCTTGAAGACCTGGGTGAGCGCCGCCACCACCGCGTCGTTGGCGGCGCTGCGGGTACGGCCCGGGCCGCCGCGCTCCAGCAGGTCCAGCGAAGGGAGCGCGTACGTGATGTCACCGGAGAGCTGGAGCTGCTCGGCCCGCGGCGGGAGCGGCTCGCCCGTCTGCGGGTTCGGCTTGGTCAGGTCCGGCACGCCGTCCGAGCCGGTGTCCTCCTCCGCGCGGGCGGCCGGCACCGGCTTGCGCAGGTTGCTGGTCAGATCGGCCACCAGCGGCGACGGCTGCAGGCCGTGCAGAACCGCACCGTCCAGCGCGGCGGCCGCAGCAGCGGCGACGTCGACCGCGTCGGGCGCCCCGCCCTGCGCGGCGGCGGGCAGCGCCTCGGTACGGCGGCGCGGCCGGCGGCGCGGTTTCGGCTCGTCCACGAGCGGCTCCGCGGGCAGCCCCGCTGCGGGATCGGCGGACGTGCCGGCGCCCTCGCTCTCTATGTCGTACGGCTCGTCCCGCTTGGCCCGCCGGGGCAGCCGGCGCACCGGCGACTCGTCCTCGCCACTGCGGCCCGTCGTCCCCTGCTGCTCCGCCTCGTCGTCGAAGAACTCTTCGAGCGGCACGGCGTCGGGGTCCGGCGGCGGGGCGTACAGACCGATCCGGGCGCCGGCCGCCCGCAGGCGGCGCGGCACAGCGTGCACCGGGGTGGCGGTGACGACGAGCAGCCCGAAGACCGTCACCAGCAGCAGCAGCGGCGCCGCCAGGAAGCCGCCGACGGTGTAGACGAGCGGGGAGGCGGCGGCCCAGCCGATCAGGCCGCCCGCGTCGCGCAGCGCGGTGGCCCCGTCGCTGCGGGCGGGCGAGCCGCAGGCCACATGGATCAGCCCGAGAGTGCCGATGGCGAGGGCCGACAGGCCGATCACGATCCGGCCGTTGGCCTCCGGCTGCTCCGGGTGCCGCATCAGGCGCACCGCGACCGCGCCGAGCATCAGCGGCACCAGCAGGTCCAGCCGCCCGAAGGCGCCGGTGACCAGCAGCTCGACCAGGTCGCCGACCGGGCCGCGAAGATTCGACCAGGTGCCGGCGGCGACCACCAGAGTCAGGCCGACCAGCAGCAGGCCCAGGCCGTCCTTGCGGTGCGCGGGGTCGAGGCCGCGGGCGCCGCGCCCCACGCCGCGGAAGATCGCGCCGACGGCGTGCGCGAGGCCGAGCCACAGGGCGCGGAACATCCGCAGGATGCCGCTGGTCGGCGACGGCGCCGGTTTCGGCGCGGGTTTGGGCGCCGCTGCCGCCTTCTTGGCGGGCGGTTTCGCGGCGGCGCTCTTGGCCGCGGTCTTCTTCGCGGCGGACTTCTTGGCCGCAGGCTTCGCCGGGGGTTTCTTGGCGGTGCCGGACGTACGTGGGGCCATGGTGCCGAGGTTACCGCCCTTGTGATCGGTGAACACGTGCCCCTGGGGATACGCCCGTTCGTGTCGGACGGTTCCCACGGCCCCGTTGACCCGGCGTCAACCTCCGTTGCTGCCGGGCCCCGGCGGTGCCGACGGCCCTACTCGCCGCCGGCGGACTGCCGTACGATCCCGCCGCCGCTGCCCGGGTCGAGCGCGTCCAGCGCGCGGCGCAGGCCGGTCAGCTTGCGCTCCAGGTGGGCGGCGGTGGCCACGGCGGCGGCGTCCGAGGACTCGCCCAACTGCTTGCCCAGCGCCTCGGCCTGCTCCTCGACGGCGGCGAGCCGCGCCGAGAGCTCGGCGAGCAGCCCCGCGGGCTCCTTCGAGTTGTTGGAACCGGCGCCGGACGGCGCGTCCTGCTCCAGTTGCAGCCGCAGCAGCGCGGCCTGCTCTCGCAGTTGGCAGTTCTTCATGTACAGGTCGACGAAGACCGACACCTTGGCCCGCAGCACCCACGGGTCGAAGGGCTTCGAGATGTAGTCGACCGCGCCCGCCGCATAGCCCCGGAAGGTGTGGTGCGGGCCGTGGTTGATAGCGGTCAGGAAGATGATCGGGATGTCCCGTGTCCGCTCCCGCCGCTTGATGTGCGCCGCCGTCTCGAAGCCGTCCATGCCCGGCATCTGCACGTCGAGCAGGATCACCGCGAAATCGTCGGTGAGCAGCGCTTTGAGCGCTTCCTCCCCGGACGATGCCCTGACCAGAGTCTGATCGAGCGCGGAGAGAATCGCCTCCAGCGCCAGCAGATTCTCCGGCCGGTCATCGACCAGGAGGATCTTGGCCTTCTGCACCATGGCCCGCCCTCCTCGCCCCGGCATCGCGCCGGTCGCCGCCCCCAGGGACGACTCCGTCGCGCCGCCCGTCCTTGTGCCGGTCATGGTAGCCGCACCCCGCCGTTCGCCACACCCTGTCACCGCCACGTCACTCACCACATCTCGAAAACGCTGGCGGAGACGAGAAGGTTCCCTCATCCTCGCGCCCTCACACGTGTGAGGGACCCTCCGGTCGGAAAAAATTCAACTTTCTTACTCAGCGCGAGTGCATCCACTGTTCCATGAGGCTCAGCAGGTGGTCGGTGTCCACCGGTTTGGCGACATAGTCCGACGCTCCCGATTCGATGCTCTTCTCCCGGTCGCCCTTCATCGCCTTCGCTGTCAGCGCGATGATCGGCAGCCCGGCGAACTGCGGCATCTTGCGGATAGCCGTGGTCGTGGCGTAACCGTCCATCTCCGGCATCATGATGTCCATCAGCACGATCGCGATGTCGTCGTGCTGCTCCAGCACCTCGATGCCCTCGCGCCCGTTCTCTGCGTAGAGCACGGTCAGCCCGCGCTGCTCCAGGACGCTGGTGAGCGCGAAGACGTTGCGGATGTCGTCGTCGACGATGAGCACCTTCTCGCCGTTGAATCCGCCGGTGAAGCGCGACTCCGCGGGCTCGCCGTGCTCCACCCACTGCTCGGGCGCCGCGGTCTCCCCGCCGCTCTCCACCGCGGCGGCGGGCTGCGGGGCCTGCAGGGCCGAGCGGCGGCGCAGCCGGGCCAGGCTGCTGCCGGGGCTGCGGGTACGGCCGCCCGCGGCGCCGTCCTGCTCACCGGCACCGGCGGGCAACTGCGGTGTCGCGTGCGGGATGTCGGCGTCCCGGCCCAGGCTCAGCGGCAGGTACAGCGTGAAGGTCGAGCCGCGGCCCGGCTGGCTGTCGGCGTGGATCTCGCCGCCCAGCAGCCGGGCGATCTCCCGGCTGATCGACAGCCCGAGGCCCGTGCCGCCGTACTTGCGGCTGGTCGTGCCGTCGGCCTGCTTGAACGCCTCGAAGATCACTCGCATCTTGCCGGCCGCGATGCCGATACCCGTATCGGTCACCGAGAAGGCGATGAGCGGCTGGTCGGGGCTGCGCAGCGTGCCGGCCTCCAGCAGCTGCTCGCGGATCGACTGCGGCACCTCGCTGCCGGCCGGCCTGATCACCAGCTCCACCGAACCGCTGTCGGTGAACTTGACCGCGTTCGACAGCAGGTTGCGCAGCACCTGCAGCAGCCGCTGCTCGTCGGTGTGCAGCGTCACCGGCAGTTCCGGCGAGACCCGCACCGAGAAGTCCAGGCCCTTCTCCGCGGTCAGCGGCCGGAAGGTGGCCTCCACGTAGTCGACGAGCTGCACCAGTGCGATACGCGTCGGCGAGACGTCCATCTTGCCCGCCTCGACCTTCGACAGGTCCAGGATGTCGTTGATCAGCTGCAGCAGGTCGGAACCGGCGCTGTGGATCGTCTCGGCGAATTCGACCTGCTTGGGCGAAAGATTGCCGTCACCGTTGTCTGCGAGCAGTTTCGCCAGGATGAGCAGCGAGTTCAGCGGGGTGCGCAGCTCGTGCGACATGTTGGCGAGGAATTCGGACTTGTAGCGCATCGAGACGGCGAGCTGTTCCGCACGCTCCTCCAGGACCTGCCTGGCCTCCTCGATCTCGGTGTTCTTGACCTCGATGTCGCGGTTCTGCCGGGCCAGGAGTTCGGCTTTCTCCTCCAGCTCCGCGTTGGAGAGCTGCAGCGCACGCTGCCGGTTCTCCAGTTCGCCCGACCGCTCCTGCAACTGCTCTGTCAGCTCCTGCGACTGCTTGAGCAGATACTCCGTCTTGGTGTTGACACTGATCGTGTTGACGCTGATGGCGATGATGTCGGTGATCTGGTTGAGGAAGTCCTTCTGGATCTCCGTGAGCGGCTGGAAAGCCGCCAGTTCGATGACGCCGAGCACTCTGCCCTCGAACAGCACCGGCAGCACGATCACATGGGCGGGCGGCGCCTCACCCAGCCCCGAGGTGATCTTCAGATAACCCGGCGGGACGTTCTCGATGAGAATCGGCCGCTTCTCCACCGCGGCCTGCCCGATGAGCCCCTCGCCGGGCAGGAAGACCGTCGACATGGCACGGCGTGAGAAGCCGTAGCTGCCGCGCAGCCGCAGCTCGTACTCCTCGCCGACCTCCGTGGTGTCCTCGGCGAGGTAGAACGCGCCGTGCTGCGCGGACACCACCGGCGTCAGCTCGCTCATGATCAGGGCGGCCACGTCGCCGAGATCCCGGCGGCCCTGCATGAGGCCGGAGATACGGGCCAGGTTGCCCTTGAGCCAGTCCTGCTCCTTGTTGGCCAGCGTGGTCTCGCGCAGGCGCACGATCATCGTGTTGATGTAGTCCTGGAGCTCCAGGATCTCGCCGGCCGCGTCCACGTCGATGCGCAGGTTGAGGTCGCCGCGGGTCACCGCGGTGGCGACCTGGGCGATGTTGCGGACCTGGCTGGTCAGGTTGTTGGCCATCAGGTTCACCGACTCGGTGAGGTCCTTCCAGATGCCCGAGACCCCGGGCACCCGGGCCTGGCCGCCGAGCCGTCCTTCCGTACCCACCTCGCGCGCGACGCGCGTGACCTCGTCACCGAACGCGGAGAGCTGGCCGACCATCGTGTTGATGGTCGTCTTGAGCTCCAGGATCTCGCCGCGCGCGTCCACGTCGATCTTCTTGGACAGGTCGCCGCGCGCGACCGCCGTCGTCACCTGAGCGATCTGCCGCACCTGGCCCGTCAGGTTCGACGCCATCCCGTTGACGGACTCCGTGAGGTCCTTCCACGTGCCCGCGACGCCCGGCACGCGCGCCTGGCCGCCCAGGATGCCCTCGGTGCCCACCTCGCGGGCGACGCGGGTCACCTCGTCACCGAACGCCGACAGCGTGTCCACCATCGTGTTGATGGTCTCGGCGAGCTGCGCGACCTCGCCGCGCGCCTCGACGGTGATCTTCTTGGTCAGGTCGCCGTTGGCGACCGCGGTGGCCACCGAGGAGATCGACCGCACCTGGCTGGTCAGGTTGTTCGCCATCAGGTTGACGTTGTCGGTCAGGTCCTTCCAGATGCCCGACGCGTCCCGTACCCGGGCCTGGCCGCCCAGCTGGCCCTCGGTGCCCACCTCGCGGGCGACGCGGGTCACCTCGTCACCGAACGCCGACAGCGTGTCCACCATCGTGTTCACGGTCGTGACCAGCGCGAGGATCTCGCCCTTCGCGTCGACGGTGATCTTCCGCGACAGGTCGCCCTGCGCGACCGCGCTCGTGACGTCGGCGATGTTGCGGACCTGGCTGGTCAGGTTGTTAGCCATGAAGTTGACGGACTGTGTGAGGTCCTTCCACGTCCCGCTGACGCCCTTGACCTCCGCCTGACCGCCCAGGATGCCCTCGGTGCCGACCTCGCGGGCCACCCGCGTCACCTGCTCGGCGAAGGAGGAGAGCTGGTCGACCATCGTGTTGAGGGTGTTCTTCAGCTCCAGGATCTCGCCGCGCGCGTCCACGTCGATCTTCTGCGACAGGTCACCGCGCGCCACCGCCGTGGCGACCTGCGCGATGTTGCGGACCTGGGCCGTCAGGTTGCCGGCCATGAAGTTCACCGAGTCGGTCAGGTCGCGCCACACGCCGGCGACGCCCGGCACCTGGGCCTGGCCGCCCAGCCGCCCGTCGGTGCCGACCTCGCGGGCCACCCGCGTCACCTGCTCGGCGAAGGAGGAGAGCTGGTCGACCATCGTGTTGATGGTGTTCTTCAGCTCCAGGATCTCGCCGCGCGCGTCCACGTCGATCTTCTGCGACAGGTCACCGCGCGCCACCGCCGTCGTGACCTGCGCGATCTGCCGCACCTGCGAGGTCAGGTTCCCCGCCATGAAGTTGACGGAGTCGGTCAGGTCCTTCCATGTGCCGCTGACCCCGTCGACGCGGGCCTGGCCGCCGAGGCGGCCCTCCGTGCCCACGTCGGTGGCCATCCGCGTCACCTGGGCGGCGAACGAGCCGAGCTGGTCCACCATGCGGTTCACGGTGTTCTTGAGCTCCAGCATCTCGCCGGAGACGTCCACCGTGACCTTCTGCGACAGATCGCCGTTGGCGACCGCCGTCGTGACCTGGGCGATGTTGCGGACCTGGCCGGTCAGGTTGCGGAAAGCGGTGTTGACGGAGTCCGTCAGGTCCTTCCACGTCCCAGCCGCACCCGGCACCTGCGCCTGCCCGCCGAGGATGCCCTCGACGCCGACCTCGCGGGCGACGCGCGTCACCTCGGCGCCGAACGCCGACAGCTGGTCGACCATCGTGTTCACGGTGTTCTTGAGCTCCAGCATCTCGCCGGAGACGTCCACCGTGACCTTCTGCGACAGATCGCCGCCCGCGACCGCGGTCGTCACCTGCGCGATGTCCCGCACCTGGGCCGTCAGGTTGCGGAAAGCGGTGTTGACGGAGTCCGTCAGGTCCTTCCACGTCCCCGCCGCACCCGGCACCTGCGCCTGCCCGCCGAGCTGGCCCTCCGCGCCGATCTCCCCGGCGACGCGGGTGACCTCGTCGGCGAAGGTGCGCAGCGTCTCGGTCATCGCGTTGATCGTCTCGGCGAGCTGCGCGACCTCGCCGCGCGCGCCGATGGTGATCTTCTGCGTCAGGTCGCCGTTCGCGACCGCGGTCGTCACCTGCGCGATGTCCCGCACCTGGGCCGTCAGGTTGCCGGCCATCAGGTTCACCGAGTCGGTGAGGTCCTTCCACACACCGGCCACACCCGGCACCTGGGCCTGGCCGCCCAGCTCGCCCTCGGTGCCGACCTCGCGCGCGACCCGGGTCACCTCCGAGGAGAAGGACGAGAGCTGGTCCACCATCGTGTTGACGGTGTTCTTCAGCTCCAGCATCTCGCCGTCGACATGCACGGTCACCTTGCGCGACAGGTCGCCCTTGAACACCGCGTTCGTCACGGTGGCGATGTCGCGCAACTGCGCCGTCAGGCGGTACGCCATGGTGTTGACGGAGTCCGTCAGGTCCTTCCAGGACCCCGCGACCCCGCGGACCTTGGCCTGCCCGCCGAGCTTGCCCTCGGTACCGACCTCGCGGGCGACCCGCGTCACCTCGTCGGTGAAGGCCGACAGCTGGTCCACCAGACCGTTGACCGTACGGCCGACCTTCAGGAACTCGCCGCGCAGCGGGTGCCCGGTCCCGTCGGCGTTCTGGGCCCGCAGGTCCATGCGCTGCTCCAGGTCGCCCTCGGCCACCGCCGACAGCACCCGGCCCACCTCGGAGACGGGCCGCACCAGGTCGTCCACCAGCGCGTTGGACGCCTCGATCGCGGCCGCCCAGGCACCCTCGCAGGCTCCCGTCTCCAGCCGCTCGGTGAGCTTGCCCTCCCGGCCGACCACCCGGCGCACCCGGGCCAGCTCCCCGGTGAGGTGCTGGTTGCGGTCGGCGACCTCGTTGAAGACGGCGGCCACCTCGGCCATCACCCCGTCGCCGGTCACCGTCAGCCGTCGGCGGAAGTTGCCGTCCCGCATCGCCGACAGCGCGGAGAGCAGCTTGGTGAGCGCGGCCGCGTCGACCTCGACGGTCCCTCCGGCCCGGGAACGCCCGTTCTTCGTACGCGTGACCGCGCCCCGCGCCGATGCGCCAGACTCCACCGTGTCCCTCCTGGAGGGTCGATCGACCTGCATGTACCCGAGTTGGGCCCCTCCAGTCTTCCACTTTCGCCTGCCGGGCCCACAACATCCGGAGTAACCCGTGCGCAACAGAAGCGTTGACGCTAGGAGCCGTCGCCCCCCGTGTGCACGGGTGCACGCCCCGCGTACGCCCCCCATCCGGCGCGGAACGTTCCGGTTTGACCACCCACGGGACGGCCGGAGCGCGACACACTAGCCTTGCCTGATGGCAGGACGACGCGGTGTGCACGGGCGGGCGACCGCACCCGGCATCCGCCCGCGGCGTCCGCGGGAGACCACCGAATCCGTCATGAGGAGATCTGTGATCACGGCTCGGGCAACGGCCAGCTTCGAACCGGTCGGCAGGTCCGTCGCCGTGGCCAGGGCGTTCGTGCGCGACACGCTGCACGGCTGGGGCTTCGCCGACGTGGTGGACGACGCCGTCGTACTGACCAGCGAACTGGTGACCAACGCCGTCGTCCACGCGGGCACCGCCGCGGACGTGCGCTGTCTGCGCTACGAGACAGCCGTACGCGTCGAGGTCGCCGACCACTATCCCGAACGCGAGGTGCCGCTCCAGGGCCGCGGCCGACCGCACCGCGACCCCGACCACGAAGGTGGCCGCGGGCTGCTGCTGTGCGCCGCCCTCGCCAGCCGCTGGGGCGTGGAGTACACCGCCGCGGGCAAGCACGTCTGGTTCCAGCTCGACCTGCCGGAACGCCCCGCCGGGACGCGCTCGGCCGGCCCGCTGCTGGCCGCCGCCGACCTACCAGAGGCCGACGAGCGGATCCGGGTGGCCGTCGTCCAGGTCGACCGGCAGGGCACCGTCACGCGCTGGAACGACGACGCGGCCGACCTCTTCGGCCACCCCGCCGCCGACGTCGTCGGCAAGTCACTCGCCGACCTCACCGCCTGGCCGCAGACCCCCGGCACCGGCCTGGGCCTCGCCGAGGCCCTCCAGCTCTCCCGCTGGGAAGGCACCTACGGGCTGCGCAACAGCGCGGGCCGCGTCCTGCCCGTCTACGGCTCCCACCTGCGCGTCCGCGACAGCGCGGGCGAGCCCTCCACGGTGTGCCTGCTGGTACGGGCCGAGGAGCGCGCCGTCCTGGAGACCCCGTCCCGCGGCTCCGCGCCCTCCGAGCCGGGCCTCGCACAGCGCGGCAAGAGCAGCGACGCCTTCGAGGTCTTCATCGGCTCCCCCGCCCCGGACGACCTCGACGGACTGCTGCAGCGCACCGTGGAGCGGGCCCGCGACATGCTCGACGGCGACGCCGCCTACCTGCTGCTCGCCACCGACGACGAGACCGAGCTGGAGGTCCGCGCCTCCACCGGCCTGCCCTCCGCCCGCCAGCGCTTCGCCCGCGTCCCCGTCGAGGCAGGCACCGGCCGCTACGGCAGCGCCCGGATGCCCGCCGTCCACGAGGACCTCACCGCCGTACCCGGCGCCGTACCCCTGCTGTCCGGAACGGGCATGCGCTCCGTCGTCACCGTGCCGCTCAAGGTCGAGGGCCGGCTCACCGGTTCGCTCGGCGTCGCCGCGGAGGCCCCGGGCCGCTACTCCAACCAGCAAGCCCTGCGGCTGCAGTTCGCCGCCGACCGCATCGCGCTGGCCGTCGAGAGCGCCCGGCTGACCGAGCTGGAGCGGCTCCGCCGCGGCTCGCTGTCCTTCCTCGTCGAAGCCTCCGACCTGCTCGCCGGGACGCTGGAGCGCGACCAGACGCTGGCGCTCATGGCGCAGATGACGGTGCCCACACTCGCCAGCTGGTGCGCCGTCTACACCATCGCCGAGCAGTCCGAGCCGGAACTGGCCTTCGTCCTGCACGAGGACGAGGACCGCATCGACGGCATCAAAGCCCTCCTCTCCCAGGTGCGCCCGCCGGACCCCGACCCCACTCCCGGCGCCCGCGCCTGGACCGCGCCCTCCGACGCCGCCCACTCCAGCGCCCTGCGCGCCTCGCTGCGCAGCCTCGGCGTGGGCCCCAGCGGCGCGGCCACCCTCCCCGGCCGCCCGGTCAGCGCGCCCGGCGTCGCCCTCGCGACCGCGGCCGCCGTCGGCGGCGAGACGGTCGTCCTGCCGCTGGTCGCGCGCAACCGCGTCATCGGCATGCTCACCCTCGGCAAGCCCACCGACGAGCGCTTCCGCCAGGAGATCCTGGAGCTGGCCGAGGACCTGTCCCGGCGGGCCGCCCTCGCCCTGGACAACGCCCGCCTCTACAGCGAGCGCACCGCCATCAGCCAGGCCCTCCAGCGCAGCCTCCTGCCGCCGGAGCTGCCGCGCGTCCCCGGCGTCGAGGTCGAGGTCGTCTACCGCGCCGCGGGCGAGGGCAACGAGGTCGGCGGCGACTTCTACGACCTCTTCCCCATCCGCGACGGCTGCTGGGGCTTCGCCATCGGCGACGTCTGCGGCACCGGTCCCGAGGCCGCCGCCGTCACGGGCCTGGCCCGGCACGCCCTCCGCCTCCTCGCCCGCGAGGGCTTCGGCGGCCCCGCCGTCCTGGAACGCCTCAACGCCGCCATCCTCGACGAGGGCGCCCGCAGCCGCTTCCTGACCCTCCTCTACGGCGAGCTGTGGCCGCAGCACGACGGGAGCGCGGTGCTGCGCATGGTCTGCGCGGGCCACCCGCTACCGCTTCGACTGCGCCCCGACGGCTCGGTGGAGTCCGCCGCCGAACCGCAGCCGCTGCTGGGCGTGATGGACGACCTGGAACTCGTCGAGCAGTCCGTGACCCTCGACCCGGGAGACGTCCTGCTGTGCGTGACGGACGGGGTCACGGAACGCCGTGAGGGCTCCCGGATGCTTGGCGACGACGGCCTCGCGGACGTCCTCGCCACCTGCACGGGCCTCACCGCGGGCGCTGTCGCCGCCCGCATCCAGCGCGCCGTCGAACGCTTCGCCGCCGACGCCCCGTCCGACGACATGGCCATCCTGGCGATGCGTGTCCCGGCCCTCCCGCAGGACTGACCGCCGGGCCCCGAACGCAGAAAGGCCTCCCGCTCTCAGCGGGAGGCCTTTCCTTGTCAGAGCCCCAATACGGAATCGAACCGTAGACCTTCTCCTTACCATGGAGACGCTCTACCGACTGAGCTATTGGGGCGCGTCGACGGGAAGATCGTAGCCCATGAACGGCTGTGCGGGAAACTCAGCCGCCCGCCCCGGGCCGCTCATCTCCCGCCTGCTCACGGCCTCGATCGCATGAGCCCGCCGAGCGAGTTGCAGGTGTCCGCGATGTGCGTCAGCTCCCGCTGCGTGATGCCGGGATGCACCGGCAACGACAGCGAGTCGGCCGCTACCCGCTCGGTCTCCGGCAGCATGTCCCCCGACCGGTGCGCCGGCATCCGGTGCACGGGCACGGGTACGCTCACGGTCGCCCGAACCCCGCGCGCCGCCAGGGCTGCGGCGAAGGCGTCCCGGTCGGGCCGCCCGTTACCCGGGACGCGCACGGTGTAGCGGTGGTAGAGGTGGTGCGCCCCCAGCGCGGTGTAGGGCACGACGACCCCCTTCAACGCCGAGTCCAGGAACCGCGCGTGCGCCCGCCTCCGCGCCACCGCCCCGGCGTCGTCGACGGCTGAGCCCTCCTCCACAAGGGCCAGCGCATGCCGCTCGGCCAGCTCGGTGAGTGCCTCCATGGGCGCCGGGTGCCCGAAGACGTGCACAGGCACGATGGCGGCGGTCCGGGAGGTGACGCCGGCCGCGACCGCGGCCGGGTCGAGGCAGAAGGTCCGCGGGTCTATGTCGGCGAAGACCGGTACGGCACCGGCCAGCCGTACGGCGTCGGCGGGCGCTCCCGGCCCGAAGGACGGCACGATGACCTCGTCGCCGCCGCGTATCCCGAGCCCCACGAGCACGTCGCGAAGAGCCGCGGCCGTCGTGTCCGAAGCGATCCTGTGCCGCGGTCCGGCAGTCGTCATCTGCTGCACGTCTCCACACCTCCGCCTGTTCGGGACGTTCAGCGTCCCGGCGCTATGTGAACACCCGGTGACGGGCAGCAAAAAAGGCCCCGGCCCACGAGACAAAGCTCGGGGCCGGGGCCTCCTGCAATATTTGTTCGGCGGTGTCCTACTCTCCCACAGGGTCCCCCCTGCAGTACCATCGGCGCTGAAAGGCTTAGCTTCCGGGTTCGGAATGTAA
>NZ_JOHY01000004.1 GCF_000721495.1 Streptomyces sp. NRRL F-5123
ACCATCCAGGCCTGGAAGGCCTCGCAGTGCGCCCGGCTCACCTCGGCCGGGTCCTCCGCGGCGCGGTCCGCGTCCGGATCGGGGGAGTACTCCCCCAGGTACCGGCCCAGCTGGGCGGCGGCCAGCAGGTAGTTGTAGCGGGTCGTCTCCGGGTAGTTGCCCGCGCGCAGGCTGCGGTCCCAGTCGCGCAGGAAGCCCGACCAGGTCTTCGGCAGACCAGCGGTGATCTTGTCCAGGTCCAGCAGCGGCATGACGGAAATCCTCCGGGTCAAGGTGTCGACGAGCGGCATGCTCGACCTCGGAGCTGGAACACGGGCAGAACACTCCGCCCCTACACAAAGGGGCCGGGTGCACCCTTGGGCGCAGGCTCGGGGACACCCCCGGGACACCAGCCGTACCCGGCCCCGCAGACCCGCTCCGGGAACCGGCCGACAGCACACCCGAACCCCACCGGCGACCGTACGCCCGGCAGCCGTGCACTGCGCCCAACCCGCTGACCCGCACCAACCCCGCCCCGCGCCGCGCCCGTGTACTTCGCCGCGCCGCAAAGGGGGCTGCCCTGCCCGGCTCAACTACGGCTGGTACTTCGGCTGGAAGGGCCATACCGGATAGCCCTCGTAGCACGTGCCGTCCGGCTGGACGACCGGCGACTGCATCCCGGTGCGATAGACGGCGGTGAAGAGCACGACAGCAGCCACCGGCAGCAGCCACTGGACACACCGCACGGCAGGAACAGGGAGCGCGACAGCCCACACTGACAACTGGATCAACAGCATCGCCGCTGTCATCACCACCCAAACCACCGGCATCGTTCCCATCACGAGCCCGATGCCGTTGGACGCGGATACCCCGAGCGGACAGTCGGCCCAGGCCCGCTCGGTCAGCACGGTGCCGATGTACGTCCCCACGGCCGCGAACACCGGCGCGCGAGCCAGTAACTGCCAGGGCGGGAGAGTCACGCGCGGCTGCCGGCCGCTGCCGAAGGAACGGGGCGGCCAGAACGGCATCGGCGGCCACGCAGGCGGTGGCGGACAAGCCGGCGGCAGAAAGTCCACAGCCAGAACCACGCACACCCGGGCGAAAACGGTTCCACCCCGGCCACCGGAGAACGAGCCCACCGGTCCGCGGCCACCACCCCACCCGACACCACGCAGTCAGACGACCCAGGCCCCTTACCAGCAAAAAAACCGGACAACACCCCCAGCACTCCAGCGCGGGTCGCGGGCACATCCCGGCCCTGACCGATCCGCAGCAGCACCCCAACGCCGCTGCCACTCGTCGCCAACCTCGAATACCTACCTGTCCAGCGGCCCGAACCCCGCGATCCCAACCCACGGCTCGTGATGGCGTCCCGCCGAGTGGTGTAGCCGATCAAGCTGACGGAATCTCCAGGTCGTGGCCCGAATCGCTCTCACCGGAGGCCCTGTTGAGGCTCGCCGGGCCGGGACCGGCGCTGATCGCACGACGGCCGGTAGCCGCACGTGCCGGACGGGTCCGAAGTGGAGGCGACGGACCGTGATCGGCTACACCACGACGTGGGACACGACCCGGCTCGTCTCAGCAGTCGAGCACGCTTCGGCCCTGCTGGAGAAGAACTGGAACGCCGTCGTCCACAACCTGAGCACCCGCCGAACCTCCCGCCGCCGAAGACCGGGTCAACCACATCAAAATGATCAAACGCCAGATGTTCGGACGAGCCAAGCTCCCCCTACTCCGCAAACGTGTCCTCCTCACCGCGGCACAAGGCAGCCACCGTCACCCGCTCTGCCATTGATATAACCGCCTCATGAGTTCGCACGACGACCAGATCGCGCAGGTCGAGCACACCTTCAAAGTCCGGTTTCCCCAGGACTACCGGGACTTCCTGGGCACCACAGGGAGTCTGAGCCAGTTCGTTCCTCCCGCTGACGACTTCCTCATGGTCTACGCGCTGGACGAGCTCATCGGCATCAACGAGGCCGGTGAATTCCAGAAACGCTTCCCCGGCGCCCTCGTCATCGGAGGGGATGGAAGCCGCGAACTACTTGCCTACGACTTCCGCCAGAACACCCCGCCCCTGGTGACCCTCGACGTCTCCGCGGAAGACTGGTCATCAGCCATCCACCAGGCAGCGACCCTCTCCGCCCTGCTGGATCAGTTCCCCGAAACCGGGTGGAAATGGGACGACGCCGATCATTGAACACTCCCGTTCGGCTCGCGCCCGGGGTGCCGGCCGGCTCCGCCGCTGCGAGGCGTACGGCCTCTTCCAGGCGCGGAAGACTTCAGGCGGCAGAAAGCGAGGTAGTTACTTCTCGTCCACCGCCCCCGCGAAGGCGTCTTACTGTCATGGGCCGGCCTGGATCTCGACGCGATGGCGGAGGTAGTCGTCGGGGTGGTTCCGGGCGATCGCCACGGCTTGGTCCACGAGTTCGTGCAGCCCCGGGGGGTACGACGAATGCCGCAGGCGGAGCAGAGGGAGGATGCACCGGCGGACGTCCAGGTGCTCGTTGCGCACAAACTCACGCAAGGCCAGCTCGTTCCACTCGCGTGCGAGCGCGGAGGGATCGTCGGGCCCGGGAGCGCCTTCGGGCCCTTCGGCCACCACCCCCGGCATACGCAACGGCAGGGCCGACCAATACCAGGCGCGGGCGGCACCGGCCCGTTCCGGGTCCGGGCCGGTCGTCAGGACATCGAGGAGCGCCGCCCGCAGACGCCGCCGCCCAAAGGCGTTGAGCGCGGGTTCGACAAACCCCCGGTTGAAGCTCGGGTTCGGGTCCCGCACGGCCGCCGCGACCAGTACGTCGAAGGCCCCCGCGGGAAGGACCACGCCCCCACGGCACAGCTCGCGCAGCGCTCTCCGAGCCCCCAGTACCTGCGAGTTGCCATCCGGCGCGAGGGCGGAGTCGACATCGAGCCCGATCACCCGGACGACATCCGCCACGGAGCGAACGAACCCCGCGGTCCCGTCCTCGTCCGGCCCCGGCAGCGCCACGAACAACCGCGGACCACCGTCCCGCGGGCCACCCGCATCCTTACCGCCCACATCCGCCACGGCCCACCTCCCTTGTCTGCCAGCCTGCGTACCGGCGCCCTTCGGCGCAAAGCCCGCAGGCCTGCCGGAAGCCGGAGCACGGCCCAGGACACGCATGAACTGGCGTTCGAGGAAGCCGGCGAGGCCCCGTCCGATGACCCACACCGCGGCCTTGCCCGCTACGAGGGCCGACCGAGGACGGCCGGGCACCTGACCGACCGTGCAGAAAGGGATTTCGGCCATGTGCCTGCCCATCCAGCGTGCCGCCCGGACGGTGGCGGCCACCGGGGCCGCGCTGCTCGCACTCACCGGCCTCACGGCCGGCCCGGCCTCCGCGACCGTCTCCCACGCCGTGGTCAGCTAGGCCGCCCTGAACGGCGCCTTCTCGGCCTCCACGGGCAACGCAGCCCTCACCGACTCCGTCACGGGCTTCGCGATGCCCAGCTACTTCTCCACCAGCCCGGAATACACCGGCCAGACGCTCGCCAACGGCACCAACACCTCCTCCCCACCGCTCCCCCGGGGAGCAACCATCACCTCAGCCTCGCTGATGTGCGCGGTCTCGTACCCCTTCCACGGCACCCCCCAAGCCCTCCCCTGGCATCTCAACCTCACCCGACCGATTACTGCCGCAGGCCGGACCCCCGCCACCGCCAGCAGGCTCCGCATCTCGCTGTCCGGCCTGCCCGCGCCGCGCAGTCCGACCCTCACCGGAACATCGGCCACCACCGGCACGACGACCGGCGGCTACCACACCAACCCAGGCAGCCTGAAACTGGACCGCAGCGGCGATCTCCACACCTGGAACACCAACAACTGCGGCATCTCGTTCAACTCCGCCGACACGGCCGCACTCACCGGAAACTTCACCCTCAACCCGAACTCACTGACATTCACCACCTCCTGAACAACCCCCACACAGAAACCGGCCAACTCCGCAGCAGCAAAACCTCCCTCACCCCCAAATCACTCGATCCACCCGCCGTAGGACGTCGCACGGTTGTAGCCGGTGCGGTCCTCGGCCGCGACCGGCAGCGCCGCAACAGCCTGGTGACCGCCCGCCATGCGCGGGGAAAATTCATGCCCCAGAAGCTGTCCCGGCGAAACGGTTCCGCATGCGCAGGTCGTCGGGACATCACCGGGATCGCCCCCGTGGGCGAGCAGGTGCCGCGTACAGTCCGGTCCACGAAGGCGGAGCCGGAGCCGGCCGACGATGAGCACCCCGCCGAGAGATCGAGAACCGCGGCGGGACGTGCACAGCGATCGGCCGACTCGGGTCACCGCGAAGGGCGGGGCCCCGAAAACGACGAGACCAGCAGGTCCTCGGCCAGGAGGGCGGCGAGACCTGCCGCGGCCAGGCAAGCGCCGACCAGGGCGGCGCTGCGCGGGCCGTGGGCGTTCAGGAGTTGCCCGCCCAGTAGGGAGCCGGCGGCGATGCCCGCGTTGAAGGCTGCGGAACCGCCGGCGGAGGCGATGTCGACACTGCCCGGGGCGATGCGCAGAATCCGGCTGGTCAGAGCCGTGATCATGGCCGCCATGGCGAGCGACAGCAGAGCCACCGCCGCCACGGCGACGACGGCCCGGGATCCCGCGGCCGCCAGCAGCGCCAGGGCCGCGGTCACCAGCGCCACCGACCCGGTCATGGTGGCCCGGGCGCTACGGTCCGACAGAACCCCGGAAGCGGTCGTGCCGAGCAGGCCCGCCACTCCGCCCACGGCCAGTACCGCGCTGACGGAGTGCGGGGACATGCCGGAGACGCGGGTGAGGAAGACCGTGACGTACGTGTAGAACGCGAAGAAGCCGGCGATGACAACGGCGATCACCGACACAAGCAGGCCGAAACGCAGGCGGCTCGGCTCGGGCGCGGTGGCGGCCGGGTTGACCTCAACAGGCGCCGACGGCAGGAGGGCCACCACGGTGGACCCGGCGGCCAGGCCGAGGACGCCGGCCACCAGGAACGGGATCCGCCAGCCGGTCTGCTGCCCCAGCCACGTCCCCGCCGGCACGCCCGCCACCTGCGCCAGCGACGACCCGGTGAACAGAGCGGCCACCACCTTCGCCCGGACCCGCTCGGGGAACATCCCGGCGGCGGTCGCCGCGACCACCGACCATATGACCGCGTGGGTCAGCGCGATCACGACGCGCGCCGAGAACAGGAAGGCGTATCCGGGCGCGGCGGCGCACAGCAGGGTTCCTGTGGTGTAGACGCCCAGAGTGACGGCCAGCAGCCGCCGGCGGGGCACCCGCCGCGTCGCCGCGGTCAGCGGCACGGCAGCCGTGGTGACCACGAGCGAGTACCCCGTCACCAGCAGGCCCGCCGAGGACAGCGAAACGCCCAGCCCGTGCGCGATCTGCGGCAGCAGCCCCACCGGCAGACTCTCCACCGTGGTGCACACGAACAGCGCGACGGACAGCGCCGCCACCGCGATGACCGCCCGCGCACCGATGACGTCGACACGCGCCCCCGTCCCCGTCGCCCGGGTCACGTCGACCGTCATGACAAGTCCCCTCCATGCCGACGCAATCCGTACCGTGAGAGCTCACGCCGCCGTTCGCAGCCGCAGCCGCAGCCGCAGCCGCCGACCCTACCCGGTGCCTTCCGGAGGGTGCCTGAGTGGTCCCCGTGGGCGGTCGGGTGACTGCCCACGGTGGAGGCGCGAGCCGGAGCGCCATGGGGCCGGCGCCGGTTGGCGGGGGCCTGCCCCGCCGGCGGCGACATCACCTCCGAGCGGAGCCGCGGAACGGGCGACCTGCGGAGTCGACGCGGACGAAAGGCTCGCTCACCGTCGTGTCCGTCAGGGATCCGTACACGCTCGGGCGACGGAAGGCATTGGCCCCATGTCTCCATGCGGGCGGTAGTCGCGCAGAGCGCCGAGGTCGCACACCGCTGGGTAGACGCCGGGTAGACGCCGGGGAGTTCGCCTGCCTCGACGACGAGCGTGTCGTGGCAGTGCCCGTCGGCAAATGCGATCCCGTCGAACGCCGACGAGTGCCCGAAGCCGGGCCCGGCGTAGTTGGCCAGGGCGACGGCGGTAATGTCTCGTAGGCGCGCGCCCGCATCTGGGGAAGCCGGTTGGACTCCATCTCGCACGCGTTCGGGACCAGGACGACTTCCGCTCCGGCCGGCATCAGCGCACGGGCGCTCTCCGGAAACTCCCGGTCGTAGCAGATCATCGCGCCGATGCACACCGTGCCCGCGGCGGTGTCCAGTTCGCACCTGCCGAAGGGGTCCCCGGGGTGAGAAGGGCTTCCGGCAGGCCGAACGCGCACGTGTGCACCTTCGCCTGGTGCAGGACTGTCCGCCCGTGCCGGTCGATCAGCGAGACGGAGTTGCGCGGCGGCCCGTCCCACCGTTCGGGGTAGGTCAGCGCTGTCGCCATGTCCAGCTCCGCCAGCGCCTGGAAGTGGCGGACGAACGGTGAGTCCCGGTCGACCGACTCCCCCAGCCACACGGCTTCGGGCATGGGCACGGGGGGCAGCGCGGCACCGTCCCAGCGCTGCGGATGCCGGTACAGGCCGCCCCGCGATTCCTCGACAACGGCGGAGGCGTAGCTGTTGCTCCGCACCTCCGGGAACACCGCGATGTCGGCGCCCACCGCCCGGGCGCGGCGGCAAGCGGCCTCACCCACGGTGAGGCCGCCCTCAAGATCGGGACCGGCCGGGGCGAGCTGCAGCAGGGCAACGGTCGAAGTACGCACAGGGAACTCCTTCGTAGTGGCGACACGCGTAGCAGTCGGATGGACGGCGAACGGCATCGGCCACGGAGCAGCCCGGTCAGGTGTCTGACGTCAAGGCATGCCGTCACATCACCAGGAGGGGCAGCTACCCCGGCCAGGCCCACGGGCAGGGGGGCGTAGGAGGTGTGGCCCCTGGAAGGGCGGCGCCCCCTGCGCCCCTCGGGCGGACTTTCGTAGTCGTCCGGGCCGACGGTCACCCTCCGTCAGCCCCGACGACATCACGCTTCGAAGGTCAGTAGCGCTGGGTACTCGGCTTCTCATGCTGGTGGTCGGTGCGGTGCTGCTGCCGGTAACGGCCGGCTGAGATCCCGTACTCGCGTTTGAAAGCGTTGGCGAAGGCATAGGCGGAGCCGTAGCCGCTGCGCTGCGCGACCGTGGTCAGCGGGACGTCGGTCGTCTGGAGCAGGCGTGCCGCCATGGTGAGCCGCCACCACGTCAGATAGGTGAGCGGTGGCTGCCCCACCATGGCCGTGAACCTGCGGGCGAAGGCGGCACGGGACAGGCCCGCGTGCGCGCCCAGCGACTCCACGGTCCAGGGATCGGCGGGGCGTTCGTGCACGGCACGCAGTGATCGCGCGATCACCTCGTCGTCGAGGGCGACGCACCAGCCGGTGGTCCGCACTCCCGCACGTCCGATCAGGCAGGCCCGGATCAGGTGCACGAGGAGCACTTCGAGCAGCGCCGGCAGCACCACGTCCCTGCCGTGCATCTGTTCGCCCAGTTCGCTGAGCAACAGGTCGATCGACGCCTGGAGACCCGCGTAGCGTTCCGGCCTCGCCGGAAGACTCACCAGACCGGCGAGGTCCTGGAACAGCGGGTGCGGGCGGGCCCGCTCAAGCCGGTAGGCGCCGGACAAGAACCGGGCAGTGCTGTCGGTGGCGTTCACGAGCGTGTGCGCAGTCCCGTGCGGAAGCAGAACGGCGTCGCCCGGTTGCAAGGTGATGACCGCTCCGTCCGGTGCCGCTACCCGGATGCGTCCTGTGGTGCCCACGTAGAACCGGGCACCCTCGAAGGGCTGGACCTCCTTCTCCCGCGAGGGGTCCGCCGCCTCCAGCGACAGGGAGGGGCGCCCCACTCGCATGGTGCCGATCGCGTCGCTGAGCACGTCCATGGCCGAATCTTCCCTTACTGGGTCAGGCGTCCGAGAACGGCGCCCATCGCTTGATCGAGACGGCCCCGTTCGACCGCACGACTTCGGCGGCACCCGCTCCGCCCAGGTGCGCCGGCACGACCAGGCTGTTCGTCGCGGCTGCCCGCTCCAGGACGCGACGCCGGGACCGGGTGGCCTCGGTCTGGTCCTCGCTCAGGCAGGTGTCGTGATCGGGTTCGATCATCTGCAGTGGGGTGTGGACCAGGTCGCCGGCGAATACTGCTCGGTCGGTGCCGGACTCCAGCCACAGCACCGTCGAACCGGGCGTGTGACCGGGGGCCGGTTCCAGGACCAGGTCTTCGTCGATGCGGTGGCTGTCGCCCTCCCACAGCACCGTCTGACCGGCCTGATGAACGGGCAGGACGCTGTCGTTGAACGTGACCGCGGTGTCCGAGGCGGACTGGAACGCAGACTTCGGGACATGTCCGTTGGCGGGGTTCCAGAAGTCGAAGTCGGCCCGGCTGATCAGGTATCGCGCGTTGGGGAACGTCGGCACCCACTCGCCGTCGACCAGCCGGGTGTTCCACCCCACGTGGTCGTTGTGCAGGTGGGTGTTGACGACGAGATCCACGTCCTGCGGCCGCACCCCGGCCGCCGCCAGTCGATCGAGGAAATCGCCGTCGCGCTTGTCGAACACCTCGACTTCGCGTTGCTTGTCATTGCCGAGACCGGTATCGACCAGAATGGTGCGGCCCGCGCTCCGCAGCACCCAGGTCTGCACGTTCGCCTGCCACGCACCCGTCCTGGAGTTCAGGAAGTCGGGCGCGAGCCAGGATTCGTGCCGGCGCCACAGTTCGCCGGGCACGGACGGGAACAGGACATCGGTGGTGGCGAAAGCACCCTGCCACTCGACCACCCGCGAGACCTCGACATCACCGAGAATGATTTTCTTCACCCCGTCACCGTAGGAAGGGATGGTGAGACGCGAAATGCTCCGACGTCTCTCCTTGTTAAGACAGCGTCTCGCGGGAGTGCCCGTACGCCACCGGCGGCCGCGTGCGACCACCCTGGTGGTCCGTTCCTGCTGAAGTTGAACTCGTGACGTCGGTCGGATCGCGGCGGCGTCGCGGTCCGAGACCGCTGGAGACTGCCGACGGGATTCACGAAGGTGGCCGCAGCCAGCGCAGCGCCGAGGCCGGATTCACCTCGATGTCATCGCTCCATGAGCAGATCTCCAGCCATGAGAGGTAGCCGCCTCGCGCGAAGACCAGGACCTCGCCAGGGCACTCGCCAGTCTCGGTGAGGAGCTGTACGTCGGCAGCCACGACGGTGCCTGGGCCGGTCGGCGCGGGCTCCACCTTGTCGGTGCCGAGTTCGAAATAGGCGGTCCCGCACCCACACTCACAGCGCGATTGCACCCTGAGTTGGGGCATCTGCCGTCGGAGGGCGACGTGAACAGGCTCATCCGGGTCCAGGACGAGGTCAAGCACGTCGGCTACGTCATCGGGCAGGCTGTCAATCACGCCGCCACCGTAACTGACCAGCAGCTTTGCGCCCTGACCAATTCTGGGGCGGATAACCAAAGGCAGTCGGGACGCCCACAGGTCCAGGGTTGAGTCGGTACCCGCGAGGCAGCAGTCCGCGCCCGACACCCGCACGGAACGGGCACCGGCCGCCGGGCACCGCCGCGGCGTGGGGGCAGCCGGGTCGGCTCCTTTTTGTGGGAGGGAGGGGGAATCGGACGTTCCCCGACGTCGAACCGGCCAAGTCCGTGTTTCCCGCCTGAGATTCTCCGGCCCACCGCTGTCGTCATGATGAACGGTCGACCGAACGAGAAGGAGTGGCACATGGCACCCAAGATGTACCGGGCGCGCGTCGGGGTCCTCGCGGCAGCACTGGGGATCGTGCTCACCGGGGTCACGTCCGCGGCAGCGGCCGCCCAGCCCACCTCGCACGCCGGCCCGGCCCTGTCGGCCCGGGTCTCGCCGGCGGCCCTACCCTGCTGGACCTCGTTCAACCCTACGGCCCCGCACGGCGGAGCGCTGGACCAGTATTTCGTGAACTGCAACAGCTACCCGGTAACGGTGTGCCCGGCCCTCGAAACCAGCTCAGGTACTACCGTCTGGGCAAGTTCGGCGGTGAGTCTGACGGCTTACGGAGCTGGCTCCGACACCGCGTCCTGGCACTACGACTCAACCGTCCAGAGCGGCCAGTACACGACCGTGTACTGCTACTAGGCCTCGGCGGGCCCTGCTCGTCAGACCGTGCTGCACGGTGCGCGCGACAGGCACATCGGCCGGGGTATCAGCGGCGCCGCCGATACCCCGGCCACCACACCGGCGACCACGCGGCCCGGTCGCGCCGCTTCTTCTCCTTCGGGGCGCCCTGCGCGAGCTCTCCGACACGGCGCTGCAGCACCTAGAGCCAGGAACCGGCTGAAGGCCGTCGCCCGCCCACCGTCGGCCCGGGCTACTTCAGGCGGATCTGCGCGACGTCCTCGATCCGGCTGCTGTCACCAGGGCCGGAGCCGGCTTGGCGGCCAGCACGACCAGGTCGTCAACGATCCCCCCGTCCACGAGGTGTTGCCGCACCCCGTAGGCGGCACTGGCGTGGCCGCTGCTGGCGGCCATGCCAGTCGCCGGGGCCGCGTGCAGCCGTGCACTGCGGCAGATCCGTGTACGGCAACGACTCGGTGGCCATCAGGGAGATGCCGTCACGGGCCGGGCACGGTGCGTTGCCCGGTGCGGGGTGGGGGTAGCGGGCGAGGTAGATGCGGGGGCACGAATCCGACCGGAACGACCACGCTCCCGGCCCTACCAGCACATCGGACACGGGCACGTACCCCTGCCGGGTACAGCTCCCCCAGCCGGTCGCTCATCACGTCGACAGCCATGCCCAACCCCTCTGTTCGGATCAGATGTCTTCCCCGACGACGTCGGCCAGGGCCTCCAGCCGCCGCCTGCGCTCTGCCCGGCGCAGGACCTCTCCCCGGCCGGCGATCGGAACCGAGGGTGCCGTCCGCGTCCTGGAGGTGATGCTCCAGCATCTCCAGCGCGGCCGTCCGGACAGCCTCGAACTCCGGGGCGCCGTACGCCGCCATGAGCAGGCCGACCTCTTCGGCGCCCGCTCCGGCCGGTGCGCCGCATCCTTCCAGGGCGGTGGCGTGCGTGCAGCTGCACGCACGCCACCGCGGCGTCCCGGTCTCGGCCGGGCCCGCCGTCCCGCGTATGCGTGCGGTGCCGGCGACCGCAGTGGCCACCAGCACCACCGTCCGGGTCCGCAGCGGCTCGCGGAGCACGTCCGCAGTGGTGCCGGTGTGCCACAGCATCAGTTGGCCGGCGGCGGAGACGGCGTACTCCCACGTCGTCGCCGGGGCACGGTGGCTACCTGCGCACTCGCTCACGGCACCTCCCTGCCAGGCGGCCCCGCCCGATGAACGACCGATCCGCCCGGTTCACCGCCCGGGGCCACCGGTCGTGGTGACGCACGCGCGCGTCTCCCGCTGGGCCATCCCGTCCGTGCCCGGTCTGCCGACCCGACCGGCCGCTGAACACCACTGCGTAGGCCCCCTGCGGGCCGTAGTGTGATCACTCACCTTGCCGGCTCCCACGTGGAGGAGCACATGCACGCACGCCGTGGTCCGCGGCCGCCTGGTCGTGACAGCCGCGCCCGATCCGGATCGAGCACCCGGGCCGAGCAGTTACCGGAGGCGCGATGACCGACATCAGCCAATGGGGCCACTGGCGCCCCCACTTCCGCTCCGGCGAGGCATCGGAGCGCATCAGGGCCTGGTATCGGCGCGTGCCCTGCCCCCGCTGCGGCTCTCCTGCCGACCGGTCCTGCCGCACGGCAGCCGGTCACCCGACCGAACACCACCTCGCGAGGCGCAACGCCGCCGGCGATCCGCCGTATGAGGAATGGAGGAAGGACGGGCTGCTGCCGCCCGCCCGGAAAGTTCTCCCGCCGATCCTCACCGAGAGCAGAGCAGCACAGGGCCAGTACACAATCGACCGCCCGTTGGGCGACGCCGTAGCGATGACCTCCCATGTCATAACCAACTGGCTCGGCATCGCCCTGGGTGACGAAGCCGCCCTCGACCAGTTCGATCAGACAGCCCTGGACCTGGTCCTCGCCCGTGGTCCCGAAGGGACGGCCGAGGTCATGACCGTCCTGGCCGTTCAGCTGGCCGCCACCATCAGCGCGCTCGCCGGTCCGGGCTCCGACCCGGGAGAATACCTTGCCACCCTCATCCACACCCAGGTCGAACTGTCCCGCCAGCGGCAACGCATCCAAAGGACGATCCCTCCCGAGTAGACGAGCCGCGGCGGGCGTACCGGGCGGCGTGGGCGAGGTCTCCGGCGGCTCAGCCGACCAGCTCACCAACCTCGCCGCCCAGGGAGGCGACTGGGCAGGCGCGGCGCCGGCAGTCCCGGCGACCGCCGCCCCGGCCCGGGGCGGCCGGCCCCTGACCGCTCCCGGGCCATCGTCACGGCCGCAGTTCCCGCGCCTGCGGGTCGAAGCATTTGAGGCCCATCGACGAAGCAACCCCCGCCGCGTAGGAAGATGCCTCCGCGGCCGTGCTCCAGCGCAGGGGGAAGTAGATCAGCGGCCCCCGGGGCTTCCCTGATCAGCGGACCGGTCGACCAAGGCGAAGTCTCGCCCTCGTCCTCGGTGAGATCGGGTCTCCCGCTCCAAAAGGGGCGGGAGACGAAGGCCGCTATTCGCTCCACCGGGGGAACGGCAGGCTCCTCCACCCCTCGCGATCGCCTGGACTCCAGCAACTCGACTCCAAACAAGCCGGGGCACATCACCCAGATCGCCGCCCGGCGTGGACGTAGAACCGGCCCCGGGGCTACGCGGTCTCGACCTCCAGGGCCTCACGCGCGAGGGCGATGAGCGTGAGGTACGCGTCCCGGAACTCCCGGTAGGCGTCGTCGTAGGCACTCCGGCGCTCGGGACCGTCGTCACCGACGAGCGGCCCGAGCATCCGCTGCACGCGCCGCGCCGCGTCCCGCACGCGGTCTGCTGCGTCGGACACCCCGGCCGGGCCGTCGAGCCGGACCTCGTGCATCGCCTTGTTCATGTCCCCGATGGCCGGCCCGATGCGTTCGTGCATCTGCGCCAGCAGCCGGTCCCTGCTCCCGCGGTCGGACGCCGCATCCACGTCGTCGATCTGCCACGTGATCACGTTGAAGGCGTGCACGCGGTCGAGCATCCCCCGATAGGCGACCCGGCGGCGATCACGTTGCTCACGCAGAGCCTCCGCCCGTGCGGTCGTCTCGACCTGGACCCGGGCCGCACGCAAGGTCGCCCGCGCCGTGACGGAGCTGGCCCCGACCGCCGTCACCGCGGTGACGACGCCGATCCACAGTCCGCTGTCCGCCATGGACGGGAAGTCTGCCAGCCGGGGCACCGGGCGGACAGAGGACCGCCCGGGCCGTGCGCGGCCCGGCCCCCAACTGCCCCCTGCAAAACTGGATCAGCCGTCTGCTGGACACACCCGCGGCGAGTGCTTCGGGGTCCCAGCCGCGGTCGCCGCCGGAGCCGAGATGTCCGATGGTCCAGGTGCGTAGCGCGAAGTTCTGGCAGGCCCTTTCGGGTGTCATTCCAGGGGGTGCCACCGGGGAGCCGTTCGTTGGCGGCCAGTGACAGCTTGGCCCAGCGCAACCGGACGCTTCGCGACTCGTCCGACTGACAGGCATGTGACTGGACGACGGCTCTGATGGCCTCCAGCCCAGGGCCTTGCTGGGTGGTGGTGAGTGCTTCGAGGCGGTCGACGGTCCCCGTGCTGAGGTCGTGGGGCGGCTGCTCGCGCTCGCTGTCGTCGCTCAACATCCCCTCACTTCGGACGGTGGGCAGACCGAGATCGACGGTAGTCGTGTGTCCAGGGCCAGTTCCACAGCCGCCCCCCAGCCGTCCCAGAAGGCCAGCGACTCGAAGAAGGGCGCAGCGATGTGGGTCAGTTCCCATGTCGCGTCCCACAATTCCCGCGCGTGCCCGATCCGTACGCACGCCACGACATCGTGCTGCTGGGCGACGAACCAGGCGATCGGGTCGCGCAGCGGCTCGTCGCGGTGCTCGGCCGCGACTTCGTGGCGCGGGTGGGCACCGGTCTTGCGCTGCTCGCCGGGCTGGAACCGGTCCTCCGCGACGGCCGCGGGTGAGATGTACGCGCCCAGGAGCCGGCCGACCGCCGCCGCGGCGTCGGGTTCGGGCTGCTCACGGGTCAGCGCGCGCAGCAGATCGTGGAGGCGGTGGCGGGCAGAGCCCGTCTCGTCGCTTCAGGCCGCGGGTGTCGTGGGGCGGCCGTCGTTGGTCCGGGCGGAGCCCGCTTCGGGGTGGCTGCGGGTCTGGACGAGTTCGCCCCAGGCCTGCGCTGACACGAGGTGGCACAATCGCGTACAGCGGCCCTGCCGAGTCGGTTGTGGTCGTAGCGCTGGACCGCGTCATCTGCGGGTCTGGACGGGCCTTGGCACCCGCACTGCGCCCAGGAGCCGGTTCGCCTTGCGGGCGACCTCGGCTTCGGCGGCTCCTTGCGGGGGTTGCCGACCGCGTCGTCCAGCGGCTGGAAGCCGGGGCGGCCGAAGCGCCCGAAGGCCGGCCCCGTAGGGCCGTGCTCGCGCAAGCGCTCCAACGTACGTGGTCGCCACGATCGGGAGGCACCCGTCGTAGGTGGTGTGGTCCCTGTGGGCCGCACCCTGCCAGTGCCCGCCCGTAGGGCCGGCGAACCGGCGCATCGTCGCGGGGGGCCGATGGGGTTGAAGACCAGCAGCACCGGCGGGTGCGGCGTACCGCGACAAGGGACTCTCAAGCGGCGCGCAGGGATCAGGCCAGGTCGGCGGGAGCGTCATAGACCAGGCTGTACCGCCAGAACAGGCGACGGCGGATCCGGGCACCGGGCAGCTCTTGCGCGGCCGCAGCCCGGATAACGCCCAGGGTCTCCTGCGGATCGGCGGTAGGCGCGGTCATCTGCAAGGGCAACGTGGTGGCGCGCTTTGGATGTTTGACCAGCCCCATGACCGGGTTCAAGAACACGGACAGGAGCGAGACGAGCAGATCGACACGCCCCGCCTCCCGGTAGCAGCCCACGACCACCAGGCGCCCGCCCGGAGCGAGACACCCGCGCAGCTCCCGCAGGGTAGGCAGCAGCGGCAGGTGGTGCAGGACAGCAACCAAGGTGATTGCGTCGAAGCGCCGCTGCGGGTCGCGCCCGGCGAAACCGGCTTCGACGATGGTGACCGACGCGTCGTCGGCGAAACGCGCCGCTGCGGCACGGGCCATCCCAGGGTCGGGTTCGAGCCCGGTAACGGTGACCGCCCGGCGGCGCAGAAGCGCGACGAGGTTCCCCGCACCGCACCCGACGTCCAGGACGTGGTGAGCCCCCGACCCGGCCACCCGGCCCCCTGTCCAGGGGCCGTAGTGATCGTTGTGACTCCACGGGTGCCGCTGGTTGACACGGTGGAGGTAAGCACGCAGCGTCATGCGGTGACGGTACGCAGGAGCGGCATCTCACCGGCGCACGGGCACCGCCGCGGCCCCCGAGCCGGCAGCCATGGGCAAGATCCGCCTGCGGCGCGCACGATGCAACGCCACTTCCACCGGTGCAGATCTCGAGCCGATGGTCGCCTGGGTGACGGCCGGGTTGACCGCGCCCGGATGGCACGAGTGGTTCTCCAACGGCTCGCCGTGCTCGTACCGGTGACGACAGCTGCCTGGGGCCGGCTGCGGCTGCACCGCGTAGTGGTCCTGCGGGCCCGGCCCCAGCTCCGGCCGGCACGAAGACCCCCACGGGGCGGCAACGGCAGCAGCGGCAGCGCGCAGCCGTCGGATCCCCCTTGATGCAGTGGAGCACGCACGGCGAGGTCACCCACGCCCGCGGCCGGCCCGACGGGCAGGAGGCGTTGTTTCCCCCCACGAGCGGCCACGGCCTGACCGCGCCGGCCGGGGTTGCATGCCCGCGTCCCCGGCCGGCGCGGGCTCGGGGCCGGGTCAGAAGTGGAAGACGAAGTTGCTGCCGACGGACGCCTCGCAGTCGTTGCTGTATGTCTTGGTGAAGTACACCGGCTTATTGCGCCAGGTGCCGGTCACCGTGACAGTGGTGGGCCAGTAATCCGCCCCGCAGCCGTAGCCCTCGGCACGCGGGAGCAAGGAGAACTGACCCCCCACCGCGATGAGTGCGGTGCACGCGGCCTCGGCCGTGGGGTGGGTCCCGCCGATGGGCGCGCACTGCAGGGTCACCTGCTTGTCCACCGGGCCGGCCGGCGAGGTTCCGACCTTGGCGAACGTGAGGTTCGCCAGCGGCGCGGGTGCGGCCGTGGCCGGAAGGACGGACACGACCGTCGCGGCAAGGCCCGCGACCAGGACGACTCCGAGTCTCTTCCTCATACTTCCTCCGGTTGATCGAATGGATCGCATGGACGTGCCATTAACCGCGTAAGGGGAAGCGCACGGCAAGAGGAACGTCGGCCACCGTTCACGCGCCGGCGCACGCCTGCGAGCGGGCGTCCAGGGGTCCCGGGACGGGCCGAGACAGGCCGGTCTCCGCTTCGCGAACGCCGAGATGGCATTGCCCCGCCCTCGTGATCATGGCGCGATCCCGTGTATCCGGGTACGGGCACCGTCGTGTCGGGGCTGCCGGTGCGGCCGGAGGCGCGGGCGTCGAGCGCCTCGGCGCGCTGATGCCTGGGCCCAGTGCACCGGCTGGGCCCCCGGCCCCAGCGACGCCTGAACCTGCCTCCGGATCACAGCTGAAGCCTGGAGTGTCGGAGCTGTGGGACGGGCCTTGGTGATCCCTCGCAGATCTGTCACACGCGCAGGTGAACCGGAGATCACCGGTCCTGCTTCGGCTCAACCACCCCCGATTCGGGTGGGGACGGTCCGCCCGTGCTCAGAAGTCGAGCTCGATGTAGTCGATGTCGGTGAACTCGACTTCGAGGTCAGCCGCACGGCGGCCGCGGTCCTTGAAGTAGATCTCCTGCAGTCCCTCCGCCGCGATGCGCTGGAGTTGCTGCTCGGTGGCGTCGGCGGACTGTGCGTCGAACAGGCGGGCGGCGTAGGCCGGGGGGAGGTGCTGGGTGATCCGGCGGATCCGCCCGTCGTCCGTGGATCCGGGCGCGGCGGTGAACCCGAACCGGGCGCGCGTCTCCACCGTGATGCCGCCGCGCGAGGCGGCGTGCTTCTTCGCCCGCTGTTTCACACGGGGCTGCCAGTCCTTGCGGACCTCGCGCTCCAGGCGGGCAGCCAACTCCGCACGGGGACGGCGCAGGGTGCCCTTGAGGTAGCGCTCCACCGTGCGCTGGGTGACCCCGAGCCGTGCGGCCGCGGCCCGGGTGGAGCCCTTCTCCGTCTTGACCAGGAACCGCATCTGGGCCTGCGCGGACTTCGGGATGGGGCGGGTCGCGGTGTTCGCCGCCGCCCGGCGGAGTGCGTCGTCGATCGCGCCCACGGTTCAGGCTCCTTGGTGGAGGGTAGGGCCTGCGGCGGCGACCGGGATGACGGTGTCGCCCATCGGGTTCACTCTCCTTCGTCGGCGGCGTCGTGGCCGTCGCCCTTGATGTGGCGTGCCGGGTTGTAGTCCTGCTCGAGCAGCTCCACGGCCCAGATCAGCGGCTGGGTGCCTTCGTGCTTGACCATCCCGGGCGAGACGCCGAGCCGGAACGTGCCCGGGGCGGGCTTACCGTCCGGTCCGTAGGGCAGGACGTCCAGCGGCGAGGGCCCGGCCGAGGGGAACACCGCGCAGTCCGACAGCAGCGCGACCGGCATCAGCGCCTGGTCGCCGAACCGGGCCGTCCACGCACCCTGTTCCTGGGCCGCGGGCAGGACACCGCCGGTCGCGGCCGCGGTCTTCAGCAGTTTGCGGTGCATGTTGACCCGGGCCGCCGAGATGACCGCGGCCCGGATGTCGGGGCGCCAGGTCGGGCGCTCCAGGGCAGGCCACCGCTCCCCCGGCCGGTAGGACGCGCCCTGGGGGCGTTCGCGGAGCTTGCCGATGCCGCCCTTGACCGTCGACTTGATCGCGGACAGCACCATCGCCGTGCCGGGGTCGGCCGCCTTGTGCTGCTCCATCGCAGCGAGAAACTGCTGCGGGGTGAGGTCGGCGGTGACACCCAGGTCGGCCATCGTCTGCTTGTAGGCGTCGGCGAGGTGCTTGTACCAGGGGTCCAGGTACGGGCCGCTCTCCCGCCGCAGGTACGCCTCCAGCGGGCGGAGCTCCACCGGCAGCCGGTACGTCTCGATCAGCTCGAGCGCATACGCAACGGTCGGGGTGGCGTACCAGGCCGGGCCCGTCGGACGCTCACCGTGCGGCGTGAACGGGCTGGGCAGGCGCGGATCGAGGCCGATTCCGGACAGGTCCACCAGCCACGCGCCCGGCACCGTCTTGTCGAACCGCGGCCCGCGCACGTGCTCCGGCGCGCCGAGACCGACGACCAGTCTGTTGGCGGCGGCGAGGAAAGCGGTGTTCACGTCGACGCCGACCGCGAAGGGCTTCGCGCACTCGGCGTCCGTGAGCTGCTGCGGGTCACGGATCCAGTCGAACGCCTCCTCGTCGAGGACCTGGTCCGGTGTGCGCTGGTGGCCGCGGGGGAAGAGCGCGGCCACGGCAGGGTGTTCGTCCGGGGCCTCCGGCGGGGCGGGGTCCACCGCAGTGGTGAGCGAGCCGGGGACCGGCCCGGACACCCACGTGCCCGTCACATCGTCCTTCACCGCACGGGTCGGCGGCCGCAGCGCGGTCATCAGCTCCAGGCCCGCCACCGCGGTGCTTCCGCGCGGGGTCAGCACCCGTGCGGCGTACACCGACAGCACTCGCGCCAGCTCCGCCGGCGGCAGCTGGTCGGCGTCGCCCCAGGAGCGGGAGTCCAGGGCGTCCCAGGGCAGCACGGCCAGCTGCACGCACCGCCGCTCACCGCCCTGCGCGGACCGGTAGATCCGCGCCCACGGGCCGAAACCGCGTTTGGTGAGCTGCCACTTGGCCTTCGCGATCTGCTTGACCACCGGGTGCCCCTCCGGTAGCCGCATGGAGCGCCGGTCCTCCAGGCGCTCCGGCAGCCCCAGCCGCTCGGCGGCCGCGGCGGTCAGCACGATCAGCGGATCGGAGTCCTTGCCCGAGCGGTGAAGCCGGGCCGCGCCGAGCCCGGCCTGGGCGAGCGTCCACTCCACGAGCTCCGGCACCGTGCCGGCCGGACAGTCCAGGACCAGGCCCCCGGCGCAGTACAGCTGCCCGTCGCCGTCCAGCACCCCGAGCGGACCGTGCGCGAACCGCGGATCCGTCACGGCGGGGGCGGGCGCGGGCCTCGCGGTGGCGTTGCGGCCGGCCTGCCGGTGCGACGTCGGCGTGCTCCCGGCCGTGGCCGCCGACGGCGTGCTCCTGGTCGACGCTGCCGCCCGGTCCGCAGCCGCGGGAGGGGTCGGCGGCCCGGCACACGGCTCGGGCGCCGCAGGCGCCGGCAGTTGAGGGACGGGCGAGGTCGTCGCGTCCGGCGTCGCCGGGGGGAAGCGGGCGGCGAGGCCCTCGAGCAGCCGGGCGTAGGCGGCGCGCTGCGGCGGCCGCGGCTCGCGCAGCCCGGCCTCCCAGCTCCCGACCGTCTCGCGCCGGGTACCGAGCGCGGTGGCTACCTGAGTCTGACTCAGCCCTGCGGCCTCCCGCAGCCGCTTGCGCTCCGCGGACGGCGGCAGGTCATCGGACGGGACCTGCTCCAGCAGCGCGTCGACCGCGCTGAACAGCTCGTTCTCCGTGCGCACAAGGCTCACCTCCGCGAGCCACCCTATCGCAGGTCACGCATTCAATCTAACGTGAATCACACATTTGCCGTCGTCCTGGTGAAGGGGTTTCAGCCGGGTCGGAGTGGCGCGGGGCGCAGCAGCGGGCGCTCGCCGAGGCGGGCTGCCCCCGGCGGGGGATGTGTGCCTGTCCTTGCGGTCTTGCGCCGTTCGTCGCTCGTGAGCCGTCAGATCGGCCTGCCCGGTGCGACGGTGATCGAGCTCGCGGGATCCGGGCCGGGGACGGTGGCCAGGGCGCGAAGCACCGGCTGTCCGTCGTCACGGACCCGGAGGACAGGGACGTCGACGATGTCCTGATGCCGGTCTGCGACAGGCTCATGGGCCTGCTGGAGGCCGTGGAAACCGTCGAGGTCACCTGCTCGACGAACGCTGTCGAGTCCGTCTATGCCCGCATCCGCAAGGCCGTTGGCGCCGCGGAGCTTCCCCAACGAGGGCGCGGCCATGAAGTGCGTCCGCATGGCGCCGATGAGCCTGGACCCCGACCGGCAAGGGCCCGCACGCGGTGGACCGTATGCGGGAAGACGCCCCTGAACGCCTTCCGGATCGCCTTCGAAGGCCACCTCACCCCGGCCGCCAACTGCCCCCCGCACACGCTGGATCAGCCGTCCACCGGACACGCCCGTACCGGTATCGGCCGGCGGGAACCGGTCCGGACAGTGCTGCGTCATCGCCGAACGACACTAAAAACAACGACCATTGACATAGAATTACGGGACGTGCTGGGATGAGGCCATGACCTCACCCCGGGCCTCGACCCGCTCCGCCGACCCCTCCGCAGTCGAAGTCGAAGTCGACCCCACGCCGCGCGTCCACCTCGCCGAACTCAACGTCGCCACCCTCCGGCACCCCCTGGACGACCCGCGCATGCAGGACTTCGTCGACCTGCTCGACCCCGTCAACACCGCCGCCGACCAGGCGCCCGGCTTCGTATGGCGGCTGGTCGAGGAAGGACAGCCCGACGCCACCGGGATGCGGCCCGCGGGCGACGACGTCATCGTGAACCTGTCCGTATGGGAGACCATGGGCGCACTGTGGGACTTCGCCTACCGCAGCGGCCACCTGGACGCGATGCGCCGCCGCCGCGAATGGTTCGAACGCCACGTCGAGGCACACCTCGTCATGTGGTGGATCCCCGCCGGACACCTGCCGACCGTCGCCGAAGCCCTCGAACGGCTCGCCGACCTCCGCGACAACGGGCCGTCACCCCGCGCCTTCACCTTCGCCTCCTCCTTCACCCCCGCCGGTACCCCCACCCCCACCGGCTCCGCCCACGCCCACGCCCAACCCGACCTGTTCTGACGCATGAGCGAGAGGGCCCGTGCCGCCGCCGTGCGGCCGGCCCTCGGGGGTCGTCGGGACCGGCGTCCTGAACGGGAGCACGCATCAGGACGGGGCCGGATCAGGACGGGCCGGATCAGCCGGCCGCGGGCAGGCATTCGGCGAGCAGGTCCAGGACGTCGCGCCAGGCCCGCCGCGCATGCCGCGGGTGGTGGCCGACCCCGGGGGGCGTGGGGTGGTCGACCGGCGGGTGGTGGAAGGCGTGCAGGGCCCCGCCGTAGACCACCAGGCGCCAGTCGACGCCCGCGGCCTGCATCTCGGCGGCGAACGCGTCGCGCTGCGCGGCCGGCATGATCGGGTCCTGCGATCCGACCCCGGCCCACACCGGGCAGCCGATGCGCGCCGCCTCGCCGGGGCGGCCCGTCGTCAGGGCGTTGACCGTCGCGATCGCGCGCAGGTCGGCGCCGAGGCGGCCGAGCTCGAGGGCGATCGCGCCGCCGGTGCCGTAGCCGACGGCGGCGATCCGGTCGGGGTCCGCGCGCGGTTCGGCGCGCAGCACGTCGAGGGCGGCTCGGCCGATGTCGCGCATCCGGTCGGGGTCGGCGAGCAGCGGCATGCAGCGGTCCAGCATCTCCCCGGGGTCGTCGAGGTAGCGCCCGCCGTGGAGGTCGAAGGCCAGCGCCACGTAGCCCAGCTCGGCCAGGGCGTCGGCCCGGCCGCGCTCGACGTCGCTGAGCCCCATCCCCTCGGGCCCGATCAGGACGGCGGGCCGGCGGCCGGCGCCGGAGGGGAGCGCGAGGTGTCCGACCATCGTGAGGCCGTCGGCCGGGTAGGCGACCGTACGCGTGGTGACTGCTGTCATGCGTCGGACCGTAACGGCTGCTGCGCCCTGCCCGGACGGTGTTCACCGCCGGCGGACAACGGGGCCGGGGCGGCGGCGCGGGCTTTCCACCGATGGACGCCGAGCCCTCCCGGCATTCGGGGAAGGTCCGCTTGTACTGTGCAGACCTGTACATCTGAAAGGGAAATCCCTCGTGAAGAGCTTCACCCTGCCCGGTACCGACATTGTCGCCCCGAACGTCGTGCTCGGCCTGATGCGTATCGCCGACAAGAGCGACGAGGAGGTCCGCGAGCTCGTCCGCACCGGCCGCGACGCGGGCATCGACTTCGTCGACCATGCCGACATCTACGGCGGCGAGCTGCACGCCTGCGAACGCCGCTTCGCCGAGGCGATGGCGCTGAGCCCGTCGCAGCGCGACGAGATCACGATCCAGACCAAGACGGGGATCGTGACGGACGGGTGGTACTACGACTTCTCCTACGAGCACATCGTCGAATCGGTCGAGGGCTCCCTCAAGGCCCTGGGCACCGACCGCATCGACATCCTGCTGCTGCACCGCCCGGACCCGCTCGTCGAGCCCGAGGAGGTGGCCCGCGCCTTCGACGCGCTCGAGTCCTCGGGCAAGGTGCGCGCGTTCGGTGTCTCGAACCACACGCCGCGTCAGATCGACCTGCTGCGCAGGTACGTGCGCCAGCCCATCGTGGCCAACCAGCTCCAGCTGTCGATCACCCACGCGCCGATCGTCGCCCAGGGCGTCGCCGCGAACATGCTCGCGGAGCAGCAGGCGGCCACCCTCGACGGCGGCGGGATCGTCGACTACTGCCGTCTGAACGACATCACCGTCCAGGCGTGGTCCCCCTTCCAGGCCGGCTTCTTCACGGGTGTCTTCCTCGGCTCGCCGGACCATCCCGAACTCAACGCCGTCATCGACCGTCTCGCCGCCCAGTACGACGTCCCCGCCATCGCGATCGCGACCGCGTGGATCACCCGCCACCCCGCTCAGATGCAGGTCGTACTCGGCACCACCAGCCCCGAGCGTGTCGCGGGCGCCGCGCAGGGCTCCGACCTGCGGCTCACCCGGGCCGAGTGGTACGAGCTGTTCCGCACCGCGGGCCACATCGTTCCCTGAGGCGGTGCCGGCCTCACGCCGGACGCGGCGCCGGGGCCGCGCGCCGAGGGCACGCGCCCGGGGGCGGTGCGGCGGCCGGCGTCGGCCGCGGCACACGCGCCGCCGGCCGCATCGCCGGAGGCACGGCGGCCCCCTCCTCGGTGTCTTTTCGGCGGCGCCGGAACCTCGCGGGCGGGCAGGCACTGGGGAGGCGTTCCGCCGAAGGCTCTCCGGCCGGCCGTGTCCCGCGGTCCGCCCGCGCGCATTATTGACATGTCCGCGCCTGGCGTTGACACTCGGACCACCGGTCGGCCGCCCGTGGCACCCGCGCGACTCCGGACCGGTCGGCGGCCCCTGCCCCGGCCGGGTTTCCCGCGCTTGCCCGACAGTCCTGATAACGATGTCAGCGACCCTCCCGGGAGGTCCCCGTGCGTCCTCGCCCTTCACGAGCACCGCGCCCACATCCGCACGCGTACCGGGCGGGCGCGCTCGTGGCCGCCTGCCTGGCGCTGCTGGCCGCGATACCGGCGGCCGCCGCCGGGGGCGCGCAAGCGGCCGGTGCGGCGACGGGGGCCGTCGTCGACGGCGACGCGCGTTTCGAGGTGCTGACGCCGACGCTGGTGCGGCTGGAGTACGCCGGTGACGGGGCCTTCCAGGACGGCGCCACGTTCAACGCGGTCAACCGCTCCTTCAGCCCGCCCGCGTACACCACCGACGTGACCTCCGACGGCTACCGGGAGATCAGGACCGGCGCACTGACGCTGCGCTGGAAGGAGGGCAGCGGGCCGTTCACCGCGGCCAACACCACCGTCACGCTGGCCGCCACGGGCACCCAGGCCAAGCCCGCCTTCCCGTCCTACTGCGCGTTCGGCGCCGCCTGCGAGGGGGAGGACGCGCTGTTCAGCGGACGGGCTGCGGCCGCGTACGACCACACCGGATACACCGGCAGCGCGTTCGTGGCCGGTTACGAGGCCGCGGGCAGCGGCATCGGCCAGGACGTCTCGCAGGTCCCGGCCTCGGGCGACTACCGGCTCCAGGTCCGCTACTCCAACGCGGCGGGCGGCACCGGCACGCTGTCCACCCGGGTGAACGGCGCCGCGGGGCCCGCGCTGAGCCTGCCCGCGACGTCCTCGTGGAACGCCTGGTCCACGGCATCGGCCACCGTGCACCTGACCGCGGGCACGGACGCGGTGTCCGTGGTGCAGAACGCCGGGGACACCGGCCGGGTCAACATCGACGGCATCGCCGTCACCCCGCTCGCCGCCACGGCCTACCCCGCCGCGCAGACCGACCTGGTCACCACCGGCTACGGCGCGGGGCCCGCGGACACGCTCGGCGGCTGGTCGCGGACACTGGACAACCCGCGGACCCTCCCCGTACCCGAGCACCCCGGAATCCTCGACCGGCACGGCTGGTACCTGCTCGACGACAGCCGCAGCGCGCTGCTCGGCTCCGCGCACGCCGTCACCGACCGCCCCTCCCACGGCAGTTCGCCCTACCAGGACGGCTACTTCTTCGGCTACGGCCAGGACTACAAGCAGGGCCTGTCCGACCTCAACGCCCTGACAGGCAGCACCGCGCTGCTGCCGCGGTCGGCGTACGGGGTCTGGTACTCGCGCTACTACGCCTACACCGCGGCCGACTACGAGAACACGCTGCTGCCCGCCCTCCGCACGAACGACGTGCCCGTCGACTGGCTGGTGGTGGACACCGACTGGAAGTCGCCGAGCCAGTGGAACGGCTGGAACTGGAACTCCGCGCTCTTCCCCGATCCGCAGGCCTTCCTGGACTGGACGAAGCAACAGGGCCTGTCGGTCGCGATGAACATCCATCCCAGCATCAACGGCGACGACCCGCGGTTCGCCGCAGCCAACAGCGCGGCCGGCGGGCTGACCGTCGACAGCGGGAACACCTACCGCTTCGACTGGTCGAGCAGTTCCCAGCTCGGCGCGTACCTGGGTCTGCACCAGCCGTTCGAGCAGCAGGGCGTGCGGGAGTGGTGGCTGGACTACTGCGGTGGGTGCGGGGGTTCGACGGCGAGCGACCCGCACGTCGCACCGGACAACCTGATCAATCAGGCCTACGCCGACGACGCGGCCGCCAGGGGCCTGCGCGGCTTCTCCTTCGCCCGGATCGGCGGCTCCGAGCAGGGCGGTGACGACAGCAACTACGCGCTGGGACCGTGGTCGGAGCGGCGCACCAGCATGCAGTTCACCGGGGACACCCCGGCGACGTGGGACATGCTGGGCTTCGAGGTGCGCTTCACCGCCGACGAGGCGGCTGCGGGACTGTCGAACGTCAGCCACGACATCGGCAGCTTCCACGGCGGGCACCTGGCCGACGACCTGTACGTGCGCTGGCTGCAGTTCGGCGCCTTCCAGCCGGTCGACCGGCTGCACTCCGACCACGGCGACCGGCTGCCGTGGAACTACACGGGGGCGGCCGCGACCGCCGCGGCGCAGGCGCTGCGGCTGCGCGAGGCGCTGGTGCCCTACACGTACACCCTCGCCCGTCAGGCGAGCACCACCGGCGTGCCGATCGTCCGCCCGATGTACCTCGACTACCCCGCGCAGGAGGACGCCTACCGCGCTCAGGGCGAGTACCTGTACGGCGACGACGTGCTGGTCGCGCCGATCACCACGCCCGACGACAGCTCCGGGAACGGGTCGGTGCCGGTGTGGGTCCCGCCGGGCAGCTGGACGGACTACTTCACCGGGCGCACCTGGACCGGCCCGGCCACGGTGACGATGACCGCTCCGCTCGGGCAGTTCCCGGTGCTGATCAGGGGCGGCGGGATGATGACGACCCGCACCGACTACGCGGGCAACGCGCAGCAGCAGCTGACCGCGCTGACCGTCAACGTGGCCGCGGGCGCCGACGGTTCGTCGTCGGTGTACACCGACGCGGGCGAGGGCACCGGCTACACGGCGGGCCAGTCGGCGACGACGCCGCTGACCTGGAAGGAGGCCACGCGGACCCTCACCGTCGGGGCGCAGAGCGGCAGTTGGCCCGGCGCGCCGGCCTCCCGGGCGTACACGCTGCGGCTGTCGAACTCCGCGGCGCCGACCGCCGTGCGGGTCGACGGCGTGCAGGTGCCCGAAACGGACTGGTCGTGGAACCCGCAGCGCCGCACCGTCACCGTCACCACGGCGGCGCTGCCGGTGGGCAGCGCGCACACGGTGGCGCTGGAAGGCAGCGCGACGGCCAACCCGGCCGCCGGGGAGGTCATCGGGGCGGGGGGCAACTGCCTGGACGCGGCCGGCGGGGCCGCCGCGGACGGCACCGCGCTCCAGCTGTGGGGCTGCAACCACACCGCGGGCCAGCAGTTCACGCTCGCGTCCGACAACACACTGCGCACGCTGGGCAGTTGCGCCACCGCCGGCGGCGGAACGGCGAACCGCACACCCGTCGCGCTCGCGGCGTGCACCGCTTCGGCGTCCCAGGCCTGGACCCACCGCACCGACGGCAGCCTGCTCAACCCCGCGTCCGGGCGCTGCCTCGACGTGCCCGACAGCAACTCCGCGCCCGGGGCCGTCCAGCTCCAGCTGTACGACTGCAACGGCACCGGCGCGCAGGTGTGGAAGCTGCCGCCGGGACCGCTCACCGGGCCCGGCGGGCTGTGCGCGGACGTGGCCAACGCCGACCCCGCCCCGACAACGCCCGTACGGCTGTGGAGTTGCAACTCCACCGACGCGCAGCGCTGGTCGGCCCCCGGCGACCGCACCCTGCACGCGCTGGGCAAGTGCCTGGACGCGGCCGGTGGCGGCACGGCGAACGGGACACGCGTCCAGTTGTGGGACTGCAACGGCACGGGGGCGCAGTCCTGGACGACGCGTCCCGACGGCACCCTCTTCAACTCCCCCTCGGGGCGCTGCCTCGACGACAGCGGCGGGCTCACGCAACAGGGGGACGCACTGCAGTTGTACGACTGCAACGACACCGCAGCACAGGTCTTCCGCCTGCGGTAGACGCAATCCACCTGCCGGTCCTTGGTCGCGAAGGGCCGTCAGGTCCGGGCCTGCCACGGGCGGTCGGGCGGTGGGCGGCCTGCGGCATGGCCTATCGTCGGCCCATGACTGAACTGGTCCTGCGGGGGCGGCTGGTCACCGCGCGCCTCCAGGGTGACGCCGTGGTGCTGCGGCGGCCGTGGGGGCGGTCGGAGACGCATGTCCCGCTGGCCGCCATAGAGGCGGTGCGTACCCGGAGGCGGTCCGGTCCGGGCGCGTCGGGCGGCGCGAAGCGCGTCACGGAGATCGTGCTGGCCTCCGCTTCGGCCGGCTCCGCACCCGTCGTCTACACCGTGGGGTCGCCGAATGCGGAAGCCGCCCGGGTGTTCGCGTCGACGGTCACAGCGGCGCTGCCGGTGCACGACGCCGCGGAACCGCGGGCGGACGGCGCCGAGCTGGTGAGGACACTGCCCCGCGAGACCGCCGGGAAGAAGGAGGGCGGCCGGCCCGCCCGCGTCCGGTCGCGGCCTCTCCTCTCGGCCGGCGGGGCCCTGTTCGTCCTGGGGCTGGTCCCGGCCGCAGCAGCCGGGCGTTCGGGCCCCGCGCTCGCCGTCGTCTGGGCCGTCGGCTACGCACCGTTCCTCGTCCTGTGCGCGGTCAGCCGGGTCGTTTACCGGATCACGGCGGACTGGTGGTGGCTCCGCCGACGCGGGACAACGGTCCTGGCGACCTTCCAAAAGAAGATGTACGGGACCGGGAGCGACGGCGAGACGACGGTGACCGACGTCTACGCGTACAGCGACGCCCTCGGCCGCGAGCGCACGTACGTCGGCGGCGGCAGGCCGGTGACCGCCGAGCCGCGGCGCATCGAGGTGACGTACGACCCGCTGGACCCGGACCGGGCCGCCGCCCGCAACGGCCCAGCCGTCCGGGCCGTCCAGTTCCTCGCGTACGTCGTGCTCGGCCTGCCCGTCGTCGCCCTCACCGCCGCCGGCCCGGTCGTCTACTTCTGGTTCGCCGTTTCCACCGCGGCCGGCTGAGGCCGGCGAGGCTCAGGGTCGGACCACCCCGGTACGGAACACGCCGAGCCGGCCAGCCCTCGGGGCCGGAACCGGCAGCTCACGGCGCGGGCGCGGCCGGCGAAGCAGTGAGCAGTAGCCACCAGCCCAGACCGAAATCGACGCTGAGGTAGATCCGGTTCAGATCGAGCAACTGGTGCACCAGGACGTAGTCCGGGTTCTTGTCGGTGCCGTACCAGGACGGCCGGGGATCCACCCGGGGCGGGAACGCCTTCAAGGGCATCGCCCCTGCGATCAGCGCGAGCACCGCCGGCGGAGGCAGCACCGTCGCGGCGGAGCGGCGGCTGCCCGGCGTGGCCGGCCGGGCCGGGCGCGGCGGGGCGAGGGGACAGCGGGGGCGGGCCGGCCGGCACGCACGGCGGTGAGAGTGGCGACAGGGGCCCGGTGAACACACCGCTGGCGGTCAGGGCGGTCCGGTCCCGCTGGACGGCGATCCCGAAGTCGGCAAGCAGGACTCGCCCGTCGTCGGCGAGCCAGGATGTCGGCCGGCTTCACGTCCCGGTGCACGATGGCGACCCGGTGCGCGGCGTCCAGGGCGGACAGCACCGCAGTCGCGACCCGGACCACCTCCGGGACGGGCAGCGGACCGTCCTCGGTGATCCGCTCGTGCGGTGACCGGCCCACGACCAGCTGCATCACCGTCCGATACCACGTCGTGCACCCCGACCACGTACGGGTGGTCCCCGCAGCTGCGCCGTGTGCCGTGCCTCGCGCTGGGCCCGCTCCAGCAACTCGGCGTGCTCCGCGGGCGACCCGGGAGGTGTCCACGCTGACCTACCTGGCAACCCCGGGCCGACGCCTGACGTTCCCAGTCACACCGGCTGCGCCTCACCACGGTCGGATTCGCCGGTCGCCCACAGGGAGCGGGTGCCGAGTCCGACGACGTCCAGGGCGAGTTCGGCGTACATCGCGTTGGCCCAGGAGAACCAGGGCCTGGTGAACCTGCGCGGGTCGTCCTTGTGGAAGGACTCGTGCATCGCCCCGGTGCCCGCGTCGGTGTCGATCAGCACGCGCAGCGCCCTCAGCCGGTCCTGGGCGACGTCGCTCGTCAGGCCCTGCACGGCGATCGCGATCGGCCAGATGTGCTGCGCGGGGGTGTGCGGGCTGCCCACCCCCTCGGCGGCGCTCCCCCGGTACCAGGTCGGGTTCTCGGGTGAGAGCACGAACTGCCGGGTCGCACGGTAAAGCGGGTCGGTGCCGGGGATGTTCGCGACGAGGGGCAGTGACAGCAGGCTCGGCATGTTGGCGTCGTCCATGAGGAGCGCGTTGCCGTGGCCGTCCACCTCGTACGCGTAGATCTCGCCGAGGTCGGCGTGGCGCACGGTCCCGTGGCGGCGGACGCCCTCGCGCAGTTCCGCCGCCAGCAGCGTGGCGTCGGCAGCGAGCGCCGCGTCCGACAGGTGGCGTGCGATGTCGGCCACGCCGTCGAGGGCTGCGGCCGCGCACAGGTTCGCGGGCACGTTGTACCCGTGGACGCAGGCGTCGTCGCTGGGCCGGAATCCGCTCCAGGTCATGCCGGTCCGGGCGACCGGCGTTCCCCGTCCCCCGTTCGGCAGCGTGTCGCCGGGCGGGCCGGCCTGCCGCACGAAGCGGTACGCCGACCGTCCCTCGTGGTCCTGCTCCCTGCGCCACACCGCGACGACAACGCGGGCGATACGCGCGGTGTCCTCGAGGTGGTCGGTCAGTCCGGTGGCCGCCCAGAAGCGGTGGGCCAGCAGGAGGGGGAAGGCGAGGGAGTCGACCTCGTACTTCTCCTCCCACACCCAGGGGTCGTCACACAGGTCGTCCGCGTCGTGCGCCCGCCCGGAGGGCTCGGCGTTGAAGGCGTTCGCGTAGGGATCGCGCTCGATCTGCCGGAACTGCCGCCTCATCACGGCGGTGACGAGGTTCCGCAGCGGAGCGTCGTCCCGCAGCAGCGCCAGGTACGGCATCATCTGCGTCGTCGAGTCGCGCAGCCACATGGCGGGGATGTCACCGGTCACCACGAAAGCGGTGCCGTCGGGCATCGGGCGGATGGTGCGCGCCAGAGTGTCGTCGAGGCAGCGTACGAGGGTCTGGCCGAACCGGGGGTCGCCCAGCGCGTCGAGGCGGCGAAGGGCCTCCTCCACGACCGGGTGGTCCTTGACGGTGGTGGGGAACTTCATGCTCGGACCTCGCGCGGGCCGCCGGAAAGCGGCCCGTAACGGATGACGCGCGTCGGAACGGTGACGCGGCGGGCGGCGGGCGGCGGTGCGCCCCGGTTTCCGAGGCGGTCGAGCAGCAGGCGTGCGGCCTGGCGGCCGATCTCGTCGGCGTCGTAGGAGACGAGCGTGAGCGACAGGCCGAGCACGTCGGAGAGGTCGAAGTCGTCGAACCCCGCGAGGGGAATGCTGGTCCCCGTCTTCAGCAGGACCCGGATCGCGCCCTGGCTGATGCGGTTGTTGGCGCAGAACAGCGCCGTGGGAGGGCTGGGCAGGTCCAGGAGTTCCGCGGTCGCCCGCTCCGCCGTCACGGCGTCGACGAGGCCCTGGCGGATCAGGGTGCTGTCCGGCTCGACACCGGCCTCCTCGTGCGCCGCCCAGAACCCGCGCAGACGCTCCGTCCCGGTGTACAACGCCGGAGGGTTGCCGAGGAAGGCGACACGGGTGTGCCCTTCGGCCAGCAGGCACGCCGTGGCCTCGCGGGCTCCGTGGAAGTCCTCGACAAGGACGCAGTCGGTGTCGAGGCCCGCCGGCGGCCGTGCGGCAAGGACGACGGGGACGCGGCGCATCGCGTCCTCGAGGTGCTTCTGCCGGCTTCCCGCGGGAACGACGATCAGCCCTTCGACCTGGTGGTCGACCAGGCCGTCGACCAGGCCCGGCTCCTTGTCGACCTGGTCGGCGGAGTTGCTGAGCACCACCCTGAAGCCGTGCTCGGTGGCGATCTCCTGGACTCCGAGCGCGAGGCGTGAGTAGAACGGGTTGGCAAGGTTGGTGACGACGAGCCCTATCATCCCGCTGCCCCCGAGGCGCAGGCTGCGAGCGGTCTCGTTGCGGCGGTAGCCGAGCCGGTCCACGGCGGCGAAGACACGCTCGCGGGTCGCCTCCGACACGCCGGGATCGTTCTTGAGCACCCGTGAGACGGTCATGGCACTGACCTGCGCGAGCTTGCCGACGTCGTGCATGGTCGGCCCGCCGCCTCGCTGAGTGGGCATGTCCCTCCTCCTGCCTGCGCCGCCCAGCGGCGGAGTCACTCTCATCATGCGGGGTCCGGCGCGTCCTGAGCCCATTGGGCGGCCCCGATCAACGGCGCCTCCTCCGGATGTCCGGCCGGCAGGACGCTCACCGCCGCCCTGTTCGCCGCGGGCAGCCCGTCGGTGAAAGCGGTGCGGACCAGCTCCCACGACCGGGCCATGGACCCGCCGATGACCACGCAGGTGGCCTCGAAACGGTCGATCCACGGGGCCAGGACCTGGCCGAGCGTGCCGAAAGCGTACTCGAAGGCCTCGGCGGCCACGGGGTCCCCGTCCTGGGCACGTGCGGCGATCTCCCGGACGTCCGGGACCTCGGCGCCGTCCGGCAGAGCCGCCCGGCGGGTGTAGCGCGCGCGGATGGCGCGGCGGGAGACGGCGTCCTCCAACGGCCCGCCGTGCGCGATGAGGTGGTGGACGAATCCCTCGGGCGGCACCCGGGGGTCGTCGTGGACGGGCCGGCCGCGTTCGAGGAACGACGACCCCACGCCGGTGCCCAGCGTCAGGCACACGGCGCGGTCGTGCCCTGCGGCGGCGCCGGCCCGGTACTCCCCGAGGCCGAAGGCGTCGGCGTCGTTGAGGAAGCACAGCCGCTCGGCGCGGTCGCCCAGGCGCCGGTGCAGACCGGCCGCCACGTCCGCACCGGACAGCGACTCGAACTTGCCTACGCCCACGTAGTGGCCGATGCCGTTGTCGTAGTCGAAGGGGCCCGGCACGGCCACACCCCAGCAGGGCCGGTGCCCCGCCGGCAGCTCCAGCCCGGTGCGGGCGACGGTGTCGAGGATGCCGTCGGCGGTGCCGTGCGAGTCCAGGGGCCTGCGGATCACGGACGACGGAACGGGGCGGCCGGTGTCCGGGGCGACGAGCGCGGCGGTGACGTGCGTACCGCCGACCTCCAGCACGGGGACCGGCGCGGCCGGGCCCGCGGCGGCAGCGGTCACTGCGCGACCACCAGGGCCTTCACGACGTGCACCTCGTCGGGTCCCACGGAGCGGACACGGTAGGAACCCACCGCGGCGGGGACGGTGAGCGTCTCGGCGAAGGCCAGGAAGTGGCTGCGGCCGTCACGGGTCTCGATGACCGCTCCCCGGCCCGCGGAGACGTTGAGGATGTGGAAGCGGCCTGCCGTGTCGTCGACGACATCGGCGTCGGGGGACACGACGAGGCGGTGCACCGCGTAGAACATCTCCGGCAGCGCGCCGATGACCTCCTCGCGCCAGCCCTCACCGGCGCGCACCGTACGCGGCTGCTGGATCAGGTCCTTCGTCACGTCGTCGCCGCGCCGGGAGGCGTCCAGGTTGGCGAAGCCGTGCTCGTACGGCAGGGGCCGGGAGGCGCCGGCGGCGTCCTTGCGGAGCCAGTCGTAGAAGCGCAGGGAGTACAGGTACGGCGTCGCGCTCACCTCCAGCACCAGGTTGCCCGCACCGGAGGCGTGCGGCGTGCCCGCGGGGATCATGAACAGCTGGCCCACCGCGGCCGGGTGGCTCTGCACATGGTCCGCCACCGGCAGCGGGGTGCCGTCGGTGATGGCATCCTCCACCTGCCGGCGCATGACGTCGAGGTCGGCGCGCTCGGTGAGGCCGAGCAGCACCTGGGCTCCCGGCTCCGCGGCGGTGACGTAGTACGTCTCGTGCTGGGTGTACGGCCATCCGAACACCTCCCGCATGTACTGCTCCTGCGGGTGGAGGTGCAGCGACAGGTTGCCGCCGCCCATCGTGTCGAGGTAGTCGAACCGGATCGGGAAGGAGGTGCCGAAGCGGTCGTGCACCTCCTGGCCGAGCATGTCCTCGGGGTGACACACGCACAGCAGCTGGAACGGGACCTCGACCTGCGCGCCGCCCCGCTCGCCGACAAGGACTCCCGCCTCGGGAGCGATCAGCTCGTACCCCAGGGCCGTGTTGCCCCCGCCCGGGGTGAAGCCCAGTTCGGTCGCCGCCCACCGGCCCCCCCACGGAGTGGAGTTGAAGTACGGCCGGGTGCGCACGGGGCCTCGGGCCAGGTGCGCCAGGGTGCGGCGCAGTGCGGCGCCGTCCAGGGAGGCGGGCCCGCTCGGGTCCTGGAGGTCGATCCACCGGTCGACCTGTCCGGCGATGGCGTCCCGGTGCCGGTCGAGGACGGGCCAGTCGGTGTAGAACAGGCGCACGAGGTCACCGGGCTCGCCGGGGCGGCCGAGATTGACGCCGACCGGCAGGTTCTTGCCGGCCACGGCGGCCTCGGCGTACCGCTTGGGCAGGTCCGCGTACCAGAGCAGGTCCGACTCGCAGAGCGCCGCACCCGGCCCGAACACCAGCACGACCCCGTCGCCGGCGGGCTTCACCGGCTCGGGCACGGCGTCGAAGAGGTCCGCGACGTTCGCCTCGGACAGCGGGGTGAAGAACGGGTCGTCGGCGGGCACGGGCCGGGCCTTCAGCCGCTCGGCGCCGGACGGCGCATGGTGGTCACGCACGTCCAGCAGTTCCACCCGGCGTCCCGCGGAGCGCAGGGCCGCCGCCAGGCCGTCGGCCAGCGCACCCCAGTCGGCCGCTGAGGGCCCGTCCACCGCCAGGACGAGCGGACCGGCGGGCAGCCCGCCGACAGCCGCAGGCCAGCCGGCTACCACCTGCCCGTCAACCGGTCCGTAGCTGGGCTGGGGGTCGTACGAACGAGACGCGGACTGCACATCGGCTCCTCACCAAGTCACCAAGAGGTTCGTTAACGATAACAGCTGTTGACCGAAGTTGCCCCACGCCCCTCCCCTCATGAATTCTCACTCACCAAAACGTGTTTGACCTGCATGTTTATGAGCGGAGCAAGGCGTGGGACCCCGCCTTCCGGCAAGGAACCCTTGCCTTCGATCGAATGTTGTCGTTAACCTCCACGCAACGTGTACTCGGTGCTCCAAGGGGGTTTGCGAGTACCCGTGTGCCCTGTGGGGCATATCCGGCCACTCGTGGTGGCCCGATTCGGCGAAGGGTGATCAATGTCAGCATCGGGCAGGACCCGCCGTGCGGCTGTGCCGCTCGCGCGGCGCAGCCTCCTCGCCGGGATGGCCGCGGGCGCGGCCTCCCTCGCACTCCAGGGGTGCGCTCGCGGCGAGAGCACCTCCGCGCAGCCGGGCACCACGAGCCTTTCCAATGACAACGCCACCTGGGACGACGGATACCGCGCCGCCGGGCGCACGCTGAAGGGGCTCACCGGCTACGCCCTGCGCCCGCTGTCCAACCCCTCGGTGACGTCGTATCAGCAGGTCGTGCAGATGACCCTGCAGACCTCGAAGGCCACCGACCTGGTCAAATGGGCTTCCGGATACCAGCTCAAGCGGCTGGCGCGCACGGGCGGGCTCACGGACCTGACAGGGGTCTGGAACAGGTACGTGGCCAAGGGATGGGTGCGCGACGCGTCACGGGAGGCCGTGTCCTACCGCGGAACGGTCCACGGCATCCCGATCTACGAGTCGTACTACGTGCTGTTCTACAACAAGCACGTGTTCGCGAAGCTGGGGCTGTCGGCTCCGGGTACCTGGGCGGAACTGCTGCACTGCGCGGAAGTCCTCAAGCGCAACAAGATCACGCCGTTCCTCGCCAGCCAGGTCGGCGGCTGGCCCGCGATCGAGTGGTTCCAGGAGCTGGTCACCAAGGTCGACCCGCACTTCTACCAGAAGCTGGTGACCGGTGAGGCCTCCTACACCGACCCCCAGGCCCGCCAGGCGATGGACATCTGGCAGGACTTCATGCGCAAGGGCTGGATGACGCCGCCCGACTTCGACCAGGCGCGCGGCCCCGGCGCGTTGAAGGCCGGCACCGTCGGCATGTTCCTGCACGGCACCTGGCAGTCGCAGGGGATCGCCGCGGCCGGCATGAAACCCGGTGTCGACTACGACGCCTGCATCCTTCCCACGGTGCGGACGTCCACCCCCAAGAGCGTGATCGCCGAGTCGGGTGTGTTCGTCGTCCCCCACCGCGCCTCCTCGCACGGCGCCGCGATGGCCAACGCCGCTGCCTGGCTCACGCCCTCGGTGCAGCGGGTCTGGAGTGACTTCCTCCAGGACAGCTCGGCGAATCCGACGGTACGTGCGAGCAACCCGGTCGTGGCGAAGCTCCAGCGGGACATCGCCCAGGAGCGCCGTGTCCCGCTGATCCGCTACTGGGAGGCCAGCCCACCGAGCCTCATCCAGGGCAACACCGACGACCTGGGCGGCTTCATGGCCGGCCAGACCTCTCCGGCCACCACGCTGCGCCGGATGCAGGAGCGTGCACAAGACGAATGGGCGGCCTGGAGGCGCGACGAGGCATGAGCACTTCGACAACCGAAAGAGACCTCCGCGCCGCCGGCGACGGAAGGCCGGCGCAGTCCCCCGGTGACGCCCGGCGGCCCCTCCTGACACGTTCCCGCCTCAACCCGCGTGAACGAATGGCCGCGGGCACCTTCATGGCCCCGGCGGTGCTCCTGGTCGTGGCCTTCCTGATCCTCCCGTTCGTCTGGACGATCTACCGCAGCTTCTTCAGCGACTCACGGACCTCGCCCTTCAGCTGGTTCGACAACTACTCGCGGTTCGCCTCCGACCCGGCGTTGTCCCGCTCCGTCCAGAACACTCTGATGTGGGTCGCCGGCACGGTCGTACTGCCCTTCGTGCTCGGTCTGGCCATTGCCGTCATGACCAACGCCACCCGCTGGTCCCGCGCCGCGCGGCTGTGCGTGGTACTGCCCTACGCGCTCTCGGGCGCCGCGGTGGCGGTGGTCTGGAACTTCATGCTCACCACCGACGGCGCCGTCAACCAGGTGCTGACGAACCTGCACATGGGCTCGCTGGCGCACGGATGGCTGCTGACGTGGCCGGGCAACACCGTCGTGATGATCCTGGCCAACGCCTGGCAGGCCACGGGAGTGGCGGTCATCCTCTTCCTCGTCGGCCTCCAGTCCATCCCGCCGGAGACGCTCGAGGCGGGCGCGCTGGACGGCGCCGGGAGCTGGCAGCAGTTCCGCCACATCGTGCTCCCGCAGCTCAGGCCGGTGTCGATCATCGTGATCGGCATGAGCCTCGTCAACGGTCTCAAGTCGTTCGACCTGATCTGGGTGCTCACCCAGGGCGGGCCGGGGCGGGCCACGGAAACACTCGCGGTGTCCATGTACAACGAGACCTTCCTCGAGCTGCGGCCCGGCGTGGGAGCCGCGATCGCGGTCGTCCTCACCGTGATCGTGCTGGCGGCCTCCTGGCTGTACCTGCGCCGCCAACTGGACGTGAAAGGCGAATGACCATGTCACTTGGCCGAGTTCTGCGAAACGGCACCGTCGTGGTGCTCGCCGCACTGTGGCTGATCCCCACGTGGCTCCTCGTGGTCAACGCCATGGTGCCCGCCGGCAGCTACTCCGGTAGCCCGCACTGGCTGCCGGGACACTTCGGACTGTTCGGCAACATGTCCCAGGCCTGGGACAAGGCCAATCTCGGACCGGCGTTCGGCAACAGCGCGCTGTACGCCACCGTCAGCGCCGTGGCCGCCGCCGTCGTGGCCTCGGGCGCCGCCTTCGCCACCGTCATCATGCCGGTCAAGCGGCGGGTGCTGTGGTTCTGGGTGATCTACTCCGGCACCCTGCTGCCGCTGCAGGTCTTCATCCGACCGCTGTTCGTCGAGTACGCCCGCTCCTCCCTGTACGACACCCAGATCGGCCTCATCCTCATCTACACGGCCATCGCAATTCCCTTCGCGTTCTTCGTCATGCGCAACTACGCGCTGACACTGCCGCGCGAGGTCGTGGAGGCCGCACGGATGGACGGCGCGTCGTGGTGGCGGGTGTTCTGGCAGATCCACGTCCCGCTGACCAAGTCCGCGATGGTCGCCGTGTTCGTGTTCCAGTTCGTGGCCGTCTGGAACGACCTGATGTTCGGCATCACGCTCACCACGAGCCGCAACATCCGGCCCGTCATGGCCGCGCTCGCCGACCTCCAGGGCAACTACTCCAACGTCGGACCCCCCATCGTCCTGGCCGGCGCCCTCCTGGTCTCGCTGCCGACGCTGGTGCTGTTCATCTCCGCCCAGCGCTACTTCGTCAGCAGCCTGAAGATCCACAGCTGATCCGCACCCCTCCTCCGTCGAGAAGAGAACGCCATGCTGAGATCGACGCTCCGCCACACCACCGTCACCGCGCTCTGCGCCGGGCTGCTGTGGACCACCGTCCCCGCACACGCGCAGTCCGCTCACGACGCCCGGCCTCCGCGCACGGTCACCTCCGCCCAGTGGGCCGACCGGGCCACCGACGCCTACCGGGCGCTGCAGGCGAACCTCTACCAGGGCGCCGACGGGCACGGCCTCTACCTGGAGCGCGCGCCCCAGCAGGCCGGGGATCCCGCGCACTCCTACCTGTGGCCGATGCGGGAGGCCACGGCCGCGGCCGTGGACATGCAGCAGCTCCCGAAGACCGGCCCGTCCTACCGCCGGGACGCGACGCAGCGCTTCGACACCGTCGAGTTGTACTTCGCCCCCGGTGACCGGCCGGGCTACCAGTCCTATCTGCCCGCCCCCCTGGGATCGGGCGGCGACGCCTACTACGACGACAACGCCGTGGTCGGCCTGAGCGAGCTCGACCAGTACGAGGCCACCGGCGACAGCACGTACCTCGACCGGGCCGAGCAGGTCGTTGCCGTCGTCACCCGCGCCTGGGACGACGACGGCGCCAAGGCCTGCCCGGGCGGCATGGACTGGTTCGACTCGCCCGGCAACACCATCCGCGCCACCAACGTCACCTCGCTGTCCGCCCAGCTCGCCGCCAGGCTGTACGAGGACACCCGTGACATCGCCTACCTGCACGCCGCGCAGACGTGGTACGGCTGGGTGTACTCGTGCATGCGGCAGTCCCCCGGCCTCTACGTCAACGACCGCGGCGACGACGGCAGCACCGATCCGACCCTGTGGAGCTACAACTCGGGCTCCATGATCGGTGCGGCCGTGGCCCTCTACCGCGGCACCGGCGACGCCGGCTATCTGGACAAGGCCGTCGAGGACGCCCAGGGCTCACTGGCGTACTGGACCGAGGCCACCCGCCTGCACGACCAGCCGGCGATCTTCAACGCCTTCTACTTCAAGGACCTGCTCGCCCTCGACCTGGTGCGACCCGACCCGTCGTACCTGCGGGCCGCCACCGGCTACGCGGACAGCACCTACGCCGCCAACCGGGACGCCGCGACCGGTCTGTTCCGCTTCCAGCCATCGGGCGGCGGCGACTACGACGCGACCGCACCGGCCGAAACCCTGGAGCAGTCCGCCATGGTCCAGATCTTCGCCACCCTGGCCCGCGCCACCGGGCAGGGCCGTCAGCCGGGCCGCACCGCGAGCTCCTGACCCGCGGCGGCAGGAACCCGCCGCACCAGCCGCCCGACGCACCACCCACGACACCCGACACCCGACACCCGACACGAAGGACACCCACGGCCATGCCCAAGCCACCGCTGACCAGGCCCTCCTGGTGGGACTCCGACATCGCGCGCGACCTCCTGCGCGACCGCGTGGCCGTCACCACGGGTGTCGCCGGCTGGGAAATACGGCTCACCGGGGAGCCCCTGCTGCGCCGGAGCAGCAGGGGCGGGCTGCTCCAGTCCGTCCGGCTGGGCGTACGCCGCTCCGGCACGGGGGACGGCGCACCGCTGATCACGCGTGCCCGCGTCAGAACCGAGGGCGGCGCCCCCCTGCACTGCGAGGTCCTTCCCGGCCCCGGGGACGACGTCCGCATCCTGATACCGGAAGTGGACGCCCCCACAGTCGTACGGATCGAACTCCCCGACCTCGGCGAAGACGCCGTCGTCGACTTCCAGGCGCACCCGCAGCGTCACTGGACGCTGCACCTGGTGCAGCACTCCCACCTCGACATCGGCTACACCGACCCCCAGGGCCGGGTGCTGGCCGAGCACCGCGCCTATCTCGACTCGTTGCTCGAACTGTGCGACGACACCGACGACTGGCCGGAGGCCGCCCGTTTCCGCTGGGCCGTGGAGGGCTTCCACTCCTTCCAGGACTGGCGGGCGAACCGCCCCGACCGCCAGATCGCGCGCTTCCTCGACCGGGTCCACGAAGGCCGCATCGAACTGACGGCCATGCCGTTCAACCTCCACACGGAGACCTGCTCCACCGACGAGCTGCACGAGCTCCTGCGCCCCATGACGGAACTGCGCGACCGGCACGGCCTCGACATCCGCACCGCCATGCAGACCGACGTGCCGGGCCAGGTGGTCGGCCTGCCCGACGTCCTGGCCGGCAACGGCATCCGCTACCTGTCCGTCGCCCACAACTGGGCCGGACGCGCCCAGCCGCACATGGTCGGAGGAGAGCGGCTGCCCCGGCTGTTCCGCTGGCAGACCCCCAGCGGCAACAGCGTCCTGGTCTGGCGCACCGACACCCCGCACGGCCTGGCCTACATGGAAGGCTCCATCCTCGGCTTCGACGAGTCCTACGACCGGGTCGACGACCTCCTGCCCGCCTACCTCGGCGCCATGGCCTTGTTCCCGTACCCCCACCAGGGTCCGGGGATACCCGGATTCCCCGCCCTCGGCCACACCCCCGACGCCGACCCGTATCCGTGGGACGTCCTGCACCTGCGCGTGCTGGGCAAGTTCGCCGACAACGGGCCGCCCCGCCGGATCATCTCGGACACGGTGCGCCGGTGGAACGAGGAGTGGGCTTTCCCCCAGCTGCGCGCCTCCCGCCACCAGGACTTCTTCGAGGACGCCGAGAAGCGGGTCGGCGACCGCCTGGAGACCTACCAGGGCGACTGGAGCGACTGGTGGGTGGACGGCGTCGGCGCCGGCGCAGTCCCACTGGCCGCCACCCGCCGTGGCCAGGCCGCCCTCGCCGAGGCACAGACCGTCGCCGGCTACGCCCAGCTGCTGGGCGTGCCCGGCAGCACGGCCGTCACAGAGGCGGCGCCCACGGTCTACCGCGCGGCCTCGCTGTTCAACGAACACACCTGGGGCGCCGGGGATCCCTGGACCCACGGCGACCACGGGCACGGCTCCGGCGAGACGCAGTGGCACTGGAAGTACGCCCAGGCCCTGCGCGCGCACGACGAGGCGGAGACGCTGCTCGACTCCGCGAGGGCCCTCCTCGGCGAGGCCCTCCCGCCCGAGCCGGGCGCCCTTGCCTCCTTCTACGTGGTGAACACCTGCAGCTGGCCGCGCACGGAGACCGCCGTCCTCTTCCTGCCGGAGAGCACCGTGGGGCTGGGCGACGCCGTCCGGGTCCTCGACGCACGTACCGGCGCGCCCCTGCCCATGGCGGAGGAGGCCCAGAGCAACGAGCGCCACCGGGCGGCCGGCCGGTTCCTGAACGTGCCCGTGGCCGACGTGCCGGCATGCGGCGCCGTCCGGCTGGACATCGTCCCCGCCGCCGGCACCGCCGCCGGCACCACCGCCGCCGTCCCGTACGCCACGGGCACGCCCGCGGACGCCACCGTCCTGGAGAACGACCACCTGCGCGTCACCGTGAACCTGGGCGGGGCCTGCATCGGATCCGTCATCGACAAGCGCACCGGACGCGAACTCGTCCGGCAGGACGCCACCATCGGTTTCAACGGCTACGTGTACGACGAGTACGCCACTGCCGGCGGCTTCAACCACCAGTCCAGCAAGACCGTCGCCGACGACTCGATGCACCTGCTGGCCTCGCGTCGCGTCGCGCCGCCCGCGGCCCTCGTCGAGCGCACCTCCGACGCCACGGGACACACGCTTGTGTACGAGTGCGCCCCCGCGGGCACCCGCCGGCTGCGTGTCACGGTGCACCTCCCGCACGGTGCGGCGCGCCTCGACATCGACAACCGCATCGACAAGGCCGCGACGCTGACCAAGGAAAGCGCGTTCTTCGCCTTCCCCTTCGCGCTGGAGGACCCCGCGGTGCGCATGGAGGCCACCGGCGGTGTCACCGGCACCGGGCTGGCTACGGTACCGGGATCCGCGGCCCACATGCGTGCCGTCCGGCGCTGGATCGCCCTCACCGACGGGACCCAGCACGCCGTGCTGACCACGACCGACGCCCCGCTCGTCCAACTCGGCGGCATCGCCATCCCCTACGTCCCCTACCCGCAGTCGCTGGCCCAGGAGGAGCCGGCCACCGTCTTCTCCTGGGTGCACAACAACATCTGGGACACGAACTTCCCCGCCGAGCAGGCATTCGACCAGAGCTTCCGCTACAGCGTCGGCTTCGAGGCCACCGAGGCCACCGAGGCCACCGCGAGCCCCGCCACGGCGGTCGGGGAACGGCTGGCGGCACGCACTGCGGCCGTCACCTGCCACCCGCTGGTCACGGTGCGCGCCCGCGACGAGGCCGGCGGGCCGTCGCCTGCGCAGGTGCGGTTCCTCACCGTGGACGATCCCCGTGTGCGCCTTGTGGGTCTGACATCCCCGGACGAGGGCGTCCTGATGGTCCGTCTGCAGTCCCTGGCCGAGGTCCCGATCACCTGCCGACTGGCCACGCCTTTCCCCGTCACCCAGGCGTTCAGCACCAACTACCTCGGCCTCGCGGGGCGCGAACTCGGCCTGGAACCCGGCGACGTGGTCCCGGTCGAGGTGCCCGCGCTCGGGACCGCGGCGGTCACCCTTCGCCTGCGCTCCGCCCCGGAGAAGGGGTGACCCTGTGAACCGTTCCGGGTCCGGTGGAGAGTCTCCACCGGACCCGGAACGGTCCAACCGGCTGCTACCAGCCGAACGCGGCTGACCCACAACCGCTGCTGCCAAGGCACCCACTCGCACCCGGAGCTCCTTCCGGGCGGTCAGTCGCCGGTGGACTTGCTCTGGGACGCCAGGATCGTGCCGTCAGCGGCTCGGACGGTGACGGTGAGGGCTGACGCGCTCTTGGCTCCTGCCCGGCCCTCGTCGGTGGAGAAGGCGACCCACCCGGGGGCGCGGCCGCGGACGTCGGCCGCCGGCTCCGCCCCGCGCGATCTCGTCGGTGCCCGGTTCGTGGACCGCTCCGGGGCTGTCCTGGGCAACTGCGCGAGACGCTCCCACTCCGCGAGCTCCGCGAAGTTGCGGGGGTTCGTCGGCCACGTGCCCGTGCCCGGAGACCTGCCGGGCCGGGAACCGCGCGCTGTCCGGCGCCGCCGCAACCGCGTCGGCGGGAGGAGGCGCTCTACCGGCGGACCGCCGAGATCAGTCCGCCGGGCCGCTCCTCGCGCTGCGGCGGGGTGCTGATCGGGCGGCCGTACGCGGCAGCCCGCTCGCGCAGGGTGTGGCTGTCCGCCTCCCAGCCGTGCCCGGCCAGCCAGCCCACCGGGTCGTCGGGCATCTCCGAGACCCACATGGACGCCGCCGATCCCGGCACGGCGTCGGCGCCGAAGCGCTCGATCACGCCGCGCGAGCCCAACGTGAGCCCCATCCGACTGCCTGCCGCCGACTGCGCGCTGATCCGGGCCAGCAGCAGTTCCACCGCGTCCTCGGGCAGATAGATGAGCAGGCCTTCGGCGATCCACACGGTCGGCGCCGCCGGGTCGTGCCCCGCGGCCGCCAGCGCGCCTGGCCAGTCCTCACGCAGATCCACCGCGACGGTGATCCGCTCACAGCGTGCGACGGCCCGCTCCTGGCGCAGCACCGAAGCCTTGAAGTCCAGTGGGGCCGCGGTGTCGACCTCGAACAGCCGGGTGCCCTCGGGCCAGTCCAACCGGAAGGCGCGGCTGTCCATGCCGGCACCGAGCAGCACGACCTGCCGGACCCCGGACGCGGCAGCCTGCTGCAACAGGTCGTCGAGGAATTTCGTCCTGATGACGATGGAGAACGCCACGGCCAGCCGGCGGCGGCGCGCGGCCTCGTCACCGGGCAGCGGCGGCGGGGAGGGCCACAGGCCGCCGGCGCTAGCGAAGGCCTGTGCCAGCGGGTCACGGAACAGCGCGTCCTCCCGCTCGGTCTCCAACGCCCGCGCCCGGGCCACTCCCACCGCTGTGGCCCATACGCCCGAGGGCTGCACCCGGTCCTGTTCATCAGTCACCGCGCCAGCCTAGGCGAAGCCGGCAGCGCCGTTGTCGGCGATGTCACCGGTGGCGGAGAAGGCGGGGCGCCTCCCGGAGTCGGCGAAATCCACATCGCCGTCGCCTTCGCGGTGTCTGGAGAAATGACGTCACTGCGCGGGACGGCCCGCTCTCGACAGCCCGGGTGGGCGGTCCTGTCTAAGCTCAGGCCCATGGCACTGGAATGGGAACAGATCATCGTCGACTCCGCCGACCCTGTCGCTCTCGGGCGCTGGTGGGCTGAGGCTCTCGGCTGGGTCGTGGTCGACGAATCCGAGGAGGTCATCGAGATCCGGCCTGAGCCGGACAGGATGCCGGGGCTGCTCTTCGTGCCTGTCCCCGAGGGCAAGACGTCGAAGAACCGGCTCCACCCCGACCTCCGCCCCGACGACCAGGAGGCCGAGGTCACCCGGCTGCTCTCCCTCGGTGCCCGGCGCGCCGACACCGTGCAAGGTGAGCAGCACTGGGTGACCCTCCTCGACCCGGAAGGCAACGAGTTCTGCGTCCTGGGCGAGCGGAAGAGCTGAGGACGGCGGGCCGGGCGCAGCACCTGGCCATCGGATACGGCACGGTCGCGCCGTGTTCCTCGACCAGCCGGTGGAAGATCCAGGGCCTGGACGAACGTCGCAGTGCTTTTTCTGGGCACGTTCCAGGTCGGCTGCGGTGCCGACGGGATTCGAACCCGCGGACGGAAAGGGGCAGGTCCGCCCGTCTCCATCAGTCGCCGTGAGCCGGACCTCGCTCACGGCGATCGCAATGGGCCGCTCTGCCACGGCACCGCAGCCTGCGAGAATGCGCGCCATCCCGCTCCGGTTCAAGGTAGGGGATCGCCCTGCGTGCGGCGAGTCGTTATCCAGCACCGGCAGCCGCTGCAGCAGGACCGCCGCGCCAGCGAGTGCGCGGCCTCCTCCACCTGGGCCGGCACCTCCGGCGAGGAGCCGGCGGGACCGCAGGTCAAGTGCCCCGGTCCGGGGGACTGTACGCACAGGGGCGGGCGCTGGTTGCGCGTCCGGTCGCGCTCTGGTCCCGGACCCCGCAGGTCACTGCCCCAAGCCTTGTGGCCGGGGAAGGCCGGCTACGGGGCTGCCTCGCGGAAGAGGGCCAGAAGGGCGTGCGCCTGCGGGGCACCCGCGTCGAAGAACTGCTTGGCCAGTCTGGGTGGCACAGCGGTTCCCTGCATGCGGACCTCGTGGCAGCTGAAGCAGAACGCCGCCTCGAACAGCACCAGGTCGAGAGTGTCCGCGTACGCCCGGACGCTCCAGCCCGGCGAGAAGCCGCAGCGGTGCTGCTCGCTGCCGGGCAAGCTCTCGATCAAGGCCAGGACGCCGGCTGCCTCGCTCCCGATCCAGTGGGCGCCCGCCCTACCGGGATACGGGGCGCCCCGTTCGGCCGGGAGTCCGGAGATCCTTATGACCTCCAGCAACGCAGCGGTGGCTACGGCTTCGGCGGGGAGTTGCATGCACGTAGTCTGCCCCCCGTACCCGGGCGGTCTCTCCTCGCCTGGCGGAGTCCGCGCCCCCGGAGGGCCGGGGACCGGACACGACGCGTTTTCCCGATACCGGCGGCCTCGGCGACTGCGGCAGCCTCAGATCGGCCGCGGCGGGGATGTCACCGGGCACCCGATCGGCGCCGAGGGCGCGCGGGGAAGGACGGCAGCGGGCGGGGCGCGCGGTGCGCGGCCCGCCCGCTGCCCGCGGGGCGGCCGTCAGTCGAAACACGAGCACGTCCACCCCGCCCACCTGGTCGAGGACCCTACGGCCGAGCTCGGCCACGCCCTGCTGTGTCGACAGGTCCGCCGGTACGAAAGTGGCGCCCCGTCGTCCCCGGGGGCGGCCGCGGGACGCCGTCATCACGCCCGCTACGCGCCGACGCGCGACGCAACCGCGAGGCCCTGCTGTCCGCGGCCCGCCAGGCGTTCCTCAGCGGCCACACCGACGCGCACGTGGAGGACATCGCCCGCAGCGCCGGCGTCGCCGTGGGCACGCTCTACCGCCATTTCGACACCCGCGAAGCGCTGATCGAGGAGGTCTACCGCAAGGAGGTCGACGACCTGTGCGCCGCGCCCGACGGACTGCTCGACCAGCACGCTCCGGAGGAAGCCCTGCGGCGGTTCCTGCTCCTGCTCGTGGACCACGCCGCCGTGGGCGCGGGGATGTCCGTCGCGCCGCGGCGGGTTGAGCGGGCCGGTCCGGAGAAGGACGGCTTTGACGGAGCACCCGTACGGCGCCCGGGGCCGAGCGGGAGGTCACCGTCGACACCGTCGGCGCGCTGCGCGCGGATTCGGGGTCACTGCACACTCGGCCCTTGCACGTAACGCCCCGCGGAGTCGTAGGGCCAGGCGTTGGCCTTGCAGCCGTGCAGGCCGTCGATCTGCTGCATCATGACCGGGGCGGGGCGGCCTGCGCCGGGGCAGCCCTCGTGGCCGTGGCCGATACGGTGGCCGACCTCGTGGTTGATGATCAGTGCGCGGTAGCCGGCGATGGGGCCGGGGAACTCGGGAGAGCCGAGCAGCCAGCGTTTGAGGTTGACGACGACGGTGGGACCGACGTCGCAGTTGACCTCGCCGTGGGTGTGGAGACCGGCCGCGCCGCAGATGTCGTCCACGGTGTCGGGTGTGGCGATCTTGACGACGAAGTCGGACCGGCCCGACGCGACGAGCTGGAAGCCGTCCCTGCCGTCGGCCGTCCAGCCGCGGGGGTCGGCGAGTATCGCCTCGATCTCGTGCGCCGCCTCGCCCGCGGAGATGCCCGCGCCACGCTCGACCTGCACCTCGTAACGGCGTATTCGGCCGTGCCCGACCGCCTTCCCGGCAGCGTCGGCGGTGGCGAAGCTGCCGCTGCCGTGCTCGGGGACACCGGACGCCGCCTCCCCTGCCGTCCCCCCCGGCCGCAGTACATACAGCGTCGCGCCGAGCAGCATCGCGAAGATCGTCGCGGGCACGGCGAACCTCCGGAAGCCCCGCCGCGACCGCCCACCCGCGGGCACGTGCGCCCTCCGTCCCTGCCCTGACGCCTTGCTCATCCCACGGTCCTCTCCCGTTCGGCACCCGGCATCGGGAGAAGGCACGGTCCGCCTCCGCCGCCCACCGCGGTCCGCGCGTCCGGCGGGACCAAGGAGTGACCGCACGCCGTCCGCGCGGCCTCCAGCCTCGGACGGGCACATGACGACCCCGCGCCCACACGGTCACAGCCCCGCAACAGCCCAGCTCAGACCCACTCCCACCTGCACTCACCTGCCCCCGGACGACCCCAGCGGTCCACCACCCCACCCGCGGATCTCTTACGCTCCCCTACGTTCCCGCCTCGCGCCCCCATGACCGGTGACCGGTCCGTCCCAGCCGCCCCCCGGCCGGCTCCTCCACCACCCGCTCCGCCATCCGGCCGCACCGCGCGCGTTCGGTCTCCGAGCCCGGCGTCATCCGCGAGCCCGCGACCGCCGGCTCACGCGGCCACGAAGTCCTCCTCGCGAGTGACAGCCTTGGGAGAGGGCTGCCCGCCGCGGCCCGGGTGGAGCGGTCCGGGCCGCGAACGGCAGCTCAAAAGGGCCCCAGGGGGCGGCAGTTCAGGGGGCCGCGACGAAGACGACCGGGCTCACTGCGTTCTCGAATTGCGGTGCTCCGGTGAAGCGGGCCCGCCAGTAGCCTGCGCCGGTAGCGGGAGCGGTCTCGGAGAAGCCGTAGCCCCACCCGTCCCAGTTGGCTGAGGACGCGGTGGCGACGGTGGTCCAGTTGCCCTTGCCGGTCGCGGAGAACTGGATGTCCACCGGGATCGTGGCCGGCGTCCAGTTGCCGTCGAAGGTCAGATCGCCGGAGATCGCGACGCTGCCGGCGTCGGAGCGGGTGGCGCTGAAGGACTCGAAGGCGGCGGGCTGCACCACGAGGATCTCGCGGCTCGCGTGAGCGTCGGCCAGGAAGAGATCGTCGCTGGGCCACCCGAAGTCGATCGAGAAATTGCTCCACAGCGGCTGGGTCGCCGGGAAGAACGCGGTTCCGGTTGCGTCGGTGGTGCGCTGGGAGTTGTCGCCGAAGGCGTTGGAGCCGATCGTCTTGCCCACCAGGGGCTGCCATCCGGTCGGCGAGTCCCACAGGAGCGTGGCGCTGGTCGATTCCACGACGCCCTGGAACGGGACCTTGGCGGTGCTCGGCTTCTCCACGATCTTGGTCGCGGTCTTCTTGATGGTGATCGGAAAGGACTTCGAGCTCGACTGGTTGTAGAAGAGGTGGTTCGGGTCGTAGGAGAACATCGCCCGGATGTTGTTCTGGTAGTCGCTGGTGACCGGAAGCGTGGCGGAGAAGCTGCCGTCCTCCGCGGTCGTGACGTCCGTGTACTCCATGTAGGAGCTGACGCCCACGGGCATCCCGCCCATCGGCGTGACGGCACCGGAGCCCGGCCACCGGCCCATGAGGTGCCCGTGGATGGTGACGCTCCGGTGGTCGTAGTCGGCCCTGGTCCGGTCGACCTGGACGTCCTTCAGATTGGTCTGGACGGCGTAGGAGAAGTAGCCGGCGCTCGTGGCGTCGAGGGTGTCCCCGCCCTCGTCGGCGGCGGACACGTCGATCCGGTAGCTGCCGAGGTCCGGCAGTTGGACGCGTCCACGGTTCGTCCACGTCCCGTTCTCCGCTGTGCCGGAGACCAGGACGAGGTGCGTGAGCGTGGCGACGGTCTGCTGGGTGTCGACCGAGCGGAGGCTGACCTTGATGTCCTTGACCGCGGTCGGTGCGTCGAGGGACAGGACGAGCTTCCCGTTGTTGGTCCAGTCGTTGTGCGCCTCCACGACCGTGATACCGGTGTCCGCCTCCGCGGCCGTCGTACCGGCCGTCACCAGGCTGCCGGCAACCACTGCCACGGCCAGCGCCGCCAGCGAATGACGAGGTGTCATGGTTCCCCCCCTTGGGTACCCCTTCGGCTCGTACCGAAGAACGACAGGCGGACGCTACCAGCGCCTCCACTCACCCATAACGGGAAAATGAGTCTTCTGCGTACGCCCCGTCGGCCACGGTCCAGCGCATGCCGAAGCACGCACTGCCTCGCCCTGATCACATGATGGTCGCGGTCACCGCGGCTGACACCGGTGGAGCGGCATCGCTGATGCGGGAGGGCCCCCGCTCGCCGGCCGGATTGCGTTCACGCCCGGAGCCGGTCAGCCGGCCACTTCGTTTTCAGCCTTGCCTTCCGTCAGAGCGCTGATGCCCGGGCGGAGGAGGGCCGCTATGCGGTCGGTGGGGGCGTCGCGGAGGGCGGGGAGGCCGAGGAGCTGGTGACCGATCGTCACGCCGAGCAGCGTGGTGAGGGCCAGCATGGCGCGCAGTTCCGCGTCCTGCGCGGGTGGCATCGCGGCGACGACGGCTTCGGCCTGCTGGGAGAGGCGAGCGCGGACCTCGTCGGCTGCCCCGGGGTCGGTGAGCATCGACCGCATCATCGCCAATGTGCCCTCGGGCAGAGCGCCGAGTTTGGGGCCGAGCGTGGCCAGCAGCTGGTCGGCGAGCCCTTCCGCGCCGGTGGCGGCAGGCGCCGCGGGACGGACCTGGACGGCACGGGTGAACAGATCCCGCTTCGAGCCGAAGTACTGCATGACCAGGGCCGGGTCCACGCCGGCCGTCGACGCGACGGCCCGGATGGTGGTGCGGTCGAACCCCTTCTCGGCGAACAGCTCACGGGCGCCGGCGAGGATCCGCGCCTCGGTGGCGCGGCGGCGCTCGGCGCGGGACGGCTGGGCGGTGGGCACCGGACCACTCTACAGCCCTTCGCTCCACGGGCGTTGACCGAAAAGGCGGCCGCGGCCTAGGCTCCCTTGGGTCAACAACCGTTGAGCGAATGGAGTACCCCGTGCCCGACGCCGAAGTCGCTGCCCCGCGCAGCCCGTACGACGTTCTCGACCGCTACTACCAGGCCATGCTCGACAAATCGGCGGACGACCTCGCCGACCTCTATGCCGTGGACGCCGTGCACGAGTTCCCGTTCAGCGTCCCCGGCTTCCCGCCGAGCTTCGAAGGACGCGAGGCCGTGCGCGCCGGCTACCGGGCCTCCTGGAGCGCGAGTCCCGTACGGGTGGAGGAGATACGCAGGATCGCGGTCCACCAGACCACCGACCCGGAGGTGATCGTCGCCGAGCAGGTCGTCCTGGGCACGGTTCCGGCCACAGGCGCAGCCTTCGGCGTTCCCGGACTGCTGGTGCTCCGGGTGCACGGCGGGCGGATCAGCCGCGTCCGGGACTACATCGACACCTCCGGGCTCGGCAGCGCCAGGACGTGAGACGTCCACCGGCTCCGACCGCTGGCGCCGGTCGCCGACCGGCGCCGACGTGGTGTGCCCGACGAGCCGCGAAACCGGCTCGGGCGCCGGCGTAGTCGGCTACGCGCACCGGGACGCCCGTGCCTGAGCGCAGCCGCCCCGGACCCTTGCTACCGGCGTGTCAGAACCGGGGCGGGCTCCTGCCTCGGAGTGGCTGCCGCCGGTGTCCGAGCCGGGCGTGCCGGTGGCGTCCCGTGCCGGGCCGGCGCCGCCGAGTGCGCCCTCGCCGTTCCGTTCGGACGCGGGAAGCGAGGCCGTTCCGGCGGCCGTCGGCCTGCCTTCGGCTGCGAGGCTCCGGCCCCGCCGTGCGCGAGGCGACGAGTTCCACGAAAGTTCTGGAGGACGGTGAACGGCAGAGTTCGCGCGTCGCGTCGAAATAGACCTCTGCGGGCTTGCCTTCCTCGGGCGCGTGGCCAGCCACTGTCACGGGTGCCGGCGCTGGAATTGGAGAAGTACGCGTGCGTGAGGACCGGCGTGACGAGGAAGTGCTGCGCGCCCCCGCGCGTCGGGCGGGCAGCTCACGCGGGCGGCAGGCCGAGCGCGGTGCGGGACTCGCCGATCAGGCGCAATGAGCCGAAGACGACGATCAGGCCGCCGGGGCCGGCAAGTTCGGCGGCACGGCGCAGCGCCGAGGGGGCGTCCTCGGCGGTCAGGCACGGTCCCGGGCGGCCGGGGGCGAGCCGGCGGTGCAGCGCGGCCGGGGCCGCGGCCCCGTGCGAGTCGGTGCGGGTGAGGACCAGCGGCCAGTGGGACGGCAGCGGGGCGAGCATGCCGGGAAAGTCCTTGTCGTCCATCGCGGCGAAGACCAGCGCCGGCGGAGCCGAACGGCCGTCCGCCTCAGCCTGGCGGAGGATCTCCGGGGCGACCGTCGCCACGCCTTGCGGGTTGGTGGCGCCTTCCAGCAGGACGCGGCCGCTCCAGCCGTCCAGGCAGGCGCCGGGGACGAGTTCGAGGCGGCCGGGCCAGCGTGTGGCCGCCAGCCGTGCGCGCAACTGCCCACCGTCCGGCGGTCGGATGTGCCCGCGCTCGACCAGGGCGTCAACGGCGGCGACGGCGGCGGCGAGGTTGTGGTGCTGGTGGGTGCCCGGCAGCGGGCAGGGCAGGTCGCGGTGTACGGCGCGGGGGGTGACGACGTCCACCAGCGTCATGGGCCCATCGGCAGCGGGGACGGTCCGCGCGGCGTAGCGGATCTCGTGGCCCATGCGCCACACGGACAGTCCGCTGCGCTCCTTGCAGATCTCCTGCGCGGTGTCCGCGGCTTCGGGGGCGAGCCTCCCGAGGACCACATGGTCCCCGTCCCGTACGGCCTCGACCTTGGCTCGGGTGATCTCGGCCAGCGAGTCACCGAGCAGGCGGGTGTGGTCGAGCCCGACGCCGGTGACGACCTTCACGTCCAGACCGAGTTCCGCCGCCGCTGCCCGGCTCCCGCCGATACTCGCCTCCGCCACGGCCAGACCGACACCCGCCCGCCGGAAGTGCACGGCCGCCGAGGCCGCGAAGACCCCTTGGGAGAGAACGGGCAGGTCGTGTCGCTCCATCGCGCCCCAGACCTCGGCGAAAGCCGCCGTGTACTCAGCCGGCGTCACCGGGTTCCCGTCGATCCGGATCCGTTCTCTGGGCTCCTGCAGGTGCGGGCTGGGCATACTCCCCACCCGCACGCCGGCAGCGGCCACCGCCGCCACCGCGAAAGCGCACGTCGAGCCCTTGCCGTTCGTCCCCACCACCAGCATCCCCCGCAGATCCCGCTCGGGACGCCCCAGCGCCTCCAGCAACTTGGAGACGTTCGCCTGCCGCACCGCCCGGGGGATCTTGCCGGGGTTCTCGTGCATCGTGGCGAGGAGATGTGTGCACCGCTGGTAATCCACCCACCCGATCATGCCACTCCTGGTGACCGAACAAGCACGGTATGCAACAGTCCTGGCGCACCTGGCTCTGCGGGACGCAAGCCGAGCGGCCCGGAGACCGGCGAGGCAGGGGCGAGGCGCAGTCCCGCGCGACAGCAACGTCACCGGGCAGCCCTACGTCAAGCGCGCCGTCGACGGATAGGTGCGGGCATCTGCCCGGCTGGGTCCCGGCCCAGGCAACTCCATCATCAACAACTCCAGCCGCGACGCCCGCGGTTACGCCGGGGACGACTTCCTCTGGTCCCACGTATACGGCGCCATGGCTGTCGCCCGGCACGGACTCGGCCGTACGGCCGAGGAGGTCCTCGCCGAAACCGCCCGGATCACCGATCCGGCGCTCGTGAGCGTGGTGAACGACTTGCCGTCGCCGTCCCTGATCGCCGGCGAGCACGTACAGGACACGCTGCTCGACTCCTCGGTCCTCGTCCCGCGCGGCAGCACCACCCTGGTCCGCCGCTGACCGCCGCCGCACGCGTGCACGTGCCCCGGAGGAGCCGGAAGGCGCCTCCGGGGCACAGCCGCGGGGAGCGGGATCAGGGGTGCTGGGTGAGCAGGTGCGCCTTGTACCCCTCGCCGTAGGTGCTGCTGGGCGTGCCGTTCCAGTCCGTGATCAGCACGTTGCCCTGGCTGCAGCCCCAGGGGTTCCAGGTCCAGGCGGTGTAGCCGACGCCGTTCCTGTCGGCCCAGTCCATGACCTGGTCGACGTAGTCGTGGGCGCAGGTGTTCTGCCCGATCTCACCTGCCTGCACGGGGACCTTCGCGGCGACGGAGCCGATCTGGCTGTCCCAGCAGGCCGCCGTGACACAGGCGTTGAAGTTGTACGAGTGCCACGAGGCCATCAGGTTGCCCGTGGGGTCGGCGGGCTTGTAGGCCAGCCACTGCGTGAGGTCGTTGGTCCAGGTCAGGCCGCCGGTCATGATGACGTTGGTGGCGCCGGTGGCACGCACCGCGTCGACCAGGGTCTGCATTCCGGCGACCTGGTAGCCGATGCCGGTGCAGGTGCCGCCGTCCCGCAGGCAGGTCCATGCCTCCGTGGCGTCGGCCCAGTTGTTCGCCGCGTCCGGGTAGGGCTCGTTGAACAGGTCGAAGACGACCGCGTTGTCACCCTTGAACGTCTTGGCCACCTGGGTCCAGAAGGTGGGGGTGTACTGCGCGTCGGGCATCGGCTTCTGGCAGGTCGCCTTGACGTCGGAGCAACCCGCCCCGGAACCGCCGTACTGGCCGTAGGTCCAGTGCAGGTCGAGGACCACGTTGATGCCGTTGGCGACCAGCAGGTCGGCGTAGTCCTTGACCGCCTTCTGGTACGCCGCCCCGCTGGTGCCGGCCGCGGGCACGTCCGCGGTGCCGAGCCAGCACTCCTCGTTGAGCGGGATACGGACGGTGTGGATGTTCCAGGACTTCATCGCCGTGACGGTCGCCTGGTCGGCCGGCCCGTCCCACATCCCGTTGCCCTGGATGCAGGCGAACTCGCCGCTGGAGCGGTTGACGCCCAGCATGCGGTACGTGGCACCCGAAGCGGTCACGAGGTGGTTGCCCGACACGTGCAGGGCGGGGGCGGGGCTGTCGGCGGGCGGCGTGGTGGGAGGGGTCGTGGGAGGCGTGGTCGGCGGCGTCGTGGGGGGCGTGGTCGGCGGCGTCGTGGTCACCGTGCCGTTGCAGGCCGTGCCGTTGAGGGTGAAGGCGGCCGGCACCGGGTTGGTGCCGCTCCAGGCGCCGTTGAAGCCGACCGAGGTCGAGGCGTTGGTGGCGAGCGAGCCGTTCCAGCTCGTACTGGTCGCCGTCACACTCTTGCCGGACTGCGTCCAGGTCGCGTTCCAGCCCTGCGTGACCGACTGGCCGGCCGCCGGGAAGTCGAAGCCGAGCGTCCAACTGCTCACCGGCGCACCGAGGTTGGTGATCGACACGTTGGCGCCGAAGCCACCGGACCACTGGCTCGTCACGGTGTACGTCACCGAACACCCGGTGCCGGCGGCGGCGGCCGTGCCCGGCAGCACGGCCGCCGTCAGCCCGGCTGCCGCGACCATCCCGGCGGCACCCGCGGCCGCCAGAAGCTTGCGTCTCTTCATGGGATTGTCTCCCGGTTCGTGGGGGGAATCATGCGAGGCCAGACTTGGCTACTTAACCGGGTAAGTCAATGCCCTGGCGCGACCTTCCGTCCACGGTCCACGTGTCAGGCGGTACGCAGCTCCAGCACGCGCACGCCGTACGCGGGCAGGGTGACCGTGTCGGCCGGTGCGCCGTCCAGGTCGTACAGCGACGACCCCGCCGCGACGGCCGGCTTGACGGACAGTTCGGCCCGCGACTGGCTGACCAGCCACACGAACATCCGGCCGTCCTCGTGCAGCAGCCGGTCCACGCTCACCCGGGAGTCGGCCACGCCGACCGGCCGCCGCACCCCGGCGTGCGCGGCGAGCGCGTCGTACAGCGTGCTGGTCTCCTCGGGATTGGCCCGGGGCGTCACCGCCGCCATGTGCTCCAGCGGGTACGTGCACAGGACGACCGAGCCCTCCCCGACGCGGCGCAGCAGCAGCGCCGGACGGCCGTGCGCGTCCTCGGCGAGCACCTCGGCGCCGTCGGGCACCACGGGCAGGAACACCTTGCTGCTGGAGGTGCCCGCGGCGGGGAACGCCAGTCGCGCGCCCTGCGGCAGGCCGCCGAATGCCCGGGTGAAGGTGAAGGTGACCTGCTCGTCCTCGATCGGGTTCACCAGGCCGTACTCCAGTTGGTGCCGCACCCCGAACAGCTCGTCCAGGTGGGCGTACCACGGCCCGCGCTGCTCGTCGTGCGGGCCGGGGCAGTACGAGACGTACACGGTGGCACCGGCCCGGGCGCGGTCCTCCAGCTCGTACCAGGTCGGCGACAGAAGCTGCTTGGCGGACGGCACCAGGTACAGCAGGGCGTCATCCGCCAGGCCGTCGCTCTCCCGGGTCACCGCAGGGGCGAGGTCGGCGAGCCGGGCGGCGACCCAGGCCTGCCGGGCGGTGGAGTGGACGTGCTCGCGGTCCTCGGCGCGGGTGAAGGGGTACACCGTGTCCAGGTACGACGAGACCACCAGCGCCGTGTCGGTGTCCGCACGCCGGGTGCGGCCGACGTCGACCCGCTCCAGCACGCGGGCGAACTCCGCCACCTCCCGCAACTGCGGCTTGGCCCGGCCGTGCCGGTCGACCAGGCCGAAGTGCATCTCGAACGCGTGGTGCAGATAGGGCGGCTGGTGCCGCAGGTCGTCGTAGTCGGCGTTGTTCCAGGCGATCCAGCCGGTGGCGCCGGCCAGCAGGCTGTTGTGCAGGACCTGCCGGTAGTAGTGGGCGGCGTTCTCACCGGAGACGAAGTCGGAGGTGACGCCGAACTCCTCCAGCACCACCGGGCGGCCGAAGGTTCCGGTCAGTTCGCAGGCCCACGCCGCCGCGTGGTGCTGGCGGACCGGGTCGTCCTCCATCCGGTAGACGTGCGGGCCGAGGAAGTCGCAGATCGCGGCGCCGTCACGGACCGAGAAGCCGTTCTCGTGACCGGAGTTCTCCAGGCCCCAGGCGCCGTCGCCGAGCGAGACGGGCTGTGTGCCGCCCGCCGCGCGCACGGCGTCCACCAGGATCTGGGCCCACGAGGAGACCGCCTCCCGGTCGCGGGTGGCGGCCCCGTAGATCGGCATCTCGTTGGACACCAGCCAGCCGGAGACCGCCGGGTGGTCCTTGAACCGGCGGACCATCCGGCCGGCGAACCAGGCCTGGCGGGCGACGAGCCAGACGTCGCTGTAGAGGTCCCGGCCACCGCGCCAGGACGGGTCCCAGTTCTCGCCCGACATGTGGCCGACGATGAAGGTGGGGATGGTGGTCATCCCGAGCGCCTGGTGGCGGTCGAGGAAGTCGGCGAAGTGCCCGCAGGCGGCCTCGTCCACGCTGTACGGGGTCGGCATGAAGTCCGGCCAGTAGTAGAAGGACCGGGTGACGTTCATGCCGTGGTCGCGAAGCGCCCGCAGTTCTTCGTCCACGACGCGGGGGTCGTAGGAGCGCCACATCAGCGGGCCGCCGGTGCGGGACCAGAAGTTGGCGCCGAGCCAGGTGACCGGCTTCCCGTCGGCGGTGAGCCGGGCGGAGTTGCGAAGCATGGGCGGTGATCCCCTTCGACGGGTGCGGTGGGTGGCCGCGGCGGGCCGGCGGGCGCGCGAGGCGCGGGCGTGTTCCGCGACGCGGACGGGTGGGCACAAACAATGTGCGCACATCGCCACTTGGCCCGGGGAGGGCTTCGGTGGCGGTTCCCGTCCGGGCGCGCGGCGGCGGTAGCGGCAGCTCTGCGCCGGTTTCCGTGACCGGCACGGGGGATGCAATCACTCGACCGGTTCAGCGTCAAGACCGCATTACGCATATGTGATTCGCGATGCCCGGCGCGGCCGAGGGCGCGGGCGCCGCCGGGTACGTACCAATGCCCAGGGCACGGGAGCAGTGCCGCTCGCCACAGGACCGGGCGGGCAGGGGCCGATCCGGGCGCGTCCGGGCGGCTGATCAGGCATGTTTAGGCCCTGGTTGAAATACCGGTTAAGCGTTCGACGCCCTCTGGTGCGCCACGGCGAGAATTGAAACCGGCCGAAGGGCGGTTCCGAGTATTGACACCCGGGTTTCCGGCGTTCTAGTTTCACGGCCATGCCACGGGCCGGGGTGAGCAGGTGGAACCGCCTCGGCCCGCGAGCCGCACGGTCGCCAGGAGGTTCCGGCTCGGCAGGTCCGGCCTCGAAGTCCTGAAGCACGTCCAGGTCCGCACCCGCAGCCGTCCGGGAGCGCGCCGGCCGCGTCACTCCGCCGGACATCGTTGTCAGCCATGCCCGGAATCTCACAGCACACGACCGCCGAGCGTGCCCACGGGCGTCTCGCGGCGCTCACGATCAAGGGGAACCGATGAACGTCACCAGAGCGGCCCGCCGCCGTCTCGTCGCCGCCTGCGCCGTCATGGCCCTCGGCCTCACCTCGGCAGCCTGCAGCAGTTCCGGAGGCAGTTCGTCCACCGCCGACGGCAGCACCATCACCGTCACCGGCACGACCGGCAACCTGGTGGCGAACTTCAACCCGTTCTCGCCGTCCGCGCTGATACCCACCCACGGCCTGCTCTACGAGCCGCTGTTCCACTACAACCAGGCCAAGGCCGGTGACATCCAGCCCTGGCTGGGCACCTCGTACACCTGGTCGGACGGCGGCAGGACGCTCACGATCAAGATACGTACCGACGCCAAGTGGAACGACGGCAAGCCGTTCACCAACAAGGACGTCGCGTACACCTACGAACTCCCCATGAAGAACAAGGACTTCGACCAGTACGCGCTGGGCCTGACCGGCGTGACCACCACCGGCTCGGACACCGTCACGCTGAAGTTCGCGAACTCCGCCTACACCAAGGAGTACTTCGTCCTGGGCAAGGTGGACATGATCCCCGAGCACGTCTGGGCCGCGATCCCGGACGCCCAGAAGAAGAAGGGCGTCAACAAGAACCCGGTCGGCACCGGGGCGTGGACGGTGAAGTCGGTGGCCCCCATGTCGATGGTCCTCCAGGCCCGCACCGACTACTACTTCAAGGGCCTGCCCAGGTTCAAGACGATGCGCTTCCTGTCCTTCTCGAACAACAACGGCTCCAACGCCGCGACCGAGGCGGGCAAGATCGACTGGGGCGGCGGCTTCATCCCCAACATCGAGAAGAACTACCTGGCCAAGGACCCCGAGTTCGACCTGGTCAACCTCCCGCTGGCCACCGCCATGCTGATCCCGAACGCGAAGTCGGGGCCGACCGCCGACGTCAACGTCCGCAAGGCGATCAGCGCCGCGATCGACCGGGACTTCATCAGCAAGGCCGTCTACAGCGGCCAGGCAGGACCCGCCAACCCGATGGGCCTGCTCATGCCCAACTTCGAGTCGGTGCTCGACCCTTCCCTGAAAGACGCCGCGTTCGACACCCCGGACAAGGTCGCCGGCTACCTCACCGCCGCCGGGTACACCAAGGGCGGCGACGGCAACTGGGCCAAGAACGGCAAGAAGCTGTCCATCGAACTGGAGACCGTCGCCGGCTGGACCGACTACATCAGCACCGGGCAGCTGCTCAAGCAGCAGCTCGCCAAGGTGGGCATCGGGCTGACGGTGAACGCGGTCGCGTACAACCAGTTCACCGCCCACCAGTACGGCGGCAAGTTCCAGATGATCATCAGCAGTCAGGGCTTCACACCGGTGCCGTACTCGTACTACGACCAGATGATGGACAGCCGTATCGCTCCCAAGGAAGGTACGCCCAGCACGGTCGGCAACTTCGGCGAGTACTCCAGCCCCGCGGTCGACGCGGCCCTCGACGCCATCGCGGCCACCCCCGACGCGGCGAAGCAGCAGCCGTACTTCTACCAGCTCGAACGCGCCTTCATGAACGACATGCCGGTGATCCCGCTCTTCAACGCCCAGGACGAGCAGGAGTTCAACGGCAACCACGTCACGGGTTACCCGACCAAGGACAACCCGTACGCCGGTGCCGCCGTCTGGCTCGCCATGGACAACGGCTGGGTCGCGGCCCGTATCGCCCCCGCCGCCAGCGGCAAGAAGTAAGCGGCGACATGCGGTTCGTACTGAGAAAGCTCGGCTTCTACCTGGTGGCCGCGTGGGTCGCGGTGACCGTCAACTTCGCCCTGCCCCGGCTCATCCCCGGCAGCCCCGTCGACCTCATCCTGGCCCGGCAGTCCCAGCAGGGGCAGGTGCCGCCGGGCGAGCGCCACACGCTGGAGAAGATGCTCGGGCTCGGCCACGGCAGCATCCTCAGCCAGTACCGGGACTACCTGGGCTCCATCGCCCGCCTGCGGTTCGGCCTGTCGATCACCTACTTCCCCACACCGGTGTCGCAGATCCTGCGCTCCTCGGTGCTGTGGACGCTGGGGCTGGTGGGCACCGCGACCGTGATCAGCGCGCTGCTCGGCATCTCGCTCGGGACGGTGGCCGGTTGGCGGCGCGGCACCTGGCTGGACTCGCTGGTCCCCGCGACGACCTTCCTCGCGGCCATCCCGTACTTCTGGGTGGCCCTGCTGCTGATCTACTTCTTCACCCAGGTGTGGACGGTCTTCCCCGACCAGTTCAGCTACGACCCGGCGCTCAGCATCGGCTGGTCGGGGCAGTTCATCGGCTCCGCGCTGCGGCACGCGCTGCTTCCGGCCATCACCATCGTGCTCAGTTCGGTGGGCGGCTGGCTGCTCGGGATGCGGAACATGATGGTCTCCACGCTGTCCGAGGACTACGTCTCGGCCGCCGAGGCCAAGGGCCTGCGACCGCGCACCGTCATGCTGGGCTACGCGGCCCGCAACGCCGTACTGCCGTCGGTCGCGGGCTTCGCGATCTCGCTGGGATTCGTGATCAGCGGCAGCCTGGTGATGGAGATGGTCTTCTCCTACCAGGGCATCGGCTACCAGCTCCTCCAGGCCGTCACCAACAGCGACTACCCCCTGATGCAGGCCATCTTCCTGGTCATCACCTTCGCCGTGCTCGCCGCCAACTTCCTGGTGGACGTGCTCTACGGCTTCGTCGACCCGCGAACGAGGTCCGCCCGATGACCACCGCCGACATCACCTCGGCCGGGCCCGCCCCGGCGCCCGTACCGCAACTGCCCGCCACCGGGCCCTCCCGCGGGGCGCGTGCCGCCGTGACCAGGGCCTGGCGCACCGTCCGCCGCTCCCCGCGACTGGCGGTGGGGCTGGCACTGATCACCGTCTTCGTCCTGGTCGCCCTCTTCGGGCCGCTCCTCGCCGGGGACCCCGACGGGCTCAGTCTCGACCTGGCCCAGTCGCCGTCCGCTGCGCACTGGCTGGGCACCACGGACACCGGCCAGGACGTCTTCGACCAGCTGATCGCCGCGACCCGCACCACGCTGCTGATCGGCGTCGCCGCGGCGCTGCTGTCGACCGCCGTGTCCGTGGTGATCGGTATCGGGGGCGGCTTCCTCGGCGGCTGGGCCGACGAGACCCTCTCCCTGGTCAGCAACGTCTTCCTGGTGATCCCCGGGCTCCCGCTGGTCGTCGTGATCGCCTCGTACACCAAGGGCGGCAGCGCCACGGCCACGATCGCCATCATCGCCGTCACCTCGTGGGCCGGCCCCGCCCGGGTGCTGCGCGCGCAGACGCTCTCGCTGCGCAGCAGGGACTACGTCCTCGCGGCCCGGCTGTACGGCGAGCGGCGCTGGCGGGTCGTCCTGGTGGAGATCCTGCCGAACGAGGCGGCGATCATCGTCTCGCAGTTCATCTTCGCGGTCATCTTCGCGATCCTCACCCAGGCCGGCCTGGCCTTCCTGGGGCTCCAGGACCCGAGCCGGCTGACCTGGGGCACCATGCTGTACTTCGCCCAGAACGCGGAGGCGCTCTCCAGCGGTTCGTGGTGGTGGTTCGTCCCGCCGGGCCTGTGCATCGCCGTCTTCGGCGCGGCCCTGTCCCTGATCAGCTTCGGGCTCGACGAGGTCCTCGACCCCACACTGCGTGTCCACCGGCCAGGCCGACTGAAGCGGGCCGGACGAAAGGAGGCCGGTCGATGAGCGCCGCCGCGACCGACACGACCGGCTCGGCGGACTCCGCCGCCTCCCGTACGGCCCCGGTCGTCCTGCGGGCCGACGACGTCAGCGTCGAGTACGACGGTGAGCGGCCCACCCGTGCCGTCCGCGGGGTCAGCTTCCGGCTGCACCGCGGCGAGGTGCTGGGCATCGCCGGGGAGAGCGGGTGCGGCAAGTCGACCCTCGCCTACGCGATCACCCGGATGCTCAGGGCCCCGGCGCGGATGACCGGCGGCGGCGTCGTCTTCCGCGGCTCCGACGGCGTCGAGACGGACATCGCGGCGCTCGACGACGCGGGCCTGCGGGAGTTCCGCTGGAACCGGCTGTCCATGGTCTTCCAGAGCGCGATGAACGCGCTGAACCCGGTCACCACGGTGGGCAGGCAGTTCGACGACATCTTCCGCGCCCATCTGCCCGGCGCGCCCAAGGAGGAGCGCGCCCGCCGCACCCGCGAGCTGCTGGAGATGGTCGGCATCGACGCGGACCGGGCCGGGAGCTACCCGCACGAGCTGTCCGGCGGCATGCGCCAGCGCGTCGTCATCGCCATGGCGCTGGCCCTGGAGCCGGGCGTGGTGATCATGGACGAGCCCACCACCGCGCTCGACGTGGTGGTCCAGCGGGAGATCCTCGACGAGATCGAACGGCTGCGCGAGCAGTTGGGCTTCAGCGTCGTCTTCATCACCCACGACCTGAACCTGCTGCTGGAGATCAGCGACCGGCTGGCCGTGATGTACGCCGGCCGGATCGTCGAGTACGCCCCGGCGGAACACCTGGGCGGTGCGGCCGCCCACCCCTACACCCAGGGGCTGCTGCGCTCCTTCCCCGACCTGACCGGCGAGCGGCGGGAGTTGCGCGGCATTCCGGGCTCCCCGCCCGACCTGCGTGAAGACCTGACCGGCTGCGCGTTCGCCGACCGCTGCCCCGACGCCTTCGAGCCCTGCCGCTCGGTGCAACCCCGGCTGCTCGCGGTCCCGGACCGTCCTGGGCAGTGGACCGCGGCATGCCACCTCCACGACCCGGCCTTCCGTGCACCGGGAACATCCGAACCGGACCCGCCAGGAGGCCGCCCCGAAGCGGTGGACGGTTCCGCACCGAGCGAAGGATCCACGACGTGAGCGCCCTCGAAGTCAGCGACCTCACCATCGACTACGCGCAGGCGCGCGGCAAGCACTTCCGTGCCGTCGACTCGCTGTCCTTCTCCCTGCAGGCGGGGCGGACCCTGGCCCTGGTCGGAGAGAGCGGCAGCGGAAAGTCCAGTGTGCTCAAGGCGCTTTCCCGGCTGGTCACGCCGTCCGGGGGCACCATCCGGCTCGACGGCCGCGACCGGGTGCGGGCCAAGGACTACCGGCGTGCCGTCCAGATGGTCTTCCAGGACCCCTTCGCCTCGCTCAACCCCTCGCACACGGTGGAGCACCACCTGCGCCGCCCGCTGCTCGCCACCGGCACCGCCCGGCGGGGGGAGCAGGTACGGACCGCCGTGGCGGACCTGCTGGGCCAGGTGAACCTGACCCCGGCGGCCGACGTGGCCCGCAAGCGCCCGCACGAACTGTCGGGCGGGCAGCGGCAGCGGGTCGCGATCGCCCGGGCCCTCGCCCCTGAGCCCAGCGTTCTCCTCGCCGACGAGCCGGTCTCGATGCTGGACGTCTCCATCCGGCTGGAGATCCTCAACCTGCTGAACCGCCTCAAGGAGGACCGCAGACTGGCGCTGCTGTACGTCACCCACGACCTGGCGACCGCACGGCACTTCTCCTCCGAGATCATGGTGATGTACCGCGGCCAGGTGGTCGAACGCGGCCCGAGCGACGAGGTCATCCTCAACCCCCGGCACCCTTACACCCAGGTGCTGGCCGCCGCCGCACCCAGCACCGGCGCCACCCGGGACCAGGTGCGCGAGGCCCGTCTGGCGCGGCAGGCCGCCCGCGCCCGACGCGACGCGGAGCGCCGCGAGGTCGTCGTCGGCGAGGGCTGCCGCTTCCGCCCCCGCTGCCCCTTCGCCATGGACGTCTGCGCCGAGCGCCCCCGCGAAGCCGTCATCCCCGCCGCGTCCGGCGCCGACACCGGCCACCGCGCGATGTGCTGGCTCCACACCGGCACCGCCGGCTGACGTGGCCCCGGCGGTCCGGGCGGGGTTGCGGGCAGTTCCGCTGCTCCTCGCCGACGGCGGCGCTCGACGGCGCCGGTGTGGTGGGTGGGTGCGGATGGACGCGGCCGCTCCCGGGCCGGGGGCGGGTACGGAGGCGGGTCAGTTGTCCGTGGACGAGGGCCAGTGGTCGGCTGCCCATTCGGGCCAGCCGGGCCAGCCTGCCGGTGGGGGCGGGATCTGACCGCCGTTGAGTTCGGCGACGTCAGGAGCCTGGAACTGCTCGCGCCACGCGTCCACGTCGGCTTCGCTCATAGGGAAGGTCTGGTGGGGCGTGGTCGCCTGGCGGTGAGCGATGCGGGCGAGCTGCGCGTCCTTGTCCACGGGCAGGTAGACCACCTGGCACGCCGCGCCGGCCGACCTGGCCAGCCAGCGCAGTGCGGAGCGTTCGTCACGGCCCCAGAGCCCGAAGTCGAGGACGACGCCGGTTCCCAGCCGCAGCGCCTGGAGGGCGAGCCAGACGAGGCGGCCTTCGAGCACCCAGCGCTTGCCGCCGGCCATCGAGTCCTGGAACAGCGGGATCATCCAGTGGTCCGGGGTCAGCCGCAGCGCGCGGTGCTCGGCGGCCAACTCGGCGGCCCGGGTGGTCTTTCCGGCCGCGGGCAGCCCGACCATCAGGAACAGCGTGGGGACGGGAACGGGGACGGCTGCGGGCGGCACCGGGAACGGTGCCGGGCCGGACGAACCGGTTCGCTGCGACTGTGACATGGCTTTCCTGGTCAGGCGGGACGGCCCGGCAGCACGATGGGCGCGTGTGGCTGTCGGCGGGACGCCGGTGGCTGGGGCTCCTGTCCCGGGCCGGGGAGGCCGCGGCTGCGGGCAGCCTCAGGACCACCGCCGGGCGGCGGCCCGGGTGGTCGTACCGGCGAGGCAGGACGTGCCCTGACTGTAACCGACAGCGGTCCGCCCGTCCCCGGTCCCGCCGACCGCCGACCGCCGACCGGCCACGGCCGGGTCACCGGAAGGACCGGTCCGCCGGGCAGTCAGCGGAGAGGGGGACGGACGGCGCGGCGGGCGTGCCGGAAAAAGCGGTCGCGCCTGCCGCGCCGAACGGGCGCTCGGCTGGGACCCCGCGCAGCCCCCGAGACCCGGCAGCCTCGACGCCATGTACGCGTTCGCGTCCTACGCGGAGTCGTTCGCCGGCTGAGCCGAACTGGCGCCGGGCCGCCCGGCAGGCCCGGGCCGCCGGGGGTCTCCACCACCCGTGCCGCCGCACGGGATCCGATGCGCTGCCCGCGCACGAACACCCCGTCGACACGCCGGGCAGAACAGCGAAGACCGCCGCCCGGTCCTCGGGATCGATCCCCGAACACACGTACACGGGCCGGGCCGCGAATGCGGTGTTGTGCCGCAACCACGCCTGCATCCGGTCGAGTCGAGCCGCTCTGCGGGCAGGGACGGCCGGGGCCGGGCTCGCCGAGGGCCGTGGCGAGGACGCTCCGCATGACGGGAGTTCGAACACCTCATGGATGTTCCCGTAGGCGTTGCCCCGGATCGTGCGACGGCGCCCGTTCGCGCTGCACAGGGGTGTCCGTGGCCGTCGACGCTCCAGGGCCAGGGCCTGCCGCAGCGCACGCGGCACGGACGAGGGCCCGGGGCCGACACACGCGAACAGGCCGTGCATCGCGCCCTGGTCACTGCTCGGCGTGGCCGCCGGTCCGCCACCGGGGTGACGGGACGCACCGGTGTCCCGCCCCCGGACCCGGACCGACCGACCCCGAGGCCAGGTCGATGACGTCCGAGCTGTCCCGTCCGCCGTCCGGGGACGGCCCGCCTCACGCGGAGGCGGGCCGCGGGGAGACGGGCAGGGCCGAGCGGACGGCCTCCGGGCTGCGGGCGACCACGGCGGTGCCGTCGTCGGCGGTGATGATCGGCCGCTGGATCAGGGCCGGGTGGGCGGCCAGCGCGTCGATCCAGCGGGCGCGGGCGGCCGGGTCGCGGTCCCAGGCGTCCAGGCCGAGTTCGGCCGCCGCGGGCTCGCCGGTCCGGGTGATGTCCCAGGGTTCGAGGCCGAGCCGTTCGAGCAGGGCGGTGAGCTCCGCGGCGGTGGGCGGGTCGTCGAGGTAGCGGCGCACGGTGTACGCGGCGCCCTCCTCGTCGAGGAGGGAGAGCGCGGAAGCGCACTTCGAGCAGGCCGGGTTGATCCAGATCTCCAACGTCTCGCCTTTCCTGTCTCCGGGAGCCGCCGCCGGGACCGGGGCGGTTTTCGGGCGGCGGGGGTCCCGGGCTCCCGCCCGTTCCCGTGGTCCTCCCCCGCACAGTCTGCCGCGGGAGGAGGCCGCCCGGCCCGCCGGGCGGCTCCCGCGGCCGGGACGGCTGTCCGCGGCCGCGTCCCGGTGGGACATATGTCTCATCGGGACATGTGTCTCACCGGGACACCGAGGCGTACGGTCGAGGACATGGACGCCGACGGAACGGAACCGGGTGGCGCCGCCGAGGAGGACCGGCGGCTGCTGCGGGCGCGTCGCACCCGCGCGGCGCTCGCGACGGCCGCGGTCGACCTGATCCTGGAGCGCGGGCTGGCCGCCACCACGGTGGAGGCAATAGCCGCACGCGCGGACGTCACCAGGCGGACCTTCAGCCGGTATTTCACCGGCAAGGAGGATGCCGCGCTCGGCTTCGTCCGTGACGACGGCGAGCGGATCAACGCAGCGCTGCGGGTGCGGCCGGCCGACGAGCCGCCGCTGCTCGCCTACCGCCGGGCCGTCGCGGCCTGGCTGGCCGACCGGGACACGCCCGCCGCGCACCTGCGCCCGCGGATGCGCCGGATCGTCGGCCTGCTCGACCGGGAGCCGACGCTGTTCGCCGCGTACGAGCGGATCCGCGTCGACGCCCAGGAGGAGTCGATACGGATCGTCGCCCAGCGCCTCGGCGCCGACGGGCCGGAGGACCTGCGCCCCGCCGTGGTCGTGGAGGCCGCGGCGGGGGTGCTGACCGCCGCGCTGCGGGCGTGGGCCCGCGCTCCCGGCGACCGGGACGCGGCCGGGACCGGCCTCGCCGACCTCGTGGAGCAGGCGTACGCAGCCCTGACCCGGGAGGCCGCCTCGGCGGCCGCCCACCCCACGAAGGAACCACGCACTACCGATTTGTGAGAGCACCATGAGCACCACCCCCCTTCCCACCGAATTCGCCGGCCGCACCGCCCTGGTCACCGGGGCGGCGTCCGGCATCGGCCTGGCGACCGCGCGGCAGCTGGCCGCGGGCGGCGCGAGCGTCGTCCTCGCCGACTTCGACGTCCCCGGCGCCGAGAAGGCCGCCGCGGCCCTGGCCGCCGAGGGGCGGTCGGCCGCGGCCACCGCACTGGACGTCACTCGCCCGGAGTCGGCCGAGGCGGCAATCCGCTTCGCCGTGGAGACCTTCGGCGGCCTCGACCTCGCCGTGAACAACGCCGGGATCGGCGGCCCCAGCGCGCCCACCGGGGCGTACGACGTCGCGGAGTACGACCGGGTGATCCGCACCAACCTCGACGGCGTCTTCTACTGCCTGCGCCACGAGCTGCCCGCGATCGAGGCGACCGGGCACGGCGGCGCGATCGTCAACGTGGCGTCCGTCCTCGGCTCGGTCGGCTTCGCCGGTTCGCCCGCGTACGTGGCCGCCAAGCACGGCGTCGTCGGGCTGACCAGGACGGCCGCCGCCGAGTATTCGGCGCGGGGCATCCGCGTCAACGCGGTCGGGCCCGGCTTCATCGAGACGCCGTTGCTGAACGTGATGGACGAGCAGGCGCGCGCCGCGCTCGTCGCCCTGCACCCGGCGGGGCGGCTGGGCCGGCCCGAGGAGGTCGCCGAGCTGATCGCGTTCCTGCTCAGCGACCGCGCCTCGTTCGTCACCGGCAGCTACCACCTGGTCGACGGCGCGTACACCGCCGTCTGACGACCCCGGAGAGGAGACCACCGTGAAAGCACTCCAGTACCGCACCATCGGCGCCGCCCCCGAGGTGGTGACCGTACCCGACCCCGAGCCCGGCCCCGGCCAGGTGCTGCTGAAGGTCACCGCCGCCGGCGTGTGCCACAGCGACATCGCCGTCATGAGCTGGCCCGCGGACAGCTTCCCCTACCCGCTGCCGCTCACGCTCGGCCACGAGGGAGTCGGCACGGTCGCCGCGCTCGGGCCCGGCACGACCGGGGTGCGCGAGGGCGACGCCGTCGCCGTCTACGGCCCGTGGGGCTGCGGCCGCTGCGCCAAGTGCGCCGAGGGCAAGGAGAACTACTGCCTGCGCGCCGACGAGCTCGGCATCCGCCCGCCGGGTCTGGGCGCGCCCGGCGCCATCGCCGAGTACCTCCTCGTCGACGACCCGCGCCACCTCGTGCCCCTCGACGGGCTCGACCCGGTCGCGGCCGTGCCGCTGACCGACGCGGGCCTGACCCCGTACCACGCCGTCAAGCGGGCGCTGCCCAAGCTGGTGCCGGGGTCCACCGCGGTGGTCATCGGCGCCGGCGGGCTCGGGCACACCGCGATCCAGTTGCTGCGGGCGCTGAGCCCGGCCCGGGTCGTCGCCCTGGACGTCAGCGAGGAGAAGCTGGACCTGGCCCGCAAGGTCGGGGCGCACGCAGCGGTGCTGTCCGACGACAGGGCCCCCGCCGCCGTCCGCGAGCTGACCGGGGGCCTGGGCGCCCAGGCGGTCTTCGACTTCGTCGGCGCCGCGCCCACCGTCCGCACCGCGGGCGCCGTGGCGGCGGTCGAGGCCGAGGTGTCGATCGTGGGGATCGGCGGCGGCACGCTGCCGGTGGGCTTCGGCGTCCTGCCCTTCGAGGTCTCGGTCAGCGCCCCTTACTGGGGCACCCGCCCCGAGCTCCAGGAGGTGCTGGCACTGGCCCGCGACGGCGCGGTGTCGGTGCACACCGAGACCTTCTCCCTGGACGAGGCGCCGCGCGCGTACGAGCGGCTGCACGAGGGGAGCATCAACGGCCGGGCGGTCATCCTCCCCAACGGCTGACCGCGCGGCGGCGGGGGACGACGGGCGCGCTCCCGGCTTCCGACGGAGCCGGGAGCCCGTCCGCTGCCTGCCGTTCCGGCGGGATCCGGACCCGCGGGCCCGACCCCACGGGTCAGTACAACCAGCCCTCCTCGGCAGGGGCGTTGACGCACACGTCGCCCGCGGCCGCGTTCACCAGCGCGACGACGTCGATGCTGTTGCGGCACAGCTGAGCGGGACGAGGGCGGAAGCCTGGACGGTGTTGCCCGACAGGGCGCCGGGCGACTCCCTTTCGGGCACATGGAGGTCCGCGTGGCCCGGTGGGGGGCTCCCGAGTTCGTTGCGCGGGCTCATCGGCCGTGCTTGGCTCGGCCGATGAACCTACTGCTGACGGCCGGCGGCCTGCGCAACGAGACCCTGCGCGACGCGCTGCGGGACATGCTGGGAAAGCCGTTCGGATCCGCGAACGTCGTGTTCGTCCCCACCGCATCGACCGCCGAGCCCGGGGACCATGGGTGGTTCGTCGCGGACATGAACCGGCTGCACGGCCTCGGCTGGCGGGAGTTCGACGTCCTGGAGCTGAACGGCCTGCCCCGGCGGACGGTGCTCGACCGGCTGCTCCACGCCGACGTCGTCTACGTCGAAGGCGGCAACCAGTACCACCTCGCGCGCAGCATCACCAGCAACGGCTTGTCCGGCGGCTTCCTGGAGGCACTGGAGAGCCGCGTCTACGTGGGGGTCAGCGCCGGATCGATGATCTTCAGCCGCAACCTCACCGCGCACTCCGCGGACGTCATCGGGGACACCGCGGACCTCCACGCGCTCGGCGCGACGGAGGTCGAGCCGCCGTTCGGCCTCTTCGACTGGTACCTCAAGCCGCACCTGTACTCGCCGGACTTCCCCGAGCGGGACGACGCCTGGGCCGACGGCATCGTCGCGCGGGCGGACTTCCCGGTCTACTTCACCGACGACGACACCGCCGTCCGTGTCAGGGACGGCGAGGTGGACATCGTCTCCGAGGGCCGGTGGCGGTTCCATCCCTGACGGTCGCGGCACGGGACGTGCGCCCGGCGGCTCAGCGGCCGGTCCCGGCGGCACGGGCGGGGACCGAGGGGTCGACCAGGCCGGTCAGGGCGGCGAAGGGCACGACCACCAGGTCGGGCCAGCCGCAGTCCGGGCTGCCGGGCGCGACCATGAAGGCGATCCCGGTGCCGGTGACGCCGAAGGGCAGCCGGCCGAAGGCGGAGGGTGCGGCCAGGACGTTGGCCGCGACGAAGTCGTCGGTGAGCGCGGGGCAGCCCTCGGCGGTCAGGTTCCGACCCTGCGGGGAGGAGTTGAGCGCCGCGGTGATACGCCGGGCGCCGGGGGGCGCGGCGGCGGCCGGGGCGAGGAGGGTGTCCGGCGGCCGGACGGTGCCGGTCGTGGTGTCGACGACCAGTGTCCGTCCGCCCCCGCCGCCGAACTCGTCGCCGCCGCTGAAGCGGTAGGTGACGGTCAGCAGGCTGCCCGCGGTGATCACCGTGGTCAGCTCGTCGAAGGAGTCGGCAGGGGTGGCGACCGGGGCTGCGGGCGAGACCGGCCCGTTCGCGGCCGCCGCCTGCCAGTCCAGGATCGGGCGGCGCAGCTGCGCCTGCAGCTCGCGCGCGGCGGCCGGGTCCGCGACGCCGGAGAGCACGGGATCCTGCACGTGTCCCACGTACGTCCGGCCCGGTACGCCGTCGGCGGTGAAGTAGTCGTCCGTTCGCTGCAGCCGTACGGCCGGGGTGCCGACGCGGGACGCCGCCGTGGTCGTGGTGGCCGGTGAGCGGGGCGGGGCAGTCGCGGTCCCGGAACCGTGACGGCGGGTCAGGGCGACGACGAGGGCGGCCACCAGCGCCACGGCGACGACCGCGGCGACGGCTGCCGTCCACGCCCCCCTGCGGCCGGGAAGCCTCGTGAGGGGCCGAGCTGTGGCGGCGGCGAGCCCCGCGCCTGCGGCGCCCGCCGCGGCCGCTCCCGCCGCGGCGGGAGAGCCGGGCGGATTCGCGGGCGGGCCGCCGGCCGCCTGCCGGATGTGGTCGAGCACGCGCTCGCGCAGATCGGTGTCGTCCACGATCGGGAAGAAGACCGGGCTGTACGGTCCGGCCAGGAAGCGCCGCTGGACCTGGCACACCCCGCACTTGTCGCACACCGCGCACGTGGCGAAGTGCCGGACGATGCGCTCGCGAAGGGCCGGGGTGAAGGTCTGCGCGGTCACCGCGGTGACGCCCGCGGCGTCCAGGATCGCGGCCAGCTCCGCGCAGTGGGGGCGGCCCTCCTGGGCCAGGACCAGCGCGTGGAAGCCGTCGGCGAGCAGGCCCTTGAGCGCCGTGGCCTCGTTGTTGGCGGTGGAGACGGCCATGCCCATCCGCGCGGCGATCTCCCGCCCGCTGAGCCCCTCCACGATCCGCAGCCGGTAGATCTGCTGCTGGTGCCCGGTGAGCGACCCCACCACGATCGCCAGCAGCCGCTCCACGTGGGCGCGCCGCTCGGCGCTGCCGGACCGGGACTCCTCGTCGTCGGCCAGTTCGTCGAAGCCGTCGTCCCCGGGGATGACGGCCATGCCGCCTGGGCGCTTGTCGCGCCAGTACGCCCGCACCCGCCGTCTGGCGAACTCCGCGAGCCAGGCGCCCAGCTTCTCGGGGTTCGCGGGCCCCCGGCCGCGCAGCAGGCTCGCGACGGCGTCCTCGAACACCTTCTGGGCGACGTCCGCGCCGTCCTGCGCGTTCTCCCCGAGCATCCGTGCGCACTGCCGCAGCACCGCGCGGTAGTGCCGCGAGGCGATCGTCTCCAGTGCCCGCACGCGCTGCGGTCCCGCACCGTCCGTGAGGACCGCGGCGACCAGTGCGGCGTCCTCCGGCCCCTTTTCCCCGCCGTTCATCGCGTCCCCCGGATCCGCTGAAAAAAGTCCGCGCCGTCCATGGGAAAACTCGGCCCGACCCGACCCGAGCCTTCGTACCGCTCCACGACAGCGACGGAGGAACCATGAAAGGACCGGGCAACCCCATCGGCCGCCGGCCCGCCGCGAGCCACCGCCCCGTGCGGGGCAGCCGCGCCCTGCTGACGGCCCCGCACCTGCCCCGGCCCGGCGTCGGCGGATCCTGGCGCAGGCTCGCCGGGCAGGCCCCTGCCGTGGCCGTGCCGGTTGTGGCGCTCGGGCACGGAACCGCTGCCGCGGCGCCCGTCGCGGTGGTCGCCGTGCTCGCGGCCGCGCACGTCCTGATCGCGATGGCAGGGGCAGTCGTACGCCACTGGTTCTGGTGGCGGGCCCGCAGCCAGCCCGCGCGTGACCTGCGCAGGCTGCTCCGGGACGCCGAGTCGGCGCAGGCCGCCGAGCGCCTGGCGCAGGGGCTGGCCGCGCGCCACCAGGCCGTGGTCGACGCGTACGTCCGTGCGCACGGCCCCGCCGGCGTGCCACGCCCGCCCCGCCGTACTTCCCGTGACCGCGATGATGCCCCCCGCCGACCGCGCCGAGCCCACTGACCTGTGGCTGTCCCGGGCGCCCTGCCCCCGCCGACCGCGGGCGGAGCCGGGACGATCCCGAGCCTAGGCGCCCCGATCGTCACCGCGGGGCGACAGTGCGTAACCTGATACCGCCCGTCCACGACGCGGGGGCCGATGGCGTAGGCCGCCTACACACGGGCGGGCCCGGGCAGGCGTCAGGGCGCCGCCCGGATGAGCCCGCATCGGGCAGGCATTCGGCGAGCAGGCCGAGGACGTTCCTGCAAGGCCCGGCGCCCATGCCGCGGGTGGTGGCCGACCCCGGGGGCGCGGGGAGGTCGACCGGCGGGTGCTGGACGGCGTGCAGGGCCCCGCCGTAGACCACCAGGCGCCAGTAGGCGCCCGCGGCCTGCATCTCGGGGGCGAACGCGTCCCGCTGCGCGGCCGGCATGACCGGGTCCTGCGACGCGGCCCCGGCGCGCACCGGGCAGCCGATGCGCGCCGCCTCGCCGGGGCGGTCCGTCGTCAGGGCCGGCGGTGACGACCACGCCGTGCAGATCGAAGCGGGCGGTATTCCGCGACGCTCTTGGGGTCCGCCCGGCAGGCGTTGGTGCCCCTGACCCGGGGCCGTCGGACCCGCCGTGCGGGGCGATGGCCGCGGCGACGATCGCGCCCAACGCCGCGATGACCGCGACCACACCGAGCACGCCCGCGGACTCGCTTCCCCCGTCCCCGGCCGCCGTGCCCCGCAAGTCACCATCTGGGCCGTGTCCATCCCTGGACCTGGCTGCCGTCCTCACCGCCCCGTCCGGATGCCGACCCGGTCGGCCGGGACGGGCTCGTCCCGGGCGCCGCGAAACGCTGCCGCCGAGGCCGTCAGCCGCGCGCGAAGACGAAAACGGCGGCGACGACCAGCGCAACGGCCAGGAGGAGCAGGACCGTTCGCGCCAAGGGCGGCGAGCCGGCGGCATGGTGCCGGGGACGCCCGTCCCGTGCGTGCTTGTGTGGGTGTCCGGCGGACGCGCCGGTGCCCCAGGGGTCGGTAGCGTGAGTCGTCATCCGGAAGTCAGTCATGCACATCTCCTGACCGCTGGGCGCAGAACGAAGCCAGAAGATTCTGCGGGTGGGTCCGGGACGCGCCGCGACTGCGGCCGTCGGACGGTGATGACGACCTCGGAGCGGGCGTGCTCCGCCTCGACGTCTCGCCCACTTCGACGCCGGCGCCTGGACCCCCTCGCAGACCGGCGCCGGCGCCTGGACCCCCGCGCAGACCGGCGCGTCGCAGACCGGCGCCGAGGACGCCCTCTCGACGGCCCGGGAAGCCGGCGCCGCGCACGCCGCCGCCGGATCCATGCTGCTGCAGGCCACCCCGCTCGCGCTCCGGGGCCGCCACGAGGCCGCGGAGGCCCTCGCCCGCCGGGCCCTCCGCGACGTGGACCTGCACACGTCGCGGACGGCTGCACATGCGCTACCGGCACACGCCGGCGCTCGCCGCGACCGTGAGCGGCGACCACGACCAGTTCCGCGGCATGTCCACCGCGGACGTCCGGCCCCTTCCGGTCCACTCCCACTCCTCCGTCCACCAGCTGGGAGACCTGGCGGCGGCAGCGGTCCGCGCCGGCCGCACGGCGGGGAGCCCCAGGGCGCCGGGGCCTAGGCGGCGCACCCTGTCCGGTGTGCCCCCGGGTGCCCGGTGGCTGCAGACCCGGAGGCCGGCGCGCGGGCGGTCGGGGCTGGTCAGGCGCGGGCTGCGGGTGACGCCGGCGACGGTGGCCGCCCCGGGCTCGTGGGAGCGCCGCACGGCGACGCGCCGGCAGAAGCGGGAGAGGCGCCGTCCCCGGTACGGCTCCAGCGCCACTCCCCAGTTCCGGAATGCGGTGGCGCCCTTGGCGGAGAGCGACACCTCGGCGACCGGTTCCTGCGGCGTCCCGCAGCCGAGGACGATCGGTTCGGTGGCCGCGTCGGCCTTCCGCAGCATTCCGACGACGTCGTCGGGGACATGGTGCGCAATGCACGCGGCGACCAGCCGTTGGAAGACCTCCTCCGCCGCCGGGCCGCCCGGCGCGTGGACGGACCGGGTGAGATCGTCCTGCTCGCGCACCGGTGGGGGACGGCGCTGCCCCACCACCACGTGCAGGGGCTGCTCCTCCGCCCCGGACCGGCCGCCGGGCGGGTCCGGGGGCGTGGGAGGGCGTCGCGGGGAACGAGCAGGCGCGCCCTGGCGGCGTCCCCGGCCCAGCGGTCGCGGAGGAAGTCGCGGACCGTGTCGAGCTCGCCGCGGCCCGGGGGGCGTGGGGCGCGGTGGACGACGGAACAAGCTCGGCATCGGCCGGCCGTCGATGGTGTGCGCGCGTGCGGCGCCGGTGGCGTAGGCCGCCTGCGCACGGGCATGAATCCGGGAGGAAAGCAGGCGTCGGAAAGCCGCCCGCGTCAGCCCCGCGAGGAACCCGCCCGTGGCCGAAGCCCCCGCCGAACTCACCGCCTTCCTGCGGCGCTACGAGCAGGCCGCCAACAGCCACGACGTCGACCGCGTCATGCCGCTGATCGCCGAGGACGCGGTCTACTGGTTCACGGACGGCTCCCACCGCGGCCGCGCCGAGATCGCCGGGGCGCTCGCGCGGACCTTCGCCGCCATCCGCGAGGAGACGTACGAGATCAGCGACGTCGAGTGGGTCGTCCTGGCCCCCGCACACGCGGTGTGCCGCTACCGCTTCCGCTGGACGGGGGTCGTCGGCGGGCGGACCCGCTCCGGGACGGGACGGGGCACGAACGTGGTCGTCCGGCGGGACGGCGGGTGGAAGATGCTGCACGAGCACCTGAGTTCCTGACGGGCTCGCCCGAGCGGCCGCCTCGCCCGGTCATCCGTTCACGGACTCCGCCTTCGTGATCCATGTCCGCAGCATCAGCCGCCGGTCGTCGCCCTCCCGGTCCTCGAAGGCGACTCTGCCGTGCAGGGTCCACCGGTTGTCGATGAAGATCATTTCACCCTTGCTCAGCCGGTCCGTGTACTGCAGGTCGCGGGATTCGACGAGCGCGTCCAGCGCGTCGAACGCGAGGAGCTGGGCCGCGTCCAGGTCCGGGACGCCGGGGCGGCGGTGCCCGAGTTCGATGTACTCCCGCAGGTAGTGGATGTGTTCGCGGCCGTCCCGCTGCTCCAGGACCGGGCGTACCACGGTTGCCGGGGCTCCCGGGCTGTCGTCGCGCGTGTCGAAGTGCACGGGCCGGCGCAGCGTCCGGAGAACGTCGGGCGTGCCGCGGAGGCGGTCGAGGACGTCGGCGAGGCGCACCAGCACGAGGTCGCCGCCGACCGCCGCCTGGTGGACGCACGCGAGCGCGAAGTAGTCGGGGACGGCGGTGGGCCGGTGCGGCGAGTCGGTGTGCAGGTTGCCGCCGTCGCGTGAGTCGGAGTACCGGCCGGTGGCTCCCTCGCCGAGCCTGACGCCCCGGTAGCGGACCTCTCTCAGCAGCGTGCCGCCGCTGTCCTGGGGCAGCAGCCGGCCGAGCGCGGCGGACGCGGCCAGCGCGAAGGCGCGCATCCCGGGCTCGTCGAGATGCTGCAGACCGGTCAGGACGAAGTAGCCGGGCCCGCCGTCCAGGTGGCGGTCGCCGAGGCCGCACAGCCAGGTCCGCATGTCCTCGGGTGACGCGTCCTCGGCGAAGTCACGCGGAATGTCGAAACGTACCGGATCGAAGGCTCGCTGCGTGGTCAATGGCATGTCCCTCCATGTGACGGTGACGGGCTCCCTGAGGACCTCGATTCCCGCCGCCCCCGGCGGTCAGGGACCCGAAACGGGTGCCCACCGAGAAACCGTGGAACCGCGGAACCGGAGTCCCGCTGCGCGGTCCCGGCGAATGCGGTGGCGCCGCTCGTCCTCGACACGGAGGGCTTCGGTCCGAGCGGCCGCGGACAGCTGCGCCGTCCTGCCGGCGGCGTCGACGCCCGCCGTTCCGTCCTCACCCCGCACTCGGCCGGCTCCGCCCGGCCGGAATGCGGCGCACCGGTACGGAGTTCGCTGATCACGACCAGCGGCCGGGCAGCGTCAATCCCACCACAGGGACGTATTCGTGACAAGGCCGATTCCGCTGCCCGGTGCGGGGCAGCGGAAGTCGGCCACCTGTGTGCGCCCGGAATCCGCGGCTCCCGGCCGGCATCGGAGGCCCTCGACAAAAGGTGCCTACCAAAGGAGTCGCTCACAAAGCGATACGCCCATGTGGTGCGGATGAAGGCCGGCGTCCGCCTGTTCGCGGGCGGAGCGGTCGCACAATTCCGCCCGTTTTCGCGCCGATACCGGCGGTGCGGGCACCGCCGTTTCGGGGCCGGCGTCCGGTGGCGCACCGCGACCGCCGTGCGGGCTCCTCGGCGCCTCAGCGGTGGGCCGTGCCGTCGGGTCCGGCGGCGCGCCGTCCTGCCGCGGGACCGGGCTGCGCGGGGCTGCCCGTGTTGGCCAGGACGTCCTGGGGGCCGAGCAGGCGCGGGTTGTTCCCCGCCCGGCCGGAGGAGAGGTCGTCGCGCCAGTCGCGGTACGGAACGCGGGTGTCGCGCAGGCCGTGCATCCGCAGAAGCCGGTCGATCAGTTCCTCCAGCGGTCCGCCGGTGCCGTCCCGGCAGGTCTGCTGCATTGCGCCGATGATGTGCCGCACCGCCTCCGCACCGTCGGGATGGCGGTTGTCGGCGTCCGTCACGGCCGCGTTGTGGCCGATCAGCCACCGCAGGTGGAGGCCGACGGCGGCGCCGTGGGCGATGCCGTGCCGCGCGGTGAGGGCGTAGGACAGCGCGTGCGCCGCGGTGGTGCGTGACGTGTCGATCGCGGCACCGGCGAGGGCGGCCCCGCGGGCCAGTTCGCTCCTCAGCCCCGGGTCGGTGAAATCCCCCCGGTGCGCCGACTCGTCGAGTACGGGTACCAGCGTGGTGAGCGCCCGGACGGCCAGCGCGCGGGACTGCCGGGTGGCTGCGACCGCCCACGCCGACTCGACCGCCTGCGCGAGTGCGTCCAGGGCGCTCGCGGCCGCCGTGCGCGCCGGAACCGTGGCCGCGAGGTCCGGGTCGATGAGGACGTGGTCGGCTCGCGCGGCGGCGTGGTCGAGGGAGAGTTTGCGGTGGCCGTCGTAGACCGTGGCGAAACGGGTGAGTTCGCTGCCCGACCCGGAGATCGTCGGGACCTGTACCAGCGCGGTGCTCCTGCGCTCGGGCAGGGTGGCAGGCGCGGACAGGTACGACCTCAGGTCCCCGGAGCAGCCGGCGAGGACCGCCACGCACTTGGCCACGTCCATCGCGCTCCCGCCGCCTATGCCGACGACGGCGTCGGGGGCGTACTCCCGGGCCAGTGCGACCGCCTCGGCGGCCTGTTCGAGGGACGGGTTGGGACGAACTCCCGCGTAGTGGCGCACCTCCGCGCCGAGGCCGTCCACCGCGGCCGCGGCCGGTCCCTCCCGGTAGGACCTCATGCCGTGGACCACGAGCAGCCGCCGGGCACCGCCGAGCACCTCGGGCAGGAGGCCCACGGCGCCGGGGCCCATGCGCACCCGCGGGGTCACGGCGAGGCCGGACGGTCGGTGCGGGGCGCCGCTTTCGCCAGGCTCGCACGAAAGCGGTCGCCGACCTCGGTGACGCTCAGGCTGGACGACGCCCGCTCGCCGGCGGCCCCGCCGGACGCCCCGCGCACCACGATCGCCGACGGCCCGGCGCAGGCCAGGGCCCCGCGCATCGCCGTGCGCAGCGCGGCGACGGAGTCGACGGACTGCGCGTCGCGATATCCGCAGGCCAGGGCGGCCGCGGCGAAATCGGTCCGGCGGCGGCCGGTTCGCTGGCCGCCGGTCGAGTCGTAGACGCCGTTGTCGAAGACGACATGGACCAGGTTGTCCGGTGCGAGATCGCCGACCGTCGCCAGGGAACCCATGTGCATCAGTACGGCGCCGTCGCCGTCGAGCACGACGAAGCGGTTCTCGGGGCGGGCCAGCGCGGCGCCGACGGCGATGCCCGCGACATGGCCCATGGAGCCCTGCATGTAGAAGTTCCGTTCGCTGTCCCCGAGGTTGAACAGGCTGCGCGACAGGTAGCCGGTCGTGCTCAGGACGTGCGCGTCGCCCGCCTCCGCCAGGACGGCCGCCACGGCCTCGTCCCGGGTCGGCAGGCCGGCCGGCCGCGCCGCCGCGTCCTTCGGCGCGTCGTCCGCGATGGCCCCCTTCGCGACCAGGACGAACGCGGGTTCGCCGCGGTCCAGGACGGGTCGCGCCTTGCCGAGCAGGTCGTCCAGGGACGGCCCGTCGCCGGTCAGCATCCACCATGTGACGCCGAGCGAGTCCAGCCAGTCCGGTACCACGCGGCCCATCCAGTGGTGCTGGGGCTCGCCCGCGTCGGCCGCCGGCCAGCCGCGCATGCTCACCATGACCGTCATCGGTATCCGGTACGGGAGCACCAGCGAGGTGAGCGGGTTGACCATGTTGCCGAAGCCGGAGTTCTGCGCCAGCACCATCGGGCGCGTACCGCCGAGCTGCGCGCCGGCGGCCACCGCGATCGCGCCGCCCTCGTTCACCGCGGCGACGTACGGCGGCGCCGCGCCCCGGTCGAGCAGCCGCAGCGGACCGGCGAAGTAGGAGCAGGGCACCCCGGTGACCAGCCCGTAGTCGTGGGCCGCCAGCGCGTCGAGTACACCCTGTGAGGAGATCATGGCGTCGCACCCTTCGTACGCGTGCCGGCGACGGCGCGGGCCGGGGCCGCCGGTCGTGAGGTCCCGCCGGGCGGAAACCGGAATGGAATTCCCTGCTCCCGGAACGGTGAATGGGGGAGTTCGGCATGCGACGGAAAGGCATTTTCCGCACGCGCACGACCGGGCGGCCTTGCGGCCCTCACCCGGTGGCCGGAGAACAGAGCCGCACATCTGCGGCCGGCGGTGCCGCTAAACAACGCGCTTCCGCTGATCCGCATGCGCGTACACTAGATGACCGCCATCCCGGCCGCCACCCCGTGATCGCGGAACCGATCGGCACACCACCCGCCGCCTGCCGATCGGCCGTACGGTCCGGCTTATGGAATATGTGCTTCCGCCCGGGATCCGGCTCCACGCATTCTCGCCGAGGCGAACCTCACACAAGGTGCACCAATATCCGTTTGCCGAGAAAACAACCACAAAGAGGACGTAGCCAACATTGGCGCACGTCGGGCAATAAACTATCGATACCGTACGGTAGCCGACCGCGTTCAGCTCTTGACGGTCCCGTAAATCGTCTGGAAAGATATCCCCTTGTTCACGGTCCGATGAACAAGGAGGTATCTTGTGCCTGGCGCCTCGATCGCTCTGATGGGTATCGACGGAGCCGGCAGGGATTCTCTCGCAAAGACCATTCGCCAAGCACTCCGCTCGCGGGGCCGCACAGTCGTCGACGTGGGCTGGGGACCTTCGCTGGAGAGCCCGGAGAAGACCGGCGCGGAATATCCGGGAACCACCCTGGAGCAGCTCCACGTGGAGGCGTGGCGGCTGTTCTTCGCGGGCGCCGGCGCAGCTGGACGAACGATCGACCGGGCGATTCCGCGCCTGTTCGCCGACCTCGACGCGGCGGTGCTGCGCGACGCGCTCGAGGAGGCCCCCGAGGGAGGAGATCCGGCGGGGCTCGTGGCGTCCGCGCTGGTGGAGTTCACCGTCGACCACGTCCTGCGGGCCGAGGTCGTCGGACCGGCCGTCGAAGGCGGCGCGGTCGCCCTCAGCAACCCGTTCGGATTCATGAACGTGTCGCACGTTCTGGGACTGGCCGGGAAGTCGCCCGACGGACCTGCGGCGATTCCGGACGACACCCTCCAGGGGCTGCTCCGGTCCGTGCGCGCCTCCTACTCCTCGTCCTACCTGCAGCCGACGCTCGGGATCCTGCTGGACGCGGATCCGGAAAGGGCCGACTCACCGCGCGTGGCGAAGGACGGCGCCGCCCGAGGCGTCGGGGACCGGGCCGCGGCCGATCGGCTCGACCGGGCCTGCCTGCACGCGTTCGACACCCGGACGGCCGAGGAGTGCCGCGCCGCCGCGCAGGACTGGGGCTGGAGCACCGTCAGTGCCGACGGCGGATCCGAGGAGGTGGCCGCGCGGGTGCGCGACCTCGTGCTGAGCCATCCCGCACTGTCCGGCTGAACGCTTCCCCGCCACCGGGATCTCCTGCTGCGCGCATGCGGAGGGAACTGCTCCGTCGCGCGAGCAGGCGGACCGCCGGCAGTCCCCAGCCCGCCGGACCGGCGCGGCGAGAGGGCCGTCCGCGCCGCCGTTCCCCGTACAGGAGGCGGCGGGTTCCCATCAGCGCAGAGTCGTGTCCCCCTACTCGAACCGGCAGGAGAGACGGGCCCAAGATGAGCGAGACTGCCAAGACAGCGAATTCCGCGCCGTGGACCAAGGCTGCCCGGCTGCGCGCTATGCTGCGCGGCGCAGGCGTCGTCCGGGCGGTCGGCGCACATGACGGACTGACAGCGAAACTGGTCGAGCAGGCGTCGTTCGAGGCGATCTGGGCGTCCAGCTTCGAGATATCCGCCGCCTACGGCCTGCCGGACGCCAGCCTGGTGTCGATGACGCAGTACCTGGCAGCGGCGGTGGCGATGGACGCGGTGACGCAGATCCCGGTGATCGCCGACTGCGACACCGGGTTCGGCGGTCCGCTCAACGTGGCCCACGCGGTGCGTACCTACGAGCGCGCCGGCATCGCCGCGGTCTGCATAGAGGACAAACTCTTCCCGAAGATGAACAGCTTCGCCGACACGTCGCAGGACCTCGTCCCGACGGAGGAGTTCGCGCTCAAGGTCAAGAGCGGCAAGGAGGCGCAGGCCACCGCGGACTTCATGCTCATCGCGCGCACGGAGGCCTTCATCGCCGGTATGGACACCGAGCAGGCCCTCGACCGCGCGCACGCCTACGAGGCGGCCGGGGCGGACGCGATCCTCGTGCACAGCAAGAGCCGGCGGCCGGACCAGGTGCTGGACTTCGCCGCCCGGTGGGACGGCCATGTCCCGCTGGTGGCGGTGCCGACCACCTACGACTCGGTCGGGGAGGACGCGCTCCACGAGGCGGGTTTCCAGCTGGTGATCTACGCCAACCACGGCCTCAGGGCCGCGGTGCGCGGCGTCCGGGAGGCGCTGCGCGACCTTCGGACCGCCGGGCGCGCCGATGCCATCAGCGACCGCATCGCCCCGATGGCGGACATCTTCGCGCTCCAGGACATGCCCTCGCCCTTCCGCGCGAATCCGTGACCGGACCACGGGAGCCCGTCTCCGCACCGGCCGCGCGCCGTGCCCGGCCGGGTGCGGGCGCTGCCGCCTCAGTGCAGGTCCCACTGCGGACGCAGGTCCGCGATGCGCGCGCGAAGGAGCGCGAGGGCCCGCGGCACGTTCTCCTCCACGGGGGCGTCCGCCACCGTGTGGACGCTCCACCCCCAGTCGGCGGCGAACTTGCGGAAGCGCTCGGCCGATTCGCTCTGCAGACGGGTGAACCCCTCGTCGCCCGCCTCGCCGGCCGTACGCAGGTCCTCCAGCACTCCCACCCGGCCGCCCTGGCCGAGCCGCCACCGGTGGGCCAGGGCCACCGGGCCGTCGACGAGCAGCCCGACGTCGGCGCGCAGCGGCCCGCCGCCGAAGAACGCCTCCACCGGCGCGAAGAGGCCGTCCATGTCGCCGCGGCTGTAGGGCACGTCACCCGCGCGCCCGGCGAGGGCCCGGGCCAGCAGGTACTCCTTGAGCACGTGCTTGTAGGGGAACGTCTCCTGCACCACCACGTCCCCGCGTTCCAGCGCGGGACGGATCACCTCGGCGTACAGCACGAGGTTGCCGGCGAACTCGACGAACAGCGAGGCGAGCGGGCCGCTCGGCGACGACGCGGACGCCTCCAGCCCGGCGAGCCCTTCCTCCGCGTCCTCCCGTACCCAGTCCTCGTACCGCTCGGGCAGCGTGACGTGCTCACCGCCGGCGACCGCACCGCCGAACAGCAGGCGGAACGAGTCCATCCACAACGTGCGCAGCGCCGCCTGCGGCCACACGGGCAGGTCACCGTGGAGACTCGCCCGCCAGGAGACCGGGGTGACGGTCCGTCCGCGCGCCCGCAGGTCGGACACCAGGCGCTCGGCCACGGTCGTCTTGCCTATCCCGTCGACACCGAGGAGGGAGACGTAGACTCCCCTCTCCCCCGGGGTCGCTCCGGCCGGAACGGCCGCCGGCTTGTGCACGGCGTGGTCCACCACGTTGCTGACTCCCTCTGACTCTCAACGGTTGCGGACGGACAGCAGGTCCAGCACCAGCCCGACGCCTTCCCGGGCCACGTCGTCCGGCGCGCGCTCGCCCGCACGGATGACGTGCCACCCCCATGCGTCGGCCCGCGCCGCGTACTCCTCGGCCAGGAGCGACTGCAGCTCCAGGTAGGACTCGCGGCCGGTGCGGCCGGCCAGGCGGAGGTCCTCCGTCAGGCCGACGCCCCCGCCTCGCCGCACGATCCGCGCGTACGACGTCGCGGGGTCCACGTCCAGGAAGATGCCGATGTCGGGCTGCAGGTAGCTGGAGGCGTAGGCGCTCCTAGCGAAGTCCAGCAGCGTGACCAGGACCTCGTCGGGCAGCCCGCCGTGGCGGAGGGCCACCTCGCGGGTGAGCATCAGCTTCTTGGCCATGCTCTTGAAGCCGAACCCGTCGGACAGGGCGATGTCGCCTCGTAGCCGCGCGGGGACCACGATGTCCGACTGGAGCATGTAGTCCATCAGGAACTCGACCATCGCCGAGCCGAGCAGGCCGGACGGGCGGGCCCCCTCCACCGTCGCGCCGGGAGGGACATCCACGAAGGACGAGGACACCATCTCGGGGCCGAACACGCGGGGGATTCTCCGGTCCAGCCGTTCCCCTGCCACCTGCATGCCGGCGAAGAGCAGCCGCCAGTACTCGGCGCACATCTGCTCGTAACTGATACTCGGCAGAGCGTCCGGCTGCCGCAGATTGTCCTGCCAATCGGCCGTCACCACGCGGTACCCGGCCTCTCGAAGCGCCTCACCCAGGGCGCCGGACAAAGTGGACTTCCCGGAACCGTCGATTCCCATGAGTGCCACGGCAGCGCCGTTCATCGACCACCGATCCTTTATTCGGGATTTCATGATCACCCGCGGGCAAGGCCTTTCACGCCGGTCGCGCCCTCCGAGGATCGCACAGCGGAGCACGTAGATCCAGCCCCGCACATATAAGCTTCTCCGTGGACAAAGCAACTGCTAACCGGATCTACCGGGCCACTCTCCATGATTCTCGGTCAGCAATGCGAGAGACCCTTGACCGGGCACAGATCCCGCTGTTAACTGTATCGGCGTCATAGTAAGAATAATTCCCGCCTGATTCGGGACGAACTTACTCGACAGGCCGGGTCCGGTATGACGGACAGGAGGTGAGAACATGAATAGCTCGCTTGCCGTCGTGGACGCCCCGTCGAACATTGTCGTTGATTTCGACCCTGTCGCCGCGATCGACACAGGAGTGCTCGGCGACCAGGAGCCGCTGGCGACCGAGAGCGGACTGGAGTCGGTTTCCTGCTGCAACTCGGTCATCGCCTTCGGGTGACGGAAAAACGCTGCTGGCGGGAGATCTCCACCTCCCACCAGCAGTTCCATCGGGCGAATTCCCTCAGGATCGGGAGACGGTGACAGAGCATGCGTGTCCGGCTGCAGACAAATCATGGTGAATTCGTCCTGGAGCACGACAGCGCTCCCACCGTCGGAGCCCTGCTGCGGCTGCACGGCATACCGCTGTCCTCCGTGTGGACCTACCAGGTCCAGCACACGGACCCGGCGGGCGAACCCGGTCACCGCCGAGCCGTCTTCGTGCCCGCCACCGGCAGCGCGCCGGACCCCGGGCCGCCGGGCGAGATCCTGGCCCGCGTCTCCCGCAACATCGACCTCCCCGGCCTGGTCGGCGCCGCGTCCACGGCTGCGCGTCCGGTCCCCGAGGCGGTGACCGAGTGGGCCTTCCCCTCCGCCGAGGTCGGGGCGTTCCGGCGGGTGCACGCCCAGATGACCGCGGGCGAGTGCCTGGACTTCGTACGCCGCAGCGTCCTGGACGTACTCGGCCGGTGGCCGGCCGACAAAGGCAGAAGGGTCGTCGTCGGCACGTCCGGCGGCGGCGACTCCAACGTCCTGGTCTCCGCCCTCATGGAATCCGGCTTCTTCGAGCCCGAGCAGGTGGTCCCGGTCATGATGCTCGGCATCCCGGACTGGGACACCCAGTTGGGCAATGCGCAGGAACTGTGCCGGGCGCACGGCATCGAACTGAATGTCGTCACCGAGTCGGAAACGGCCCGGCTGAGCGGGACAAAGGATCTCCAGGCGACCAAGGAAATCTTCACCGAGTGCTTCCCGGACGCCGATCTCGAGTTCCTCGGCACCTGGCTCCTGCGCCGGGTGCTCTCCCGTTACGCGGCCGAACGCGGCATCGGGTACGTCGCCATCGGCGCCAACCGGGAAGACCTCGTCGGTGAACACCTCGCTCGCGTCTCGCGCGGGCTCCTGCCGCTGCCGGCACCGTTCCGCCGCATCGGGGACGTCACCTTCTGCTATCCCATCTGGAAGGTTCCGAAGAAGATCGGGGACGGGGCCTACCCGGCCTTCAGCCTGGAGAACTACGAGAATCGGAACCCCAGTTTCAGCCCGGGCCGCAGCGTTTTCTACTACCTTGCCTACTGGATTCCGGAGCTTCTCCCCGGTATGGACAACACCCTGCTGGACGGGCTGTCCAAGCTGGCGGACAAGGACGCCGAGCCGATCGTCTGGGACGAGGACCTGAGCGAGTTCATCTGCCGGGAGGGATCGACCGCGGAGCAGAGGTCACGCTGGCAGGATTTCCTGAACCGGGTCGAGCGCTGACCGTGGGGACCGGCGAAAAGGAATGGTTCCGTGGGTGAAGTCCTGATCCAGCCCCGCATCGACCGGGTGGCTCCGTACGTCGACCTCGCACTGGCCGAGGGACTGCGCATGGAACTCATCGAGCCCGCCCACCCGGGGTACCTCGACCGCCTCGACGGCTACTTCGAGCGGTGTCGCGAACTCATCCCCGCCGAGGTCCCACTCGCTCTGCACGGCCCGTTCATCGACATCGCGCTGCACAGCGCGGACCGGGAGATCAGGGAGGCGTCCCGCCGGCGGGTGCGCGCGTCGCTCGCCTGGGCGCAGGAGATCGGGGTCACGTACCTGATCCTGCACGGCAACCACCTGCCCATGATCAACGAGACCGGCTACGACGAAGCGTGGCTGAGGGGCCATCTGGAGTTCTTCAGCTCCCTGGACTTCGGCGCGGTCACCGTCGTCCTGGAGAACATGTGGGATCCGACACCGGACCTGCTGCTGCGGCTGGTCGCCGAGGCCGGCTCCGACCGGCTGCGACTGTGCCTCGACGTGGCGCACTGGAACGTCTACGGCACGGTGTCGCTGGAGGAGTGGCTGCGGCGCGCGGGGGCCTTCACTCCCTACATCCAGTACGGCGACAACCAGGGCGACCGGGACGCGGACATGGCCCTGGGGGCCGGAAGCGTCGACTGGGCGGAAGTCGACCGCACCGTCCGGCGCTGGGCCCCGTCCGCGGACGTCATGGTCGGGGTCGGCGACGACGACGGCACGAAGCTGACCGCCTCGCTGGCGTTCCTCAGGGAGCACGGTGTCTACCCGTTCCCGGTCGCGGAGCAGGTCCGCGAGGTGCTGGGCCCGTGAACCCGCCGCTTCTCGCGTGTCTGGGCGGCGAGCCGGCCGTCACGCTTCCGCATCCTCCGCCGTGGCCCCGCATCAGCCGGGCCGCCCAGGACCGGGTGGTCGCGCTCATGGAGAGCGGGGAGCTGGCGGACTACGGCCTGGGCTCCACTCTCGCCGAGTTCGAGCGGACGGTCGCCGACTACCACGGGGTGCCTTTCGCCCTCGCGCTCTCCAGCGGGACGGCGGCGCTGCACACGGCCTTCCACGGAGTGGGGATCGGCCCGGGCGACGAGGTCATCGTGCCGAGCTACAGCTACCACGCGACGGTCGCGCCGCTGTTCCTGCTCAGCGCGGTCCCCGTGCTCTGCGACAACGAGACGGACACCGGCAACATCGACCTGGCCGACGCGGCCCGCCGGGTCACCTCACGGACCAGGGCCGTGGTCGTCACCCACCTGTGGGGTCACCCGGTGGAGGCCGACGCCCTGCGCGCGTTCGCCGCCCGCTTCGGTCTGAAGGTCGTCGAGGACGGCTCGCACGCGCACGGGGCCCGGTGGCGGGACGTACCGGTCGGCACCTTCGGCGACGTCGGCGTGTTCAGCACCGGGCCGCGCAAGATGGTGTCGGCGGGCATGGGCGGCGTCCTGGTGACCAGGGACGAGAAGGTGATCGAGGCCGCCCTGCGGCTGGGCCACAGCCACACCCGCGCCGGCCTCTCCCTTCCGCCGTCGGAGGCGGCCGTGGGCCTGGGCGCGAACTACCGCATGGGGACGGTGGCGGCCGCCATCGCCACGGAGCAGTACCGCGACCTCGACGAGCGCATCGCCACCAAGGGCGCGGTGCTGCGCGGCCTGAGCCGCCGGCTGGAGGGGATACCGGGGCTGCGCCCCCAGCCGACCGCGCCGCACGTCACGCGTGGAGGCTGGTACGGCTACAAGGCGGTCTACGTTCCCGAGGAGCTCGGCGGGCTGCACATCAGCAGCTTCGTGCGTGCGCTCCAGGCAGAGGGCCTCAAGGTCGACAGGCCCTCCAACCTCCCCCTGCACTGGCTGGAGATGTTCTCCACGCGGCGCCTGGAACCGCGCTACTACCGGCCGGGCGCGCCCCGGCCGCTGTACGGGCGGGGCGACTTCCCCGGCGCGGAGCAGTACTACGAGGCGTGCGTGAGCTTCCCGGCGCGGTACTTCTCCGATCCGTGCGACGACCTCCTGGACCAGTACCGCGCCGGCATCCTCAAGGTCGTCCGGCAGGCCGACCGGATCCCCTGACGCCCCGGGACGGCCGCCTCAGGCGGAGTGCCACGTCATCGTCGAGTCCGCGTGGTGCATCCGGAACACCTCGCGGCCCGCGATGCCGTTGAGGATGTGGGCGCTGCGCCAGGCCATCAGGCTCAGCAGCCGGTCGTTGATCCCGTGCGTGTGGTCGGCGAGGTTCTGCACGAAGATCCGCAGGCCGGCCGGGCCGTCCCAGTCCAGGGAGTAGTCGCGGCGCACCACCGGACGGCCGTCGCCGCCGAGCAGCCGCTCGGCGAGCGGCTGCGCGTACTCGGGCAGTTCGCTCTCGTAGCCCGTCGCGAAGACGACCACGTCCGCGGGCGTGCGCTCGCGGCCGCCGCCGTCCTGGTCGTGCAGGTCGACGACCACGTCGTCGCCGTCCCGGTCGAGGCCGGTCACCCGCCGGTTGGCGACCAGCCGGTGGCGGACGGGCCGGGACATGACGTGGTCCAGATGGTAGAGGCGCTTGTAGATCTGGTGCAGCAGTTCCTCCGACACCCCGTCGCTCGAGAGCACCTGCTCCCGGAGCAGCTGCGTACGGCGTTCGGCCGGCAGCCCGTAGAAGTAGTCCACGTACGGCGGCGCGTACCACTCGTTGGTGAACGGGGAGTCGTCCAGCGGCAGGAATCCGGTCCGGCTGGACACCCAGGTCAGCTCCGCGGGAAGGGCCGCGTCGTCCGAGAGGAGGTAGTTCACCACCTCCGCGCCGCTCTGCCCGGCGCCGACCACCATGACCCGCTTGCCGCGGACGTCCGGCGCGACGGTGGAGATCTCGCCGCTGTGCAGGACCCTGCTGCCGCGGTGCAGCACCGCGAAGTCCGGGAGCCGCGGATTGTGGCCCGAGCCCAGGACCACCGTGCCGGTGGAGAACGTCTCGCCGTTGTCGCACGTGACCTCGAACCGGTCACCCACCGGCGACAGGGACTTGACGGTGTGTCCCCAGCGGATCGTGGGGAGCCGGCCGGCGGCCCACCGGTAGTACTGCTCGAACTCCTGGCGGGAGCAGCCGAGCCCGTTGGCCTCCAGGGCCCGGTAGATACGCCCGGTCGAAGCCAGGAAATTCAGAAAAGTGAACTCGTTGGTCGGGTCGACCATGGTGGCCAGGTCCTTGAAGACCGAGACATTGAGCCGCGACTCGGGAAGCATGATACCCGGGTGCCATGCAAACTCCGGCTTCGAATCGAGGAAGCAGCCGGTCAGCTCCGACTGGGAATGTGCGAGCGCGGCCAGGCTGAGATTCGCGGGGCCGACCCCGATCCCGATGAAATCAAACGTTCTCATCACAAACCTCTCCCGGACGGATGTGTGTGGAACCCCTTTGCCCGGCCAAATGACATCGACATGCCAGCGCTTTTGGCTCCACTACACTCTCAATCAGCCCGCCCATCCCGTCAAGCAGCGACGACACCGACAAGTCGCGTTGTCGCGATGCGCTGAGAATCGGTCGAATGTCCTTCTTATGAAGATTGGCAAGATTTTGTCCCACTTGCGATTCGGCGAACCCCCGGAGAATGCCAGGGAAACCGTTGACACACACTGGGAGACCTGCTTCACTGCATAAGAGTATTCTATGGTCTGCGTAACACAGTAAGTGTCTCAATGCCAGCCGGGGGGAAAGTGACACCAGCACTTGCTCGCCCTCTCCACGGACGCGTGGAAAGGCGTTTGATTCTGTCCGACGTAGCCATTCAGTACACGGTCGGGGCTGTTTCCGGCATGCCGGTCGTGGTGGCGCGGCTGCCCGACGAGCACCACGGGGAACCGCGGGCACTGGCCTTTCTGCGGCCCGAGGACACCGTCGCCGACTCCGTCGCCGTGATCGGCGGCGAGGGCGGGCCGACCGGGGCGCCGGGGGCCGCGCCGTCCGCGCCGGCCTGGGACGGCACCGGCCCGGCACCGGATTTCGCCGCGTTCCTGCAGGCCGGCGGGCACATCGGCGAGGAGGGCCTGTACGCCCTCGCCCCGGTGATGCTGCTGCGCACGCGCGCCGGCGACGGAGGAGACCTGCTGACCGAGGTCCTCATGTGCTCGCGCGTACGCGTGATCGGCACCCTGTTCACGCGGGTCGCCGAATTCCGGCACCCGGTGGCGGCGGATCTGACCGCCCTGGTGGAACAGGCACTGGAGCACACGGGCGCGTACCGGGCCCATGTGACCGTCGAGGAGAATACCTACACGCAGTTCGAAAAGGGCACCGAGATCGAGGAGAAGATCACCTTCGAGGGCGGGATCCCGGTCTGGGGCGTCGCCCGGATCCTGTGGTCCGCGATCCAGAACGGCGAATTCTCCGGTTTCATCACCGATCCCGGCTACGAATTCACCAGGTGGCAGTTCAGACAGCACAACTTCGAGGTCCTCGCGTCCGGCCGGTCCGCCGGCCACTTCTCGTTCGCGCAGCACACGGACGGCACGTACTGGCTCAAGCGGAAGCTGTTCGAGCAGGACGCCAGACGGCGGTCGGAGAATTTCATAGCCGGGCTGCACATCAGCCCGGAGGACTTCGACGGGTATCTCGCCCGTGAGTACCCGGACTTTGGTTTCCGCAGGCTGGCGACAACCACACGGTCGCGGTTCGACATCAATGTCCAGTCCCTGCGGTCCGGGCATTGCTTCGGTATCGAGACCGATGAGGTGATCACCCAGGAGCCGGCGTCCAGAACCCTGCGCCAGGTCGAACTGGAATACCTCGAGTCGCGGGTCCACGCGGGCCTCGACCCGGACACCGTCGACACCGAAATGGACACGCTGGCCTCGCACGTGGAGAAGCAGTTGGTCACCCGCGGCCTCACCGTGCGGCGCGGCTACTATTCCAAGCTCTCGTTCCTGCGGGACGGGGCCGCCGGAGTGCCCGGGGACGGCAGGGCCCAGGCGGACGCGGGACCGCGGTCATGACCGGAGAGCCGCCCCCGGCGGGAGCCCGCCTCGCCGTGGTCGACGCCGACACGGAGGTCGCCCGCTGCGCGCTCTCGCTCGGCTACCGGGTGTGTTTCGTACAGCGTCCCGGAGCGCCCGTGGAGGAGCTGGTGGACGCGTACGCCGGCCTGTACACCGTCGACTTCGGCGCACCGCACTTCGCGTCCTTCGTCGACCGGGTGCTCGGGCCGTGGAACCCCGCGGCGGTCGTGTCCCTGAGTGACGCCGGTGTCCTCGCGGCGGCGCACGCCACCGCACGCCTGGGGACTCCGGGCACGCGGCCCGACGTGGTGCGGCGCCTGCTGTCGGCGGGCGCGGACGGCGGCCGCGGCCCCGTCCTGGTCGGCGGGCTGACCGGTGTGCCCGACGGGCTGGTGACCGTCCAGACCCTCGCGAGCCTGGGGCGTCACCGGATCACGGGTCTGTGCCAGGAGAGCGGCACGGCACCGGTGGCCGGGGGGCCGGCGGCCGAACCGGACAAGGAGGGCCGGCAGGCGCTCGAAGGTGCTCTCGACGCGTTCCTGCGCTCCGCCGGACTGGGCGCGGGCCCGGCGTGCACGGTCGTGCACGTCTCGGCCGGCACCGCGCGTATCGTCTCGTCCCGCAACCACGCAGGGGAGCGCGCCGTCCGCCGCCGCCTGACCGACACCCCCTCGGACGATCTGCTGCGGGCCTGCCTGAGCTGGCCGCTGAGCGCTGTCGCGGAACGGGAGCCACGGTGAAACCCGCTGCCCTGCTGGTCAACAACCACCCCTACACCTTCTTCACCCGGCGCGGCCGCCACCTGCTGCCGACGTCCGAGCTGGACATCCACATGGTCACCCGCAACAACCTCTACGGCGGGGTGACGGGTCTCACGGCGGCGCCCCTGGCGCACGTGTCGGTGTGCGACGCGGACGACGAGGCCGAGTGGCGCGCGGTGTGCAACTGGACCCTGGAGGCGTACCCGGTCAGCCGGGTGGTCGCGGTGCACGAACGTGCGGTGCTGCTGGCCGCGGAGCTGCGCTCGGCCCACGGCCTGGCCGGCATGGACCACGCCACCGCGCTGCGCTTCCGGGACAAGGTCCTGATGAAGGAGGCGGTCCGGGCGGCCGGCGCGGCGACGGTCCCGGAATTCGCCGCGCTCGACTCGCCGGACCAGCTCGACGCCCTGCACTGGGCGCCGGGCATGCGCCGGGTGATCAAGAACCGGACGGAGCTTGCGGCCAAGGACCTGTACGTCGTCGACTCGCCGCAGTCCGCGCGGGCCGTGGCGGCGCGGCTGGACCTGTCCGGCGGCCGGTACGAGATCGAGGAGTACGTCGAGGGCGACATCTACCACTGCGACTCGGTCGTCCAGGACGGGCAGGTCCGCTTCTCCAGCGTCGGCGTCTACCTGACCAATCCCTCGCAGTACGCGGCCGGCGGTGTCTTCGGCACGGTCCTGCTGACCGGAGGGGACGTGGTGGAGCGGATCCGCCCCGTCAACGAACGGGTGATCGCGGCGCTGGGCATGACCGAGGGCACCACCCACTTCGAGTTCTTCCGCACTCCCGGCGACGACCTGGTGTTCTGCGAGATCGCCGGGCGGGCGCCCGGCGGGGTCATTCCGCCGGTCATCGAGTGGCAGTACGGCTTCAACATCGTGGAGGCGGACATCCGGCTGCAGACCGGGCTGCCGGTCTCGCTGCCCGGCGCGGCGGACGCGGCCACGGCCCCCGGGGCCCTCCACGGGTTCGTCGCCTTCTACCCCGGCGGCCCCGCGGAACGCGGCATCGCCGAGGACCTGCACGCGGGTCTGGGCGTCGTCGAGCACATCCGGCACCGCGGTGCGGGTGACGGACGCGGCGGGGTGCGGCACTCCACCGACTTCCAGGACTCCTACGTCGTCCGCGGCCGGGACCGGGACGACCTCATGGGGCGCATCGCGGCCGTCCGGCACGCGTACTGGCGGTGACCGATGGCCGATGAGACGACGGACGTGCTGCGGGCCGGTACGGAGCAGGACGGAGCCGCGGCCCGGCGGGCGGAGACCCGTACGCTCCGCCTGCTCGTGGTGTCGTCCATGCTCACGAAGGTCGGTGACTGGCAGCTGGGGATCGTCGTCCCGCTCGCCGTCCTCTCCCGCACCCACTCACCGGCGCTCTCGCTGATCTCGATCGCGCTGCGGGGCGTAGCCTACGCCGTGTCACCGCTGGTGGGTTCGCTGATCGACAGGTTCGACCGCCGGTTCGTGCTGGTGCTCTCGCAGGTCCAGCAGGCGCTCTGCCTGGCCCTGATGTCGGTCCTGTTCTCCAGTCAGGTCGCGATCCTGCTGCTGGTCTTCCTGTCCGGGATCGGGGGGGTGGCCAGTACGATCACCGGGCAGTTCGTACTGCTGCCCAAGCTCATCGGCCCCGCGAGGCGCCCGGTGGCGGTCGCGAAGCTCAGCTCGTCGATCGAGTACGCCAAGGTGATAGGGCTCGTCCTCGGCGGTGCGGCGTTCTCCGCGCACGGCGCGGTCTTCGCCTGCCTGTGCATCGTCGCCCTCTACGGGGCGTCAGGTCTGGTCGCAACGGCACTGCCCGCCGTGCCGTCCGAGCGGCACACGAGCACGCTGTCCGCGGACCTGGCCATCGGCTTCCGGTGGCTGGTGAAGCCGGAGATCCTCTGGCTGGTCGTCACCATGGCCGTGGTCAACCTCGCCATCGGGGAACTCGAGGCCGCGCTGATCACGCAGTTCGCGGACGAGGACCTGGCCGCCCTCGTCATCTCCTTCGTACTCGCCCTGGGCCTGCTCCTGGGCGCGCTGGCCAGCCGCTTCGCCCCGCACGTGCTGCCGTCCTGGTCCCTGGAGAGCCGGCTCCTGCTCCTCCAGGCGGTGGCCTTCCCCTCGCTGGTGCTGCTCGCGACCCCGGTGGCGGCGTGCAAGGCGGTCGGGTACATGGTCGTGTGCGTCGCGGTGGGCATGAGCAACGTCATGTCGATCACCTACCGGCAGGAGTCCATCCCGGTGGAGCTGGCCGGACGCGTCAACGCGACGATCCGCATGTTCATCACGGGTTCGGTCCCCCTGTCCGGTTTCATCTTCGCCGCGGCCAGCCACCTGTCCGGCTACCGGTTCTGGTTGCCGTCGGCGGTGATGTGGGCCGCCGCGATCGCGATCTGGGGCGGCTACACCATGCGGGTCCGGCAGGAGCCCGCGCCCGCGGAGCAGTAGGGTGCGCGCGCCCGCCGCAACCGGGGGCGCCGGACGGGAGAGGCGGAAACCGTGGAGACGGTGGAGCAGGACGCGCTGGTCATCGGGCTGGTCGGGGCGGACGAGGTCGAGGAGCTGCTGGCACGGCCGGCGCTCCCCGCGCTCGACGTGATCCGGATCGCCGACGGCGACGGGCGCCCGGGCGCGGTGGAACTGCCGCCGCCTGGGTTCGTCGCCCGCCCGGCCTGGGTCAACTGGGTCGCCCGGGCCGGAGCCGGCGAGGAGGAGTGGCTGGCGGGCCTGTCCGGGGGCGAGCGGCGGCGCGTCCGCGTCGCCCGGCGGTTCGCCGAACGCGAGGGGCTGGACGTCCGCGTCCGCGAGGGGCTGGACCCGGAGTTCCTCGACGCCTTCCTGTCCGTGTACGACGCCCAGATCGCGGCCATGCCACGAGGGCGCAACTTCGCGCGGCGGCACGCCGACCGGCTCCTGGCGGCCCGCGGCGAGCTGCTGACCGTCGCCGCCTACGCCGGCCCGGACCTGGTGGCGGGTTCCATCTGGTGGGTACGGCCGCGGGAGTCCGTCCTGCAGATGCGCTTCTCGGCGGCCACCGCCGCCTCACGTGCGGGCGGGAGTCTGCGGGTGGTCTACGCCGCCGCCTTCCAGGCCGCCCGGGAGCGGGAACTGGCCTACCTCTCGCTGGGGAACGACCCCTCGCTGTTCGGGCACGTGGTCCAGGTGGGGCTCTACGCCTTCAAGTCCCGTCTGGGATTCGTGCCCGTTCCCTCAGGCGCGCTCGATCCGCACCTGCACTACGAGTTCGTCGACGCGTTCGTCTCCCTGCGCAGCCTGGAGAACCCGTCGCTCGTCCTGCCGTGGGGCCCCTACCGCGGCAGGCCGCTGCCGTGGCCGGGCACGCTGGCCGAGGCGGAGGCGTCCCCCCTCCCCCCGCTGGAGCTGACGGACGGGGACGGCGGGGACGGCGCGCCGGGCGGTCAGCCGTCCGGCGCGCACGGCCGCCTGCCGGTGCCCTCCGTCCGGCGGCCCGGGGGCTCCTGACGTCCGGACCGGGCCGTCACGAACGCAGCGAAGCCCCGGTTGAACGGGGTGACCTTCCCGGCGGGACGAGCACGGCAGCTGCAGATCGTGATCCGGCTGGTGTGCGTGCAGCGCTGCTCCACCGGTCTCACGCCTCCTGGGGCGCGTATCGAGTCGTGATCGATCCGCGGGATTCGCCGTCGTAGCGAACGCTGGTCACGCGGCTACGGGCAGTCGCACCGGATGTGCATGCCGGTCAGCCTGTGGGCAGGCCGATCTGGTCACGTTCGAGTACAGAGCGCAGCTCCGAGAAGATCTGTGCGGCGGCCGGTCCTGAGGGACCGCCCAGGACGTCTGCGGTCAGCTCGGCCAGTGTTGTGGTGAAGGTCGCCTCCGCCGCATCGGCGAGTTGCAGGCCTCCGGCGGTCAGGTCCAGCAGTGATGAGCGGCGATCCGATGGGTTGGTTCGCCGTACGACCCATGCCTGCTTCTCCAGTCGGTCGATGCCCTTGCTGGTCGCGCCGATCCCGATGGCGAATTCGGTGGCGAGGTCCGCGACCCGGGACCCGGGGTGGTCGCGCAGGAAGCGCAGGAACTCGAACTGCGAGGTGACGATCCCGTGCCCCTCGCGAAGGCGGTCGTTCAGCGCGTTGTAGAGGCGTGTCTCGCAGCGGACGAGATCGGCGAAGAAGCCCGGGAGGTCGATCGGGCCACGGCTTGACTTAGATGCCATGGCATATATTCTAACTTAGATGCCTAGGCATATAGTTCTTTGGCATGCACTCGCGATGGAGGCGACAATGAGCAGGCAGCAGCGCGCGGAGATCGACGCGATGGTCCGACGGCCTCAGCCGGAGGCCCCTCGGTCGGTGGAGGAGATCCGCGCCGGATTCAGGGCGATGATGGGGGAAATGATCGTCCCGGCCGGGATCCGCACCCGGACTGCGACGCTCGGCGATCGCCCCGCGGTGCTCGTCGAGTCGGCCGGCACTCCGAAGACCGGGACGATCCTCTACTTTCACGGCGGCTCCTACGTGGTCGGTTCACCCCAGACGGCGATGTCGCTGACGGGGAACCTGGTGACCAAAACAGGGTTCAGGGCGTTCTCCCTGGACTACCGGCTCGCCCCTGAGCATCCGTTCCCGGCCGCGATCGAGGACGGAGTGAGCGCCTACCGCGATCTTCTCGACAGCGGCGAAGACCCTTCGGCGATCGCGTTCGCCGGGGACTCCGCCGGCGGCGGCCTCACCGTCACCACCTGCCTCGCCGCCCGCGACGCGGGCCTGCCCGTGCCCGCCGCAATCGTGGCGTTCTCCCCCGGACTCGACCTGACCCGGACAGGCGAGAGCATGGACACCAAGGCGGGCATCGACCCGTTCTTCACGCGTGAGGGCCTGGAACACACCGGGACCATGTACCTCGCGGGACAGGATCCGCATCAGCCCATGCTCAGCCCCGCCACCCTCGCCGACCTGACCGGCTTCCCTCCGATGCTTCTGCAGGCGGGCACCAACGAAATACTCCTGGACGACTCCACACGCATGGCCGCGCGCGCAAGGGAAGCCGGAGTGGACGTCGTCCTGGACATCACGGCTGACGTTCCGCACGTCTTCCAGGCGTTCGCCGGCGTCCTGGACGAAGCCGACGAGGCGCTGGACCGCGCCGCTCTCTTCCTCGGCCAGCGCATCCGCACCAGGGGCACGGCACGCACGTCGGCAGGCTGAAGCCCGCAGCCGGTCTCGTACGGACCACGGTACGAACCCCGGGCCCTGGCTCGGCGTCCCTGTTCCTGGCGGACAGCCCGCAGTTCATCCCCGCGCTCGAGAAGCCGCAGGTCTTCTCCGAAACATGATCCACGCCACATCCGCCGCGCGGCAAACAGAACGGGGATTCTGTATAGTGAGGCCACAAGCAGAACAACGATTCTTTTTGCGGGAGGTGCGGTGCCTCGGCTCACCGACGCACGCAAGGAACTCCGGCGCGCCCAGATCACCGAGGCCGCCGTACGCTGCTTCAGCCGCAACGGCCTGGAGCGGACCTCGATCGCCGACATCACGGCCGAGTCCGGCCTGTCGACGGGCTCGATCTACGCCCACTACCGCAACAAGGCCGAGCTGGTTCAAGCCTCGGCCCACGCGGTGCTCGCCAAGCGCGCGGAAGTCCTCGGCGAGTACGCCGGGAGCGACACCCCGCCCGACCCCGACGAACTGCTCGCCCGCCTGATCGCCGGCATCGACCCGGTCGAAGCCCGCGTCGGCGTGCAGACCTGGGGCGAGGCAACCAACAACCCGGCCATCCACGGCATCGTGGTCGACACGATCGACCGGATGCGCGCGATGGTGCACAACAGCGTCACCGCCTGGCTGGTCAAGGTCGAACACCTCGGGTCGGCCGAGGCCCAGGAGCGTGCCACCCCGATCGCCCACCGGGTGCAGAGCCTCTACCTGGCCCAACTGCTGTACACCGCCCTGCAGTCACCGGCCGAGGAGACCGCGCCATGACCACGCTGACCGCTCCGTTCGCCGGCCGCACCGTTTTCCGGGTCGGCTACGGCGCCCTGCAACTCGAACGTCTGCACCACAACCGCGGCGAGGCCGTCGCCCTGCTGCGCCGCGCGGTCGAACTGGGCGTCGACCACGTGGACACCGCCCAGTTCTACGGCTTCGGGTTCGCGAACCAGGTCATCCGCGAGGCGCTGCGCCCCGAGGACGACGTCCTGGTCGTCACGAAGGTAGGGGCCGACCCCGACCCGGGCGGGCCTCTGCCACTGCGTCTCGCACAGCGCCCCGAACAGCTGCGCGCCGGCGTCGAGGACAACCTGCGCAGCCTCGGCGTCGACCGGCTCCCGGTGGTCAACCTCCGCCGGCTCGACTCCGGCCCCGGCCTGCGCCCCGACGGCGACCAGGTGGTCGACCTCGACGACCAGCTCGAAGTGATGACCGCCCTGCGCGACGAGGGCAAGATCGGCGCGATCGGTCTGAGCAGCGTCACCCTCGACGGCCTTCGCCGCGCCCTGTCCGCGGGCATCGCCTGCGTGCAGAACGCGTACAGCCTCGTCTCGCGCGACGACGAGGACATGCTGCGGCTGTGCGCGGCCGAGGGCATCGCCTGGGTGCCGTTCTTCCCCCTCGGCGGGTCCTTCCCGGGCCTGCCCAAGGCGACCGACGAGCCGGCGGTGCACGCCGTGGCCGAATCCCTGGGCGTCACACCCTCCCAGGTCGGCCTCGCCTGGCTACTGCACCGCGCCCCCAACGTGCTGCTCATTCCCGGCACCGCCGACCCCGCTCACCTGGAGGCCAACACGGCCGTCGGCGGGATCACCCTCGACGCCGCCGCCCTGGCCGCCCTCGACGCCGTCGAGTCCCGCTCCGCCGACGTCCCCATCGGCTGACCAGCCCCCGACCAGGACGGAATCATGAAAGCCATCGTCTACCGCGACAACGGCGGCCCCGACGTTCTCCGGCTCGTCGACCGCGACCTGCCCGTGCCCGGCCCCGGCGAGGTCCGCGTCCGGGTAACCGTGTCCGGGGTCAACCCGACCGACTGGCAGGCGCGCTCCGGCGCCGGCCACCCCAAGCACTTCCCCGAGGTCACCCCGCACCTCGACGGCGCCGGCACGATCGACGCCGTGGGTGAGGGCGTCGAGCAGAGCCGGGCCGGTCAGCGGGTCTGGTTGTTCATGGCTGCCGCCGGGCGGCCCACCGGCACCGCCGCCGAGTTCACCGTCGTGCCCGCCGAACAGGCCGTGCCCCTGCCCGACGAGGCCGGCTTCGACGTCGGCGCCGCACTCGGAGTCCCCGCGCTGACCGCGCACCGCGCGCTCACCGTCGCCGAGGACGGGCCGCGCCGACTGCGTCCCGGGGCACTCGACGGGAAGGTGGTGCTCGCCGCGGGCGGGGCCGGGGCGGTCGGGCACGCCGTGATCCAGCTCGCCCGATGGGCCGGCGCCACCGTGATCAGCACGGTCAGCAGCCCGGAGAAAGCCCGGCTGGCCACCGCCGCCGGCGCCCACCACGTGGTCAACTACCGGGAGGGGGATCCGGCCGCCGGGATCCGCAGGATCGTCCCGGACGGCGTCGACATCGTCGCCGAAGTGGCGCTCGGCGCGAACATCGCACTGGACCTCGCCGTGCTGCGACCCCGCGGCACGATCGCGACCTACGCCAACGACGGTGGCAAGCCGGTCGAACTGAACGTGCTGCAGAACATGGTGCTCAACACGCGCCTGCAGTTCCTGGTGCTCTACACGGCCGGTCCGGAGGCACGCACCGCGGCCGCCCAGGACGTCGCCGCCGCAGTGCGCGACGGCGCCCTGCCGGTCGGCGAGGAACACGGTCTGCCACTGACCCGCTTCCCCCTCGGCCGCACCGCTGACGCGCACCGAGCGGTCGAGAGCGGCACAGTCGGCAAGGTCGTGGTGGACATCGCGTCCTGACGCCGCAGTGCGCCCCGCCTCGCCGTGACGGCAGATCCCGCCCCGGACCGGGGCTGTCAGCCGGCGGCGGCCTCGGCAGCGTGAAGTGCGTCCAGGAGCGCGGTCCGTTGCCCGGTCAGCTTCCCCTCGGTGCGGGCCTTCGCCTGCTTGCGCAGCCACGCCCCGGGCCGGAAGGACGGGGCGTCGCCCGCAGCGTTGCGGTCGGCCGGGCCGGTGACGGTGCCGCCTGCGGGGAGGCAGCCGAGCATCCGGCCCTGGCCCGGCCGTCAGCCGCCGTTCAGATCCGCGGTGGGGTGCAGGGCGTCGACGGTCAGCAGGGAAACCTGGCCGGCGTGCGGACGCACCAGTTCCTCGAGCGCGCGGTGGGCCGCGTCGAGCTGCTCGTCCGGGACCGCCGTCCGCGACACACGTTCGAGGAGGAACACCGCGTCCCGGGTGGCCGCGGTGACCTTGGTCGCGTCGGCGTCGCGGTGGTTCCAGTGCCGGGTCAGCACCTGCTGCCCCTGGGCGTACACCACTTCGCCCGGACGGGGCTCCTCCCGCGCGTCCGGCTCGCCCAGCGGGACGAACCAGTCCCCCGGCCGGGACGGACGGATGTCGACCCGTTCCGACAGCCGGTCGAGGTCGAAGGCGCCGGCGGGGGTCCCGAACGTCACACAGACCACGTTGTAGGCGTCCACCGCACCGCTGATGCGCGGCAGTACCCCGTTCCTGCTCAGCCTGCGGGTCAGGGCGTCCACGCTGGAGCGGGTGCGGCGCGGATTGCTGCCGAAGCTCCGGTAGGCGTCGTGCCACGACGTGATGCGCGGGTCGTCCTCCGCGGGCACCCCCGCGGTCCCGGCGGCCACCGCGTCGGTCAGCTCCTTGCACCGGATGTCGACTTCGGGCCACGGGGTGTCGTTCGTCAGTCCCCGCGCGACCAGCAGTCGGATCTGCGCCTCGGGAAACGCCCGGGCCACGTCGTCGCTCAGTGTCACAGTTGTCAACGGTCACCTCCGGCGCGGGGTGGGCTCGCGGGGAGGGCCCCGCGGGCCGGCCACGCCGTGCGTCAGTGGGAGTTTGCGGACAGGCCGCGGAGCCGTCCGGCGTTCTTCACGACCTTGACGATACCGTCGCGCCACTGGTCGAGCACATCCTCGCACGGCTCGTGGAGCCGGGGGGCGGGGAAGCTCAGGCTGGCCTCGTAGTACGCCTCCGCGCCCGGCAGTTCACCGCGCCGGTACAGCGGCCGCTCCCGCCCCGGCTGGTAGTAGGCCGGCTCCAGCCGCCGCTGGGTGAACAGCTGCGACCAGTGCAGCGGCCGGTTGGAGGGCCGGTCCACCGGCAGGCCCTCGGCCTGCAGGGCCGCGACGAAGTCGTCCAGTGGCAGGCCGCCGAGCTCGCCCGGAACGTACCGGGCCTTGTAGCCGTACCAGCCGCCGCGCGTCACGCCGGGCGCGGTGAACTGCGGCCGCAGGCCCGGCACTCCCTCCAGTCGGGCGCTCAGGCCCTCCAGCACGGCCCTCTTCACCGCGATGCGGGCGTCGAGGTCCCGGTACTGCGCGGTGCAGATGGCGGCGGCGACGAGGCTGATGCGGTGGTTGCCGCCCAGCCCGACGGCCACGTCCTCCGCCGGCCAGGAGTGCGCGGCCCGCTCGTGGGTGTGTCCGAGCCGCTGCGGCTCACGGTGGACGTGCTCGTCGGACGTCACCAGCACGCCGCCCATACCGCCGCTGACCATCTTGCGCGCCCCCAGGCTGAAGACGCCCGCGTCGCCCAGTGTGCCCACCAGGGCGCCGCGGTAGCGGGCGCCGTGGGCGTGCGACCCGTCCTCGACCACCTTCAGGCCGTGGCGGCCGGCCAGCGCGAGCACGGCGTCCATGTCCACCGGGTGTCCCCACAGGTGGGTGACCGCGACGGCCCTGGTACGCGCGGTGATCCGTGCCTCCGCGTCGGCGGGGTCGATGTTCCCCGTCACGGGGTCGACGTCGCACAGCACCGGGACGGCGGAGAGCAGGAACAGCGGGGCCACGGTGGCGTGGAAGCTGTAGGACGGGACGAGGACCTCGTCGCCCGGCCGGACGCCCACCGCGAGATAGGCCGAGAGCAGGGCGTCGGTCCCGCTGGAGGCGGCGAGCGCGTAGGGAACGCCGTGGTAGTCGGCCACCGTCCGTTCGAACTCGGCCAGTACCGGGCCGTAGTCGTAGTCCGAGAGTTCGCCTTCCGCCAGGAGTCCGTCCACCCGGGTCCGTGCGTCCTCCGACAGCCACGGCCACGCCCGGGGCAGCGGCGCGGTGACCGCGGGCGGCCCGCCGTGCAGCGCCAGTTCGCTCATCGCACGCCTCTCTCACGTCGCACAGCGGCCGCGCCCGGCGCGCCCGCGCCAGAATTGAATTCTTTCCGCACCGACAGCCAGATAGTAGGACACCCCACATCCCGGGGCAACCATTATTTCGAGTGGCAGACTATTTTTCCCACCGGATTCCGGTAATTGACACAACCGGTAGGACGGTGACGCGAGAAGCAGCAACGAGCAGCCGGGAAGTCAGCGAATCTTCCGAAATGGATTGTTTTTTCCGTTTATTGCTGCACACCAATACGAACCCGCCTCGAGTGCTTGACATGCAAGCGCACACGCGGCGATCGTGTGAAGGACGCCGTAGTGGGGGAGCGAACACGTTGAAGCAACGGAAAAGTTTCGCAGGGGTCTTCTCCGACACTCCCTATCCGCGCGGTTATCGCGTGCCCCCGGAATTAGGGGAGCGGATAGCGGCAGCACATCGCACGCGTCCGGTGCTCACGGTCGGCGCCGCTCTTCTCGACCACGCGGTGGCCATGGGCGCCGTACTCGCCGCGGCGGCGTGGGCCGGTCCGCTGCCCTGGCCGGTCCGCGCGGTGGTGTACGCGGTGGCCGCCGTCGTGGTCGGCCGCCAACTGCGCGCCCTGGAGTGCCTGGTCCACGAGGGGGCGCACCGGAACTGGACGCGGAAGCACCGGACGGCCAACGACGTCCTGGCCTTCGTCCTGGCCGCGGCGCCCACCGGAGCCTCTCTCCCGGCGTACCGGACGTCCCACTTCCAGCACCACCGCCGATTCGGCACGACCAGCGATCCGGATCTGGAACGCTATGCGGAACTCGATGTCGAGGGGATGCGCAGGAACAGCGCCGCCGCCTTCGCCGCAGACCTTCTCCGGCGCCTTCCACGCTATGAGGCCGGCTGGCTCAGGACGCTCGGATCCGATCCGCTCCTGATAGCGATGCCGTTGACCTGGCCGACCGTCACCGCACTACCGGCAGCAGCATCTGTCATTGGCTGGCGCCGCGGGGCCACAGCTCTCGTCTGCTGGATTCTCGGATACCTCGTGGTGTTGCCGGTCATCCGCTTCGCGGCCGAATCCGCGGAGCACGTGTACAGCACAGCCGACACCGTTTTCGACGCCACGGTCACCAACAACGGACGTTTTCAGCGCTTTGCTTTCCACCCCCACAACGACGGCTTCCACACCGTTCACCACCTGTGGCCGGGAATACCGCACCACGCACTGCGCCGCGTCCACGAGCTGCTGTGCGCCCGGGACGCCGATGGGTACGGCCGGCGCGTCCTGGTCCGTTCGGCGCTGCTGGACCGCCCGGTCGCCGCGGATCCCACGGGAGGAGGCCCGCCCCGGGTCGTGACCGGGGCGGGCCCGCGACGTCGCGGCGCCGGGGCGGCGGGGCGCGTCAGGCAGGCGGGGCGGCGGGGGTGAAGCCGTCGACGAGCCGGCGGGCCTCCTCGCCGAACACCTCCACCTTCTCCCTGTCCTCGTCGAGCATGCCCCGGGTGGCGTACCACTCCTGCCAGTGCGACCAGCGCCTGTCCTCGTCCTTGCCCAGCAGGTCGAAGGCGAGTTCGAGCCGGTCGGTCCGGAACGCGCGCTCGCGCAGGGGGACGGACCAGCGGACCGTCCGCCCGAACGGCATCGCGCACTGCTCTCCGAGTCCGGCCACCCGTGCCGCGAGCGGCGCCAGCGGGGCCAGCGCGTCGGGCAGGCCGCCCCGGACCGCGGACCAGGCCCACAGCCCGAGCGCGAACTCGCCCTGCAGGCCCAGGTCCACCGCCCGCCGCCAGCAGCCCTCGGGGTCCACGGCGCCCCGTGCCAGGAGGACCTCCGCGTCGATGAACCTGATGAGCCGGACGTCGTCGTCGTCGACGGTGTGGTACCAGCTGGCCAGGTGCTCGTGGATGTGCGTCACCACGTTGACGAACTCGAAGTCGGGCGCGGCCCGCAGACAGGCGATCCCGTCGACGCTGTGCTTCTCGGCGGAGCTGATCCAGTCGGTGGTCAGGGCCTCCTCCGGCCGGAAGTACTTGCTGGGGCCGGCCACGTGGACGTCCAGGCAGAGCGTGCCGGTCGGGCTGTCGGACTCGCGGTAGAACGTCGGGCCGTTGAGGCTCACCTTCAGCCAGTAGCCGAGTTCCGCGAAGTGCGGCTCCAGCTCGGCGAAGTCCTCGGCACCGAGGAGGATGTCGAAGTCGTTCATCGGCCGGTGACCGGGCCGCCCGTAGTCCGCCAGCAGCCCGCCGCCCTTGAGCAGGACAGAGCGCGACACGATGTCGGGCCGGACGTCCGCGAGCTGGCGCAGCGCGGCGGTCAGCTCCCGCTGCCGCAGCTCCGCCAGCCGGGCCTCCTGGTCCAGCCGTTCGCACACGGTGATGGGCAGCCGGTCGAACCAGTCGGCCTCCCGCAGCGCGTCGGCCAGCAGGCCGCAGAGCCGGTGCTGGCACGCCAGCAGGAGGAACTCCGCCGGGTCGAGCGACGCCGGGAAGCCGCTGCTCGCCTCCAGCCAGGAGCGCGCGGTGCGCTGCGGATCGGCGGTGGTCAGGATGATGAGGTCAGAAGCCCGCAAGGTTCCTCCAGTGGGTCGTGGCCTTCACAGGGTCCGCCGTGCGACGAGGACCAGGTGGCGGCCGCCGGGCGAGAACGGGGTGTCGTCGACGTCCTGGTAGGCGTGTTCCAGTTCCAGACCGCTGTCCCGGAAGAGGGAGACGAGTTCGTGGAGGCTGTAGACCCGGTGGTCGAAGGAGGCGCGGCTGACCACCCGGTCACCGCGCAGGTAGGTCCACTCCAGCCGCCGCCGGCTGGTGAAGGGGTCGAAGAAGTTCTCCTTCACCACCGTCAGGCCGTCGCTGGTGACGACGTCGACCTCGCGTGCCTGGTTGGCGACCGCGTCGCGGTTCGTGATGTCGAGGACGAACCGCCCGCCGACGACGAGGCTCCGGGCGATCCGGTGCAGCACCTTCGCGTTGTCCCGGTCGCTGTGGTAGCCGAACGCGGTGTAGAAGCTCACCGCGAGGTCGAAGCGGCTGTCGTGCTCCATGTCGCGCGCGTCGCCGCGGACGAAGGTGACGTCCACGCCGGCCGCGGCCGCGCGCCTGCGGGCCTCGGCCAGGTACAGCTCGCCCTTCTCCACGCCGGTGACGTCGAATCCGCGCCGGGCGAGGGCGATGGACTGGCGGCCCGCTCCGCAGCCGACGTCGAGCACGCGGGCCCCGTCGCCGAGCTTGCCCGCGCGGACGAGGAAGTCCACCTCCGCGGCGGTCTGCGCCTCGGTGCAGCGGTCGATGGTGATCTCGAGGGTCTCCGGGCTGAAGTAGTTGTCGTTGATCGGCGTCACCTGTGGTGCGGGCGCTACCGGTATCTCCAGGGCCTCGTGTCCGGCGGTCATCGGCTCTCCGTCTCCTGTGCGGCGTCGCCGGTGTGCCCCAGCTCGTGGGAGAGCTTCCCGCGGTACTGGGCGGCGACTTCGTGGCTGTCCAGATGGTTCTTGAAGCCGACCTTGTAGTACAGGTCGGCGCGCCACGCGGCCGGTTCCGGCACCGTCCACGTCCCGCCGGCGCGGCCCGCGCCGAGGGCGGCGGGCACGTCGAAGGACAGCTGGGGACTGCTGCGCACGTAGTGGTCCAGGCCGCCGATCGAGACCACCGGCAGGCCGCTGACGTGTTCCGGCCCGCCGTCGTACAGCGGGCGGGTGGCCATGTCGTAGCGCAGTACGTCGGTCAGGAACGGACCCGCGGAGGCGGGGAGCCCGGGCAGGACGGCCTCCTCCCACCACTGGAGGACCAGCCGCTCGAAGGCGGGCTCGGTGTACATGTAGTTGATGGTCTGCGCGACCACCTGGGCGTCCACCAGGTCCAAATCCAGGGTGCGCAGCGGGGCCGCCACCGGGTCGGCGCACCCGTTGAACCACTCCATCATCGACAGCAGGACCTGGGACTGCGTCATGCCGGCCAGTTCCCGGACCGGGTCCCACAGGTGGCGGAAGATGGCGTTCTCACCGACCGTCCTGGCCCAGAACAGGAAGCGCTGCATCTCCCGGTTCTCCTGCACGCTCATCGTCTCGTGCTGGAGGACGTACTCGAAGTCGTCGGTGTCACCGCGGACGGTGACGAACCCGAACTTGTCGCGGTGCTCGGTGTAGTGGGTGTTCGGCAGGATGAGCAGCGGGTAGGTGGCGATCCTGGGGACCTTCACGGCGAGGTCGTCGTAGCCTGCCAGGAAGCTCTCGCGGGTCTCGCCCGGGGCTCCCCAGATCAGCTCGGCGTAGCAGTCCAGGTCGTTCTCCTGGAGCCAGGCGACGAGGCTCTCCCAGTCGTTGATCTTCATGTTCCGCCGGTTCATCCCGGTCAGGGCGGCGTCGTTGAGGGTCTGGAGCGCCAGGGTGAAGGAACTGCGCAGGCCGCCCTCCTTCATCTGCTTGACGATGTCGTAGAAGATCGCGGACTTGTTCTTCGCCCAGGAGGTCTCGATCGAGCGCGGGAAGCCGCGCTTGGCCCGTATGCGCACCACGTTCTCCACGAAGTCGCGGTCCTCCCTGAGGAGACCGAAGTTCGCGTCGCACAGCACGATCGTGTCGACCTCGTGGAAGGCGAAGTAGTCGACTTCCTCGATCAGGCGCTCGCGGGGGAAGGCCCGCACCTTCTGGCCTACCGCGCCGCCCCAGTAGCAGAAGGCGCACTTGTACGGGCAGCCGCGGTTGGTCTCCATCAGCGCGACGTCGTAGCGGAAGCGGCCCAAGTGGTCCAGCATCTCGATGGAGTTGGTGAGGAACGGCGAGGGTATCCGGCTGAGGTCCTCGATCCGCGGGGCCTCCTCGGTGGTGACCACGGTGTGGCCGGGCCCCGGCAGGCTCAGGCCGGGGACGAGGGAGAAGTCCCGGTCGTCCAGTCGGGCCCGGACCAGCTCCAGGAAGGTGAACTCCCCCTCGGCGTTGACGACGACGTCGACGTCGGGGTTCATGCGGAAGACGCGCTCGCCCTGGTTCGCCACGTGTGTGCCCCCGAAGACCACCAGGCCGTCGGGCTTGGACTGCTTGTACGTCTCCGCCAGCGCGCCGAAGCTCCGGACGTTCCATCCCAGAACGGAGAAGGCGAGCACATCGGGCAGCTGCTCGGAGAACAGCTGGTTCGCCATCACGGTCAGCGTGTCGCCGCCGCTGAAGTTGTGGATGGTGACGTCGACCTCCGTTCCGATGTCCGGGTCCCCGTCCAGCGTGGCCTTGAGGTACCCCATGGCCAGCGGCATGGACTCCAGTGCCGTGGCCCACACGCCCTGCTGGACCAGGGACACTCGCAACCGACGCTTCTTCCCGTCTCCGGTGTGCACGTGTGCCGCCTTTCTGCTGACGGTTGAAGCCCGCGGGACAAGGCATCGCACAGGCTGATGACGTGGGGTTCCGGCGGGAGGCCCGGCTCCGGGCGCAGCGGGGGTCAGCGCCGGAAGGCAGGGTGGCCGGTGACGATCCGCCGGGCCTCGGCGACGGTCTCGCTCTGCGGCCGGCCGTCCACCGGGATGACCTGCCAGCCCCATTCGGCAGCCGCGGAGCGGTACTGCTCGGCCATGTACGTCTGGAGCTCGATGTAGGAGTCGCGGTCCGAGCGGCCGGTGACGCTGTAGTCCTCCCCGAACCCGAGTCCGCCGGCCTGCCGGGTGCGCCAGTCGTAGGTGAGCGCGGGGTCCGCGTCCAGGAGAATCCCGAGGGTGGGCTGGAGGAAGGGGCTCGCGTACGCGGCCCGCACGGCCCCCACCAGTGCGTCGAGGCTCTCACGCGGGATGCTGCGCTCCGACTGCGGCATCTCGCCCGCCAGTTTGAGGACCTTCGTGACGTTCTTGAAGCCGAATCCGTCGGCGAGCGTCACCTTGCCCTCCGCCATGGCCGGCCGGATGAACTCCGCCTGCAGCAGGTAGTCGACGGCGAACTCGACGAGCGCGGACCCCACCAGCCCGGAAGGACGAGCCCCCTGGGGTGTGCCCGCGAGCGACTCCAGCATCGATGAGGAGGTGAATTCCGAATAAGCGCGGGGAATCTCCTGGTCGATCTTCCGGCCATCAGCCAGGCCGTCCGCGAAAAAGAGGCGCCAGGCCTCCACGTAAAGCTGCTCCAGGCTGATTCCCGGATAATCCGCCCCAGTCTCCTTGAGGGCGTTCTTCCAGTTCACCTCGACCACCGCGAAACCCTGCTGCTCGAGCGCGTCGCGCAGTGGCCCCATCAGAGATGTCTTTCCGGCCCCATCGATGCCAATCAACGCAATCGAAGCGCCTGCCACCAGGATGCCCCCACTCGGACTTCGAAGTGATCAAGTTCAAGAATTGATTCTTGCAGAGCCCCAATCCGGTGTCAAGACATTGACCCGACGAGGTGAGTGACCGTCAGGTCCCATATTTAGCGGTGCTTATGGCACTTTGCGGTCCGTATCACTCCCCCGCGCCCTCCCGCTCCGGGACACCGCCTTCCCTGCCGTCCACCGGCGCGCGGTCCTCACCCTCCGCGGCCTGCGCCAGGCTGTCGCGGAAGTAGTGCAGACCCGCTTCGTTGCGCCCGAACAGCAATTCCTGCGGCGCGCTCGCCAGCCCTCTCTGGACCGATTCCGCGGCAGCCACGTCCTCTGCGAGAACCTTGGAGAACAGGTCGATATTCGTGCGCAGTGCATCCGGTCTGAGCAGTCCGTCCCGCCGCGCCGTGTGCAGAACTCGCACCTCGCTCGACTCGTCGGTCAGCGGTTGTATCCGCAAGGTGGTCACGTGCCGCTTCTCCACGAAGACGAAAGTGGAGGGGAAGACGAAGTAGACCAGTGTGGCGTGCGGACGCAGCAGCCTCTGCTCCGGCGGGACGTCGCGCAGTTCGCGGATCTCCCGTTTGGGGGCGACGATCCGCACGTGCTCACCGAGCCGGTCGAAGAGGGCGACCTCGGGGACGAACACGTACTTCTGCATGTCGGGGTGCAGGCTGCGGAAGTGGTAGACCTCCAGGAAGCCCTCGACTCCCAGCTTCCAGTTGAACCGGCCGACGAGCCGGTCCGTGGCCCAGAGCGTGTCGTCCGCGAACCGGAAGGCCGACCAGTCCTCGTCCAGGTCCGCCAGACGGCCCCCGAGGGGATCCGCGAGCGGGCCGGGACCGCTCGGCCGCGGGGCCAGCCAGACGAAGCCGTAGCGCTCCACGACCGGAACCGGCAGCAGGTCGCGCCCCTCCAGGGCCGCCGGCGAGAAGCAGCGGTCCCGGTCGGGCACATGGGCCAGAGCCCCGTCCAGGCCGTAGCGCCAGGCGTGCGTGCGGCAGCTGAACCCCTTGGCTGCCGTACCGTCCTCGGCCTCGACCAGCTGCGCCCCCCGGTGCCGGCAGACGTTGAGGAAGGCCCGCACACCGCCGTCCGCTCCGCGGACGGCGAGGAGCGGACGGCCGTCGACACGGTCGGTGACGAAATCGCCCGCCGCGGCGAGCTGCGAGGAGTGGGCGAGGACCACCGGCCGCCGACGCAGGACCGTCCGCCGCTCGTGCTCCAGCCGTTCGGCGCCGGCATAGGTGTCCGCCGCCACGGTCCGCTCCGCCGGCGCGCGGTCGGTGGTGCCGTGCTCGATGTGGGCCAACAGCCGCGCCACGAGTGCCCGCTGCGTGGCTTCCCTCACTCCTGCCGCCCTCCCAGGCTGCGGTACTCGCGCATCTTCGCCTCGCGCTTGGCCGGGTCGTCGGTGAAGCGCTGGACGCCCAGGACGTCGCCCCGGGCGGCGTACACGCGGTTCAGGTACAGCAGGACCGGCATGTCCTCCAGCCGCACCTCGTCCTCGCCCAGCCACTCGTCGTCGATCGAGCACTCCGTCATCCGCCCGAGGACCACCTGGTGGGACGGCGGCACGTCCAGCCGGAGTTCGTGGCGGCCCAGGTTGCCGACGAGGGTGCACGCCATGGCGATCGGGCAGCTCGGCAGGTACGGCAGCCCGCTCTCGGGGAGCCGGGCCACTTCGAGACCCGCGTTCCGCAGCTTGTCCGGTTCCTTGCGCCAGGGCCGGGTGCCGGTGTAATCCGCGGCCTCCAGCCCGTCCTGGAGCGGCAGGTTCACGACGAACGAGCCGGTCCGCCGGATGTTCTTGTACGTCTGCCGGCGCGGTTTGATGCCCACGGCGAGGACGGCCGGGTCGAGGCAGACCACCCCGACCGCCGACATCGCCGACACGTCGACCTCGCCGTTCTCGTCCTCGGTGCTGAGCAGGACGACGGGCGAGGGCACGTAGAACGCGTTGGGCGGGACGGAGGTACGTCCCGTCGCACGTGCCGGGGCCGTCTCCGGCCCTGCCTCGGGAGAAAGTGACACTGCGGTTCACCACCTTGCGAATTGCCTCGGCGCCCTGCCCGGGCAGGGCCTGTGTTGCTGTGTGCGAGCGGGCCGGTGGGGCGCTCCGGGCCGCCTCACAGGTCCCCGGCCAGCAGCTGCCTGCTCTGCCGCGGCGGTTCCGGCTCCGGCCCGCCGTACGCCGCGGTCAGCAGGTCCCGGTCGCGCGAGCCCTCCCGGTACACCGACAGGCCCTTGCAGCCCAGCCGCCAGGCTTCGAGGAAGGTCTCCGAGACCTCCGCGGCGTCACAGCCGTGCGGGAGGTTGACCGTCTTGGACACCGCGTTGTCGGTGTACCGCTGCCAGCGGGCGACGGTGCGGACGTGCCAGGACCCCGGGATCGCGTGTGCGTAGCGGAAGGTGTCCAGGACTCCCTCCGGCAGGGGCAGTTCGGCCAGGGGCTTGTTGCGCAGCAGCGACAGGGCGTGCTCCCGGCTCAGACCGGCGTGCTGCGCGAGCTCGCGCAGCAGGTCCTCGTCGGCCCCAGCGACTCCGTCGGCGGTCAGGACGTCCTTGTTCCAGACGGGAGCGAACCTCGGCTCGATGCCGCTGGAGCAGCCGGCGACCATCGAGATCGTGCCCGTGGGCGCGATCGTGGTGATGGCGCAGTTCCTGGCGGGCACCCGCCGGCCGCTGTACTCCCAGTTGGGGTAGGTGCCGCGCTCCTGCGCGAGCTCCTCGCTGGCCGCCCACGCGGCGTCGCGGACGGTCGCGCCGAGGCGGTCGACCAGGTCCATCGCCTCTTCGGAGTCGTAGCGCACGCCCAGCCGCACCAGCAGGTCGGCGTAGCCCATGACGCCCAGTCCGAGCCTGCGGTTGGACTGGGCCATGCCGGTGATGCGCGGCTCCGGGTACCGGGAGGCGTCGATGGCGTTGTCGAGCAGGCGCACCGCGTCGCCGACCGTGGCGGCGAGGAGGTCCCAGTCCACCTCCCGGCGGCCGGACCGCAGCATCGCGGCCAGGTTCACCGACCCCAGGTTGCTCGCCTCGTACGGGTAGAGCGTCTGCTCGCCGCACGGGTTGGTGGTCCGGATGGGCCCCAGACGGCCGACGAGCGGGTTGGCCCGGTTGATGGCGCTGGTGAACAGCAGTCCGGGATCGCCGGTGCGCCAGGCGTTCTCGCAGATCCGCTGCCAGACGCGGGCCGCCTCGACGCGTCCGGTGACGGCACCGCTGTGCGGGCTGACGAGGTCGATCGTCCCGTCCGTCTCGACCGCCCGCATGAAATCGTCGTCCACGGCGACGGAGATGTTGAAGTTGTGCAGACGGCCCACCGTCCGCTTGGCGTCGACGAACTCCATGACGTCCGGGTGGTAGACCGACAGCGAGCCCAGGTTGGCGCCGCGCATCTTGCCGCCCGCGGCGACCACCGCGGTCTCGGCGTCGAACAGGCGCAGCCACGACACCGGTCCGCTGGCGCCGGCCGCCTCCGCGGTGCTGATGGGTGCGCCGCGCTCCCTCAGCCCGCTGAGGTCGAAGCCCGTGCCGCCGCCCGTCCGGTGGCATGCGGCCGCGATCTTCAGGGTCTCGAAGACGCTGTCGAAGGTGTCGGCGAGCGGCAGCACGAAGCAGGAGGCGAGCTGGGCCTGCCGGGTTCCGGTGTTGTTGAGGATGCGGCCCGACGGCCAGAACCGGTTCTCCTCCATCAGGGCCCGGAACCGGCCGGACCAGTGGCGCGCCCGCGCGTCCCCGCTGCCCGCGTAGCGCCGCTCGACCTCGCCGAGGGTGCCCGAGACGCGGTCCAGGAGCTCGTCCGCGGTCTCCACGCGCCTGTCCTCGCCGATACGACGGGCCAGCTTCGCCCTGAGCACATCGATGTTCACGATGTCGTCTCCACATCAGGTTTCGGTGCGGGTGCGGTACCGGCCTCCAGGAGCGCCCGGACCCGGTTGTCGCCGAGGACGGCGCGCAGGCCCTCCTCCGCGGTCTCGTGCTGGGGGCGCCCGTCGACGGGGAGCACGTGCCAGCCCCAGCGTTCCGCGGCCGCGCGGTACTCCGCGGCCAGGGCCCCCTGCAGGGCCAGGTAGCCGTCGCGGCCCGGACGGCCCGCGAAGTCCAGGTCCTCCCCCGCCCCGAGCCGGCCGTTCTGGTCCATGCGCCACCGGTAGGACAGCGCCGGGTCGGCGTCCAGCAGCAGGCCGACGTCCGGCTGCAGGAAGGGGTCGGAGAAGATCTCCGTCACCTGTCCGGCCAGGGACCGCAGCGTGCTCGCCGGGATCTCGCCGTCGGGCATCTGCTCGGCCAGCCGCAGGCACTTGAGGACGTTCTTGAGCCCGAAGCCGTCGTTGAGGGCCACCCCGCCGCGGGCGACGACCGGTGCGGCCACCGCGCTCCGGAGCAGGTAGTGCCCGGCGAGCTCGACCAGGGCGGAGGCGACCACTCCGGACTGGTGCGCCCGGCCCCCGGCCTCCCCGATCCGGCGCGGCAGCTCGGACGCGCCGAAGTCGGCGAACAGCCGCGGGATCGCCTCGTCCACCGGGGCGTCGTCGATCGTGCGGCCCGCGTAGAACAACCGCCATCCCTCGACACCGAGTTGCTCGATGCTGGTCCGCGGGTAGCCGGCCGGAAGGGCGGCGACGGCCCCTGCCCAGGTGACGTCCACGACCTCGGCGCCGCGGGCGGTCAGCTCCTCGCGCAGCGCGCGGGCGAGCGTGCTCTTGCCCGCTCCGTCGATGCCCATCAGGGCGAGAGATATGCCTGGCAACACGATTCCCCTCTGCCTCCACGTGGATGTCGGTGGCGGCGCCGCGGGCCGCCCCGGCGGTCAGCGCGCCACGTCGTCGGGCAACCCCATCGCCGCCAGTTCCTCGAGGTGTACGCGCACATCGTCGGCGAGGGGGAGTTCGGCGAGCGCGGCGAGCGCCTGCTCGACCATCCGCCTGGCCAGCGCGTCCGTCCACTCCCGGCCGCCCGCCGCGTCGATCAGCCGGGTGGCCGCCTCGACGTCCCGCTGCGTCAGGCCGCCCTCGCGGGCGAGGACCTCGCGCAGCCGGGGCCCGTGCGCGGGGTCGTTGAGCGCCACGGCGATCGGCAGCGTGCCCTTGCGCGCCCGGACGTCGAACCCCCGGGGGCGCCCTCCGGTCTGGTCGGGCGTGCCCCAGATCCCGAGCATGTCGTCACGCGCCTGGAACGCCACGCCGACGGCCTGCCCGAACTCGGCGAGGCGATCGACGACGCGGCTGTCGGCGCCCACCAGGACCGCCCCTATCGAGGTGGCGCAGCGCAGCAGCGAGCTGGTCTTGGACTGCGTCATCGCCATCGACTCGTCGACGGTGTAGTCCAGCCGCCGCTCGAACGTCATGTCCAGGGTCTGCCCGGCCAGCATCCTCGCGGAGGTGTCCAGGACGAGGTCGACGGCGGCCAGCCGGGCGGGCGTGGGGCTCTCCAGCAGGACCTGCTGGGCGAGCGTCAGCAGCGCGGTCCCGGCGCAGATCGCCTGTCCCTGGCCGAACACGACCCACGCGGTCTCCCGCTGGCGCCTGAACCGGTCGCCGTCCATCACGTCGTCGACGAGGAAGGCCCAGTTGTTCAGGAACTCCACCGCCAGCGCGCCGGGCAGCGCCTCCGCGATCTCCCCGCCGCCCGCACGGGCCGAGAGGAAGGCCAGGGCCGGCCGGACGGACTTGCTGCCGCGCCGCTGCACGGGCCGGCCCTCGGCGTCCCGCCAGCCCATGTGGTAGTCGACCACCCGCTGGATCTCCGGAGAGAGCTGCGACAAGGCCTTCTCCATCGCAGGAGTGACGAGGGCCCGGGCCTCGCCGAGGATCTCGGGAATCTTCACGTGCTTCCTCATTCCTGGCCTTGCGGCTGTCGGACGACCACGGAAGGTACGCGGGGCGCACGGGACGTGCCGTGGCCCGTCTGCTCACGCCCCTGACGTCAGCAGGCCGAGTTCCTCCTGGATCGAGGACTTCTCCCAGTGCTCGCGGTCGCGCACGTACCGCGGTCTGGCGGCGACGACGGACGTGGTGTTCGCTCCGGCCTGCGACAGGTGCCAGCGCACCGTGCCCGAGACGGCGGGTGCCGTGGACGCGATGAACGCCTGGCAGGCGGCGTGCAGTTCACCGAACCAGCGGCCCTCCAGCGCTTCGCGCACCCACAGCTGCTCGATGTGCAGCTTCTCGCGGATGAGTTCCGCGTCGAGCGTCGCGCTCTCCAGCACCCGGTGGGACCGCAGCAGGAGCCAGGCCGCAGGGGTCTCGCGGACCTCCAGGACCTTGGCGCCGCCGGGGAGGTGCTCCAGCCCGCTGCTGCGGCCGAGGCCGTGCCGGCCGACCCGCCGGTTCAGCCGGGCGACCAGCGCCGCCAGGGGCAGCTCCTCGCCGTCGACGGCCACCGGGACCCCGCCGCGCAGGGAGATCTCGATGCCGTCGTCGCGCCGGTCCGCGTCCGGCACGCTCCAGCGGTACAGGTCCTCGGGCACCGCGTGGGACTCGGGGTCGTCGAGGTAGCCGGACTCGAACTCGCGGCACCACAGGTTCGAGTCCCCGCTGACGACCCTCGCGGCCACCACGTCCAGACCCAGGGTCTTCAGCTCCCGCATCTTCTCGTCCCGGTCGACCGGCTCCAGGTCGTAGGGGCTGCCGTAGTCCCCGGCGAAGCCGAGCAGTTCCAGGGCGCCGTTGAGCCGCCGCAGGCTGTTCTGCGAACGGTTGGCGGTGTGCAGGACCGTCGGCGCGCCGAGGTGCTCGGCCTTCTCCATCGCGATCCTCGCGATGAGGGGCCGGCTGAGCGAGGAGCTGATCGGGTGCGTGTCCAGGTAGACCGCGTGCGCCGCGATGGCCGGGGCGACGAACTCGTCGGCGAACAGGTCGCGGGCGTCGACGGTGTGGAGGTGGACTCCCAGGGTGTCGGCGATGTCCGTCAGTTCCGGCGCCTCGTCACCGCCGAGGTCCACGCTGAGCGCGTGCACCTCGTCCACCCCCGCCTGCCGCAGCCGGTACAGCAGGTAGGTGCTGTCCAGGCCGCCGCTGAAAAGTGTCACGACGGGTCGGCGCTGGTCAATTTCGCCCTTTTCTATCTGGCGAAAGGAGCGAATGAGGCCACGGTTTCCCAATTCACTGACTCCCCGTCGTCACCGCGTACCACGTATATCCGAAGGGCCCACCCCCAGAAGATACACCAGATGTTCAACTTCACCAGGGGATAGCGCCCCGGGATTTCACCGGAGCCAGTTTCACCCGTATTGCTCCAATCGCTTCCAATCGCTGGAATACGTCGGACTGCCCATGCTTACGCACCTTCAGCCCCGAAAAGTGAGCCCCTGCCGCGCCGGACAGCCGCGGTGAATCCCGGCGCCACGTGCGGCCTCCGGTCGCGGCGGGGATTCGCGGGCGACACGGCCCCCGCGCGCGGCGACCGAATTCCGCGACGTGCCGCCACAGACACGCCGACCCGGCGCCGACGGCCACGAACCGCGGTATGCGCCACGTGCCGCGCTCCGCGAACCCGCGTAATTCCGTATAGGGCGGCGCCTCGGACCGGGAAATAGAAGGGGCATCCCGAGAACACTGGGACCGGGGCACGCACCGCACCCCGCGCCGCCGCCGGGCAGGAATTCCGCTTTCCCCGCGGAGGCGTGCCCGAGCCGGGGCCGGCGGCAGGGCTGCGGTGTGGATCAGGCGACTGCCCTAGCAGGGACTGCAGTTGCGTTGCCGAGGGGACGTCCGCTGCGTGAAGACGGACCGGTCCTTCGACGTGAACCGCCCCGGCGCGGTCACCAGTGCGCCTGGCCGCCCAGGCTCCCGGTGAGCGCGCGGACCTGTTTCGCGGTCAGCTTCGTGCCGCGCTCGTCCTGGCCGGTGCCGCACGAGACCATCAGCGCCACGCTGTCGCTGCCCGCGCCACGCAACCGGACGAGGGCGACGTTGCCGGTCGGGGTGACGACCGGGGTGCCGGCGGGAGCTTTCTGCAGCGCGCCGAGATAGGCCGTCAGCTGGCCCGAGGACATTTCTGCGTTCCGCTGGATCAGCGGGGCCAGCAGGGCGGCGGCACTGCCCTTCTCGGCGGCGACGGTCTCGACGGACACCTCCTCCGGGCCCAGCGTGTAGTCGCACTCCACGTCGGTGGCGTGCGCGGTACTGAGCACGGCGTCCTTGTCGGCGTCCTCCGGCAGGTCGACGGACGCGGAGACCGGGCTCGCGGACCCGGGCACGTGCGCGGCCGACGCCGCCTTGTCCAGGTCGTAGTCCAGCGGGCACCGCCGGGAATCCCCGGCCGCCGAGCGCACCTTGTCGTGCAGGCCGGCCTGCGACAGGGCGGACGGCTTGCCGTCACCCGAACACCCGGCGAGCACGGCCGCGGCTGCCACGGCGGCCGCCGCCGCGACGGCGTGCCTCCCCCACCGGCGGACATGTATGGTCATCAGCCCTCCCCCTCTGGCCGGAAACCGCCATCCTAGAGGGAGGCCGCACGCCGCCGCAGCGCTCGCCCGCCGGACGCGCGGCCCTGCGCCCCGGGCCGGGGAACTGCCTCCGCGGCCGGTCGGCTTCGCAGCGAGGCGCTCGTGACCCCCGGCTGTGTCAGGAGAGGTAGTCGGCGACCAGGTCGGCGAACTCCTCCGGGGTGAGGACCTGGACGCCGAGCTGTTCTGCCTTGGCGGCCTTGCTGCTGAGCTTGCCGTTCGCGGCGGGGGCGGCGACGAGGTAGGCGGTCTCGGCGGTGACGGTGTCGCCGGCCCTGCCGCCGGCCCGTTCGACGAGGTCCTTCACGCCGGTGCGGCTGAGGGCTGCGAGCGGGCCGGTCATCCTGCCGGTGACCACGACCTTCTTCGGGCGGCCGTCCTCGGCGGTCAGCGGGCCGTCGACCGCGGAATCGCCGGCCGGTTCGCTCATGGTGGCGCCGGCCGCGATCATCTTGTCGATGACCGGGGCGAGTTCGGCTATCTGCGCGACGATGCCGGGAGCCTTCTCCGGGCCGATGCCGTCGACGTCCTGGAACGCCTCCGCCGTCGCGGCGCGCACGGCTTCCATGGTGCGGAAGTGGGCCGCGATGCGCTGGGACAGGCGGCGCCCGGTGTTGGTGATGCCCAACGCGCACAGCTGCCGGCTGAGCGGCTTGGCCTTCGCGGCCCGGATCTGCTCGGCAAGCTTGGCGCCCCGCTTGTCGCTCCCGGCGGCCTCGGAGAGGGTCGCCAGGTCGAGGGTGTAGAGGTCGGCGATGTCGGTGACGGCGCCGGAGTCGACGAGCCAGGTGACGTACGTCCTGCCCAGGCCGTCGATGTCGAGGCAGTCGCGCTGCGCGGCGTATCCGATGAGCGCGGGCAGCCGGCAGGCGGCGCCCTTGACGCAGCGCCAGCGCTCCTGGCTCCTGTCGATGTCGCTGCCGCAGTTCGGGCAGGCCTCGGGCAGCGGCACCTCGACCGCGTCCGCGGGGCGCAGCTGGACGACGGCTGCCTGCACGCGCGGGATGATGTCGCCCGCCTTGTAGACCGTGACCGTGTCGCCGAGGTGGAGGTCGCGGCGGCGGATGTCCGCGGGGTTGTGCAGCGTGGCGTACTCGACGGTGCTGCCGTCGATCTCGACGGGCTCCAGCCGCCCGCGGGGCGCGATCACGCCCGTACGGCCGACGTTCCACTCGACGTCCAGCAGCACCGTGGTGCGCTCGACCGCGGGCAGTTTGAAGGCGATCGCCCAGTGCGGGAAGCGCGAGCCGGAGCCTGCGGCCCGCTGCTCGGCGGCGGCGTCGGCCTTGACGACCACGCCGTCGATGCCGAAGGGCAGCGCCTGCCGCAGCGCCTGGATCTCCTCGATCCGCCGCTGCGCCTCCTCGACGGTGCCGACGCGGCGTATCGCGGCCGGATTCTCGCGCGTGGTCTGCACTCCGGCCGCGGAGACCAGGGCCAGTACCTCGCTGTGCGAGGCGCCCTCGGGCAGGAAGGTGCCGCCGTCGAGGTCGACGGCGCCGTACGCCCAGAAGGTCATGGCCAGCCGGTAGGGGCGGTCCTTGGCGCGCAGCGTGCCGGAGGCGCCGTTGCGCGGGTTGCGGAACACCGTGGCGCCGTGCTGGACGCGGATGTCGTTGGCGCGCTCGAACTGCTCCTGCGTGAAGAGCACTTCACCGCGCACCTCGACCGTGCACGCCGTCCCGAGCGACTCCGGCAGGCCGTCGATGGTGCCGATGACATGGCTGACGTCCTCGCCGAACCGGCCGTCGCCGCGGGTGACCACCTGGACCAGGCGCCCGTCGCGGTAGCGGGCGGCTATCGCCGCGCCGTCCAGCTTGGGCTCCACGGTGAAGCCGCCCTCGACCGGGCGCCCCAGGCGGCGCTGCAGCCCGTCGCCCCACGCGACCAGCTGCTCGGCGGAGAAGACGTTGTCCAGCGACAGCATCGGCACACCGTGCGCGACGTCACCGACCGGCGCGGCCCCGGCGGCGACCTGGGTGGTCGGGGAGTCGGGCGCGGCCTCTTCCGGATGGGCCTGCTCGTACGCCGCGAGCGCCAGCAGCAACTGGTCGTAGGCGGCGTCGTCCAGCACGCTCTCGGCCGCGAAGTCGCCGTCGCCGCCGTAGTAGGCGCGGGCGGCCTCGCGTACGCGGGCGATGGCGTCGCGGTACTGGGCAGGGGTGGCCAACGCCTCTACGGCGGGAGTTGTCGTCATGCCCACTATTTTTGCGTGAGGGTCTGACATTGATGCCGGGCTCTGCCGCCGGCCGGGAGCCGGCTCAGCCCTCCGGTGCCGCGGCGCGCCTGCGGCGGTACGCGGCGGCGCGGTCCTTGCCGCCGCAGGCCGCGCTGGAGCACCAGCGGCGGCGCCCCGGGCGGCTGGTGTCGACGAACAGCAGCGCGCACTCCGGGCTCGCGCACTCGCGCACCCGGGCCGCGGCCGGGCCGGAGAAGAGGTCGACGGCGTCGCGGGCCACCGTGCTGAGGGCCGCCTGCTGCCCGCGCGCGGCCGGCAGGGTCAGCCGCCCGGTGCCGCCGCTCAGGACGGGCACCAGCGGTGGCGCGGCCGCGGCGGCGTTGACGGCGGCCTCGTCCGCGGGCGAGGGGGCCTGCCCGGCGATCACCGCGCGCGCGAGGCGGTGGACGGCCTCGCGCAGCACCCGGGCGGCTTCCAGGCCGGACCCGGTGACGTCGGGCGGCTCCCGGAGCAGCCCCGCCTCGCAGTACCAACGGGCCAGGTCCGACGGTTCGCGCAGCCGCTCGTACCGGCCGCGCCAGCGCTCGCCGACCGTGGCGACGAAAGCCAGGCACAGGCGGCCGGAGCGGAAGTTGAAGCGCAGTTCCCCGGCGGGCACATCCTCGCCCGTGTCGCTTGCCTCGGCGTTCACGTCACGACTATAACTCGTGACATGGTCATGAGCCGGAACGAACCGCAGCCCGACCGGGCACGTATCGAGGACTTCCTGCGCGAGCGGGGCGCCGACCGCATCCCCCACCCCGGCGGCACGCTGCTGGCGCACCTGGGCCGGGTCGAGCGGATGCTGGACGAGTGGGGCGCCGGCCCCGACGTGCGGACGGCGGGGCTGTGCCACGCCGCGTACGGGACGGACGGCTTCGACGAGGCACTGATCGGCACCGGCGAGCGCGCCCGGCTCGCGGCGCTCGTCGGCGAACGCGCGGAAGAGCTGGTCCACTTCTACGCGAGCTGCGACCGCTCCGCGGTCTACCCGCAGCTCGGCCAGGGCTCCCCCGTCGTCTTCCGGGACCGCTTCTCCGGCGCCGAGGGCGTCCCCGCCGAAGCCGACCTGCGGGCCCTGATGGAGATCACCGCCGCGAACGAACTCGACCTGGTCGAGCACAACGCCGACCTCGCGGCCCGCTACGGCCCCGATCTCGCCGACCTGTTCACCCGCTCCCGCGGCCTGCTGTCCGCGCCCGCCCAGGAGGCCTGCACACGGCTGCTCGGCCGCTACGGAGCCGGTCCCGTGACCGGGCCGCTGGTCGGCGGGCTGGACCACCTCGTGCTGACCGTCGCCGACGTCGAGGCCGGCATTGCCTTCTACGAACGCGTCCTCGGCATGCGGCCGGTCACCTTCGGCGACGGGCGGCGCGCGCTGGCCTTCGGCACCGTCAAGATCAACCTGCACCCGGCGGGCCGTGAACTCCTCCCGCACGCCGCCCGGCCGACCCCGGGCAGCGCCGACCTGTGCCTGGTCACCCCCTACCCGCAGGCCCGGGTCCTGGAGCACCTGGCCGCGTGCGGCGTCCCCGTCGAGGCGGGCCCCGTGCCGCGTACGGGCGCGCTCGGGCCCTTCACCAGCACCTATCTGCGCGACCCCGACGGCAACCTGGTCGAGATCAGTAGCTACCCGCAGGAACAGGGGCACCAGGCCGCGCCGGGGAGTTGAGCGGGAGCAGCGCGCCGGGCGGCGGGTGGGAAGGTGGGGGTGCCCGGTGCGGGGAATTCGGGCGCGCGGGCGGGGGCGGGCTCGTAGGGTTGCTCCCATGGTGATCGCGACGGTCCGTGAGTGGAGTGACGAGGCCGGCTGGGGGGTGCTCGACTCGACCGAGACGCCCGGAGGGTGCTTCGGGCACTACTCGAACATCCGGATGACCGGATTCCGCACGCTGTCGCCGGGGCAGCGGGTCGAACTGGTCTGGGAGGACCCCGGCGGCAAGCAGGACGGCTACGACTACCGCGCGGTGAGCATCGTGCCGCTGGCCGACTGACCGCAGGGCGGCGCGGGTGTGACGGCGCGGGCGCTGGGGGGCTGCGGGGTGGGCGGGTCCGGTTCCGCGGTGGTGCTGGTCACCGGGGTGATGGCGTCGGGGAGGTCCACCGTCGCCCAGTTGCCGGCCGAGCGGCTCCCGCGGTCGGTGCATCTGCGCGGTGACGGCTTCCGGCGGATGTCGTGTCCGGGCGGGAGGAGTTCACGCCGGAGCCGACGCCCGGGGCCGCGGCGCAGTTGCTGCCGCGCCACCAGGCCTCGGCGGCGGTTGCGGACCTGTACGCGCGGGCGGGGTGGACCGTGGTCGTCCAGGACGTCGTCCCCGGCGAACACCTCGGCTTCTTCCGCGACGCCGTGACGACCGGGCCGCTCTACCTGGTGGTGCTCGCCCCGACGGCGGAAGCGGTCGCGGCACGCGAGGTCGGGCGGCCGGAGGACGGCTACGACGGGGGCTGGACGGTCGGGCTGCTCGACGAGGAGCTGCGGGCGCGGACGCCGCGCCGCGGACTGTGGCCGGACACCTCGGACCTGACGCCCGAGCAGGCGGTGGACGCGGTCCTGGGCGGACTGGACGAGCCGCGTGTCGCCGGGTGACCCCCTCCCGCGGGGACTCAGACGACGGCCAGGGACCAGACCAGCAGGGCGGTGCCCAGCAGGAAAAGCATGATCGAGCCGCCGTCCAGGGCGCCGAGGAGCCGGTAGCGGTCGTACGGCTCGTAGGGGCGGGCCGGGTCGACCACGACGGTCATCGCGCCGCCGGTCGGACCGGGCCTGCCGGAGGCGTTGACGAGGGAGGACACGATGGCGCGCCCCTCGATGTGGTACCGGACGACGGGGGTGAGGGTGTAGCGGCCGGCGTTCGCGGTCGGCCCGCTGTCGTTGCCGACCACGTCGGCCTGGAGCTCCAGGCCGCTGCGGCGGGCCCGTATGCAGCGCGCCCCGTGCAGGGCGGCCCGTACCGTACCGAAGGCGCCGGTCAGGAAAGCGGCGGCGGCGACCGCGACGAAGATCATGGCGGCCATCCTGGCGCACACGGCGCGCCGCCTGCCAGCGGTCGGAGGCGGTTCACAGGAAGGGCCGCGGGCCCGGCGCCGCGGGGGTGCGCCGGGCCCGCGGCCCGGACGGGGAGGCGGGATCAGACGGGCTGCCAGAGGGCCGGGACGTTGGGGGCAGGGGCCGGATCCGTCATCCGCACCCGAGGCCCGATCCCCTGCCCGGGCCCGGTCCGGTCCCTGGCGCTGCCTGCAAAGCTACGCACCCCGCTGCCGCCGGGCGAGGGACCGTCCTTCCCACTCGTGGTGCTTTTCACCTGCCCCTGCTGGTCCCGGGGCTGCCGACCGCCCGCCGGTACGGGGCAGCTGGCGGCGCCGTCAGTGGATCCAGGTGAGCAGGAAGATCACGGCCGACCCCACGACGAGGAGCAGCACGGCGCCGGCTCTCCCGCCCCTGCCCGTCCCGCCGCCGCGCCCTCCGCCGGAATACCCGCCGTCACCGCCGGACGCGCCGTGGTGGTGGTGATGATGGCCGTGGTGGTGGCCGTGGTCGCTGTGGCCCGCGTCGCCGTGCCCGCCGCCGTCCATGGAGCCCCTCTCGCCGGTGGCGGTGTCCCGCCCGTGCAGAGCAGGACGCCCGTGGCGCGGCGGCGGTTCGGCGGGCGGGGCCGGCGGTCCGGGCGGGGGTGGTCAGACGGGCGCGAGAGGCCGGTGCGGGGCGGCCGGGAGGTGGGCGGTGACCGGGTCGCCGGGGTGGACGGTGCCGCCTTCGCGGACGACGCTCATGACGCCGGCCTTGCGGACGACGTTGCCGTCCGCGTCGTGGCCGACCACCTGCTTGAGCAGGCCGTGCTGGAAGTCGTCGATCTGGCGGCAGGGGTTGCGCAGGCCGGTGACCTCCACGACGGCGGTGTCGCCGATGTGCAGGAGGGTGCCGGCCGGGAGGCCGAGGAGGTCGAGGCCGGAGGTGGTGATGTTCTCGCCGAGTTGGCCGGGGGCGACGGTGAAGCCGTCGCCGGCGACCTCGGCGAAGAGCTCCTCGTGGATGAGGTGGACCTGGCGCAGGTTCGGCTGGGAGGGGTCCTGGGCGACGCGCGAGCGGTGCCTGACGGTCACGCCGGCGTGCGCGTCGCCCTCCACGCCGAGCCCGGCGATCAGCCGGATCCCGTCGCGGTTTGGCTTGGTGAACGTGTACTCGCCGCTTGCACTGACCGCGACGACGCTTCCGCGCATCTTCGGGAACCTCCTGCTCCGTGACCGGCGCCTCGCCCGGCCGACGGTCCCATCCTGCCGCAGCGGCGGCAGCCGCCCGCAGCCGGTCCCCGTGGGCGGCTATCGTGGCCGGATGCCGCCGGTGAATCTGCGTCACGCCGTCCGCGCGCTCCTGTTCGACGAGGGGGGCGGTCGGATACTGCTGTGCCGGTTCGCCTTCGTACGGGCGGGCGGGACGCTCGTGGTGTGGGCCGCGCCGGGCGGGGGTGTCGAGCGCGGGGAGACGAGCCTCGACGCGCTGCGCCGGGAGCTGCGCGAGGAGGTGGGGTTCGCCCTCGAGGGGGAGCCGCCGCACGTCTGGCACCAGGTGGTGGTGGATCCCGCGCACGCACCGGGGTACGACGGCGTGGTCAACGACTACTTCCTCGTCCGCACCCCGCACTTCGCCCCGCGCGGCGCCCTGACGGACGAGCAGCTCGCCGCGGAGAACGTCACCGGGCTGCGGTGGTGGCACCCCGAGGACATCCGCGGCTACCGCGGCAGCGACGTCTTCTCCCCTCGGGACCTGGGCGGGCTGCTCGCCCGGCTCGACGCGGGCGGCCTTCCGGGGACGCCGGTGCCCGTCGGCCTGTGAGGGGGCCGGGGCGCCTCACGTCGGACGCCGGGAGGGTACGTGCCCGCCTCCGCGCCTCCGTGCGGCAGGTGGACGGGAGAGCACGCCGGCTGGATGGATGGGGCTGGTTGAAGTCGCTGTCCACCGCGAGTCCTCGTGTGCTCCCCCTGACGGGGAATCTACCGGCCGCCGGGCCGCCCGTACGCCCGGCGCGGGCCTCCGGGCCCCGCTTCCACCCGATCCGGGGAGCCCGCGGGCACGCGGCTGACGCCGCAGGTCAACGTGGCGCTGCGCAGGCGACCCGGGCGCCGGGCCGCGCCGGCGCGGATCGGTGACGCAGTTCGGGCGGTTAGGTCGGGCGACCCGGACGGCGGCGCGGGCCACCGCCCAGGCACCCGCCCCCGACCGCCCGGCCCGGCCGCACCGTTCACACGCCCCACGCCCCACGCCGCCCGGCGGCCCGAGGCAGGCCCCGCGGACCCCTCGCCCGGCCGGAGGCGCACCACTCACGCCGCCCGCGCGGTGACCTTCGCCAGGAAGGCGTCGAGGTTGCGGCGCGTGCGGTCGATCTGCTCCTCCAGCGTGAGGGTCTCCTCCATACGGCGGATCAGCACCGAGGTCTTCTTCCCGCGGATGTAGAGCGAGCACGCCAGGTCCGCGCACATGTAGAGGGCGACCGTGTTGCCCTGTCGTCCGGCGGCGCCCGCGAGGGGGGCCGCGAGGAGGTCGACGCCGCCGCCGGAGTGGCCGGTCAGGCACAGGCCGCACAGGCTGCTGCGCATCAGGTTGCGCCGGGCGCCGGGGGCGACCCGCAGGGTGAGGCCCACCGGCCTGCCGCCGGGGGTGGGGGCGACGAGGTACGCGCGGTCGGGGGCGCCCGGGTCCCGCCAGCCCACGAAGTCCAGGTCCGCCCAGGGCAGGGCGGGCAGATCCCGCGGGAGGTTGATGCGCCCCGCCTCGCCCTTGGTGCAGTTGACGAAGGAGGTGCGCAGCTCGGCGTCGGTCAGGGGGTCCATACGGCCGACGCTACCGGCCCGCCGCGGTCGGCCTCGAACGGTTTTCGGTCCGGCCGGCCGCCCGTCGTCCCCGGTCGGAGCGTACGGGCGGCGGGGTTCCGCGGTCCGGGGAGCCTCAGGCCAGGGCGGGGCGCAGCACCTCGCGGCACCACTGGCGGAAGGTCGTGGGGGTGGTGGCGGCCCGGTCGGGGTAGGGCTCGGCGTCGTAGAGTCCGGCGTCGACGGCGGCGGACATGTCGACGAGGCCCTGGGCCCAGGCGCGGGTCGTGCCGTGCTCGGTCATCGAGGCGACGAGGGCCTCGCCGGGGATCTGCCGGTAGGCGACCGGGCGGCCCAGCTCCTCGGTCATGATGCCCGCCATGTCGTCGGGCGACAGGTCCTCGGGGCCGGGCACCGCGACGCTCTTCTGGCCCGTCCAGTCCGGGTCGAGCAGCAGCCCGGCGGCGACGGCGGCGATGTCGCGGGTGGCGACGGTCGGGGACTTCCGGTCGGCGGGCAGCGTGCCGAAGAACAGGCCCTGATCCCTTATCGGTCCGAGCTGCCGGAGGGTGTTCTCCATGAAGCCGGGCATGCCGAGCGACCGGTAGTGCACTCCGGTGCTCTCCACGAGGTGGTCCATCGCGAAGGCGGCGGAGATCTGCCCGGCGTTGCGGCCGACCGCACGGCCGAGGCTGGACACCGCGACGACGCGGCGCACGCCCTGTGCGGCGATCGCGTCGCACAGTGGGAGGGTGAAGTCCACGACGTGGGCGTGGATGCTGGCGGCCCGCGGGTCGGGCGGCAGCACCCACAGCACGGTGTCGGCGCCGGTGAGCGCCTCGGCGAGGGCGGCGGGGTCGTTGGTCGCCCCCTTGACGACTTCGGCGTGCTCGTGGACCGCGGCGGGCAGCCGGGAGGGGTCGCGGGCGACGACCCGGACCGGGGCGCCTGCGCGGATGACGTGCTCAAGGGCCTGGTGGCCGATACTTCCGGTGGGTGTGGTGACGACGATCATGTCGGACTCCTCGACCTCGACTCAAGTAAACTCTACCGTACCGTTTACTTTGCTGCACAGGAGGGCGCATGGCAAGGCGCGGCGACGAACTTCGGGATCACATCCTGTTCACGGCCAAGAACGTCTTCCTGGAAACGGGCTTCGAACGCACCTCGATGGACCAGCTGGCCGCCCGCGCCGAGACGTCCAAGCGCACGCTCTACGCGCACTTCGAGAGCAAGGACAAACTCTTCCTCGCCGTCGTCGACCTGGTGCGGGAGCTGTATCTCGACCGGCTCGGCACGCCGGGCGACTACGCCGAGGAGCCCGCGGAGGCCGCGGCGCTCTACTGCGGGCGGTTCCTGCAGACGCTGCTGTGGGAGCCCACCTTGCGGATGTGCCGGATGGGCATCGCCGAGGCCGAGCGGCTTCCGGAGGCCTCGGCCCGCTACCACGACGCGGTCTTCGGCTCGATGCACGTGCGGCTGGCCGGCTTCCTCGGCGAGAGCTACGGGCTCGCGCCGGGCGAGGCGGACCGGATCGCGTACGACGTGGTCGCCCGCACCGTCCACCCGCGCTTCCTGCGCGGCCTGTTCGGCATGGAGCCGGTGGCCGCCGAGCGGCCCGAGGCGGCGACGATCGCCGCCGACGTGGACCTCGCGCCGATCCGCGCCGCCCTCGCGGCCACGCTGCCGGCCGGCTGACGCCGCTGCCGGGCCCCGCGCACGCCGCGGGCCCGGCGCACCAGGTGCGGCCGGGCCCGGGAGGGGCGTGCGCGGGGCGTCAGCGGACGCGGGCCTCGGACTCCTCGTCCGACTCCTCGCCGGGGATGTAGACGTCGCGGACGCCGATGTTGATCTCGACGACCTCCAGGCCCGTCATGCGCTCGACGGCGTTGGCGACGTGCGAGCGTATCTGGGTGGCGGCGTCGGCGATCTCGGTTCCGTAGAGGACCACGACGTCCAGGTCGACCGCGGCCTGCTTCTCGCCGACCTCGACCTTGACACCGCGGGTGAAGTCGGTGGAGCGCGACACCGTGTCGCGTACGGCGCCCATCGCGCGGGAGGCTCCGCCGCCCAACCTGTGGACTCCGTCGACCTCGCGGGCGGCGATACCGGCGATGGTGGCCACCACGGAGTCCGCGATGGTGGTCTTGCCGCCGACGTCGCTGCGGTGGCTGGAGACGGACCGGGAGGGGTTGTCGGTTGCCATGGAAATCCCCTTACGTGGGAAGGGCGGCGGGCGGCGGGTCCGCCGGGGCCGTACCGCGGGCGGCACCCCCGCGGGCGGGCCTACGGGCGCGCTCCGGCGCTTCGGCCCTCTCGTTCCACTGTGCGACCGGCGCCCGGGACGCGCCACTTCGCGCGGCGGTGCCCGGCCGCCCGCCGCCTCACCCGGCGGTGACCTCCAGCAGCCCCGTGCCGCCCTGCTCGCCGGTGCGCACCCCGATGCGGGCCTGCGGTGCGGCGCCCCGGGGCAGCGCCGCGAGGTGGTCGTGCACCACCGAGGCCGCGACCGGCGCGGTCGCCCACCACGGCCGCTCCCCCGGGCCCGACCACGCCGCCCGCAGCAGCCGCCCGTCGCGCAGCACGAGCAGCGCGCCGCCCGCCGGCTGCTCGACGGCCAGCAGCGCGAGGCCCGGGCGGCGCCGCAGGAGCGCGGCCCAGGCGTCCCGCCCCGCCGCCGCGAGCGGGCGTCCGGACGGGACGGCCACCACGTCCGCGGAGTCCGTCCACCGCGCGTCGGGGTGGTCGGCGTCGGCCACCAGGTGCGCCCCGGCCAGGTGCCGCTCGGCCGCGGGCCGCTGCAGGGCGGCGGGGTAGCGGCGTACGCGGGCGTACCCGTCCCGCTGCGGCGCGGACGCGTAGACCGGTGGCTGCGCCGGGAAGGACGGCCGCACGGTGGCCTCGGGCAGCGGGACCATGCGCGGCGCCGCGGGGAGTTCGGGCTCCGGCAGGCCCAGCCGCTGGTAGAACAGCCGGCGCAGCAGCGCCGCCGACTCCCCCGGCCGGGAGGTGGCGGCGGCCCGCAGCTCGCGCAGCGCGGCGCTGCCCGGCTGGCGCGCGGCGGCGTCGGTGAGCTGCGCCCGCACCCCGGCGTGCGGCGCGAGCCGGGGCAGCAGCTCGCCGAGCCGGGCCATCGGCGACCGGGCGTCGACCTTGCCGGCGGCGAAGGCGCCGAGGACGGTGGGCAGCCCGAGCGCGACGCCGTACAGCGTCAGCGAGCCGTGGTCGCCGATCAGCGCGTCGGCGGCCAGCAGCGCGGCCTTCCACGTCTCGCTGTCGGGGACGGGGAGGATCAGGCCGTGCTCGGTCAGCGGCGCGAGCCAGTTCTGCATCTGCCACGCGCCGTGCCCGTACCAGGCGTTGGGGTGCACCGCGGCGAGCACCCGGTACTCGTCGAGCGGCAGCTCCGCCAGGGCGCGGCGCAGCGCGGTGCGGTCCGGGTCGTCGTCCGCGACGACGGAGCCCGCGCCCCAGGTCGAGGAGACCACCACGAGCTGCTGTCCCGGCCGTACGCCCAGGGCGCGCCGGTAGTCGGCGCGGAAGGGCAGGCCCGCCCGCAGCTGGTCCGCGCACGGGTCGCCGGCGACCACCGCGACCGGCAGGGCCTGCGGGCAGGTGTCCGACAGCCGCGCGCGCTGCTCCTCGTGCGACAGCACGATCGCCGCCGGGACGACCTGCCCGCCGTGCATCAGCCACTGCGGCGACAGGCCGAACGGCACCGGCTCGCCGCCCGCCGGCGCCAGCAGCTTGCCGTACCCGGCGCCGTGCGGCGCGCCGATCAGCGGGGCGCGTAAACCGTGCAGGTCGCCGCCTCTGCTGGTGGCGATGGCGAGGTCGAAGGCACCGGTCCTGGCCCGCTCCCACGGGACCTGGAGCATCCCGCGGGCGGTGAGGAAATCCGCCGTGCCCTCGTCCAGCGCCGACGACCCGGTGCAGGTGAAGACGGTCTGGACGCGCGGGTCGCCGGCGAAGGCGGCCAGCAGGTCCAGCAGCCGGGTCGCGGACGTCACGTTGTGCACGATCCTCAGCACGGTCCGCCGCGCCCGCACACTCAGCCAGCGGTCGGCGTCCGCCCGCAGCGGCAGGGGCAGCTCCCGCTCCGTGCTCCCCGCCACCGCCCACCCACTTCTCGGTCCGACCGTCGTACCGGCCAGACGATACGCTCCCGGTCCGGCGGGCCACGGCCCGGTCCTGACGGCCTCCGCACCCCTCATCCGCGCGCCCGCCGCGCGCCCGCCGCGCGGATGAGGGACGATGGAAGGGACCGGCGTGCCCATGCCCGGAGGTGGAGCCATGGACTTTCCGGAGACCTACGAGCTGGTCTTCCACGCAGCAGCGGTGGAGGACGACGCGGTGCTCGTGCACCGCACCGACCGGTCAGGCGCCGGCGGCTACCCGATCTACCAGGACGAGACCGGCATAGTGCGCGCCGAGATCAGCACGGACGGCGAGGTCCGGATGGTCGCCAGCGGCGGCCACCAGACCCCGGACGCCCCGCTCGCCGTCCGCCCCGTGCCGCGCTGAGACGACCCCCCGACCTCCCGACCTCCTGACGTCAGCACTCCGACCCGGGCCACGCGCCGTCGATGAGGACGGCGCGGTCCCGGGCCGCGACGACGGCTGCCGACAGGCTCTGGATGTCGTACGCCCCGTGGTGACGCCGCCCGTTGACGAAGAAGGTCGGCGTGCCCGCGACCCCGCTGAGGTCGGCCGACTCGACGTCCAACTCCACCCGCGCCGCGCCCCGGCGGCCGCGCAGCGCCTCGCGGAAGGCGTCCACGTCCAGGCCCAGGTCCTGGGCGTGCCGCAGCAGGTCCTTGACGCCCAGCTCCTCCTGATGGGTGATCAGCAGGTCGCGCATCTCCCAGAAGGCGCCCTGGAGCGCGGCGGCCTCCGCCGCCTCGGCCGCGAGCTGCGCGTGCGGGTGGACGTCGGGCAGCGGCAGGTGCCGCCAGACGTAGCGGATGTCGCCGAAGTCCGCCAGCAGTTCGCGCACCACCTGCTCGGCCTGGCCGCAGAACGGGCACTCGAAGTCGCCGTACTCCACGACCGTCACGGGCGCGTCGAGCGGACCGCGGACGTGGTCGCGGTCGGGGTCGACGGGCTCGGCCAGGTCGACGACCGACTCGGCGGTGCCGAGCAGCGCCCTGGCCCGCCGCGCCTTCGGCAGCCGCGCGGTGACCAGCGCGACCAGCGACGTCGACAGCATCGCGAAGACGACCGCGCTGAGCACCCCGATCTTGGCCTGCTCCAGCTGCCGCCCGTCGAAGGCGAGCGTCGCGATGAGCAGCGAGACGGTGAAGCCGATGCCCGCGATGGTGCCGCCGCCGGCCACGGCCGCCCAGCCCACCGGCGGCTTCATCCGGCCCCGGCTGAGCCGCTCGGCGGCGAAGGACGCGCCGAGGATGCCGAGGGGCTTGCCGAGCCCGTAGCCGAGCAGGATGCCCAGCGTGATCGGCGAGGTGAAGGCGCTGGACAGCAGCGACCCGTTGATCTCGATCCCGGCGTTGGCGAGCGCGAACAGCGGCACGATCGCGTAGCTGCTCCACGGGTGGTAGAGGCGCTGCAGGCGGTCGTTGGGCGACAGGGCCAGCGCGATGCCCTGCCGGGCCTCGCGCTCCAGCTCGGCAGTGGGCTGCTCGCGGAAGGACCGGAAGAGCCCGCTGGCGCGCTCCAGGGCGTCGCGCGGCGCGGGGTAGGCGTACGACATCAGGCCCATGATCAGGCCGACGACCACCGGGTCCACCCCGGAGTGCACGAACGCCACCCAGGCCACGATGCCCAGCACCGCGTACACCCCGCCGCGGCGGGTGCCGGTGCGGCGGACGAAGCCGGCCACGAGCAGCACGCCCGCCCCGACGAGGAGCGGCGTCCACGACACCTTCTCGCTGTAGGCCACGGCGATCACCGCGAGGGCGAGGAAGTCGTCGACGACGGCCACGGTGAGGATGAAGGTGTGCAGCCGGCGCGGGAAGCGCGAGCCCAGCAGGGCCAGCATGCCCAGCGCGAAGGCGGTGTCGGTCGACATCGCCGCGCCCCAGCCGTGCGCGGAGGGGCCGCCGGCGTTGACGCCCAGGTAGATCGCCACCGGGACGGCCATGCCGCTCAGCCCGCACAGCAGCGGCAGCGGGATCCGCTTGCGGTCGCGCAGCTCGCCCATGTCGAACTCGCGGCGCGCCTCGAGGCCGACGACGAGGAAGAACAGCGTCATCAGGCCACTGTTGACCCACTCGCGCAGGTCCATGTCGACGCCGTGCGAGCCGAGCCGCACCGACAGCCGGGTCTCCCAGAAGGAGGCGTAGCCGTCCGGCGCGATGTTCACCCAGGCGAGGGCCGCGAGCGTCCCGGCCAGCAGCACCGCGGCGCTGCCCGATTCGGTGCGGATGAACGCCCAGGGTGACGAGACCCCTGATTCGTCCCGCTCGGTCCGACCCGTCAGGGGGGTGGTGAAGCCCCGGAACATCCAGCCTCCCGCTCGTTGCGTGTATGGGCGCAACCCTGGCACATTACGGCAGCCAGGGGCTTCGGGGCGGCACGTGGTGGGAGGATGGAGCGGGCCGGACACGCGGACGACCGCGGGAACGGCGGCGGAAGGACGACGAGGGGGGCGCGGCCGGTGGTGGCGCGGGACGAGGCCGTGATCGGCTGCATCGGGGAATTGCTGCTCGGCACCCGGGGAACCGCGGGGCCCGGTGAGGTACTCGTACGTGTCAGGGGCGGCACCGAGACCTTCCTCGCGTGGTCGGACACACCGCTGGAGCGGGGCAGCCGGGTGCTGGTGGTGGATTCCCGCGGCAGCCGGCAGGTCGACGTGATCGAGTGGGCCGATCCGTTCGACGCCCCGTCCGGCTGAGCCGCGCAGACGAAGGAGTAGGTGGAGATGTTCGGTTACCGCGTTCCCGATCCGGACGAGGCGATGCTGATCTCGGGGGGCCGCCGTGGGCTCGGCGGCGCGCCGTTCCGGGTGGTCACCGGGCACGGCAAGTTCGTGCTGCCGGTCTTCCGCAAGACCCGGTTCCTGACCCTGGCGATGTGCGAGGCGGAGGTCTCCGAGACCTGCGTGACCCGGCAGGGCATCGCGCTGACGGTGAAGGCCGTCATCGCCTTCAAGGTCGGCAACGACCACGAGAGCATCGTCAACGCCGGGCAGCGCTTCCTGTCCGACCAGGACCAGATGTCGGTCCTCACCGGCCGGATCTTCGCAGGACACCTGCGGTCCATCATCGGCTCGATGACGGTCGAGGAGATCGTCACCGAGCGGCAGAAGCTGGCGACCGAGGTGCTGGAGACGTCCAAGACCGAGATGGCCAAGATCGGCCTGACGGTGGACTCGCTGCAGATCCAGTCCATCGACGACGGCAAGACCGGCTACATCGAGGCGATGGCCGCGCCGCACAAGGCCGCCATCCAGCGGCAGGCGCAGATCGCCCAGGCGCAGGCCACGCAGGCCGCCGTCGAGGCGCAGCAGGCCGCGGCGCGCAACCAGGCGGAGTACGCCCGGCAGACCGCGGTGGTGCAGGCGGAGTTCAACGCGCAGGTCGACCGCGCCCAGGCGCAGGCGGCGCAGGCCGGGCCGCTCGCGCAGGCGCACGCCCAGCAGGAGGTCATCGCGGCGCAGACCGAACTGGCGCTGCGCGCGGCCGAGCTGCGCCAGCAGCAGCTGGTCGCCGAGATCGTCAAGCCCGCGGAGGCGGAGGCCGAGCGGATCCGGGTGCTGGCCGTCGCCGACGCCGAGCGGATGCGGATCCAGGCGGCTGCGGCCGCGTCGCACGACCGGGTCGCGCTGGAGCGGATGATCATCGACCAGCTGCCGCAGATCGTCAAGGAGGCCGCCACCGGACTGCAGGGCGCCAACGTCAACGTCCTCAACGGGGCCGACGGCCTCGGCGAGATCGCGGCGGGGCTCGTCGGCCAGGGTCTGACGATCCTGGACTCGGTCCGCAAGAACCTGCGCGCCGACGGCGCGCCCGCCGCTCCCCGGCCGTCGGCCGAGGTGGAGGTGCGCGGCAAGGGCCCGGACGGGGCGGACGGCCGGGTCGACATCGACTGAGCGCGCCCGCACGCCCGTACGCCGTCCGGCCCCCGGGCCGGACGGCGTCGTCGCACCCGCGGCTGCTACGTGGCGCCGCCGTGCCGGGCGAGCAGCTCGTCGGTCTCGCCGACCCGGCGCACGCTGCGGGCCTCGGCGAAGTGGCCGCGGGCGGCGGTCCAGTCGCGGAGGGCCCGGTCCTGCCCGCCGGCCTCGTGGTGGAGGGTGCCGCGCAGCAGCAGGATCCCGCCGGTCTGGTAGCTCCCGCCCATGCCGCCGAGCGCTGCGAGGGCCCGGTCCAGGGCGTCGAGGGCGTCTGCCGTACGGCCCGCGGCCCGGCGGACCTCCGCGCAACGGGTCAGCGCCTTGGCCTGGTTGAAGCGGTTGGGCGGGGTGAGTGCGGCGAACTGTGCGGCTGCCGCGAGCAGTTCGGCCTCGGCCCGGGCGTGGTCGGCGGCCTGCGCGTGCACCGTTCCGCGGTGCAGGGCGAACAGCGCGCGGCCGCGGGGGTGGTGGAGGTCGCCCAGGGCGTCCTCGGCCGCCGCGAGCAGCTCCAGTGCCTGCGCGGGCTCCCCCAGCTTGGACGCGAGCAGCGCGCGGGCCTCCAGCACGCTGGATCGTGTCCGGCGTTCGGCCTCGGTGGGGGTCCGGCCGGAAGCCGCGACGACGTCCAGGGCCTGATCGAAGTGGCGGCGGGCGGCTTCCGGGTCGCGCCGGTCGACGCTGCACCGGTCCTGGTGGGCGAAGCCGGTCTCGAAGTGCATCCGGGCCAGCGCCGTCAGGTCGTTGGTCTCGCGGGCGGACGCGATCGCGTACTCGTGCACGGCGATCCAGTCGGAGTGCAGGCGCCCCTTGAGGAAGTACGTGTGGAGCGCCTGTGCCATCCGCCACGCCGGCTCGTGGCGCCCGGACTCGTGGGCGAGCCGTACCGCCTGGCACAGGGCGTCGTGCCGGCGGGCGAGTCCGGCGATCACCGCCTGCTCGTCGACCGGACCGGTGGGCGCGTACCCGGGGTAGACGCCGTCCGGGTCGAGGCGGTAGCGGCTGGACAGGGCGGCCTCGGCGCGCTCCAGGAGCTCCAGGTAGAAGCCGGTGATCCGGCCCCTGGCCTCGTCCACGGCCTCGGCGGGCTCGTCGGCGAGGGCGCGCTCGCGGGCGTGGGCGTGGATCAGGGGGTGGCCGAAGGCGTAGCGGGTGCCGCTGAGGCACTCGACGAGGTTGGCGTCGCCGAGCTGCCGTAACACCTCGTGCCGGGCGGCGAGGTCCAGTTCGGGGAGCACGGCGCGCAGGACGTCGGTCTCGAACTCCGGTGCGGGGTGCAGGCCGAGGCAGCGGTAGGCGTGGGCGGCGCGCGCGCCGAGGGCGCGGTAGCCGGGGTCGAGGGCGGCGGACACCGAGAGCTCGTCGTCCACGTCGAAGGTCCTCATCCGGGTCTCGGGGCGGGACAGCGCGTCGGCCAGCTCGAAGACGCGGCCGGGCGGGCCGACGGCGAGCTGGGCGCCGACGGAGACCAGGGCGAGCGGAAGGCCCGCGCAGCACGCGGTGAGCTCCTTGAGGGCGGCGGCCTTGTCCTGGTCGCTGCGGGCGGCCTCGTCCAGACCGGCGACGCCGAACAGCAGGCTGCGGCTGTGCCCGGCGTCGAGCCTGCCGACGGCCAGCGGTTCGGCGCCGAAGCCGCTGCGCAGCGCGGGCAGCACGGACGTGCTGGTGAGCAGCACGGTCGCGTCGTCCAGACCGGCCGGCACCAGGGCGCGGACCTGGGCGGGGGTGACGACGTCGGTGAGCAGCAGGACCGCGCGGCGGTCCCGGAGGGTGTCCGCGAGCAGGGTGAGCCGGTCGTCGGCCTCGGCGGGCACGTCCTCGCGCGGCACGCCGAGCCGCCGCAGCCAGCGCTCCAGGACGGAGGCGGGCGCCGGGGTGTTGCCCCAGGCGTCGCGGGCGAGCGACGCCTCCAGCTGCGGGCCCGTCAGCCCGGCGGCGCTCCGCCCCAGCCAGCGGTGGAGGAGGGCGCGCTTGCCGATGCCGGGGATGCCGGTCAGGTAGAGGTACGCCGGTCCGCCGTACGCGCGGCTCCCGGCGACCGCGGCGTCCATGGCGGCCAGCAGGTCCTCGTGGTTCTGGAAGTGGCGCTGCGGCCGGACGGTGATGCGCGGCAGCAGGACGGGGACCTGGAGCGCCGCGGGCTGCGGGACGGCGGGCCGGGCGGCCGGGGCGGCGGCGCGCGCGGCGACCGCGTCGGCCAGCACGCCGCGCACCTCGTCGGCGGCCTCGGGGCGCTGCCGCAGCACGTCGCGCAGCTGCGCCACCAGCGCCTCCTCCAGCGCAGCCGCGGCGGCGCGGGCGGCGGCCCGGTCCCCGAGGGCGTGCGCCGCGGCGGCGTCCTCCACGGCCTCGGCCAGCTCGCCGGGCAGCACCTGGTCGTCGTCCGCAGTTCCGGCGGCGTGCGGGAGGACGCGCCGCATCAGGGACTTGAACCCGTTGACGGCGTCGGTCACGACGAGGGTGGCGAGGGCGGCGGCGCCCGGTCCCATCAAGCTCGCCAGTTCGTCCACGCAGCCCCTCCCGCTCTCGCCCGGTTTCCGCCTGGGTCCACGGTATGCGGTCACGTGGGGCGCGGACGGGCTCTCGCCGCATTTCGGCCCGCGGGTCGCGATGGTGACGGCCGGTCACCGGGCGCGCAGCCAGCGGGCGGCGGCCTCCGGGGTGGGGACGGCGGGGACGCCGGGGGGCGGCGGGGGGCGGCGGACGATCAGGACGGGGATGGCCGCCTCGCGGGCGGCGGCGAGCTTGGCGGCGGGGCCACCGCTGTCCTTGGTGACCAGGACGTCGATGCGGTGGTCGCGCAGCAGGGCGCGCTCGCCCTCGTGGGTGAAGGGGCCGCGGGCGGTGATCAGGTCGCAGCGGGCGGGCAGCGGCGGGGGCGGCGGCGTGACCGTACGGGCCAGGAAGTGCAGCGGCAGCGCGGCGAAGGCGGCCAGCTCGCCGGCGCCGGTGGTGAGGAAGGGGCGCCGGCCGAGCGCGGGCAGCAGCGCGGCGGCCTCGGCGGTGTCCGCCGCCCACTGCCACCGGTCCCCCGGCTGCTCGGCCCACCCGGGCCTGCGCAGCGCCAGCAGGGGCACGCCGGCGGTGCGGGCCGCGCGGGCGGCGTGGTCGCTGATCCGGGCGGCGAACGGGTGGGTGGCATCGACGACGGCGCCGGTGCGGTGCTCGCGCAGCCAGCGCGCGAGGCCCTCGGCGCCGCCGAAGCCGCCGGACCTGACGTGCCCGGCGGGCAGCTGCGGGCGCGGGGTGCGCCCCGCGAGCGAGGTGGTGACGTCCAGTCCCGCGTCCCCGGCGAGCAGCGCGGCCAGCGCCCGCGCCTCGCCGGTGCCGCCCAGGAGGAGGACCCGCAGCATCAGCGGGCCCGGCGGCCGGGGGCGAAAGGCGCACTGCGCGGGACCGCTGCCCCGCCCGTACCGCCGGGAGCGGCGGTCGGCGGCGGGCAGTCGGGGTGCGCGGCGCCCTCCGCGGAAGTGTGGGCCGGGGCGGGGGTGTTCCGGGGCGGCTCCGCGGTCGCCGGGCGCGGCCTGCGGAGCAGGTAGGTGTCCATGATCCAGCCCTTGCGGGCGCGGGCCCGGGCGCGGGTGGCGGTGATCCGGGCGGCCAGTGCGGTGTCGAGCGGCCCGGACAGCAGGATCTCGTCGGGGGTGCCGAGGTAGGCGCCCCAGTAGATGTGCAGGCCCTGACCGGTGAGGGCCGTGAAGGCGTGCCGGGCGTCGAGCATCACCACCACGTCGTCGGTTCCGGGCGGCAGGCCGTGGTCGGCGAGGCGGCGGCCGGTGGTGATGTGGACGGGGCCGCCGACCTGGTTGAGGGTCACGCGGTGCCGGGCGGTGAGCGCGGCGACGCTGCTGACGCCGGGCACGACCGTCCACTCGAAGGCGGGGCCGCCGTCCGCGCGGATCTCGTCGAGGATCGCGAGGGTGCTGTCGTAGAGGGCGGGGTCGCCCCACACGAGGAAGGCGCCGGTGCCGCCGTCGGGCAGCTCCTCCGCGATCATCCGGCGGTAGAGGGCGGCGCGGCGGGCGCGCCAGTCGTCGACGGCGGGGGCGTAGCCGGGGGTGGGCGCGGTGCGGTCGCGCTCGGGGTCGCGGGCGGTGACGACGCGGTGCGGGCGGGTCGCGTGCCGCCGCAGGATCAGCTCGCGCAGGGCCGTCAGGTCGGCTTTGGCGTCGCCCTTGTCGAGCAGGAAGAAGACGTCGGTCCGGCCGATCGCGTCGACGGCCTGGAGGGTGAGCTGGGCGGGGTCGCCGGCGCCGATGCCGATGACGTGGACGTGTCTCATGGGCGGGTGTCCGTGGTGGTGTGCAGGGCGCAGTCGCCGCACAGGGCGCCGCGGCGGTCGGGGGCGGCCCGGTAGACGAGGCAGCAGCTGCGCCGGCGGAAGGCGCCGGCGGCCGTACGGTCGCGCTGCGGGCGCAGCGGTTCGCGGTCCAGCAGCGCGGCGGCGAACTCCGCGGTGGCGGCGGCCAGGTCCGGGCGGGCGGTGGCGATCATGGCCGCGGCGCCGTTGACGGCGGAGGCGGTGTTGCCCAGCAGGATGTGCCGGGAGACGCCGAGCGGGACGTGGAGGGCGGCGAGCTCCGCGAGGGGTCCGTCGTGCAGCCGGGCGGCGAAGGCGTCGGCGAGCGGCCCGGGCGGCAGGGCGGGGCCGCGCAGCGCGGCGGCGGGCAGCGAGAGGGGTACGGGGCCGCCGAGGACGGGCTGCCAGCGGACGGCGGCGAGCGGGTGGTCCAGCAGCACGCCGTGCAGGACGGCGGCGGCGAGCGCGGGTGACAGCAGGCGCGCGGCGAGGCCGAGGTGGGCGACGGACGCGCCGACGCGGGCCTCGACGGCATCGGGCCGCCGCCCGCTCGCAGCGGCCAGCCGAGCGCGGACGGCGTCGGCCCGCGCGGCGACGGCGGGCGCGTCGAGTGCCTGCCACGCCGGTTGGCCGGGCCGGGCGGGATCCCCGGTGGTGGCCGGGGCCGCGGGTGCCGGAGGCGTCGGGGCCGAGCCGGTGGCGCTCGGGGCAGCCGGACCCGGCCGGGGTGTCATACCGGCCCGGCCCTTCGGCGCGGCGGCCGGGACCGCCGCTTCCGGGGCCGTGCCGGTCCGCGCGGCCGCCGTACCCCACGCGTCCGCGCCCGTGTCCTCGTGCGTGGTGAAGGCGAAGAAGGGGCCGAGCGCGGTGATCTCGGCGATCACCGCGCCCTGGTCCCTCGTTCCCGGTGCGGGCGGTGTCATGCGGGGGACGGCGCCGTCCCGTGTACGGAGGCGCCGGCCGTGGCGGGGCGCAGGACGCGTTCGGCGAGGGGGGCGAAGACCAGGCCGAGCGCGGACCACAGCAGCAGCTGCGCTCCCACCGAGTAGAAGCGGAAGGCGAACAGGACGTCGGCCGGGAAGCCGGGGAAGACGATGTTCCCCTCGGCGTCGGTGAGCGGCTGGGGCGTCTCGGTGGCGTGGTTGCCGTAGTGCTCCTTGTTCCAGCCGAGGTGCCCGAACGACGGCAGGAGCAGCATGACCACGCCGATGGCGACGGCGAACGCGGCGCCGGCCAGCAGCGTGGCGTTCCAGTTGCCGAAGCGCGCCTGCAGCCGGCGGCCCAGCCAGACGGCGGCGGCGAGGAAGGCGACCGAGCACACCACCATGATCAGGTAGAGGCCGCTGCGGGCCCTGATGGTCTCCTCGTGGCCGATGGCCGGCGGGTTCGCCGGGTACTTGAGGAACGGCACCAGGTACATGCCGAGGAATCCGCCGCCCGCGACGAGCAGGGCGAGGCTGCGGGCGCGCAGGGCGCCGGCCCGGCCGAGGCAGACGGTGTAGGCGACGGCGAGGAGCGCGCCCATCGCCATGCCGAAGACGACCATGCCGGCGCCGATGCCGACGTCCGCCTGGACGGTGCGGCTGAACAGGTCGGACCCGGCGGCCTCGGGAGCGATCCCGGCGGCCTTGTCGAGGGCGGCCTGCGCGGCGTCGCGGCCGCTCTCGTAGTCGATGGCCTTGCCGATGTACGGCTCGGCGAAGATCCGGGCGAAGACGAATGCGAGCAGCCCGGCCACCGCGCCGGCGAGGACGCCGCGCAGCACGAGTTTCTTTTCCATGTCGAGTTGTCCGTTGCGAAGGGGGACGGGGGACGCGGGGGCTTCCGGGCGGACCGGCTGGCCGTCGGGCGCGGGGCCCGCTGCGCTCGGGCGCAGCGGGCCCGCCGCCGTCAGTGGCAGGGGAAGCCGAGGAAGTGGCGTGCGTCGTGGACGAACTCGTGGATGTGCATGTCCTTGCCGAACACGGAGACGGCGCCCTGGTCGACGCCGACGAAGTAGTAGGCGGCGAGTGCGAGGAACGTGGCGCCGACCAGCCACAGCGCGGCCTTGGTGACCGGCAGGACGACCGGTGTGGCGGCGGGGCGGGCAGGGGAGATGCTGCTCAAGGTGAGCCCTCCTTCGGGGATCGTGCGTCCCTGGTCTGCTGGGCGTCGTGACGGGCGGGTGTCTGACTCCCCGTCTCGCCCGAAGGCGGCGGGATCACAGTGGCGCGACCGTGCCGGAGTCTCACCGGCTTCCCCATGCCATCACTTACCCCGTGAGCGTAGGGCTCCGTTCTGTCATGCGTCAATCAGGGCGAATCGGCGATCACCAGGGGTTCCGGCGCTTGTGATCAAGGTCTCCGGAGGCCGGGGCGGCCTATTGCACATCGTTCGCAACTAGTAGTCTGATGCGGTAAGCACCACACCGGCCGCTCCCCGGAGGACGAAGGAATGAGCAGCACCACCGAGGCCCCGGCCCCCGCCGGATCGCGTCTGCGACGGATGAAGCACTCGATGACCCGGGCGGAGTGGACCCGGCTCGGGGGCATGGCGGCCTTCATCGTCGCCCTCCACGTGATCGGCTGGTTCACGCTGGTGGCGATCGTGGCGCCGGAGCACTACAGCGTCGGCACCAAGTCCTTCGGCATCGGCATCGGCGTGACCGCGTACACGCTCGGGATGCGGCACGCCTTCGACGCCGACCACATCGCGGCGATCGACAACACCACCCGCAAGCTCATGCACGAGGGCAAGCGTCCGCTGTCGGTGGGCTTCTGGTTCTCGCTGGGCCACTCCAGCATCGTCTTCGGGCTGGCCGTGCTGCTGTCGCTGGGCATCAAATCGCTCTCCGACCCGGTCGAGAACGACGACTCGCAGCTGCACAGCGTCACCGGCTGGATCGGCACGACCGTCTCCGGCACGTTCCTCTACGCCATCGCGATCATCAACCTGCTGATCCTGGCCGGGATCTGGAAGGTCTTCCGGCAGATGCGGGGCGGGCACTTCGACGAGGCGGCGCTCGAAGAGCACCTGAACAACCGCGGGTTCATGAACCGGCTGCTCGGCCGGGTGATGAAGTCGATCACCAAGCCCTGGCAGATGTACCCGCTGGGGCTGCTGTTCGGCCTGGGCTTCGACACCGCTACCGAGATCGCCCTGCTGGTGCTGGCCGGCTCCGGCGCCGCCTCCGGGCTGCCGTGGTACGCGATCCTGTGCCTTCCGGTGCTGTTCGCGGCCGGTATGTGCCTGCTGGACACGATCGACGGCTCGTTCATGAACTTCGCCTACGAGTGGGCCTTCTCCAAGCCCGTCCGCAAGGTCTACTACAACCTCACCATCACCGGCCTGTCGGTCGCGGTGGCGCTCATCATCGGCACCGTGGAGCTGCTGGGCCTGATCGGCGACAAGGCCGGGCTGCACGGCGCCTTCTGGGACTGGATCGGCGGCCTGGACCTCAACGTCGTCGGCTACGTGATCGTCGGGCTCTTCTTCGCCACCTGGGCGGTGGCGGTGGCGGTGTGGAAGTTCGGCAACATCGAGGAGAAGTGGTCGGCCGGGCTGCGGACGGCCGAGCAGCCGGACTGACCCGCGCGGCAGCGGCGGCCAAGGCCCGTACCCCGGCACCCGGGGTACGGGCCTTCGGCGTCTGTTCGGCGTCTAACGGGAGGGCCGGGTGCCGATGACGACCGTCGCGCCGAGGTCGTCGTCGGTGGCCGTACGGGCGAGCAGGCCGCCGTCCCCGAGGACGCCCGCGGCCGCGGCTGCCTGCCGCTCGCCCGCCTCCACCAGGACGGAGCCGCCGGGGGCGAGCCATCCGCCCGCGTCGGCGGCGACCCGGCGCAGCACGTCCAGGCCGTCGGGCCCGCCGTCGAGGGCGATGCGGGCCTCGTGGTCACGGGCCTCGGAGGGGAGCAGGGCGACCGCTCCGGTGGGCACGTAAGGCACGTTGGCGGCCAGCACGTCGACCCTGCCGCGCAGCGCGGCGGGCAGCGCCGCGAAGAGGTCCCCGCAGTGGGCCCGGCCGCCGGCCGCGGCGATGTTACGGGCCGCGCACGCGACGGCCGCCGGGTCGAGGTCGGCGGCGTGCAGTTCGGTACGGCCCAGGGCCGCGGCGAGCGCGGCGCCGACCGCTCCGGAGCCGCAGCACAGGTCGGCGACGACCACCCGCCCGCGCGCGGCGAGCGCGGCGCGGCCGAGCGCGGCGGCCTCGCGCACCAGCAGCTCGGTGCGCCGGCGCGGGACGAACACCCCGGCGTCGACCTCGATCCGCAAGGAGCAGAACTCCGCCCAGCCGACGACGTGTTCGAGCGGCCGCCCGGCGGCGCGACCGGCGGTCATCGCGGCGGCCTCGGCGGGCGTGGCGGCGGTGTCCAGGATGATGCGGGCCTCTTCCTCGGCGAAGACGCAGCCCGCGGCCCTGAGCCGGGCGGTGACGGCGGCGTGGGTGAGTCCCTCGGCGGACTGCGGGGCGGCGGGCGGGGATCCGGCGGTTTCCGGGGTGTGCGGCATGGCGGCCTCTCGGCGGGGTGCGGCGACCGGCGGAACCGGTCAGGAAGCCCCGGTGCCGCGGCCGTACGGCGGGAACGTGCGGTGCGTACGCGCGGTGATCGGTCCCACCTCCCCTGCATGTCGTGGCGCGCGCCGGCGGCCTGGCCGCCGGTCGGCGCCCAACCTACCCCAGCCGGGGCGGTCGCTCGCACCGAACCGATATGTAACGGTTAAGCATCAGCGCGGATTGGGCGTCTTTACCGGCCAATAACCCAGTGCAATAGTGCGGTCGTTCTCCAACTGAAACGCTTAAGTTGGTCCGTCGTCCTGCTGGACTCGGTCGGACGTCGTGGAAACGGAGAGGGAGCAGATGAAGCGCACAGCACTCGCCGGTCCGCTGGTCGCCGTGATGGCGCTGCTGGCGACGGCCTGCGGTGGCGGAGGCTCGTCGTCCGGCGGCGGGTCGGCCGCCTCGCCGACCGATCCGTCCAAGGTCACCGGGGACGTCAAGGTCCTGACCCAGCGCACCGACCTGGTGCAGGACGGGACGATGAAGAAGTACGCCGCGGAGTTCAGCAAGATCTACCCCAAGGTGCACGTCACCTTCGAGGGGATCACGGACTACGAGGGCGAGGTCAAGATCCGGATGAACACGTCGAACTACGGCGACGTGCTCATGATCCCGGCGGCGATCAAGACCGACGACTACCCGAAGTTCTTCGCCCCGCTGGGCACGGCGGAGGAGCTGGGCAAGAAGTACACCTTCACCGAGAAGGCCGCGGTCGGCGGCAAGGTCTACGGCATCGCGAACTTCGCGAACGCCGACGGCTTCGTCTACAACAAGGCCGTCTGGCAGCAGGCCGGGATCACCGACTGGCCGACCACGCCCGGCCAGTTCCTGACCGACCTGAAGGCGATCAAGTCGCGGACGGGCGCGACGCCGTACTACACCAACTACAAGGACGGCTGGCCGCTGACCGCCTGGACGCAGGTCCAGGGCGCCGTCACCTGCGACGCCAAGGCGACGGACGAGCCGGCCGGCGACCCCGACCCCTGGAAGGCCGGCAGCGACCTGAACGTCGGCGACACGCTGCTGTACGACATCGTGCACGGCGGGCTCTCCGAGCAGGACCCGACCACCACCAACTGGGAGAACAGCAAGAACCTGCTGGCCACCGGCAAGATCGGCACCATGTGGCTGGGGTCGTGGGCGATCGTGCAGATGCAGGACGCGGCCGAGAAGGCCGGCAAGGACCCGGCCGAGATCGGCTACATGCCCTTCCCGTCGCAGAAGGACGGCAAGTTCTGCACGCCGGTGGCGCCGGACTACCAGGAGGCGGTGAACATCCACTCCGGGCACAAGGCCGCCGCGCGGGCGTGGATCGACTGGTTCACCGACAAGTCCGGCTACGTGCAGGACAACCAGGCCGTCCCGACCCTCAAGGGCGGCCCGATGCCCAGCGCGCTCAAGCCCTTCCAGGACGCCGGGGTGCGGTTCGTCCCGATGTCCCAGGCGCAGGCCGCGAAGGTCACCACGATCGACAACCAGTCCGAGATCGGCATGACCGACAAGCCCGACTACCGCCAGCACCTGATCGACGTCGCCCGCGGCGCGGCCGGCGGCGACCTGCCCGGCATCTTCGCGGACCTCGCCGAGAAGTGGTCGGCCGCACAGAAGACCGCGAGCCTGTGAGCCGCGCTCGGGTCTGGCGGACCGTGACGCCATGGCTGTACCTGGCGGTGCCACTGGCCCTGCTGATCACGTTCACCTACATCCCGGTCGGGAACATGATCAGGGACAGCTTCACCGACTGGGACGGCGTCAGCCCGGACCGGAACTACGTCGGGACCAAGAACTACGTGGAGCTGTTCACCAGACCCGAGCTCTTCCAGGTCTTCTTCGTCAGCGTCTACTACCTGGTCGCCTCCGCCGTGCAGATCGTGCTCGCGCTGTACTTCGCGACGGTGCTCAGCTTCGACGTGCGCTTCCGCAACCTCTTCAAGGGGATCCTGTTCTTCCCCTACCTGCTCAACGGCGTCGCGATCGGCTTCGTCTTCCTCTACTTCTTCCAGCCGCACGGCACCCTCGACACGGTGCTGAGCGCCTTCGGGGCGCACGGCCACCACTTCTGGCTGGGCAGCGGGCGGATGGGCAACACCTCGCTCGCCGGGGTGTCGGTGTGGCGCTTCACGGGCCTGAACTTCGTGCTCTTCCTGGGCGCGATCCAGTCCGTCCCCGGCGAGCTGTACGAGGCGTCGGAGCTGGACGGCGCCAACCGCTGGCAGCAGTTCCGGCACATCATCGCGCCGGGCATCAAGCCGGTGCTGAGCCTGAGCGCGATCCTGGCGATCTCCGGCTCGCTGTCGGCGTTCGAGATCCCGTACATCATGACGCGCGGCGCCGCGGGCACCCAGACCTTCGTGATCCAGACGGTCAAGCTGGCCTTCGAGTTCGACAAGATGGGGCTCGCCTCCGCGGCGGCCGTGGCGCTGCTGGTGATCATCCTGCTGGTGACCTGGCTCCAGCGGATCGTGGTGCCCGACGAGAGGAACGATCTCGTATGACCTCGCTTCTCGTCCGCAAGGCGCCCGCGGCGCCCGACGCGGCGGCCGTCGACGCCGGGACGCGGGCCCGCCGCACGGTGGCCCGGGCGCTGATGTACCTGTCGCTGGTCGCCGCCTGCGCGGTGGTCCTGCTGCCGCTGGTCGCGGTGCTGCTGACGTCGCTCAAGACCTCCCGCGAGATGGCCGACGGCAGCGGCGCGCTGACGCCGCCGCACAACTGGCTGAACTACCACAACTACGTGACGGCCTTCCGGGCCGGGAAGATGCTGCGGGCGTTCTGGAACACCGCCTTCATCCTGGTCTTCTCGATCGCCGGGACGGTGCTGATCGGGTCGATGGCCGCCTACGCGATCGACCGCTTCCGCTTCCGGCTGCGCCGGCTGGTCGTCGCGCTGTTCCTGATCGGCTCGCTGGTGCCGAGCGTCACCACCCAGGTGGCGACGTTCAAGATCGTGAACAACTTCGGCCTGTACGACAGCCGGTGGGCGCCGATCCTGCTCTACATGGGCACCGACATCGTCTCGATCTACATCTTCCTCCAGTTCATCCGGGGCATCCCGGTGTCGCTGGACGAGGCGGCGCGCATCGACGGGGCCAACGCCTTCACCATCTACTGGCGGATCATCCTGCCGCTGCTCAAACCGGCCGTCGCCACCGTCGTCATCATCAAGGGGATCACCGTCTACAACGACTTCTACATCCCCTTCCTCTACATGCCCTCGGACGGCCTGGGGACGATCTCCACCTCGCTCTTCCGCTTCAAGGGCCCCTTCGGGGCGCACTGGGAGGACATCTCGGCGGGCGCGATCCTGGTGATCGTGCCGACGCTGGTGGTCTTCCTCCTCCTCCAGCGCTTCATCTACAACGGGTTCACCCGGGGCGCGACGAAGTAGCGGTACGCGGCGGGGCCGTGCTGCCACGCGGGGTGAGAACCGGCGTGGGGACCGGCCCCGCCCCCGGCCGCCCGCCGCCGAGCAGCGCCAGCAGCCGACCGGCCACCTCGGCGCCGAAGCCGAAGACGTCATGGCTCATCGCCGACAGCATGGGCCGGGTGAGCCGGCACAGCTGGGAGTCGTCCCACGCCAGCAGGGACAGGTCGTCCGGCACCGCGAAGCCCATCTCGGCGGCGACCGACAGGCCGGCGACCGCCATCAGGTCGTTGTCGTAGACCACCGCGGTGGGGCGGCGGGGCGAGGCCAGCAGCGTACGGGTCGCGCGGGCGCCCTCGGCGCCGGAGAAGTCGGTCTCGACGGTGGTCCACTGCTCCAGCCCCAGCTCGTTGGCGGCGGCCTCGAAGGCGGCGGACCTGATCGCGGTGTGGCCCAGCTCGGCGGCGCCGCCGACCCGGGCGATCCTGCGGTGGCCGAGCGCGGCCAGGTAGCGCACGGCGTCCCCGACGGCCGCGGCGTCGTCCGTCCAGGCCGCGGGCAGGCCGCCGGTGAGCGTCGGGTGGCCCACGGCGACGACCGGCATGCCGAGCGCGGCGATCTCGGCGGGGCGCCGGTCGCCGCGCCGGAAGTCGACCAGGATCGCGCCGGACACCTGCCGCGAGCGCCACCAGGTGCGCTGCACCTCGATCTCCTCGTCGGGACCGCCGACGACCCGCAGCAGCAGTGAGGCGCCGTGGTCGGCCAGTACGCTCTCGATGCCGGAGATGAACTCCATGTAGAACGGCTCCAGGCCGAGCATGCGCGCCGGGCGGTCGATGGCCAGGCCGACCGTGTCGACCCGCGCCCCGGACAGGGCGCGGGCCGACAGGCTGGGCTCCCAGCCGAGGGCGCCGGCCGCGGCCAGCACCCGGGCGCGGGTCGCCTCGGACACGCCGGGGCGGCCGTTGAAGGCCATCGACACCGCCCCCTTGGACACGCCCGCGAGGGCGGCGACGTCGTTGATCGTGGGGCGCGGCGGTGGCGGGCCGCCGCCCGGGAGGGCCGGACCGCTCACCGGCCGCGGGCTCCGCCGTCGTCTGCGGCGGGCTGCCGTACGGCCGCGTTGACGCTGAACAGCGCGCCGGCGGCGGCCTGCGGGGTGGGGGTGTCCCAGCCGGTGACGGTGAAGACCGCGCTCTCGCCGGGCAGCAGCGTCGTCAGGCCCCGGTCGGTGCTCGCCCCCGGGGCGAGCCGGTCGGCCTGGAGCAGCAGGTCGCGCAGCAGGACGCGGGCGGTGACGGTGACCTGGGCGGTGCCGTCGGGTCGGACGGCGAGATCGAGGTCCCAGGCGGGCTCGGGGTAGGCGAAGTCCTTGTCCCGGACCGGGAACCACCAGGCGCGCTCGGCGCCGGCCCGCACCGTCAGCAGCTCCTTGCCGCCCTCGGCGGCGGGCAGCAGCTCGTCGGGTACGGGCAGCTCGGCGACGGTCCTGGGCGCGGCGGCGAAGGGCAGCCGGGCCTCGGCGAGCACGGTGCCGTCCACCGCGACGCGGCGCAGCACCGCCTCCCCGGTCCACTCCCCCGCCGCCTGGTTGACCAGGGCCGCGACCCGCCCGCCGGGCCGGTCCTGCACGGTGACGAGCCGGTCGGCGTACAGGCGGGCGAGCTCGTGGTAGAGCGGTTTGGGGCGCTCGTCGCCGTCGATCGCGGCCCAGGACGTCACCGGCCAGCAGTCGTTGAGCTGCCAGACCACGGTGCCGGCGCAGCGCGGCCAGTGCGAGCGCCAGTGCTCGATGCCGGTGGCGATCGCGCGGGCCTGGTTGACCTGGGTCAGGTAGTGCCAGGTGTCGAAGTCGGCGGGGACGGGGAAGTGCCGGGCGAGGCCCCGGTCGAGCTTGCCGTTGCCGTCCTCGGCCTTCTGGTGGTGCAGCATGCCGGGCGAGTCCGGGGCCAGCGGCTCGTCGCTCAGCGCGCGGCGGGCGGTGGCGTACGCCGGCGGGGCCTGCCAGCCGAACTCGGCGACGAAGCGGGGCACGCTGCCGAGGTAGTCGGTGTAGTCCTGGCGGTTCCACACCTCCCAGGAATGGGCGGTGCCGTGCCGCGGGTCGTTGGGGTGGTGGTCCCACGAGCCCGACCAGGGGCTGCCGGCCCAGTAGGGGCGGGTCGGGTCGGTCTCGGCGACGACGCGGGGCAGCAGGCCCAGGTAGTAGCCCTCGCCCCAGGAGTCGCCGGCCAGCTCGGACTCCCAGTCCCAGTCGCGGAAGCCCCAGAGGTTCTCGTTGTTGCCGTTCCAGAGCACCAGGCTCGGGTGCGGGGCGAGCCGGGAGACGTTCTCCCGGGCCTCGGCCTCGACCTCGGAGCGCAGCGGCTGCTCCTCCGGGTAGGCCGCGCACGCGAAGGGGAAGTCCTGCCACACCATCAGGCCCAGCTCGTCGCAGGCGTCGTAGAAGTCGTCGCTCTCGTAGAGCCCGCCGCCCCACACCCGCACCAGGTCCACGCCCGCGTCCGCGGCCTGCCGCAGCCGGCGGCGGTAGCGGGCGGCGTCGACGCGGGTGGGCAGCACGTCGTCGGGGATCCAGTTGACGCCGCGGGCGAAGACGGGGGTGCCGTTGACGGCCAGGGTGAAGGCGCTTCCGTGCGCGTCGGGCGAGGTGTCGAGGGTGACGGTGCGGAAGCCGACGCGGCGCTGCCAGCGGTCGAGGGTGCCGTCCTCCTCCGGGGCCGCCGCGGGGTCGGTCAGGGTGACCTCGCAGTCGTAGCGGGGCTGCTCGCCGTAGCCGCGCGGCCACCACAGCTGCGGGGCGGGGACCTCGGCGACGGCGGTGACGCGGACGGCGCCGGGCGGCACGGTGGTCTCCGTGCTGTGCTCGCCCACCCGCAGCCGGACCACCAGCGGGCGGCCGGACCCGGAGGCGGTGCGCTCCAGCTCGACACGGGCCTCGACCCGGCCCGCCGCGCCCGCGACGGTCACCAGCGGGGTGACACGGGCCAGCCGGGCGGTCGACCAGTGCTCCAGCCTGACCGGCTTCCAGATCCCGGCGGTGACCAGGGTCGGGCCCCAGTCCCAGCCGAAGGAGCAGGCCATCTTGCGGATGTACTGGAAGGGCTCGGAGTAGGAGTTGGGCCGGTCGCCGAGCAGGTCGCGTACGCGCTCGGCCTCGGTGTAGGCCGAGGTGAAGGCGACGGTCAGGGGAATCCGCGCCGCGGGCGAGCGGTGCGCGGTGACGTCGAAGCGGTAGCCGCGGTGCATGTTGCGGGTGCTGCCGAGCGCGGTGCCGCCGAGGGCGACGGCGGCGGCGGTGTCGAGGCCGTCGAAGACGAGGTCGCTGCGCTCGTGGGCGGTCGTGACGGGCGGCAGCACGGACTCGTAGGTCCAGTCGGCGCGGCCGACCCAGGAGGCGGCGGTCTCGTTGCGGTCGAGGAAGGGGTCGGCCAGCAGGCCGGCTGCGAGCAGGTCGGTGTGGACGCAGCCCGGTACGACGGCCGGCACGGTTTCGCCGGCGCCCGGCCCTGCCGGTGCGGTGGCGCTCGCGCCCGCCGCTGCGCTTCCGGTCGCGGTCGCGCTTGCGCGCGGCAGGCGGAGGCTCCAGCCGTCGACCAGTGGCGTGACGTCCTTCACTCGCTTCTCCTTTGCCTACGGCGGCGACTGGCGTATTAAACGGTAAAGCACGTCAAGCGCTGATGGGAAGCGTGTGTTTCGCGCCTGGGCGGCACATTTACTGAACCGATACAGGTCGCTCCGCGGGCGCGCGCCTCTTCCGCTCCGGGCTGCCACTCGCGGTGGCGTGCGCGATCGTCCGCCGGTGGGCGGTCGCCCGCGCGATTCCCCGCGCCCCCCCTGACAACGGCTCGCCCTCCCCGGGCAGGGGCGATGCGTACGACGGCGCCGCAACAGGGGCGCGGGGAACCGCGCGCCCGGCCACCCGCCGGTGGGTGGCCGCGGGGCCCACCGCACCAGGCACCCCCCGAGCGCGACCGGCCCCCCGGAGGGGGTTCAGCGGTGGCGGAGGGCCAGGGCCACGCAGGTGGTGGTCGCGGCGATCGCGAGGGCCGCGGGGAGGCGGGCCCACGAGGTGTCGGCGAGCGGGGCCTGGGCTGCGGCGAAGGTCACGGCGCAGGCCGCGGCCGCGGCGGCCGCGGGCCGGAGGCGGTCGGTGCCCGGCGGGGCCGACGCGCTCATCGTCCAGGCGTCGGTGACGAGCAGGTACGCGGCCAGCAGGCCGACCACGCACGCGGCGAGCCACACCGCGGGCGCGGTGACCGCGGCGAGGAGCACCGCCCCCGCCGGCAGCAGCGTGTTGCGGCGGTGGACGGCGACGTCCTTCCAGCGCATGGACGACAGCACGGGCCGGGTGTCGACCATCGGCGCGGCCCACCACGCCGCGGCCACCGCGGCGACGACGAGGAGCCAGCCGATCCGCGGCCCGGTCACGGTGCGCGGCGGGTTGCAGGCGGCGACCGCGAGTGCAGCCCCGAGGACGCGGGCGGTCAGCCGGTGGGCGCCCGGTGTGCGGCTCATCGGCTTCCTCCGCGGATCCGGGTGCGCAGCAGCGGCGCGAGGGCGAGGTCGAGCGTCTCGCCGGGGGTGTGGGTGACGACGGCGATGCCGCGTTCGGTGAGCGCGAAGCGCATCGCCTCCCGGTCGGCGCGCCACAGCCGCAGGGCGAGCTGGGCGCGGGTGTCGCCGGGTTCGGCGGCCGGGTCCCCGCTGGGGATCTCCACCACGACGAGCGGGTTGGCCCGCGACCTGACCTGGTCGAGGACGTCGAGGATGCGCTGGTCGGTGAGCGGCGTGAAGACGTAGACGAGCGCGTTCTCCGGCAGCGCGGGCGGCGGCAGGCGGCGCAGGCCGGTCGTGCGGTAGCCGAGGTCCTTGCGGACGTCGAGGACGCTCTCCACGATCCGGTAGAAGTACGTCTGGCCGCTGCCCGGCTGGAGCCAGCGGGTGGCGCCGCCGACCGAGACGACGCCGATGCGGTCGTTCGTGCGCAGGTAGGCGCGGACGAGCCCGGCGGCTGCGCGGAAGGTCTCGTCGAGCGAGGACGCCCCGGTCGCGGGGTCGCGGACGTCGGCGAGCACGTCGAGCAGCACGACGGTGTCGGAGGCCTTCTCCGCGGCGAACTGGTGGAGCTGCAGCTCACCGCGCCGGGTGGTCGCGGGCCAGTGGATGCGCCGCTGCCGGTCGCCGACGACGTACGGGTGGACGCCGGTGACCTCGACGCCCTCGCCGCGCTGTGTGGAGGTGTGCTCGCCCAGGCGCTGCGGCAGCCGGACCGGGATGGGCGTGACGGCGGCTGCGCTGGGGACGGGGAAGACCGCGACCTCCCCCAGGTCGACGCGGACGGTGCGGCGGGCGGCGCCGCCCGCGTCGTAGACGTCGACGTCTACGGTGCCGACGCTCCAGCGGCCCCAGCGCTCCGCGGTGCAGAGCAGCGTCAGGTGCCGCGGGCCGGTCCTGAGGTCGTCCAGGCGCAGGCCGGGGCCCGGGGTGATGCCCGGGTCGAGGCGCCCGGCGGTGCCGTCGAGGCCGAGGGTGACGGTGACGGTGAGCTGCTCGCCCTCGAAGCAGCGGCGCGGCTGGACGTCCACGACCGGGTCGATCCGCCGCGGGCGGGTGCCGGCGGGCAGCGCGAGGGCCAGCAGCGCGAGCGGTGCGGCCGCCGCGGCGAGCAGCCACGCGTGCCCGGTGACCAGGGCGGCGGCGACCGCGACGGCGGCGACGGTGCCGTACCGCAGCGCGCTCTCCGAGGCCCGCCACCCGGGCGGTGGCGGGCTGGGCGGCTCGGTGGGCCCGCCGTCGGAGACGTCGCGGCCGCCGAGCGCCCGCTCGACGGCCGCGGACCGGCCGGTCCCGGCCGTCATGAGGCGACGCGGCTGCGGGGCAGGGTCTGCGGGGCGGCGACGGACTGCACGATCTCGGCGATGACGTCGTCGGCGTCGATCTGCCGCACCCACAGCTCGGGCTTGAGCGTGACGCGGTGGGCGAGCGCGGCCACCGCGACGTCCTTGACGTCCTCGGGCGTGGCGAAGTCGCGCAGGTCCAGGACCGCGCGGGCGCGGGCGAGCTGGACCAGCGCGAGGCCGCCGCGGGGCGAGGCGCCGACCTGGATGTGCTGGTGGGCGCGGGTGGCCCCGACGAGCGCTACCACGTAGTCCAGCAGGTCGTCCTCGACCTCGACCCGCTCGACGGCGGCGCGCATGGCCAGCACGTCCTTGGGGCTGCCCAGGGTGCGCAGCACCGCCTCGGGAGCGGCGCGGGCGATGCGGGCGCGCAGCATCCCGGTCTCCTGCTCGGCCGTCAGGTAGCCCATGCGCACGCGCAGCAGGAAGCGGTCGAGCTGGGCCTCGGGCAGCGAGTAGGTGCCCTCGTACTCGATGGGGTTGGCGGTGGCGATGACGACGAAGGGGTCGGGCAGCGGGCGGGTGCTGCCGTCGATGGACACCTGGGACTCGGCCATCGCCTCCAGCAGCGAGGCCTGGGTCTTGGGCGGGGTGCGGTTGATCTCGTCGGCGAGCAGCAGGTGGGTGAAGACGGGGCCGGGCCGGAAGACCATGTCGCCGGTGCGCTGGTCGTAGAAGGGCGCCCCTGTGACGTCGGAGGGCAGCAGGTCGGGGGTGAACTGGATGCGCCGGAAGTCCAGGCCGAGGGCGGCGGCGAAGGAGCGGGCCATGAGCGTCTTGCCGAGGCCGGGCAGGTCCTCGATGAGGACGTGGCCGCCGGCGAGGATGCCGAGCATGACCATCTCCAGCGGCCGGGACTTGCCGACGACGGCGGTGCGGATCTCGGCCAGCACCCCGGCGGCGCGCTCACCGGCCTCCCGCGGCGTCATGGCGTACGGGCCGGCGGCGTCGGCGATGCGGTCTTCGGTCACGTGCGGTTCCTCACCTTGCCTGGACGTGGGACGGGCGGCGGGGCGCGGGCGCGGTCACAGCGCCTCCAGCCGGTCGAGCAGGGCGCGCAGCACCCGCTCGGGGTGGTCGGGTGGCCGCGCGGGGCGGCGGTGCGGGTCGATCCAGGGCCACAGGTCGGCGCCGACCAGGGCCTTGGCCCGCTCGGGTTGGCGGTGCAGGTGCACGCCGTGCCGCTCGGCGAGCCGGGCGGCGAAGAGCCGCTGGAGCTGCGGGCGGAGCGTGGCGGCGAAGTGCACGTCGGCGCCGTCGCCGATCGACTTGTCGACGATGCGCTGCCACTCGCCGAGCGCGGGCGCGCGGCTGCCGAGCAGCCGTACGTTCCGCCGGAAGCCGCTGTCCTGGGCGCTCGCGCCGGTGGCGTAGCGGGCGACGGCCAGGCCCGCGACGGTGCACACGGCCAGTGCGGCGGCGGCGCCGGCCGGCCCCTCGGCGAGGGCGAGCACGACGACGGCGGCCACGCCGGCCGCGCCCAGCCGGAGCAGCGAGTGGCGTACGGAGCCGGGGGCGCCGGGCTCGGGCGGCTCGTTCACCGGTGGGCTCCCGTCGTCGGCTGCGGTCCGCGGCCCCGCGGGCGGTCGGCGGGCGCGGCGGCCGGGTCCCCGGCCTCTGCTTCCGCAGCCGCGCGGGCGGCTGCCTCGGCGAGCTGGGCGGCGATGGCGTCCAGCGCGGCGGCGGCGCGGTCGCGGTGGGTGGTGTCCATGGGGTGGGTGGAGTAGCGGGCCTCGCGGAAGAGCGCGGTCAGGTCGGCGGCGTGCGGGCCGCCGAGCAGGCCGCTGCCGGCGGCGCGCTCCAGCAGGTCCTGCGGGCTGTCGGAGGCGCGGCGGGCGACGCCGGACCCGGCCAGGGACCGTTCCATGGCGGCGTAGCAGGCGATGACGGCGGCGCGCGGGTCGCCGTCGCCGAGCAGCGCGCGGCGGCCGGAGTCGACTGCCTCGGCGAGCGCCTCCTGCTCGTCGGGCTCGTGGGAGTAGGGCTCCAGCACCTCCCGCGTCGCGGGCCGGTACAGCTGGCGCCAGAGCGTGTATCCCGCGACGAGCAGCACGGCCGCGAGCGCCACGAGGGCCAGCACGACCACCAGGTGCGGGATGGTGATCGACGATCCGTGGCGGGGCTTGTGCGTCGGGAGTACGTGGACCGGGGAGGGGGTGCCGTGGCCCGTGACGACGGTGGCGGGAGTGTCCGGCGGCGGGGTGGCCGAGGAGTGCGGGAAGGGATGATTGAGGAGCAGCAGCAGGGGGACGACGAGGGCGGCGGCGACGAGGGTGACGGTCACCGCGTCGGAGAGCCGCTGCTCGAAGGGCGGCAGGTCGAAGCGGTGGCCGACGCGGGCCCGGTAGCGGCTGGCCGCCAGCAGTCCGGCGCCCAGGGCGGCCAGCGCCAGCAGCACGACGGCGGCGGTGCTGTCCAGCGGCCCGCCGCTCTTGGCCAGCAGCGAGTGGCCCGGGTGCAGCAGCACCGCGCCCAGCGCGGTCCCCGCGGCGGCGACCAGCGCGAGCGCGGTGCCCGCTGCCGCCGTCCTGCTCCCCCGTCCGGTGACCGGTGCCGGCGCGGGGCTTCCCGCCCCGTCCGCCGCCTCCGGCCGCGCCGCCTGCCCGTCCGTCCCGGCTGTGGCGTCCTGCCCGTCCACCGCCGCCTCCCCTCACCCCGAAGCCGGAAGCTTCGCACACGGGTCCGGCAGTGTCAGCATCGGCCCCCTGGCCGGGACTTCGGCCGGGAAGCCGGCAGGGATTCCGGCCGGGGGCGGTACGGCGGGGCGGCCGGGACGGGGGCGGCGCACGGCACGGGCCCGGAAGGGGGCGGTCAGAAGCGCTGGGCCTTGGCGACCCGCGGGGTGAGGACGGTGCCGCGGTCCTTGGTGGTGAAGGCGATGGTCTGCGCGGTCCTGCCCGCGGCGACGCCGGTGGCGCCGACGACGGAGCTGTCCACGACGTGGCCGGTGGAGTCGGCGAACTCGACCTTGACCGCGTAGGAGGCCGTCTTGTCCGTGCTGTTCGCGATGCCGACGACGACCGCGTTCAGCCCGCCGGTCTGCGCGGCCGGCACGCTGGTGAGCTGGACGGAGTCGACGGCGTTGCCCTGGCCGGCGGCCTTGGCGAGGGCCGCGTCGAAGGCCGCGGCGGCGCCGGTCGCGCCCGCGCCGACCGAGGCGGCGAAGCTGGACGCCGCCGCGGCGGCCGAGGACGCCGCGGACGAGGCGGCCGCGGCCCCGCTGGAGACCGCCGAGCGCACCGCCGAGGGCAGCTGGGTGCCGGACGGGGAACCTCCGTCCGAGGAGTCGTCGCAGCCGCCGACCAGCACGAGGCCGCCCGCGGCCGCGGCGACCAGCGCTGCGGCGGTGGCGGCGCGCAGCCGGCCGGCGGCCGGGACGCCTGTCCGGTGTCGGGTCACGGGCTCCCCTTCTGCTCCACGGGCTGCAGGCCCGGTCCCCCTCACCGTGCGGGGTCCGCGCGCCACCCGCAGCACCCGGCGGGCCGTACGGGTGACCGGCCGCGGCACCCGGGCGGGACGCCAGCGGGAGGCCGGCGGGACGCCCACAAGCTGCGGGGGGCCGCACATTGATATATCCAGGAAGGGACGACGAGACGCCCCGGGGGACGTCTCCGGCAGATGTTGCAGCCGCCGAAAGGGCACCGACATGCACCCGCCGATCAGTCCCGCCATCCTCGCCGACCTGCGCCGCCCGCGGCCGTATCCGGCCGTCTCGATCCTGCTCCCCACGCACCGCCGCGAGCCGGACAACGCCCAGGACGCCGTACGGCTGCGCAACCTGCTGGAGGAGGCCAAGGACGCGGTGCACAACGACCCCGAGGTCTCGCGGGCGGACCGGATCGATGTGATCGGGCAGCTCGACCAGGCGCTCGGCGAGGTCGACCTGGTGCACGCCGAGGACGGGCTGGCGATCTTCGCCGCGCCGGGCGAGCACCAGGTGTGGACGCTCGCCCGCACGGTGCCGGCCCGGGTGCTGCTCGCGCAGACCTTCCTGACCCGGAACCTGGTGGCCGCTCACGTGGCGAACCAGCCGTACTGGGTGCTGGCGCTGTCCGCCGACGTCGCCACGATGTGGAGCGGGTCGAAGGGGCGGGCGCCCGAGCCGGTCACCGGGGCCTTCCCGATCCGGCGGGCGCAGGAGGACTTCGACCCGGAGCGCGAGGAGCGCATCGGCGACACGCCGAGCATCTTCAACGACGAGTCCACCCGGCAGTTCCTGCGGGAGGTGACCGAGAAGGCGGGCGTGGTCCTGGCCGCCGACCCGCAGCCGCTGTACGTCGTCGCCGAGTCGGAGGCGCTGGCCGCGCTGGACGACGCGGGCAAGCTGGTCAAGGAGTCCGCCGGGCGGATCGTGCAGGGCGGGCTGGCCGAGGGCCCCGCCGAGGCGCTGCGCAAGGCGCTCGCCGAGGCGGCGGGGCAGCGGGCCGCGGAGGAGGTCGGCGAGGTGCTCGCCGAGCTGGACCAGGCCCGCAGCCGGAAGGCCTTCGCGGGCGGTGTGGACGAGGTGTGGCAGTCGGTGGCCGAGGCCCGGGTGGCGCTGGTGGCGATCGAGGACGGCTACCGGGCGACGGTCCGCGACGACGGCGACCACCTGGTCCCGGCCGCGACGGGCGACCGGGGCGCCAGGGACGACATCGTCGACGAGATCGCAGAGCAGGCACTGGACACGGGCGCGCGGGTGCGGTTCGTGCCGGACGGCGAGCTGGCGGACGTCGGGCACGTGGCGGCGGTGCTCAGGTACTGAGGCGGGTGCGGGTACCGGGGCGGGCGCGGGCCCGCCCGGCCGGGCCGGTCAGGACTGCCAGAGGCCCTTCTTGGCGTAGGAGCGCTGCCAGAACAGCTTGTTGGCGACGCGGACGGGCGGCGGGAAGGCGCCCAGGAACTCGCGCTCCTGGGCGGGCGTGGAGCCGTCGAGGACCCAGGGGACGTAGTTCGCGACGCCCTTGAGGCCGAACTTGCGGGCGTTGGCGAGGCCGAACTTCCGCCACTCCGCGGGGGTCAGGACCTCCTGGATGAGTGGCAGCGCGCTGTCCTCCTCGTGCCGGAAGTGGTTGTCCATGACCTGGTAGAGGTCCTCGATCTTCGCCCCGAGGTCCGGGTCGGCGGAGTGCAGGGCGGCCTCCACGGTGTCGATGCGCGGGCCGAGTTCGGCGTGCTCGGCCTCCATGTCCTTCATCAGCTGCTGGGCGTCGGGGCGGCCGGCGATCTTCGCCTCGACCTGCGGCCACAGGGCCGCGTCCTCGACGGAGTGGTGGTGGTGCAGCTGCCTGCTGAAGTTCTCCCAGCCGGCCAGCGCCTGCGGTGCGCGCCCCCGGCCGGCCTGCGCCGCGGCCGCGAGCCGCTGCAGGTCGCGGCGGAAGGCGCGGTGGGTCGCGTACATGATGCTGAAATCGATCTCGTCGGCCTGCGTGTCGGTCACGGCGACCCGCTTCCTCTCCTGTCCGGTGGTCCCGCCGCCCCGGTGGCACGGCGGGCGTGCGGGCCGGCGTACCGGCCCACGGACATAGGAGGTACCCGCCGCGCGGCGTGTGACATCCGCGGCGCGCGGTGAGACGCGCGTCACACCCGCGCGCGCGATGTCACGCTGGAGGCCGTGCGCGCCCTCTGAACGGGTGACGGGGAATCGCACCACGGGAGGCCTTCATCGTGTCCGACGTACCGGCCACGCACGCCACGGACAGCACCGGCGACACCGACGGCGCCGGCGGAACCGACGCCACGGGCGGTACGGGCCCGGGCGACCGCGCGACCGCGGAGTTCGTCAGCCATCGCGAGCTGCTGTTCTCGGTGGTCTACAACATGCTCGGCAGCGCCTCGGACACCGAGGACGTGCTCCAGGAGACCTGGCTGGCGTGGACGCGCCGTACGGAGCAGGGCCGCGCGGCCGACATCGTGAACCCGCGCGCGTACCTGGTGCGGATCGCCGTCAACCAGGCCCTCGCCCGGCAGGCCAGCATCACCCGGCGGCGGGAGACGTACGTCGGGCCGTGGCTTCCCGAGCCGCTGCTCACCGAGACGGCGCCGGAGGTGGCGGACTCCTCGCAGGCCACCCGGTCGGTGGACGCGGCGGACGCGGCGCTGCGCGGCGAGTCGGTGTCGATGGCCATGCTGGTGGTGCTGGAGACGCTGACGCCGCTGGAGCGGGCGGTGTTCGTGCTGAACGAGGTGTTCGGATACGCACACACCGAGATCGCCGGGATCCTGGGGCGCAGCCCGTCCGCGGTGCGGCAGCTCGCGCACCGGGCGCGCGAGCACGTCCAGGCGCGGCGGCCGCGCTACCAGGCGGACCGGCGCCTCCAGCGGCAGGTGACCGAGCGCTTCATCGCCGCGGCGCTGGGCGGCGACCTGGCGGGCCTGATGACGCTGCTGGCGCCGGACGTGACGCTGTGGGCGGACGGCGGCGGGCTGCCGGGCGCGCTGGTACGGCCGGTGTCGGGCCAGGAGAACGTGGCGCGGCTGCTGACCGGCTACGCGGCGAACCGGCTGCCGCGGTCGGCGGACATCCGCTACCGGCAGGTCAACGGGGATCCGTCCGTGGTGGTCGTCACCGACGACTCCCCCACCGCGGTCATGGTGGTGGACCTGGACCCGGTCGACGACAAGGTCACCGACATCTACCTGGTGCTCAACCCGGACAAGCTCTCCCGGGTCGGCGAGGAGAGCGCGGAAGAGGGGGCGTGACAGGCCCCGGACGTGCGAAGCCCCGGCCGGGACGGGGGGACCAGGCCGGGGCGGTCGCAGTGGTGGGCTCGGGGGAGTGCCGCACCACGGGCTTTAGTTTAACACTCAATGAGCGTAGTCGAATCCGCCGGGCGCGGACGACACGGGCAGGGCGCCGGCGGCCGGTGCGGGAGCCCCGGCGGAGGGGCCAGCGGGCAGGCTCGCGGCAGGCAGCGCCGGGCTCTTCAGGGTGGCCGCGGCGGGCACGGCGCCGCCGAGCAGGTCGCGGAACTTCCCGGCGTCCACCGGCAGGTCGCGGCGCCAGGCCATCGCGACGACGGGGGCGAGCAGCAGCAGCGCCGCACTCAGGCAACTGGTGACCGACAGCCGGACCATGGTGCCGTCGGCGTGCGGGATGAGGTCGAAGCCGTAGACCGGCACCTGGGTGCCCAGCGGGCTCCACATGCGCTGGCCGCGGAACACTATGCGGCGCGAGGGCTGGAAGTCGGCGCACACCAGGCGGTGCGGGCGGCGCCGCCCGGGGTAGCGGTAGCGGTAGGCGGCGTCGCGGCCGGGCACCACGTCGTCGGAGTCGACGGCGCTCACGCCGGAGCTCCAGAGGGCGAGATTGCGGGCGTCGGCGAGAAAGTCGAAGACCTCGGTGTCCGGCCTCGGCACGAAAACACTCGTGGACACGCTCGGCATGACAAACCTCCCCGGTAGCGGCGTGGACGGCGAGCCGGCGCGAAGGCGCGGACCTGGTCTCGGCCCACGCGCCCGGCGGAGGGCGCCGCCTGTTTCACTCCTCCCGAGAAGCGTGCCCCGCAAAGGTGCACATGTCGTGGCAATACACCCATTGGGGTGAGCACACAGCGTCGCCGGGGGTGAACCCGCAGGCCGGAGGCCTATAGCCTGGCCGCGTGGACGAGCAGAAATCCCCTGTGCGTTTCGAACGCGGCACCGACGGACCGAAGGTCATCGTGGCCGGACTCGACGGTTCCGACTCGTCCTGGCGCGCCGCCGCGTACGCCGCCGGGCTCGCGCGTCGGCAGAACGCGCTGCTGGCCCTCGTCTACGTGCAGTCCTATCTGCCCGGCGGCGCCGCGCTCGGGGTGCCGGTGGCCGACGTGGACACCGGGATCGCCGACCAGTTGGTCGCCGAGATCCGCGCCTCGGTGGAGCGGCTGCGCGGCACCTTCCAGGTGCGGTGGGAATTCCACACCTTCCGCGGGGACGCGTTCGGCGGGCTGGCCGGCGCCGCCGACGAGCTCAAGGCCGACGCGGTCGTCGTCGGCGCGTCGGAGCGGGCCGGCCACCGGTTCGTGGGCTCGGTGGCCGTCCGGCTGGTCAAGGCGGGCAGGTGGCCCGTCACCGTGGTCCCGTAGCCGCCGCAAGGGCGCCGCGGCGGTTGCCGGGGCGCCCTGCGGGGAGAGCTGCGGGAGAGCTCCGGGAGAAACGGTCAGGGCTGCGCGGGGGCGTACTTGTAGCCGACCCGGCGGACCGTCACGATCGTGCCGCGGTGGCCCGCGCCGAGCTTGCGGCGCAGCCGCGCCACGTGGACGTCGACGGTGCGGCCGTCACCGACGTGGCCGTACCCCCACACCGTGGTGACGAGCTGGTCGCGGGAGTGCACCCGGTGCGGATGGGCCACCAGGTGTGCGAGGAGCTCGAACTCCAGGTAGGTGAGGTCCAGCGGGCGGCCGTCCACCTCGACGGTGCGCCGGTCGGCGTCGATGCGCAGCCCCGGCCCGGCGGGTCCGGCCGGGGCCGGCGGCGCCGCCACCACGGGGGCGGGGGGCTCGGCGGGCACCAGTACCAGGTAGCCCACCATCGGCGCGCCGCCGGGGGCGGTGGGCAGCACATGGCCGGGGGCGGGCAGCCAGGTGGCGCCGGGCGGCAGGAAGTCCGGCGCGGGCGGCACCTCGTCGGGCCGTACCGCGCGCAGCCGCTGCCGGGCGGCGGCCACCCCGGCGGGGTGGTTGAGGGACTGCCTGCCCGGTGGCAGCCCCGGTCGCGGGGGCACACCGGCCACCGGGGAGGCGGTGGAGACGGGGGAAGCGGTGGGCACGTTCGACATGGTTCGGCTCTTTCGCGCGAAGGGTCGTGGGACGCCGTGTGCGCGGGACCGTCTGCTGTCGCCCGGCCGCCGGGGGGCGGGGCCTACGGGCAGGTCAGCGGAATACGCGGGTCCGCGCGGGGATCGCGCGGCAACACCAGCGGTCGAAGTGGTGCTCCTGCCGGGACGGCCAGAACGGTTCGAGGTCGCTGCGACCTGTCCCGGTGTCAGTAATGCTGGCCATGTCCCCCATTGAACCAGAAGGCGGCGCGCGGGTGTGAGGGGTGTGCGCGCCCCGCGGGGTGGTGGTCGTCACGTCCGGCCGGGCGGACGGGTGTTGCGCTCCCCCGCCGGCGTCTCCCCTTTGCGCCCCCGCCCCCGCTCGTACCGCGATCCCCGCCGACCCGCCGGGCCGGACATCGGCCCGGCGGGTGGGCACAGGACCGGACCGGATCTCCGCGACGGGCGCTGAACTGCCTATTGTCTGCTCCATGACGTGGTTGCGTGCGCTGCGGGAGACCTCCCGGTCCGGCCTGAAGGTCGAGCGGACCCGGCTGGAGCCGCTGGTGGCACTGCGGGCGGCGGCCGGTGTCGCGATCGTCGTCGGGCTGGCGCTGTGGCTGTGGTCGCCGCCCGTCGCCGCGTCCTCGGCGTTCGGGGCGTTCGCCGCCGGGGTCGCGACCTTCCAGCGCAGCTGGCGGCCGCGGCCGGTGCTCGCGCTCGCGACCGGCGCGGGGCTCGCCGTGAGCACCTTCCTCGGCTACCTGGCCGCCTCCCACGTGGTGCTGTTCGTGCTGCTGCTGGCGGTGTGGTCGTTCGGCGCGGGCATGGCGTGGGCACTCGGCCCCACGACCGGGATGGTCTCGGCGCTGACCGTCGCGGTGATGCTGGTGACGGTCACGCTGCCGACGTCGGCGCTCAGCGCGCTGCACCACGCGGCCCTGGTGGGGCTCGGGGCGCTGGTGCAGGCGGCACTGATCGTGGTCTTCCCGATCCGCCGCTGGGGTGCGCAGCGCGACGCGCTGGCCGACGCGTTCGCCGCCGAGGCCGACTACGCACGGCGGCTGCGGCACGAGCCCGTCGTGCCCTTCGACCCCGAGGCGCTCATGGCCGCCCGGGCGGCCGCCGAGCTGACGCCCCGCCAGGCCCGGCGGCGGCCCGACGAGCTGCACGGGCAGCGGGCGCTGGCCGAGCGGATCCGCCCGGTGCTGGCCTCCCTCGCCGACCCCACGGTGGGGGCGGCGGCCGAGGGGCCGGAGCGGGACCGGGCGCGCGAGGTGCTCGCGGTCGCGGCCGTCGTGCTGGACGCGGTGGCCCGCTCGATCCGGCACGGCACCCCGCTGGAGGTGCCGGAGCGCGCCGACGCGCTGCTGCGCTCCGACGCCCCGGGCGCGGAACTGACCGGCAGCGCGCGCCGCTCGGCGACCCGGCTGGTGTCGCTGCTGTCGGCCGCGGTGGAACGGGCGGAGGGCTCGGGCCCGGCGGACGCCACCGGCACCGCGCACCTGCTGCGCCCGAAGGCCGGTGAGCTGCTGCCGACCGCGATGCGCACGGTGCGCCGCCAGGTGCACTGGGACGCGCCGGTGCTGCGGCACGCGCTGCGGCTGTCCGTGGTGGCCTGCGTCGGCTACGTGCTGGGCGGCGCGCTGCCGCTGGGCCACGGCTACTGGGCGCCGATGGCCTCGGTCATGGTGATGCGGCCGGACTTCACGCAGACCTACGAGCGCGGGGTGGCACGCTTCACCGGCTCTCTGGTGGGCGTCGCGCTGGGCACCGGGATCACGCAGTCGACGCACCCGGGCACGTACGCCCTGGCCGGGCTCGCGGTGGTCAGCATCGGGCTGATGTACCTGCTGATGCGCAGCGGCTACGTGGTCGCGCAGGCGTGCGTGGGCGCCTACGTCGTCTTCCTGCTGGACATGGGCGGGCAGCAGGTCGAGCAGACCGTGCGCGACCGGGTGCTGCTCACGCTGCTCGGCGGGCTGCTGGCGATGGCCGCCTACGCGGTCTTCCCGGCGTGGGAGACCCCGCGGCTGCGCGACCGGCTCGCGGAGTGGATCGAGGCGACCAGCGGCTACGTCGCGGCGGTGATGGACGCGCACGCAGACCCCGGACGGCGGCGCCACGGCGCGGTGCGCCGCGCGCTGCTCGACCTGCGCGCGGCCGGGGCGGCCTGGGACCAGGCGGTGGCCCGCGCGGACGCCGAGCCGGTGCGGCACCGGGGGGTGTCGCGCAGCGCGGTGCGGGACGCGGACGCGGCGCTGTCGGCGGCCGGGCGGGTGGGGCTGGTCATGGAGGCGCACCAGCCGGGCAAGGACGCCGCCCCGGTACCGGCGGCGGCGCGCTTCGCCGCGGCGCTGCGGGAGGCCACCGCGCGGGCCGCGGACCAGGTGCGGGAGCGGCGCGCACCGGACTGGTCGGCGCTGCACGCCGAGCTGGCGCGCTGGCCGTCCGACCCGGCGGGCGACCGGGTCGTACGGCGCGGCGCGGAGCTGCTGGTCGACACGCTCGACGAGCTGGCCGAGGCGCTGCGCCCCAGGTCGGCGGGGCGCCGGCACCCCGCCGGCGAGCCCGGACCCCCCGCGGCGCGGTGAGAGGGGGGCGCGGGTCTACGCTTTTGGGGGCCGGACCAGAAGGAGCCTTCCATGCACATCGGCGCGATCCACGATCTGAGCACCCTCGCGGTGTCCGACACCGCGGGCCCGGGGCCGGTGATGCGTACCGTCCTGCTGGTGTCGGTGGTGGGCGTCGCGCTGATGGCGTGGTTCCTGCTGCGCGGCTACGGCAAGGACAAGTAGCCCGGCGCCGGAGCCGCCGCGGTCAGCGGATCGGCAGGCCCGACAGGGTGCGGGCGATGACCAGCCGCTGGATCTCGCTGGTGCCCTCGAAGATGGTGTAGATCGCGCTGTCGCGGTGCATGCGCTCCACCGGGTACTCGCGGGTGAAGCCGTTGCCGCCGAGGATCTGCACCGCCTGGGCGGTGACCTTCTTGGCCGTCTCGCTCGCGAAGAGCTTGGACATCGAGCCCTCGGCGGAGGTGAAGGGCTTGCCCGCGGTCGCCATCCAGGAGGCCCGCCACACCAGCAGCCGGGCCGCGTCGATCTGGGTGCGCATGTCGGCGAGCTGGAAGGCGACGCCCTGGTTGTCGATGATCGGGCGGCCGAACTGCTCGCGCTCCTTTGCGTACTCCAGCGCGTACTCGTAGGCGGCGCGCGCGGTGCCGACCGCCATCGCGCCGACGGCGGGGCGGGAGGCCTCGAAGGTGGCCATGGCGGCGTTCTTGCCCCTCTCGCTGCTCCCGGTCCGTGCGCGCTCGCGGGCCCGGGCCAGGCGCTCGTCGAGCTTGTCCTTGCCGCCGAGCAGGCAGTCGCCGGGGACCCGGACGTTGTCCAGCACGACCTCGGCGGTGTGCGAGGCGCGGATGCCGTGCTTCTTGAACTTCTGGCCCTGGGAAAGGCCCGGGGTGCCGGGCGGCACGATGAAGGAGGCGTGGCCGCGGGTGCCGAGCTCGGGGTCGACGACCGCGACGACGACGTGCACGTTGGCGATGCCGCCGTTGGTGGCCCAGGTCTTGGTGCCGTTGAGCACCCATTCGCCGGTGGCCTCGTCGAAGACGGCACGGGTGCGCATGGCGCCGACGTCGGAGCCGGCGTCGGGCTCGGAGGAGCAGAAGGCGGCGACCTTGACGTCGTCGGCGTCACCGTACATCTGCGGGACCCAGGTGCCGATCTGCTCCTCGGTGCCGTTGGCCAGCACCCCGACCGCGGCCAGGCCGGTGCCGACGATGGACAGCGCGATGCCGGCGTCGCCCCAGAAAAGCTCCTCCATCGTCATCGGGATGCCGAGGCCGGTGGGGTCGAAGAACTGCTGGGCGTAGAAATCCAGCGAGTACAAGCCTATTTTGGCCGCCTCCTGGATGATGGGCCACGGGGTCTCCTCGCGTTCGTCCCACTCGGCGGCGGCAGGGCGCATCACGTCGGCGGCAAAGCCGTGGATCCAGTCGCGCACCGACCGCTGGTCGTCGTTGAGATCGAGCGTGAAGTCGCCCATCGTCCCCTCCACATGCTAGTTACTTGCGGTAACAGCAGTCTGTTACCGCCGGGTAAGCGATGTCAACTCGCCAGGCCGCATCCGGTGTGCGGGGCCAGGAGTGTTACGTTGCGCAGACCACCGCCATCGGACGACGGGGAGGTTCCGGGTGGAGACCGGCCAGCGGACCGAGCAGCAGGCAGCCACGCAGCGGCGGCGCAACGAGCTGCTGGAGGCCGCCGAGCGGGTCGTCCTGCGCGACGGCCCGGAGGCGTCGATGAACGCCATCGCGGCCGAGGCCGGGATCACCAAGCCCATCCTCTACCGCCACTTCGGCGACAAGAGCGGGCTCTACCGCGCCCTCGCCAAGCGCCATACCGACGCGCTGCTGGCGACCCTGCGCACCGCGCTGGACTCCCCCGGCGACCGCCGCGACCGGGTCGAGGCGACGCTCCACGCGTACCTGTCGGCCATCGAGACCCGGCCCCAGGTCTACCGCTTCCTGATGCACCCCGCCGAGACCCCCTCCGACGAGCGCGGCTTCGATGTCGGCCGGCACTCCGTGCCGCTGCTGCGCAGGATGGGCGAGGACCTCGGCGACGTGATCGCCGAGCGCCTGGACCTCGGCCCGGACGGCCCGCAGCTGGCCCGGGTCTGGGGGCACGGCATCGTCGGCATGATGTACGCCGCGGGCGACTGGTGGCTCGGCGAGCGCCCGCTGCCCCGCGACATCCTGGTACGCCACCTGGCCGATCTGCTGTGGGGGCGGCTCGTCGAGGCCGGCGACCGCGCGGGCAGCCCCGGGCTGTGACCCCGGCGCCCCGGCCGGGCGGCCGCCCCGGCGGTGAGGTGGGGCTCCGGGGCCCGGAGTCGATAGGCTGACCTCGATCGGAACTTGCCGGCCGCCGTCGCGGCCGCCCGGGCGGACGGGACCACCGGCCGCCGCGGGGGGCGCGTGGGCTTCGGGGTCGCGCCGGATCCAGGAGGGAAGACAGACGGATGGCAGGCAAATCGGAGCCGCTGACGCCGCGGGCGAAGCTGGCCGTGACGGCGGGCAAGGCGGCCGCGGCGGTGTCCCGCGCGGCGGGCAAGGGCAGCGGGTCGGTGATCGGCGGCAAGGTCGCGCTGCGCCTGGACCCCGATCTGCTGGCCCGGCTCGCCCGGCACCTCGACGTCGTGCTGGTGTCGGCCACCAACGGCAAGACCACCACCACCCGGCTGCTCGCCGAGGCGCTGCGGGCCGGCGGCCCGGTCGTCTCCAACGCGCTGGGCGCCAACATGCCGGCCGGCATCACCTCCGCGCTGGCCGGCGGCTCCGACGCCCGCTTCGGCGTGATCGAGGTGGACGAGAAGTACCTGGCCGGTGTCGCGCGGGACGTCGCGCCCAAGGCCATCGCTCTGCTGAACCTCTCCCGCGACCAGCTCGACCGGGCCGCCGAGACGCGGATGCTCGCCGAGAAGTGGCGCGAGGGCCTGGCCGGGTCCGAGGCCGTCGTCGTCGCCAACGCCGACGACCCGCTGGTCACCTGGGCCGCCTCCTCCAGCCCCACGGTGGTGTGGGTCGCGGCCGGCCAGTCCTGGAAGGACGACGCCTGGTCCTGCCCCTCGTGCGGCGGGGTGCTCCAGCGCCCCGGCGACGACTGGTACTGCGGCGAGTGCGGCTTCCGCCGCCCCACCCCGACGTGGGCGCTGTCCGGCGACCACGTCGTCGACCCGTACGGCGTCGCCTGGCCGATCCACCTGCAACTGCCGGGCCGGGCCAACAAGTCCAACGCGGCCGTCTCCGCGGCCGTCGCAGCGACCTTCGGCATCGACCCCAAGGTCGCGCTGGAGCGGATGTACAAGGTGCAGGCGGTCGCGGGGCGCTACGACGTGGTGAGCTTCCAGGGCCGCGACCTGCGGCTGCTGCTCGCGAAGAACCCGGCGGGCTGGCTGGAGACGTTCTCCCTCATCGACGCCCCGCCGACCCCGGTGATCCTGTCGGTCAACGCGCGCGGCGCGGACGGCACCGACACCTCGTGGCTGTGGGACGTGGACTACACCCGGCTGTCCGGGCACCCGATCATGGTGATCGGCGACCGGAAGCTGGACCTCGCGGTGCGCCTGGAGGTGGCGAACCAGCAGTTCACGGTCTGCGCGGACCTCGACGAGGCGGTCAGGACCGCCCCGCCCGGCCGGATCGAGGCCATCGCCAACTACACCGCCTTCCAGGACCTGCGCCGCCGCGTCGGCAACTGACCCGGGCCGTCAAGGACCGTCAAGGAGATACCCCAATGAGTGAGTCCAGCCTGCGCCTGGTGTGGGTGTACCCCGATCTGCTGAGCACCTACGGCGACCAGGGCAACGCCCTGGTGGTGGAGCGCCGGGCGCTCCAGCGCCGGGTCCCGGTGACCCGGGTGGACGTCCGCTCCGACCAGGCCGTCCCCACCTCCGGCGACATCTACCTGATCGGCGGCGGCGAGGACCGCCCGCAGCGGCTCGCGGCCGAGCGGCTGCGCCGCGACGGCGGACTCAACCGCGCGGTGTCCAACGGCGCGATCGTCTTCTCGGTGTGCGCGGGCTACCAGATCCTCGGCCACGAGTTCGTCAACGACCTCGGCCGCCCCGAGCCGGGCCTGGGCCTGCTGGACGTGGTGAGCACCCGCGGCGAGGGCGCCCGCTGCGTCGGCGACGTGCTGGCGGACATCGACCCGCAGCTCGGCCTGCCGCCGCTCACCGGCTTCGAGAACCACCAGGGCGTCACCCACCTCGGCCCGACCGCCCGCCCGCTCGCGCGGGTGCGGATCGGCCGCGGCAACGGCACCGGGGACGGCACCGAGGGCGCCTTCAACGACACCGTCTTCGGCACGTACATGCACGGCCCGGTGATGGCCCGCAACCCGCACATCGCCGACATGCTGATCAAGCTGGCGCTGGACGTCAACGCGCTGCCGCCGGCCGACGACCGGTGGTACGACGCGCTGCGGGCCGAGCGCATCGCGGCCGCGGAGCAGCAGCCCGCGTGAGCCCGCGGGCCCGCCGTCCGCGCCCCGGGCGAGCGCCGACGGCAAGCCGCCGGCAAACGTCTCCCCAGCGTTCGGTCAATCGTCAGGTGTCCGCAGTGCGGTCGCCGTGGAGGGCACGCTACGGGGATCGGTAAGCTTGCCGTGATCCATCCGGACGACGTGGTCCGGCCGTCCCGACGAGTCGCGGGAGTAACGAGAGCAATGCGTATTGGTGTGCTGACCAGCGGCGGCGACTGCCCCGGGCTGAACGCCGTCATCCGGTCCGTCGTGCACCGCGCCGTCGTGGACCACAATGACGAGGTCATCGGCTTCCACGACGGGTGGAAGGGCCTGCTCGAGTGCGATTACCGCAAGCTCGACCTGGACGCCGTGAGCGGCATCCTGGCGCGCGGCGGCACCATCCTCGGCTCCTCCCGCGTGCAGCCCGCGCATCTGCGCGGCGGCGTGGAGACGGCCCGCGGCCATGTCACCGACCTGGGCCTCGACGCGATCATCCCGATCGGCGGCGAGGGCACCCTCAAGGCGGCCCGGCTGCTGTCGGACGCGGGCCTGCCGATCGTCGGGGTGCCCAAGACGATCGACAACGACATCGCCTCGACGGACGTCACCTTCGGCTTCGACACCGCCGTGACGGTGGCCACCGAGGCGCTGGACCGGCTCAAGACCACCGCCGAGTCGCACCAGCGGGTGCTGATCGTCGAGGTCATGGGCCGGCACACCGGCTGGATCGCGCTGCACTCCGGCATGGCCGCGGGCGCGCACGCGATCGTGGTGCCCGAGCGGCCCTTCGACATCGCGGAACTGGCCGCGGTGGTCGGCAAGCGCTTCGAGGCGGGCAAGAAGTTCGCCATAGTGGTCGTCTCCGAGGGCGCCAAGCCGCGCGAGGGCACGATGGACTTCAGCGCCGGCGCCACCGACGTCTACGGCCACGAGCGCTTCACCGGCGTCGCCAACCAGCTCTCCGTCGAGCTGGAGGAGCGGCTCGGCAAGGAGGCCCGGCCGGTCATCCTGGGCCACGTGCAGCGCGGCGGTACCCCGACGGCGTACGACAGGGTGCTGGCGACGCGCTTCGGCTGGCACGCCGTGGAGGCCGTGCACAGCGGACAGTTCGGCATGATGACCGCGCTGCGCGGCACCGACATCACGCTGGTGCCGCTGGCGGAGGCGGTGCAGCACCTCAAGACGGTGCCCGCCGAGCGCTACACCGAGGCCGAGTGCGTCCTGTGACGCGCTGAGCCGCGACGACGACCGCGGTCCGCCCCCGCCCGGAGTGCCGGGCGGGGGCGGTTCTACTCTGGAGCGGGCACATCGGTCGAATCGGCCGGCTGCCGATCGGCGCGACGGAGGAGTGACGGATGGACCACGGTGGGCACGGCATGCACATGGACCTGCCGCCGTTCACCCTCGGCCGGGGGCTCGCCGTCACCGGCGGCGATCCGTACTTCGCCGCCGGCTGCGCGCTCGCGCTGGTGCTCTACGGCTGGGCGGTGCTGCGCCTGCGGCGGCGCGGCGACGCGTGGGCGGTGGGCCGTACGGTCTCCTTCGCCCTCGGGGTGCTGACGATCGCCGCCACGATGTGCACCCGGCTCGACGACTACGGCATGGTCATGTTCAGCGTGCACATGGTGCAGCACATGATCCTCAGCATGCTCTCCCCGATCCTGCTGCTGCTCGGCGCGCCCGTCACGCTGGCGCTGCGCGCGCTGCCGACCGCCGGCCGCGGCCGTACCGGCCCGCGCGAGCTGCTGGTCAAGCTGCTGCACAGCCGCTACGTGCGGGTGGTGTCGCACCCGGCGTTCACCATCCCGCTGTTCGTCGCGAGCCTGTACGCGCTGTACTTCTCGCCGCTGTTCGACTCGCTGATGCGGCACAGCCTCGGGCACACCGCGATGATGGTGCACTTCCTCGCGGTGGGGCTGCTCTTCTTCTGGCCGATCATGGGCGTCGACCCCGGGCCGCACCGGCCGGGCTACGTGATGCGGATGCTGGAGCTGTTCGCCGGGATGCCCTTCCACGCCTTCTTCGGCATCGCGGTGATGATGGCGAGCGAGCCGCTGGTGAGCACCTTCGAGCACCCCGCGGCCTCGCTCGGCATCGACCCGCTGGACGACCAGACGGCGGCCGGCGGCATCGCGTGGGCCTTCAGCGAGATCCCCTCGGTCGTGGTGCTCATCGCGCTGCTCATCCAGTGGTACACGTCCGAGCAGCGGCAGGCCCGGCGCAAGGACCGCGCCGCGGACCGGGACGGCGACGCCGAACTGGTCGCGTACAACGCCTACCTGGCCTCGCTGGAGTCGCGCGGCCGCGGCTGAGCGCCGCTCCCGCCGGGGGCCGCGGCTCCGGTCCCCCTCCCCCGGCCCGGCTCGGGGCGCCGGGAGGTGGGCCGCCAGGCCGGTGACCATCAGGTCGAGGCCGAACTCGAAGCGCGCGTCGCCGGCGTCGCGGGCCGGCTCCGCGGCCGTGCCGGTGAGCACGGGGGAAGCGCTCGGGCGGCAGGGCTCCGAAGAAGTCCGCCGTCCGCGTGGCGATCTCCGGGCCCGAGCCGCCGCTCCTCGCGTGGTGGACGCGGCTCGCCTCCTCCGCGGCGGCGCCCGTGACGTACAGGCTCAGCGCGTCCACGGCGTACGCGCACACCTGCTCGGGCAGTCCGGCGGCGGGGATCGCGAGCATCCCCTCGCTGATCACGGTGACGCCCCCGCCGCTGGGCACGCCGATCTCCGGGAGCGGCCGGGCGAGGTCGCCGTGGGCGACGAGGGCGCGGCGGGAGGCCCGCATCACGTCCTTGTTCTGCTCGCTCCACTGCCGCGGGTCGGTGGCGGGCGGCGGCCGCGCTGGTCGGTACGGGCGCGCGGGCACTACTCTGCCGGGGCGCCGGGTGGACCGGCCGTGCGGGGCCGGGAGCGCCGGGACCGCCGTCCAGGGGGAGGCTGCCCGTGTTCTACCGGGTGCTCAAGTACGTCGTTCTCGGGCCCTTGCTGCGGATGTTCTTCCGGCCCCGTATCGAGGGCGCGGAGAACATCCCGGAGACCGGTGCGGCCGTCGTCGCCGGCAACCACCTCTCCTTCTCCGACCACTTCGTGATGCCCGCGATCCTGCCGCGCCGGATCACCTTCCTGGCCAAGGCCGAGTACTTCACCGGGCCCGGCCTCAAGGGCCGGCTGACGGCGGCCTTCTTCCGCGGGGTGGGCCAGATCCCGGTGGACCGCTCCGGCGGCAGCGCCTCGCAGTCCGCGATCGACGCGGCGCTCGGCGTGCTGCGCCGCGGCGAGCTGCTCGGCATCTATCCCGAGGGCACCCGCTCCCACGACGGGCGGCTCTACCGCGGCCGCACGGGCGTCGCGGTGATGGCGCTGCGGGCCCGCGCGAAGGTGGTGCCGTGCGCCATGATCGGCACCTTCGAGCTCCAGCCGCCCGGCCGCAAGCTGCCGCGCCTGGGCCGGGTGACCATCCGCTTCGGCGAGCCGCTGGACTTCAGCCGCTTCTACGGCATGGAGGGCGAGCGGCACGTGGTGCGGGCGGTCACCGACGAGATCATGTACGCGATCATGGAGCTGTCCGGGCAGGAGTACGTCGACCGCTACGCGGGCGAGGTCAAGGCGGAGATGCAGGCGCAGAAGGGCTCCGGCTCCCGGCTGCGCCGCGGTTCCGGCTCCTGACCGCGCGGGCCGCCGGACCGACGGCCTGACGGGCCCGCGGACCGGCCGTCCGACGGGCCGTCAGCCGGCCTCGAATTCCGGTTCGCGCGACGGCACCCCGTCCCCGTAGGGTCAGGACCCGTGAGCGCACGACTGCGGAACATCGCGATGGAGAACCAGCGGTTCGTCGAGGAGGGCGGCTACCCCGGCCCCGGCGGACGGTGGGTCGGCCTCGGCGCCGTCGAGGCCGCCGCGGAGGGCACCCGGATGTTCGGCCCCGAGCCGGTCCCCGTGCCCGAAACGGCGCCCGGCCCCGGCGCGCACTGCACGGTCACCGGCGAGGACAGCCTGGCGGCCGCGCACCGGCTGGTCACGGCGGGCGGCGGGCCCGTGGCCGTACTGAGCTTCGCCTCCGCGCGCAATCCGGGCGGCGGCTACGTCAACGGGGCGCAGGCGCAGGAGGAGGCGCTGTGCCGGGCCTCGGCGCTCTACAGCTGCCTGCTGCGCGCACCCGGCTACTACGCCCACCACCGGGCGCACCGCGATCCGTTCTACTCGCACCGCGTCATCCACTCCCCCGCCGTGCCGGTCTTCCGCGACGCACGCGGCGCGCTGCTGGACGAGCCGTGGGCGGTCGGCTTCCTCACCTCTCCCGCGCCCAACGCCGGGGTCATCGCGCGCACCCTGCCGGAGCGCACGGGCGAGATAGGCCCCGCCCTCGACACGCGCGCCGAGCGGGTGCTGGAGGTGGCCGTCGCCCAGGGCTACCGCCGGCTGGTGCTGGGCGCGTGGGGCTGCGGCGTCTTCGCCAACGACCCGGCGCGGGTGGCGGCGGCCTTCGCCGTCCTGCTGCGGCCGGGCGGGCGCTTCGCGCGGGCGGTCGACGAGGCCGTCTTCGCGGTCCTCGACCGCCGCCCTGACTCCCCCACCCGGGCTGCCTTCGCCGCAGCCTTCGGCGCCGCACGGGTCTGAACCCCCGTCACCGCACCCCACTGCCCCGATCAGCGAAACACAGGCGGTCATGAGCGACATCCAGGAAACCCCGGAAACCGTGCAGCCGGCGCCGCAGCCGGACGACCACGCCACCTACCACCGGCTCGTCGCGCTCCTCGACGCGCAGGGCGCCGACTACCGGATCGTCGAGCACGCGCCTGAGGGCGTGACCGAACTGGTCAGCGAGCTGCGCGGGAACACCCTCGCGCAGGCGGCGAAGTGCATCGTGGTGATGGTCAAGGTCGGCAAGAAGACCACGCGCTACGTGCTCGCGGTGGTGCCCGGCGACAAGCGGGTGGACCTCGGCGCGGTCAAGGCGCTGCTGTCCGGCACCTACGTCTCCTTCGCCTCCCGCGACATCGCCGAGCGGCTGGCGGGCAGCGTGAGCGGCACCGTGCTGCCCTTCTCCTTCGACGAGAAGCTGGAGCTGGTCGTCGACCCGGGGCTGCTGGAGCACGACACGCTCTACTTCAACGCCGCCCGCCTGGACCGCTCGCTCGCGCTCTCGGCGAAGGACTACGTGCGGATCGCCGCGCCCCGCACCGAGGCCATCGCGCTCTGACCGCCCCGGGCACACCGCGGGCCGCCGCCCGCACCCGCCGGTGAGCGGGGCGCGGCCGGCGGCCCGGTAACGGCCGTACGGGGTGCGCGGGTTACGGCACCGGGGTGGCGTGCGGTCCGCACACCACGTCCTGCGGGTCCAGCGTGCCGTGCAGCAGGTAGTCGTCGACCCGGGAGTTGATGCACGGGTTGACGAGGTTGGTCACGCCGTGCGAGCCGGCGCCCTGCTCGGTGACCAGCCGCGATCCGGTGAGCCGGCGGTGCGTCTCCAGCGCGCCGGTGTACGGGGTGGCGGCGTCCCTGGTGCTCTGGACGATCAGCACGCCGGGCAGCCCGCGGTGCCCGCGGACGTCGACCGGGGTCTGCTGCTTGACCGGCCAGGTGGCGCACGGCAGGTTCATCCAGGCGTTGGACCAGGTCAGGAACGGGTACTGGGCGTTGAGCGCGGTGTTGTCCCGGTCCCACTTGTGCCAGCTGGTCGGCCACTGGGCGTCGGTGCACTCGACCGCGGTGTAGACGGCGTTGCCGTTCTCGCCGCTGGTGTTGCCCGCGGTGTCGGACGGGTCGGGGGCCGCCGCGTCCAGCATCGCCTGGGTGTCACCGCCCTCGTACGCGCTCCACACGCCGGCCACGGTCGCCCACGTGGAGTCGTAGTACGGCGCGTTCTGGAAGAAGCCCAGCAGCTCGTTGGGGCCGACGACACCGCCGATCGGGTGCGCCTTGGCGGCCGCGCGCAGCGCCTCCCACTTCGACTCGACCTGGGCGACGGTGCTGCCCAGGTGGTAGACGGAGTCGTACTTCGCGACCCAGGTCTCCCAGTCGTTCCACCGGCCCTCGAAGGCGATGTCCTGGTCCAGGTTGTTCCGGTACCAGATCTGGTCGCGCGACGGGTTGACCACGCTGTCGATGATCATGCGGCGGACGTGCGTCGGGAAGAGCGTGGCGTAGACCGAGCCGAGGTAGGTGCCGTAGGACACCCCGAGGTAGTTGAGCTTGTCCTCGCGCAGCGCGGCCCGGATGACGTCCAGGTCGCGGGCGGTGTTCGGGGTGGTCATCTGGGAGAGCATCGCGGCGCCGGTCCGCTCCAGGCAGCCGGCCGCGTACTCGGCGGCGAGCTTGCGCTGGGCCTGCTTGTCGGCGTCGGTGTCGGGCACCGGGTCGGCCTTGGGCGCCTGGGCGTAGTCCGCCGGGTCCTCGCAGGAGATCGGAGCCGAGTGGCCGACACCGCGCGGGTCGAAGCCGACGAAGTCGTACGCCTTGGCCGTCTTGGTCCACAGCGCCGCCCCGGTGGCGAGCCGCACCGGGAAGCGCAGTCCGGAGCCGCCGGGGCCGCCCGGGTTGTAGATCAGCGAGCCCTGGTGCTCCGCCTTGGTGCCGGTGGCGACGGCACGGTCGACCGCGAGCTTGATCGTGGCGCCGAACGGCTTGCGGTAGTCGACCGGCACGGTGACCCATCCGCACTGCACCGGGGTGGCGAGGCCCCAGCCGGCCGGGCAGTCCGCCCAGCTTATGCCGGTGCGCCGGGCGTTCGCGGCGGCGATCGCCACGCCGGCGGACTCCGGCACGGTCACCGCGGACTGCCGTCCGTGGTGGGCGGACCCTGCGGTCGCGGCCGGGGCCGCGGCGACGACTCCGGCGATCAGGGCGCCGGTGGAGACGAGCACGATGGTGCGTCTCACGTCGAAACTCCCCCTCTCCTGCGTGGCTTGTGGCCACGGTGATCACTGTGATCAGAAGCGAATCCTTTCCCCTGTGGAGCTGCTGTGAACAGGCCGGGCGAGTGATTCTTCATCAAAGCGTGATTTCCGCCCGGCAGGGTGCGGTCCGGACGGGTGACGGCACGTCACCGCCGGTCCGGGCCGGGCGCGTTCACCGGCCCGGCGGCGGCGTAAGCGCGCGGGCGGCGGCGGTGAAGGCGGAACGGGGGCCCGCGGAGGTGAGCAGCACGCCGGGGCCGGCCAGCTCGGTCAGCGCGGTCAGCGGCGGCAGCGCGGCGCCGGACGGCGGGTCGGGCGCGGGCACGACGAGCAGCTGACCGAGCGTGCGGTACGGGCCGAGGACGGCGGGCCCGTCCCAGCCGGGCGGTGCCCCCGGGCCGACGTCCAGGGCCTGGTCGAGCAGCGGGAGGCCGCCGTACGTGACGGTGAGGCGGGTGCCGAGCCTGCCGGGCGGCTCGGCGTGCCGGCCGAGCACCAGTTCCTCGCGCAGCACCAGCCGGGCGCCGGGGGCGAGCGCCACCCGGGTCGTCATCCGCAGGTCGCTGCCGCGCGCGGCGATCACCGGCTCGGGCAGCCAGTGCAGTTCGGCGTCCGCGCCGACGGTGAGGAGCACGTCGTAGTGCGCGGGCCGCCCGTCGCGGCCGGGCAGCGAGACGGTCGCGGCGGACGCGTCGACGACCAGCCGCGCTCCGGCGACCGCCTCGGCCTCGATCCGCAGCCGGTCGCCGCCGAGCGGCGCGCTCATGGCCCCCACGACGGTGACCCGCGCCCAGCCGTCCCGCTCCGCGCGGGTGCGGCGCAGCGCCAGCGGCCCGTCCCCGGCGAGCAGCGGCAGCGCGGTGCCGCCCCGCCCGTCGCCGGTGGCGCGGATCCGCGCGGTCGCGCTGACGGCGCTCGACGGGCCGCTCCCGGCGGTGCGGGCGGGCGCCGGACCGCCGCCGGGCGGGCGGGGGGAACTCGCCGGCCGGTCCGCAGCGGCGGGGACGGGCTCCTCGGTACGGGCGGTGCCCCCGGTGCCGCGGGCGGCCGTCGCGGTACGGCCGCTCTGCGTACCGCGGGCCGGACTCGCGGGCCCGGCCTCCGTACCGCGGGCTGTGGTCGCGGTCATGCGGTCCAGGCCGCGAGACGCTCGCCGACCCAGGCGGCGACCGGTGCGATGCCGTCGCCGCGTGCGACCGAGGTGAAGACGACCGGCAGCGGACCGCGCTGGGCGGCGGCGTCGCGGGCCATCCGGTCCAGGTCGGCGCCGACGTGCGGGGCGAGGTCGGTCTTGTTGACGACCAGCAGGTCCGCGGTGGTGACGCCGGGGCCGCCCTTGCGCGGGATGTCGTCGCCGCCCGCGACGTCGATCACGAAGATCTGCGCGTCGGCCAGGCCCCGGGAGAAGGTCGCGGTGAGGTTGTCCCCGCCGGATTCGACGAGCACCAGGTCCAGCGGTCCGACCGCCTCCTCCAGGTCCTCGACGGCTTCCAGGTTGGCGGAGATGTCGTCGCGGATCGCGGTGTGCGGGCAGGCACCGGTCTCGACGCCGACGATCCGCTCGGGCGGCAGCACGGCGTTGCGCAGCAGGAAGTCGGCGTCCTCGCGGGTGTAGATGTCGTTGGTGACCACGCCGATGGCGAAGCGGTCGCGCAGCACCCGGCACAGCGCCGCCACGGTGGCGGTCTTGCCGGAGCCGACCGGGCCGCCGAGCCCGATCCGCAGGGCCCGGCGGCGGCCGTCGGGGCGCAGCGCCTCGGCGGAGTGGGAGTGCCGCTGGGGGAAGACCTCGGGGTGGTCACGGTGCATGAGGGGCTCCGGGGGGTCAGGAGGCGAACAGCCGCACCGGCCAGGCCGCGTGCTGCTCGGCGGCGATGTCGGGCAGCGGTGCGGAGGCGGCGGGCAGGGCGGTCGGGCCGTGGTCGCGGGCGAGCTCCGCGGCGCGGGCGGCGGCGTCCGCGACGGCGTCGACCTGCGGGGCGAGCCCGGCGAGGACGCCGGCGGCGTGGAAGGGGTCGAGGCCGAGCAGCCGGACGGCGGCGCCGGCCGGGCCGGTCGCGGCCTCGTACGCCGCGGCGCGGGCGGCGTCGGCGGGGCCCAGTCCCGCGGCCCGCGCGACCAGGCCCAGGACGACGGGCTGGTGTGCGCCGCGCGGGCGGGCCGCGGCGAGTTCCTCCAGGGCGGCGGAGGGCCAGGTGGCGCGGGCCGCCCGGGTGAGCTGGCGGCCCAGCCGCCGGGAGGCGGTGCGCAGTGCGAGCGAGGGTGTCCGGGCATCGGCCGCGTCGTCGAGGCCGAGCGGGTCGAGTCCTGCGGCCGCCGCCGCGGCCAGTGCGGCGGCGACCAGTCCTGTGGTGTGCAGCCGTCCGCGGCAGTAGTCCGCGAGGGTGGCCGTGTCGTGCACCCGCCCGTCGGCGACGGCGGCCTCGGCGCCGCCGGAGTGGGCGTGGCCGCCGGCCGGGAAGCGGCCGTCGCAGAGCAGCAGCAGGGCGGCGAGGGCTCCCGTACCGGCGGGCGGGGGGTCGGCGGGCGTCATGCTCAGAAGAGGAAGTAGCGCTGGGCCATGGGCAGTTCGGCGGCGGGCGCGGCTTCCACCGGCTCGCCGTCGATCGTGACCGTGAAGGTGTCGGGGTCGACGGCCACGTCCGGCAGCGCGTCGTTCCCGCGCATGTCGGCCTTGGTGACGGCCCTGGTGCTGCGGGCGGCGGCGAAGGGCTTGGCGAGGCCGAGCCGTTCGGGCAGCCCGTCGTCGAGCGCGGACTGGGTGACGAAGGTGACGGAGTTCGCGGCGGGCGCCGCCCCCGTACCGCCGAACATCGGTCTCGGCAGCACGGGCTGCGGGGTCGGGATGGAGGCGTTGGCGTCGCCCATCTGGGCGTACGCGATCTGCCCGCCCTTGAGCACCAGGTCCGGTTTGACGCCGAAGAAGGCGGGATCCCACAGCACCAGGTCGGCGAGCTTGCCGGGCTCGACCGACCCGATCTCGTGGTCGAGGCCCTGCGCCACGGCAGGGTTGATGGTGTATTTGGCGACGTAGCGGCGGGCGCGGTGGTTGTCGGCGGGGCCGTCGCCGGGCAGGGCGCCGCGGCGGCGCTTCATGACGTGCGCGGTCTGCCAGGTGCGCAGCGCGATCTCGCCGATGCGGCCCATGGCCTGCGAGTCGGAGCTGACGATGCTGATCGCGCCCAGGTCGTGCAGCACGTCCTCGGCGGCGATGGTGGACGGCCGGATGCGGGACTCGGCGAAGGCGAGGTCCTCGGGCACGGCGGGGTTGAGGTGGTGGCAGACCATCAGCATGTCGAGGTGCTCCTCGACGGTGTTGACGGTGTGCGGACGGGTCGGGTTGGTGGACGACGGCAGCACGTTGGGGTGCGCGACGACGGTGATGATGTCCGGCGCGTGCCCTCCGCCCGCACCCTCGGTGTGGTACGCGTGGACGCCGCGGCCCGCGATGGCGGCGAGGGTGTCCTCGACGAATCCCGCCTCGTTCAGGGTGTCGGTGTGCAGGGCGAGCTGCGCCCCCGACTGCTCGCAGACCCGCAGGCACGCGTCGATCGCGGCGGGCGTGGCGCCCCAGTCCTCGTGGATCTTGAAGCCGAGCGCGCCCGCCCGCAGCTGGGCGTGCAGCGCGTCGGGATTGACGGTGTTGCCCTTGCCGAGCAGGCCGACGTTGACCGGGAAGCCCTCCAGCGCGGCGAACATCCGGGCCAGGTGCCAGCTCCCCGGCGTGACGGTGGTGGCCTTGCTGCCCTCGGCCGGTCCGGTGCCGCCGCCGAGCACGGTGGTCACGCCGGAGGCGAGGGCCTGCGGTATCAGGGTGGGCGAGATGAAGTGGACGTGCGCGTCGATCGTCCCGGCGGTGAGGATCCGGCCGTTGCCCGCGATGATCTCGGTCTCCGGGCCGATGACCAGGTCCGGGTGGACGCCGTCCATGGTGTCGGGGTTGCCGGCCTTGCCGAGCGCGGTGATCCGGCCGTCGCGCAGCCCGACGTCGGCCTTGACCACGCCCCAGTGGTCGAGCACGACGGCCCCGGTGATCACGGTGTCCGGCGCGCCCTCGGCCCGGGTGGTGCGCGCCTGACCCATGGACTCGCGGATGACCTTGCCGCCGCCGAAGACGGCCTCGTCGCCGGCGAGTCCTGGACCGCCGGCCAGGTCGCGCTCGACCTCGATCAGCAGGTCGGTGTCGGCGAGCCGGATGCGGTCGCCGGTCGTGGGGCCGTAGAGGTCGGCGTAGCGGGGGCGGGCGAGTTCAGCCATCGAGGGCTCCCGCGACCTGGCCGCGCAGCCCGGGGACGGTCCGGGCGCCGGCGATCGGCACCAGGGCCACCTCGGCGGGAATGCCGGGCTCGAAGCGCACCGCGGTGCCGGCCGGGATGTCGAGGCGCAGCCCGCGGGCGGCGGCGCGGTCGAAGTCCAGGCCGGGGTTGGCCTCGGCGAAGTGGTAGTGCGAGCCGACCTGGACCGGCCGGTCGGCGGTGTTGAGCACCGCGAGCCGGGTGACCGGGCGGCCGGCGTTGAGCACGACGGGCGCGTCACCGTACACGATTTCCCCCGGGATCATGCCGCCTCCTCAGACGATCGGCTCGTGGACGGTGACGAGCTTGGTGCCGTCCGGGAAGGTGGCCTCGACCTGCACGTCGTGGATCATCTCGGGGACGCCGTCCATGACGTCCGCGCGGGTCAGGACCGTGCGGCCGGTGCGCATCAGCTCCGCGACACCGCGCCCGTCCCGCGCGCCCTCCAGGATGTGGGCGGTGATCAGCGCGACGGCCTCGGGATGGTTGAGCCGCAGCCCGCGGGCGCGGCGCCGCTCGGCCACGTCGGCCGCGACATGGATGAGCAGGCGTTCCTGCTCGTGAGGGGTCAACCGCACCGCCGCACCTCGCCATCTCCGGCCCGCTTCCGGGCAGTTCGGGGCCTGAGGCGCGAGGTTACGGCGGCGGCGTTTCGGGCGCGTTAACCCCTGTTACGGGCGGCGGTCGCCCGGGGTGGGCCCGCGGTGCTCGGCGACGATGCCGAACCTGCGGCGTTCGCCCGTGGCGGACGGGGGCGTGGTCGCGGTGGAGACGGCGACGATCGGCCGCTCGTTCTCGGCGGCGTCGAGATCGCGCAGTCGTTGCAGGTCAGCGGCCGAGACCAGGGCCACCAGCGGCTTGCCGTGCCGGGTCAGCACCACCTGCTCACCGCCGTAGACCACGCGGTTGATGAGCTCGGCGAGCTCGGCCCGCGCTTGTGTCACCGGGACGTCATGGGTCATGCTCCCCATCATAACGGCCTGTACGTCCTGTACATTTTTTACGCACGGAGGTGCCCGCATGATCCGTCCCACCGCCCGCTACGTGCTCCCGGAGTTCACCGAGCGCAGCAGCACCGGCACCCGCACCACGGACCCGTACTCCAAGCTGCTCCAGGAGCGGATCGTCTTCCTGGGCACCCCCGTCGACGACACGTCGGCCAACGACGTGATGGCCCAGCTGATCCACCTGGAGAGCTCGAGCCCGGACCAGGACATCCACCTCTACATCAACTCGCCGGGCGGATCCTTCTCCGCGATGACCGCGATCTACGACACGATGCAGTACGTGACCTGCGACGTCGCGACCGTCTGCATCGGGCAGGCGGCGTCGGCCGCGGCGGTGCTGCTGGCGGCCGGGGCGCCGGGCAAGCGCATGATCACCCCCTACGCCCGGATCCTGATCCACCAGCCGTCGCTGGGCGACGTGGTGCAGGGCGACGTGTCGGACCTGGAGATCCAGGCCAACGAGCTGCTGCGCACCCGCGAGAAGCTGGAAACGCTGCTGGTGCGGCACACCGGGCAGGAGCCGGAGCGGATCCGGGCGGACATCGAACGCGACAAGGTCTTCGACGCCGCTTCCGCCGTCGCCTACGGCCTGGCGGACCAGCTCACCAACAGCCGCAAGACCGGCGGCCCGGCCGCCGGCGCGCGGTGAGGCCGGTGCGCCCGGAACCGCCGCCGCTGCCGGCGCTCACCCGCTCCGAGGGCGAGCTGGTCGACTGCTACCTGGAGGTCGTCGACCTGCTCGGCCGCGTCAACCCGTCACGCGGCACCGACACCTACGGGGCGCTGCGCGCCGCGCAGGCGCTCGTCGGGCGGGCGCTGGCGCTGCGCGAGGCGCTGACGGTGATGCACCTGCGCGGCGAGACCGAACTCCACCACGCGACGCTCGGACGGGCGCTGCGCGTACTGGACGGCGAGCGCCGGTCCTCGCTCGCGGTGGTGGCGCCGGAACCGGAGCCGCCCTCGCGGTGACGGGCGCCGCGCCGTCACGCTGCGGCGCGGCCCACCCCTTATCGGCCGAACCCCTCCTCATCCCGTCGGCCCAGCGGCGCGGGGTGGCGGGCGGGCGCTCCGGTTGCGCCGCCCGGCCCGGATCGCGGCCCGACGACGCAGGTCACAGTGGTCGGCGAGGGGTGGGCGGTCGCCGGAAGGGAGCAGCGCCGCCACCCGGTCGGAGCAAGCGTGACGAGGCTCACACCGGGCGTTTCCCACCCGGTACCGGCGTGCCGTGTGCGTCACGATCCGTGGTGACGACAAGCCCCCGCCGCCGTGGCGGGGCGGTCCGCACGGACGCCGAGTCCCGCCGGCGTGCGGATGTCCGGTCGACACGAGTGCAACGGCGGGAGCGGAGGACCCGCGCACGGCGGGGCCGGACCCGGTACTCCCGGGCCCGCCCCTTGGGGTGAAGCCGCAGTACGCGGCCGGGCATCTTCGCCTGCCCGAACCCGACAGGCCATCCTTCGCAGGCCGACGACGAAGGGTTGTACATGACCGCGCCTGTCGCACTTTCCGCTTCCGCACGGCTGAGCCGCCTCGGGGCGGCGTCCGTCCTCACCGCCGCCGCAGTGGCCGTACCGTCCCTCATGCCCGGCGCCGCCCAGCAGGCCGAGGCCGCCACCGCGGGCGTCCGGGCCCTCGGGGTGGCGGCGTCCAAGGAGGGCGCCCTCTACCAGTGGGGCGCCACCGGGCCCTCGCGCTTCGACTGCTCGGGCCTGACGCAGTACTCCTTCCGCAAGGCCGGCAAGCGGCTGCCGCGCACCGCCGCCGCGCAGTACCGCAGCACCCGGCACATCTCCGCGTCCGGCCGCCATGTCGGCGACCTGGTCTTCTTCCACAGCGGACCGTCCGCGTCCTCCGTCTACCACGTCGGCATCTACGCGGGCGGCGGCGAGATCTGGCACGCCCCGAAGACCGGCGCCCGGGTACGCCTGGAGCACATCTGGTCCCGCAGCGTCTGGTACGGGCGGGTCTGACCGCCCGGTACACCGCCGCCGGGCTCCGCAGGCCCGCGCTCAGCCGACCGGGACGGCCCAGGGCAGCACGATCCAGACGGTCTTGCCGCCGTCGCCGGTCGGGGTGACCCGCAGGCTGCCGCCGGACTCGGCGGTCAGATGGCGGATGATGACCAGCCCGCGGCCGTTGTCCTGCTGCTGTGGGCACACCGTGGCCTGGCGCGGCCAGCGCGGGTGGCTGTCGGTGACCCCGATGTGCAGCTGCTCGGACCGCTCCAGGCGTACGTCGACGGTGAAGGTCGGCGACAGGCCCGAGGTGTGCAGCACGGCGTTGGTGGCCAGTTCGGACACGATCAGGCGCACGGTGTCGACGGCCGGGGCGCCCGCGGGCAGCCCCCAGCCGGCGAGCACCGCGCAGACGTACCGCCTGGCCGCCGTCACCGAGGCGGGTTCGCTCGGCAGGGTGACGGACGCTTCCTGAAGATCTGCCATGGCGACGCTTCCCTTTCCCGCCGTGACCTGGCTCCGGTGCGAACGACGCGGCAACGGGGCGGGAATTGGGCCCTCCTCGCATACGCCGGGTTCGCGCCAGAATGCACTCATCGTGCCGCCAATGCGGGCGCCGCACAGCGGTCTGCATATATCTGTCGCTCAAATCGGTGAACTCTGCCGCGGGAGAACGCACATGGTCGGCAGACTGTCGTATCGGGGAGAAGAGGACAGAACGCATCAGGAACTCCGGCAGCCCGCGGGACGGCGGGCGTCGCAGTGAGGAGGGCGAGAGGACATGGAACGAGTGCCCGCCGTACGCCGGCGCCGACTCGGCGCGGAACTGCGCCGGTTGCGCGACCTCGCAGGGCTCACCAGCGGCGAGGCGGCCCAGCGGGTGGGGTGGCACCAGTCGAAGGTGAGCCGTATCGAAACCGGCCACAGCAGCGTCCGCGCCGAGGACGTCAACCTGCTGCTCGACGCCTACTCCGTACGTGACCGTGATGTTCGCGACCTGCTGCACACCCTTGCCGGGCACGGCCACCAGCGCGGCTGGTGGCACGACTTCCGCGAGGTCCTGCCGGTCGAGTACCGCGACTTCATCAGCCTGGAGACGGGCGCCACCCGGGCCAGATCACTGGAGACCAGCGTGGTGCCGGGCCTGCTCCAGACGCCCGGTTACGCCCGCGCGCTCACCCGCGACGTGCTGCCGCAGCTCGGCCCGCGCGAGGTGACCGCGCTGGCCGAAGTGCGCATCGCGCGGCAGGCTGTGCTGCTGGAGCAGAACCCGCCGCTGGAGCTGAACGCGGTGCTCGACGAGGCGGTGCTGCGCCGCGGTGTCGGCGGGCCGGAGGTGATGGCAGGTCAGCTGCGGTGGCTCGCACGGGCGGCCGAACTCCCGCAGGTTTCCCTGCAGGTGCTGCCATTTGCCGCGGGCGGGCACATAGGGGTGACGGGGTCTTTCGTCATCTTCTCCTTTCCGCGCATTGCAGATCTGGATGTGGTTGTTCTCGACCATCTGACCGGTAGTCTCTGTGTCGATCGGAAAGAAGACATCGCCGCTTACACCGCCGCGTTCGCCCGATTGTGTGATCGCGCGCTCCCCTGTGCGGAATCTGCTGCGATGATCACGGAAATCGGGGCGGAGTTCTCACGGTTGCAGCGGCGTACTAAGGAGGCATCGACAGCATGACTGCGCGAATCCCGGCGGCCCGCGAGCCGCACGCCCACGTTCCGTCCAGCCTGGCGCTGGACGTCGCCTGGCGGCGCAGCAGCCACAGCACGGCGGCGAACAACTGCGTCGAGACGGCCCGGATGCCCTCCGGGCCGGTCGCGGTCCGCGACTCCAAGGACACCGCCGGACCCGCCCTCCTGTTCGCACCGGGCGCGTGGACCGCGTTCGTGGCGGCCGTCAACGCGGGGGCGCTCAGGGCCCGGTAGTCACCCTCGGGCGGGCAGGTCCCGTCAGGCGCGGACCGCCCCGGCCGGCGCGGTCGCGACGATCGTGGCGGCCGCCGCCGCGATCTCGGCCGGGGTCAGCGCCGCGTTGGCCGTCACCCGCAGCCGGGAGATGCCGTCGGGGACGGACGGCGGGCGGAAGCAGCCCACCGCGAGCCCCGCGGCACGGCCCGCGGCGGCCCACTCCACCGCCGCCGCGGGCGAGGGCGCACGGACCGAGACGACGCACGCGTCCGGCGCCGTCGCGTCGAACCCCGCGGCGGTGAGGCGTCGGTGGAAGTCGCGGGCCGCGCCCAGCGCGCGGCCCGCCCGCGCGGGCTCGCGCCGCAGCAGCCGCAGCGCGGCGAGCGCGGCACCGGCCGCGGCCGGTGCGAGCCCGGTGTCGAAGATGAACGTCCGCGCGGTGTTGACCAGATGGTCGATGACGGCGGCGGGCCCCAGCACCACGCCGCCCTGCGCCCCCAGCGCCTTGGACAGCGTCGCGGTGCACACCACGTCGGGCGCGCCCGCCAGCCCCGCGGCGTGCGCGGCCCCGCGCCCGCCGGGCCCGAGGACGCCGAGCCCGTGCGCGTCGTCCAGCAGCAGCGCGGCCCCGTGCTCGCGCGCGGCGGCGGCGAGCGCGCCCAGCGGCGCCGCGTCGCCGTCCACGGAGAAGACGGTGTCGCTGACGACGACGGCCCTCCCGGCGTGTCCGGCGAGCGCCTTGCGCACGGCGGCGGGGTCGGCGTGCGGGACGACCTCGGTGGCCGCCCTGGACAGCCGGCAGCCGTCGATGAGCGAGGCGTGGTTGGCCGCGTCGGAGACGATGAGGCCGCCGGGCCCGGTGAGCGCGGTGACCGCCGCGAGGTTGGCGGCGTAGCCGGAGGCGAGCACCAGCGCGGCCTCGAATCCGGTGAAGGCGGCGAGTTCCGCCTCCAGTTCGGCGTGCAGCGCGGTGCTGCCGGTGACCAGCCGGGAGCCGGTCGCCCCGGCGCCCCACGTCACGCACGCCTGCGCGCCCGCCGCGGTGACCTCGGGGTGCAGGCTGAGGCCGAGGTAGTCGTTGCCTGCGAGGTCGAGCAGGCCCGGTTCCGCGGCCCGCGGGCGCAGTTCGCGGCGGAGCCCGGCGGCGGCGCGTACGGCGGCCTGCTCGGCGATCCAGCCGAAGGGGCCGGGGTGCCCGGCGGCGGGCGGTGTGCTGGTCACGGCGGTCCTTCGTGGTGCGGCTCGGATGCGGTTCGGGGACGGTCTGGCGGCGGGCGGGCTCGGGCGGCGGGGCCGCACCCTGCAACGTACTGGCCCGCAATCGTGCACAGGGTGTGGTGATGCACACACCCGCGGCCACCGCTCTTGTACGGTCCGTCCTTGGCTCGGGGCCGCCGGGTAGGCGAGTATCCCCTCATGGACCTGCTGACCGCACTGGTGGACAAGGGGCTGCGCCGCGAGCTGCCCACCCGGGACGAGGCGCTCGCCGTGCTGGCGACGTCCGACGACGAACTGCTCGACGTGGTGGCCGCGGCGGGCCGGGTGCGCCGCACGTGGTTCGGCCGCCGGGTGAAGCTCAACTACCTCGTCAACCTCAAGTCGGGGCTGTGCCCCGAGGACTGCTCGTACTGCTCGCAGCGGCTGGGCTCGCAGGCGGGCATCCTCAAGTACACCTGGCTGGGGCCCGAGGAGGCCGCGGCCGCGGCGAGCGCGGGGGTGGCGGGCGGCGCCAAGCGGGTGTGCCTGGTGGCCAGCGGGCGCGGGCCCACCGACCGCGACGTGGACCGGGTCTCGGAGACCATCGCGGCCATCAAGGGGCGGCACGAGGACGTCGAGGTGTGCGCGTGCCTGGGCCTGCTGGCGGGTGGTCAGGCCGACCGGCTGAAGGCGGCCGGCGCGGACGCGTACAACCACAACCTGAACACCTCCGAGGGCACGTACGGGAGCATCACCACGACCCACACGTACGCCGACCGGGTCGACACCGTGCAGCGGGCGCAGGCGGCCGGGCTCTCGGCGTGCTCGGGGCTCATCGCGGGCATGGGCGAGAGCGACGCTGACCTGGTGGACGTGGTCTTCGGGCTGCGCGAACTGGACCCGGACTCCGTGCCGGTCAACTTCCTGATCCCCTTCGAGGGCACCCCGCTGGCCAAGGAGTGGAACCTCACCCCCCAGCGCTGCCTGCGGATCCTGGCGATGGTCCGGTTCGTGTGCCCGGACGTGGAGGTGCGGCTGGCGGGCGGCCGCGAGGTGCACCTGCGCACGATGCAGCCGCTGGCCCTGCACCTGGTCAACTCGATCTTCCTGGGCGACTACCTGACGAGCGAGGGCCAGGCCGGCCAGGCAGACCTGGACATGATCGCGGACGCCGGATTCGAGGTGGAGGGCGCGGAGACCCCGACGCTGCCCGCGCACCGCGCCGCCGGGCTGTGCGGCGCCCACGACGGCGGCTGCGGGAGCTGCGGCGACACCGCGTGCGCAGGCGCGCACGGGCACGGGAAGACGGCGTCCGCGCCGGCCCCGCCGGCCGTGCCGGCTGCGCGGACGGACCTGGTCGCGGTGCGGCGGCGGGGCGCGGGAACGGACCTGCCGCCCAATGCCTGAGCCCGCGACCGCGCCCCTCCCCGCGCCGGGGCCTGCCGCCCCGCTGCCGGCCGAGGTGCTCCTCGGGCTGGACCGCGAGCACGTCTGGCATCCGTACGGGCCGATGCCCGGCCGCCAGGAGCCGCTGGTCGTGGCGTCGGCCGAGGGCGTGCGGCTGCGGCTCGCGGCGCCCGCGCAGGGGCGTGACGAGCTGGTCGACGGCATGTCGTCGTGGTGGTCGGCGATCCACGGCTACCGGCACCCGGTGCTGGACGCGGCCGTCCGCGACCAGCTCGGGCGGATGAGCCATGTGATGTTCGGCGGCCTCACCCACGAGCCCGCCGTCCGGCTCGCCGCGCGGCTGGTGGAGATCACGCCCGAGCCGCTGCAGCACGTCTTCCTGGCCGACTCCGGGTCGGTGTCGGTCGAGGTCGCGGTCAAGATGTGCCTGCAGTTCTGGCGCTCGCTCGGGCGCCCGGAGAAGCGCCGGCTGCTGACCTGGCGCGGCGGCTACCACGGCGACACCTGGCAGCCGATGTCGGTGTGCGACCCCGACGGCGGCATGCACCACCTGTGGTCGGGGGTGCTGCCCGAGCAGGTCTTCGCCGAGCAGCCGCCGCCCGGCTTCGACGCGGAGCCCGACCCGGCCTACTGCGACCGGCTGCGCGCCCTGGTGGCCCGGCACGCGCACGAGCTGGCGGCGGTGGTCGTGGAGCCGGTGGTGCAGGGCGCGGGCGGCATGACCTTCCACTCCCCCGGCTACCTTCGGGTGCTGCGGGAGGCCTGCGACGAGCACCAGGTGCTGCTGGTCCTCGACGAGATCGCCACCGGCTTCGGCCGCACCGGAACGCTCTTCGCCGCCGGACACGCAGGTGTCAGCCCCGACGTGATGTGCGTCGGCAAGGCGCTGACGGGCGGCTACCTGACGATGGCGGCGGCGCTGTGCACCTCCGCGGTCGCCGAGGGCATCTCCCGCGGCGAGGTGCCGGTGCTCGCCCACGGGCCGACCTTCATGGGCAACCCGCTGGCCGCGGCGGTCGCGAACGCCTCCCTCGACCTGCTGCTCGGGCAGGACTGGGCGCAGGAGGTCAAGCGGATCGAGGCGGGCCTGCACGAGGGCCTCGCGGCGGCCGCGGAGCTGCCCGGTGTGCGCGACGTGCGGGTGCTCGGGGCGATCGGGGTGGTGCAGCTGGACCACGAGGTGGACATGGCCGCGGCGACCCGTGCCGCGGTGCGCGCCGGGGTGTGGCTGCGGCCCTTCCGGGACCTCGTCTACACGATGCCGCCCTACGTGACCGGCGACGAGGACCTGGCGCGGATCTGCGCCGGCGTGCGGGACGCGGCCCGGGCGGGGTGACGCCGCCCGCGGCCCGGGGGCTGCGGTCAAACGGGTGACGGTCGGGTGAAAACCTGCCGGAAGCCGGATGGGAAGGGCGCGGCGGGGCAGGGTGCCCCGAGCCGCGGGAGAATCCGGGGCCGCCGGGGGGCGAGCGGAACGGGCGCAGGACGACGAGGAACGGAGCGACACCCATGGCCATCGTGGTCATCACCGGTACGGACACCGAGGTCGGCAAGACGATGGCGACCGCGGCGGTGGCCGCCGCGTCGCTGGCGCAGGGGCTGAGCGTGGCCGTGCTCAAGCCCGCACAGACCGGGGTGGCCGAGGGCGAGCCGGGCGACGCGGCGGAGGTGGCCCGCCTCGCGGGCGCGGTCACCGCGGTGGAGCTGGCCCGCTACCCCGAGCCGCTGGCGCCGGCCACCGCCGCGGCCCGCGCGAAGATCCCGGCCGTCGGGCCCGCGGACATCGCGGAGGCCGCGGCCAAGCTGTCCGCCGTCCACGACGTGGTGCTGGTGGAGGGCGCGGGCGGGCTGCTGGTCCGCTACGACGAGAAGGGCGCCACGCTCGCGGACGCCGCCGCGCTCATCCGCGCCCGGGTGCTGCTGGTGGCGCAGCCGGGCCTGGGCACGCTCAACGCCACCGCGCTGACCGCGGAGGCGCTGGGCGCGCGGGGGCTGAGCTGCGCCGGGGTGATCTTCGGCAGCTGGCGCGGCGAGCCGGACCTCGCCGAGCGCTGCAACGTCGCGGACGTCCCGGAGGTCGCGGGCGCGCCGCTGCTCGGAGCCCTGCCGCAGGGGGCCGGCGCGCTGTCCCCCGCGGCCTTCCGCGCAGCGGCGCCGGAGTGGCTGGCGCCGCAGCTGGGCGGCACCTGGGACGGGGAGGCCTTCGCGCAGGTCTACGCGGCGCCGCCGTTCGCCCCGTGAGCCGGGGGGCGGGGCCGGGCACGGCCGCCGCTCGCACCGCCGTGGGAACCCTGTGCGTCGGCCGTCTGGATGCGGACGGCTCGGGCGCGGACCACGAAGGGCCGGGAGAAGACGGTGACGGCGACGGAGACGGCGGCCGCAAAGGTGATGGCCGTGCCGGACGCGAAGTGCTGGGCAATGCCTCCGGCGATCGCGGCTCCGATACCCTGCCATGTCATCCGGCCGGCGGATTCAACTCCCTGGACCTGGCCGCGGACCGGATCAGGGGTCAGCTCCAGAAGCTGCTCCTGGAGCGGCAGGGTGGCAGCGAAGCCGGCACCGGCGACGAACGCCGCGGCCGTCGCCACCAGCACGGGCGGGTGGACGGCGAACAGCAGGTAGGGGGCGGCGAGCAGCAGTCGCAGGACGAATGCGTAGCGGCGTCGCTGCTCGGCGGTGAGCAATCGTCCGACCGCAAGGTCACCGAGGAGCATGCCTGCCGATCCGGCGGCCAGGAGGACGCCGGCGTGCTGGGGGGCGTAGGAGATGAACAGGGCCTCGCAGCCGACGATCAGACCGTTGGGGACCCACAGGTTCAGCAGCAGCGCGCGTTGGCCGGAGTGGGAGAAGAGCTCGATGTTCGTCGTCCAGGTCTGACGCAGTCCGGGGCGACGGGTCAGACGGATCGAGCGTTCCCGGACCGTCACCGCCACAATGATCAATCCCCCGCCGGTCAGGGCTGTCGCGACGGCGAAGACCTCCTGCGGGCTCAGGTACCGCAGCAGTACGGCACCGATGGCGTAGCCGAGGACGGCCATGCCTCCCGAGGTGATGTTCATCAGCGAACGTGCCAGTGCGTAGGTGGAGGTCGGCACCACCTCGGCGAGCAGCCCCATCCGTGCGCCCGTTCCCAGGGACTGGAAGAACCCCAGTACAAGGAGCAGACCGAACCGGGCGGTGAGCGGCAGCCCTGGAACCGCCTGGGCGGCAACACCTACGAGCGAGAAGCACTGGAGTGCGACGAGGGTCCGGCGAGGACGGCTCCCGTCCGCGACCGACATCAGCGTCAGCGCACCGAGTACCGTCGCGAAGGTGGCGCCGTACATACTCACAGCGGTCAGGAACGGGGACTTGGTCTGCTGGTTGACCAGCGTCCCGAGTGCGAAGCCCGACAAGGTGCTCGCGGCGACCGTCAGGGTGAAGCCGGCGTACAGGCCGACGAATTCACGGTTGCTGAGCAGGTCACGGTAGGTGGTGGGAGGTGTGCCGGAGGCAGATGTGTCAGAAGGCATGAAAAAAGCCTTCGCGTGCACCCAACCTGGGGCGCCGAAGGCTGACTCGTGGATCATAGCGCGTGCCCCAGCCGCATCGGACCGGGGAGACGCGGACGCGGACGCGCACCGGTCACGGCAGCACCGCACAGTGACCGGCGGCTGTCGCCAGGTGCGAGCAGACCGGGCAGCTCCCAGCCCGTCCCCGGCCCGCGCACGGCGGTGCGCTCACCGAGCAGAGCACGGGCCTGGCCGTAGGAGAGTCGGGCCAGGCCGGTGTCCGGGCACACGTCGCGCGGCGGGGTCGCCGGCGACGGCGGGGGCTTGGCGCCGGTCTTCGTTCCGGTGTCCCGCAACCCCCGCTCAGGCCGGGACGGTCCAGGCGCGCAGTTCCTCGGCGATGCGGTCGACGCCGACCGACTCGTCCTTGACCAGCCGGGCCAGGTCGCGCACCTGCTCGGGGGTGGTGGTCACGTGCTGCCCGCCGGCCACCAGGTAGGCGTAGGCGACGGCGGTGGCGAAGAGCGCGTTGGAGCGTTCGAGGGCGGGGACGTGCAGCAGCAGCTGGAGCAGCGAGGCGGCGCGGACGTGGTCGTCGGGGTAGACGGGCACGCCGAATATCTCGGCCTTGTGCCGGCCGACGGCCGCGACCAGCGCGCCCCAGTCGGTGACCAGGGGGTCGCCGGGGGTGTTGTGCTCGGCGACCATCAGCAGCCACGCCAGGTCGATGTTCAGGCTCAACGCGAGCTCGTGTCCCTGTCGCCGAACTCCTCCGCGAAGACCGCCTCGTACTCCTTCATGAAGTCCGCGGCGGCCTGGACGAACGCCCTGCCGCTCTCGCCCTCGTCCCGCCGGACCAGTTCCTCGATGTAGCGGTTCACGCTCATGCCGCGCTGCGAGGCGCGTTCCCGCGCGGTCTCCGCGGTGGCTTCGTCCACCCGCACGTTCAACTGGGTCTTGGCCATGGCACCACGCTAGCGCCGCGGCGCTAGTAGCGGCAAGGCCGTCGCCGGCCCGCGCTGCCGACCGTCCGCCCGTCCCCCGCGCGCCGGCCGTCTCGGATACCGGAATTGCGGGCCGGGAGCGGCGGGCCGGTGGTGGGATGCCGGGCATGAGCACTCCCCTGATCAGGACCGCCGTCCCTGCCGACGCGAGCGGCGTCCTGGCCTTCTGGCGGGTGGCCGCCGAGGGCACCAGCATCACCGACGACGAGGCCGGGGTCGCCCGGCTCATCGCCACCGACCCGGGCTCGCTGCTGCTCGCCGAGCGCGACGGGGAGCTGGTGGGCACGGTGATCGCCGGCTTCGACGGATGGCGCTGCCACCTCTACCGGCTGGCGGTGCACCCCGGTGCCCGCCGCCAGGGCGTCTCGCGGGTGCTGCTGGACGCGGCCGAGGAGCGCTTCCGGGAGCTGGGCGGGCGGCGCGGCGACGCGATGGTGCTGGAGCGCAACGAGCGCGCCCACCACGCCTGGCGGGCCGCGGGCTACGCGCCCGAGCCGCACTGGCGGCGCTGGACCAAGCCGCTGCGCCGGGGCTGAGCGGCCGGCGCCCGGCCCGGGGCCCGTACGGCGCACGCGGGGTGCGCGGCCGGGTGCGGTGGCAGACGATGGGGGCGAGGTGTCCGATGACCGAAGCACTGCTCCTGCTGCTGGCCCTGCTCCTCAGTCTCGCCTGCGGTGTCTTCGTCGCGGCGGAGTTCTCGCTGACCACGATCGAGCGCGGCGAGGTGGAGCGCGCCGCGCGGGAGGGCGAGCGGGGCGCGGCGGCGGCGCTCGCCGGGGTGCGGTCGCTGACCGTGCAGCTGTCGGGCGCGCAGCTCGGCATCACCGTCACCGGGCTGATCATCGGCATGCTGGCCCGCGGCTCGATCGCGGAGCTGCTGCGCGGCCCGCTGCGCGCGGCCGGGGTGGGCGGCGGCGCCGCCTCGTCGCTGGCGCTGGTGCTGGGCACGGCGGTGTCGACGGTGGTGCTGATGGTGGTCGGCGAGCTGGTGCCGAAGAACTGGGCGATCTCCCGGCCGCTGCCGGTCGCCAAGGCGGTCGCGGGTCCGCAGCGCGCCTTCACCAGCGCGTTCGGCCCGCTGATCCGTCATCTGAACAACACCGCCAACCGGGTGCTGCGCCGCATGGGACTGGAGCCCGCGGAGGAGCTGGCCTCGGCCCGCGGGCCGCAGGAGCTCAAGGCGCTCGCCCGGCACTCGGCGAAGGCGGGCGCGCTGGAGCCGGACTCCGCGGAGCTGTTCGTCCGCACGCTGGGCCTGGCCGACCTCACCGCGGAGAACGTGATGACGCCGCGGGTGCAGGTGACGGCGCTGGAGGCGCGGGCGACCGCCGCGGACGTCGCCAACGCCACGCGGGCCACCGGGCTGTCCCGCTTCCCGGTCTTCCGCGGCACCCTCGACGCGGTGATCGGCACCGTGCACATCAAGGACGTGCTGGCCGTGCCCGCCGGCCGCCGCGCGCACACTCCCGTCACCGACCTGCTGCGGGACGCGCTGCTGGTGCCGGAGTCGCTCGCGGTGGACCGGCTGCTGGACCGGCTGTCGGGGGCGCGCGCGATGGCGGTGGTCATCGACGAGTACGGCGGCACCGCGGGGGTGGCCACCCTGGAGGACATCGTCGAGGAGGTGGTCGGCGAGGTGCAGGACGAGCACGACCCGCTCCAGCAGCCCGACCTGCTGTTCGTCCGCGAGGAGCCGGACGGCCGGCGCACGTACCGGGCGGACGGCGCGACGCGCACCGAGGACCAGCTGGTGCGGATCGGGCTGCGGGTGCCCGACGGCCCGTACGAGACGCTCGCCGGCCTGGTCGCCGAGCGGCTCGGCCGCATCCCTGAGCGCGGCGACAGGCTCCGGCTGGACGGCTGGCTCGTGGAGGTCGAGGACGCCTCGGGGCACCGGGCGGCGCGGGTGCGGCTGGTGTCCCCGCCCCGCGAGTCGGGGGAAGCGCGCCGATGACGGTGGTCCAGCTGCTCGTGGGGCTGCTCACGCTGGTGGTGAACGCCTTCTTCGTCGGCGCCGAGTTCGCGCTGATCTCGGTGCGCCGCGACCAGGTCGCCGCCGGCGCGGAGGAGGGCGACCGGCGGGCGGTGCGCGTGCTGTGGGGGCTGGAGCACCTGGCGCCGCTGCTGGCCGCGGCGCAGCTCGGCATCACGGCGTGCACGCTGGTGCTGGGCATCGTCGCGGAGCCGGCCATCGCGCACCTGCTGGAGCCGGTGCTGCACGCCGCGGGCGCGCCGGACGGGGCGATCCACGCGATCGCCTTCGTCGTGGCGCTGGCGCTGGCGACGTACCTGCACATGCTCTTCGGCGAGATGGTCCCGAAGAACATCGCGCTGGCCGACCCGGTGCGCTCCGCCCTGCTGCTCGGGCCGCCGCTGGTGGGCTTCACACGCGCGCTGCGGCCGGTGATCTTCGGGATCAACGCGCTGGCGAACGCGGGGCTGCGGCTGCTGGGGGTGGAGGCGCGCTCGGAGGTGGCCGCGGTCTTCTCGGACGACGAGCTGGCTGCGATGGTCGCCGACGCGGGCGCCGCGGGGCTGCTGGACCAGCGGGCCACCGGGCGGCTGCGCGAGGCGCTGGACCTGGGGCGCAGACCGGTCCGGGAGATCGTGCTGCCCGCGGACCAGGTGGTGCGCGCGTCGCTGGGCATCACCCCGGACGGGCTGGAGGCGCTGGCGGCCCGCTCCGGCTTCTCGCGCTTCCCGGTCGCGGACGGCGACGGGCGCGTGCTCGGCTACCTGCACGTCAAGGACGCGCTGGACGCCGAACCGCGGGACGCCGCCTTCCCGCCCTCGGCGCTGCGCCCCGTCACCCGGGTCGGCGCGGCGACCCCGCTGGACGACGTGCTCACGGCGATGCGGGCGGCCAGCGCCCACCTCGCGGCGGTCGTGGACGCCGACGGGCGCGGGGTGGGGCTGGTCACGATGGAGGACGTGCTCAAGCGGCTGGTCGGCCCGGGCCGGGCGTGAAGTCGGCCCCTGGGCGCGTCACCAGGGCAGCGGGCCCTCGGCGTCGAAGAAGCCGCCGGTGGGGCCGTCGGGCCCGGTCTGCGCCATCCGCACGATGATCTCGGCGCCCTGCTCGACGCTCTGCCCGCCGTGCTTCCCGTTGAGGTCGGTCGCGGTGTAGCCGGGCTCGACGGCGTTGACCCGTATCTGCGGGAAGGCCTTGGCGTACTGCACGGTGAGCATGTTGACCGCGGCCTTCGACGCCGGGTAGGCGACGCCGGGGTAGGCGTACGCGTGTGTGCCGGGCTCGCTCATCCGGGCGAGCGAGGCCAGGCCGCTGCTGACGTTGACGACGACGGGGGCGGCCGACCGGAGCAGCAGCGGCAGGAAGGCGCGGGTGACGCGGACGATGCCGAAGACGTTCGTGGCGAAGGTCCCGCTCATCATCTCGGGGGTGAGGTCGGCCGCGCCGGTGACGGTGCCGTCGGCGGCCATCTCCTGCTGGATGCCGGCGTTGTTGACCAGTACGTCGAGGCCGCCGGCCGCCTCGATCTCCTTGGCCGCGGCCGCGACCGACGCGTCGTCGGTGACGTCCAGCTGCACGGCGGTGGCACCCACGGCCGCCGCGGCGGCCCGGCCGCGCCCGGCGTCCCGGGAGCCGAGGTAGACGGTGTGGCCCGCGGCCACCAGCCGGCGGGCGGTCTCGCGGCCGAGGCCCTTGTTCGCTCCGGTGATCAGTATCGCTGTCATGCCCCCACGGTGCGGCGGCGCGGGCCCGGGCTGCCAGCGCCCCCGGCTTCCTGGGACCGGCAGTACCAGGACGGACGGCCGGGCGCGGTGCGACAGTGGGGGCATGGCGACCACGGAATTCGGGCACACCCTGCGGCGCTGGCGCGACCGGGTCTCCCCGGAGTCGGCCGGGCTGGCGACCGGCGGACACCGGCGCGCGTCGGGGCTGCGCCGCGAGGAGCTGGCGATGCTCGCCGGGATCTCCGTCGACTACATCACGCGGCTGGAGCAGGGCCGCTCTGCCAACCCCTCGGAGCAGGTCGTCGAGGCGCTGGGGCGCGCGCTGCGGCTGTCCGGGCCCGAGCGCGAGCAGCTCTTCCACACCGCGGGCCTGGTGCCGCCGGGCCGCGGGACGGTGCCCGCGTACATCCCGGCGAGCGTGCAGCGGCTGCTGGACCGGCTGGCGGGCACGCCGGTGGCGGTGTCGGACGCGGCCTGGACGCTGCTGCTCGCCAACCCGCTGCACAACGCGCTGATGGGCGAATTCCACGGCAAGGAGCGCAACGCGGTGTGGCGGCACTTCCTGGGCCAGGGCAACCCCCGGGTCGTGCACAGCGCCCGGTCGCTGGCCACGCTGGAGGCCACGCAGGTCGGCGCCCTGCGTACGACCGCCGCCCGCTTCCCCGCCGACCAGCGGCTCAAGCGCCTCATCGCGGAGCTTCGGGCGAACAGTGAGCGCTTCGCCGAGCTGTGGGAGTCGCGCGAGGTGGGCGAGCACGACGGGTCGCGCAAGACCGTCGACCACCCGGAGCTGGGCCTGATGACGCTGGACTGCGACCTGCTCAGCGTGGAGGGCAGCGAGCTGCGCATCATGGTCTTCACCGCGGAGCCGGGCACCGAGGACGCCGAGAAGCTCGCGCTGCTGTCCGTCATCGGCACCCAGAAGCTGACCGGCACCCCGTAGCGCGTCCGCCGTCGGGAGCGGACCCCGTGACGCAGGTCCCGCCGGGCCCGGCGGATAGGATCGCGCCGCGATGGAAAGCGACACGACAGACACCCGCGCGGAGACCTCCGCGGACGCGGGCCCGGGTATCCCCGCAGGCCCGGACACGGACACGGACGCCGCTGCGGAGACCGACCGGCCGGCGGACGCGGCCCCCGGTCCGTACCGCAGCTTCGTCGCCCTCGGCGACTCCTTCACCGAGGGCATGTCCGACCTGCTGCCCGACGGCAGCTACCGCGGCTGGGCCGATCTGCTCGCCGCACGCCTGGCGGAGCTGCCGGGCGCGGCGGCGGGCGGCACCGGCTTCCGCTACGCCAACCTCGCGGTGCGCGGCAAGCTGATCCGGCAGATCGTCGAGGACCAGGTGGACGCGGCGGCGGCGATGCGCGCCGACCTGGTCACCCTGGTCGGCGGGCTCAACGACGTGCTCCGCCCGGGCTGCGACGTCGACGCGGTGTGCGCGCACCTGGAGGACGCGGCCGGACGGCTCGCCCCGTCCTGCGGGCAGCTGGTGCTGATGCGCAGCCCGGCCCGCCGCGGCCCGGTCGCCACCCGCTTCCTGCCGCGCATGGAGCAGCTGTTCGCCTTCGTCGACGACCTCGCGGCGCGGCACGGCGCGGTCGTGGTCGACCTCTACGGGGCCGAAGTGCTGGGCGATGCGCGGATGTGGGGCGAGGACCGGCTGCACCTGACCGCGGAGGGCCACGAGCGGGTCGCCGAGGCGGTGTGGCAGGCCCTCGGGCTGCCCGCGCGGGGAGACTGGCGGGCGCCGCTGCCGCTCCCGGTGCGCCCCGGCTGGGCCGCCCGGCGCCGCGCCGACGCATCCTTCACCCGCCGTCACCTGCTGCCGTGGATCGGCCGCCGGCTGACCGGCCGCTCGTCCGGCGACGGCCGTCCGGCCAAGCGTCCCGAACTGCTCCCGTACGGCCCGGCCGCGCCCTCGCCCGAACCGCCGGCGGCGCCGCTGCCGTCCGAGGCCGGGCACTGACCCGGCGGGACCGGCGGCGGGCCCGCGACCAGTAGAATCTCCACGTGACAGCCAAGCCGCGTATCCCGAACGTCCTCGCCGGTCGCTATGCCTCCACGGAGCTGGCCGCCCTGTGGTCCCCCGAGCAGAAGGTGGTGCTCGAACGCCGGCTGTGGCTGGCCGTCCTGCGCGCCCAGGCCGACCTCGGCATCGAGGTGCCGGACGGGGCCGTCGCCAACTACGAGCGGGTCCTGGAGCAGGTCGACCTGGGCTCGATCGCCGAGCGCGAGAAGGTCACGCGGCACGACGTGAAGGCCAGGATCGAGGAGTTCAACGCCCTCGCCGGGCACGAGCAGATCCACAAGGGCATGACGTCCCGCGACCTGACCGAGAACGTCGAGCAGCTGCAGATCCGGCTGTCCCTCGAACTGGTGCGGGACCGCACGGTCGCGGTGCTGGCGCGCCTCGGGCAGCTAGCCGGGCAGTACGCCGAGCTGGTCGTGGCCGGCCGCTCGCACAACGTGGCGGCGCAGGCCACCACGCTCGGCAAGCGCTTCGCGACCGCGGCCGACGAGCTGCTGGTGGCGTACGAGCGGGTCGAGGACCTGATCGCCCGCTACCCGCTGCGCGGCATCAAGGGCCCGGTCGGCACCGCGCAGGACATGCTGGACCTGCTGGGCGGCGACAGCGGCAAGCTCGCCGAGCTGGAGCAGCGCATCGCCGCGCACCTGGGCTTCGGGCGCGCCTTCACCTCCGTGGGCCAGGTCTACCCGCGCTCGCTGGACTACGACGTGGTCAGCGCGCTGGTGCAGCTCGCCGCGGCCCCGTCGTCCACCGCGAAGACGATCCGGCTGATGGCCGGTCACGAGCTGGTGACGGAGGGCTTCAAGCCCGGCCAGGTCGGCTCGTCGGCGATGCCGCACAAGATGAACACCCGGTCCTGCGAGCGGGTCAACGGCCTCATGGTGATCCTGCGCGGCTACGCCTCGATGACCGGCGAGCTGTCCGGCGACCAGTGGAACGAGGGCGACGTCTCCTGCTCGGTGGTGCGCCGGGTCGCGCTGCCGGACGCCTTCTTCGCCTTCGACGGGCTGCTGGAGACCTTCCTGACGGTGCTGGACGAATTCGGCGCCTTCCCCGCGGTCGTGGCACGCGAGCTGGACCGCTACCTGCCCTTCCTGGCCACCACCAAGGTGCTGATGGGCGCGGTGCGGGCGGGCGTCGGCCGGGAGATCGCGCACGAGGCGATCAAGGAGAACGCGGTGGCCTCCGCGCTCGCGATGCGTGAGCAGGGCACCGAGCGCAACGAGCTGCTGGACCGGCTCGCGGCCGACGGGCGGATCCCGCTGGACCGCGCGGAGCTGGACGCGCTGATGGCCGACCGGCTGTCCTTCACCGGCGCGGCAGCCGGGCAGGTCGCCGAGGTCGTGCGGAGGATCGAGGACGTCGTCAAGGCGCGTCCGGAGGCGGCGGCCTACCGCCCGGGGGCGATCCTCTGACGTCCGCGCCGGCCGTGCCGCCCAGGCCGCCCGCGCCGCCCACACCCTCGGCGCAGGAGCTGGCGGCAGCCCGCGGCCGCACGCTGGAGGACGTGATCGGGCCGGGCCTGCAGGTGCTGTTCTGCGGGATCAACCCGGGGCTGATGTCCGCGCACACCGGCCACCACTTCGCCCGGCCCGGCAACCGGTTCTGGCCCGCGCTGCACGCCTCGGGCTTCACCCCGCGCCGCTTCGCGCCCGCGGAGCAGGCGGAGCTGCTCGGCCTGGGCCTGGGAGTGACGAACGTGGCGGCGCGGGCGACCGCGCGGGCCGACGAGCTGAGCCGCGAGGAGCTGGTCGAGGGCGGGCGGCTGCTCGCGGCGAAGGTCGCCGAGCACCGCCCGGCGTGGCTGGCGGTGCTGGGCGTCACGGCCTACCGGGTGGCCTTCGCCGAGCCCCGCGCCCAGGTCGGCCCGCAGCAGCGGACGCTGGGCGGCACCAGGATCTGGGCGCTGCCGAGCCCCAGCGGGCTCAACGCGCACTGGACGCCCGCGGCGCTCGCCGCGGAGTTCGCCCGGCTGCGCGCCACGGCGCCCGCGCTGCCCGCTCCGCGCGACTGACGGCACGTCAGCACCCGACCGGACACGACGGGGACGACGGCACCCAAACGTAACGGAACCGCACTCGCCGCGTAGCCCTGCGCCCGGTACGATCCGCCACACACAGGCACAGGCTGGGAGGACATACGTTGGGGCGACTCACCGGCGGGGACCCGTCCCTGCTCAGGCGGATCAACTCCGCGGTCGTCCTGCACGCCCTGCGCGGGGCGCAGACCCCGACGCTGACCGAGCTGGTGCACAGCACCGGCCTGTCCCGGCCCACCGTCGAGGGCGTCATCGAGGGCCTGACGGAGTCGGACCTGGTGGTGGAGGTCGGCCCGGAGGCCGGCGACGCCCGCAAGCAGGGCCGCCCCGCGCGGCGCTTCCGCTTCCACGCCGAGGCCGGGCACCTGCTGGGCATCGAGATCGGCGCGCACCAGATCCGCGTCGTGCTGTCCGACCTCGGCGGCCAGGTGCTGGGCTCGCACGGCCGGGACGTCGACGAGGGCGCGAGCGCCGACGACCGCCTGGAGCGCGTCCGCGGCACCGTCGCCGAGCTGCTGCGCAAGGCGGGCGTCGCGCGCAGCACGCTGTGGGCGGTGGGCGTGGGCAGCCCCGGCATCGTCGGGACGGACGGCGAGGTGCGGCTGGGCACCGCGCTGCCCGGCTGGACCGGGCTGCCGCTCGGCGAGCGGCTGCGGCGCTCCTTCCGCTGCCCGGTGCTGGTGGAGAACGACGCGAACGTGGCGGCGGTGGCCGAGCACTGGAAGGGCGCGGCGGTCGGCACCGACGACGTCGTCTTCGTGCTGGCGGGGCTCAGCCCCGGCGCGGGGTCGCTGATCGGCGGACGGCTGCACCGCGGCTTCGGCGGCGCCGCGGGCGAGATCGGCGCGCTGCACCTGCTCGGCCGCGAGGCGACGCCCGAGCACCTGCTGTCGACCACCGGCGAGCCGCTGCACCCGCTGGACGAGCCCGCGGTGACGCGGGTCTTCGCGCTGGCCCGGCAGGGCGACGCGCAGGCCACCGACGCGGTGCAGCGCTTCCTGCACCGGCTGGTGCACGACGTGGCGGCGCTGGTGCTCGCGATCGACCCGGAGCTGGTCGTGATCGGCGGCTGGGCGGCGGGTCTGGACGGCATCCTGGAGCCGCTGCGGGCCGAGCTGGCCCGCTACTGCCTGCGCACTCCGCAGGTGGTGCTGTCCGCGCTGGGCCAGGAGGCGATCGCGACGGGCGCGCTACGGCTGGCGCTGGACCACGTCGAGGAGCAGCTCTTCACCGTCCAGCAGACGTCGATGGCGGTGCGCTGACCGGGCAACGCGCGAGGGCCTGCCTCCCCCGGCCGGGGGAGGCAGGCCCTCGCGCGCGGCGCGTGACGGGTCAGGATGCCTGGCGGGCGACCTGCTGGTGGTGGGTGACCTCGAAGGCGCCCGCGTCACCGAAGGTGAGCTTGCACGTGTCGGCGCGGTAGGTGGCCAGCGACACGGCGGCGACCCGGCCGCCCGCGTAGTAACGCGAGGTCACGACCAGGACCGGGGCGCCGGGGAGCCGGTCGAGTTGCTTGGCGTCGTCGGCCCGGGCCGAGCCCAGCTCGACCGAGCGGTCCTCGCCGTCCAGCGACAGCGCGTGCAGCTCGCGCAGGACGGCGGGGGCGTGCGCGGCGGGCGTCAGGTCGGCGGGCAGGCCGGGCACGGACGCGCGCGGTACGTACAGCAGCTCGGCGGCGACCGGCTGGCCTCGCATCACGCGCGCCCGGCGGACGGTGTGCACGGCCTCGTCCGCCTCGGTGCCGAGCAGCGCGGCGACCGGCGCGGGGGCGACGGCCTCGACACACCCGGCGGTCTCCCACGCGTCCCGCCCGGCGCCGGGCCACACGCCGGCCGACGGGCCGACGGACACACCCATCCGCGGCGGGGCGACCGTGGTGCCGACGCCGCGGCGCCGCTGCAGCCGGCCTTCCAGTTCGAGCTGTTCGAGCGCCTGGCGGAGCGTCGCGCGGGCGACACCGAAGCGGGCGGCGAGGTCGCGCTCGTTCGGCAGGATCTCACCGACCTCGAACTCGGAGTCGAGCGCGTCGTTGAGCACCGTCTTGAGATGCCAGTACTTCGGCTCCGGCACCGATTCGAGCTGCGTGGTCCCCACCCTGTCCTCGCAATCAGCCATCAGCCCAAGGCTTGTTCAGCCTTGTTTCCTAACCACTGTTTATTAAAGGTCCTTGCACTACTAAGGACGATAGAGCGGGCCGTCACCCTTGGTCAAGACCAATCCTCGAACCGGCACAGGCGTCCAGGAAGGGGATATGTCCAGTGTTCATACGATGTTGACGGGGTGCTGCGATAGTGTTCGTGATCATCGAGCGGCGCCTGGTGCCGCACGGCGGCACGAGGGAGCGGACGGCCGATGGACGAGGTCACGCTGGTCACCGGGGGCAGTCGGGGTATCGGCGCGGCGGTCGCGCTGCGGCTGGCCGCGGCCGGCCACCGGGTGGGCATCGGGTACGAGCGGGCCAAGGACGCCGCCGAGGACGTCGCGCGGCGCATCCGCGAGCAGGGCGGCACGTGCCTGCTCTTCCAGCTCGACACGAGCGACGCCGGCCAGGTCGACGGCTTCTTCGACGCGGCCAGGGAGCAGCTGGGCGCGGTCACCGGGCTGGTGAACAACGCGGGGATCACCGGGCCGCTCGGCCGCTTCACCGAGACGCCGGTCGAGGTCATGCGCCGGGTGGTGGACGTCAACCTGATGGGCGCGCTGCTGTGCGCCCGGCGCGCGGCGCTGGAGATGTCCACGCGCTACGGCGGCGAGGGCGGCGCGATCGTCAACATCTCCTCGGGCGGGGCGACGCTCGGCAGCCCGGGCGAGTACGTGCACTACGCGGCGAGCAAGTCGGCGGTGGACGCGCTGACGGTGGGCCTGTCGAAGGAGCTGGGTCCGGACGGGGTGCGGGTCAACTCGGTGCAGCCGGGCATGGTGGTCACCGACATCCACGCCGCTATGGGCGACCCGCAGCGGCCCTGGCGCAATCCGGAGCGGGTCCCCATGCGCCGCCCGGGCCAGCCGGAGGAGATCGCCGGCGCGGTCGCGTGGCTGCTGTCACCGGACGCGTCCTACACGACGGGCGCGGTGCTGCGGATCGCCGGCGGCCTCTGAGCGGTCGCACCCGGCGGCCGGGGTGCGCACCGCGGGGACGGTGCGTCGCGGACGCGGCGGGGTGTGTCGCAAGTGTTGACCTGAGCATGGCTGAAACCCGACGGTGATACCCGGTAACACCGCGGCAACCTGCGGCTGCCCGCATCCCGGGACAATCCGTGGGTCCCGCGCGGCGCCCGTGCCCACCGGCGCGCCGCCGCGCGTACCCGCCCCCGCTCGTCGCACTACCCACTCGCACGCAGAGGAGCACCATGCCTGGACCCGTCGTGGACACCGCCAAGCCGCTGTCGGGACCGCCGCCGGGTGGCGGCACCTTCCTCGACCGCTGGTTCCGAATATCGGAGCGCGGTTCGACCCCGGTGCGGGAGCTGCGGGGCGGCCTGGCCACCTTCTTCACGATGGCCTACATCCTGGTCCTCAATCCGATCATCCTGTCCGGGGCGACCGACAAGTTCGGCCACCACCTGTCGGCCGCTCAACTGGTCACCGCCACCGCACTGGTGGCCGCGGTGATGTCGGCGGTCATGGGGGTCGGCGGCAACCTGCCGCTGGCAGTCGCCGCCGGGCTCGGCCTGAACGCCGTCGTCGCCTTCCAGCTCGCGCCGAAGATGAGCTGGCCGGACGCCATGGGGCTGGTGGTCCTGGAGGGCGCGGTCATCTGCGTGCTGGTGGCGACCGGCCTGCGCGAGGCGATCATGAACGCGATCCCGCTGCCGATCAAGCAGGCGATCAGCGTCGGCATCGGCCTGTTCATCGCCTTCATCGGCTTCGTCGACGCCGGGTTCGCCAGCCGCATCCCTGACGCCGCGCACACCACCGTCCCCGTGCAGCTCGGCGCGACCGGATCGCTCACCGGCTGGCCGGTGCTGGTGTTCTGCCTCGGGGTGCTGCTGACGGTCGCGCTCGTCGCACGGCGGACGAAGGGCGCCATCCTGATCAGCATCGTGGTGATGACCGTCGTCGCGATCGTCGTCAACAAGATCGCCGATCTGCCGGACGGCGCATGGGGGCTGACCGCGCCGAAGGTGCCGCACGACGTCGTCGACACGCCGGACTTCGGGCTCGTCGGCCACTTCAGCCTCTTCGGATCCTTCTCCGAGGCAGGCGTGGTGACGTCGGTGCTGTTCATCTTCACCCTGGTGCTCTCGGACTTCTTCGACGCGATGGGCACGATCGTCGGCATCTCCAGCGAGGCCGGGCTCCTCGACGAGCGGGGCAGGGTGCCGAACATCGGCCGGGTGCTGTTCATCGACGGCCTCGCGGCCGCCGCGGGCGGCGCGGCCTCCGCCTCGTCCAACACCGCCTACGTCGAGTCGGCGGCGGGCGTCGGCGAGGGTGCGCGCACGGGCCTGGCCAGCGTCGTGACCGGCGCGCTCTTCGCGGTGTCGCTCTTCCTCGCGCCGCTCGCGGCCGTCGTGCCCTCGCAGGCGGCGGCGCCCGCGCTCGTCGCGGTGGGCTTCCTGCTGATGGCGCAGGTGCGCAACATCGACTGGACGCAGTACGACATCGCGATCCCGGCCTTCCTGACGATCGCCGCGATGCCCTTCACCTACAGCATCACCAACGGCATCGGGGCGGGCTTCGTGTCCTTCGTCGCGATCAAGCTGGCGCTCGGGAAGGTGCGGGAGATCCACCCGCTGGTGTGGGGCGTGTCGGTGTGCTTCGTCGTCTACTTCGCGATCGACCCGCTCCAGCAGCTGCTGGGCGTGAAGTAGCGCCCGCCGCCCGTCGCTTCGGCCCCTCCCCGGCGCGGGGGCCCGCTCCGCGCCGCGCCCGCCCGAGGAGGGGGCGGGCAGGCGCGGGGCGGTCGCGGCGCCCCGACCGGGACGGGGGCGCCCGGTCGGGGCAGCTGGCCGGGCCGGTGCCGCGCACCGGCCCGTACTGTCACAACTCCCGCCATCGCACCGGAGTTCCCGCCACCGGACATTTCCCCCGCCTCTTCGCGGGCCTTCTCACCCACGGGCCGGGGGTGTCCGGGAGTGCGCGTAGATTCCCCGGAGACGGATGAGGCAAGGGAGGACCTGGTATGACCACCGACTTCGCCGGACCGGCGGTGCCCGCGGCGGACGGCGCCCCCGCGCTGTCCCTGCGCCCCTGGGCCGCGGACGACGCGGAGGCGCTGGCGCTCGCGCACCAGGACCCCGGGATGAAGCGCTGGCTCGCGACCGGCATCGACGGCGTCGCCGAGGCGCGGCAATGGATCGCGGCGCAGGCCGGGGGCTGGGCGGACGGCACGCGGTACGCCTTCGCCGTGCTGGCGCAGGAGGACGGGCGGCTCCTGGGCCATGTCGCGGTCAAGCGCAAGGCGGCCGGGGACGCGTCGGCGGAGATCGGCTACTGGACGGTGGCCGCCGCGCGCGGCCGCGGCATCGCCCCGCGGGCGGTGCGCGCGGTCACCGGCTGGGCCCTCGGCGGCGGCCACGACCCGCTGCTGACCCGGTTGGAGCTGCTGCACGCCGTGGACAACACCGCGTCCTGCCGGGTGGCCGCGAAGTGCGGTTTCGCGCTGCACGCGGAGCTGGACCCGTACCCGCCGCAATTCCCGCAGCCCGGGCACCTGCACGTCCGCGGGCCCGCCGCGGGCTGAACCGCCGTGCGGGCGGGGCGTGGTGGGTGAGGCGGGGCGGGGCGGGCGGTCGCTTCGATCGGTTTCGTACCGTCAACGGGCGGCAATGAAGGGAAAGGGCCGGTTGACCGAGAAGATCCGTCCTTTACCGTCTGGTCACGGCATGTTCGTGATCGCGCAACACGGCTTCGCCATTGTAGGCGTATGCCACATTCGACGCCTGAGCCCCCACCCGGAGCCGCGACCCGGTTCCGGCTGTGGCCGCTCGCCCGCCGTTCCCGCCCGACGCGCGGCGCCGGAGCCGCACCGGCGGCTCCCGCCGCCCCGGTGCCGGAGGTCCGCACCGAGGCCGCGCTGTGGCGGCTGCGCACCACCGTGCGGGACACCCCCGGCAGCCTGGCCGCGGTGTGCGCGGCACTCGCCGGCGCCCGCGTGGACATCGTGACCCTGCAGACCCACCCGCTGGCCGAGGGCACCGTCGACGAGTTCCTGCTGCGCGCCCCCGGCGGCACGGCCGGTCCCGAGCTGGTGCGTCTGGTGGAGGGCGCGGGCGGCACGGACACCTGGCTGGAGCGGGCCGACACGCACGACCTCGTCGACACCCCGGCGCAGGTCCTCGCGCTCGCCACCCGTACGGCGCTGGACCCCGCCGAACTCCCGCTGGCGCTGCGCCAGCTGTTCGGGCGCTGCACCGTGACCGCGGCCCCGGCCGCCCCGGGTGTCGAGCCCGTGGAGGCGCTGGAACCCGCCATGATGCAGCTGCTCGACCCGTCCGGCGGCACGCTGACCGTACGGCGCGCGCACCCGCCCTTCACGCCCACCGAATTCGCCCGGGCCCGTGCGCTGGTGGAGCTCGACGCGCGGCTCGGCGTGCGGACGCCCGCGGCCCGGCGGGCCCGCCCTCTCGCCTCGGGCGACGAGCTGACGGTGCGCCGGGCGGGGCCCGAGGACCACGAGGCGGCGCTCGCGATGCACGCGCGCTGCTCCCCCGCGACGCTGGCCCGCCGCTACCACGGCCCGGTCCAGGACGCCGACCGCTACCTCGGCCATCTGCTCAGCCCGCGCTTCGGCCAGTCGCTGGCCGTCGAGACCGCGTCCGGCCAACTGGTGGCGCTCGGCCACCTGCTGTGGGACGGCGAGGAGAACGAGGTCGCGCTGCTCGTCGAGGACGGCTGGCAGCGCCGCGGCATCGGCGGCGCGCTGCTGCGCGGGCTCGTCGAACTCGCCGCGGAGGCGGGGCGCTCCAGCGTCTACGCGGTGACGCGCGCGGCGAACCCCGGGGTCGCGGGGGTCATGCGGGAACTCGGTCTGCCGCTCGACTACCAGGTCGAGGACGGCACGCTCGTCGTCACCGCGGCCCTTCCCGCCTCGCCGGACCGTCTGCCGTGGAGCACACTGCGCCGCCCGGCGGGGGGCTGATCCGCTCCGCGAGGTTCGGCTCGCCGTCGCCGGCGCGACCGCTCCGTGGGGATCGCGCCGGCGGCGGGAATCACGAACTTGCGGCCGTTCGGGGCCGGGCGCTCACTTCCTCGCGCGTCCGGGGGACCGGGCGCGGGGATCTTGCGGTGACGAGGGCCGCGGGGACGGTGGCGATCGGCGGGGAGTTCGTACGAAGATGGCCGCATGTCCAATCTGACCAGCACCTCGCTTCCACGGGAGGTCGCCGACGCGTATGTCGACGACCTCATCGAACTCGACCCGCTGCTCGGCACCTACCTCGGTGTCGCCAGTGCCGCCCGGCGGCTGCCGGACTTCTCGCCCGCCGGGGCGGACCGGCTCGCCGCGCTGAACCGGCGGACGCTGGAGCGGCTGGCCGCGGCCGAGGCGGTGGACGGGGCGGGCAGCGGGGTGGAGCGGCGCTGCGCGCGGCTGCTGCGGGAGCGGCTCACCGCGGACCTCGCGGTGCACGCCGCCGGCGAGCACCTGCGGACGGTGAGCAACCTCAACTCCCCCGCGCACTCGGTGCGGGAGGCCTTCACGCTGATGCCCACCGAGACCCCGGAGCACTTCGCCGACCTGGCCGCGCGGCTGCGCGGCGTGCCGGCCGCGCTGGAGGGCTACCGGGCCTCGCTCGCCGAGGGGCTGTCGCGCGGGCTGCCGGGCGGGCCGCGCCAGGTCGAGACGATGGTCGTGCAGTTCGGCGAGTGGGCGGGCGAGGGCGGCGAGGGCGGCAGCTGGTTCGCCGAGCTTGTCGCCGAGGGCCCGCAGGACATGCGCGCGGAGCTGGACGCGGCCGCCGCCGACGCCACCGCCGCGTACGCCGCGCTGCGCGACTGGCTGCGCGACGTCTACGCGCCCGCCGTCGCCGGCACGCCCGATGCCGTGGGCCGCGAGCGGTACGCGACCTTCTCGCGTATGTGGAACGGCACCGACCTGGACCTGGACGAGGCCTACGCGTACGGCTGGTCCGAATACCACCGGCTGCACGCCGAAATGGTCGCCGAGGCCGCGAAGATCCTTCCCGGCAAGGACCCGTGGGAGGTGCTGGCCCACCTCGACGCGCACGGCCAGGCCGTCGAGGGCGTCGACGAGGTCCGCGAGTGGCTCCAGGCGCTGATGGACGAGGCGATCGAGGGCCTGGACGGCACCCACTTCGACCTGGCCGACCGGGTCAAGAAGGTCGAGGCGCGGATCGCCCCGCCCGGCGGCGCCGCGGCCCCGTACTACACCGCGCCCTCCGAGGACTTCACGCGGCCGGGCCGCACCTGGCTGCCGACGATGGGCCGGACCCGCTTCCCGGTCTTCGACCTGGTGTCCACCTGGTACCACGAGGGTGTGCCGGGCCATCACCTGCAGCTCGCCCAGTGGGCGCACGTCGCGGGCGACCTCTCCCGCTACCAGGCGACCGCGGGCCTGGTCAGCTCCAACGCGGAGGGCTGGGCCCTCTACGCGGAGCGGCTGATGGACGAGCTGGGCTTCCTGTCCGACCCGGAGCGGCGGCTGGGCTACCTGGACGCGCAGATGATGCGCGCCGTGCGGGTGATCATCGACATCGGCATGCACGCGGAGCTGGAGATCCCGTCCGACTCGCCCTTCCACCCGGGCGAGCGCTGGACACCGGAGCTGGGCCAGGAGTTCTTCGGCCGGCACAGCGGCCGGCCGGCGGCCTTCGTCGAGAGCGAGATCGTCCGCTACCTGGGCATGCCCGGCCAGGCGATCGGCTACAAGCTCGGCGAGCGCGCCTGGCTGCTCGGCCGCGAGGCGGCGCGGGCCGCGCACGGCGACGCGTTCGACCTGAAGGCGTGGCACATGGCGGCGCTGTCGCAGGGCTCGCTGGGCCTGGACGACCTGCTCGCGGAGATCTCGGCGCTGTAGCGCGTACGCGGTGGTGGCGCCCGGCCTGCCCGGCCGGGCGCCACCACCGTCCCCAGCACTCCTCCCTGCTCCTGGACAAGGCGGTACGGCCGATGACCCTGCACGCTTCGCTGGACGGCGGTCGGCTCGTGCTGACCGAGGGCCGGCTGACGCTCCGCGAGCAGCTTCCGCGGGACGCCGCGGAGCTGGCCGACGGCAAGCCCGCCGGGCTGACCTGGATCGACGGCGCCCCGGGCGAGGGCACGATAGGCGCGGCCTCGATGACGGTCGCGGCCGCGGTCGCCGGGCTCTACCGGCCCGGCTGGGGCGTCTTCGCGATCCAGCGCACCGCCGACGGCACCGCGCTGGGCGGGGCGGGCTTCCACGGCCCGCCGGACGCGGGCGCGGTCGAGATCGGCTACGACCTGTCCGCGTCCGGCCGCGGCGGAGGCTGGGCCACCGACGCGGCGCGGGCACTGTGCCGGTGGGCGCTGGGCCAGCCCGAGGTGGACCGGGTGCTGGCCACCACCGAGCCGGGCAACAGCGCGTCGCAGGCGGTGCTGGGCCGGGTCGGCTTCGTACGCGTCGCCGACCGGGGCGACCTGTGGGCGTACGAGCTGCGGGTGCTGCCCGCCTGACGGCCCGCCGGGTGCGACGCGGCTCAGCAGCCGCAGTCGTCCGCGCCGGCCGGCGCGGTCAGCGGGTCGGCGGCCCGCTGCTCGGCGCCCTCGGCGGTCTCGTAGCCGAAGCCCTCGCGGATCCAGTACTCGATGCCGCCCAGCATCTCCTTGACCTGGTAGCCCCGGGAGGCGAGGGCGTACGCGGCCCGGGTCGCGCCGTTGCAGCCGGGGCCCCAGCAGTGGACAACCACCGGGACCGCGCGGTCCAGGAACGCGTCGGCCAGCTGCGGGATCTGCGCGGTGGGCAGGTGGACGGCCCCGGGGACATGGCCCTGCTCCCACGCCTCGGTGCTGCGGGTGTCGACCAGGACGAAGCCGAGGTCCGCGCCCGTCGTGGCGGCGGTGGCGAGGGCCGCGGCGACGTCGGACACGTCGGTGTGGAAGGCGAGGCTCGCCGCGAAGTGGGCGGCGGCGTCCGCGGGGGCGGCCGGGGGGACGCGCAGGACGGGGTTCTCGCTGGTCACGGCGGGTGCGGGGGTGGCCTCTACGGCGGTTTCTACGCTCATGGCCGGAACTCTACGATCCGTGCGCGGGCCCGGGAAGTGCGGTTCCCCGGCGTCCGGGTTGATCGGCCGGGGATTCCCCTGATATTCGTCGGGCATGACCGCGTATTCCCTGGACGCCACGGACTGGAAGCTGCTGGAAGCCCTGCAGCGGGACGGCCGCGCCAGTTTCGCCGAGCTGGCCCGTACCGTCGCGATGTCGCCGAGCGCGGTGACCGAGCGGGTGCGGCGGCTGGAGGAGGCGGGGGTGATCACCGGCTACTCGGCGGTCATCGACCCCGAGCGGATCGGGCTGCCGATCCTGGCGCTGGTGCGGCTGCGCTATCCGCACGGCAACTACAAGCCCTTCCACGACCTGCTGGCCGGCACCCCGGAGGTGCTGGAGGCGCACCACGTCACGGGGGACGACTGCTTCGTGATGAAGGTCGCGGCCCGCTCGATGCGGCATCTGGAGGAGACGGCCGGCCGGCTCTCCGGGCTGGGCGCCGTCACCACGAGCGTCGTCTACTCCTCACCGCTGGAACGCCGCCCGCTCGTGCTGTGACACGTTCCCCGACCCGTGCTGCCGGCGGCGGACGGGCGCTCAGGCGGTGCGCTGGTGCAGGGTGGAGCCGTCGCGGCCCTTGCTGACGCGCAGCCGCGCCGGGATGCGGTCGCGCAGGTCGGCTACATGGCTGACGATGCCGACCGCGCGGTCCCGCTCGCGCAGCCCGTCCAGCACGTCCAGGACCTCGTCGAGTGCCTGCTCGTCGAGGCTGCCGAAGCCCTCGTCGATGAAGAGGGTGTCCAGCCGCATGCCCCCCGCCTCGTCGGTGACCACGTCGGCCAGGCCGAGCGCGAGGGCGAGGGAGGCGTAGAAGGTCTCGCCGCCGGACAGCGTGGACGTGTCCCGCTCGGTGCCGGTCCAGGCGTCGACCACGACGAGGCCGAGCCCCGACTTGGCCCGCCCGCCGCCCCGCGCGTCGCTGTGCACGAGGGTGTAGCGCCCGCCGGACATCCGCTGGAGCCGCACCCCGGCCGCCGCGGCGACCTGTTCGAGCCGCGCGGCCAGCACGTACGTCTCCAGCTCCATCCGGAAGCGGTTCTCCGCGGAGGTGGCGGAGACCAGGTCCGACAGCCGGGCGAGCCGCTCGTACGCGGTACGGGCCGGCGCCAGCTCCCGCACGAACGCCGCGGCCTCCAGCCCCAGCCGGTCGAGCTCCGCGCACCGCGTGGCGGCCGCGGACTCCTCGGCCGCCGCCCGCCGCAACCGCTGCCCGGCAGCCTCCAGTTCGGCCTCCGCGGCGGCGGGATCGGCGCTCTCCGGCGCCACCCCCGCGGCCGCGTCGAGGGCCTGTGCGGCGGCCTCGACGGCGGCTCGCGCCGCGGCCTCCTCGCGGTCCCAGGCTTCGGCCCGGCCCTCGGCCGCCCGCAGACGCGAGGGCGGGAGGAGCGTGGCAGCGGCTTCGGCGGCGTCGCGGAAGCCGGCGCGGGCGGCGGCCTCGGCGAGCGCGGACTGCGCCTCGGCGAGGCGCTCTTCGCTGTCGGCGCGGTCGCGGGCGGCGTGGGCCGCGCGGTCGAGGAGAGCGACGGCTGCGGACAGCCGCTCGCGACGGGCGGCGACGCTCGGGTACCCCGCCCGGGCCCTGGCGACCTCGCCGCTCAACCGCTCGTACTGCTCGTCCAGTTCCTCGCGCCGGGAGGTGCGGGCGGCGGCCCGGCGCTGGGCCTCCTGCTGCTGGGCGGTGCGGCGGTCGCGCTCCTCCTCGGCGCGGGCGAGGGCCGCCCGGGCCTCGGGGACGCCGGCCGCGGCCCGTACGGCGGCGGCGTGCGCGGCCGCCGCTTCCCCGTGCAGGGCGGCGAGTTCGGCGTACGGGGCGGGTCCGGCGGCCGCGGTGGCCGCCTCCAGGGCCGCGCCCAGCCGGGCGGCGGCCTCGCGGGCCGTGTCGTACGCGGCGGTACGGCGCTGGAAGCGGGCGTACGCCGCGTCCTCGTCGGCGCGCGTGACGTGGCGGCCGACGGGGCGTGCGGGCGCGGGGTGCTCGGCGGAGCCGCAGACACGGCAGGGCTCGCCCTCGCTGAGGCCGGCGGCGAGTTCGGCGGCGATGCCGGAGATGCGGCTCTCCCGGAGGTCCTGCCAGGCCTCACGGGCGTCGGCGGCGTGGTCGCGGGCCGCGCGGGCGGCCTGCTCCGCGGTGTCCAGTTCGGCGGCGAGCGTGTCCCGGCGGGCGGCGGCGTCCCTGCGCTGCCGGGCCGCGGCCAGCTCGGCGGCAAGGGCGGCGGCGCGGGCCGCGGCCTCCTGGCCCGCGTCGAGCCCGGCCTGGAGGACCGCCCGCTCCCTCGGCCACCCGGCGAGCCACCCGTCGGCGTCCCGTACGGCTTCCTCGTCGTCCCGCTCCTCGCGCTCCAGCATCTGCCGCCGGGCCGCGACGTCCCGCATCCGCGCCTCCGCCTCCGCGGCCGCGCCGAGCCCGCCCAGCACCTCGCGCAGCTCCCCCGCGCGCCGCTCCAGCACGTCCGCCCGCAGCCCCTCGCGGCTTCCGGCCCCGCCCTGCGGGGTGCCGCCCGCCTCCTCCCGCGCGCCCGGCACGCCGCCGCGCCCGCGCGCGAAGTCCGCGCCGGAGGGGCCCCCGGCACCCGCGGCGCCTGTTCCGTCCCCGTCGCCCGGCGCGTCCTCCCCGCCCGGCCGCACCGGCACCCCGACCCCGGCCCCGTACCGGCGGCCGTCCGCCCCGCCCGGCGCTTCTCCCGCACCCGCGGCGCCTGTTCCGTCCCCGTCACCCGGCGCGTCCTCCCCGCCCGGCCGCACCGGCGCCCCGGCGGCGCCCGGCCCACCCGGCACCTCCCCGCCCCCCGGCCTTTCCTCCCCACCGGACCGCCCCAGCCGCCGGGCAGCCCCCGCCCCACCGGTCCCGGCCGCGTACCGCGCGCCCACCCGCCCGCGGGTGTCCCCGGCCCCGCCCGGCGGCTGGGGCGGCACGGCAAGGGCCAGGTCTCCCGCGGCTGACAGGGCTAGGGCCGCCGTGTGCTCCGCCGCGAGGGCCTCCGCGTGCTGGGCGGCGGCCTTGTCGCGGCGGGTGAGGGCGGGGTCGACCGTGGTCGCGCGCCGTGCGCGGGTCAGGGCGGCGCGGGCGGCGGCCCGCGCGGGCGCCTCGGCGGCGAGCGCGGCGGCGTGGCGCAGGGCCTGCTCGTGGCGCTGCCGGAGCGCGTACCGCTCGCGGGCCTCCCGTGCCGCGGCCGCGGCCTCGGCGTGGACGGCCTCGGCGCGGGCGAGGGCGGCGCGCGCGATGTCGTGCCGCTCACGGGCGGTGCACCGCAGCAGCGCGGCGTCGGCGAGCAGCCCGAACCCGCCCTCCGACCCCGACTCCGCCTCCGGCCCCGGCTCCCCGGCGGCCTGCCGCATGCGGGCGGCCACGTCCGCGATGCGCCGGTCGCCGTCGGCGAGGCGTCCGGCCGCCGCCAGCTTGTCGTCGCGCAGCCGGTGCTCGACGGAGCGGAAGCGCCGCGTGTCGAAGAGCCGCCCGAGCAGCGCGGCCCGCTCGGTCGCGCCGGCCCGCAGGAAGGTCGCGAACTCGCCCTGCGGCAGCAGCACCACCTGGCAGAACTGCTCGCAGCTCATCCCCACGAGCTGCCGGATCTCCTCGCCCGCCTCCTGGTGGGACTTGGACAGCGCCCGCCACTCCCCCGCGATGTGCTCGCGCAGCAGCGTGACGGCCCGCTCGGTGGTCGTGCCGCTGCCGCGCTTCTTGGCGCGGGGCTGCTCGGGGCGCCGGGTGATCTCCAGCCGCCGGCCGCCGAGCGTGAGGTCGAGGACCACCTCGGTGGGCGTGCCCGGTGCGGCGTGGTCGCTGCGCAGCCGGGTGGCGGGCCTGTCGCCGGGCACCTGCCCGTACAGCGCGAAGCAGACCGCGTCGAGGACGGAGGTCTTGCCGCCGCCGGTGGGGCCGTGCAGAAGGAAGAGCCCGGCGGCGGACAGCGCGTCGAAGTCGACGGACTGCTCGGCGGCGAAGGGGCCGAAGGCGGTGAGGGTGAGCCGGTGCAGTCGCATCAGTCGCGCTCCGCGGCGGTGGCGGCGGCGCGCACCGCGTCGAGGGCGTCGCGCAGCAGCCCGCTCTCGTGGGCGTCGGGGTCGCTGCCGCGTACGTGGCGGACGAAGTCCTCGGCGATCTGCCGGTCGTCGCGCCCGGCGAGGCGGCCGGCGTAGGAGGCGGCGCCGTCGCCGGGCCGCTCGTCGGGCTCGAAGCCGAGGCTGAGGATGTGGGGGAAGCGCTCGGCGAGCGCGGCCATCGGCTCGTAGGGGCGTACGGGGTCGGTGAGGACGGCCTCGACCCAGGAGCCGGTGTGCGCGTCGTGCGCGGGGTCGGCCAGCAGGTCGTCGAGCCGGCCGCGGAGCCGCGCGAGGGGCCGCGGCACGGGGGTGTCGGCGCGCCGGGCGTCGACCGTGCCGTCCGCCGCGAGGTCGACGAGCCACATGCTCTTGCGGTGGTGCTCCTCGGAGAAGGAGTAGGCGAGCGGCGAGCCGCTGTAGCGGATGCGGTCGGCGACGGTCTGGCAGCCGTGCAGGTGGCCGAGCGCGGTGTAGTCGAAGCCGGCGAAGAGCACGGCGGGCACCGAGGCGACACCGCCGGTGCTGATGTCGCGCTCGCTGTCGCTGGGCGCGGCGCCGGTGACGAAGGCGTGGGCGAGCACGACGCTGCGGGTGCCGGGCGGCCGGGTGGCGAGGTCGGCGCGGATGCGGTCGGCGGCGGCGCCGAGCACGGACGGGTGGTCGGCGCGCTCGGCGCCCAGGGTGTCGCGGACGAGGGCGGGTTCGAGGTAGGGGATGCCGTAGACGGCGACCTCGCCGTGCGCGTCGCGCAGCACGACGGGACGGTCGCAGGCGGCGGGGTCGGTGCGCAGGTGGACGCCGGAGCGGCCGAGCAGCCCGGCACCGACGCCGAGGCGGCGGGCGGAGTCGTGGTTGCCGGAGATCATCACCGTGGGCACGCCGCAGTCGGCGAGGGCGTGCAGCACCGAGTCGTACAGCTCGACGGCGGACAGCGGCGGGACGGCGCGGTCGTAGACGTCACCCGCGACGAGCACGGCGTCCACGTCCTCCTCGCGGACGACGGTCACGAGGTGGTCGAGGAAGGCCCGCTGGGCGTCCAGCAGGCTCACCCGGTGGAAGGACCGGCCCAGATGCCAGTCCGACGTGTGCAGCAGCCTCACCGGTCCGCCTCGCCGTGCACGCTCACCCTCGCCGTTCCTCGCCCTCCGCCGGTACCCCGCGGTGATCAATGGATTCTAGGCCGTCGGCGGCGGCGCCCGGGCGGGGCCCGCGATACGCGCCCGGGGGCACCCGCACGCGTCCCGGCCGGGCGCCCCCGCCCGCCGATCGCAAGTTTTCGTCGGACGATTCGAAAACTGCCGCGTCGAATGTTTCGACAGCGCATCGCACATTCGGCGCGAACCACCCCAGTCAGCAGCGCTCCTGGCACTCCGCGCTCCGATGTCCCGTCCACACTGCGGAGGATGGCCGCCGGCGGGCCCGCCCGGTCCCGCGGTCCGTGCGGGCCGCGATTCCTGCTGGCCATTGACCGGTTGCGAGGGGACGCCTACAGTCCATAAGGATTCGCATTCATGATGAGCGTTCATATGTGTGGACAATGAGAGGCATCAATGCTCGACGGCGTGCTCTTCTTCCCGGTGACACCGTTCACCCCAGAAGATTCGGTCGACCTTCCGATTCTTTCGGAACACGTGCGGCGGGGGGTCGACGCCGGGGCCGGCGGTGTGTTCGTCGCGTGCGGCACGGGTGAATTCCACGCCCTCGAACCGCGGGAGTACGCCGACGTGGTCCGCACCGCGGTCGCGGCGGCCGGCGGCCGGGTTCCGGTCTACGCCGGAGCGGGCGGCTCGCTGCCGCTGGCCCGCGCCTTCGCGCGCGCTGCTGCCGAGGCGGGCGCGGACGGGCTTCTGCTGATGCCCCCGTACATGGTGCAGGCCCCCGCGGCCGGCCTGGTCGCGTACGTGACGCAGGTGACGGCGGCCACCGACCTGCCCGTCATCGTCTACCAGCGCGGCGGAGCCCGGTTCGACGTCGCCTCGGCCGTCGAGGTGGCGCGGCTGCCGAAGGTCGTGGGCTTCAAGGACGGCCTGGGCGACCTCGACCAGCTCTCCCGGATCGTCACCGCGGTCCGCACGGACGCCGTCGCGGGCGCCAAGGACTTCCGGTTCTTCAACGGCATGCCCACCGCGGAGGGCACCGTGCCCGCCTACCGCGGCATCGGCATCGACCTGTACTCCTCGGCGGTCTTCTGCTTCGCCCCGGAGATCTCGCTGGCCTTCCACCGGGCCGTGACCACCGGCGACGACAAGACGGTGCAGAAGCTGCTGGCCGGCTTCTTCCACCCGCTGATCGCGCTGCGCGAGCGCACCCCCGGCTACGCGGTCTCGCTGGTCAAGGCGGCGGTACGGCTCGGCGGCCTGGACGTCGGCGGGGTGCGGCCGCCGCTGATCGACCCCGCGCCCGAGGATCTCGCCGAACTCGCCCGGATCGTCGAGGCGGGCCGGGCCCTCGTCACGGCGGAGGCGGCCCGGTGAGCGGCGGCATCAAGATCACCGGCGTCGACATCACCCCGGTCGCCTTCCGCGACCCGGCCCTGCTCAACGCCGTCGGCGTGCACGAGCCGTACGCGCTGCGGGCGATCGTCGAGGTCCACACCGACCAGGGCATCACCGGCCTCGGCGAGACGTACGCCGACGAGGGCCACCTGCGGCGGCTGCACACCGCCGTCGACGTCATCACCGGCATGGACGTGTACGCCCTCGGCGGCATGCACCGGCGGATCTCCGAGGCGCTGGCCGGCGACATCGGCTCCGACGGCCACGGCCTGACCGGCATGATCACCAGCAGCAGCACCGCCGACCGGGTCTTCGCGCCCTTCGAGGTGGCCTGCCTGGACATCCAGGGCAAGGCGGCCGGGCTGCCGGTCAGCGACCTGCTGGGCGGTGCGGTGCGCTCGTCGGTGCCCTTCAGCGCCTACCTCTTCTACAAGTGGGCCGGCCACCCGGACGCGGAGCCCGACGCGTGGGGCGAGGCGCTCGACCCGGACGGCATCGTCGCCCAGGCGCGGAAGATGACCGAGGAGTACGGCTTCGGCGCGATCAAGCTCAAGGGCGGGGTCATGCCGCCCGAGGAGGAGATCGAGGCGATCCGGGCGCTGCACAAGGCCTTCCCCGGCGTGCCGCTGCGGCTCGACCCGAACGCCGCCTGGACCGTGGACACCTCGGTGCGGGTCGCGCAGGAGCTGGACGGCATCCTCGAATACCTGGAGGACCCGACCCCCGGCCAGAAGGCCATGGCCGAGGTCGCCCGGCAGGCGCCGATGCCGCTGGCCACCAACATGTGCGTGGTGGCCTTCGACGAGCTGTCGTCCGCGGTGGCCCGCGACTCCGTGCAGGTCGTGCTGTCCGACCACCACTACTGGGGCGGCATGCAGCGCTCCCTGCTGCTGGCCGGCATCTGCCGCACCTTCAGCCTGGGCCTGTCCATGCACTCGAACTCGCACCTGGGCATCAGCCTGGCCGCGATGACCCACCTGGCGGCGGTCACGCCCAACCTCACCTACGCGTGCGACACCCACTGGCCGTGGAAGACCGAGGAGATCGTCGTCCCCGGCGCGCTGGAGTTCTCCGGCGGCTCGGTGCAGGTGCCGCGCACCCCGGGGCTCGGCGTCGAACTGGACCGCGACGCGCTGGCCCGGCTGCACGAGCAGTACGTGCGCTGCGGGCTGCGCAACCGCGACGACACCGGCTACATGCAGCGCATCGACCCCTCGTACGAGAAGAAGTCACCGCGCTGGTGACCGCTGGACGCTGGCGCTGTGACCGGGAGGGTTCACCGGCTTGCGACGCCCGGCACGGCACGGCACCTCGCTGCGTTGCCGCATCGACCGAGTAGGCCCACTACGAGGCCGATCCGGCGCCCTGCGACGCACCGCACCGGACGCCGCAAGCTACCGGCAAACCCTCCCGGTCACAGCACTAGCCGACGTCGACGTAGGCGCTGCCGCCCGCCTCGCAGGTGGCGGCGCCTGCCGTGACGTCGGCCAGCCAGGACGCGAACGCGGGCACGTCGCCCTCCGGGACGCCGACGGTGAAGGTCACCGCGGCGCCGTAGGCGACGTCCCGCAGCGCGTGGCCGGCCGCGCGCAGGTCGTTCTCCAGCCGCCCGGCCCGCGCGTGGTCCACGACGGCGGTCAGCAGCACGAGTCGGCGCCGCTCGAGGGTGCCGATCTCGTCCAGCGCCGCCGACACCGCCCCGCCGTACGCCCGGGCCAGGCCGCCGGCGCCGAGCTGGATCCCGCCGTAGTAGCGGGTGACGACGGCGACGGTGTCGCGGACCTCGCGGCCCAGCAGCACCTGGAGCATGGGGGTGCCGGCCGTCCCGCCGGGCTCGCCGTCGTCGCTCGCCCGGTGCAGCCGCCCGTCGGGACCGATGACGTACGCGAAGCAGTTGTGCGTGGCCGCCGGGTGCGCCTTGCGCACCGCGCGGATCACCGCCTGCGCGGCCTCCTCGTCTGCGGCGGGGGCCAGCGTGCACAGGAACCGCGAGCGCTTGATCTCGCTCTCGTGCACGCCCGCGCGCGCCACCGTCAGGTAGGAGTCCGCCACCGGTCCAGACTAGGGGGTGGTCCGCGGCCCCCCGCAGGGCGGCCCGGCGGGGAATGGCCCCGCCCTCTCCCGGGTTGACCAGGGCGTACGGGCTTCGGGCGACGACGAGTGCGACAGACGACGGAGGACGGCGTGTACGGCGACACCGCGACGGTACGGCGGATCCTGAAGGACAGCGGGGACACCTGGGCGGTGGTGGGCCTGTCGAACAACACCGCGCGCGCCGCGTACGGCGTCGCGGAGGTGCTGCGGCGCTTCGGCAAGCGCGTCGTCCCGGTCCATCCGAAGGCGGAGGCCGTGGCGGGCGAGCAGGGCTACGCCTCGCTCGCCGACGTCCCCTTCCCGGTGGACGTCGTGGACGTCTTCGTCAACTCCGCCCTGGCCGGGCAGGTCGCCGACGAGGCGGTCGGCATCGGTGCGAAGGCGGTGTGGTTCCAGCTCGGGGTGGTGGACGAGGCCGCCTACGACCGCACGCGGGCGGCGGGGGTCGAGATGGTCATGGACCGCTGCCCTGCGATCGAGATCCCGCAGCTGGCCTGACGGCCGGCGACGGCTGGGGGAGCCGCTCAGATGCCGAGGCCGTCGAGCACGACCGCGTTCGGCAGATCGGCCAGCAGCTTGCCGGGCACGATGAGCTTGCCGCGGCGGGCGCCGCTGCCGATGAGCACCCACGGGGTGTCCAGCACCGCCGGGTCGATCAGCAGCGGCCAGTCCGCGGGCAGCCCGACCGGGGTGATGCCGCCGTACTCCATGCCGGTCTCGCCGGTGGCGGTCTCCGTCGCCGCGAAGGACGCCTTGCGGGCGCCCAGGTGCCGCCGCACCGGGCCGTTGACGTCGACCCGGGTGGCGGACAGCACCACGCACGCCGCGAGCGTGACCTCCTGGCCGCGCTTGCCCGCGACGACCACGCAGTTGGCCGACGCCTCCAGCAGCCCCTCGCCGTAGGTGGCGGCGAAGACGGCGGTGTCGGCCTTCTCCGGGTCGCTGTCGACGTGCAGCATCTCGGCGGTGACGGCCGCCGCGACCGGCGGCGGCAGCAGCTCGCGGCGGTCGGTGGCGGGACGGGCGTCGTCGAAGTCTCCGATGGGGGCGCGCATGCCGCGAATCTAGCAAAGGACGCGGCCCGCCCGCTCAGGCCGGCTGCTGGAACTCGTCCGCCTCCGGGCGCAGTTGCCCGTCCGTTTCGCCGGGCGCTTCCGCGAGCGGCACCCCGGGGGCCGGCGTGCGCAGCGGGGGCTGCCAGGCCCCGGTGCCGGCGTCCCAGCGCCGTACGACACGGGCCGGCGCGCCCGCGACGACCGCGTGGTCCGGGATCTCGCCGCGGACGACGGAGCCCGCCGCGACGACGACGTTCCGGCCGAGCTTCGCGCCCGGGAGGATCACGCAGTTGGCGCCGAGCCAGCTTCCGGCGCCGATCTCGACGGGGGCGGTGCGCGGCCACTGCTCGCCGACCGGCCGGGTGACGTCGTCGTAGGAGTGGTTGATGCTGGTCAGGTAGACGTTGGGGCCGCAGTAGACCTTGTCGCCGATCGTGATGGGGGCGAGCGCCACCACGTGGCTGTCGCGGCCGAGCACTACGCCGTCGCCGAGCCGCAGCACGGGGCCGGGGCCGTAGTCGGGCGGGGGGTGACCCGCGGGCGCGGCCTCGGGGGGCATCAGGCCGACGGTGAGGGTGACCTGCTCGCCGATGATGCAGTAGTCGCCGAGGTGGATCCAGTGCTCCCCGAAGACCGTGCCCTGCGGGTGCGCGAGCCGGGTGCCGGGCCCGATGCGGCCGAAGCGCAGCGGACCGGGGCGCTCGGCGGTGACGGCCGCGATCTCGTGGGCCCAGCGCCAGGCGCGGTGCGCGAGCCGCGACACCGCACGCCGCCGCCATGCCGCGAGCCCGCCGCCGCCGGGAGCGGTGGGGCCGGGCCCGGGTTCGGCCGCGGGCGTCTTCGCGTCGGCGTCGGCGTTCGCGTTCGCCTTCGCGGAAAAGAACACGTTCTCGTTCCTGGGCACGCAGCCACCGTATACGGTGCCGGGGAGGATCGGCGGACGGCATGAGGGTGTGGGCGGATGGCGGAGCGGGCGGACGGACAGGGGCAGAGGGGCGGGGCACTGGTCGCGGGCATTCTCGGCGTGCGGCCGCGGATCGACCCCGGGGCGTACACGGCGCCGACCTCCGTGGTGCTCGGGCGCGTGACACTGGGCGCCGGGGCGAGCGTCTGGTACCACGCGGTGCTGCGCGGCGACTGCGAGTCGATCGCCGTCGGGGCCGGGTCCAACGTCCAGGACAACTGCTCGGTGCACGCCGACCCGGGCTTCCCCGTGGTGGTGGGTGAGAACGTCTCCGTGGGGCACAACGCGGTGCTGCACGGCTGCACGGTCGAGGACGGGGTGCTGATCGGGATGGGCGCGACCGTGCTGAACGGCGCCCGCATCGGTGCCGGTTCCCTGGTGGCCGCTCAGGCGCTGGTACCGCAGGGGATGCAGGTCCCGCCGGGCTCGCTGGTCGCCGGGGTGCCCGCGCGGGTGCGGCGGGAGCTGACCGAGGAGGAGCGGGCGGGGGTCCGGCTCAACGCCGAGCACTACGTGGCGCTCGCCGGGGTGCACCGGGACGCCGTCGGGGACGGGCGGGACTGAGCGGGAGAGGGTGGAGCGGCGGGACTGGGCGGGAGGGGCGCCGGGCCCGCGCTACTCGCCGGGCGCCGCCGCGACCTCGACCTCGTCAACGGGCACGGTTTCCATCTCCGCCTGCACCTTCGCCGCGCGCCGCTTGACCAGGACGAGCGAGCCGATGCCGAAGAGCACCGCGATGCCCAGTCCGATGTAGCCGAAGCGCTTGAGCCAGGGCTCGGCGACCTGGCCCACGTAGTAGATGACGGCGGTGATGCCGCCCGCCCACACGATGCCACCCAGCGCGTTGGCGACCAGGAAGCGGCCGTAGGGCATCTTGAGCACGCCCGCGAGCGGCCCGGCGAAGATCCGCAGCAGGGCGACGAAGCGGCCGAAGAAGACCGCCCACATGCCCCAGCGCTGGAAGGACCGCTCGGCGGTGGCCACGTGGCCCGGTGAGAAGTGCGAGGGGAAGCGTCTGCCGAGCCGTTCGAGCAGCGGCTTGCCGCCCTTGCGGCCGATCGCGTAGCCGATCGAGTCGCCGCCGACCGCTCCGACGATGGCGCAGGCGCCGACCAGCCAGGGGTTGGCGTTGCCCTGCGACGACATCAGCGCGGCGGTCATCAGCACGATCTCGCCCGGCAGCGGGATGCCCAGGCTCTCCAGGCCGACCACCAGACCCACCATCAGGTAGACGGCCACCGGCGGGATGCCGTCGAGCCAGTCCTGCACGTGCACAGGAGGTCCCTCCCCACGACGACGGTCGAACGTGCGCTCCCGGCGCACTCCCAGGAAGCCTAACCGACCGGGCGGGCGAACCGGCCCGGGCCGCCGTGCGTTCCGGCCGGTCAGCTCGGGTCGGCCCGGCCCGGCGGGATCCGGTGCGGGCGCTGGGCGGCCGGGGCGCAGGGCTCGGCGGTCGGAACACAGGGCTCAGCTGTTGGGGCGCAGCGTCCAGACGATCGTCATGTGCGAGGTCTCGGCGCCGTCCTCGCGGCGCACCGACACCTCGACGGGGAATTCCGGCCGGGCGCCCGCGTCCAGTTCCGCGACGACCTCGGCGGCGGGGCGGCCGAGCACCGCGGTGGCCGTCAGCGGGCCGCGCGCGAGCTTGGTCCAGCCGATCTCGGCGCGCACCGGGAGCGGTACGGCCCGGCCCAGCTGGTCCGCGAACGCGCCGATCACGACGGCCCCGCTCGCGGACTCGGCGAGGGTGAACATCGCGCCGGCGTGCGGGCCGGCGACGTGGTTGTGGTACTCGGGGTCGTCGGGGAGCGCGAGCACCGCGCGCTCCGCGGTGGTCTCCAGGTACTCCAGCCGGAGCGTGCGGACCATCGGCACGGTGGCCGTGAGGAATTCGCCTATGGAAGCCGGCGTCGGCAAGGTCTCGGACATGCCCGGACGTTACCAGCCAGTAGGACGATCCGGCGTGGAACCGTCACGCCCTCTCCCCTAGTGTTTCCAGCCATGTGGCCAGGAGACCAGCAGGCCGGGGGACAATCCGGCGGAGAGCAGTACCCGGCGGGCAATTCCCCGCAGCAACCCCAGGGGCCGTACGGTCAGCCGCCGAATCCGTACGCGCAGCCCGGCTACCAGCAGCCGGGTTACCCGCAGTCCGGTCAGCAGCCTCCGGTGCAGCCGCCCGGGCCGCCCGTACAGCCCGGGCAGCCGCCGTACCCGCCGACCCAGCCGTACGGCACCCCGTCGCCGTACGCCCAGCCCGGCTACCAGCAGACGGGGCAGCAGCCCGGGTACTCCGCGCCGGGCCAGCCCGGTCCGATCGGCTACCCGACGCCGCAGCCCTTCCCGGGCGGGCCCGGGGGCGGGCAGCCGCCGGGCCGCAGCAGGACCACGATCGGGATAGCCATCGGCGCCGCCCTCGCGGTGATCGCAGCCGTCGTGGTGACCGTCGTGCTCGTCGGCAAGGACGACGGCAAGAAGACGGACGCGCACGACAGCACCTCCCCCAGCGTCTCCGCGAGCACCGCCACGACCACCGCCACGCCGACGCCCACCGCGACCGGCACCATGGAGGCCGGGGGCGGTGACGACGACGAGGACAATCCGCGCGGCCCCGCGGGCTCCACCGACGTGCAGCCGGTCATCGCCGGCTGGAAGGTCGTCAAGCGCGGCGAGCGCAACTCCGCCTTCGACGTGCCGCCGGGCTGGACGGTGGGCAGCGAGTCCATGAGTATCGGCTACGGGGACGACGCCGGAGATCCGCAGGTCGTCGCCGGCGCCCCCGCGTACTACATGGAAGACACCTGCAAGGACGGCAAGATCACCGCCAGCAACGCCATCGCGGGCACCAAGGGCGGCGCCGGCGCCGCGAGCCTGCAGGCCGCCGCCGAGAACGAGGCCAGGGCCTGGGCGAAGTACGCCTTCCAGGAGAACGACAAGGGCACCGTCTCCCCGGCCCTCAACAGCAAGGCCTTCCACAACTCCCACGGCATCACCGGCTGGCAGGCGCAGGCCACGACGACGAACGTGCCCAAGGCCAACAAGTGCTCGTCGAACGGCATCGCCTATGCCGTCGCGTGGCTGGACCCCGCGCAGAAGACCCCGACCCCGGTCGTCTGGGTGCTGTGGGCCAGGACCGGCGTCTCCGGGCAGCTCGCGCAGTCGGTGGTCGACCAGATCATGTCCACGATCCGGCCGATCAAGCAGTGAGCCCGCCGCCCGTTCGCGCGGGCGTGCGGCTGAGCTGCTCGGCGGCGGCCGCCCGCGCCGACGGTGCGCCGTCCGGTAAACCGTTTGGCAGGACGCCCGGGGTGCGGCGATAGTCCCCTGATGACTGCAGACGACCGGGGCGGCCGCCTCGGCCTCCCGCCCTGGGCGGGACGCGACTTCCGGCTCCTGGTGGGCGCCTCCTTCATCACCGGCGCGGGCAACGCGGGCGCCACGATCGCTGCGGCCTTCGCGGTCATCGAGTCGGGCGGCGGCGCCACGGACGTGGGCGTCGTCGCCGCGGCCCGCACGCTCGCGATGGTCGTGCTGCTGCTGGTCGGCGGCGCGCTCGCCGACCGGCTGCCGCGGCAGCACGTGATGGCCGTCGCCAACCTCGTCAACGCGGCCTCGCAGGCGCTCTTCGCCGCCCTGGTCCTGACCGGCCACCCCGCGCTGTGGCAGATGGCCGCGCTGACCGCCGTCGGCGGCGGGGCGCACGCGTTCTTCGCGCCCGCCGCCCAGGGCCTGGTGCTGGCCACCGTCGAGGCCCGGCACGCGGGCCCGGCCATCTCCGTCTACCGGCTGTCCACCAACGCCGCCGCGGTCGGCGGCGCGGCGCTGGGCGGCGCGCTGGTCGCGGCGGTCGGCGCCGGATGGGTGCTCGCCGCCGACGCCGCGGGCTTCGTGGTCGCGGCAGTGCTGCGCGCCCGCATCGACAGCGGTGGCGCCGCCCGGGTGCCGCGCACCGGCGGGGTGCTCGGCGAGCTGCGCGAGGGCTGGCGCGAGGTCGTCACCCGGCCTTGGCTGTGGGGCATCGTCGTGCAGTTCTCCGTCGTCAACGGCATGGTCACGGCGGTCGAATCGGTCTACGGCCCGCTGGTCTCCCGCGACCACCTCGGCGGCGCGGGGCCCTGGGGCCTGGCGCTGGCCGCCGGCGGGCTCGGGACGGCGTGCGGGGCGGTGCTGATGATGCGCTGGAAACCGCGCCGGGTGCTGCTCGTCGGCACCCTGTGCGTCTTCCCGCTCGCGCTGCCGGGCGCCGCGCTCGCCCTGCTGCTCCCCGCGTGGACGCTGGCGCTGGTGATGTTCGCGGGCGGCGTCGCGATCGAGGTCTTCGCGGTCGGCTGGATGCTGGCGATGCACCAGGAGATCCCGGAGGACCTGATGTCGCGGGTCGCCGCGTACGACTGGCTGGGCTCGGTCGCCATGACCCCGCTCGCGGTGGCCGCGGCCGGCCCCGCGGCGTCCGCGTTCGGCCTGCGGCCGGCGCTGTGGGGATCGTCCGCGCTCGTCGTGCTGCTGACGGCGCTGGTGCTGCTGCTCCGCGACGTCCGCACCCTGCGGCTGGCGCCGCGGCACCCGTCGCCGTCGCCGGTCCCCGCCCCGGCGCGGGAGGCGGCGTAGGGCGGCGGCCGGGTGCGTCCGCGTACCGGCGTCAGCCGACGGTGAAGGCGCCTTCCGGGGGCGGCGGGGAGGGGCGCGCGCAGACGTCGGTCACGGGGGCCGCGCCGGCGGTCAGCCGGGTCAGGCCGGGGCCGTGGACGACGCGCGCGGGGAAGGCGTCGGCGGCGCACAGCCGGGTCAGCTCGGCGACGGGCAGCGGGCGGCGGCTCGCCGCGAGGACGGCGTTGCCGTAGCGCCTGCCGCGCAGCACCGCGGGCTCCGCCAGCACGCACACGTCGCCGCCGTCCGGAGCGGACTCCGCGAGCGCGGCCCGTACGGTGGCCAGTTGGGAGCGCAGGAAGGCGAAGGGCGCCGCGTCGGCGAGGTTGGCGACGTAGAGGCCGCCCGGGCGCAGGACACGCAGCGCGTCCCGTACGAACTCCACCGACGTCAGGGCGGCGGGCACGGTGGAGCCGCCGAAGACGTCGGCCACGACGAGGTCGGCCGTACCGGACCCGGCGGCGGCGGTCCACGCGCGGGCGTCGGCGGTGTGCACGGCCGGCGCGGGCTCGGGCAGCGGCAGCACCTCCGCGACGAGGGCGGCGAGCCGCCCGTCCGCCTCCACGACCTGCTGCCGCACCCCGGGCCGGGTGCGGGCGAGCCAGCGCGGCAGCGTCATCGCGCCGCCGCCGAGGTGCACCGCGTCCAGCGGCTCCGCGCCGGGGAAGGCGGCGTCGACGGCGTACGCGATCCGGCGCACGTACTCGAATTCGAGGTGGGCGGGGTCGTCGAGGTCCACGTAGGACTGCGGGGCGCCGTCGACGGTGAGCAGCCAGGCGCGGTCGCGGTCGATGTCCGGGAGCAGTCGGGCGGTGCCGAAGTCGGTCTCCCGCATCACGGGCGCGGTGTCGGGGCCCGGCCTGCCCGGGTCCTCGTGGTGATCCATCGGGCCATTGTCGCGCGGACGGCGAGGGGGGTACGCCGTCGGTGCGGGGGCCGGTGGCCGGCACGGGCCGGCCGCCCGAGCGGCGGGGCTCGTCGGCGGCGCGGGCCGGGCCGCCCGTGCGGGAGTACGCCACCGGCGCGGACGGCCGGGGACCGGAATTGTGTCCTGCAGCCGGCACGGGCCGCCGGTGGCCGGCACGGGGCCGGCCGCCCGAACGGCGGGGCCCGTCGGCGGCGCGGGCCGGGCCGCCCGTGCGGGAGTACGCCACCGGCGCGGACGGCCGGGGACCGGAATTGTGTCCTGCAGCCGGCACGGGCCGCCGGTCGGGACCTCGCCGAGGTCGATGTCGCCGACCACGTCCGCGGTGCGGATGTAGAACTGCGGCCGGTAGCCGGAGGTGACCGGGGTGTGCCGGCCGCCCTCCGCCGCGGGCACGATGTAGACGCGCGCGGTGAAGCGGCGGTGCGGGCTGACGCTGCCCGGCGCCGCGACGACGTCGCCGCGCCGCACCTGCCCGCGCTGCACCCCGCGCAGCAGCAGCGCCACGTTGTCGCCGGCCTGCGCGGAGTCCATCGGCTTGCCGAAGGTCTCCAGCCCGGTGACGACGCCGGTGAGCGGCTCCCCCGCGGCCGAGTGCAGCTCGACGCGGTGGCCGGGAGCGACCGTGCCGCGCTCGACCGCGCCGGTCACGACGGTGCCTCGCCCGGTGATGGTCAGCACGTTCTCGACCGACAGCAGGAACGGCGCGTCGGTGTACCGCACCGGCACGGGCACGTACGCGTCGACCGCGTCCAGCAGCTCGCCGATCGCGGCCGTCCAGCGCGGGTCGCCCTCGAGCGCGCGCAGCCCCGACACCCGGACCACCGGCACCTCGTCGCCCGGGAAGCCGTGGGCGCCCAGCAGCTCGCGCACCTCCAGCTCGACCAGGTCGGTCAGCTCCGGGTCCCCCGCGTCGGCCTTGTTGAGCGCGACGACGATGTACCGGACACCGATCTGCCGGGCCAGCAGCACGTGCTCGGCGGTCTGCGGCATGACGCCGTCGAGCGCCGAGACGACCAGGATCGCGCCGTCCAGCTGGGCCGCGCCGGTGATCATGTTCTTGACGTAGTCCGCGTGGCCGGGCATGTCGACGTGCGCGTAGTGCCGGCCCGCCGTCTCGTACTCGACGTGCGCGATGCTGATGGTGATGCCGCGGGCCGCCTCCTCCGGCGCCCGGTCGATCCTGTCGAACGGCACGAAGGTGCCGGTGCCGCGGTCGGCCAGGACCTTGGTGAGGGCCGCGGTGAGGGTGGTCTTGCCGTGGTCGACGTGGCCCATCGTGCCGATGTTGAGGTGCGGCTTGGTGCGCACGTACGCCTGCTTGGACATGACGGTGTCTCCTCCTGGGACGCCGGGTGAGTCGGGAACCCCTGGCCGGGCCGACCCTCCCCGTGCGGGGTCCCACCGGACGTCGGTCCGGGGAGGGTCAGCGTCGGGCGCCGTCGAAGGATGCGTTCGCGTTCCGGCCGGCCGGGGCGGCGTTCGCGCCCGGGGCGGAGCAGGCAGCCTTCGACGCCGCGACCGCTGCCGCGGTGGCGTCTGCGAGGAAGGCGAGCCGGAACATGTCCCGATCATGGCCTGCGGCCCCGTCCGGCGTCGAAGGGTTTTCGCCGCCGTCCCCCTACCGCCGGCGCCCCGTCAGCGGCGGCGCCCCTCCTCCCACTCCCGCACGGGGATCCGGGCGATCTCCAGCACCTCCCCGAGGGTGCCCCACTCGTCCCTGCCCATCCGCGTGAGCGGCCGCAGCCGCTGGACGTCCGGATGCCCCTCCACCAGCACCGCCTCGGACACCGCCGCGTGCACGACCCGCCCGAACACCACGGTGGAGTCCCCCAGCCGTACGGTGCTGTGCAGCTCGCACTCCAGCGCCACCGGCGAGGCCGCCACCCGCGGCGGCTTCACCCGCGCACTCGGCTCCCGCGCGATCCCCACCTCGTCGAACTCGCTGACCCCGTGCGGGAAATCCGTCCCGCTGGCGTTGATCTCCTCGAAGAGGTGCTCGGGCGCGAGATTGACCACGAACTCCCCCGTCTCCTCGACGTTCCGCAACGAGTCCTTCCGCCCGACGGAGGTGAACTGCACGACGGGCGGATCGACGCAGGCGACGGTGAAGAAGCTGTGCGGGGCGAGGTTGTCCGTCCCCGCCGCCGACGTGGTGGACACCCAGGCGATGGGCCTGGGCACCACGGTCGCCGTGAGGAGCCTGTAGAACGCGTTCCGGGATGGGCCGCGGCGTCACCCTCAACCTCTTCGACCAGCTGTCCTCCTACCACCCCAAGCGCCCCGCCGCGTACCTGCGGATCTCCTCGGACCGTTTCGGCCTGGAAGCGGGCGTCGACCGCCAGCACGAGGACGCCGAGGACACCCGACGCCACCTGCGATGGGGTCCCTTCGCGCGCGTCTACCGGGAGAACGACACCTCGGCCTTCAAGAAGGGCAAGATCGTCCGTCCTGACGGGTCCATCGACTGGGTGGTCATCCGCCCCAAGTTCCGCCGACTGCTCGCGGACCTCGCGTCCGGGGTGATCGACGGGGTGATCTTCTACGACCTCGACCGCCTGGTACGGCAGCCGCGGGACCTGGAAGACCTGATCGACATCGTCGAGTACGTCCAGCGGCCCGCGGTCGGCGCCACCGGCGGCCCGATGAACCTGATCAACGACAACGACCGCCACATGGCCCGCATGATGTGCGTGATGGCGCTGAAGTCCTCCGAGGACTCCTCACGCCGCGTCGCGCGTATGCACCTGGCGGCCGCCCAGCAGGGCAAGATCCAGGGCCGCATCGCCTACGGCTGGATCCGCACCGGCCCGGACAAGGGCAAGATCCTCGAGCCCGAAGCAGCCGTCGTCCGCGAAATCTTCGCCGCCTGCCTGTTCGGCCAGACCGCGTACAGCATCGCCACCGACCTCAACCGGGGCGGCATCCCGTCACCCACCGGGCGCTCCTGGTCCTCGACCATGGTCAACAAGATCCTCCGCAACCCCCGCTACGCCGGCATGGTCTCCTACGACGGCAAACACCGCGTCGACCCGACGCCGGACTGGGACGACTGGTCGCGCGTCCTGTTCGACGACGACAGCCACCCACTCCTGGGCAGCTGGGAACGCGTCATCGACCCCCGGCAGTGGTCCCAGGTCCAGTTCGAACTCCAACTACGCCGGCAGAAGGCAGGCATCGCCCCGGGTTCCCATCTCCCGGCCGTGTCGGCGAAGTACCTGCTGTCCGGCATCCTGCGCTGCGGCAAATGCCAGCGCGGCCTGGTCGGCCACTACTCCAGGAAGGAGAACCGCCGCAACTACCGCTGCCCGCCCTCGGCGCACGGCGGCTGCGGCGGCACGTGCATCAGCGCGGAACCGGTGGAAGAGGCAGTCCAGGAAGCCATGACCGTCTACTTCACCCGGCTCCTCACCACCGCAGAATTGGCCGGCACACCCGCCGCCCGACAGGAGGAAACAGCCGAGCTGCAAGCCGCACTGAACAGCGACATGCAACGCAAACGGGACTTCGTCAAACGGTGGAGCACGGGAACCCTGGTCGAAGTGGGACTGACGGAAGACGACTTCTTCCAGCTCGTCGGGACACTGAACCGCAAGATCTCCTCGCTCCAGGCGACGCTCGCCGCCCGCGACCCCGCGAACGGGGCCGCCGACCGCGTCACCGACGCAACGGGCTGGAGCCAGGGCACGGTCAGCCAGCGCCGCGTGCTGATGCGACGCTACCTCGACGGAGTACAGGTGCTGCCGCCCGTCACCGGAACGGGGGGCAATCCCACCCAGCGCATACGCCAACGCCTCCACCCGGCATGGAAGACCGCCGAGGAACTCGCCGCCTGACAGCGGGGGTGGCCCCGAGGCCCGACGGGGTCACCTCACCTCACGACGCAAGACGGAAGAGAGCCCTCCGTAGACGAGCCACCTCGTCCTGCCCAGGGACGGGAGCTCCGCGGAGAAAACTCTCGACCCAATCCCCCGGCAGACCTTCCCTCACAGCCGCTTCCTCCACACACCCTTCCGCCCCACCACCACATATCGCCGTGGCGTCTTCCGCCGTCTTCCCAGGTTCCACAGCCGTCTCCTCGCTCGGGCTCGCGAACGGAAGGGTCTTCCGCACAGCGGGATTTGCCCAAACCCTGATCCCTCGGTAAGGCTGGCACCAGCATGAAGGTCAAGCACAAGGAGACCGCCCGCGGCGGCCTCGCGGTCAACGTCGTCGAGTGCTGACGCGTAGCCGCTGACCTGCGGTTCCCCGTCTTTCAGCTCTGTCGGAGCCTTCCGGGCTTGTACGGCGGAAAGTCCCCCGGAAGTCTCTCCGACAGAGCTGAAAGGCCCTGAAAAGGCCCTGGCCCGCCGGCACTCATCCGCTGCCCAGCGAGGGGTAGTGAACCGTTCCGGGTTCGATGGAGGCTCTGATGTGCCCCGGGTCTGGTGGAGTCACCTTGCAGCAGGAGAACCGGCGCCTGCGCGAGGTCCGCCGGGGCTCGTCATGGTCGGCCCCTCACCGGGCAGCCGGGACCGACCGGGGCGTTCGCGGTGGATCTTGCCGTAGGGCGGGGGCCGGTCCCGAACGGCACTTGGAGCCCGCCCCCGGCCGGGCGTACTTCGTTCAGCAGCGAGCGTCAGGGGCGGCAGGGTCCGTGCGGCGGTGCAGCAGCCGGCCTTGTCGTCACCGGCGCTGAGGCGCTCTACGCCGACATGGGACACTTTGGCCGCCGGTCGATCACCCGTGCCTGGGTCTTCCTCGTCTTCCCCGCCTGCGTGCT